>NZ_BMFY01000011.1 GCF_014639315.1 Sediminivirga luteola
GTCACACCAGTCTTCCTCCCGCTAAGGGCGGGCGCTAGTGCAACTCACATAACTACTGGACCGAATCTAGGGGGTCACTCCAACCACACCCAGGCAACTTCTCTACTACGAGATCGACATGGCCTTACAGGCCCGTCTCGGACGGCCAACCAATGTGACGGCGCCTCGCGTCTTCGGGCGTGGCATCGCTCACCTGACCGCTGGCGGCGTCCGCAACTCAACGAGACCGACCGATGAGCGGGCCGCCTCCGAGGACAAGACCAGCGACATCCGAGCCCCGATCGACCGCCAGTTCGAAGAGCTACTGCTGCGCGCAGGTCCAAGCACTCACGCGCGCGTGGGCCTCCCGCTCGACCTAATCAATTGGGGTGACTTGTTCGTACAGCACGAAGCCAGCGTCGCTGAAGACATCGCGCGCCGGAAGATTCCGCGTGCTGAGTTGCTTCCGGCGGTCATCCACTCGGACTTCAACGACATCGCCCCGACCATCCGTGATCGAGTCACGGCTGCAAGCATCAGCGCCACGGAAGTGGCCGAGTCCTTGGGCGGAGTTGGTCTTCTCCAGATCGTTGAGTCTCTCCCAACCCGACAGGTGACGAACGCGCTGCGGGTGAGCAAGCACCTCCATCCGCGTCCACATCAGAAGTGGAAGGCGAACGACTTCATCGATGTCGTCCAACTACCCGTTCCCGCTGTCTACTGCGACGTGGTGTTCACCGAGCAACAGTGGGTGCGTGCCCTGACCCGCAATAAGGACGACAAGCTCGATGAGCGTTTCGATACCAAGCTGATCTTCGAACCTGAGCAGTTGGTCGAGGTGCTGGTCGCCGCGAGCCTGTGACTGCGAAGGCGACGGCCCGGCCCGTCGATGGGTGCGACGAGTGATTACGACACCGAGCACGAGGGCTGGTTCATACGGATTGGCGGCGCCCGCTGGGGCGAATCTCGACGCCCTCCACGGCCAGCGCGCGTCGGACTGCCTGCTGGCTGACCCCGAACCGCAGTCCAACCTCCATCAGGCTCAGCCCTCCGGCATACAGCTCGACCGCTTCGGCGAGGTGGGACTCATCGAGACCGCGCCTGCGGATCCGGACCGAGCGGCGGACCAGATGTGCAGCAGCCGTTCGGCGGTGCACGCCGAACCGCTCACCCAGCTCCACCAGCGTCGCACCCGCCTCGTAGAGGGCCACTAGCTCGTCCACCTGCGCCGGGCTCAGGAAGGTTTGAGTCATCCCAACTGCGCGCACCATCCGCCCCCGCGAGTCCACCACAGACGGCTCCAGAGGCCTCCGATCCCGCCGGTAGACCCCCCGCGACCTGCGAGAAGCCACTGTTTTCAAGGCTGGGCAAGGGTTCTCGAACTCTCTACGGAGGTCCACAATTTCAGACCTACTAGAACACCTGGCACCGGTCGAATCCGGTGCTGGTGCGAGGGCGACGAAGGGCTCAGTGAGTCGGATCGTCGCTCTTTCGTCTTCGCTGTGAGGTTACCGGGCACAGCGACTGACCCGCACCTGCGCACCAGATAGAAATGGCCAAGGCTTTCACCAGGCGGCGATCTTCTGCTTTAGGCCCCCTCAGAGGTCAGCGCCCGAGGATGACCGCTTTCCCAACATCCACTGAGCGGAGATCACCGGCGCCCGTACATCTCCTCATATGACGGAGCTGCTGGGCGCTGGATATTTGCTTGATCCCACGCTCGTTTGGCCGCGCGCTTGAGGGAGGACGCACAGCGGTCTCCACAGATGTGGCGCTCGTAGAGAAGCCAGTAGAGCCTGTCTGCCAGTGCACCGCCGCACCGAATACAAGGATCTCCTGGTGCTGCCCTGCCGCCGGGGTGCCGCAGCGCGGCCCTTATCCACGCGTTGTACCCCACATATCGGGCTGCTGCTTCCCGGGCCTGGTCCAGCACGTAGGCAGGAAGCCAGTGCGATGCCCGAGGGACTCTCTGTTCACGGGTGGCCTCTTCCAGGGCTTCGCGGGTGACCTCGATCCGGTCGAGAAAGTCCTGCTCGGTGAGAATCTCAAGGGGCTGCCCGGCCTCAGCGAGAAGTCGAGCCTTCTGAAGCTTGCGGGAGATCTCTGCACCTGGTCGTAGTGCTCGCGGGTCGAAGTCTCCGCTGACCACCAAAGTAGTGGTTTTCGTGACCCCGCTTTGGCTCTTCGCGCCCAAGGACTGCACCAGAGCCTGCGCTTCTGCTCGCTTCAAGGTCTGGAGGGTCCCGGTGAAGACGACCTGTTCGCCGGCCAAAGGCTCAACAGTCGATAATCCGCTGAAGTCACCGGGGGCTCTCCTCCCGGACATGCTCTTTGCAGCCTGTGCAGCACCCGCTCTGAAAAGCTCTTCCAGTGTGCTGCTGCCAGTCCTGCGAGCAAGGGCTGTGATGATGCGGGCGCACTGGAGCGCGTCTTCTTCAGCGGTGTGGTGCTCGAAATTCGGTAGCTCCAGGAAGTTTGAGACCGCTGGGAGGCGATATGAGGCCAGCGTGAGCAGGTTGCGGGAGATGATCTCCGAGTCGTACCAGGGGTTTTCCACCGGCTCGAGGTCGTAGATCATAGTGGCTTGCCCAATTGCTGAGGCGTCGAACCCGCTGTGGGCGACAAGAGCGTCTTCCCCGGCGAAGGCCAATAGCTCGGCATAGACCTGGTCCCATTCGGGTGCTTCAGCCACGTCTGCCGGACGAATCTGATGCACACCCATATTCCGCTCGTGGAACTCTGCCAGCTCCGCATGCGGGCGCACCAGCGACGACCAGATTTCGACTACCTCACCGTCTCGGACCCGGGCTGCACCGACCGAGCAGATGGAGGCACGCTGGGAATTGGCTGTCTCAACATCAACAGCGGTGAAGTTCAGCCCCCCGATCCTTGGCGACAACGTCTGCATCACTGCCCTTCCAGGTTCAGCTCCGGCAGGGAGCGGGTGAGGTGGAGTTCGTGGATCATGGTGAAGATCTGCGCGGCTTTGGTGCCAGCACCGTTGACGAAGATCCGCCAAAGCCGGGTTCGACGATGCCAGCCGGCAACCCGCTCATCGAGGCGAGGAGCGCGACGTTCGACGGTTTCGTCGTCCCACCCAGCACGTTCGACTGCCCAGTGCAGCAGATCGGGGGCAACCTCAACGCGCACGGCCACCCCGATCACCTCCACTCAGTCGCCAGTTGACACGCTGCCTTCACTGAGATTCTACGGCGCGGGACCGACACAGCAGCCGGCGACGAGCCGCACAGCGTGGGGATGGAGCGCCAGTAGCCGGCACTCCAGAGCCCCTTGCGCCGGCTACATGTCTCAGCAGTGCTGGCAGAGCGGGCACCCGTACACTGCGAGGCCGGGGTAAGCAGCTACGGCCGTCACCGGGTTCCAGGGCTGCGCCGCGTCGCGGGGAACTCGCGCAACTGGCCGGGGTCTCGAAGACCTATCTGACCCGGCTGGAACAGGGCCAGTCACAAAACGCCTCTGATGCTGTGATCGTTGCCCTCGCCCGCCCTCTTCAGCTCGCGCCACTGAACAGGCGCACCTGTTCACGCTCGCTCACGCCGTACCGGCAAAGCGCTGCCGCGCCAGGTGCCGGCAGCCGTTTTTCCCGACAAGGCGATGACAAACTCGCTACGGGATCGGCGTCTGCTGGTAGGACGCCAGCCTCCACTCGTCCCCGGCCTTCACATAGACACTGGACATCCACGCCTCGAACGCAGGCTCGGCGTCACCCCGCCAGGCCTTTCCACGGTAGACGAGGACGGCAGCGTCGTCGCTGCTATGGACGAGACGCTCCTCGGAAATCTCGTACGAGCTCCACGGCGGCGCATCGTTCAACGAAGCGACGACCTGATCACGGTCGAGCACGAAGCCATGGGCCAGGGTCATGACGCCTTCGTCGGTCATCATCTTCCCGTAGAAATCTGCTCCTGCGCTGTTGCACAGGGACTTCCACCCTTGATGCTCCAGCTCCAGCAGTTCGGTGAGGTCCATAACGCCACCCTAGACGCAATGCGGTAGCCCGCCCAGGGTTCTTTCGGCGCCAGGTGCCGACGGCCGTGTGTGCCGCCGGGACTCATGCCCCCCCGGCGGCGCGCGACCGTCACAGAATCAGCCGTCCTTCTCCACGGGCATCCAGAGTTCACAGCTCGCCTCAGCCCCGGTGAAGCTCAGGTAGCGCAGCAGAGTCGGGCCGGGACGCAACCGCCAGGGGTTGGAGGGGAACCAGTCGGTGGCCGTCGCCGCCCATAGCTTCTGCAACGCCTCCGGATGCGGGCCCTGCGAGGAGAATACCGCCCAGTCACCTGACTCCACGGTGATCGAGTCCAGCCCGGCAGGGACCTCAGTGCCTTCGGAAAGCGCGACGCCGTGCATATAGGTCAGCAGGGACCCCTCCGCGGCGTCGGGATCCGAGCCGTAGGTGACCGCCAGGATGCCGGCGGGTTCGCCGTCGTTGAGCTGCTTGAGCCGAAGGTTCTGCTCGTCCGTGATGGACGCGACGTGCTTCTGGATGTGAGGGTTCACACCCTCGTAAATCAGCGGAACCTCGACGGCGTGGCCTGCGAGGACGAGTTCGGGTTTCGCGGTGATGGTGACGTCCATCGGGACATTCCCTTCTACGCTCAGGCGGAACCTGAGCGTGGATTGCGTACGGAGAGGACCGCCGTCGCGCCGCACCGTGGCCGGGCTGGCGCCGTGCACTGAATGGAATGCCCGCCCGAAAGCCTCGGCGGAGCCGTAACCGTACTTCATGGCGACATCGAGCAGTCGGTCTCCCCCGTGGGTGAGATCGGCTGCGGCCAGTGTCATCCGGCGGCGGCGCACGTACTCCGAGAGCGGCATCCCGGCCAGTGCTGAGAACATCCGGCGCAGGTGGTACTCGGTGGTCGCATGCCGCCGGGCGAAACCGGCCCAGTCGATCTCCTCGGTGAGTTCCTCCTCCACGGCGGCGACCAGGGCGTTGAGTGTGCGGATCATGCGGTCCTCCTTACGCATCCCATCCTCGGCGCCGGAGGGACCCTCCGGCCCGACAATCCAGGACGCCTTCGATCAGCCTGGCTCCGGCCCGCTCAGGTGTCCCGTAGTCATTCGGCCTACTTCGGGCCCGGTGCCTCGCAGATGCTCTTCTGCTACGAGATCCTGGGCCATGATTTCACCGATGCCATAGCCGGTCACCACGGGTTCCACTCGGACCCGCAGCCCGCCGATGGCATCCGGGACCTCTCCCTGCGCCCCCGGCTGGTCTCCTGCATCGCCTGGCCGATGATGCCCTGGTCGGTGACGCCGGCAGCGACGGGGCAGCCAGCCTCGCCGATCTCTTCGGCCGCCGCCTGGCCACCTTCTCGCTTGGAAGGACTCCCTCAGCGCCTGACACGAGGATCCGCGGTCCGACTCTCGCCCGCTGCCTTAGAGTGGACAGCGGACGCCGACGATTCACGGGGACGTATGCTGACGGATTTTGTGCGGGACCATGCCTTCACGATCGCCTGGTTCGGGCTGATGGCGTTCGTCTGGTTCGGCTGGGGTCAAGAGGATCCGCCTCGCAGCTGGCGCTGGAAACTGGGCCTGGGCTCGGCCGCCGGGGCAGCATTGGCGGGGGGCTTCGGGTTCTCCGTCGCCCGGCACTGGGACAGCGGCTCCGCCCTGGAGGGCCGGTACGAATGGTTCGGCCTCCTCGTGCTGGCCGAGGTGCTCGCCGCTGCGGCGGGGGCGGTATATCTCATCAGGAAGAAGCGCTCTCGCTGGATCGCGTGGTGGGTGGGCCTCGTCGTCGCGCTTCACTTCGTCCCCCTGGCGCTCCTGCTGGCGGACCTCTCGCTGGTACTGCTCGGGGCCATCCAGACGGCCGGCCTGCTCCTGCTCGTGCGTCCGCTGCGGCATCAGAAACAGGCGACCAGCCGCCTGGTGGGGCCGCTCATGGGCCTCACGCTCCTGGCGTTCGGACTGGTGTCCGCCATGCTCTTCATCGCTGGCGAAGGAAGTCCTTGGTAGCTAAAGACCGGTTCTGCTGCACAGGCCAGCCCGGTACGCTGACGATATGAGCACCCCTCCCCCATGGGAACCCCCGCACAGCTCTGATCGCGGAGCAATGCCGCTCCCGCCGCCCCCGCCCGGGTATCCGGCGAAGCCCTCCCCCGCTCACCCCAATGCCGCGGTTCCGGGTAACAATCCACGCCGGCCGCCCTTCCCCGCCAGCATCTCCCAGGACGGGAGACTGCCATGGGTGTTCGGGCTGCTCTCGTTCATCGGCCTCCCGTTCCTGTCCCTGCTGGCCCCGGGCATCACCATGATCGTCCTGGGACTCCGTCAGCGGCGGAAGAACCCTGTCGCGGCGCATCTCGGACGCAGGGCGGCGATCTTCGGGGCCGTCAACACCGGGATCGTCGTGCTCTATCTCCTGGTGCTGTTCGTCGCCAGCTCCATCTACGACGGCGGTGTCCGCTTCGAGGACAACCCCGTGCTGATCGCGGGATTCGCCATCCCCGTGGCCATCTACATCGTCGCCGTCGGACCGTTGCTGAACCTGGTCCTGGCGATCATCGCGCTGGCGCGGCCGGTGAGCCAGGAGAAGGCCGACAAGATCCTGAACCGGGCACACCCCGGGCCAGCCACGATGACCGGATGACGACCCCGCCGGAACCAGCTTCCGCCGGGCATCCCGCCGGGCCGGGTGCACCCGTCCGCTAGAGGGCAGGTACCCTTGGCGGGTGAATTCCCGCACTCGCACCGCTTCCGCAGAGCGTTCCGCCGGCACGCTGGAACGCGCCCTCACCCCCGGCCAGATGGCGATGATCGCCATGGGCTCGGCCCTCGGCACCGGTCTGTTCCTCGGCGCCGGCGCGGCGATCGGAGTCGCCGGACCCGGCGTCATCGTCACCTTCGCGATCGGCTCCCTCATCGCCGCGTGCATCGCCGCATGCATGGGCGAGATGGCCTCCCGCCATCCGGTGCGCGGCGGCTTCGGGACCCTCGCCTCACATTTCCTCCACCCGTTCTGGGGCTACCTCGCCCGCTGGTGCTACTGGTTCGTCACCGTCGCCGTGACCGGCTCCGAACTCGTCGCAGTGGCGACCTACCTGACCTTCTGGTGGCCGCAGTTCCCGCTGTGGCTCGGCATCGCCCTCTTCGCCGCGCTCATCCTCACCCTCAATCTCATCAGCGTGAAGAGCTTCGGCATCGTCGAGTTCGCGCTCTCGTCCATCAAGGTCATCGCCGTGGCCGCGTTCATCGTCATCGGCTTCCTGCTCATCTTCTTCGGACTGCCCGGCCAGAGCCCGGCGGGGGTGGGCAACCTCGTCGCGGACGGCGGTTTCCTGCCCGGTGGTGCCACCGCGGTATGGATCGCCCTGTCGATCGTGATGTTCTCCTTCGGCGGTATCGAGCTCATCTCCGTGGCCGCCGCGGAGGCCAGGAACCCGGGCCCCTCGGTACGCACCGCGGCGAAGACGATCATGATCAGGCTCGCGTTCTTCTACGTCGTCGCGGTGGCGATCATCGTCTGCCTGGTGCCATGGCGGACCGCGGCAGGTGGCGAGGACGTCACCCACAGCCCCTTCGTCATGGTCTTCGACCTCATCGGCATCCCCGCCGCCGGCGTGACGAACTTCATCGTGCTCATCGCCGCCCTCTCCGCGGCCAACGCGAACCTCTACGCCGGCGGCCGCCTGCTGCATGCCCTCTCGGCCGAACGGATGGCTCCGGCACCGCTCGCCCGCACCAGTCGCGGCCAGGTGCCGGTGGCGGCGACGCTCGCCTCGACCGGAGGCATCGCGGCCGCCGCCGCCATGGCGGCCAGCGGGGTCGGCAATGTCTTCCTCATCATGATCTCCATCGTGACCTTCGTGGTCCTGGTGGTGTGGGGCCTGATCCTGGTGACCTACATCGCGTACTGGCGCAGGCGGGAACAGGCCGCCCCCTTCACCGTCCCCGGCGGGCCCGTCGTCGCGGCGACCGGACTCGTCGGCATCGCCGCGGTCTTCGCCACCGTCGCCGTCGTACCGGACATGCAGCTCGCAGCAGCGGTCGGCCTGCCGTTCATCGCCGTCCTCTCACTGGCGTACTGGCTGGGCGTCCGGCACCGCATCGACCCTGCTGAGACCGCCCGCGCCCTCGCGGAAGCCGAACAGGCCTGATCCGTTACAGCTCAGCTGAGAGAGTTTGCCTTTCGCGCAAGACGATTGCCTTTCCACCCTCCCAGCAGACAGGATCGAGGGGACCAGGAGGAGGCACCCCATGAGCGCCGACGGCGACCACCAGCACCATGCCGGGCACCCGGAGACCGACAGCCAGCCGGAAGCCGGCGGGCATGACTTCGACCGGGAGTACTGGCGCCGGCAATGGCGGCCAGACTCCCCCGGCGCCGCCATGGCCGTCGCTCCTCCCCATCCGTGCGTACAGACCGAAACGGCCGGGCTCACACCCGGCACGGCCCTGGACGCCGGCTGCGGCGCCGGCGCGGAGTCCATCCTGCTGGCCGAGAACGGCTGGCGCGTCACCGGCGTGGACATCTCTGCCGAAGCGCTGGCCCATGCCCGCCGCCGCGCGGAGGCCGCCGGGACCGGCGAGAGCGTCGACTGGGTGGAAGCGGACCTGACCTCCTGGGAGCCTCAGGACCACTACGATCTGGTGCTCAGCTGCTACGCCCACCCGGCGATGCCGCAACTCGACTTCTACGCCCGGCTCAGCGGCTGGGTCCGGGCAGGCGGCACCCTGCTCATCGTCGGGCACCTGACCGGCTCGGGGCACGGCGAGACACACGAAGACCACGACGGACCCGGCCATGCGCAACCGCCCCGGGAAGCGACCACCCTGGCGGCGGACATCGCCGGTCTCCTGGACGAGCGGTGGAGCATCGTCACCGCCGCGCACCGCCCGCGCACCCTGACCCTCCCCGGCGATCGCATTGCCCGGCTGGAGGACGTCATCGTGCGCGCCACCCGCATCGCCTAAGCGCCGGGCGCCGTCAACGCCTAAGCGCCGTCAATGCCTCGCCAGGGTGAACGTCAACGGTGGCACGCCAGCGGGACATGTCCGTCCCTCCGGCTAGGTTGAGCCACAGCAGTAGATTCCGACCTGAGCGAAGGTGACTTCCATGGCTGACCAGACACCGTCACTGACTCCGCCGCCGGAAGGCTACGCCTACTGGCTGGCTGACCTGAAGAGTGAGATCTACGCGGCCCAGCAGCGGGCAGCGTTCGCCGTGAACCAAGAACTGGTGCACCTGTACTGGCAGATCGGCCATCGGTTGCACGAACAACTCCAGAAGCAGGGTGGGGCACCAAGGTAGTGAAAAAGCTGGCCCACGATCTCCGCACGACGTTCCCCGATATGAAAGGCTTCTCCTACACGAATCTGAACTACATGCTCGCCTTCGCTCGTGCATGGCCGGACTCCAATTATCCAACCGTCGTTGGAAAATTGCCCTGGAGCCACAACCTGGTCCTGCTCACCAAGCTCAAGGACACCGAGACGCGGCTCTGGTATGCCGCCAAAGCGATTGAGAACGGCTGGTCGCGCAACGTCCTCGCGATGCAGATCGACACCGCCGCCCACACACGCCTGGGTGCTGCCACCACCAACTTCTCCGATGTGCTGCCGAAACCGGATTCCGATCTGGCCGTCCAGTCACTGAAAGACCCCTACAAACTCGATTTCCTGGGCCTCGGCGACGCCGCGCACGAGCGGGAAATCGAGCGCGCGCTGGTGGAGCACGTCGAAGAGTTCCTGCTGGAGCTCGGGGCCGGATTCGCCTTCGTCGGACGCGAGGTCCACATGCAGGTGGGCGGGGACGACTTCTTCATCGATCTGCTGTTCTATCACGTGAGGCTGCACCGCTATGTGGTCATCGAAGTGAAGAAAGGCAAGTTCAAGCCAGAACACCTAGGTCAGCTACGGTTCTATCTGGCTGCCATCGACGGTGAGATGGCAACGGAAGGCGACGCGCCCACCATCGGGCTGCTGCTGTGCCAGACCAAGAACGAGGTGGTCGCCGAATACGCCCTGCGGGATGAGAACAAACCCCTCGGCGTGGCCGAGTATCAGCTCACCGAATCGCTGCCGGAGAACCTGAAGACCAACCTCCCGACCATCGAGCAGATCGAGCGTGAGTTCGAGAACCCCGGCCGGTCCGGCGACTAGCGCCTGCTCCGAAGTGCCCGGCAGTCCGAAGGCCGGAACACCGCCCCGGCCCGATAGTCTTGGACTCATCATGAGTGCAGTTCCCGGCGCCTCCCGCGAGGACATCGACGCGCGCATCGGCGGCCACGAGCTGCGCATCGCACTGTGGCGGCATCCGGCCCGGCGCCGCTCCTCCCCCGGCGCCCCGGCGCCCGCAGCGCTCCTGGTCCACGGCTTCCGCGGCGACCACCACGGCATGGACGCCATCGCGCGAGCCACCTACCGCACCGAACTGATCGTCCCCGATCTGCCGGGCTTCGGCGCCACGCCGGCGCTGCCGGTGCCGCACACCCTGGACAGTTACGTGGACGCCATCCGCGCCGTACTCGCCGTCCTGCCTGCCAGTCGTCCCATCCTCCTGGTCGGCCACTCCTTCGGCTCCATCGTCGCCGCGCACCTGGCCGCCGCGGACCTGGCCTCCCCAGCCGGCCGCGGCGGCCCCGCGCTGGGATCACTGCTGCTCATCAACCCTATCTCCACGCCGGCCCTGGCCGGCCCGAACCGCCTCATGACCGGGCTGACCCGGCTCTACTACCGGGCCGGGAGCACCCTGCCCGAAGCCGCCGCCACGCGGCTGCTGACCCACCCGGCGATCGTGCGGGCCATGAGCATCGTCATGGCCACCACGAAGGACCGGGGCCTCCGCCGCTACATCCACGACCAGCACGCCCGCCACTTCTCCTCGTTCACCGGACGACAGGCCCTCCAGCAGGCGTTTGAGGTGTCGACCCGGCACACCGTCAGCGAGGTCGCCGCGGCCCTGCGGCTGCCCACCACCGTGCTCGCCGGGGACCGGGACGCCATCGCACCCCTGGAAGGCCAGCGCGCCCTGTGCCAGCTGCTCCCCGCCGGTGCCCTGCGGATCGCTCCCGGCGTGGGACACCTGATCCACTACGAGGCGCCGGCGCTGACGGGGAGAGTCATCGACGAACTCGCCGCGGCGCTGCCTGAGGACGTGAGTCCATGAGGCTGATCTACGACGCCAGGTTCACCCGGACGCAGTTCCACGACGGGATCTCCCGTTACGGCTCCTATCTGCTGGGGTCGGCGCTGCAGCAGGCGCCGGCCCGCGGCATCGAGCTGACCGCAGTGATCTCCGATCCGGCGCAACTGCGCCTGCTCCCGCCGGATCTGCCGCATCTGAAGCTTTCCTCCCCCGTCTCGGTGCGGGAGCCGCTCATCGTGGCGGAACTGAACCGCCTGGGCGCCGATGTCGTCTTCTCGCCCATGCAGGTCCTGGGCGTGGGCTCCCCTCTGCGCCGCCGCTACCGGCTCATCCTGACCCTGCATGATCTGATCTACTACGACCACCCCGAACCGCCGCACGACCTCCCCCAGGCGCTGCGGCTGGCCTGGCGCGCCTATCACAGCGCCTACTGGCCCCAGCGCGTCCTGCTGGACCGGGCCGATGCCGTGGCCGCGGTCAGCCACACCACGGCGGATCTGATCGCCCGGCACCGGCTGACCCGCCGCCCGGTCCACGTCATTCCCAACGCCGCCACGCCTCCTGCCGAGCCGCCTGGCCGAACGCCGGGCCATGCCGCCCGGAGTCTGGTCTACATGGGTGCCTTCCTGCCCTACAAGAACGTGGAGACGCTGGTGCGGGCCCTGCAGCAGCTGCCCGGATACACGCTCCACATCCTCTCCCGCATCGCCCCCGAACGTGAGGCGCAGCTGGCCGCCCTGGCGCCCGCCCAGGCCCAGGTGGTGTTCCATCGCGGAGTCAGCGACGAGGAGTATCACCGGCTGATCGACGGGGCGACGGCGCTCGTGACCGCCTCCCGCGCCGAAGGGTTCGGCCTGCCGGTGGTCGAGGCCATGGCTCGCGGCTGCCCGGTGGCGGTCAGCGATCTGCCGATCTTCCGCGAACTCGCCGGCGACGCCGCGCAGTACTTCGACCCGGATTCCCCCGCAGACGTGGCCAGGGCGATCCGGCGGCTGGAGGATGCCACCTCCTGGGCCCGGGCCGCCGCGCGCGGGCGCGAGGAAGCGCTCACCTATTCCTGGGACAGCTCGGCTGCGGCGCTGCTCGACCTCGCCGAGCAGTTGCACCGGGACCGGCTTCAGTTCTAGCGCAGAACGAGGTCAGGCCCGGCAGTTCCAGGACCGCAGCATCCAGGCGCCATCGCTGCGCCGTTCCTCCAACGCACCCCATGCGGCGTTCCCCAGCACGCCGAGTCGCGCGGGATCCGGCAACTCCAGCAGCTCTGCCGCCGCCGCGCGCAGCACCCCGGCGTGGGCGACCACGACGAGCGCTCCGGTGCCCTCATCGCGGGCCTGCCGGGCGTGCCGCCGGATCGCGGCGGCCACGCGCCTGCCGGAGGCCTCCCGGCTCTCCCCGCCGTGGCTGGCGTCGTCGTCTCCCGCCTCCCAGGCGGCGAAGTCCTCGGGCCAGCGGCGTGCCACGTCGGCCCGGGTGAGCCCCTCCCAATCGCCGTAGGAGAGCTCCCGGAGGTCGGCATCGGCCTCCACGTCCACGCCCAGCAGGCCGGCGAGGGCAGCGGCGGTGTCCCTGGCGCGAACCAGATCGGAGGAGGCGATGCGGGCATGCTCCAGTCTCAGCTGGGCGCGGATCGCCGCCGCCGCGGCAGCGGCCTGCGCCTGGCCGGTGGCCGTCAGAACGCTGTCGGACTGCCCCTGGAACCGGCCGGAGACGTTGTAATCGGTCTGCCCGTGACGCCACAGGACGAGCCGCAGCGGTCCTAAGGAGGGCACGATGGGTTCCTCAGTCACCCGCGCCACCGGGGCGCTCCGGCCCGGTGTCGCCCGACTCGCCTGAGCCCTCGGCGACCGCCTGGGAGACGTCCACCGTCGGGCTGTCGTTCCACAACCGCTCGATACCGTAGAACTCACGGTCCTCGGCGTGGAACACGTGGACCACGATGGCGTTGAAATCCAGCAGCACCCATCGGGAGGCGCCCTGTCCCTCACGGCGGATCCGCTTGACGCCGTGTTCCTTCAGCAGCGCTTCCTCCACGGCGTCCACGATCGCCCCGACCTGCCGTTCATTGGATGCGGACACCAGCAGGAAGATGTCCGTCAGCGCCAGCTGCCTGCTGACGTCGAGGGCGACGATGTTCTCGCCCAGCTTCTCCGCCGCGGCTTTCGCCGCCGTGCGGGCCAGGACGATGGAGGTGTCGATCTCGGTCACGCGGGCTGTTTCCTTATCTGTGGGGATATCTGCGAGGGCGATGGAGCGGTCGTCAGAGCATGAACAGTGCGGCGATGCCGAAGCCGATGGCGATCAGCACGAAGGCGCCCAGCGCGTACACCGGGACGCGCGAGCCGGTGCGGCCCACGGCCAGGGTCTCGTCCAGCGGCTCCGCACGGCGCGCGGCCACCGGCGGGGCCGGCGGGTTGCGCAGTTCGCTGGCATCGTGCTCGGAATCGTCGTGCACGCGCAGGGAGCCGGTGGACGCCTGCATCTCGCCGATGTCGATGGCACCGGAGACCACGCCGATGCCGGCCGTGGACGGCGGCGTCACGACGGGCGCCTTGCGGCGGGAGCGGCGGCTCGGCGGCGCATCTGGCTTCGGCGCGCCGGGTTCAGGAGATTCCGGCCTGGACCCCGTGTCCAGCGCGGTTCCCTTCAAGCTGAAGGACTCCGGCGCCGGCGACTGATGCCGGGCCAGCGCGTCCTGCACGGCGGAAGCGCCGATGAGGCCCTCAAGGGAGCTCTCACCGTCCTTGCGGCGCCGTTCCGCCTCTCGCCGGGCGCGCCGGCTCAGGGTCGCGGCAGAGGCCTCCTGCGTGCCGCTCTCCCGCCGGCGGCGCAGCACATCCCGCTGGGCCGCCCGTTCCAGCGGGGAGACATCCTCCGCCGCAGACTCAGATCCAGCTGCGGCTGCGGGATCCCCGCCAGGCTCGGCAGGTGATGCGACATCCAGGGCACCCGCCGGCGCCGTCACGGAACCGGGCCGGTCATGCTGCGCGGGCGAGTGCTCCGCCGCGGCCTTCCCGGGCTCCCCCGGCCGGCGTTCCGGAGCGCTGCCGGGACCGAGGCCGCCATCCCCCGGCACGGGCGCTGGAGGATGCCCGGGCGAGTTCGTGGGCGTGGGCGGGACCGCTGGCGGAGCCGGGGCGAGTGCAGCATCGGGTGCATGCGGTGGCTGGGAAGACCGCGCGTGTTCCTGGTCCTGATCGGCATCGGCCTGCTGCGCTTGTTCGGCTTGGCGGGCGCGCAGCCAGGCGCGGCGCTCGGCCCTGGTCGCGAAGACCGGCATCGCCTCGGCCGGGTCGCCGGAGCCGGCCGCAGGGGCGACCTCGGGCGCGGCCTGCGCCCCGGGGACATCGCCTGCAGCCGGGACGGTCCGCACGGGTGCAGTCTCCGTCGGCGTTTCCCCGGATACGGGCGCCTCCCGCGGTGCGGGTGCACCGGGCAGTTCCGGTTCTTCCCGCGGCGCAGGCACGTGCTGCTGCGCGTCCCGGGCTGCCGGAGCTGTGCTCACCGGCGTTTCCAGACCAGGGCTCACGGACCTCTCCGTAGCCGGTGTGACGGCAGCCGGCGGCGATGCGGGCTTCTGCGGCACGGGGCGAGCCTCGCTGACGGAGTCCGTCACCGGGGCGTCCGGCTCCGTCGCCGGCCGGGAAGGCCGCGACGGGGCCTGCTGGGCAGCCGGCGCGGCCGGGCGCGTGGGAGCCGCGGCAGGCGGCGGAGGCGTCTCAGGGGAGGAGGAAGGCACGGGCGGCGCGGTCTCGGGCGCGGAGCGGGCGCGGGATCGCTGTTCCCAGTTCTGTTCCTGAAGGCGCAGCTCGGCTTCCCGGCGTTGCCGCCGGGTGGCGAACCTTCCTTCCTCAGCCATCCTCACTCCTATACAACTCGTGCTTGGCGATGTGCTGCACGACCCCGTCGGGGACGAGGTACCAGACCGGCAGTCCCTCCTGCACCCGCCGGCGGCAGTCCGTCGACGAGATCGCCAGCGCCGGCACCTCCAGCAGGCTGACCTTCCCGGTGGGAAGCCCGGTCGAGCTGAGCTCGTGCCCGGGACGGGTCACCCCCACGAAGTGCGCCAGGGAGAACATCTCGTCGACATTCTTCCACGTGAGGATCTGCGAGAGGGCGTCTGCGCCGGTGATGAAGAACAGCTCGACCCCGTCGCCGTACTCGGCGCGCAGATCGCGGAGCGTGTCGATCGTGTACGTCGCGCCCGGCCGGTCCACATCCACCCTGCTGACGAAGAACCTCGGATTCGACGCGGTCGCGATGACCGTCATCAGATAACGGTTCTCCGCGCTCGTGACCATCCGGTGGGATTTCTGCCAGGGCTGGCCGGTGGGGACGAACACCACGCTGTCGAGATCGAAGCGCGCCGCCACTTCACTGGCCGCGACCAGGTGCCCGTTGTGGATCGGGTCGAAAGTGCCGCCCATCACTCCGATGCGGCGTCTGGGGGTGTCCGGCTCCACGCTGGTGAAGACGTGCTTCAGTGGCGGTGCGCGATGCCGTTGAACGCCAGGGTGAAGAAGAGCATCGCCATCAGGGAGACGAAGGCGATGACACCGATCCACACCGGGTCGATCGGCAGCTCGTTGACGATGTGGTGCTCCTCCGCGGCGACGGCGGCCAGCAGGATGGACGACTTCATGCGTTTCCTTTCCTCATGCGCGGGCGCCGTCGGCACTCGCGCGTGGCACGGGCGTGCCCCCTCGGCATGCAGGGGGCGATCCTCTCAAGTATCGCAGATCCGGCAGGCGTGATGTGGCACGACGCCGGCACCGTGCGATGCCGCACGGCGCCGGCCCGCCTCAGGAGCGGATCTGCCCCTCCCCGATCATGATCCATTTGGTCGTGGTCAGATCGCGCAAGCCCATCGGGCCGCGGGAATGCAGCTTCTGCGTGGAGATCCCCACCTCGGCGCCGAGGCCGAACTGGCCTCCGTCCGTGAACCGGGTGGACACGTTCACGCCGACCGCCGCGGCGTCGACCGCCTGGATGAAGGTCTCGGCGCTGGTGAGGTCGTTGGTGACGATCACCTCGGTGTGGCCGCTGGAGTAGGCGCCGATGTGCTCGATGGCCTCCTCCAGGTCCCCGACGACGGCGACCGCGATTTCCAGCCCCAGGTATTCCTTGGCCCAGTCGCGGCGGGTGACCCGCCGCACCTTGACGCCGGCCGGGGCGAGTTCGCTGACGGTCTGGTCGCCGTGGATGACGACGTCCGCGGCGGCGAGGGCCTCGAGCACCTTCGGCAGCACCCGCCGCGCTGCCTTCTCGTGCACCAGCAGGGTCTCCAGCGCATTGCAGACGCTGGGCCGCTGGGTCTTGGAGTTGAGCACGAGATCCACGGACTGGGAGACCTTGGCGGAGGCGTCCAGGAACATGTGGACGTTCCCGACGCCGGTCTCGATCACCGGGACCAGGGAGTTCTGCACGACATGCGCGATCAGATCGGCGCCGCCACGCGGGATGAGCAGGTCGACGTAGTCGCGGGCCTGCATCAGGACGTCGGCGCCGTCCCGGCCGTACTGGTCGATGCCCTGCACCACGTCCGCGGGGAAGCCCTGGGCCTCCAGGGTGCGCTGCATGATCTCCAGGGTCACGGTGTTCGTCTCGCGGGCGGCGGAACCGCCGCGCAGGATCACCGCGTTGCCGCTCTTGAGCGCCAGCGCCGCGATGTCCACCGTGACATTCGGGCGGGCCTCGTAGATCGCGCCGATCACGCCCATCGGCACCCGCTTGCGGGTCAGCCGGATGCCGTTGGGAAGCATGTTCCCGGAGACGATCTCCCCGACCGGGTCCGGCAGCGCGATGATCTCGCGTACCCCCGCCGCGATGCCTTCGATCCGCTCCGGGGTCAGTCGCAGCCGGTCCAGCAGGGAGGCCTGCATGCCGCCGGCTTCCTCCCGTTCGACGTCCTTGGCGTTGGCCGACAGGATGCTGTCCTGCTGCGCGAGGAGGGCATCGGCGATGCCCGCCAGCGCCGCGTCCTTGCTGGCCGTGTCCGCGGCGGCGAGAGGCCGGGCGGCCTCCGCGGCCTGACGGGCGATGCGGTTGACGCCCCGGACGATCTTGGGGTCGATGTCTCCGGTATCGGGCGTGAGCACTGCGGGTGTCATAGCTCTCCAGGATAGCGGTTCGGGGCTTGGCTCTAGACCGGCTGAGCCTTCATATGCTGGTCGATGACGATCAGGTCGTTGCGGTGCACCACTTCACGGGCGTACGAGCCGCCGAGACGGTCGCCGATCTCGCCCGTGGAGCGGCCGAGCATCGCCGGGAGCTCCGCGGAGGAGTAGCGCACCAGGCCGCGGGCGATGGGCCGGCCGTCGGGGGCCTGGATGTCCACCGGGTCGCCGGCGTCGAACTCGCCCTCCAGGCGGGTCACGCCGACGGCCAGCAGGGACTTCCCGCGCCGGATGAGCGCTTCGGCGGCGCCGGCGTCGACGCGCAGCGCGCCCTCCGGTTCGGCCAGATGCGCCAGCCACAGCAGCCGGGTGGACCGCCGCCGGTGAGTCACCGTGAACACGGTGCCCACGTCCTCACCGGAGAGCACGCGGCCGATGTTCGACAGCGAGGTCACCACGGCGGGGATGCCGGAGTCGGCGGCGATGGAGGCCGCGTGCACCTTGGTCGCCATGCCTCCGGTGCCGACGCCCGAGCCGACGCCGCCGACCCGGACCTCGTCGAGGTCGGAGGGAGCCCCGACCAGGTCGATCCGCTCGGCGCCGGGCTCCCCGGGGGGAGCCGTGTACAGGGCGTCCACATCGGAGAGCA
Source organism: Sediminivirga luteola (assembly GCF_014639315.1). Lineage (GTDB taxonomy): Bacteria > Actinomycetota > Actinomycetes > Actinomycetales > Brevibacteriaceae > Sediminivirga > Sediminivirga luteola. The sequence goes on from NZ_BMFY01000011.1 coordinate 17,861, forward strand.
GCACCAGGGCGTCGGCATGGGAGAGGTGCGCTACGAGAGCGGCGAGCCGGTCGTTGTCCCCGAAGCGGATCTCCTGCGTGGCGACAGTGTCGTTCTCGTTGACGATCGGGAACATCCCCAGCGCGAGCAACCGCTCGATGGCCTGCTGCGCATTGCGGTAGTGCGTCCGCCGGGCCAGGTCGTCGGCGCTGAGCAGCACCTGCGCCGGGGTGATGCCGTGGCGGGCGAGGATCTGCGCGTAGGCGGCCATCAGCAGGCTCTGCCCGACGCTGGCGGCCGCCTGCTGGGTGGGCAGATCGCGCGGTCTGGCAGGGATGCCCATCGGGCCCAGACCGGCTGCGATCGCACCGGAGGAGACGAGGATGACCTCGCGTCCGGCGGCGCGGTGGGCGGCGAGGGCGTCGACGAGGGCCGTGAGCGGCGCCGGGTCGATGCCACCGGCCGGGGAGGTGATCGAGGAGGACCCGACCTTCACCACGAGCCGGCGAGCACCGGGCACGAAACCGCTCATGACCGGTCCTCCTGGCCTGCCCGCCCGGCACCGCGGCCGCCTGCGGCCTCCCTCGCGCGGCGCTCCGCCAGCCGCTCTTGCTCGAATTCCTCGCGGGTGGCGGCCTTGGCGTCCATCCGCTCGTGGAACGCTTCCTTGCGCTCCTTGCGGGTGGGCCGGTGGCCCTCCTCCAGGCGGAGGTCGGAGCCGCGGCCGCCGAGCAGCTCGGCGCCGCCGACCATGGTCGGATCCCAGTCGAACACGACGCCGTCGCCGGGACCGATGACCACCGCGGAACCGGGCACGGCACCGGCGTTGAACAGTGCCTCCTCGACTCCCAGGCGCTCCAGCCGGTCGGCCAGATAGCCGACCGCCTCGTCGTTGCTGAAATCCGTCTGCCGGACCCAGCGCTCCGGCTTCTCCCCCAGGATCCGGAAGACCTCGCCCTCGCCGGTCAGCTCCTTGACCACGCGGAAGCCGGTGTCGTCCACGGCGACCGGGCGCAGGACGACGCGAGGCTTGTTGGCCTCGGCCTGCGCGCGGCGGTCGCGTTCGGCCTGGACGAGCTCGGCCATCGCGAAGGACAGCGGGCGCAGACCTTCCCGGGAGGCGGCGGAGACCTCGAAGACGCGGTAGCCCTTGGCCTCGAGGTCCGGGCGGACGATCTCCGCCAGGTCCTTGCCGTCGGGCACGTCCACCTTGTTCAGGGCGACGAGCGTGGGCCGCTGGTCCAGCGGAAGGAGATCGGAGGTCCCCGCGGTGCCGTCACGGCCGATCTCCACCGCGTAGGCCGCCAGTTCCGCTTCGATCGTCTCCAAGTCCCCGACCGGGTCGCGGCCCGGTTCGTAGGTGGCGCAGTCGATCACGTGCACCAGCGCAGCGCAGCGCTCGACGTGGCGCAGGAATTCCAGGCCCAGGCCCTTGCCCTCGCTGGCGCCGGGAATGAGCCCGGGCACGTCGGCGACCGTGTAGCGCACGTCTCCGGCCTGGACCACCCCGAGGTTCGGCACGAGCGTGGTGAAGGGATAGTCGGCGATCTTGGGACGCGCCGCGGAGAGCGCGGCGATGAGGCTGGACTTCCCGGCGGAGGGGAAGCCGATGAGCGCCACATCGGCGACGGTCTTGATCTCCAGGACCAGGTCCCGTGCCTCGCCCGGCTCGCCGAGCAGCGCGAAGCCCGGGGCTTTGCGCTTGGGCGTGGCCAGCGCAGCGTTGCCGAGGCCGCCCCGGCCGCCGCGGGCGGCGACGAAACGGGTGCCCTCGCCGATCAGATCGGCCAGGACCTCCCCGTCCGGCGTTTTCACGACGGTGCCGTCGGGCACCGGGAGGATGAGGTCCTCACCATCGGCGCCGTGACGCAGGTCGCCCTTGCCGATGCCGCCGTTCTGCGCCCGCCGATGCGGCCCGTGGTGGTATTCCAGCAGCGTCGTGGTCTGCGCCGAGACCTCCAGGATGATGCTGCCGCCGTGCCCGCCGTTGGCGCCGTCGGGCCCGCCGAGCGGCTTGAACTTCTCCCGCCGCACGGAAGCACAGCCATTGCCGCCAGCGCCTGCGGCGATGTGCAGGGTGACGCGATCGACGAACTGGGTGGCCACGGATGGCTCCTCACGGATTGCTGGGGGCGAAGACCATTCTATGGTCACGAAGGTCGCGGTGTACCCGGTCCATGTATGCACGAACCGGCCCGCGGATTCACGCGGCGGTACGAGAAAAGGGGCGCCGCCGGCCTGAAGCCGGCTCGCCCCTTCTCTCGTGCCACCGTGCGGCTGGGTGATCAGCCGGCGACGATGTTGACGACCTTCCGGCCGCGCTTGGCCCCGAACTCCACCGTCCCGGCGGAGAGGGCGAAGAGGGTGTCGTCCCCGCCGCGGCCGACGTTGTCGCCCGGGTGGAAGTGCGTACCGCGCTGGCGGACGATGATCTCGCCGGCGCTGACGACCTGACCGCCGAAGCGCTTCACGCCGAGGCGCTTGGCATTGGAGTCGCGGCCGTTCCGGGTGGAGCTTGCGCCCTTCTTATGTGCCATGAGAGCTACCTGCCTTCGTTAATCCTGGTTACTGATCGCTTAGTTGATCTCAGTGATCTTCAGCCGGGTGAGCTCCTGGCGGTGCCCCTGGCGCTTCTTGTAACCGGTCTTGTTCTTGTACTTCTGGATCACGATCTTGGGTCCGCGGAGGTCGCCCAGGACCTCGGCCGACACCTTGACCTTGGAAAGCTTCTCGGCGTCAGTGGTGACGCTGTCACCGTCGACCAGGAGGACGGCAGCGAGATCGACGCTGTCACCGGCCTCGGCCTTGACTCGATTCACAGTGATGATGTCGCCGACCGAGACCTTTTCCTGACGGCCTCCGGCGCGAACGATGGCATAGACCACGCGCGAACTCACTCTCGTCATGCGCACTGCCGGGTGCAGGGCGACTTAGCTCATTTCTTCTCGGGGCGCGGACCGCCGCCCTTGACGCCTGGCGTCCATTGGAAGGCCGGTGGTGCCGCGGGCGCCTGCGACCCGTGTTCAGGGCGCAGGCACCGACTCTCTAGATTAATGACCGTGACCGGGCCGAGTCAATTCGGCCCGGTCACGGCCCGGGGTCAGCTAAGCGTCGCCGTTCTGGCGCTCTTCCGCGATCCGCTCGTGGTGATGAATCACCTCGGCGATGATGAAGTTGAGGAACTTCTCGGCGAAGGTGGGATCCAGCCGGGCGGACTCGGCCAGAGCGCGCAGTCGCTCGATCTGCTTCGCCTCCCGCTGCGGATCGGCCGGCGGGAGGGCGTGTTCCGCCTTCAGCCGGCCGACCGCGGTGGTCAGCGCGAACCGCTCGGCCAGGATGTGCACGAGCGCGGCATCAATGTTGTCGATGCTGCGTCGCAGCTGCGCGAGCGTCTCCAGAGGGTCCTGGTCGGCGCCGTGGGGCATACGGGCGTGCGGGTCGGCCGGCGCGCCCATCAGGTGTCCTGATCGCCCATGCCGAGCAGCAGCACCGGCGGGGCCGGAGTGGTCTCCTCCGCGGTCTTCTCCTCCGCTGGACGCTCCTGCGGCCGGTCCTTCTTGGCGGCCCTGGTGGCTCGGCGCGCCGGCTTCCGCGCCGGCGCCTCCTGGATCCGGGTGGTGGCGTCCATGCCGATCATGAGCGGTGCATCGGCGGCGGGTTCCTCCACCGGCGCGACCGGCGCCGCGGGAGCCTGCTGCGAGGTGGCGTCCCGGGCGTCGCCGGCGGCCTTGTCCTCGTCCTTCTCATCGGACTTGATGGTGGCCTTGGCAATGGCGGCGACCGCCTGGCGGGAGGCCTCGACTGTGGGCTTCTTCTCGTCCTGCGGCTGCTCTTCCGCCTTCTGGCTCTTGTCCTTGCCGTTCCGGTCGTTGTTCCGGTCCTTGCGGCGCTCCTTGCGGCTCTTGAACTGCTTGCCGCCGCCCTCGTTCTCCGTTCCCGGCAGCAGCAGGCCGCGGCCACTGAGGTCCTCGCCGGCTGCGGCGAAGGACTCTGCCAGGCCGGTGCCGATCCGCTTGCGGGTCATCTGGACCAGGCCAAGCGAGGTGACCTCCGCGACCTGATGCCGGGTCCGGTCGCGGCCTAGGCATTCCACCAGGCGCCGGACGACCAGGTCACGGTTGGATTCGAGCACCATGTCGATGAAATCGATCACGATGATGCCGCCGATGTCCCGGAGCCGCAGCTGCCGGATGACTTCCTCGGCCGCCTCCAGATTGTTCCTGGTGACGGTCTCCTCCAGGTTGCCCCCGGAGCCGGTGAACTTGCCGGTGTTGACGTCGATGACGGTCATGGCCTCGGTGCGGTCGATCACCAGGGAGCCGCCGGAGGGCAGATTCACCTTGCGGTTCATCGCCCGGGCGATCATCTCGTTCACGCGGTAGCGCTCGAAGACATCCTCGTCCTCGTCGTAGCGGCTCATGCGCTCGACCAGATCGGGGGCGACCGACTCCACGTACTCGGAGATCTCCTTCCACGCCTTGTCGCCCTGGACGACGAGCGCGGAGAAGTCCTCGTTGAACACATCGCGGATGATGCGCAGCGTCATATCGGGCTCGCCGTACAGCAGCTGAGGGGCGAGCACCTTCGGGGAGTCGGCCTTCTTCTGGATGCTCTCCCAGCGCTTCGTCAGCCGCTCCACGTCCTGGCGCAGATCTTCCTCGGAGGCGCCCTCGGCGGCAGTGCGCACGATCACGCCGGAGCCGGAGGGCACGACGGCCTTGAGGATCTTCTTCAGCCGGGCCCGCTCATTGTCCGGGAGCTTCCGGGAGATGCCGGTCATGGAACTGCCGGGCACGAACACCAGGAAGCGGCCCGGCAGGGAGATCTGGCTGGTGAGGCGCGCTCCCTTGTGCCCCACCGGATCCTTCGTCACCTGCACCAGCACGGGATCGCCGGAGGAGAGCGCGAGCTCGATCCGCCGCGGTTCGCCCTTGGTTCCCAGCACGTCCCAGTTGACCTCGCCGGCGTAGAGCACCGCGTTACGGCCCTTGCCGATGTCCACGAACGCCGCTTCCATGCTCGGGAGCACGTTCTGGACCTTGCCGAGGTAGACATTGCCGATGAGCGAGGCCTGCTGGCTGCTCTCGGACATGTAGTGCTCCACGCACACGTCGTCCTCGAGCACCGCGATCTGCGTGCGGCTGCCCTCCTGGCGGACGATCATCTGCCGGTCCACGGACTCGCGCCGGGCCAGGAACTCCGCTTCGGTGATGGTCTGCTTGCGCCGGCCGGCCTCGCGGCCCTCACGGCGCCGCTGGCGCTTGGCCTCCAGACGGGTGGAGCCTTTGACCAGCTGTACCTCGTCAGTGCCGGTGGCCTCACGGCGGCGGCGCCGGCGACGACGGGACCCGCCCTGTTCGTCGTCGTTCTCCCCCTGGGAGGACTCGGCGTCGGCCGTGGCGGCCTCGGCCGTCTCGGTGCGGCCCGCCGGATCGGGCTTGCCGGCAGACGCTTTGCGCCGGCTCTCCTCCTGGCGGTCGCCGGCGGGCTCGGCCTCCGGCTCAGCGTCCTGACGCTCCTCGGCCGCATGCGGCTCGCCATCGCGCTCGTCGCGGCTGCGCCGGCGACGGCCGCGACCGCCCCGACGGCGACGGCGGCGGCTCTGGTCACCGAGATCGTCGTTGTCGTCGTCCTGATCGTCACCGGCGTCGCCGGTGCCTTCCTGATCCTCCTCGGGGGCGTCCTGCTCATCGCCCTCGTCGTCGTAATCGTCGTAGTCGTCGTCCTCGGGGACGATCGCCTGCTCGGGATCGGGAGCCTGGAACAGCAGACCCACGGCGGGCTGCACCGGCGGTACCGGCGGCCGTGCCGGGATACCGTCCTCGACGTCCTCGTTCTCCTCCGTGGCCTCGCTGCCGGCGGCGCTGAAGAGGCCCGGCACCTGGAAGGGCTGCCCGGGTGCGACCGGAGCCGCTGGCGTCTGCGGGGCGTGATGCTCGGGAGCGGAGAACGGCGAGAAGGGGCTCAGCACGGGAGCCGCAGCGGCCGGGCTGTCCCCGGCAGCGGCTCCGCTGCCCTGAGAGCCGCCCTGCCGGCTGCCCCCGGTGCTGGCCTGGCGTTCTTCGCGGGCCTGGCGTTCTTCGCGGGCCTGGCGATCTTTCGGGGCGTGAGCGCTGCCGGCCGCGCCCTCATCGTCCTCCGGGCTGTCCTCACCGTCGAGCGACTCTCGCAGGAAGCCTTCGAATTCGGTACCGCGGTTGGCCTGGGCCTGCGCGGCCGGGACGCGCTCGTCCCCGGTGCGCAGCGATTCCGCCGCCGAGGCGATGTCGTCGAGTTTCGCGCGGATCTCATCGTCGAGGGCCTTCTGCGCGGCCTCCTGACGCTGCCGTTCCATCCGCTCCTTGCGAAGCTGTTCCAGGTCCAGACTCAGATCGAGTTCGTTCGCCGGTTCCTGCTTGTCCGGATTGCTCGTGCTATCGGTCAATTAAAGTCTCCAGTCCCTCCGCCGGAGCCCGCCCACACCGCGTCGTACGCATACGGGCCCCTTAGGAGGCCATCAGTGCCGGGCGTCGTCCCCCGGCTGAAAACCGTTACCGCATCCGCCTCGCTCGCGCTCACGTCGTCGGCGCGTTAAGCGTCTTATGCCGCGGATGCCGGAAGGCGCCAGTGCCTCGACGGGCCGGCTGCACCTCCGGGTTGGCCTGCGGGTGTGGAGAGCAGACCAGCCGAGACCAGTATGGCACAGCGCACCTGGGTAACCGCTGCGAAGCGCTTCGCCCGCGCGCCTTCGGCATGGTCGCGCGGGAGGGCGGCGGCTAGGATGGCGTCCGTGACCATCACCGAGAACAGCACCGCGGACGACGCCGCAGGCGGCGCTTCCGACCGGCATCAGGACGACTTGCCGAAGATCCTCCGGCCTCGGCCCCTGGGCGTGTTCCTGATCGTGGCCAGCGCCATCGGCCTGCTGGCGTCCTTCGAACTCTCGGTCGACAAGATCCGGCTGCTCCGGGATCCGGGTGCGGTGCTCAGCTGCGATTTCAACCCGCTGTTCTCCTGCAGCTCGGTGATGGGGTACCCGCAGTCGGAGCTCTTCGGGTTCCCGAACCAGTTCATCGGCCTGGTGGCCTTCGTCTTCCCGCTGCTGCTGGGCGTCCTGCTGGTCGCCGGGACGCAGGTGCCGCGCTGGGTGATGCTCGGCTTGAACATCGGGTTGCTCGGCGGCGTCGCCTTCGTGACCTTCCTGCAGTACACCTCGCTGTTCGTGATCGGCATCGGCTGCCCCTGGTGCATGGTGGTCTGGGCGGTCACCATCCCGCTGTTCGTGCTCGTCACGGCGCACAACGCGCTCGCCGGCGGCTTCGGCGCCGGCGTCCAGGGCAACGTGGTCGCCCGGGCGGTGGCGGGAATGCCGCTGAGCATCGCCGGCCTGTGGCTGTTCGGCGTGGCGATCGCCGTCGTGCTGGCGTTCTGGTCCTACTTCTCCGGCCTTCTGCTCCGCGCCTTCTGAGCCTTCTGAACCTTCCGAGCTTTCTGGGTGCTACCGGAAGTCAGTCCTCAGGTGAGACGATCCGCCGGACCGCCTCCACCACGTGATCGCGCCGCTCCCGCCGGGACAACCGCCCCTTGAGTTCGTGGAATTCGGGCGTCGCGGTGGTCCGCACCCGTGCGGTGTGCAGCACCAGGCCCAGGAGCACGTCCGCCGGGAACGCGGCTGTCAGGACTCCGTTCCGCTGCGCCTGCCGGATGGCGCGCGCCTTCTTCGCGCATGCGCGAACGGCAGACGGGGACGATCGTGAACGTCACCTCGATCGGCGGGAAGTTCGCCGGACCCTTCGGCGGCTGGTACCACGCCACGAAGTTCGCGGTAGAAGGACTCAGTGACTCCCTGCGTCAGGAGGTCGCGGAATTCGGCGTCCGCGTCGTGATCGTGGAACCGGGCGCCATCAAGACCGAATGGGGCGATATCGCACTCGACTCCGCCCAGGCCGCCTCCGGACAGGGACCTTACGGAGACAGGGTACGGAGAATGTCGGCTGCGATGCGTCAGGACGGCGGCACGATGACCCGCGGCTCGGAACCCGACCTCGTGGCCAGCGTGATCATGAACGCCATACAGGCTCCGCGCCCGCGGACCAGGTATGTGGTCGGCCATCTTGCCCGGCCCGCGGTCGTCGCACGATGGCTGCTGAGCGACCGGATGATGGATCGCATGTCGGCCCGGATGATGGGCGACTGAGCACAGCGACCCGGCACGCGCGCGATGCGCGGCCGGGTCGCTGCTCTTCACGAAGACGGCAGGCGTGTGGCGATCAGCCGGTAGCGCTGCTCCTGCGGCGCGCCGTCATGAGCGCCGCGACCCCCGCTGCCAGCAGCGCCGCCGCGATCGCGGCCAGGCCGGCCAGCTCGGTGCCGGTACGCGGCAGCGGCTTCCCGTCACCGCCGGGGCCAGCCTGCTCGTCCTCGCCCGGAGCGCCTGGCCCGCCGTCACCAGCATCGTCACCGGGACTTCCGGGACCCTGCGTCTCGGTGGGTTCCGGGGTCGCCCCGCCAGTCGGCTCCTCGCCGGGTTCGGTCGGCCCCGGCTCGGTGGGCGCCGGCTCGCTCGGCCCGGGCTCCGTCGGTCCCGGCTCGGTCGGCTCGCCCGGTTCCGTGGGGGTGGGCGCCGGTTCGCTCGGCTCGGGATCGGGCTGTTCGGCTGCCGCGCGGATGTGCTCCTGCAGCACCCGGCCGATGTCCGTGTTGTCCAGGTACGCCCCGCGCACCGGGTCGGTTCCCGTGGCGGCGGCCTCCAGCGCAGCGGCCGCCGGGCCCTGCGCGTAGAGCGGCACCAGCTGCAGGGTGTGGTAATGCGGGGTGCTGTCGCCGGGCTCGCCGTCGGTGTAGTCGATGAACTCGGCGTCCGGCAGCGTGCCCTGCTCCCCCGTGATCGGCTCGAAGTCGCCGGACTCCAGCGCGCCGGCGCCCCACAGGTTCCCGGTCTCGTGATCAGAGGTGACGATGACCGTGGTCTCATCCCAGCTGGACTCCGCCTCGACCCAGTCCACGACCGTCTCGATCGTATCGTGGAAGGCGACCATCTCCTCGATGGTGCGGCCGAGTTCCCCGGCGTGACCGGCGTGGTCGACCGTCGCAGCCTCCGACATCAGGAAGAAGCCGTCCTCCGAGGCGTTGTTCAGCACGCTGATCGCGGCGGCGGTCATCTCGGACAGCCGCGGGACGTTGTCCGCCATCGGCGCCGCGAACGGCTCCTCCCGATCCCCGGGGCGATCGTGGAACAGGGTCCCGTCGGTCTGCGCCACTCCCAGGACCCGCTCGGGCGTCCCGGCCGCGAGCGCCTCGAACTCCCCGGCTGCGAGCGCCTGGAACCCGGCACGCTCGTCCACCAGGGTCCAGTCCGGCAGGCCAGCCGAAGCCGGGTCCCCGGCGCGCAGGGCGTCCCAGTCGGCCTCGTCGATGTACCGGCTCCAGAACCCGCCGTCCTTGGGCGTGCCGTCGTTGCTGTACTCGGGATGGCCCGTGCCCATCAGGACGTCCAGGTCCTCGTGGTACAGGAGCTGATCGACGACGCCCTGCGTGTCACGGTCGGTCGTCTGCACCGCGAAGCCGGCGTTGGTGTCGGTCCAGAACTGCGCCGAGGAGACCAGCCCGGTGGCCAGGCCCGCTTCCGTGGCGACATCCACCATGCCGACAAGCGGCTGCTCGTCAGCGTCGATGCCCAGATGGCGGCTGCGGGTCTTCACGCCGGTCGACATCGCGGTCGCGGCGGCCGATGAGTCGGTCACCGTCATCCGGCCTTCAGGATGATCGCGGGTGACGTTCGCCGGCGAATCCCAGGCGTCGATCTCGGCGTAGTCCCGGCTGCGGATCTCGCCGGTCTCCACCGATACCTGGACTTCGAACTCCTGATACGTCTGGCTGGCCTCGCTGTCCGAGCCGTGCCCGGTCAGATGGACATTGCCGTCGGCGTCCTGATACGCCGCGACACCGTGCTCCCACAGGCTGGCGACGTCCACGTGGTTGTACCCCATCCCGTCGGCGACCAGCAGGATGACGTTGGTGCGGCCCTCCCCGGGAACCGGGACGGTCGGCTCGGGTTCGCCCGGCTCCTGTGCTGCGGCGCGGATGTGCGCGTGAACGACCTCCGCGATGTCGGTGTTGTTCACATAGGCCCCACGCACTTCGTCCTCCCCGCGCGCGGCGTCCGCGAGGGCCTGCGCCGCCGCGCCGTGGGCGTAGAGCGGCACCAGCTGATGCGTGTGATAGTGCGGGATCTCCGGGTTGCGGGCCGCATCGGTGAAGTCCGTGAACTCCGCTTCGGGAAGCTCACCGCGCACGCCGGTGATCGGCTCGAACTCGCCCGAGTCGAAGGTGCCGGTACCCCACAGGTTCCCGGTCTCATGGTCCGAGGTGACGATGACCGTGGTCTCGTCCCAGCTGGACTCCGCCTCGACCCAGTCCACCACGCTCTCGATCATGCGGTTGAACTCGACCATCTCCTCGATGGTGCGGCCCAGCTCGCCGCGGTGGCCGGCGTGGTCCACGGTGGCGGCCTCCGACATCAGGAAGAATCCTTCCTCGGAGGCGTTGTCCAGCACGTTCAGGGCGGCCGCCGTCATCTCGGACAGCCGCGGGACGTTGTCCGCCATCGGCGCCGCGAACGGCTCGTCCCGCTCCCCCGGGCGGTCGAAGAACAGCGTTCCCGAGGACGGCGCCAGGCCGAAGACCTTCTCAGGGGTCTCCCCGCTGGCAAGCGCCTGGAACTCGCTGCGATCCTCGACCAGGGTCCAGTCCGCGACCCCCTCGGCCTCGGCTTCGCCGCGCAGCGCTGCCAGGACCTCCTCGGAGACGTAGCTGTAGCTCGGTGCCGCATTGGGCGTGCCGTCGTTGTGATACTCGGGGTGGCCGGATCCCATGACCACGTTCAGGTCCTCGTGCTCCAGCAGCTGGGAGATGATCCCCTCGGTGTCCCCGTCGTCGGTGTGCACGGCGAATCCGGCGGAGGTGTCGGTCCAGAAACGTGCCGAGCTGACCACGCCGGTGGCCATACCGGCCTCGGTCGCCACGTCGACCATGTCCTCCAGGGGCTCGCCGTTGCGATCGATCCCGAGGTAGCCGCCGCGGGTGCGCACCCCGGTTGACATCGCGGTGGCCGCCGCGGCCGAGTCCGTCACCAGCGTCTCGTGGTCGGGGTTCTCGCGGGTGATGTGCCGCGGGCTGGCCCAGGGGTCCACCTCGGAGTGCGGGGCGCTCCAGATGTAGCCGGTGTCCTGCCCCAGCTGGACCTCGAAGTCCTGGTACACCTGGCTGGCCTCGCTGTCCGAGCCGTGCCCGGTCAGATGGATGTTGTCGTCCGCGTCCTGGTAGGCGGCGACGCCGTGTTCCCACAGGCTGGCGACGTCGACGTGGTTGTACCCCATCCCGTCGGCGATCAGCAGGATGACGTTCGTCTTACCGTCCGCCGCGGCCTGCGCGGCCGCCGGGCCCGAGAGGCCGGGCAGTCCTGAGGCGGCGACGAGCCCCGCGGCCGCGGCGATGCCGGCCAGGCGAACGGATGGACGGGTGGGTGGACGCGTGGAAGCGCGTGCTGACACGGGGATTCCCCTTACGGGCTCGACTGCGATGACCGCAGTTCACTAGACCAGCGGCCGGTGAACCCGCTGTGAGGCGGACGCGAACGCAAGGCAACCCCGGGATGACAGCAAGGTGTCTCGTATCACATTCCGAGACCAGAGCGCGTCTCACAGGCGGCCGCTCGTCCCCCGTGTGGCCTGGCGACCGTCCTGGCCGGCCGCTGGGCGCACGCGCGAAGGCCCGCGGCCACCGGCGCCCTGGAACGGGGATCTTCCGGCGGTCGCGGGCCTTCACGGAGCGCGGGTCTTCAAGAGAAGAGCCCGTGCAGTATCAGGCGGCGGGGAACCAGATGCCGATCTCACGGTCGGCGGACTCAGGCGAATCCGAGCCGTGGACGAGGTTCTTCTGCACCTTCTCCCCCCAGTCGCGGCCCAGATCGCCGCGGATGGTTCCCGGCGCCGCCGTGGTGGGGTCGGTGGTGCCGGCCAGGGAGCGGAATCCCGCGATGACCCCGTTCCCGGAGGCGACGAGCGCCACGAGAGGGCCCTCCTCCATGAACGACACGAGCGGCTCGTAGAACGGCTTGCCCTCGTGCTCGGCGTAGTGCGCGGCCAGCTCCTCGCGCGTGGCACGGCGCAGCTCCAGCCGCTCGATGACGTAGCCCTTGGCTTCGATCCGGCCGATGATCTCCCCGACCAGGCCCCGGGCCACGCCGTCCGGCTTGATCAGGATGAGGGTCTTCTCGCTCACTGCGGTGTCCGCCTTTCTCTCGTGTCTGTCCTGCTGTGCGTCATGCCTGTGGGTCGTGCGTAGCGCGTGGTGCGGCAGCCGCGCACGGCTGCGCTGGTCTCTGCCGCCCGGTGCGGTCGTTCTGCCTAGGCCTCGGGAGAACCCCCGGCTTCCCAGGCGGCGCGTTCACGGTCGATGCGGGTGCCCCAGTACATGCCCACGCCCCAGATCAGCGCGAAGACCGCACCCACCAGGAACATGCCCGGCGCGATGAAGCCCGCGGCGATGGTGAGCGCCTGCGCCGCCCAGCCGAGCAGGTATCCGCTTCCTCCGGGCCGTGCCACGATCAGGACCATCGCCAGGAGGCACAGCAAACCCAGTCCGCCGCCGAGCACGAGCACCATGAGCGGTTCGAGCAGCCGCAGCCCGAAGATGGTCAGCATGGCGAAGAGCACCACGAAGAGGTGCATCGCCAGCAGCGCGGCGCCGAGCATCCGCTTGGCCGAACGCGGCCGGCCACCGCCCTGCCGCGCCGCGCCGCTCATACCTCTCCCTTCAGCAGCGCCCGCGCCTCGGCCACGGTGCTCACCGAGCCGGTCACGACGATGCCCGCGCCGGCCTCGTCCCCCGTTGCCTGTGCCTCATGGACCGCCCGGACGAGGGCCGCCTCCATATCCGGTTCCGCGATCACGTTCTCATCGTCCCACCACTGCAGCGCCAGCTCTTCCAGCTCCGCCGGCTGCAGCGCTCGCGGTGAGAGACTCCGGGTGACGATCACCCGGTCGAAGGCCTCGACCAGAGAGCTGAGCAGGCCGTGGACGTCCTTGTCCCGGAAGACCGCCAGGACGCCGATGGTGGTGCTGAAGTGGAAGGCGTCTCCCAGGGCGGCGGCGAGCCCGGCGGCGCCGGAGGGGTTGTGCGCCGCATCGAGCACGACGGTAGGGGCCCGGCGCACCACTTCCAGGCGGCCAGGCGTGGTGACCGCGGCAAGCCCGTCGCCGACGAGTTCGCGGTCGAGCGCGCGTTCGCCACCGGTCAGGAAGAGCTCGACCGCGGCGATGGCGAGCGCCGCGTTGCCGGCCTGATGCAGGCCGTGCACCGGCAGCAGGAGGTCCTCGTAACGGCCGGCAGCGGTCTGCACGCTGATCAGCTGCCCGTCGACGGCGCGCTCACGTGCCAGCAGCCCGAAGCCGGTGCCGGCGTAGACGGCGGTCAGCCCCGCCGACTCGATCCGCTCGGCGAGGGCAGCCAGCGCCTCCTCCGGCTGTTCGCCGACCGCGACCAGCGGCGCGGGTCCCTCCGCGATGTGCCGGTCGAGGATGCCCGCCTTGGTCCGGGCGATCTGGGCCGGGCTGTCCCCCAGCAGCGCCGCATGGTCCACGGAGATGGGAGTGAAGACGCACACCTGGCCGTCGGCCACATTGGTGGCGTCCCACTCGCCGCCGAGTCCTGCCTCCAGGACCACGACGTCGACCGGCGCATCGGCGAACACCGCGAAGGCAAGCACCGTGAGGGCCTCGAAGAAGGTCAGCCGGGCACGGCCCTCGCGGGCGAGTTCGGCATCGACCATCTGCAGATACGGTTCGATCTCCCGGTAGATGCGCACGAAGTCCTGCTCCGGGACCGGCTCGGAATCCACGCTGATCCGCTCGGTCACCGACGCCAGATGAGGGCTGGTGAAGCGGCCGACGCGCAGATCGTGGGCGGTCAGCAGGGAATCGATCATGCGCGCGGTGGAACTCTTGCCGTTGGTACCGGCGATGTGGATCACGGGCGCCGCGGTGTGCACATTGCCCAGCAGCTCGGCGGCACGCCGGGTGGCGTCCAGGCGCACCTCGACCTGGTTCTCCGGCTGCCGGGCCAGCAGCTCGGCGTAGACCTCGCGCAGATCGCTCATGCCCGCACCACGCGGAGGGAGATCCCCAGCCCCTCGCCCACCTCGGCGCCCTGCACATCGTCTCCCAGCAGCGACTCTGCCGGACGCAGCGTGAGCGCCAGGGTCTCCGTCTTGACCAGCCCGGCGTGCGCCTCGGCAGCGGCCAGCGCCTCCGGCGCGCCGGCGATCTCCACCTCGATCCGGTCCGAGACGTCCAGGTCCAGCGCCTTGCGCACGCTCTGGATGGCCCGCACGGTGTCACGGGCCAGGCCCTCGGCCTCCAGCTCCGGGGTCACCGTGGTGTCCAGCGCCAGGAAGCCGCCGCCGGGCAGGACGGTAAGCTCCATGCCCTCCTGAGCGGCCTCCGCGACCGTTTCCAAGGCGTACTCGCCTTCCTGAAGTTCGATCCCGCCGGCGGTCACGACGCCGTCCTGGACGCTCCAGTCACCCGTTTTGGCGCCCTTGATGGCCTGCTGGACCTGCTTGCCCAGCCGCGGCCCCGCAGCGCGGGCGTTGACCGCCAGCCGCTGCCCGATCCCCCAGCCGGCCGGATCGACGCCGGCCGCCTCCAGCAGCTCGACCTCTTTGAGGTTGAGCTCGTCGGCGATGATCTGCTGGTAGGTTCCCCGCAGCGCCTCCGCTCCGGGCACCACGGCGGTCATCCGCCGCAGCGGCAGACGCACCCGGCGGCCTGCCTGCTTGCGCAGCGCCGAGCCGGCGGAGGCGATGGTCCGGGTCAGCTCCATGAGCTCTACCGCGCGCTCATCCTTCAGATAGTCGTCCGGTTCGGGCCAGTCGGCCAGGTGCACCGAGCGCCCGCCCGTCAGGCCCCGCCAGATCTCCTCCGAGATCAGCGGCAGCAGCGGGGCGGCGACGCGGGTGAAGGTCTCCAGCGCCGTGTAGAGCACGTCGTAGGCGGCGGTGTCCTCGTCGTAGAACCGCTGGCGCGAGCGGCGGATGTACCAGTTGGTGAGCGTCTCGGAATAGGCGCGCAGGGCCTCGCAGGCGCTGGAGACGTCATAGGCGTCCAGCGCGGCCGTCGCCTCGCGGACGAGGTCGCCGGTGGCGGCCAGGATGTACCGGTCCAGCGGGTTATCGACGTCCTGACCCCGCACGGGCTTGGCCTGGTATCCCTGGCCGCCGCGGGCGGTGTTGGCGTAGAGCGCGAAGAAGTGCCAGGCGTTCCACATCGGCAGCAGGACCTGGCGGACGCCCTCCCGGATGCCTTCCTCCGTGACGACCAGGTTGCCGCCGCGCAGGATGGGGCTTGCCATGAGGAACCAGCGCATGGCGTCGGAGCCGTCCCGGTCGAGCACCTCGGTCACGTCCGGGTAGTTGCGCAGCGATTTGGACATCTTCTGCCCGTCCGAGCCGAGCACGATTCCGTGGCTGATCACGTTCGTGAACGCGGGACGGTCGAACAGCGCGGTCGCCAGGATGTGCATGGTGTAGAACCAGCCGCGGGTCTGCCCGATGTACTCCACGATGAAGTCCGCCGGGTGGTGGGAGTCGAACCAGTCCTTGTTCTCGAAGGGGTAGTGCACCTGCGCGAACTGCATGGAGCCGGAGTCGAACCACACGTCGAGCACGTCCTCCACGCGGCGCATGGTGGACCTGCCCGTCGGATCGTCCGGATTGGGCCGGGTGAGCCGATCGATCCACGGCCGGTGCAGATCGGGCTCGCCGTCGGCGTTGCGCGGGTAGTCGCCGAAAGCTTCCTTGAGCTCCTCCAGCGATCCGTAGACCTCGGTGCGCGGATAGGCCGGATCGTCGGAGACCCACACCGGGATGGGGCTGCCCCAATAGCGGTTGCGGGAGATCGACCAGTCCCGCGCGCCCTCCAGCCACTTGCCGAACTGGCCGTGCTTGACGTTGCCGGGGATCCAGTTGATCTGCTCGTTGATCTCGAGCATCCGGTCCTTGAACTGCGTCACCGCGACGTACCAGCTGGTCACGGCCTTGTAGATGAGCGGGGTGCGGCAGCGCCAGCAGTGCGGGTAAGAGTGCACATAGGACTGCTCGCGGACCAGCCGACCATCGGCCTTGAGCCGGTTGATGATGTCGCGGTTCGCCTCGAACACCTGCTTGCCTGCGATATCGGCCAGCGGCGCGGTGCCGTCGCCGAGCGGCTCGGCGAACATCGGCAGGAACCGGGCGCCCTCGTCGACGGAGAGGATGACCGGGATGCCGGCCTCCTCGCTGGACCGCTGGTCCTCCTCACCATAGGCGCTGGCCTGATGCACCAGGCCGGTGCCGTCCGTGGTGGTCACATAGTCCTCGACCAGAACCCGGAAGGCGTTCTGGGTGCCCCAGCGGGAAACATCGGCGTAGTAGCCCCACAGCGGCTGGTACTCCAGGCCAGCCAGCTCGGTACCCCGGTAACGGGCGACGACGGCGGCCTCGGCGTCCTCGGCCGCGGCGAAGCCCAGATCCTTGGCGTAGGCGCCCAGCAGATCCGCCGCCAGCAGATGCTTGCCAGGCAGCGGCCCGTCCTTCGGCGCCTCCACCACGACGTACTCGATCTCCGGGCCGACCGCCACGGAGAAGTTCGTCGGCAGCGTCCACGGCGTCGTGGTCCAGGCCAGCAGGTTCACCCCGGCCAGCTCCCGGCCCACGCGAGCGTCGGCGCCGCCCCCGGTGATCGGGAAGGCCACCGTCACGGAGGGATCCTGCCGGTCCTTGTAGACGTCGTCGTCCATCCGCAGTTCGTGGTTGGACAGCGGCGTCTCGTCCTTCCAGCAGTACGGCAGCACGCGGAAGCCCTGATAGGTCAGGCCTTTCTCATGCAGCTGCTTGAAGGCCCAGATGACCGACTCCATGTACTCGACATTGAGCGTCTTGTAGTCGTTCTCGAAGTCCACCCAGCGGGCCTGGCGGGTGACGTACTCCTCCCACTCCCGGGTGTACTTCAGCACCGAGGCGCGGCAGGCGTCGTTGAACTTGTCGATGCCCATCGCCTCGATCTCGGCCTTGTCCGTCATGCCGAGCTGCTTCATCGCCTCCAGCTCGGCGGGCAGGCCGTGGGTGTCCCAGCCGAAGCGGCGTTCCACCCGGCGGCCGCGCTGGGTCTGATAGCGCGCGACCAGGTCCTTGACGTAGCCGGTCAGAAGGTGGCCGTAGTGCGGCAGGCCGTTGGCGAACGGGGGCCCGTCGTAGAAGACGTACTCGCTCTCCCCCGCCGGACGGCTCTCTATCGAGGCCTGGAAGGTGCCGTCCTCGGCCCAGTATCCGAGCACCTCGTCCTCGATGCGCGGGAAACGCGGGGAGGCAGGGATCCGGCGCTCGTCGGCGGTGCCGCGGCGCGGGTAAACGGGCGAGGGGTTCTCGGTCATAGAGGTCCGTCCTGGAAGTGCACTCGGTCGACGTGTTCACAACCGCAAGGACGCCGTGTGACGCGGTACCACCTTGCTTGCCCGTGCCTCTCCCGGCGGACCGGTGAGGGCCCGGACCCCTCGATGACTGCTGTGACGGGCTTACCCGTCCGGTTCTACTGAGGCGCTTGCCTGCACGCGTGCGGTGCGATGGCAGATAAGCGCCCGTTCTTCCGGAAGCTCGCCGGTGATGGCCGGGTCGTCGCTGTGCCACCAGTGTACGCGATCCTCTGCCCGCTACAGGCCCCGGTTCCTGGCCACCTTGTGCTGCGCCGCCTGCGCGATGGGCCGCAGCACCAGAAGATCGACGTTGACGTGGTGTGGACGGGTGAGCGTCCACACGATGGAATCGGCGATGTCCTCCGCGGTGAGCGGCCGCTCGACACCCTCGTACACCTTCGCGGCGGCCGCGGCGTCGTTGCCCAGCCGCTTGAGGCTGAACTCCTCGGTGGCGACCATTCCCGGGGCGATCTCGATCACCCGCACCGGTTCGCCGGCCAGTTCCAGGCGCAGGGTGCCGGCGATGGCGTGAGCGCCGTGCTTGGCGGCGACGTAGCCGCCTCCGCCCTCGTAGACGATGTGCCCGGCGGTGGACGAGAGGATCACGATGTCGCCGCGGCCGCTGTCCTTCAGCGCCGGCAGGAACGCCTTGACGGTGCGCAGCACTCCCAGCACGTTGACGTCGAACATGGCCTGCCAGTCCTCGGGCTTCGACTCGGCCACGGGATCCACGCCGACGGCGCCGCCGGCGTTCGCGACCAGGGCGTGCACGGGACCGTCTGCGGTGGCGGCCTCCAGCAGGGCCTGGACGTCCTCGTCCCGGGTGACATCGGCGACCACGTAGGCGGCGCCGGTCTCCTCCGCGAGCGCCCGCAGCTTCTCCTCGCGACGGGCCGCGGCGACCACCTGCCAGCCGGCGGCGGTCAGCTGCCGGACCGTGGCGGCGCCGATGCCCGAGCTTGCGCCGGTGACCACGGCGCGCAGGACTTCCGTCATATGCCCTCCTTCATGCGTCGCCGCTGCAAGGGCCGGGCCTGGCCGAAGGCCCCGCGCAGCAGCGGGATCCTGATCGCTGCCCACGTTATCAGCGCGCATATCACCGTGTAGAGCAGCGTCAGGCCCACGCCGTGGCCGAGCACCGAGAGCCACGTGTCCGGTACGCCGATCCAGCGGCGCAGCCCGAACACCAGAAGCGAATGCAGCAGGAACACGCCGAATGAGAGCGGGTAGAGCCATTCAAGGAACGGCAGCCTGCGTCTTAAGTGCGCGTGCAGCAGCAGGTAGGCGCACACGGACATGAGCACCACGGACGGTGAGAGGTAGTCGAAGATCGCCTTCCACGGGGTCTCCCCCGGCCCGTACCCGGCCCAGAGCGCGGTGAGCGCGACTGAGCCGAGGAAGCCCGCCCAGACCAGGAGCAGGCGCCGGCCGGAGACGATCACGTCCCGCAGCACCCAGCCGAGCACGTAGTAGCCCATCATGGGCACGAAGCGGGTGGCGGCGTTGGGCTCGCCGACGGCGACGGTGAAGGAGATCAGGAAGTCCAGGACGCCGATGCCGATCAGGATCGTCGCGGTGCCGATCTGCAGCCGCCGGCTGCCGAAGGCCGGCAGCAGCCGCATGAAGGGGGTCAGCAGGATCAGCCCGGCCAGGACGTAGAGGAAGTACAGCTGGACGAATGGAGCCCCGCGCAGCACCGCCACGACCGGGTCCCAGCCGTTCTCGCGGCCGGAGAGCACGTAGAGCCGGAACCAGATGTAGATGCCGGTCCAGACGATGAGCGGGATGCCGATCCGGTAGAACCGCTTGATCAGGAACTCCCGCGGCTGGACGCCCCGGGCCGGATCCAGGGCGAGGGCGCCGGAGATCATGATGAACACGGGCACCGCCCAGCGGGCCGCCGAATCGATCGCCACCGCGAGCCACCAGGCGGCGCTGCCCTGCTCGGCGAACCGGGTCTCCACGGTGTCGGAGATGTTGTGGATCGCGACCACCGCGACGATGGCCAGCGCCCGGGCCGCATCCATCCAGCGGGTGGAGGTGGGGCGGGGATTGCGGTTCTCGATCCGGTCCAGGAGAGCCATGCGCTCCAGCATAGGATAGGCCCATGAGCAATCCTGGGGAGCCGGCAGAACAGGCGGAGCAGAAGGCACAGCAGGCAACGACGGCACCGGGGCAGGCGGTGGCCCATCCGAGCGTCACCCTCCCGGCCAAGGCCGGCGTCGAGGGGCTGAAGGACAAGTGGGACAGGCACTGGGAGGACGAGCGCACCTACGCCTTCGAGGAACCCGCCGGCGTCCCGGCCGAGGAGGCGCGGGCGCAGATCTACTCGATCGACACGCCGCCGCCGACCGCCTCCGGCTCGCTGCACGTCGGGCACGTCTTCAGCTACACCCAGACGGACGTCATCGCCCGCTACCAGCGGATGCGGGGCAAGAAGGTGTTCTACCCGCTGGGCTGGGACGACAATGGCCTGCCCACGGAGCGTAGGGTGCAGAACTACTTCGGGGTGCGCTGCGATCCGTCCGTCCCCTACGATCCGGACTTCACGCCCCCGGAGAAGGCGCCCAAGAACGACCGCGACTTCATCCCGGTGTCCCGGCAGAATTTCATCGAGCTATGCGAGCAGCTGGCGGTGGAGGACGAGAAGGTCTTCGAGGACCTGTTCCGGTCGCTCGGCCTGTCCGTCGACTGGTCCTACACCTACCGGACCGTCGACGACACCTCCCGCGCGGTGAGCCAGCGGGCGTTCCTGGCGGACCTCGCCGCCGGGCACGCCTACTCCGCCGATGCACCGACCATGTGGGACGTGACCTACCGCACCGCGGTCGCCCAGGCGGAGCTGGAGGACCGGGAGCGGCCCGGCGCCTACCACCGGGTGGCCTTCCATCCGGCCGACGGCGCGGCGCCGATCGAGATCGAGACCACCCGGCCGGAGCTGATCCCGGCGGTGGCCGCACTCGTCGCCCACCCGGACGATGAGCGCTACCAGCCGTACTTCGGCACCACCGTCCGCTCCCCGCTGTTCGGCGTCGAGGTTGAGGTGCGCGCCCACGAGCTGGCCAAGCCGGACAAGGGCACCGGCATCGCCATGGTCTGCACCTTCGGCGATCTGACCGACGTCACCTGGTGGCGGGAGCTGGACCTGCCCACCCGCGCCATCGTCGGCCGAGACGGGCGGCTCTCCCGCGAGACGCCGGAGTGGATCGCTCAGGGCGCGGATCCGAAGGCGGTGGAGCACTACGCCGAGCTGGCCGGTAAGACCACGTTCTCCGCCCGCACCGCGATCGTGGAGCTGCTGCGCGCCTCGGGCGATCTGCTCGGCGAGCCGCGCGAGATCAGCCATCCGGTCCCGTTCTACGAGAAGGGCGACAAGCCGCTGGAGGTCGTCACCTCCCGGCAGTGGTACATCCGCAACGGCGGCCGCGACGCCGAGCTGCGGCAGAAGCTGATCGAACGGGGCCGTGAGCTCCAGTGGCACCCGGAGTTCATGCGCGCCCGCTACGAGAACTGGGTCGAGGGACTCAACGGCGACTGGCTGGTGTCCCGGCAGCGGTACTTCGGCGTGCCCATCCCGCTCTGGTACCGGCTCGATGAGCGGGGCGAACCTGATTACGACTCGCCCCTGGTACCGGATGAGGCGCAGCTGCCGGTCGATCCGGCCGCCGATGTCCCGGCCGGCTACACGGCGGAGCAGCGCGGCGAGCCCGGCGGGTTCATCGGCGATCCGGATGTGCTGGACACCTGGGCGACGTCGAGCCTGACTCCCCTGCTGCTGGGACGCTGGGGCCGCGACGAGGACTTCCTGGGGAAGGTCTACCCCTTCGACCTGCGGCCCCAGGGTCACGACATCATCCGCACCTGGCTGTTCGCGACCGTCGTGCGCGCGAACTCCCTGACCGATGCCGCGCCGTGGCGGCATGCGGCGCTCTCGGGCTGGATCCTGGACCCGGACCGGAAGAAGATGTCCAAGTCCAAGGGCAATGTCGTGGTGCCCTCCGAGATCCTAGCGGAGAACAAGCCCGGCTACGGCCCCGATGCCGTGCGCTACTGGGCCTCCTCGGCCAAGCTGGGCGCTGACACCGCCTATGACGTCACCCAGATGCAGATCGGCCGTCGGCTGGCGATGAAGATCCTCAACGCCTCCAAGTTCGCCCTCGGCCTGGGCACCCACGCCGAGCAGGTCGGCCGCCTGGACCTGGTCACCGAGGCGCTGGACCGGGCCCTGCTGTCCCGGCTGAACGCCACCGTGGAAGAGGCGACCCGGCACTTCGAGGCCTATGCCTACGCGCAGGCGCTGCAGGTGACGGAGTCCTTCTTCTGGAGCTTCACCGACGACTACGTGGAGCTGGTGAAGGCCCGTGCCTACGGTGGCGCCGGCGAGGAGGCGATGGTCTCGGCGCAGGTGACGCTGGCGACGGCACTCGATGCGCTGCTGCGGCTCTTCGCGCCCGTGCTGCCCTTCGCCACCGAGGAGACCTGGTCCTGGTGGCGCTCCGGCTCGGTGCACCGCCAGCCGTGGCCGGAACCGGTCGCCGGCCTCTCCGGGCAGGACGCCGATGCGGGGCTGCTGGACGCCGTCGCGACCGCGCTGAGCGAGGTGCGGCGCCACAAGACGGAGGCCAAGGTGTCCCAGCGCAGCGAGGTCGCCCGGCTGGAGCTGAGCGGCCCGGCCCCGCTGCTGGAGCTGGTCCGCGCCGCCGAGGGCGATCTGCTCTCAGCCGGCCGGGTCGCGGAAGTCTCGTACTCCCCCGCAGACGCCGAGGCTCTCACGGTGACGGCGCTGGATCTGGCCGAGCAGCCGGCGGGCTGACCTGAGCCCGCGGCCGCCCCCTGCGCCAGCGCTGCCAGCGGCGCTCCCCAGCCTGCGCCGCTCGTTCTCGTCCGCATGCCGCGGCTCCGGCACAGGATGGCTCTAGGGTGCTGCGCTGTGTCCCGATAGACTCACCGGGACACAGCGCACAACCGTGAAACCACGCGCGGCTGGGAGCGCTCACTGCACGCGTCGAAGGCCGGCGGGCACGCGAAAGGCCCGCACAGCCCTGAACTGCAGGGTGTGCGGGCCTTTTCGCGTGTGAGGCTGGCGGGCCGGGCGGTCAGGCGCTCTTCTTGCGGCCCTGCTGCTTCTTGGGCGCGCGGGGCACCAGGGTGGGCGCCACATTGTCCAGGACCACATCCCGGGTCACGACGACCCGGGCGACATCGGTGCGGCTGGGCACATCGAACATGACCGGCTGGAGGACCTCCTCCATGATGGAGCGCAGGCCGCGCGCGCCGGTCCCGCGCAGTAGCGCCTGGTCCGCGATGGCGTCCAGCGCGTCGTCGGTGAACTCCAGTTCGACGTTGTCGTACTCGAACATCCGCTGGTACTGCTTCACCAGGGCGTTCTTGGGTTCCTTGAGGATCTGGATGAGCGCCGCCCGGTCCAGGTTCGTCACGGTGGTCAGCACCGGCAGACGCCCGATGAACTCGGGGATCAGGCCGAACTTCAGCAGGTCCTCCGGCAGCACCTCGGAGAACACGTCTTCCTCGTCCTGCTTGGACTGGAGCACCGCGCCGAACCCGATGCCGTGCTTGCCCTTCCGCGAGGCGATGATCTCCTCCAGGCCCGCGAAGGCCCCGGCGACGATGAACAGCACGTTCGTCGTGTCGATCTGGATGAACTCCTGCTGCGGATGCTTCCGCCCGCCCTGGGGCGGCACGGAGGCCTGGGTGCCCTCGAGGATCTTCAGCAGCGCCTGCTGCACGCCCTCGCCGGAGACGTCCCGCGTGATCGAGGGGTTCTCCGATTTCCGGGCGATCTTGTCGATCTCGTCGATGTAGATGATGCCCTTCTGAGCCCGCTCGATGTCGAAGTCCGCGGCCTGGATCAGCTTGAGCAGGATGTTCTCGACGTCCTCGCCCACATAGCCGGCCTCGGTCAGCGCCGTGGCATCGGCGACCGCGAAGGGCACGTTCAGCCGGCGGGCGAGGGTCTGCGCCAGATAGGTCTTGCCAGAGCCGGTGGGACCGACCAGGAGGATGTTCGACTTGGCGATCTCCACCGGCTCCTCTTCGGAACCGGCCAGCTTCTGCTCCGGGCCGGCGCCGATGCGCTTGTAGTGGTTGTAGACCGCAACCGAGAGGGCGATCTTCGCCTGCTCCTGGCCGACGACGTACTCCTGCAGGAACTCGAAGATCTCCCGGGGCTTGGGCAACTCCATCGGGCCGGCGTCGCTGGCCTCCTGGAGCTCCTCCTCGATGATCTCGTTGCACAGCTCGATGCACTCGTCGCAGATGTACACGCCCGGACCCGCGATGAGCTTGCGGACCTGCTTCTGGCTCTTACCGCAGAAGGAGCACTTCAGCAGATCAGCCTCTTCCGCACTGCGTGCCACTCGATCCAACCCTTCTCCACGCCGATTCCGGCTTCAGCCCCGGTCTCCTGAAGGAACGTCCAGCTCCTTCAGATTCCCACTATAGGCGTGCCTCGCCGCCGACCGCGCACGGGGCACGCGGATGCCGTCACACCGCCTTGCGCGAGCTGAGCACCTGGTCGACGAGTCCGTATTCCTTCGCCTGCTCCGCGGTCAGGAACAGATCGCGCTCGATGTCGGTGGAGATCTGCGAGGCCTCCTTGTTGGAGTGCTTCGCGAGGGTCTCCTCCAGCCAGGTGCGCATGCGCAGCACTTCGGCGGCCTGGATCTCGATGTCCGAGGCCTGACCCTGGCCCTGGCCCTGCATCGCCGGCTGATGGATGAGCACGCGGGCATTGGGCAGCGCGAGCCGCTTGCCCGGCGTGCCGGCGGCCAGCAGCACGGCCGCGGCCGAGGCGGCCTGACCCAGGCACACCGTCTGGATCTGCGGCTTGATGTACTGCATGGTGTCGTAGATCGCCGTCAGCGCGGTGAAGGAGCCGCCGGGCGAGTTGATGTAGAGGGTGATGTCCCGGTCCGGGTCCTGGCTTTCCAGGACCAGCAGCTGGGCCATCACGTCATCGGCGCTGGTGTCGTCCACCTGCACGCCGAGGAAGATCACCCGGTCCTCGAACAGCTTGGTGTACGGGTCCTGGCGCTTGAAGCCGTAGGGCGTGCGCTCCTCGAACTGCGGCATGACGTAGCGGGACTGGGGCATCAGGTCCGGGCGGGCCATCATCGAACCGCCGGCGGAGTACGCGGCCTGGGGGCCGTACGGGGTGTAGGTCATCTGCGTGCGCTCTTTCTGCTTGTGAACCGTGCGGGAGTGGGAGCGTTGAAGGACCGGTCAGCTGGAGCTGCGGTCGACGTCCGCCTCGCGGCTGACCACCTTGTCGATGAAGCCGTACTCCAGCGCCTCGGAGGCCGTGAACCAGTGATCGCGGTCGTTGTCCTTGAGGATCTGCTCCAGGGACTTGCCGGTCTGCTCCGCCGTCAGCTCCGCCATCTGCCGCTTCATGTGCAGGATGAGCTCGGCCTGGATCTTGATATCGGTCGCGGTGCCGCCGATGCCGCCCAGCGGCTGGTGCATCAGGATCCGCGCGTGCGGGGTGGCGTAGCGCTTGCCCTTGGCGCCCGAGGAGAGCAGGAACTGGCCCATCGAGGCGGCCATGCCCATGGCCACGGTCCCGACGTCGGGTTTGATGAACTGCATCGTGTCGTAGATCGCCATGCCGGCCGTGACCGAACCGCCCGGCGAGTTGATGTAGAGCCAGATGTCGCGATCGGGGTCTTCCGCCGCCAGCAGCATCAGCTGCGCGCAGATGGCGTTGGCATTGTCGTCGCGCACTTCGGAGCCGAGCCAGATGATGCGCTCACGCAGCAGCCGGCTGTAGATCTGATCGTCCAGGCCAAGCGCCCGCTGGGATTCGCGCGCCTGGGGGCTGATCGCGGTATCGGTCACGTTCTCACTCCTGTGTCGTCTTGACTTTCCTTGGACCTTAACGTGCGCCTCGCCCGGTTTACTCCGCGGCACGGCCGTTTTCGCCCTGAGCGTGATGCCGGCCGGACCGTCGGCGGAATCCGCGGGCGCGGCCCCGGCCGGGCATCCGCCGGCGTGCACAGGGGCCGGGTTCCCAGCCGGCTGCCGGGGCGGTGACGCCGGAACGGGTTGCCCGCATACGCGACAGGGACGCTCCGGCGGATTCGCCGGGGCGCCCCTGTCGTTCGTGACCCGTGTGCGACTGGCGTCGCCGGCCGGTCTGTCTCAGGCCTTGTCGTCCGCCGTTTCCTCGGTCTCGCCGCTGACCTCGTCACCGGCTTCGTCACTGGCGGCCTGCACGGCGGCATCGGCCTCGTCCTCGGCGAGGACCTCATCGTCGGCGGCCGCAGCGGCTCCGGCGGAGTCCTCCACGGCCTCGTCCTCGTTGCCCTTGAGGAACTCCGAGAGGTCCACCGCCTCGCCGGTGGTGTCCACGACCTTCGCCTCGGCCAGCACCGCGGCGAGCGCCTTGTTGCGGCCGACTTCGCCGACGAGCGCCGGCACCTGGCCCTGGCTGTCCAGGGCCTGGGCGAACTCGTTCGGGTTCATGCCGTACTGCTGCGCCGCGGAGATGAGGTACTCGATGAGCTCAGGCTGCTCCACCGTGATCTCCCGCTCCTCCACGACGGCGTCGAGCAGGAACTGGGTACGGATCTGCTTCTCCGTGCTGCCGGTGATCTCCTCGCGGTGCTCCTGGTCGTCCGAGCGGCCTTCGTTGTCGAGGTGGCGCTGGACTTCCTCTTCCACGAGGCGCTCCGGCACCGGGATCTCGACGACCTCCAGGAGCGAGTCGACGAGCTTGTCCCGGGCCTCGGCGAACTGGCTGAACAGCTTCTGCCGGGAGGCCTGCTCGCGCAGATCCGCCTTGAGCTCCTCGATCGTGTCGAACTCGCTGGCGAGCTCGGCGAAATCGTCGTCGGCCTCGGGCAGCTCGCGCTCCTTCACGGCCTCGACCTTGACGGTGACCTGGGCCTGCTCACCGGCGTGCTCGCCGCCAGCCAGCGTGGTCTCGAAGGTGGTCTCCTCACCGGCGCTCAGGCCCTCCAGAGCCTCGTCCAGGCCTTCGAGGGAGTTGCCGGAGCCCACCTGGAAGGACAGTCCCTGCGCCGAGTCGACCTCTTCGCCGTCGATGGAGGCGGTCAGGTCGATGGTGACGAAGTCGTCCTTCTTGGCCGGACGATCCACCTCGGTCAGGGTGCCGAAGCGCGAGCGGAGCTGGTCGAGCTCCTTCTGCACGTCCTCGTCGGTGACCTCGGCGGCCTCGACCTCGACGGTGATATCGGCGAAAGAGGGCAGCTCGAAGCTGGGACGCACATCGACCTCGACCGTGAAGGTCAGCGAGCCGTCCTCGCTGCCGTCCAGGCCCGGGATCTCCTCGACCTCGACCTCGGGGGTGCCCAGAGGCTTGAGCTCGTGCTCGGAGACCGCCTCGCGGTAGAAGCCGTCAAGGCTGTTGTTGACGGCTTCCTGCATCACCGCGGGCCGGCCGACGCGCTGATCGATGACCCGTGCGGGCACCTTGCCACGGCGGAAGCCGGGCACCTGGACCTGGCCGGAGATGGTCTTGTACGCCTGGTCGATGCTCGGCTTCAGCTCGGCGTAGGGAGCCTCGATGGAGAGCTTCACCCGCGTCGGGTTGATCGTCTCGACGGCACTTTTCACTTAGTGGACCTCGCAGTCATGGTCTGGTTCTTGTCGCCGCATCCGAAGTTGCGCAGGCGGCCATTGTCGTCGGCGTGCCGACTGTGCTGCCCGCGCGCGCCGTGTTCGGCGTGCCAGCGTGAGGGCGCTGGCACGCCGGCGCGCGCGGGCTCGCGGTCGGGATGACAGGATTTGAACCTGCGACCCTCTGCTCCCAAAGCAGATGCGCTACCAAGCTGCGCCACATCCCGCGGCACGAAAGCCCATTCTATGCACGAACGAAGGGCTTTGGCATCTTATCCCGGCCGCCGACGGCGGTCGTCATCCACCGTGGCGCCGCTGGCAGCCAGGCCTCCCATATGCCTGATTCCACCTCGCGCGGGCAGATGCGCTATGGTGAACCGGTGGCCCCGAACGCCCGCGTGCACGCATGCGGCAGGTGCCGCGGGGATGTAGCTCAATGGTAGAGCCCCAGTCTTCCAAACTGGTGGTGCGGGTTCGATTCCCGTCATCCCCTCCATATGTGAAGTGCCAGGACATCGTTCCCTCGGTGTCCTGGCACTTTCCTTCTGCCTGGCGCACGGCTGTGCCGGGACATCGTTCCCTGCCGCTCGCCTGTCAGGACCGTGTGCCACGCTGCGCGGAGAACCGTCCGCGATCTGCCGTGGGAATCCGGAGCAACCGCTGGCCTTCAGGCCACCGGACGCCTTGACCGGCTCGTACCGTCACCCTTGCCGCTCGCCGGCTGATGGCACAACAGGTGTGCCTGTCAGCGGCGTGTCCCGCACTGATCAGCGTCCCGCTTGCTCTCGTTCCGCGCACGCCCTCTCCCACGTGCCGCTAGCGTCTCACGATGTGTCACGGCTCTCACCGTCTGCCGGGCGATACGCTATCGTCACTGCCTAACTAATAGTTGTTAGGCAGGTATCGCATGAGCAAGACCCGCATCATCGAGGCCGCAGTCGACCTCTTCGGCGAACGCGGTTACGCCGCGACCACGCTCCGGGATATCGCCGCGCGCTGCGATATGCGCGCACCGTCGATCTATGCGCACTTCCCCAACAAGGAGGCACTGCTGACGGCCGCCCGCGAGGCGGTCGCCCGAGAGCATCGCGAGCACTTCGAGGCCATCGCCGAACGGGTAGCAGGACTGCCGCCGCTGGAACGGCTGCGCTCCCTGCTCACCGCGGTGCTCGACTACTACTCAGACCGCCCCACCCTGGTGCGCTTCCACCTGCGCACCACGGCTCTCATGGCAGAACGGGGCTTCGCGGAGCTGGAGGAGGACTTCCGCGCCGAGGAGGACCTGCTCGAGGAGACCATCCGGCACGCCTACGAACAAGGCGTCGCCGACGGCAGCATGCGCGCCGGCCGGGCCGAGGCCCTCGCCGCCCTCGTGCTGTGCCTCATGGACGGGCTGTTCCTGCAGCTCGCCTACTACGAGCCAGCAGAGCATCGCCGGCGCTTCGAGCTCGTCTGGACCCAAGTGGAGACGGCCCTGGCCGTGAACGGAGAACCCCGATGACACCCCCG
Source organism: Sediminivirga luteola (assembly GCF_014639315.1). Classification (GTDB taxonomy): domain Bacteria; phylum Actinomycetota; class Actinomycetes; order Actinomycetales; family Brevibacteriaceae; genus Sediminivirga; species Sediminivirga luteola. The sequence goes on from NZ_BMFY01000011.1 coordinate 46,436, forward strand.
GAGAACACCACCGACGCCGTGAAGGCGATCACGACGAACACCGACTTCGAACTCGGCAGCGTCCCGCCTCAGGAACGGCGCGGCTGGCTGGCCATCACGATGATCTGGGTGACGATCGGCATCGACGTCTCCGGCACCATGCTCGGACTGGAACTGGCCTCCGGCATGAACCTGGGACCGGCTCTGGCCGCGACCGTCCTGGGCTCGGTCCTGCTGGGGCTCCTGGCCATCGGATGCAGTTACATCGGCGCCCGGACGGGCCTGACCACCTCGATGATCTCGCGGGCGGTGTTCGGCACCATCGGCGGCCGGCTGATCGCGGCGATGATCGTCATCTCGTCCCTTGGCTGGTTCGCCGTGCAGACCGGGTTCTTCGCCTCGTACGCGCAGCACACCCTCCAGGACGCGCTCGGCTGGAACGTCCCCGCGTGGGTGCTGGCGGCCCTGGGCGGCACGCTCATGCTGCTCACCGCGGTGCTCGGCTACCGCGCCATCCAGAAGCTCAGCCTGTGGGCTGTTCCCCTGCTGCTGGCGCTGCTGGGCCTGGGCACCGTGCTCGCCCTGAGCCGGTACGGCACCTCCGGCCTGAGCCAGGAGGTCGAGGCGACGCTCGGTTTCGGCACGGCCGTCTCCCTCGTGATGAGCATCTTCATCCTGGGCGTCGTGCTGACCCCGGATATGGCGCGCTGGGCCAAGACCCCCGGGCACGCGATGGCTTCCGGGTTCGTCGGATTCTTCCTGGGCAACTCCATCATCGTCGTGGTGGCCATCCTGTTCACCAAGCTGACCGGCTCGGACCAGATCCTGTCGATCTTCATCGTCAGCGGGCTCGGCGTGGTGGCCCTCGCGGTCCTGACCATCGCGCAGTGGTCCACCAACACCACGAACGCGTACTCGGCTTCGCTCAGCCTGACCGCGATCCTGCCGCGCGTGCCCCGCCGGGTGCATGCGCTGGCAGGCGGCGGCATCGCCATCGTCGCGGCCTGCTTCGGGTTCGTGGACTGGTTCATCCCGTTCATCTCGCTGATGGGCACGCTGCTGGCGCCCTACGGCGGTGTCTACGTGGCTTCGCTCTTCTTCCGGATGCGCGCCGGCGGCGATGTCATGGCCGGCGAGCGGCAGCAGGTCCGCTGGCCGTCTCTACTGGCATGGGCTGCTGCCTGCCTCGTCGCACTGGCGACCACCGATCCCTCGGCCGGCTTGGGCTTCGGCTGGTTCACCCTCACCACCATTCCGACGCTCGACGGTCTCCTGGCCGGTCTGCTGTTCCAGAGTGCCCTCAGCCTGGCCACTGCCCGGCGTCACCGTGAGGCGCTCGCATGAGCGGCCTCCAGCGGATCGGCACCGCGGACATCGAGCCCATCGCGCTGGGCGCCACGCTCCTGGGCACCGGTGGCGGCGGGGACCCGCATGTGGGCGCCCTGACCGCACGGCGGCTGATCCGTGAGCGCGGGGAGGTCCCCGTGCGTCCGGCGGAGAGCCTCACGGCGGAGGACTTCGTCGTGCCGATCGGGATGATCGGCGCGCCGTCCGTGGCGAACGAGAGCATCGCCTCCCTGGACGAGTTCACCGGTGTGCTCGACGCACTACGGGAGGCGACCGGGCGGGTGCCGACGGCGCTCATGCCGATCGAGATCGGCGGCGGGAACTCGCTCGTCCCCATCGCCGCCGCAGCGGCGGCCGGCCTCCCGGTGGTGGACGCCGACGCGATGGGACGGGCCTTCCCCGAGGCACAGATGGTCACCTTCCACCTGGCCGGATACGGTCCCGGCACCGCCGCGATGGTCGACCATCTGGGCAACCGCGTCGTCCTCGACGCCGTGTCGGGCCCGTGGTCGGAACGGCTCGCCCGCGCGGTGACCGTGGAGATGGGCGGGACCGCGACGATGTGCGACTACGCCTACCCCGGCGACGTCACCCGCGAGTGCGCGATCCCGGGCACCCTCAGCCTGGCGCATTCTCTCGGGAAGGCGCTGACGGACAACGATGTGCGCGGCGGCGAGCGCCTGCAGGGGCTGTTGCGCCGGCTGGACGGGCATCTGCTCTTCGAGGGCAAGATCGTCCATCTGGACCGCCGCTTCTCCGCAGGTTTCACCCGCGGCGAGGCCCAGCTGGAGGGACTGGGCGACCACCGGGGACAGGAACTGACGATCCGGTTCCAGAACGAGTTCCTCATCGCCCACCGAGACGGCGCCCTCGCTGCCGTCACCCCCGATCTGATCGCCGTGCTGGACCAGGTCACCTCGGCACCGGTGACCACCGAGAACCTCGCCTACGGCGCCCGGGTGCACGTCATCGCCATGCCGTGCGACGAGCGCTGGCGCACCCCGCGCGGCATCGCGGAGGCCGGGCCGGCGCACTTCGGCTATCAGGAGGAGTACCGGCCCGTAGAGGAACTCGCAGGGACGGCGGCCATGAGCACGCGGCAGGAGGCACGATGAGCACAGGAGGGTACCGCCTCGGCATCGACGTCGGCGGCACGAACACCGATGCGGCGCTGCTGGACGAGGATCTCCGGGTCGTCGGCTCGGTCAAGACGCCCACCACGGCCGACACCGGCGAAGGGGTCGAACGTGCCATCGACCTGCTGCTCGAGCGCACCGGATGCCCGCCGGAGGCGATCGCGCACGCCATGCTCGGGACCACGCACTGCACCAACGCGATCGTGCAGCGGCGGGGGCTCGGCCGGGTCGGCGTGATCCGCTTGGGCGCCCCTGCCACGACGTCCGTGCCTCCGCTGGAGGGCTGGCCCGGCGAACTGCGCACCGCCGTCGAAGGCGGCAGTGCGATGCTCCCCGGAGGCCACGAGATCGACGGCCGGCCGATCACCGAGTTCGATCCCGCGGCGCTGGCGCGCACCTGCGAGCGGCTGCGCGGCGAGGTGGACGCCGTCGCGATCACCGGAGTGTTCTCCCCCGTGGTGCCGGAGCAGGAACGGCAGGCGGCCCGAATCGCCGCCGAGCTGCTGGGCGTTCCGGTGTCCGTCTCCGCCGAGATCGGCGCGGTCGGCCTCCTGGAGCGGGAGAACGCGACCATCCTCAACGCGGCGTTGCGCAGCACCCTGGATTCCATGTCCCGCGGGTTCTCACGGGCGCTGCAGGCGCGAGGCGTCACCGCGCAGATCTGGTTCGGGCAGAACGACGGCACGCTCATGAGCCTGGACTACGCCAGGCGCTTCCCGGTGCTGACCATCGGCTGCGGCCCCACCAACTCGATCCGCGGTGCCGCCCACCTGAGCCGGATGACAGACGGCCTGGTGATGGACATCGGCGGGACCACGACGGACATCGGCGTGCTCACCGGCGGGTTCCCCCGGCAGTCCGCCCAGGCGGTGGACATCGGCGGGATCCGCACCAACTTCCGCATGCCCGATGTGCTCGCCACCGGCCTCGGCGGCGGCTCGGTGGTGCACGGCTCCGGCCGGGACCTCCAGGTCGGACCAGGCAGCGTCGGCTACCGGATCACCTCCGCCGCGCTCGCCTTCGGCGGCGAGACCCTCACCGCGACGGATGTCGCTCTGGCCTCCGGCTGGGCTCAGATCCCCGGCACCCGGCCGGTCACCCTGGACGCCGCCACGCTGGAGGCCGCCAGAGAACGCATCCGTGCCGGGTTGGAGGACGCGGTGGACCGGATGAAGCCGGACGCCGCGCCCATCGACGTGGTCCTGGTGGGCGGCGGCGCTCTGATCGCCCCGCCCGAGCTCGACGGGGTCGCCCGGCTGGTCCGGCCCGAGCACGCCGGTGCCGCCAATGCGATCGGCGCCGCGCTGGGCGACATCGCGGGCCAGGCGGAGCAGACCTTCCAGCTGACGGAGACGCCTCACCGCGAGGCCGTGGCCCGGGCCGGGGCCGTGGCCACGGAGCGCGCCGTCGCCGCCGGCGCCCGGCCCGGCACCGTGCGCATCGCGGCGATCGAGGAGGTGCCGCTGGCGTACTCGGCGGGTGGGGCGGTGACGATCAGGGCACGCGCCGTCGGGTCGCTCTGACCCTGATCCGGCGCGGCCTCAGCGGCTCTCGTAGTCCGAGATCTGGCCGATCCGCCGGACGTGGCGCTCCCCGCCGGTGAACGGCTCGGCGAGGTAGGCGTCCACGATCGCGATCGCCTCGCCCTGGGAGTGCTGGCGGGCGCCGATGGAGACCAGGTTCGCGTCGTTGTGCTGGCGGGCCAGCTTGGCGGTGTCGACGTTCCAGGCGAGAGCCGCGCGTGCCCCGCGCACCTTGTTCGCGGCGATCTGCTCGCCATTGCCGGAACCGCCGATGACCACGCCGAGCGCGTCGATCCCGCCGGCCCGGTCCTGCACCACGCCCTCGGCGGCCGCGATGCAGAACGCCGGGTAGTCGTCATCGGCGTCATAATCGTGAGCACCGTGATCCACCACATCGTGGCCGGACTGGGCCAGGTGGTTCTTCAGGATCTCCTTGAACTCGAAACCGGCATGGTCGGTTCCCAGGTGTACGCGCATGGTTCTCCTCGCCGTCTCAATACTCGCTCGCCGCCCGGCTTCTCGCCGGGGAGCGCCTAGTCGAAGATCGGATCCTGATCGCGGGTCCGCTTGAGCTCGTAGAAACCGGGGGTCTGCGCTACCGCGAGCACACCGTCCCAGAGCTTGCCGGCAGCCTCACCCTTCGGGGCAGGGGTGACGACGGGACCGAAGAAGGCTGTTCCGGCCACCGCGATGACCGGGGTGCCAACGTCCTCGCCCACCTTGCTGATCCCCTCGGCGTGGCTAGCCCGCAACCTCTCGTCATAAGCGTCGGAATCCGCTGCCTGCAAAAGCTCTGCCGGCAGGCCGGCGGCGTCGAGCGCCTCGGCGAGCACTTCGCGGTAGTCCTTACGGCCGCCGGGGTGGATCCGGGTGCCGATCTGCGTGTACAGCGTGCCGAGGACCTCCTCGCCGTGCTCGGCGGCCGCCGCCGTGACCACCCGCGCGGGCGCCCAGGCCTTGGCCATCAGCTCCTGGTACTTCTCCGGTAGATCGCGGCCCTCGTTCAGAACCGACAGGCTCATCGCGTGGAAGTGCACGTCCAGATCGCGCACCTTCGCCGCCTCCAGCACCCACCGGGACGTCATCCACGCCCAGGGGCAGATGGAGTCGAACCAGAAGTCAACTTTCTCGGCCATCGCAGCGTCCTCCTCGATCGTGGCTACCGCACCAGGACCGGCACCGCTGGGCACCGGTCTTACGACCCAACACTATCCCGTGACCGGCCGCCGGAGAATTCCCGCCCGAACGTGGGAGAATCGATCCACGATCAGCGTGGGGCCGCCATTCGGCGGCACCGGGACGTCAACGGACGTGAAGGAGCTCCCATCCGTGCCACAGCACAATCTCACCCGTGAGGAAGCCCGTCTCAGGGCAGCCACGGTCGCCGTGGACGCTTATGCCGTCGAGCTGAGGCTCGGAGACGACGACCGTGACTTCACCAGTCGCACCACGGTCACCTTCACGGCGGAGCCAGGGGCCGAGACGTTCATCGACGCCATCGCCGAGGAGATTCACGAGGTAGTGCTCAACGGCAACTCGCTGCCTCTCGACGAGGTCGTCACTCCCGGGCGCATTCGCCTTCCCGGGCTAGCGGAACGGAACGACCTCGTGGTCTCCGGCCGGTTCCAATACTCCCGCACGGGCGAAGGGCTGCACCGCTTCGTGGACCCGGTGGACCGGGAGGTCTACCTCTACTCGCAGTTCGAGGTCGCCGATGCCCGCCGGGTCTTCGCCGTCTTCGACCAGCCCGACCTGAAGGCCTCGTTCGCATTCTCCGTCACTGCGCCGAAGGACTGGACGGTGGTGTCCAACTCCCCCACCCCGGCGCCCCAGGCACCCGCCGGGGACGCATCGGACGAGCTGGCGGTATGGCATTTCGCGCCGACCCCGCGGATCTCCAGTTACATCACCGCCATCGTCGCCGGCCCCTACCGCAGCGCCCACTCCTCGTTGACCTCCTCCAACGGGGACCGCATCCCGCTGGGCGTCTACGCCCGTGCTTCCCTGTTCGAGCACGTGGACGCCCAGGAGATCTTCGCCATCACTCAGGCCGGATTCGAGTTCTTCGAGGACGCCTTCGACCATCCGTACCCGTTCGAGAAGTACGACCAGCTGTTCGTCCCCGAGTTCAACGCCGGGGCAATGGAGAATGCCGGCTGCGTGACCTTCGTCGAGGACTACGTCTTCCGCTCCCGCCCCACCGAGGCGGTCGTGGAACGCCGCACCGTGACCATCCTGCATGAGCTTGCTCACATGTGGTTCGGCGATCTGGTCACCATGCGCTGGTGGGACGATCTATGGCTCAATGAGTCCTTCGCGGAATTCGCCTCCACCCTCGCTGCCGCTGAGGCGACCCGCTGGACCGGCGCCTGGGCCACCTTCGCTTCGATGGAGAAGAGCTGGGCGTACAAGCAGGACCAGCTGCCTTCCACCCATCCGGTGGTTGCGGACATCCGCGATCTGCAGGACGTCGAGGTGAACTTCGACGGCATCACCTACGCCAAAGGCGCCTCCGTGCTTCGCCAGCTGGTTGCCTGGGTGGGTCTGGAGAACTTCCTAGCCGGCGTGCGGCGCTATTTCGCCCGGCACGCCTGGGGCAATACCGAGCTGCGTGATCTGCTCGCCGAGCTGGAGGCCGCCAGCGGACGGGATCTGGGTGACTGGCCCGCACGCTGGCTGCAGACGGCAGGGGTCAACACCCTCCGACTGGACTACACGGTGGATGAGGCGGGCCGGATCCGGAACGCGCGCGTCCTGCAGAGCGCACCAGAATCGCATCCGACGCTGCGGCAGCACCGCATCGGGATCGGCTGCTACGTCGAGGACGACGGGGCGCTCGTCCTCTCCCACCGCACCGAGCTGGACATCGACGGCGCCCAGACGCCGGTACCTGGGCTGGAGGGCGTGCCCGCGGCGGCTCTGGTGCTCCTCAATGACGGGGACTTAGCCTATGCCAAGATCCGGTTGGATCCGGAGTCGCTACGCGCGTGCGAGGACGGGCTCGGCCGCCTGCACGATCCCCTGGCCCAGGCGCTCGTGCGCGGTGCGCTCTGGGACATGGCCCGCGATGCGGAGCTGCCTGCCTCCCGCTTCTTAGACCTCGCCCTGGCGGGACTGCCGTCGATCCCCGACTCCACCGGGCTGCTGGTGCAGATCAGGCAGCTCGTGCTCGTCGCCGAGGAGTACACCGCCCCGCACCGTCGGCCCCAGGTCCTGGCCGGCATCGGCGACCGCCTCGTCACCCTGGCGGAGACGGCACCGGCGGGGTCCGACCACCAGCTGCAGTACGTCCGTGCCCTCGCCCGGCTGGCCTGCACCCCGGAGCAGGCCGGCTGGCTGGACCGGCTGCGTTCGGGCGAGCTGGTGCTGGAGGGCTTCACGGTGGATGCCGATGTCCGCTGGGACCTGATCGCCGGTCTCGCCGCGACCTCCGCGCTGCGGGAGGAGACCCTGGCGGGAGCGCTCGCGGAGGACAACACCGCCGCCGGGCAGCGACACCACCTGACCGCCACCGCAGCCGATCCCTCACCGGGCACCAAACGCCAGGTGATGGACGACCTGCTGCACGGCAACCGCAGCAACGCCGAATCCGCGGCGCTCATCGCCGGTTTCCGCCGCAGCGGGCAGGCCGCCCGCAGCGAGCTGGCGGCCCGCTACTTCGACGACATCCGCGGCGCCTGGGACGCCCGGGCCGGCGAGATCGCCCAGCAGCTGGCGCGCGGCCTGTTCCCTCCGGCGACGCCGGAGGCCCTCGATCTGGCCCGCCGCTGGCTGGACGCCAACGCCGATGCGCCGGCCGGCCTGCTGCGCATCATGCAAGAGAACGTGGACGAGGCCGAGCGCGCCCTCCGGGCGCAGGCGGCGGATCGGCAGGAAGGGTCTTAAGCCGGCGTCCAGCCCGTGTGCGGGTGCCGTCAATCCGGATGACTACAGTGGGGGCCGTATGAATGAGCTGACGAAGACCCTCAAGCAACCCGTCCAGGACACCGTCGAGACCGTCGCTGAGGCCGACTGGGCGTTCTTGCTGGGCACCCCGCTGCGGATCGGGATCATCATCCTGATCGCGCTGACCCTCAACCTGCTGGTGCGGGTCTTCGTCCGCCGCTTCACCGATCACATCATTAGCGGCGGGGCGGCCCGGCGCTCCACGGTCGAGACCAGGGCCAAGCGGACCCGGCTGCGGCAGGCCACCGAGCGGATCATCGAGCAGGACTCGCCGCAGGCGCTGCAGCGGCGCAAGCAGCGCGCGCAGACCGTCGCCAGCCTGCTGCGCTCGCTTGCCTCGATCATCATCACCGTGATCACGGTGTTGATGGTGCTCTCGGAGCTGGACTTCAATCTGGGGCCGATCCTGGCCAGCGCGGGCATCGCCGGTGTCGCCATCGGCTTCGGCGCGCAGACCCTGGTCAAGGACTACCTCGCCGGACTGTTCATGGTGGTGGAGGACCAGTACGGCATCGGCGATGTGATCGACGTCGGCGAGGCCTCCGGAACGGTGGAGGAGGTCGGCCTGCGCATCACGAAGATCCGCGACGTCAATGGCACCCTGTGGTACGTCCGCAACGGCGAGATCCTGCGGGTGGGCAACAACTCACAGGGCTGGGCCCGCGCCGTGATGGACGTCCGGGTGCCCTACGACGCGGATGTGGAAACGGTTAACGAGCTGGTGCGCCAGGTGGGTGCCGAGCTGCGCGCGGACCCCGAACTGGGCGAGAAGATCCTGGAGGAGCCGGAACTGTGGGGCGTGGAGACACTCGACGGCACCGGCATGACCGTGCGCCTGGTGATTAAGACCGTGCCACTAGAGCAGTGGGCCGTGGCCCGTGCCTTCCGGGTCCGGCTCAAGGACAAGCTCGACGAGGCGGGCATCAAGATCCCGCTGCCGCCGATGCCGCTGTTCACCGGCCAGTAGCCGGCACCGGCGGCTACCCTCCGGCGCCGGCACCGCCGGTAGAATCGACTGTGGCGCCCGGCAGCGCCACCACTCGTGATGTCCCAAGGAGCGCCCCGATGTCCTTCTCCCCCGTCCCCGACGGCTTCTACCAGGAGGTCGGCGGGCACGAGACCTTCCGCCGGCTGGTAGACCGGTTCTACGAGGGCGTCGCGGAAGATTCCCTACTGATCGCCATGTACCCGGAGGGCACGGAACTGGAGGGCGCCAAGCACCGCCTGCGGACATTCCTGGAACAGTACTTCGGCGGGCCCAAGACCTACGGCCAGGAGCGCGGCCACCCTCGGCTGCGGATGCGCCACGCCCCCTTCCCGGTGACTCCGGCCGCAAGGGACGCGTGGCTGCGGCACATGGAAGCGGCGCTGGACTCACTGGACCTGCCTCCCCTGCACCGGCAGATCATGGGCGATTACTTTGAGCGCGCCGCCACCGCCATGGTGAACAGCTTCGATGAGGCCACGCCTGCCCCGGCTGCTGAGCCCGAGCCGGGTCCCATCGGCCCCGATCCCGGACGGCGCCGGCTGCTCTGAAACGGGCAGACCATTCCGTGCGGGTCCACAAGAGCCCGCCGCTGGTCGACGGCGCCGGGTCCGGTCCGTGAGGCCGGCTCAGACCGTCTCGGCGCGGCTCAGCACATGGCCCGTGCGACTGCTCAGCCGCAGCCACATACCGTTGCGCAGCACCTTCACACTCTCCGCCGGCTGCGGGAGGAAGCCCAGTCCGCTCATGGCGAAGGCGGCCCCGACCGGCAGGCCGTACTCCACGCGCCGGCCCCACACGTCACTGCGGATTCTGTCGGCCAGTGCCTGGCCCAGCGAGTCCCCGGCCGTTTCCCTGACGGCCCGGACGCCCTCCTCCGCATAGGCCTGCAGGACCTGCGCCTCCAGCTCCCCGGCCGGCTCCCAGCCCGAACGCGGCGGACTCATCCCCGCCCACACCACGAAGGAACGTTGTGGCGGGATCTCCACCCAGTCATCACCCGTGCGGCTCAACCGCGCCAGCCGGTCGGTCATGCCGCTCAGCGGCACCGTGACGTCCCCATCGCCGGGGCGCACCCCGAGCAGGCGCACCATGCGCATCCCCAGCGCCAGCGGCATGGGATCTGAGAGCCCCTTCGGATGCAGGACCGCAACCGTGGCCACGAGCACATCGCCGGAGACGGCCAGCCGCACGGCGCCATCCGGGTCCAGGCGCCTGGCCCGGCCCAGATAGGTGCCCAGATCTGTCCGGGCCGTGGCGTCCAGGCGGAAGCCCTCGAGCGCGCCGGCAGCGGGCATCATCGGCGCCTGAGCTGGACCGGGCCGGAGAGCAAGGGCTCCAGCTGCCGCCGCTCTTCGTCCTCTAAGCGCCGCGGGCGCCCCGTCGCGGCGTCCACGAAGACGATCTCGGTTTCGGCGACCACGGCGATCTCACCGCTTCCGGGAGCGCCGAGCGCATAGCCGACGACGATGCTCGCCGCGCCGATGCGTGAGAGCACCAGGACGATACCGACCGGCCCGGGACGATAGGCCAGCGCCCGCCGGTATTCGATCCGGTGCGAGGCCACGAGGTACTGCGTGTCGTGCGCCCGGGCGGAGAAGATCCGCCACGCCGGGTCTGCGTGCTCGTCCCAGCCGTCGGCGGGCGGTCGCCCGCTGGCGTCCACCGCATCGGTATGGGCTGTGGGCGAGCCCAGGATCCGTACCCGCGCCTCCTCCAGGAGCCGCGCGACGGCCACGTTGTTGACGTGCCCGTAGGCGTCCAGGTCTCCCCAGCGCAGGTCCACCAGCACGCGGGCGCGGGGGCCTGGGGGCAGCACGGCGTCGAAGGGCGAGGGGGCGGGTGTCATATGCTCGATTCTGCCACCTTCACCCGTGCCGCCGGTCCGCCGGGCGCCACGGCGGAAGCTGGCGAGGCCCGCCTGTTCGATGCGAAGGACTCCACGTGAACGACGAGAACACCCGCGATCTGCTGCGGACCCTGGATCTGCACCCGGTCAGCGAGAGCGCCGGACCCGAGGCCGAGCGCTTCTCCGGTCCCAGCCAGTACAAGCCCGACGGCCGGGTCTTCGGCGGCCAGGTGCTGGCGCAGTGCATCGTCGCGGCCACCCGCACCGTGGACCCCGGCCGGTTCATCCACTCGATGCACGGCTACTTCCTGCGCGCCGGGGACGTGGCGGAGTCGATCGATTTCGGCGTGGACCGGCTGCGCGACGGCGGCTCCTTCTCGGCGCGGCGAGTGCAGGCCTACCAGAAGGGCAAGCCGATCATGTCGATGATCGCCTCGTTCCAGCTCGATCAGCCCGGATACGAGCACGCCGCCCCCATGCCGGATGACGTGCCGGATCCGGAGGACCTTCCCGATATCGCCGAACTGCTCGGCCGGGTGAACCTGCCGCATGTGACCGACTGGGTGCTTAAGCGGCCGTTCGACTACCGCCCGGTCGAGGCGCCGCTGTACGGCCGGCCGGCGCCGGAGCGCAGCTCGCTCCAGCGGATCTGGTTCCGGGGCCAGGGACAGCTGCCGGGCGACCGCGGGCTGCACGCGGCGATCCTGGCGTACGCGAGCGATTTCAGCCTGCTGGAGCCCACCCTGCGCAAGGCCGGGCTGACCTGGCTGACACCCGGTTTGCGGATGGCCAGCATCGACCACGCCATGTGGTTCCACCGGCCGGTCCGCGCCGACGAGTGGATGCTGTACGTGCAGGAGTCGCCCTCAGCGGAGAACGGCCGCGGCCTCGGACTGGGGCGCATCTACCAGCGCGACGGCGCCCTGCTGGCCACGGTCGGCCAGCAGGGCGTCGTGCGGATCCCGGAGGTCTGAGGCGGCGCCGGCGCGCCGCCTCCGTGCCTCAGTCGCGGGTGAGGCGCCGGTGCGTGACCCGGTGCGGACGCGCCGCATCGGGCCCGAGCCGTTCGACCTTGTTCGCCTCGTAGGCCTCGAAGTTCCCCTCGAACCAGTACCAGCTGGCCGGGTTCTCCTCCGTGCCCTCCCAGGCGAGGATGTGCGTGGCGACGCGGTCGAGGAACCACCGGTCGTGCGAGACGACCACGGCGCAGCCGGGGAACTCCAGCAGGGCGTTCTCCAGGCTGCCGAGGGTCTCCACGTCCAGGTCGTTGGTCGGCTCGTCGAGCAGCAGCAGGTTGCCGCCCTGCTTGAGCGTCAGCGCCAGGTTCAGCCGGTTGCGCTCACCGCCGGACAGGACGCCGGCCTTCTTCTGCTGGTCCGGTCCTTTGAACCCGAAGGCGGACACGTACGCCCGCGAGGGCATCTCGACATTGCCGACCTGGATGAAGTCGAGCCCGTCGGAGACGACCTCCCACAGCGACTTCTCCGGGTCGATGCCGCCGCGTGACTGGTCCACATAGGAGATCTTGACCGTCTCGCCGACCTTGAGCTCTCCGCCGTCGAGATCCTCCAGGCCCACGATGGTCTTGAACAGGGTCGACTTGCCGACGCCGTTCGGGCCGATCACGCCGACGATGCCGTTACGCGGCAGTGAGAAGCTCAGGTCCTCGATCAGGACACGATCCCCGAAGCCCTTCCTCAGATCCGTGGCCTCGATGACGATATCGCCCAGGCGCGGGCCCGGCGGGATCTGGATCTCCTCGAAGTCCAGCTTCCTGGTCTTCTCCGCTTCCGCGGCCATCTCCTCGTAACGGGCCAGACGGGCCTTCGACTTGGTCTGCCGTGCCTTGGCGTTGGAGCGGACCCACTCCAGCTCCTCCTTGAGACGCTTCTGCAGCTTCGCGTCCTTCTTGCCCTGCACCTGAAGACGTTCCTGCTTCTTCTGCAGGTAGGTCGAGTAGTTGCCCTCGTAGGGGTAGAGGTGGCCGCGGTCGACCTCGGCGATCCATTCGGCGACGTGATCCAGGAAGTACCTGTCGTGCGTGATGGCGATGACGGCGCCGGCGTAGCTCTGCAGGAACTGCTCCAGCCAGAGCACGGACTCGGCGTCCAGGTGGTTCGTGGGCTCGTCCAGCAGCAGCAGATCGGGCTTCTCCAGCAGCAGCTTGCACAGCGCCACGCGCCGGCGCTCACCGCCGGAGAGCACGGAGACATCGGCGTCGGGCGGCGGGCAGCGCAGCGCGTCCATGGCCTGTTCCAGCTGGGAGTCCAGATCCCAGGCGTCGGCGGCGTCGATGGCCTCCTGCAGTTTGCCCATCTCTTCCATCAGCGCGTCGAAGTCCGCGTCCGGATCGGCCATCTGCTCGGAGATCTCGTTGTACCGGTCGAGCTTCGCCTTGATCTCGCCGACGCCCTCCTCGACATTGCCCAGGACCGTCTTCTCCTCGTTCAGCGGCGGCTCCTGGAGCAGGATGCCCACCGTGTACCCGGGGCTCAGGCGTGCCTCGCCGTTGGAGGGCTGCTCGAGGCCGGCCATGATCTTCAGGATGGTCGACTTACCGGCTCCGTTGGGACCGACCATGCCGATCTTGGCGCCGGGGTAGAAGGACATGGAGACGTCGTCGAGGATGACCTTGTCGCCGTGCGCCTTGCGCGCCTTGTGCATTGTGTAGATGAACTCCGCCATGCCCTCAAGGCTACTGCCTCCCGCTGCCACAGGGACAATCACGGCAGGCGGGCGAGGACGGGCCGGGAGCGTCCCTGCGTCGGACGGGCCGCGGGGGTGGCGCCTCCTGCCGGGATCAGTTGCCGCCCAGGCCTCCGCCGCCGTCCTCGCCGGGCGGGGGCTCCTCCGAGGTCTCGATGCTCTCGTCCGGCAGGTGCCCGGCGCCGCCGTCCTCGCCGTCGGTGCGCGGATCGCCCTCCGGCGCTTCCACGCCCTCGGGACGGTCGACGTCCCCGAACAGGCACACCTCGACGCTCTCCACCGAGCGCTGCATCAGCAGGGTCAGATCGCCGGCACGGATCTCCCCGACGATGCAGCCCTGGTCCGTGCGCACCGCGAAGACCTTGGAGGGCACTTCGTTCTCCAGGGGGGACGCGTCGATGGTCGCCTCAAGCTGGTCCGGATCGTAGCCGGCTTCTTCGAGGGTGGAGAAGATCTCGTCGCTGGAGGGGTGGGATTCGCCCTCCAGCAATGAGGAAACCGCCTCACGGACCTGCTCGACCTCGGGAGGCTGTTCCTCCGGGACCGCGGGAGCCGGCATATCGTCACGCGCGCCGCCGAGTCCCAGCAGCTCGCAGGACGACAGTGCGATCGCGCAGAGCGGGATCGCCGCCACGGTCAGCAGACGTCTCACATGTGCTCCTTCACGGCCGAGAATCCAAGGCCCAAGCTTACCGCCTCCGCACCGGAACGGCGGCCGGCGGCAGGGCCTGCTCAAAGTCTGATGAGGCAGGCGGCGTGCGCCAGCCCGTGAGCGCCAGGGCGCGCGGCGGCTGCCCACCCTAGAAGGGTGCCGTGCCCGCGCCGGCCTCCGCCGTCTGCCGCCCGGAGACATCCTCGGGCGAGGCGCCCGGTCCGAGGGCGGTCCCGGATCCGTCCTGCTCGTCCGGCATGCCCGGCTCCCCCTCGTCGCCGGCGGCGCCCGGCTCCGGCCTGGGGCTCCCGAGCCCGTCCCAGCCACCGGAGGACGCTCCGGACGACGCGGAGCGTCCTGACTGCCCGCTACGGGCGAAGTTCACGGTGCCGAAGCGCAGATTGGGTCCGGCCGCATGGGCGATCACCTCGACGGCGATGCCGCTGCGCGTGCCGTTCTCCCACGGACGCACGATCAGCTCGCCGTGCACCACGAGAGGATCGCCCTTCTTCACGCTCGTTCCCAGGTGCGTGGCGAGCGTGCCGTAGGCACGGACGTCGTACCAGCTGGCGTCCCCGTCGACCCAGGCGTCCTGGGCGCGATCGTAATAGCTGGGATTCACCGCCAGCCTCAGATTGGCGAAGGCGCGGCCGTCGGGAAGCGTCCCCTGTTCCGGATCTCCGCCGACGCTGCCGACGAGTGTGGTGATGGTCTTCATTCCGGTGACCTCCTGATGAGAGAACCGCACGGCGGGCGCCGCACAGGATTCAGCTCAGCAGGAGTCCCGCGGAAGATCGAGCGCCGGGCTCTGCTTGTGGAAGGCTTCAGCGTCCGGCTGCCACCTGTGACCTCGCGTCTGCCGGCTGCTCAGCCGGGCTGGCCGGCTCGGGACGCAGCCGCTCCACCAGCCGGCGGTGCCTCTCCACGACGGAGGTCAGCGGTGAGAGGTACGCGTGATCGGCCACCTCCGCGATGACGCCGCGCAGCCGTTCGTCCACCTCCGCCGCGGCCCGGTCGGCGCCGCGCCTGCGGGCCCCCGATGCCAGCAGCGAGGTGATCGCCGATCCTGCGGCCCCTGCCACCAGCAGGCCGCCCGGCAGCACCCACCACAGGACGGAACCGGCGAAGGGCGGCACCCCGAGCGATCCCAGCACGATCTGCACCAGCAGCCACAGGGCGCCCGCCACGGTCAGCGCCAGGAACAGCAGCTGAAGTGCCCGCACCGCACCCCACCAGGCCGGACGTCGCGGAGTGATGTCCACCCGCCCCAGCGCCTCGTCCAGGGTCTCGCCGATCTGCCGCGTACTGGTCCGCGCGGCTTCTGCGATCTCGGTCTGCCAGCTCGGCGGCAGGTCCTCGGCGAGCCCGGCGGCGACCTTCTGGGCGGCGACGCCCACCCGCGCACGATGGCTGCGATTGGTGGACGGAAGGGCCTCACGGCGCAGTTCGGCACGCATCGACTGCTCGTGCCGGCTGCCCAGCGGATCCGGGCCGCTGCGGCTGCGCCAGGCTGTCAGCGGGTAGGCCGTGGCCCGGTGGCTGCGCCGCAGATAGTCCGCGTGCACGGTCGAGGCGATGGCGGGAACTCCGGCCGCCTCGGTCATGGCCTCCACGAGCTGTCCCCGCTCCGCGGGCGAGCCCGCCGCACCGGACGGTACAGGCGCGCCGAGTTCGTCCCGGATCCGCTCAGCCACCGAGCGGGCATCGGCCAGCAGGCGTTCCTGCGCGGCCTGACGGGTCTGCAGCGTCGCAGCGAGCAGTTCGCGCAGCTCACCCACGCCCTCCCGGGTGATCGCGGAGGCACTGCGCAGCTGGGAGGCGGCCAGGCCGTCCTCGTCCAGGAGCGTGCGCAGATGAGCCAGGCATGCGTCCCGCTCGGTCTCGTCCAGGGTGTCGATCTGGTTGAGCACCACCACCATGACCTCGGCGTGACCGGCGAGCGGACGCAGGTACCGCGCGTGCAGGGCGTGGTCGGCGTACTTCTGCGGGTCGACGACCCAGATGAGGACGTCGACGAGTTCGATCATCCGGTCCGACTCGATCTTGTGCTCCACCTCGGTGGAGTCGTGATCGGGAAGATCGAGCAGGATCAGGCCGTGCAGCGCCCGCTGGTCGTCGGCGTCCAGCGCCGACTCCCGCCAGGTGCGGTGCCGCTGTGGCACCTTAAGCCAGTCGAGGATCTCCTCCCCGCCGGAACCCCAGATGCAGGCGGTCGGCAGGGATGTGGTGGGACGTTTGGCTCCGACCCGCGCGATCTCCAGTCCAGCCACGGCGTTGAACAGGGACGACTTGCCGGACCCGGTCGAGCCGGCGAAGGCCACGACGGTGTGGGACTCGCTGATGCGACGGCGCGCGGACGCCTTGGCGAGCACGGCTTCTGCTTCGGCGCGTACCGGTGCCGAGAGCTTGTCCTCCCCGAGCCCGAGCGCTTCGCCGATGCCGTCCATGAGCCGGTCGAGCTCTCCGGCCCCCGTCTGCTGGGCGGCGGCGGTCTCGCGGTTGCTCTCCGCAGTGCTCACAGTGTCTCCCTCACTCGCGTGGCGCTCCGCCGCAACTCGTGCGCGACCCCCTCGTTCGGGGCGATGTCCTCCAAGAGCGCGTGCAACGGGGTCAGGCTCGCCCTGACCGCCTGTCCCGCGACACTGCGCAGGCGGTCCCGCAGCGCGCCGGCCAGCTCGGCACGCACCTGTCCGCCGAACAGCGAATCCAGGAGGCTCTCCGTCAGCGCGGCGGTACCGGCGACGGGGCGAGCGGCGTCACCGCCGGCGGTCTCTCGAGCCGTACCGCTGAGGACTGCCAGCTGCAGCACCGCGGCCACGCCTTTGACGCCGAAGCTCATCACCCGCGTCTTGGCCCTCTGCTCCGCCTCCGTGACGAGGGTCTCCGCTGCCAGCGACCACTGCCGTGCCGCGGCTTCGGCCTCCTCGGTGGTGCTTTCGGGAAGCCTCGCGGCCCCCGGATGCTCGGTGAGCGCCGCCAGGCCGGCACCCCGGCGCTGCAGCGCGCCCAGGGCCTCGGCGTGCAGTTCCAAGACGGTCTCCTGGATCAGCACGGCGAGGTTCCGCCGGATGGCGCCGAGCAGCTGCTCGGCCGCATCGGAGTGACCCCTCGTCCGGGCCAGGCTCGGGGAGATCCCGCGGAAGAACTGTCCCGAGCCGATGAAGTCCTGCCAGCGGGCGAGCACTTCACCGTGCAGCACCCGCCCGTCCACGAGGGCCTGATCGAGGTCACGCTGCGCGCGGCCGCGGCTCGCGTCCACGGCGTCCTTCAAGTCCCGGTGCGCGGTCTCCTGCGCCGAGACGGCCGCGGAGAGTTCCTCCAGCCGTGCCGGCAGCGCGCTCAGCACGGACTGCAACGTCTTCCCGGCGATGCGCTCGCGCGCGTCCGGGCGGGCTCCGAGGCCGAAGAGCCAGGACCGCACCGGCTGTGCCAGCCCCTCCGGGAGCCTGCCGTCCTCGAGCTCGACCTCCGGGATGGTGAACAGGGACGCCGATCCGTGGCCGGCATCGGCCAGCAGCCCGGCCAGATGGGAACGTACTTCGCGGTTCGCCTGCGGCGGCACGCGGTCCAGGACGAGCGCGACCGCGGTACCGTGCTCACCCGCACGGCGCAGCAGTTCCCAGGGCGCCGCGTCGGCGTAACGGCTGGCGGTGGTGACGAACAGCCAGAAGTCCGCCGCCGCCAGGAGCGCATGCGCGCCGGCGCGGTTGTCCTCAGAAGCGGAATCGAGATCAGGGGCGTCGACGATGGCTAGTCCGGCCGGCACCGCCTCATCCGGCACGACCCGCAGCTTGGGCGCCTCGGCCGCGGCGCCGCGGGACTCATCGCCCTCGGGGGCGAAACCGCCGAGGATACGCCCGGAGCGGAACAGTTCCGCCTCGTCCGGATGGCATACCACGACCGGCACGGTCGTGGTCGGGCGCAGCACCCCGGCGGTGGAGATCTCAGCGCCGAGCAGCGAGTTCAGCAGGGTGGACTTGCCTGCGCCGGTGGACCCGCCGATGACGACGAGCAGGGGCAGCGGGGTCCCTGAGACACGCGGCAACGCGTAATCCCGCAGCACCGCACCGAGGCTCTCCCGCGCGGAGAGGGCCTCCTCGGCGCCGTCGACCCGCAAAGGGAAGCGCGCCCGGCTGACGGCGGCGAGAGCGGCTTGGAGGGCCGGCCGCAGCGTCTCTGCCGCGGGTCCGGGCACCTGGGCTCCGCTCACCTGCACGGGCGCGGGTGAATTCTTGGTTTCGGTCACATGTACAGCTTTCCGCAGAACCGGCTCCCGCCGCCACCTGACGCGCCGGTTCAGCCCCGGGGGCGACGGGCGGCGGGGCGGCCGGGGCCGCAGATCGTCAGTCCAGGTAGTCGCGCAGCACCTGCGAGCGGCTCGGGTGCCGCAGCTTGGCCATCGTCTTGGACTCGATCTGCCGGATGCGCTCACGCGTCACGCCGTAGACCTTGCCGATCTCGTCGAGGGTCTTGGGCTGGCCGTCGTTGAGGCCGAACCGCATGGAGACCACACCGGCCTCCCGCTCGGAAAGCGTGTCGAGCACCGAGTGCAGCTGCTCCTGCAGCAGCGTGAAGCTCACCGAATCAGCCGGGACGACCGCCTCGGAGTCCTCGATGAGGTCGCCGAATTCGCTGTCGCCGTCCTCACCCAGCGGCGTGTGCAGAGAGATCGGCTCGCGGCCGTACTTCTGCACCTCGATGACCTTCTCGGGGGTCATATCGAGTTCCTTGGCCAGTTCCTCCGGGGTGGGCTCGCGGCCCAGGTCCTGGAGCATCTGACGCTGCACGCGGGCCAGCTTGTTGATGACCTCGACCATGTGCACCGGAATACGGATGGTCCTGGCCTGGTCTGCCATGGCGCGCGTGATCGCCTGGCGGATCCACCAGGTCGCGTAGGTGGAGAACTTGAAGCCCTTGGTGTAGTCGAACTTCTCCACGGCGCGGATGAGACCCATGTTCCCTTCCTGGATCAGATCCAGGAAGAGCATGCCGCGGCCGGTGTAGCGCTTGGCCAGGGACACCACGAGCCGTAGGTTCGCCTCCAGCAAGTGGTTCTTGGCGCGGCGGCCGTCCAGCACGATCCACTTGTACTCGCGCGCCAGCTTGGGGTCGAGGTCGCCCTGGGCGAGGAGGTACTCGGCGTACATGCCCGCTTCGATCCGCTTGGCCAGCTCGACTTCCTCGGCGGCGTTCAGCAGCGCCACCTTGCCGATCTGCTTCAGGTAGTCCTTGACCGGGTCGGCCGTGGCGCCGGCGGACACGACCTGCTGGGCGGGCGCGTCGTCCTCATCGGCGTCGGAGTAGACGAAACCGCCGGTCGCGGCAGCGATCTCCTTGTCCTCGGCCTTCGCCTCATCGGACTCCTCGGCCGCGTCCAGCTCTTCCTCCGCGGTGTCCTCGACGACGTCGGGGGTCTCCAGGAGCTCTTCGACGTCGGTCTCCTGCTTGGTCTTCTTGGCTCCCGCCCGCTTGCCGGGCTTAGCCGTACTCTTGGCGGTCTTGGCCGACCGGGTGGTCTTCTTCGCCGGCGCCGCAGCGGTCCCGGTGTCCTCGGCGGGCTGGCTCTTCTTGGCCGAAGCGGTCTTCGTGCCGGTCTTCGCCTCCGTCTTCTTCGCCGGGGCTCGCTTGCTGGTCTTCTCGCCGGAGCCGGCGGTCTTGGTGGCGGTCGTGCGGGCAGTGGCCGCGCTCGTCTCAGTCACGGCGGTATCCTTCTGGGACGTCGGCACTAGCAAACCTTTCGACAGCGGGGGACCCGAGCGATTCTCAGGCGACATCACTAAGACCCATGTCAAGTCCTCGCGCACTCGAAGCATGGGGTCTCGACCGGGTCAACGCTCCATTGTGCCACGAGTATTCCAACAGGCCCCAATTTCCCGAAAGCGCTGTTGACTCCGGGTTCACGCGCGGCCCGTTGCCTGGAGGCCGACCCATCTGGGCGTCGCGCCGCCGCGCACCAGATCCAGGATCAGCGCGCCGAGCTTCTGGCGCGGCTGATCCTCCAGGGCTCGCTGGGCGTAATGCTCCGCCTTAGAGCTGTGCATGGCCGCCCAGCTGAGCCAGGCCATCATGGCCAGCGGGCGCGCCCGGTCGGGTGAGTCCTCCAGCGCGGCCCAGAACGCCAGGTACCGCACTCCCCTGCCGATCTCCTCCGCGACGGGGCGCGTGCGTCCCAGCCCTGGCAGCTGCGCCGCGACCGCCCGGCCGGTGGGGTGCGGCACCAGCCTGGGCTGTGGCATCGTCCGCAGCGTGGAATGCCAGCTGCGCAGGTCGCGCCGCGACGCCAGGCAGACGCAGATCAGATCCCGCATGCTCGGCCGCCAGGACTCCACCGCGACAGCGGCGAGGGCATCGACGTCCACGGCCCCCGAGCGCAGCAGCGCCTCGTGCGAGTCCAGCCGCTCGGCCTCGAAGAGCCGCTGCGCGCCGGGCATCCACAGCAGCATCGCCTCCGCGCGGGCCCGGTCGCGGTCCTCGCTGCGCAGGCCCCGCCATTCCTCCTTCGCGGCGGAGAAACGCTCCCGGTCTACCACCGCGACGACCGGCAGGGCACAGGCCTGCGCCAGATCGGCGGCCGGGGCGGATCCCTCGTAGACCAGCCGAGTGGCCAGCGGCCCGGACTCGATGCGATCCAGCGGGTGCACCTCGCCCGCCGCCCGGCCGGTGAGCGCGCCGCAATACCGCGCACCGACCCCGAACACCGCCAGGACGGCGCGGTCCTCGGCCTGGAAGGCCGCCTGGAGCAGAGCCGCTGCCTGCCGGTAGCGCCGCCGGAGCGGATGCGACTGGCCCTCCGCGGCCGTCAGCGCCTGATCGAAGGCCTCGTCGTAGAAGCACAGCACAGCCGCATCGCCCCAGCCGCCCGCCTCGACGGTCCGCACCAGGGCGCGGGCCGCCTCAGCGGTGAGCCTGCCGGCGGCGGCCGTGCCGAAGTCGGCGCGGACGGTCAGGCCGAGCCGGTGGCGGCCCTGCGGGGTCCGGGAAAGGCAGACCACCACGAGGGAGTCGCGCGGATGCAGGCCGAGCTGGTGCGGCACCGCGCCGATGATGTCCAGCGGTCCGCCGGTGAGGACCAGGGGTTCTGTCGTCTCGCTCATGCCGCCAGCCGATCGCGTGACGGTCATTCCGGTCCACCGGCCCGCGTAGGCTGTGGATGGCGCACGGCCCGCCGTGGCGCCTGTGACCTCGCATCCTCACGACGTCTGAGCCCCTTAAGGAGGACCATGGGACGCCGCCGCCCCGGCGCGGAGCCCGCCGCGGAGATCCCCGTCGACACCGGCACCGCGCGCATCGAGGCGGACCCGGCCGAACCCGGCCTGCTCACCCTGTATGTCAACGGGGTGCCGTCCTCCCAGGTGGCCCTCGGCGATCCCGCCCGGCTGGAGTTCGAGTACATGGACTGGATGGCACGGATCATCGATGCCGTGCTTCCCGCCGGCCCCCTGCGCGCGCTCCATCTGGGCGCCGGCGGTTGCTCGATGCCCCGTCATCTCGAAGCGGTGCGGCCCGGCTCCCGCCAGATCGGGGTGGACCTCGACGCGGCGCTGCTGCGGCTCGTCCGCGAACGTTTCGACCTGCCGCGGGCCCCGCTGCTGAGACTCCGCGCCGGTGACGCCGCGGCGGAGCTGGCCGGGTTCCCGGAGGGACGTTTCGATCTGATCATCCGGGACGTGTTCTATCACGACCGCACGCCGGAGCCGCTGCGCGGCGAGACGTTCTACGCCCAGGCCGCGCGCGTGCTGGCCCCCGGCGGGCTGCTGCTGGCCAATATCGGCGATGCTCCCCCGCATGACGCCAGCCGGGAGGAGCTGCGCCTGGCCGCGGGCGTCTTCGAGCACTGCGGTCTGGCGGCCGATCCCGGGCAGCTGCGCGGACGTAGGCGCGGCAACCTCGTCCTGGCCGCCTCCCGCGCATCTGGCGACGGGCCCGACTGGTTCGCCGTCGCCCGCGCGCTGCGCGGCGGCCCGGCGCAGGCACGGCTGTTGGCCGGACACGACGACTCCCTGCGCCGTTTCGTCTCCTGAGACATGCCCGGCACCCGCCCCGTCCTGCTCGCCGGTGGCCCGCTGGTGACCCTGTGACGACCCGGCGCTGGTCTGGCCGCCCGAGTGAGCCAGAGGGCTTACGCCCCTGCGTTCGCGGGCAGGCCGGGAGGCACCCAGGCAGTGAATGCGCATGAGGGGGCATAATGGAAGGCCGGTAAAACGAGGCTTGCATCCTGAAGGCCCCGTCGGTGATCCCCCTCAAGGAAAGGTCCACGTGAGCGAGCAACTCGACGAGATCGGCCGCGAGCAGGCCACCCTCGATCGCCTGTACGGCCGTCTGGACGGCCTGCGTGCCGAGGCCCGCGCCCAGCTCTCCCGGATGCGGCTGGCACGGGTGGGCGGCCACCATCAGAACCGTTCCGAGCGCGACGCGTTCGCGCAGCTCTACGAGGACCAGCTGGCCCGGCTGGAAAGCGCCGAGGAGAACCTGTGCTTCGGCCGTCTCGACCTGGACGACTCCCCCGAGCCGGTGTACATCGGGCGCATCGGCCTCTCCGACGAACACCGGCAGCAGCTGCTGATGGACTGGCGTGCTCCCGCCTCCGAGCCGTTCTATCAGGCCACCCCGGCCAGTCCGGGGAATGTGGTGCGTCGCCGGCATCTGACCACGAGACAGCGCCGCGTCACCGCTCTTGAAGACGATGTCCTCAACCTGGAGAACCTCAGCGAGGAACAGCGCGCGCGCCTCAGCGGCGAGGGTGCGCTGATGGCGGCTCTGCAAGAGCGCCGCACCGGCCGGATGGGCGATATCGTCGCCACCATCCAGGCCGAGCAGGACCGCATCATCAGGCTCCCGCGCGAGGGCACCGTCGTCGTCCAGGGCGGGCCGGGCACCGGCAAGACCGCCGTGGCGCTGCACCGCGCCGCGTACCTGCTGTTTCGCCACCGGGAGCAGATCGCCAAGTCCGGCGTGCTCCTGATCGGCCCCTCCCTGGTGTTCCTGCGCTACATCGAGAAGGTGCTGCCCTCACTCGGCGAGACCGGCGCGGTGCCGATGACGCCCGGCCAGCTCTACCCTGGCATCGACGCCACCGTCCGGGACGAGCCCGCCGCGGCGGCGCTGAAGGGCGATCTGGCCATGGTGCGGGTGCTGCGGCGCGCAGTGGAGCTGCGCCAGCGCGTGCCGGAGGAGACGCAGGTCCTGCACGTGCATCAGCAGGACCTCGCGCTCACGCCCGGGATGGTCCGGCAGGCCCGGGAACGCGCCCGGCGCAGCGGCGAACCCCACAACGCCGCCCGGGTCGGCTTCGTCAAGACCCTGCTGAAACAGCTCGGGCAGCAGCTGGCGGAACGTCTGGGCACCACCGATCCGGCCGAACTGCCGGGTCTGATCGACGATGTCCGCCGGTCCCGCGATGCGCGGGTCGCGCTGAACCTGGCGTGGATGCCGCTCACCCCCCAGGGACTGCTGCGCGACCTCTGGTCCAAGCCGCATCGCCTGGCCGAGGCCGCAGCGGGCATCCTGCACGCGGATCTGTCGCCCCTGGAACGGCCCAAGGACGCGGCCTGGACGGTCGAGGACGTGCCCTTGCTGGACGAACTCGCGGAGCTGCTCGGAGAGGGGCCGGAGCAGAGCGGCCGCAGCGCCGTCAGCAGCGAGGAGCGCGAGTACGCCGCGCACGTGGCGGAGATGACCGGCGTGAGCGAGTACGTCGATGCCGATCAGCTGGCCGCCCGCTGGGCGGCCGAGGGCCCGTCGACGAGCCTGGCCGAGCGCGCGGCGGAGGACAGGGAGTGGACGTACGGGCACATGATCGTCGACGAGGCGCAGGACCTCTCCCCCATGCAGCTGCGCGCCCTGTACCGGCGGGTGCCGAGCAAATCGGCCACGCTGGTCGGGGATCTCGCCCAGACCTCCCGCGCGAACGGGGCACGCAACTGGGCGGACATCCTCCGCCCCCACCTGGGCAACCGGTTCGAGGCGCACGAGCTCACCGTCTCCTATCGCACGCCCGCGCAGATCATGGAGCTGGCCAACCGGCTGCTGACCGCCCATTTCCCCGAGCTGTCCGTGCCCCGCGGCGTCCGGGAGGGCGATTGGGCACCACAGTTCCGGCGGGTCCCGGACACCGCCGCGGCGCTGTCCGAGGTGCCGGCGGCCGCGGCGGCGGAACTCGATCTGCTGCCCGGCGGGCGGCTGGCGGTGATCGCCGACGGCTCCCTCGCCGATGAGGTGCTTCAGCGGTTGCGCGCGGATGATGCGACCGGCGGCCGGACCGCCGGAGTGCGCGGCAGCATCGACGCGGAGATCGCCGTGCTCACGCCGGTGGAAGCCAAGGGGCTGGAGTTCGACTCGGTGATCGTCGTCGAGCCCCGCCGCATCGCGCCGTCCGCCGCGTCCGGCACCGCCGGCGGGAATGGCGGGAGGCCTTCCGGGGCCACCGGCATCGGGGATCTGTACGTCGCCCTGACCCGGCCCACCCAGCGGCTGGTGATCCTAGGCTCCGGCGGCTCCGCCATCGACGAGTTCACCGGCTGATCCGTGCTGCTCCCCGCGATCGCCGCGCCAGGGGCCGGGAACGCGCTCCCCGCGCTGCTCAGCGGGTTCGACGGGCTGGGCCGGCTCGGCCTGCCAGAAAGGTTCGAGCGTGCCGGCCTGGACGCGCTGGAGCCCGAGCGGCTGGTCCTGCTGCTGGCCGGCGGGCTCGCCCTTGGCCTGCTGGCGCTGACCGTGCCTCGGCTGTGGCTGCTGCTGCGCATTGGGGTGACGGTCGTGCACGAGCTCGGCCACGCCGTCGCGGGGATCCTGGCCGGGCGCCGGCTGCTGGGCATCCGGGTGTCCTGGGACATGTCGGGCGAGACCGTCACCACGGGCAAGCCCCGCGGGATCGGTCTGATCCTCACCACGCTGGCCGGGTACCCGGTGCCGCCGGTGATCGGCGCGGTGTTCCTGTGGGCTGCGGCCGCCGGATGGGCGCAGGCCGCGTTGTTCGCCGGCGCCGTGCTGCTGGTCCTGCTTCTGGTGATGGTGCGCTCGCTGCTCACCGCCGCGGCGTTCCTGGCCGTGATCGCCTTCCAGGGGTTCGTCTGGTGGCTGGACGAGCCGCTGGTGTCAACGGCCGTCGCGATCGGCATCGGCGTCCTGCTGCTGGCCGGGGGCCTGCGCGCCATCGGCGGCCTGATGTCGTCCCATGCGCGGGGCCGGGCGGAACGCTCGGACGCCGCGGCGCTGGCCCGCCTGACCCACGTGCCGGCAGCGCTGTGGCTGGGGCTGTTCGCGCTCATCGGCGCGGCATCCGCCCTGCTGCCGGCCTGGTCCTGGGCACGCCTCCTGGGTCTGTAACCCCGAATTCGGAACAGTCGCCGGTAAATGGCAGAAACGGACAGGTTGATCGTGAATTCACGGGCAACCTGTGGGTTAAAGGCCAACCCGGCAATTCACTCCGGGTTTCCGTGCGGGGGCAAAAGAAGCCGCCGGCGGCGATCGGCTTCCCCTCCGATGCCGCCGGCGGCGGTCTGTGGAACGCGGCCCGCCTGGCAGGGTTTTCTCTCCTGGTCCGAAGCGGTGCGTTGGCTTCGATAGTACACCAGCGCCGGCCGCTTCCCAAACACTCAGCGGCCGGGAGGATCCTTGCGCAGCGACTCGATCGCGGCCTCGAAATCGGCGAGCGAGTCGAAGCCCTGGTACACGCTGGCGAAGCGCAGATAGGCCACCTGGTCCAGTTCCCGCAACGGCTCCAGGATCGCCAGGCCCACCTCGTCGGCGGGGATCGAGGGAATGCCGCGACTGCGGATCTTCTCCTCCACCCGCTGCGCCAGCACCGCCAGATCGTCCTCGCTCACCGGCCGGCCCTGGCACGCCTTGCGGACCCCGCCGATGATCTTCCCGCGGGAGAACTCCTCGGAGATCCCGGAGCGCTTGACCACCATGAGGCTGGTGGTCTCCAGCGTGGTGAACCGGCGATTGCAGGACTGGCAGTGCCGGCGGCGGCGGATCGCGTTGCCCTCGTCCACGGCGCGGGAGTCCACCACCCGCGAGTCCGGGCTGCGGCAGAACGGGCAGTTCACGCCTCTCCCCCGAACCGGCGGGTCACGGCGGCGCCGTGCGCGGGCAGGCCCTCCACGCGCGCGAGCGTCTCGACGTGCCCGGCCACCTCGGCCAGGGCTTCGCGGTCGTAGTCGATCACCTGGCTGCGGCGCATGAACGCCGGCACCCCCAGCCCCGAGGAGAACGCCGCAGTGCCCATGGTCGGCAGCACATGGTTCGAGCCGGAGCAGTAATCGCCCAGGCTGACCGGTGAGTGGTCGCCCAGGAACACGGCGCCGCCCTTGGTGATCCGGGTGGCCACGGCCGCCGGCTCGCCGGTCATGACCTCCACGTGTTCCCCGGCGTAGGCGTTCGTCACGGCGATGCCGGCCTCAAGGTCGTCCACCAGGATCAGCGCGGACTGCTCCCCCGCCAGGGCCTGGGCGATCCGGTCGTGGTGCTCCGCCTGCGGCACCTGCCGGGCCAGTTCCGCCTCGACCGCCTGCAGCAGCGCCTCGCTGGGGCTGACCAGGACCGCGGCCGCCTGCGGATCGTGCTCGGCCTGGCTGATCAGATCCGCGGCGACGAGCGCCGGATGCGCGCTGTCATCGGCGAGCACGATGATCTCGGTCGGCCCGGCGACGGCGTCGATCCCGACGATCCCGCGGACCTGCGCCTTGGCCGCGGCGACGAACGCGTTCCCCGGCCCCGTGATGAGGTCCACCGGCTCCAGCGACTCGCCGTCCTGAGGGTCGAAACCGTAGGCCAGGGCGCCGACGGCCTGCGCGCCACCGGCGATCAGGATCGTCTCCACCCCGAGCAGTCCCGCCGCGGCCAGCACGTCGCGATGCGGCAGTCCATCCGGGCCCGGCGGCGAGGCGATGATGAGGGCGTCGACACCGGCCTCCTGGGCGGGAACCACATTCATGACGACCGTCGACGGGTACACCGCGCGGCCGCCGGGAACGTAGAGGCCCACCCGCTCCACCGGAAGCCAGCGGTCGGTGACCCGCGCACCAGCGGCCAGCTCCGTGGTGCGGTCGGCGGGCCGCTGGGCGGCGCTGACCCTCCGCTGCCGGGCGATGGACTCCTCCAGCGCGGCACGGGTGGCAGGGTCGAGCGACCGCACCGCGGATTCGATCGCATCGGCCGGAGCGAAAACCCGCCCGGGACGCACGCCGTCGAAGCGCTCGGTCAGGTCCAGCAGTGCCTCGCGCCCGCCGGCGCGCACCTGCTCCAGGATGGGCAGCACGGCATCGGCCGCGGCCTGCGCGCCCAGCGCCGCTCGCGGCAGCCGGGCTGCCAGGGTCCTGCGGTCCAGCGGGATCCCGCGGAAGTCGAGCCGGTCGATCAGCCGATCGGTCATGATGGCGTCCTCTTCTCCTACGCGCTGATGCAATGGGGGCCCAGCAGGGCCTTCAGGTCTCCGTACAGGGAACTGCTGGGGGTGACGCGCAGCCGGTTGTCCAGGCGCATCACGATGCGCCGGCCCGGCTGGGTCAGGCGCACGTGCACATCGGTGGGGCCCGGATGCGTCCGCAGCACGGACTCCAGCTGTTCCACCACCGACGGAGTGCATTTGTTCATGGGCAGCTGGATGGACAGCGGCCGGTCCTCGGGCGCGGTCACGTCCGGGATGGTCATCTCCAGCGCGGAGAGGCTGGGCGCCCGGTCATCCGAGCGGCGCAGCTTGCCCTTGATGGAGACCACCAGATCGGTGGCGAGCAACGTCGCCACCGGCTCGTACACCTGCCCGAAGAACATCACCTCGATGCTCGCGTCCAGGTCCTCGATGGTGACCAGGCCGTAGGGGCGGCCGCTGTTCTTGGAGACCTTCCGGATCACCTGCGTGATCATCCCGGCGACCGTGACGACCGAGCCGTCGGGACGGTGCTCGTCCCGCAGCAGCGCGGCGATCGGCACATCGGCCTCGCGTTCCAGCACGCCCTCCAGGCCGGTGAGCGGATGATCCGAGACGTACAGGCCGAGCATCTCGCGTTCAAAAGTGAGTTTCTCCTTCTTCTCCCATTCCGGCCGCTCAGGGATGGTGACGCTGAAGGTCGCGGCGGCTTCCTCCCCCATGCCGGCGAACAGGTCGAACTGGCCGTTGGCCTCCTGCCGCTTGACGTCGACCACCTGGTCCACCGCCTCCTCGTGGATCTCCACGAGCGAGCGGCGGGTGTGTCCCAGGCTGTCGAAGGCGCCGGCCTTGATGAGGGACTCCAGGGTGCGCTTCTTGCAGACGTGGCTGGGCACCTTGTCGAGGAAATCGGAGAAGGAGGTGAAGGCGCCCTTCTCCTCACGTGCTTCGCGGATGCCCTCCACCACCTGGTAGCCGACGTTGCGCACGGCGCCCATGCCGAAGCGGATGTCGCTGCCCACCGGGGTGAAGTTCAGCGCGGACTCGTTCACGTCCGGCGGCAGCACCGTGATGTGCATGCGGCGGCACTCGTTGAGGTACACCGCCATCTTGTCCTTGTCGTCGCCGACCGAGGTCAGCAGCGCCGCCATGTACTCGGCCGGATAGCGCGCCTTGAGGAACGCCGTCCAGTACGCGACCAGGCCGTAGGCGGCGGAGTGCGCCTTGTTGAAGGCATAGTCGGAGAAGGGCAGCAGGATGTCCCACAGCGCCTGCGCCGCGGCCTCGGAGTAGCCGTTGGCGGCCATGCCCTCGAAGAAGCCGACCTTCTGCTTGTCCAGTTCGGCTTTCTTCTTCTTGCCCATCGCCCGGCGCAGGATGTCGGCCTGGCCGAGCGAGTACCCGGCCACCTTCTGCGCGATCGACATCACCTGCTCCTGATAGATGATCAGGCCGTAGGTGGTGTCCAGGATGTCCTTGAGCGGCTCCTCCAGCTCCGGGTGGATGGGCGTGATCTCCTGCTGCCCGTTCTTGCGCATCGCGAAGTTGGTGTGCGAGTTCGCGCCCATCGGGCCGGGCCGGTACAGGGCGATGACGGCGGAGATATCC
Source organism: Sediminivirga luteola (assembly GCF_014639315.1). Taxonomy (GTDB): domain Bacteria; phylum Actinomycetota; class Actinomycetes; order Actinomycetales; family Brevibacteriaceae; genus Sediminivirga; species Sediminivirga luteola. The sequence goes on from NZ_BMFY01000011.1 coordinate 75,535, forward strand.
TCGAAGTTGTCCGGCTTCATCAGCCGCAGCAGGGACCGCAGGCCGTCGCCGTCGAGCTGGAACACGCCCAGGGTGTCACCGCGGGCCAGCAGCTCGTAGGCCGCCTTGTCGTCCAGCGGGAGGTTCTCCAGGTCGACGTCCTCGTCCCGGTTGAGCTTGATGTTGGCGATCGCGTCGGAGATGATCGTCAGGTTCCGCAGGCCCAGGAAGTCCATCTTGATCAGGCCCAGCGTCTCCGCCGTGGGATAGTCGAACTGCGTGACCACCTGGCCGTCCTGGAGCCGGCGCATGATCGGGATGACGTCGATGATCGGCTCGGACGACATGATCACGCCGGCCGCGTGCACGCCCCACTGCCGTTTCAGGCCCTCCAGGCCCTTGGCGGTGTCCATCACCTGGCGCGCCTCCGGATCGGTGGCCAGCAGCTGACGGAACTCCTCCGCCTCGCCGTAGCGGGGCGCATCGGGGTTCTCGATGTCGGCCAGCGGGATGTCCTTGGCCATCACCGCCGGAGGCAGCGCCTTGGTGAGCTGCTCGCCCATCGAGAACGGCTTGTCCAGCACCCGCGCGGAGTCCTTGAGCGCCTGCTTGGTCTTGATGGTGCCGAAGGTGACGATCTGCGCCACCCGCTCGTCGCCGTACTTCTCGGTGACGTAGTCGATCACCTCACCGCGCCGGCGATCATCGAAGTCGACGTCGAAGTCCGGCATGGACACGCGGTCGGGGTTGAGGAACCGCTCGAAGATCAGGCCGTGCTTGAGCGGATCCAGATCGGTGATGCGCAGCGCGTAGGCGACCATCGAGCCGGCGCCCGAGCCACGGCCCGGGCCCACCCGGATGCCGTTGTCCTTGGACCAGTTGATGAAGTCCGCCACCACCAGGAAGTAGCCGGGGAACCCCATCGAGATGATCACGTCGAGCTCGTACTCGACCTGCTTGCGGACATCGCCCGGGATGCCGTCCGGGTAGCGGTAGTGCAGCCCGGACTCGACTTCCTTGATCAGCCAGGACTCCTCGTTCTCCCCGGGCGGGCAGGGGAACTTCGGCATGTAGTTGGCGCTCGTGTCGAAGGAGACCTCGCAGCGCTCGGCCAGGGCGAGGGTGTTGTCGCAGGCCTGCGGGAGCTCGCGGAACAGGTCCCGCATCTCCGCCGCGCCCTTCAGGTAATAGCCGCTGCCGGAGAAGGCGAAGCGGCTGCCGCCCTGGTCATAGGTGGGTTCGGTCAGCTTGGAACCGGACTGGATCGCCAGCAGGGCCTCGTGCGCCTTCGCATCGTGCTCGTGCGTGTAGTGCAGGTCGTTCGTGGCCAGCAGCGGCAGGTTCAGGTCCTCCCCGAGCTGCAGCAGGTCCTTGGTGACCCGGCGCTCGATCTGAAGGCCGTGGTCCATCAGCTCGAGGTAGTAGTTCTCCGGGCCGAAGATGTCCCGGTAGTCCGCGGCGGCCTGACGCGCCTCCTCGTACTGGCCCAGCCGCAGCCGGGTCTGCACCTCTCCTGAGGGACAGCCGGTGGTGGCGATGAGTCCCTCGGAGTAGGTCTCCAGCAGCTCGCGGTCCAGCCTCGGCCATTTGGAGTAGACGGTGTCCAGCGCGGCGACCGAGGAGGCCCGGAACAGGTTCCGCATCCCGGTGTTGTTGTAGCTCAGCAGCGTCATATGGGTGTAGGCGCCACCACCGGAGACATCATCGGAGCGCTGCGACTGATCGCCCCAGCGCACGCGGGTGCGGTCGGTGCGGGAGATCCCCGGCGCGACGTACGCCTCCACGCCGATGATGGGCTTGACCCCGTACTGCTGTCCCTTCTGCCAGAAGTCGTAGGCGCCGAAGAGATAGCCGTGATCGGTGGTGGCCAGCGCCGGCATCTCCATCTCGGAGGCGGCTTTGAACAGATCGTCGAGCCGAGCGGCGCCATCGAGCATGGAGTACTCGGTGTGCACGTGGAGGTGGACGAAATCGCCCTGCTGAGTGGCCACGGATTGACTCCTTACCTGTGCTTAGCTGTGACGTCCTGTCCGCTGGACCGCCGGGCCGGCCGGGCGGTCCGGCTACCGGACGGCCGCTGCCCGGGCACGCCTCAGGGCATGCCGCGGATGACGTCCAGGGCGTGCTGGAGGTCTGGCGGGTACTCCGAGTGGAACTCCACCCAGGAACCGCTTTCCGGGTGGGTGAATCCCAGGCTCATGGCGTGCAGCCACTGCCGAGTCAGGGCGAGCCGCTGCGCCAGCGTCGGGTCCGCGCCGTAGCTCAGATCGCCGACGCAGGGGTGCTTGAGCGCGGAGAAGTGCACCCGGATCTGGTGGGTGCGTCCCGTTTCCAGGTCGACTTTCAGCAGCGCGGCCCGGCGGTGAGCCTCCAGCACCTCGTAGTGGGTCACGGCGTGCTTGCCGCCGGTGACCACGGCGTAGAGGCCGTCGTGCCGCGGATGGCGGCCGATGGGCGCCTCGATGGTGCCCTCGACCGGATCGGGCAGGCCCTGCACGAGCGCATGATAGGTCTTCTTCACGGTGCGCTGCTTGAAGGCGCGCTTGAGCACCGAGTAGGCGTGCTCGCTCTTGGCGACGGCCATCAGGCCGGAGGTGCCCACGTCGAGCCGGTGCACGATCCCCTGCCGCTCAGCGGCTCCGGAGGTGGCGATCCGGTATCCGGCCGCGGCCAGGCCGCCGATCACGGTGGGTCCGTCCCAGCCGGCGGCGGCGTGCGCGGCGACGCCCACGGGCTTGTCCACCACTACGAACGACTCGTCGTCGTGCACGATCCGCATGCCCTCGACCGGTTCGGCGACGATGGACAGCGGCTGCGGCGGCGCCGGGAGCACGACGTCCACGCGGCTGCCCGCCACGAGGCGCTCGGACTTGGACACCGCCCGGCCGTCCACCTGGACGTCGCCGTCGGCGGCCAGTTGCGCGGCGGTGTTCCGGGACAGGCCCAGCAGCCGGGCCAGCGCCACGTCGACGCGCTCTCCCTCCAGGCCGTCCGGGACGAGAATGGACTTCTCCTGGCTCATGCTTTACGTCGTTCCTTCCTTCGCCGCCGGACCGGCGCCGGTGCCCTCGGCCGGGCCCGCGCCGGCGTCGTCGGCGGTACGCTCACGGCGTTCCCCCTCGCGGCTGCCGTCGATGCCGATCCCGCGGATGCTCAGCCAGATCATGGTGATCGCCGCGCCGGTGATCGCGATATCGGCGACATTGCAGATGAACAGGCGCAGATCGATGAAGTCCACCACCGCGCCGTGAAGGAAACCCGGGGGCCGGACGAGCCGGTCGATCAGGTTCCCCAGCAGCCCGCCCAGCAGCAGCCCTAGGCCGAGCGCCCAGCCGCCGTGCGCCAGCCGGCGCAGCAGCACGATGACGACCACCAGGACCACCAGCGCGAAGAGCGAGAAGATCCAGGTGCTGCCGGCGCCCATGCCGAAGGCCGCCCCCGGATTGCGGTAGAACGTGAACCCGGCGAGATCGCCGATCACGGGCACCGCCGGTCCCGGTCCTGTCCGCGGCAGCCCCTCGAGGGTGAGTACCGCAATGGCCTTGGTCACCTGGTCCAGGACGACGGTGCCCAGGACGATGCCGGTCAGGGCCGCGATGAGCCGCGAACGGGCGGGGCGGGTGGGGGGCACGTGTGTCCTTGTCTGGTCGGGGGCCGCATCCGGCTCTCAGATGCGGCGGGCGCTCGGCAGTAGTCCAGTCTACTGCGATCGGCATCCGCCGAGCAGGCCGCACGCCGTGTGCGCGCCGTGCTGCCCGCCGGACAGCGCAGAAGCCGGCCGCACGCCACCTCGGGCGTACGACCGGCTTCCGCGTATGAGCTGGTAGGGCTCGCTTAGATGCCGGAGTTGTTCTGCTGGCCGTCCAGCGTCTCCGGGACGAGGGAGCCGTACGACTCCAGGTCCCGCAGCTGGTCGGTCAGGTAGGACTTCAGGCGCGTGCGGTACTGGCGCTCGAAGTTGCGCAGCGTGTCGATGCTGGACTCCAGCTTCGCCTGCTCGGTCTCCAGGCTCTCCAGGGTCTCGCGGCGCTTGGTCTCGGCGGCCCCGACGATCTCCTTGGCGCGCTGCTCGGCCTCGGAGATGAGTTCATGGGCACGCTGCTCACCGCGGGCCACGTGCTCGTCATGCAGCTTCTGGGCCAGCTCGATGAGGCCGTGGGCGTCACCCGGGGTCGCCGGGGACGAGGGCGCTGCCGGCGCGACGACGGGCTCGCTGACCGCGGGGGCCGGCTCGGCGGGTGCCGGCGCGGCGGCCGGGGCCTCCTGCGGGAACGGGGCGGGGAACGCGGCGGTCGCCGCCGGATCGGCGGGAGCAGCCGGGGCAGCAACCTCCGGAGCCTCCTGCGGCTCCGGGCTCTGAACTGCCGGCGCGGCACCGCTCTCCCCGAGGTCCGCGAGCTTCTGCTCGGCGGCGGAGAGCTTCTGGCGCAGCTCGTCGTTCTCCTGGTACAGCCGGCGGAGCTCCACGACGACCTCGTCGAGGAAATCATCCACCTCGTCCTGGTCGTAGCCGTCACGGAACTTGACGTGCTGGAACCTCTTATTGACTACATCTTCAGGCGTGAGCGCCATTAGGCCACCTCGTTGAACGAACGAACACTTGCATGACGATTCTGATATCTATGACGTTACTGAAGTTACAGTACCGTAATCAGCCTCGAATGTCCCACTACGCCATCGACCCTGCCACCTGGATCAATACCGTGCTGACGATGTTGATCAAGAGGATCAACACGATGAACGCGAGGTCCAGGCTGATTCGCCCCAGACGCAGCGGCGGAATGAAACGACGCAGAAAGCGCAGCGGCGGATCGGTGACGGTGAACACGAACTCGCATATCACCAGGACGATGCCGGTCGGCCGCCAATCCCGCGAGAGAATCTGGATCAGGTCGATGATGACTCGCGCGATCAGGACGTAGAAATACAGGTTGAGCAGCGCGACTGCCAGCAGGAGCAGCAGACCCATTCAGTTCCTTTCCAGCGTGGGCCCGGGTGGGCGGGGCACGACACCGCCGCCTTCACGGCGGCACGCACGGTGACCGTGCGGCGTCAAGTCTAGCCGGATCAGCTCTGATTGAAGAAACTGGCCTGGGCGTCGGGCTCGGCGGCATCGGAGCTTCCGACCTCGATGTACTCCGGGGTGAGCAGGAACACCTTGGCGGTGACCCGTTCGATCGAGCCCCGCAGGCCGTAGATCAGGCCGGCGGAGAAGTCCACCAGGCGTTTGGCATCGGCGTCGCCCATATCGGAGAGGTTGATGATGACCGGGATGCCGTCGCGGAAGGCCGAGCCGATGGCCTTGGCGTCGTTGTAGCTGGTCGGGTGGATCGTCACGATCCGGCGCAGCTCGCCCTCGGGCGCCTCGTCGAGCGGCGGCAGCGGAGCGCTGCGCAGCGGGGTGACCTCGGCCGGGCGCTGCTCCGAGCCGGCCTCGTCGTACTGCTCGTAGTCGTCCTCGTAGTCCATCTCCGGCGCCTCGTCGTACTGATCGTAGTCCCGGCCCTGGGGCTGGGCGCGATCATCGTCGGACAGGCCGAGGAAGACCATCGTCTTGTGCAGCGAGCTTGCCATGAGTGCTCCTGGTGGGAAGTTGCGTAACCTGTGCCTCGAATCTATCGCAGGAGGCAGGTCGCGGACGGACAAGGCGCCCGGTGTGTCGCCCGCCTACCGCGGCCGGCGTCCGTTCTAGTGCTCCAGCCAGATCACCGCGGCCTGGCGCCCGGTCGTGCCCTCCCGGCGGTGGGAGAACAGCGCGGCGTCCTCCACGGTACAGTGCCGGGACCAGCGCAGCGGGACCCCGTGGCGGGTGAGCTGCTCGGCCACGCCGCCGGCGACGTCGATGGCGGGGGTCCCCTCCCAGGTGACGGATGCGCAGACCGGCTCGATCCCGGCGGCCTCCTCCCGCATCGCAGCGGGCACCTCGTAGCAGCGCGGGCAGACGGTCGGGCCGATCACCGCCTCGATCCGCTCGGCGCCCAGGTCGCGCATCGCCGCCACCGTCGCCGGCACCACGCCCGCCAGCATCCCCGGGCGGCCGGCGTGCGCGGCGCCGATCACCCCGGCGGCCGGGTCGGCCAGCAGGACCGGCGCGCAGTCGGCGGTGAGGATCGTCAGCCGGACGTCGCTGCGCGCGGCGACCACCGCATCGGCCTCGCGCAGGGACGAGGTGAGCTCGTCAGAGGCCAGCAGCGCGTCGTCGGCGAGTGCGACCCGCGCGCCGTGCACCTGCCGGAGGAAGACGAACGACTCCGGCGTCGCGCCGAGCGCCTGAGCCAGCAGGGCGCGGTTCTGCGCCACCGCGGTCTCCTGGTCTCCCACGTGCCGGGCCAGGTTGAAGTCGTAGGGATCTTCGGAGTAACCGCCGTGGCGGTCCGTGAAAGCGATATGTGCCCGGCCCCGGCCGGAGTTCCCTCCGGCGGGACCGAGCACATAGCGGTCGAGCAGCATGGGTTACGTCGTCACTTCAGGAAGTCCGGGATGTCCAGATCCCGCAGATCCCGGCGGCTGCGCTCCTCCGGCAGCGACTCCGGCACGTCCTCGTCACGGCCGGTCTCCCCCGCGCCCGGCTGCGCCTGCGGGTCGATGCCCGGGGCCGGCGCCTCGGTGGAGGCCGGCACCGGCGCGATCACCGGGATGGTGCCGCTGCTGTGATCCTGCGTGGTGCTCTGCGGGAGCGTCTGCTGCGCCTGGTGGGCTTCCTGCTCGCCCGCGTCGAAACCGGCGGCGATGACCGTCACCCGGACCTCGTCGCCCAGATCGTCGTCGATGACGGCGCCGAAGATGATGTTCGCCTCCGGGTGCGAGGCCTCCTGCACCAGGCGGGCGGCCTCGTTGATCTCGAACAGGCCCAGGTCGCTGCCGCCCTGAACCGAGATGAGCACGCCGTGGGCGCCGTCGATGCTGGCCTCCAGCAGCGGGGAGGCGATGGCCGCCTCGGCCGCCTGCATGGCGCGGTCCTCGCCGCGGGCGGCGCCGATCCCCATCAGGGCGGTGCCGGCGTCCTGCATGACCGACTTCACATCGGCGAAGTCGAGGTTGATCAGGCCCGGGGTGGAGATCAGATCGGTGATGCCCTGCACACCCGAGCGCAGCACCTCGTCCGCGGACTGGAAGGCCTCCAGCACCGAGACGTTGCGGTCCGAGATGGACAGCAGCCGGTCGTTCGGGATGACGATGAGGGTATCGACCTCTTCCTTCAGCGCCGCGATGCCGGCCTCGGCCTGGGCGGCGCGGCGGCGTCCCTCGAAGGTGAAGGGCCGGGTCACGACGCCGATGGTGAGCGCGCCGAGGGAGCGGGCCACGCGGGCCACGACGGGCGCGGCGCCGGTGCCGGTGCCGCCGCCCTCGCCTGCGGTGACGAAGACCATGTCGGCGCCGGCGAGGACCTCGCGCAGCTCGTCCTCGTGGTCCTCCGCGGCTTTGCGGCCGACCTCGGGATCGGCGCCGGCGCCCAGGCCCCGGGTGGTCTCCTTGCCGATCTCCAGCTTGATGTGGGCATCGGACATCAGGAGCGCCTGCGCGTCGGTGTTGATCGCAATGAACTCCACGCCGCCCAGGCCGACATCGATCATGCGCTGGACGGCGTTCACGCCGCCGCCGCCGGTGCCGGCGACCTTGATATCAGCCCCGGACTGTGGGAATTCAGCCAAGTCGGTTTCCTCTTTCGACGCATCGGGGCCGGCAGGTCTTCGAGGGACCTGGGCCGATAGTGCATTGCAGTGTGCTTGAAACGCTATTGCAGGGTCCGGGCCGGCGCAACAACCCGCCCGGCGTGTCCGAGCAGCGGCTGCTCAACCCGTGGTGACGGGCGTCCCGGGCCTGCTGACATCGATCGTCTCCGGTTCGCGCTCCAGCAGCATCAGCGTGACCTCCGCCTTGAGCTCGCCGTCCTCGGCGCCGCCCCAGTGCACCACGGTGCCGTCGTCCAGGGTGAGCTCCACCCGGTCCGGCGCCGGGGCGGCGATGCCGGTCACCCGCTCCCGGAGTTCCTGCGGCAGCGCGCCGACGATGCGGACCACGGCCGCGACCGCCTCGCCGTCCCCGCTGCCGGAGGCGATGCCGATCCGCGGCAGGTCCTGGTCCTCCTCGCCGGGCTCGCCGAGGGAGCTGCCGTGCGCGTCGACCAGGAATTCGCTGCCGCCGGACTCGATCAGCGCCACCGGGACTTTCTCCCGGAGGGTCACGCGCAGCGCCCTGGGCCCGGCGTAGGAGATCTCGGCACGGTCGACGGCCGGTTCGGAGTCGAGGACGTCCTGGGCGATCCGGCCCAGCGGCAGGCGCGGCAGCGGCGTCCCGGCGTACCCGTCCAGGATGGACTGCTCCACTGCTCCGGCGTCGGCGCGGCCGGCACCGGTGACGCGGACCTGCTCCAGGCGCAGCAGCGGCGAGAACCAGGCGACGGCGGCCAGCGCCAGCAGCACCACCAGGACGCCGGCGGCGATCAGCCACCGGCGCCATCGGCGGCGACGGCGCTCCAGGATCCGCCCGGTGAGGTTGGCCGGCTCCCCCGGCCCGATCTGCTCGGCCACGTCTGCTTGGCTCCCGTCGTCCTGGTACGTCCTGCTATGTCCCGGTGCCCCGGCACCTCCTCCCGGCCGCTCAGCCGAGGGCTTTGAGGACCTCCGGGCCCAGCACGGTGACATCGCCGGCACCGATGGTCAGGACGACGTCGCCGGGCTGCGCCAGGCCGGCCACCTGCCCGGCGGCGTCGAGGAAGGACGGCTGGAAGTGCCTCCGGTCCTCCGGCAGGTCCACCCGGTCGGCGATCACGGCGCCGGTCACGCCGGGCACCGGGTCCTCCCGGGCGGCGTAAATGTCCAGCACCACCACGTGGTCGGCCAGCGAGAGCGCCCGGGCGAACTCCTCGGTGAAGGCCAGGGTGCGGGAGTACAGATGCGGCTGGAACACCGCGATGACCCGCCCTCCGGGCGCCAGCACCCCGCGGGCGGCCTTCAGCACGGCGGTGACCTCAGTGGGGTGGTGGGCGTAATCGTCGTAGACCCGGACGCCGCGGGCCTCGCCGCGCAGCTCGAAGCGCCGCCGGGTGCCGCCGAACAGGGCCAGGCCGGCCAGCACGCGCTCGGACGGCAGGCCGAGCAGATGCCCCACGGAGAAGGCCGCCGCGGCATTGAGCGCATTGTGCGCCCCGGGCTGCTGCAGCTCGACCTCGCCGATCCGCAGTCCGCCGACCACCAGGCCGAAGGTGGCGCCGGTGCTGGAGGACCCCAGGTCGACCACGCGCACATCGCAGTACTCGCCCGTGCCGTAGAGCAGGACCTCGACCCCCGCAGCCCGGGCCCGCTCGGCCACATCCCGGGCACCGGGGTCGTCGCCGCAGGCCACGACGGTGCCGCCGGTGGTGTCGCGCACCCGGAGGCAGAAGGCGTCGAAGGCCTGCACGACGGCCTCGGCGCTGCCGTAGTGATCCAGGTGGTCGGCTTCGACATTGGTGATGACGCCGACGGTGGGCGTGTACAGCAGGAAGGAGCCATCGGATTCGTCCGCCTCGGCGACGAACACGTCCCCCGTGCCGTCCTGGGCGTTGGCACCGGAAGCCGAGAGCACCCCGCCGATAGCGAAGGAGGGGTCGATCCCGCAATGCTGCAGCGCCACGGTGGTCATGGAGGTGGTGGTGGTCTTGCCGTGCGTGCCGGCGATCGCGATGGCGCGCCGTCCCAGCATGAGCGAGGCCAGGGCGGCCGAGCGGTGGATCACCCTTAAGTTCCGCGACCGGGCCGCTGCCAGCTCGGGATTGTCCTCGCGGATGGCCGAGGACACCACGACGGTGTCCGCCTCGCCCAGGTGGGCGGGATCGTGGCCGATGCTCACCTGGGCGCCCAGGCCGCGCAGGACGTCCGCGGCGACGGACTCCTTCGCGTCGGAACCGGATACGGCGATGCCCCTGGAGAGCATGATCCGGGCGATGCCGGACATGCCGGCCCCGCCGATGCCGATGAAGTGGACCCGGCCGAGCTCGGCCGGCGAGACGATGGCTCCGGCGTCCTGCGCGTTCACTTACTCCGCCTTCCTGGTGCGATCGCGGCCACCCGGCCGTCTCCCCTGCTCGATGGCGTCGTCGACCATGTCGGCCAGCCGCTCGTCGGCGTCCCGCATCGGCAGGGTGCCGCTGGCGGCGGTCATGGCCGCCAGCCGCCGGGGGTCCTGCAGCAGCGGCAGGACCAGCTCCGCGACCGTGCGGCCGTCGAAGTCCGCGTCGTCCACCAGCGTGGCGGCACCGGCCTCGACCGCGGACCGGGCGTTCAGGCGCTGCTCGCCGTTGCCGATCGGCAGCGGCACGTAGACGGCGGGCAGGCCCACCGCGGTGACCTCGCTGACGGTGCCCGCCCCGGCCCGGGCGATGATGAGGTCCGCCACGGCATAGACGTCCTCCATCCGGCTGGCGTACTCCAGGACGTGGTAGCGGGGAAGGTCACCGAGCGCCTCGCGCACGGGCTGGTCCTTCCCGGCGCCGGTCAGGTGCACGACCTGGACGCCGGCCGCGGCGATCTGCTCCCGGGCGGCGGCCAGACCCGCATTGAGCCGGGCCGCGCCGAGCGAGCCGCCGGTCACGGCGAGGGTGGGCAGCGCCGGGTCCAGGCCCAGGCGGACGGCGGCCTCCGGACGGGCGGCGGCCCGGTCGAGCTGGGAGATCTCGGTGCGCATCGGCATGCCGATCGGCCGGGCCCCGGACAGCGGAGTGCCCGGGAAGGCGCAGGCGACGTGATCGCTCAGCAGGGCACCGACGCGATTGGCCAGCCCGGGGCGGAAGTTCGCCTCGTGCACCACGATCGGCACCCGCATCGAACGCGCCGCCAGATAGGCCGGGGTGGAGACGTAGCCGCCGACGCCGACCACCGCATCGGCGCCGGACTGCGCGATCAGGCGGCGCATGTCCCTGATGGTGCCGGCGAAGCGCCCCGGGAAGCGCAGCGCCGCGCCGGAGGGCTTGCGCGGCATGGGGACGCGGGCGATCGTGGCGAAGTCGAAACCGGCCTCCGGCACCAGGCGTGCTTCCAGGCCCTCGGCGGTGCCGACCATGAGCACCCGGACGTCCGGATGCCGGCGCCTGAGCGCGCGGCCCAGCGCCAGCATCGGCGAGACGTGTCCGGTGGTGCCCCCGCCCGCGATGACGATGCTGCTCATGAGGGTGTGCTCTCTCGCTTTCGTGCTCGGCGCGCGCTGATGTCGACGGCTCCGCGCGCGCGGGACAGATAACCGGTCAGGGCGGCACGGCCGCCCGCCTCGTGCAGGGCGAAGGACATCACCATCGCCAGCGCGAGGCATGTAGACATCATGGCGGACCCGCCCGCGGAGACCAGCGGCAGCGGCACGCCGATGACGGGCAGCAGGTTCGCCACCACGCCGATGTTGATCGCCGCCTGGCCCACCACCCAGGTGAGCACCGCCGCGGTGGTCACCTTGATGAACATGTCCTGGCTGCGGGCGATCAGCCGGAACATGCCGTAGGCCAGCAGCGCGAACAGCAGCACCACCAGGAGGGTGCCGATGAAGCCGAGTTCCTCGCCGATGATGGCGAAGATGTAGTCGTTGTGCGCCGCCGGCAGCCAGCCCCACTTCTCGCGGCTGGCGCCCAGGCCCTTGCCCGTCCAGCCGCCGGAGGCGAGGGCGAACAGGCCGTGGTTGGTCTGCCAGTGCGTGCCCATGGGGTCGTGGGCGGGGTCGTCGGCGCCGACCAGGAGCGACTGGATGCGGTGCATCCGGTTGGGACTGGTCAGCACGAAGAACAGCACGCCGGCGGCGAGCACGCTCACCAGGCCGATGAGCATCCGCAGGGGCGTCCCGGCGGCGAAGAACGCGCCCAGTCCCAGCAGCACGACGATCATCGCGGTGCCCAGGTCCTCGCTGGAGACCATGATGACGCCGAGCATCAGCAGGAAGCCGCCGACCGGGAAGAGGAAGCCCTTCCAGGTGCTCAGCCGCTGCCGCTGGTGGCCGACTACGAAACCGAGCCACAGGGCGAGACCGAATTTGGCGAACTCGGCCGGCTGCAGCGTCGTGAAGCCCAGGCTGATCCAGCCGGAGTTGCCGCCGGCTGAGACACCCAGGCCGGGCACCAGCGGGAGGAACTGCGAGCCGAGCGCCACCACCATCACCAGGTACGCCAGCCGCCGCCAGCCGGTGGGCGGCAGCAGCATCGCCACGACCGCCAGCGGGATGGTGGCGGCCAGCGCGATCAGCTGCCCGCGCGCGGTGCCGAAGGAGGATCCGGACTGGGTGAAGTCGAACACGGAGGACGCCGAGAGCACCATCATCAGGCCGATGCCCACGAGCGCGGCCGTCGCGGCGAGCAGGATCCAGAAGGTCGCGATGGGCTGGTCGAGCAGTTCCCGCAGCCGTCCGCGCGCCGGCGCCGTGAGGGCGCCGGGGTCCAGATCCTCCCGCGTCGAGGCCATCATCCGCCCCCGTGCGGCTCGTGCGCCTCACCGCCGCGCTGGCGGGCGCGGACGGCGCGGTGGAACTCGTCCCCGCGCTGAGCGTAGTCGCGGAACTGGTCCATGGAGGCCGCCGCCGGGGCCAGCAGCACGGTGTCCCCGGCCGCGGCGAGCTCTGCCGCGCGCTGCACGGCGGCGTCCATCACGGCGGGACCGGCGGCGTGCTCGATCCTGGCCACGGGAACGTCCAAGCCGGCCTCGGCGATGCCGTCTCGCAGGGGCGCCGGATCGGCGCCGATCAGCACCACGGCCTTGATCCGGTCCGCGTGGCGGCGGACCAGGTCCGCGTACCGGGCGCCTTTGGCCAGCCCGCCGGCGATCCAGACGATCGAGTCGAAGGATCCCAGGGAGGCGTCGGCGGCATGCGGATTGGTGGCCTTGGAGTCGTCGACCCACCGGACGCCGCCGGCCTCGGCCACGGTCTCCAGGCGGTGGGCGCCGGGCCGGTAGGCGCGCAGGCCGTCGCGGACCGCACCGGCGGGGACGCCGATGCTGCGGGCCAGGGCGGCGGCGGCCAGGGCGTTGGCGATCTGGTGCAGCGGCGGCGCCTGGCCGGGCATGCCGGCCGCCAGAGCCACATCCGCCAGGCTGCCCAGTTCGGCGGCGGCCTTGTGGCGGTTGGGCAGATAGGCACGGTCCACCAGGAGGTCCTCGATCACGCCGAGCTCTCCGACCCGGGGGGCGCCGGTGGAGAACCCGATGGCACGGGCGCCGGCGATCACATCGGCCTGCTCGACCATGCGCAGCGTGGCCTCGTCGTGACGGTTGTACACGCAGGCGTTCTGCACGTGCTCGTAGGCGCGGGCCTTGTCCTCGGCGTAGCCCTCGCGGCCGCCGTGCCAGTCGAGGTGGTCGTCGTCGAGGTTGAGGCACACGGCGGCGTGCGCGGACATGGAACGCTGCCAGTGCAGCTGGAAGCTGGCCAGCTCGATGCACAGCACCTCGAGGCTGTCGTCGAGCACCGCTTCCAGCAGAGGGGCGCCGATGTTGCCGCAGGCACGCGTGCGCAGGCCCGCGGCGCTCACCATCGACTCCAGCATCCCGGTCACCGTGGTCTTGCCGTTGGTGCCGGTCACCACCAGCCAGGGGGCGGCATCGGCGCCGCGCACGTGCCAGGCCAGTTCGACCTCGCCCCAGACCGGGATTCCCCGCGCGAAGGCTTCCTGCACCAGCGGCGAGTCCGGCCGCCAGCCCTGGGAGACGATGAGCAGATCGGGTGCGCCGGCGTCGCCGAACTCCGGCAGCGCGCGCACGGTGTCCGGTCCGCGGCGCACCTGGGCCCCGAGGACCTCGAGCAGGGAGATGCGATCGGTGAGGTCACGGGTCTCGTCCGCGTCGACGACGATCACCTCCGCCCCGCGCTCGGCCAGGTGGACCGCGCAGGGGAACCCCGAGACGCCGAGGCCGGCCACGACGGCGCGCAGCCCGGCCAGGGAGCTGCTGGGCCCCTGGATCCGGGCGGTGGCGTCGTTCTGGGCGGCGATGGTGCCGGCGGGGTTCGCGGGGTTCACAGCCGGGCCACCCACTCCCCGTAGAACAGGGCCGCGCCGGCGATCGCGAACAGGCCGGCGATGATCCAGAACCGGACCACGATGGTCACCTCGGCCCAGCCTTTGAGCTCGAAGTGGTGCTGCAGCGGCGCCATCCGGAACACGCGCTTGCCGGTGGTCTTGAAGGAGGCCACCTGGATGAGCACGCTCAGGGTGATGATGACGAACAGCCCGCACAGCACGATCAGCAGCAGCTGGGTGCGGCTGAGGATGGCGATGCCGGCGACGGCGCCGCCGAAGGCCAGGGAACCGGTGTCGCCCATGAAGATCTTCGCCGGGGAGGTGTTCCACCACAGGAAGCCGAACGCCGCGCCGGCCATGGCAGCGGCGACCATCGCCAGGTCCCGCGGGTCGCGGACCATGTAACAGGCGCTCTCCACCGCGCGGGGCACATCGCAGCCCTGGGTGTGCTGCCACGAGGTGATGAGCACATAGGCGCCGAGCACCATCACGGAGGCGCCGGTCGCCAGGCCGTCGAGGCCGTCGGTGAGGTTCACCGCGTTGGAGGCTGCGGTGATGATGAGGTTGGCCCAGACGACGAACAGGATGAGCCCGACGAGGCCGCCGGCGAAGGCCAGGTCCAGGGGCAGATCGCGGACGAAGGAGATCGCGGTGGAGGCGGGGGTGAGCCCGTCCTCGTCGCGGAATTGCAGGGCGCCGATGGCGAAGGTGATGCCGACGAAGCCCTGGCCGATGATCTTCTGGTAGGCGCGCAGGCCCAGGGACCGCTGCTTCTTGACCTTGATGAAGTCGTCCAGGAAGCCGACCAGGCCCAGGCCCGTGACGAGCCACAGCACGAGCATGCCGGAGACGGTCGGCGCCGAGCCTGTCGCCAGGTGCGCGCCGAGGTAGCCCAGGATGGTGGCGGCGATGATGACGACGCCGCCCATGGTGGGTGTGCCGCGTTTGGTGGCGTGCGAGGTGGGCCCGTCGTCTCGGATGAACTGGCCGTAGCCGTGCCGGACGAGGACCTTGATGAACTGCGGCGTGCCCACGAAGGTGAGCAGCAGCGCGATGCAGCAGGCGAGGAGGATGGCGATCATGACGCGGTCGTGACTCCTGCGATCTCGTCGCCGAGAAGGCGCAGCCCGGCGTCATGGGAGGACTTGAACAGGACGAGGTCGCCGGGCTGGAGCTCGGCCTGGAGCAGATCGCGGGCCTCCGCGATCGTCGCGACCCAGGCGGCCTCGTGACCCCAGGATCCCTCGAGGTTGGCGGCGGTGTAGATGGGCTTGGCGCCCTCCCCCACGGCGATGGTGCGGGTGATGTTGAGCCGGACCACGAGCTCGCCGAGGTCGGCGTGGGCCTGGCGGGAGGATTCGCCGAGATCGAGCATCTCGCCGAGCACCGCGAAGGTGCGGCGAGGCGGGTTCTCCGCGTCGCCCCGGCCCATCGCGGCGAGCGTCTTGAGCGCCGAGCGCATCGAGTCGGGATTGGCGTTGTAGGCGTCGTTGATGACGGTGACGCCCTCGGGCGAGTCGATCAGCTCCATCCGCCAGCGGCTGGCGGCGCCGGACGTCGCCAGGGTGGTGGCGATCGTCTTGGCCGGCACGCCGCAGGCACGTGCCGCCGAGGCGGCGGCGAGCGCGTTGTACACGTGATGCTCGCCCAGCAGCGCCAGGCGGACGTGCTGGGGCTCCTCGCCGGGCAGTTCCAGGGTGAAGGCGCTGCGCCCGCTGGCATCGGAGACGGCGTCCGAGGCGGTGACGATCTCGTCGCCCTCGCGCGCGGCCTGCGGCAGGGTCCCGCGGGTGGAGAACCAGGTGACGCGCACGCCGGGCTGCAGCGCGTCCCGCATGGCGGCGACGCGGTGGTCATCGGCGTTGAGCACGGCGGTGCCGCCGGCGATGAGCGATTCGACCAGCTCGGACTTCGCCCGGGCGGTGTTCTCGACGGAGCCGAAGGCGCCGCTGTGGGCGGAGCCGACGTTCAGCTCCACGCCGATGTCGGGGCGTACGAGCGAGGTGAGGTAGGCGAGGTTGCCGATGCTGCGGGCGCCCATCTCCAGCACCAGGAAGCGGGTGTCCTCGCCGGCGCGCAGCGCGGTCAGCGGCACGCCGACCTCGTTGTTGTAGGAGTTCGGCGGCCAGATGGTCTCGCCCTGGGAGGAGAGCAGATCGGCGATGAGGTCCTTGGCGGTGGTCTTGCCCGCGGAGCCGGTGATGCCGATGACGGTGAGCGCGCCGTCGCCGGCTGCGCGCAGCGCCTCCACATTCGCGCGGGCCAGCTGGCCCAGGGCGACGGTGGCGTCGTCCACCCGGACGGTCGGCAGGGGCCTGCCCTCCAGGCTGGGCACCTGTTCGGCGATGACGAGGGCGGCGCCGGCCTCCACGGCCGCGCCGGCGAAGGTGATGCCGTCGAATCGCTCGCCGCGCCGGGCGACGTAGATGTCCCCGGGAGTCACCTCCCGGGAGTCGGTGACGACCCCGCCGGTGAGGGGGGTTTCGGGGCCCTCGGGGCCCAGGCCGATCAGCTCGCCGTTGACGGCGGCTGCGATCTCGCGTGCTGAGAAGTGCTTCATGACAACCCCGAACTTTACCGTCTCGGCGGGTAGCGTCGTGCCGCGGCACGACGGGTCTCGGTCCGGTCGTCGAAGGGCACCACGCGGTCCCCGAGGTCCTGGCCGTGCTCATGTCCCTTGCCGGCCACGAGCACGGTGCCGTGCCGCCCGGCGGCCTGCAGCGCCGCGTCGATTGCGGCCTCACGGGGGACGATCTCCTCGATCCGCTGGGCCCGTCGCTGGGCCTCGGGCACGCCGCGGGCGCCGCCGAGGACGGAGGCGCGGATGGCCGCGGGATCCTCCGAGCGAGGGTTGTCGTCGGTGACGATCACCACATCCGCGCCGCGCGTGGCGGCCTCGCCCATGCCGGGCCGTTTGCCCGGGTCCCGTTCGCCGCCGGCGCCCAGGACGATCACGAGCGGCCGGCCGGCTTCGCCCAGCGAGCCGAGCGCCTTGCCGATCGCATCGGGCGTATGGGAGTAGTCCACCAGCGCCAGCGGCTGGTCCCAGACTTTCTCCATGCGGCCGGGCACCACCACGTCGAGCCGGGCGGCGGCCGCGACGATCCGGTCCCAGCCGAAACCGAGGTCCCGGGCCAGGAGCATGGCGGTGGCGGTGTTGACGAGGTTGAAGGCCCCCGGCAGCGGCGAGCGCGCCGCCCAGCTGCCCTGGGCGCCGTGCAGGGTGAATCCCTGCGGGTCGCCCGGATCGGCCTCGACCCGGTAGTCGGCCCGGGTGCCTGCGTCCGGCGCCTCTGCCTCCGCGCTGAGGGTCACCACGGGGATCCGGGCCTCGCGTGCCAGCCGCTGCCCCCAGGCGTCGTCGATCACCACGACCCCGCGGTCCGCCCGTTCCGGGGCGAACAGCATCGCCTTGGCCTGGAAGTAGTCCTCCATGTCCGGGTGGAAGTCCAGGTGGTCCTGGCTGAGGTTGGTGAACGCCACGGCCCGGTAGCGCAGCCCGTCGACGCGGTGCTGGGCCAGGGCGTGGGAGGAGACCTCCATGCTGCAGGAGGTCACGCCGGCCTCGCGCATCCGCCGCATCAGGGCGTGGAGTTCGGCGGCCTCGGGCGTGGTGCGGACGCTGCCGGCCTCCTCGTCGCCGATGCGGGTGGCCACGGTGCCGATCAGCCCGGTGGTCTCCCCCAGGGCGCGCAGCAGTCCGTCCAGCAAGTACGCCGTGGAGGTCTTGCCATTGGTCCCGGTGATCCCGGCCAGGCGCGGCCGGTCCGGATCGGTGCCGTAGACGTCCCGGGCGATGCCGCCGACGACGGCGCGCGGCGAGTCCACCACGATGACGGGCACCCGTGCCAGTCCTCGTTCCTCGGCGCGGCGCAGGCCCTCGGCGTCGGTCAGGACGGCGAGAGCGCCAGAGCCGAGAACCTGCTCCAGGAAGTCGATGCCGTGGAACCGGCTGCCCGGCAGCGCCGCGTAGAGACTGCCCTCGCCGGCGAGCCTGGAGTCCTGGGCTACAGAGGCGGGCCGGGCGTCCCAGTCGCCCGTCCCGGCGGCGGTGCCGCCGAGGTTCGCGCGGATCTCCTCGAGCGTGGGCCTCACTGTCCGCCTCCCCCTGTGCTGTCGGTCGATGTGGTGTTCCCGGGCTCCTCGGTGTCGCCGGCGCCGGCGCCGTCGCCGCCTTGGTTCTCAGTACCGGTGCCGCCGGGCTCCTCGGCGTCGGTCTCCTGGCTGGCGCTGCGGCCCTCACGCGGGTAGATGTCCGGTTCGCCCTCCGAGGGCGAGATGCCCAGGCTGCGCAGGCTGTAGGCCATCACCTGCTGGAACAGCGGCGCGGCGGCCTGACCGCCGTAGAAGTTCTTCTGCGGCCGCTGGACGATCACCGAGACGACGATCTCCGGGTCGTCGATGGGAGCGGCGCCGATGAAGGTCGCGGTGTAGCCGTCGTAGCCCCCGGTCTCGGATGGGGCCTGGGCGGTGCCGGTCTTGCCGCCGACCCGGTAGCCCGGGATCCTGGCGCTGCGACCGGTGCCCTCCTCCACCACGCCTTCGAGGATCTTGCGCATCTCCTCGACGGTGTCCTGGCCGACCACCCGGGTGCCCTCGTCGCGCGGCAGCGACGTGGTCGTGCCGTCGGGGGCGACCTCGCTGTCCACCAGCCGCAGGTCCCGGTGCACGCCGTCGCCGACCAGCGTCGTCATCGCGTTGGCGTTCTGCAGGCTGGTCGCGGTCATGCCCTGGCCGAACATGACGGCGTAGGCGGTGCGGCCGTCCCAGTCCTCGGGGGTGTGCAGGATGCCTGCGGTCTCACCGGGGAAGCCGATGCCGGAGGGCTGCCCGAAGCCGAACGCGCGCAGGTAGTCGTAGCGCTGCTGCGTGGTCAGCTGCTGGCCGGCCTGCAGGGTGCCGGTGTTGGAGGAGTCCATCATGATGCCGGCGAAGGTCAGCCGTTCTTCCGGGTGGTCGCTGGAGTCGCGGAACCGCTCGCCGTTGGGGGCTTCCCAGCGGTCGGCCACATCGTACTCGGTCAGCGGGGTGACCAGGTCCTCTTCCAGGAGCGCGGCGGCGGTGACGATCTTGGCGGTCGAGCCCGGCTCGACGCTGGCCTCGAAGATGCGGGAGGACAGATCGGCGTCCGGGCTGGCGGCGGGGTTGTTCGGATCCAGGTAGGGCGCCTCCGCGGCGGCCAGGATCCGGCCGCTCTTGACCTCGTTGACGATCACGGTGGCCCATTCGGCCCGGTGCTCCCGTACCGTCGCGGCGGCCTGCTGCTGCGCGTAGAGCTGGATGTTCGGGTCGATGGTGGTCTGGATGGAGGCTCCGTCGACGGGCGGCTGGGTGTTCGAGTCGCCGAGCGGGATGAGCTGGCCGTTCTGGGCCCGCTCGTACTGCTGGGTGCCGTCGGTGCCGGTGAGCAGTTCGTCGTAGGCGATCTCCAGGCCGGCCAGCGGCGTGCCCTCCTGGTTGTAGTAGCCGACCATATTGCCGGCGACCGCTCCGGCCGGGTAGCTGCGGACCTGGTACTTCTCGCTGGTGATGCCGACCACGCCGAGTTCGCGCACGGCGTCCCAGACCTGCGAGGTGACTCCCCGGGCCAGCACGGAGTAGCGGCCGTCGCGCTCGAGCATCGGCAGCAGGGTCTCCGGCGTCGTCTCCAGCACGGGCGCCAGCGCCTCGGCTGCGCCCCGGGCGCCGGTGATCTCCCCGTCCTCGTCCCGGTATCCGGCCACGTTCACCGGATCGGCGACGATGCGGTAGCGGTCCACCGACTCAGCCAGCACCGTGCCGTCGGCGGCCAGGATCCGGCCGCGCTCGGCCGGCAGGGTCACGGTGCGCAGCCGCTCTTCGAGGGCACGCTGGGCCAGGGCCATGGTGTCCAGTCCCTGGATCCGGACGAGCTGTCCCACCAGCAGAGCCAGGATGGCGATGCTGGCGGCCGCCATCCACCACAGGCGGCGGCGCGGCTCGCCCACCCGCGGGGCGAACCGGCGCGGCGGGGCGGGCGGTTCCTGCGGCGGGCGCGTCCCCGGCGACCGGCGTTTCGGCGCGGCCTTCCGGGGTTCGCGCGCCGTCCCGGCGTCCCGGCGTCGCGCGGAACCGGGTGCCTGCCCCGCGCTCTGGGCGCGGGAGACGTTCGCCGTCCGGCCGGTGTTCTGCGTCCGGGTGCCCTGGCGCCGGGTGCTGGAGGCTCCCGGCCGGGGCTGCCGTGCGTTCCCGCCGTTCGGCGTTCGACGGTCCTTCTGAGCGCGGGCCACAGTGCCGACTGTACCGGCGGTGCCGCCGCGCGGGCGCGAAGGTGTCATGGCGTGCCGCCGTCCCCCTCGCCGCCTCCGGTCTCCTCTCGGGGCTCCCGCTGCTGGGGCGCGTCGATCTCACGCTGCTGCGGAGGCACGATCTCCTCGCCCGGCGGGTCGTCCGGCAGCGGGTCCGGCTGGCTCTCGACGATCTCCTGACGCTGCGAGGTGCGCAGGTCCGGCCGCTTGTCCTCGCGAATGTCCGCGCGCGGACCCGGGACGGGCTCGCCCGGGGTGGCCGGAACCGTGTTCTGCGGGTCCGGCTCGCTCATCCGGCCGGTCTCCAGGTCGATGTAGATCGGGTTCTGGTCCACCTGCATGCCGAGCTCCTCCGCCGCCTTGGCGACGTTCTGCGGGCTCGACCGGTAAGCCAGATCTTCCTCCAGGTACGCGCGCTCGACGTTCAGCGCGTCGAGTTCCTGCTCCAGGGCCCGGAGCTCGAAGCTCTTCTCGGAGATATGGATCGTCAGCATGAGGAGCCCGACGACCGCCAGCAGCAGCAGGCCGCCCAGGCCGGCGCCGAAGGGCAGCCGGCGGCGGGCGGGCAGCGGCTCGATCAGGGAGAGCCGGCGCCTGGCGGGCGCCGGTGCGGCACCACCGGCCCGGCGGCGGGCGGGAGCGAGCACCCTGGCCAGATCGCTCATCGGCGTCCCTCCTTCTCCCTGGTCTTACGGACTGCCCGCAGCCGCACGCTGGCGGCCCGGGGGTTCTGCTCGATCTCTTCCACCGGGGCTTTCTCCGCTCCCGGCAGCAGCGGTTCGAGCCACGGCTGCATGTGCTCTGGCACGACCGGCAGTCCCGGGGGCGCCTGCACCTGGGTGCCCTGGGCGTGGGCGCGTTTGACGATGCGGTCCTCCAGCGAGTGGTACGCCATCACGACCTGGACGCCGCCGAGGGTCAGGGCGCCGAGCCCGGCCGGGATCGCGCGCTCGAGGACGTCCAGCTCGCGGTTGACCTCGATGCGCAGCGCCTGGAAGGTGCGTTTGGCGGGATGCCCGCCGTGCTTGCTCTCGGGCAGGACGCGCTGGAGCATGCCAGCCAGCTGACCGGAGGTCTCCCAGGGGCGGTCCCGCCGGTCGGCCACGATCACGGCGGCGATCCGCCGCGCATGCCGCTCCTCGCCGTAATCGCGCAGGATGCGAGTCAGCTCGGCTTCGCTGTAGGTGTTCAGCACCTCGGCGGCGGTGAGGCCGTCGCCGTCCTGGCCGCCGTTCATGCGCATGTCGAGCGCGGTGTCGCGGGCGTAGGAGAAGCCCCGCTCCGGTTCGTCGAGCTGCAGCGAGGAGACCCCCAGGTCGAAGAGCTCCGCATCGGCGCGGCCGAGGCCGAGGTCGTCCAGCACCTCGGGCAGCTCGTCGTAGACGGCGTGCACCAGGTCGATCCGCGCCGTGTGGCCGGCGAGCCGGTCGCCGGCGAGTGCGAGGGCCTCGCGGTCCCGGTCGAGGCCGACCAGGTGGATGTCGGGGTAGCGGTCCAGGGCGGCCTCGGCGTGCCCGCCCATGCCGAGCGTCGCGTCCACGACGACGGGGGTGCGGCCGGCCCGGCGCGCAGCCTCCACGCCATCGCCCAGGAGGGAGACGCAGCGCTCCAGCAGCACGGGGACATGCTTGCCGGCGGCCTCGCTGGCGTGCTCGTCACGCGTGCCGTGCCGGCGGTGCCCGCCATGCGTGCCGTTGCCGCCCCGGTCCTCGCTCATGTGTCTCACCTCACCTTCGCTGCTCGTCGGCGGTCATGCGTTCTGGCCGCCTATCCCGCCCGGACCCGCTCAGTCCGCCGTCCGGGCCGGACTCGCTGTCCCGGCCCGGAGCTGATCGCCCCAGAACCCCGGCCGCGCGGGTAGCGCGTCATGGGCTTCAGCGGCCCTGGCACCGGGGAAGTGTGTCAGGACCACTGGGCTTTGGAACCGGGGAAGAGTCCCAAAACCACCTGCGCGGCCGGGGATCTCGGGCGATCAGAGGATGCCCGGGATCACTTCGTCATCACGTTCGGCGAAGCCTCCTTCGGTCTCGGAGAGGTACCTCTCCCAGGTCGGTGCGTCCCAGATCTCCGCGCGGTTCCCCATGCCGATGACCGCGATGTCACGGTCCAGCCCGGCATAGCGGCGCAGGATCTGCGGGACGGTGATCCGCCCTTGCTTGTCCGGCGTCTCCGAAGCGGCTCCGGACAAGAAGACGCGGAGGTAGTCGCGTGCCTCTTTCTTCGTCATCGGCGCCTTGCGCATCTCCTCGTGGACGGCTTCGAACTCCCCGAGGGAGAAGAGGGTGAGACAGTGCTCCTGCCCCCGGGTCAGCACTAGGCCGTCCTTGAGTTCTTCGCGGAATTTCGCGGGCAGGATGAGCCGGCCTTTGTCGTCGAGGCGCTGATAGTGCGTCCCCAAGAACATCGGTGTCTCACCCCCGCTCGCGAAACCATGCGGCTCCGACAGCCACCACCATACTCCACTTTCCCCCACCAAGCGTCCTGTTTTGCTCCATGTGAGCCCACCAGTGAGAAAACTCGCAGATCAAACCGGTGGTGCAAAGTGGAGGTTTTTGACACGCCCGGTGCGGCGGCATCGGTGTCACCGGTGGCTTACGCCCCGGATTCACGGGATTTCCGGTGGTCGATGCGGCCGTTTCCGCCCCTCCACCGCCCTCCCCGCCGCGCTGAAACGGTCCTGGCTGGGAGGGATTGGAGGGAAGTGGGGCACGGGGAGCGAAGTGGGGTGCGGGGAGGCAAGTGGAGCGCCCCCGCCGCGGCAGGGAAGAATGGGGGCATGCACACCCACGATGTGATCTCCCTGGCCCAGGCCGGCATCGGCGCCATGAACCGCGTGATCGACGGCAAGCCCCAGGCTGTCCGCCTCGCCTGGGTCGTCCTGCTGGCGCAGGGCCACCTGCTGATCGAAGACGTGCCGGGGGTCGGCAAGACCCTGCTGGCCAAGGCGCTGGGCCGGGTCCTGGGCGGGAGCGTGCGGCGCATCCAGTTCACCCCGGATCTGCTGCCCGCCGATGTCGTCGGCGTGAACCTCTTCAACCAGGAGTCCCGGCACTTCGAGTTCCGCCCCGGCCCGGTCTTCGCGAACGTGGTGATCGGTGACGAGATCAACCGGGCCTCGCCCAAGACCCAGTCGGCGATGCTGGAGTGCATGGCCGAGGCCCAGATCAGCATCGACGGCACCACGCACCGCATGCCGCATCCGTTCATGGTCGTGGCGACGCAGAACCCCGTGGACATGGAGGGCACTTTCGCCCTCCCGGAAGCCCAGCGGGACCGCTTCATGGCGCGGGTGTCCCTCGGCTACCCCGCCCGGTCGGCCGAGGTCGAGATGCTCGACCACCACGGCGCCCGCGACCCCCTGAGCGAACTGGAGCCGGTCTGCGGGCCCGAGCACATCGCCGCGGCCATCGAGACGGTGCGCCGCGTGCACGCCAGCCCTGAGCTGCGCGGTTACATCGTGCGGCTGGTCGAGGCCACCCGCGAGTCGGCCGAGTTCTCCCTGGGCGCCTCTCCCCGCGCCAGCCTGCACCTGCTGCGGGCGGCCAAGGCGAACGCCGCGCTGGACGGACGCGAGTACGCCAGCCCGGACGATGTCCAGCAGCTGGCGGTCAGCATCCTGGCTCACCGGCTGATCCCGCGTGAGGAGGGCACCGTGGAGCACGCCGCGGAGGCGCTGCGGCGTATCCTCGCGGCGGTGCCGGTGATCGCCTGATGCGGCTGACCTTCTCCGGCTGGGCGTTCCTGGTCGCCGGCGGCGGGCTGATCGCCGCGGCGTACCTCGCCGCGCTGCCCGGGCTGCTGCCGGTCGGGGCGCTCGTCGCCGCCCTGCCGGTGCTCTCCCTGCTCCTGGCAGGCCTGAGCGCGCGGGCGCTGCAGGTCTCCTTCCGGGTGCACGCCCCCGAACTGGGCGGGCAGCGCATCGCGGAGGTCGGGCGCCCCCTGGAGGTCGAGCTGCTCGTCGTCAACCGGCATCTGCTGCCCACCCAGGGCGAACGGCTCCAGCTGGATCTCTCCCCAGCCTTCGGCGCCGATGTGAGCACCCGGCTGCCGCGCATCGCCCCGGGCCGCAGCCGGCGCATCTCCCACCAGGTGACTCCTGAACTGCGCGGCGTGTACCAGCTCGGCGGGGGCACCCTGACGATCTTCGGCCCCTTCACCCTGTGCCGCATCACGCGGCGCCTCGAGCAGACCGGAGCGGCACGGCGGCGCAGCCAGCCCGAGCAGACGGCCGAAGTCGCCGTCTCAGCGGCCGTCTCCCCCATGCACCTGCCGGGCCACACATCGTCGTCCCATGCGCTGGAGGAATCCAGCCGGCTCTCGGTGGGCAACGCCACGAGGGACTTCCACGCCCGGGAGTACGTCCCCGGAGACGATCTGCGCTTCGTGCACTGGACCACGACCGCGCGGATGGGCGAGCTCATGGTGCGCAACGAATCCGAGGAGCATGTGCTCTCGGCGGTCCTGGTGGCCGATCTGCGCGCCTCCGCCTATCACGGTGAGGAGGCGTTCGAGACGATGGCGCTGGGACTGACCTCCGCGGCGGCGGCCTTCCTGCGGCGAGGCTACGAGGTCACCGTGCTGCGCCCCCGCGCCGCGCCGGTCACCCTGCACGGGCAGCAGAGCATGTCCCGGCTGCGCCGCCTGTCCGCCCAGCTGGAGTGGCGGGAGGACGAGTCGCTGCCGCGCTGGCCGGCCTCACAACCCCGGCCCTCGCAACTCGTCGTCTGCTGCGGCTCCCGGGACCAGGCACTGATGGACCTCGTCCCGCGCCGGCACCGGGTGCGGGCGGTCGTCCTGGCCGCCAACGAGGTCACCACGCCCGCCGACTCGCTGCGCCGGGCCATCTTCCGGATGCCGATGACGCTCCCGGCGCGCTGGCGCAGCCTGCAGCACGAGGCGGCCGGATGAGCGCGCCGCGGCCCCTCGCCGGTTCCCTCGCCACCGCCGTCTCCCTGGTGCTGGCGGCCTTCGCCTTGCAGGCGGCCTTCGCCGACCTGCGCTGGATGCCACCCGTGCTCGGCGCGGCGCTCCTCGTGCTCGCGGTCGGCGCCGTCTTCCGTGCCGTGCCCGCGCTGCGCCGCACGGGACTGGCCGTCGTGGCCCAGACGATCGCCGGCGTGCTCGGCGTAGCCGCCCTCGCCTCCCCTGCCACGGCGATCGGCGGCGTCCTGCCGACACCGGCATCGTTCCCGGGCGTCCTGGACGCGCTGAACTCCGGCATCGACGACCTCTACGCCACCCAGGCGCCGGCCGCCTCCACGTCGGGGCTGACCGCGCTCATCATGGCGCTGTTCGCACTGGTCGCGGTGCTGATCGACGGGCTCGTCTCAGATCTGCACGCGCCCAAGCCCGCCGGGCTGCTCCTGCTGGTCATCTACTTCATCCCGGTGCTCCTGGCCCCGAACGAACTGCGCTGGTACCACATCGTGCTGATCGGCCTGAGCTATCTGGTACTGCTGGCCGTGCCGCATCTGGAACAGCTGCGGGGCGGGCTGCCCGTGGCCGTGGCGGTCGCCGCGGCGGCCGGCCTGGCCGCGTCGCTGGCGGCCCCGCTCCTGCTGCCGCCGGCGGAAACCCGGCAGGACATCGGTTCGGGCCGCAGCGATCTGACGGTGGTGAACCCCTTCCTGAATCTGCGCGACAATCTGGACCGCGACGAAGACCAGGAGGTGCTCCGGTACACCACGACCTCCGAGTCGAACGAGCCGTTGCGGCTGACCGCCGTGGCCGAGTTCGACGGGGAGACCTGGCAGCCCTCGCCGTTCCCGCTCGACCCGTTCGCGGTCGCCGAGGACGGCCTTCCCCAGCCACCCGGCCTCGACCCGGACACGCCCCGGATGACGGAGGAGCTGCAGGTCGCCGTGACCGGCCTGGACCAGGAGTACCTGCCCGCGCCGTATCCGCCGGTCCGCGCCGAAGGGCTCTCCCGCCGCTGGATCTACGACGAGCGCAGTTTCAGCATCGTCGGAAACGGCGTGCGCACCACGGATCTGCAGTACACGCTGGAGTATCTGGAGGTCGAGCCCACGCCGGGGCAGCTGCGCACGGCACCGCCGCCGGACCGCGCGGCGATGGCGGACTACCTCGCGCTGCCCGACGACCTGCCCGGCTCCGTCGGGGACCTCGCCGAGGAGGTCACGGCCGCGGCGGACACCGACTACGACCGTGCTGTCGCCCTGCAGGCGCATTTCCGCTCAGGCGAATACACCTACTCCCTGGACGCCCCGGACGAGGCCTCAAACGACGCCATTGCGGACTTCCTGGAACAGCGCACGGGCTACTGCGTGCAGTTCGCCTCCGCGATGACCGTGATGGCCAGGCACCTGGGCATTCCCGGCCGGATCGCGGTGGGCTTCACCGCCGGTTCCGATGTCGGTGACGGTCAGCGGGCGGTGACGCTGCACAACGCGCATGCCTGGCCGGAGCTGTACTTCGAGGGCGTGGGCTGGGTGCGGTTCGAGCCGAGCCCGGCGGATGTGAACAACGCGCCCGAGTGGTCGCTGCCCACCGAGATGCCCGAGGAGCCGGCCGAAGAAGGCGCCGGTGAGGAGGAGACCCCGGAAACGGCCGCGCCGGAACCGGAAGACGAGCAGACCGAGGCGCCGGAGGAGGATCCCGCCGCCGACGACCCCGGCGCCTTCCCGCTCCCGCAGGAACCGGCCGCGGCACCGCGGGCGATCCTTGGCATCGGCGGCGGCCTGCTCGCGCTGTTGCTGGCGGCACTGCCCTGGTGGCTGCGTCGTTCACGGCGAAACCGGCGCCTGTCCGATGGCGATCCCCGCGGCCTGTGGTCGGAGGTGGAGGACCTCTCCCTGGACGCCGGGAGGCCGCTCGATCCGGCGGACACCCTGCGGCGCAAGGGCGAACTGCTCCAGGAACGGCAAGAGCGGGCACTCCCGGAGGGCTTCGTCTCCGCCGCGGTACTGGCCGGCGCCGCCGAACGCAGCCGTTATGCGCTCGTGGGAGCCGGGTCGGAAGCCGGCGCGGTGGCCGGGGACGAACCTGCACCGCGCCGGCATGGGCGCCGCGACGCATCCCCGGCGTCCGCCGCGTCCCCGCAGCCGTCGGTGGACGCCGGGGAACGCCGCGAGCTGGTTCGCGCTCTCGGCGATGTCCGCCGCCTGCTGCGCGCTGAGTCCGGTCCGGTGCGACGGGTACTGGCCGCGCTGCTGCCGCGTAGCCTCTGGCGGCGCCGGTAACAGCCCGCGGCGCCGGCTGGCGGCGGCACGCCGTCCGCGCTACGCGGCCACGCCGCTTTCGCTACGAAGCACCACGGCGCGGCGCGCGCAGGGCGAGCCCGCCGGGCCCGTAGCTAGGTGTACTGCCACGGCATGTTGCGCCGCCCGCGGCAGACGGCCAGGCAGGGCCGGTTCGAGTCAACCCGGCACCGCGTCCAGCCCGGAAGACGGCCGGAAAGGATGGGGAGGCCGAGCCCGGTCGACACGCGTGAGCCAGACACACTTTTTGGCCTTTAACCCCCGGCAGGCGGCCGTCCGGGGCCGGCTGGATCATGAGATGTGCGCAGCGGTGGCGCAGGCATAAGGAAACGCCGCGGAACTTGCCTGCGGCGTTCGAGTGAGTGGAGTCCGCCGGTTGCTGAAGCCCCTGCGCGTCCTGATCCCGTGCCACCGTGTCCACTGCCGCAGCCCCGGCAGTGCCGCTGGCGGACCACTTTTCGCAGCATCGTCTCATGGCGGAGATGGGGAACGTGACCGGCTCAGCCGCGCCCGGTCCGGCTCGCCCCCTGACGTTCACGGTGGCCGTCAGAGCGGATGATCATCGCGCTGCATCAGTCAGGTCCGTACGGCGCCCTCCCGCGAAGGAACGAGCCTTCCCGCGAAGGGTCCACCGTCCCATGCCGAGACGTGCCTCCACCGGCGAAGGAGCGGAAACGGGATTGGCCGCCGGGTGAGAGACCAGCCGGAAGCTGGACACCAGGCGATAGCCGCGGTCGAACGCCATCTCGGCCGAGTCGCCCGGCGAGGGATCGGCCTGCCCGCCGGCGAGGGATCAGGGAATCAGCGGCCGCCTTCGTTGCGGCGGCGCTCCCAGCGGTCTTCCATCTTCTGCATGAAGTTCTTCCCGTTGGCACCGCCACCGGAACCGCCTCCCGGCGAGGTGCTGCGCCCGGACCCGCCCAGCGGCGAGGCGGAGCCGCCGGAGCGTCCCTTGCCCGGCGAGAAGGCCAGCAGGCCGCCGGCCACCATGACGCCGAAGCCGGCCACGCCCAGCGCGATGGCGAGGGGGCCGGAGCTGGCGGCGAAGGAGATGGCGAGAACGGCGAGGACGGCGCCGGCGATCATCGTCAGTATTCCCAGCACCACGCGCCGGGCGGAGAGCCCGGCGACGGGTTCGGGGTTGATGTTCTTCGCAAACCGGGGATCTTCGCTGGCCAGTTGCTTTTCGAGCTCGTCGAGGAGCTTCTGCTCGTGCTCGGAGAGTGGCATGGCGTCTCCTTCGGCTCTCGTGCGCTGGGGCTACGCGCCTTCGCGAAAGTGGTGGACTCCCATCATAGCCGTCAAGCCCCGTCCCAGGGAAACCGCTCCCCCAGTTCACAGGCGGGATTCAGCGATCTTCTCGGGGATGCTCACGGCGACCTTTCCGGCGCTCTCCCCGACGGCCTTTTCCGTGCTCTTCTCAGTGCTCTTCGGGGCGCGGTTCCGGGCGCCCCTGGGTTCCTTTCGCCAGCAGCGCCGCCGCGCTGATCGACCCTTCTCCGAAGCGGTCCCGCACGGCGTCCAGTGCCTGCTCCGCCTCCCGGCGGGCACGCGGCCGTTCGTCGAGAGCCGCCTGACGGCCCGCGGTGGCAGCTTCCAGCAGCCCGGCGGCGCGTACGCCCAGCAGCCGGACTCCCGGTGCCGAGCCGAGCGCCTCAGCGGCCGGGAGCAGCGCGGCGTGGATCTCCTGCCCGATGTCGGTCGGAGCGGTGAGGGTGACGGAGCGGCTGAGGGTGCGGAAGTCCGGCCGCCGCAGCTTGAGTCCGAGTCCGCCTGCGACCAGGCCGGCCCGGCGCAACCGCCAGGCGACCTTGTCGCTGAGGCGGAGCAGTTCCCGCGAGACGTCCTGTTCCCGGTAGAG
This sequence comes from Sediminivirga luteola, assembly GCF_014639315.1. Classification (GTDB taxonomy): domain Bacteria; phylum Actinomycetota; class Actinomycetes; order Actinomycetales; family Brevibacteriaceae; genus Sediminivirga; species Sediminivirga luteola. The sequence continues at coordinate 104,824 of NZ_BMFY01000011.1, forward strand.
CGGGTCGAAGTAGGTGTGCTCGGCGCTGATCGACTTCTCCGGGCGCTCGTTCCGCACGCGCCGGGCGTCCCGTCCGTGCGCCTGCTCGGCGAGGGCGAGACCGTGGCTGCCGAACATGCTCTGCAGCCGCTCGGGTCCGAGCTCGGCCAGGTCCCGCACCGTGCTGATGGCATAACGTGCCAGCCTCGCCTGCATGCTGGGCCCCACCCCGGGAAGCGCCTGCACCGGGAGCCGCTGGACGAACTCGGCGCCCTTGGCCGCGGGCACCACCAGCAGGCCGTCGGGTTTGGAGTGGGTGGAGGCCAGCTTGGCCAGGAGCATATTCGAGGCCACGCCCAGGGAGCAGTGCAGGCGGGTCCGCCGCAGCACCTCGTCCTTGATCAGCCGGGCGATGCGTGCCGGGCTGCCCAACCGCAGGCGGCTGCCGGAGACGTCCAGGAAGGCCTCGTCGATGCTGACTTTGGCCACCCGGTCCGTGACCGATTCCAGGACCTCCATCACCTGCGCCGAATAGCGGCCGTACTCGCCCCGGCTGGGTGGGATGACGACGGCGTGCGGGCACTGGCGGACCGCCTGCGCCATCGGCATCGCCGCGTGCACGCCGTATTCCCGCGCCTCGTAGGTCGCCGAGACCACCACTCCGCGGTTGTCCCGGCCGCCGACGATCACAGGCCGCCCGCGCAGTTCCGGACGGGTGAGCAGCTCCACCGAGGCGAAGAAGGCGTCCATGTCCACGTGGATGACATGGCAGCCCGTATCGTCGGCGCCCAGATCCCCGAATCCGCCGCTGGCCCGGTCCAGCTGCTTCCTGCTCACGTTCCCAAGCATAGGAGGCCGCACGGACAGCAGGCACGGCAGATATGACGGACATGCAGGACGCCACCGCAGCCCGGTACCCTGGGGAGCATGATCCGAACCACCGCATGGCCATCCGCGGCGGGTGCCGCTCTCGCGCTCACCCTGGTCTTCTCCGGCTGCACCGGCGGCGGCTCCGAGGGCACGGAGGAACCCGAGGGGACGGCACCGCCCACGGCAGAGGCGACGCAGGATCCGGACGATCTGGCCGCCTTCCCCGAGCACATCGCGCCGGAGTACCCCGGCTCCGAGGTGCAGTACTCTTCGGTCGAGGAGGCCGGCGACCAGCTGAGCTTCATGCTCCGCGCCGCCACGGAGGACGACCGCGAGGCGGTGTGGGACTTCTACCGCTCCCATCTGGAGGAGATCGGCTTCGGCGTGCTGCAGGAGCACGAGGAGGACGGCACCCACATCATCGATTTCGAGCGCGGCGGGGGCACCGAGCTGGTGTTCGTCTCCTACGCCGAGACCGACGAAGGCGGCCTCCTCACCGTCTCCGGCAACGTGAACCCGGAGGACGAGGGCGACGGGGCCGAAGAACAGGAGGACGGGCAGGGCGACGACGCCGGCGGTGAGAACGGCGGCGAGGCCGAGGGCGCCGACGCCGAAGGCGACGAGCAGGAGTGACCGGCACGCTCAGCGACCGGGAACTGATCGCGGGCGCCGTGACGGAAGTCCTGGAGGAGTTCCTCGCCGCGCGCCGGGACGATCTGGCCGGCATCGGCTCCGGCACCGGCGTCCTGGTGGAGGCCGTGACGCCGATGCTCCGGCGGGGCAAGCGCATCCGCGCGGTGCTGTGCTGGTGGGGATACGAGCTGGCCCGGGCCGCCGGCGGCGAGCTGCCGGGTGCCGGGGCGACGGAGGCGGACGGTCTTGCCCGTGCCGCCGCCTCCCTGGAACTGCTGCAGGCGGCTGCCCTGATCCACGACGACATCATCGACAATTCCCTCACCCGGCGGGGCCTGCCGGCGGTGCACGCGGATTTCGCCGCGCGGCACGCCGCGGAGGGACTGGATGGCGACGGTGCCGAGTTCGGCCGCGCGGCCGGCATCATCATCGGAGATCTGTGCCTGGGCTGGCACGAGGAGCTGTTCTCCGGTTCCGGCCTGCCCCGCACCCATGCGCCGGCGGTGGCGCGGCAGCGGAACGCCATGCGCACCGAGGTGATGGCCGGCCAGTACCTGGACATGAGGATCCAGGCGGCCCGGCGGGACCGCCTCGATCCGGCCGCTCTGCGCGCCGAGGCCTGGGATGTGCTGACCTACAAGTCCGCGAAGTACTCGGTGGAGCAGCCGCTGCTGCTGGGGGCAGCCCTCGGCGGCGCCGATGAGGCGCTCCTGTCGGCGGTCTCCGCGTTCGGCCTGCCCTTGGGGCAGGCGTTTCAGCTGCGCGACGACGTCCTGGGGGTCTTCGGGGATCCGGACGTCACCGGTAAGCCGGCCGGCGACGATCTGCGCGAGGGCAAGCGCACGGTGCTGCTGGCCCACGCGCTCGCCGCGGTCACGGATGCCGCGACCGAACACGCCGCCCGGGCGCTGGCACGCATCGGCGCCCCCGACCTCCGCGACGATGAGGTGGACCAGCTGCGCGAGGTGCTGCGCCAGACCGGGGCTCTTGCCCGGACCGAAGACGAGATCTCCGCGCGCTACCGGCAAGCAACGCAGCGGGCCCAGGATCTGACCGGGTTCGGCGTGCCGGAGGATGCGGTCACCGCCCTGCTGGACATCGCCGGGGCGATCGCGCACCGCAGCGCCTGAACCCGGAGAAGCAGCGCCTGCACTCGAACAAGGCGAAGCCTGCAGCGGGCTCGCTCAGAAACCGAGTGCCTGGGCCCGGCGACGGACCTCGGCCTTGCGGCCCTCCCGGAGCTGGTCGATGGGACGGCCCGGCAGGCTCTCGTCCGGGGTGAAGAGCCATTCGATGGCTTCCTCATCGCTGTAGCCGGCGTCCTGCAGCACGATGACGGTGCCGCGCAGGCTGGAGATCAGCGAGCCGTCCTTGATGAACGCGGCCGGCGTGCGCAGCACCGGCGGCTCGCCGACGCGCAGTGCCAGGAGATGCCGTTCCTCGACCAGCCGGCGCAGTTTCGAGATGCCCACGTCGAGCTGCTCGGCGGCATCCGGCAGAGTCAGCCACTCCCCGACCAGGGCATGCAGTCCCGCTATCCCGCTTCCGGTCTGGCCCGCCGCCTGGGCGGCGTCCCGGGCCTGCGAGGCCGCTCCCCCCGCGTTGTCGGTGCTTCCAAGATGTTCAGTGTTCTCCACAGTCATCAAGCCTACCGCCCGCCACGGATAGCGGCCCCCGCACCCGGCGCACCGGCTCCCGTCCGCACCCGTCGCCGGGCATCGGGTCCGCGCCGGTCTGCGCTCGACGCCGAAGGCGGTATGCGCCATGCCGGGAGAGGCAGATGGGACACTCCGGCGCAAATCAGGGGTTGCAGGGGCCCGCGTGGATAGTCTGGTCGTGCCCGACAGACACAACTTCCTCGACTCGGGACGGCAAAGGACGGCATAAGGACTATGAGCGAAGACAAGCCCGAGGACACGCGGGGCCCGCGCCCGGCGGGCCGTTCGGCGGCCGCGATGGCGTCGGCACCGCTCATGGTCGCAGCCCTGCTCAGCCAGACGCCCGCGCACGCGCAGGGTCACCAGGACGGCCCGGACGTCCGGGGGCAGGTGGGCGACGTCCACCAGACGGATCCGGGCGAACCGGCCGCCGACTCCGCCCACGCCCCGCAGGCGAGCGGCTGGACGCGGGGCGTTGAGCCTGGCACGCAGACCGTCGCCGCCTCCGGCGGAGAGGCCTACAAGGTCAAGTCCGGGGACTCGTTGTTCAGCATCGCCAAGAAGCACGGCACCACGGTACGCAAGCTGCTCGAACTCAACGAGCTCTCCGCAGACGCCGTGCTGCAACCGGGTCAGATCGTTTCGATCCCACGCAGCGAAGCCGCCGCAGGCGGTGCTGGAGAACCGGCGCAGGGGGCGACGCACCGGGTGAAGCCCGGTGACACGCTGCTGGGAATCGCACTGAAGTACAACACGACGGTGGAGGCCCTGCAGAAGGCCAATGCGATGGGCGATTCCACTGTGATCCGGCAGGGCGAGATCCTCAAGCTCACCGGTACCGGCGCCACCTCCGACCGGGAAGCGGCGAGTGACGACGAGGACCTGCCCTATATCCCGAAGGAGTTCGCCGGCCGGACCTACCCGGACGAGGTGGTCCACGCCGCCCGGGTGAACAAGAAGATCCTGCTCTCGATGGATCTCCCCAGCCGCGACCAGGCCAAGCAGCTGGTCCGCCAGACGGCTCAGGACATGGGGATCGATCCGGCTCTGGCGATGGCCGTGGCCCAGCAGGAATCGGGATTCAACATGGCCGCCGTCTCCCCCGCCAACGCCGTGGGGGTCATGCAGGTGATCCCGAGCTCCGGACGCTGGGCCTCCGGGCTCGTCGGCCGCCAGCTGGATCTGCTCGACCCGCAGGACAACATCACCGCCGGCGTGGCGATCCTGCGGCAGCTCCTGGCCAGCGCGGACTCGGAGAAGCAGGCCATCGGCGGCTATTACCAGGGACTGGCCTCGGTACGGCAGAACGGCCTCTACAGCGATACCCGCCGGTACGTGAACAACGTCCAGTCGCTCAAGCAGCGCTTCGGGGGCGGATCATGACGGCCGTGAAGGATCAGCTCATCGGGCATGTGCTCGATGACCGCTACCTGGTGATCGAGCAGATCGCCCGCGGCGGCATGGCGATGGTGTATCGCGGCGTGGACATGCGGCTGGACCGCAGCGTCGCCATCAAGGTGATGCACCCGCATCTGACCTCTGATGAGGGTTTCGTGATGCGGTTCCGCAGCGAGGCCCTGCATGCCGCGAAACTCTCCCACCCGAATCTGGTGGCCGTGCACGATCAGGGCCGCGACGAGGACGCCGTCTACCTCGTCATGGAGTACGTGCGCTCGGAGACGCTGCGGGACCGGCTGCGGCGTGAGGGCCGGCTGACCCCGCGCGAGGCCATCATCATCATCGACGCGATCCTCTCGGCGCTGCAGACCGTGCACCGCAGCGGGATCATCCACCGCGATCTGAAGCCGGACAACATCCTGCTGGGAGACAACGGCCAGATCAAACTCGCGGACTTCGGCCTGGCGAGGGCCGTGAGTTCCTCGACCACCACGAAGACGCTCATCGGCACCGTCGGCTATGTGGCCCCGGAACTGGTGACCCGCTCGGAGACCGACGCCCGGACCGATCTGTACACCGTGGGCATCGTCTTCTACGAGATGCTCACCGGGCACCCGCCGTATACGGACGACATGCCCATCCAGGTGGCCTACCGGCATGTGCACGATTCCGTGCCCAAGCCCTCGGAGGAGCTGCCCGAGCTGCCGGCCGGACTGGACGAGCTGGTGGTATGGGCTACGCAGCGCAAGCGTCAGGACCGCCCGGCCGATGCGGAGGAGCTGCGGATGCGGCTCCACCAGGTCCGTTCCGAGCTGAGCGACGCCGAACTCGATATGCGCCCGCTCGACCGGGACGATCTGCGAGGGCTCGGTCCGGTGCACTCGGAGGACCTGGAGGAGTTCGTCTCCGCCGCGGCCGGCGAGCAGCACGACGCGCCCGCCCGCGAGGCCGGAACCCCCGGGGACTCAGCAGCCGCCACCCACGCCGGGAGCGAGCGCGCTGAGGAAGCCCCGTCTGCGCCGCGCCGCCGTGGGTTCCTGCGCCGGAAACGCCCGGCCGACGCTCCGACCACGCGGATCGGCCAGGCGAGCGCGGCGACGGGTGCTGCGGCTGCAGCGGTGAGCACGGCGGCGACGACCGGTGCTGCGGACGAGGCCGCCGATGTCGGCGGCCCAGGGACGGGCGCGGGCTCGGCTGACGCAGAACGTACCGGCGCCGGACGGACCGGAGGACCGGCAGGTCCGGCGGACGCGGACGCCCGTGGCTCCGCCGAAACCCCCGATCCCGCCGGCGGCGAAGAGCCCCGGACGCACACCGGTGACGCCTCACCCCCGGCGAAGGAACACACAACTGAGAGCCGGGCGGAGGACGCCGACCGGGCGCGCACGGCGGACACGGACGACACCGCTGCCGGTGCGGCCAGAACGAAGGCTTCCGCTGGCGGCGCTGCCGGGAAAGCCTCTGCCGCCGGCGGCGGGAGAACCTCGCCTGCGGCAACCGGGAAGGGCGCCGGCGGGAAGAACTCACCCCGGGCGGGCGCCGGGAAGGCTGAGGCAGGTGCCGGCGCCGCGACGCCCGCGGCACGCAGCGAGAGCGAGGGCTCTCCCCGCCGGACGGGCGGGCTGCTGGCATCTGTGAAGGGCCGGCGCGCCGCCGGGCTGGGCGTGCTCGCGCTCCTGGTCGTGGCGGTCGTCATCGCCGTGTGGGCTTTCGCCGCCGGTCCGCTGGCCATGCGCACCGTCCCGGACAACCTGGCCGGAACGGAAGGCGCCGCGGCCGCCGAGCAGCTGGAGAGCATGGGCTTCGAGGTCTCCACCAGCACCGCGCACCACGATGAGGTGCCCGAGGGCCTGGTCCTGGACACCATCCCGGCAGGGGGCACCGAACTTCGCCGCGGTGACGCGGTCACGCTGATCACCTCGCTCGGACCGGAGCTGTTCCAGGTGCCGGAGGTCACCGGCATGAGCGTGGACGAGGCGCGCACCGCCCTGGAGGAGGCCGGCCTGTCCCTGGGCGAGGTGAACGAGGAGTACAGCGATTCCGTCGCCCAGGACGTCCTCATCAGACAGAGCGAGGAGCCGGGCACCGAGCTGCGTGCCGGCGCCGGGGTGGACGTGGTCGTGTCCCAGGGTGTGGAACCCATCTCCGTGCCCTATGTCCGAGGCCTGAGCTACGAGGCCGCGGCCTCCCAGCTGAGCCGTCTGGGCTTCCTGGTGGCCCGGGAGGATGTCTTCGACCAGGACGTGCCCGCCGGGCGCGTGGTCTCGCAGACACCCGGCGAAGGCGCCGAGCGGCACGAGGGCGATCTGATCATGCTCAAGGTCTCCAAGGGCCCGATGGCCCAGCCGGAGGACGACGGCGGAGACGACGAGGGCGAGGACTAGAGGCGAACCAGGCATCGCTGTCATTGCCCACGTGCCACCGGCGCGCTTGACCGTGCACCTGAGCGCGGCTCCCGAGCCGGTGCGTCGCATCAGGTTCCATCCCGCCAGAGCACTCTAGCCCCTGGTGTCAGAACCGCACCGTAGACGGTGCTGCGGCGTCACGGCCGCACCCTGGCATCGCGCCCGGCACCGGTGACGTGCGAGCCCGCGGTCCGGCGGCCAGCCAGAGGCTTCCACGCCGCGCCGGCCCTCACCGGGCGGCCGGCGCGGGCGCCCGGCTCAGCTGCCGGCGGAGAGCTGCTCGGCGACCAGGAAAGCCATCTCCAGGGACTGATCGTGATTCAGCCGGGGATCGACCAGGGTGAGGTACCGGCGGCGCAGGCCTTCCTCGTCGATCTCGTTGCTGCCGCCGAGGACCTCGGTGACATCGTCACCGGTGAGCTCCACATGCAAGCCGGCCGGGACGGTGCCGGCCTCGCGATGGGATTCGAAGAAGCCCGTCACTTCGTCCATGACGTCCTCGAACCGGCGGGTCTTGTAGCCCGTCGCCGAGGTGATGGTGTTGCCGTGCATCGGATCGCACACCCAGGCCACATGCGGCAGCTGGGGTGCCACCGTGCGCAGCAGCTCGGGCAGGCGGTCACGGATGACTCCGGCGCCCATGCGGGTGATGAAGGACAGCCGGCCCGGCTCCCCTTCCGGGTCCAGCTTCTCCGCCAGCCGCAGCACCGTGTCCGGATCCGCGTTGGGGCCGAGCTTGATGCCGATGGGGTTGGACACCCGGGAAAGGAAGTCCACGTGCGCGCCGTCGATGTCGCGGGTGCGCTCGCCGATCCACAGGTAGTGGCCGGAAACGTCGTAGGGCTTGCCGGTACGGGAGTCGATGCGGGTCAGCGCACGCTCGTACTCCAGCAGCAGCGCCTCGTGCGCGGCGAAGAACTCCACGGAGCGCAGCGCCTCGAAGTCGACGCCGCAGGCATCCATGAACTTCAGCGCGCGGTCGATCTCCTTGGCCAGCTGCTCGTACCGGTGGTAGTTCGGGTTGTTCGCCAGGAAGCCGCGGTTCCACTCGTGCACCAGGCGCAGATCCGCGAAGCCGCCCTGCGTGAAGGCACGGATGAGGTTCAGGGTGGACGACGAGACATGGTAGGCCTGCAGCAGGCGCCGCGGGTCGTGGGCACGCGCCTCGGGCGTGAAGGCGTGCTCGTTGACGATGTCACCGCGGTAGGACGGCAGGGTCACGCCGTCACGGGTCTCCTCGTCGCTGGAGCGCGGCTTGGCGAACTGGCCGGCCATGCGGCCCATCTTCACCACCGGCATCGACGCCCCGTAGGTCAGCACCGCGGCCATCTGCAGCACGGTGCGGACGCGGTTGCGGATCTTGTCCGCCGTGGCGTCGGCGAAGGTCTCGGCGCAGTCGCCCCCGGCCAGCAGGAACGCCTCGCCGCGGCTGGCGTCGGCGATGCGCTTCTTGAGCAGATCGGCTTCCCCGGCGAAGATCAGCGGAGGCACGCTGGAGAGCTCCGACCGCACCCGCTCGACCTCGGCCTCGTCCAGATACGTCGGCTGCTGCTTCGGGGCGAGCTCGCGCCAGCGGTCGAGGCCGTGATGGTCCTCGATACGGGGCGAAGCGGCATCGGCGCTATGGAAGACGGGATCGATCGAAAGGCTCACCCTGACATCTTACGGGTGCGCTCAACGCGGAGGCCAACCGCTTGAGCCACCGTCTCGCCACGCGGTCACCGGGCCCGGCGGCGCTGCCGGCTGCCTGGCTCAGTCGGCCGGCACCACGAGGGGCGCGCCCGATCCTGGATGCCGTAGCAGGTGGACCTGCTGCCCGTAGACCTGAAGGATACGATCGGCCGTCAGCACGTCCGCCGGAGCGCCGTCGGCCGCCAGCCTGGAGCTGGAGAACATGAGCACGCGGTCGGCGTAACGCGCGGCCAGGTTCAGATCGTGCAGGACCACCACGACGGTGGCGCCCAGGTCCCGGCGAGCCTGCGCCGTGCGCAGCAGCAGTTCCTGGTGCCGCAGGTCCAGCGCGGCGGTCGGTTCGTCCAGCAGGATCACCGGGGTGGTCTGGACCGCGGTCCGGGCGAATGCCACGCGCGCGGCCTCCCCGCCGGAGAGCGTGGTGACGTCCCGGTCCCGCAGGTTCCCCAGCTCACCCGCGGTCAGGGCAGCCTCGACGATCTCCTCGTCGGCGGCTTCGTCAACGTCATGCGGCAGCCGGCCCATCGCGACGGTCTCCCGGACGGAGAAGCCGAAGTGCGCGCTGTGCTGCTGCAGCATGACGGCGCGCAGCCGCGCCAGCGGCTTGGCGGGCCACTGGGCCGCCGGCCGGTCACCGATCAGCACGCCGCCCCCGCTGGGCTCCAGGTCCCCCGCCAGCAGCCCGAGCATGGTGGACTTCCCCGCGCCATTGGGGCCGACCAGGGCAGTCAGCGTCCCCGGTTCCAGCGCGAAGGAGACATCCTGGACCAGCGCGCGCCCGGCCACGCGGTACTCGGCGGCCTCGGCCCGGACGGTCACCGGCCTCACCACACCCTCCTCTTCTCCCGGACGATCAGGTATAGGAAGAACGGCGCCCCGACCGCCGCGGTGAACAGCCCGATCGGGATCTCGGAGGGCGGGTTCAGGGTCCGGGCCGCCGAATCCGCCGCGACGATCAGCACCGCGCCGGCCAGGGCAGAGACCGGCAGCAGGGCCCGGTGCCCGGGACCGACGATCAGCCGCACGATATGCGGGACCACCAGCCCGATGAAGCCGATGCTCCCGGCGAAGGCCACTGCCGAGCCGGTGAGCAGCGCGGTGGCCACGATGACGGTGCCACGGCTGCGCCGCACGTTCAGGCCCAGGTGCTGCGCCTGGCGTTCGCCCAGCGTGAGCACGTCCAGATCCCGTGAGCGTCGCATCAGCACCAGCAGACCGAGCAGGTAGACCGGTGCCGCCGCCACCACCTGCGGCCAGGTGACCTTGCCCAGCGAGCCCATCTGCCAGAACACCAGGGTCTGCAGCTGGGAGTCATCGGCGATGTAGGTGAAGAAGCCGGTGAGCGCCTGGCAGGCAGAGCCCACCGCGATGCCGACCAGGAGCATGCGCGCGGTGCCGGTGGCACGTCCGGGGCGGGCCAGGGCGTAGATGAGCGCGGTGACGCCGAGACCGGCGGCGAAGGCGCCCAGGGGGACGATCCACTGCCCGGCGAGCCCGCCCGCCGATCCGGCCAGGACGATGGCGCCGACCGCGCCGGCGGATGCCCCGCCCGTGACGCCGATGATTCCCGGGTCCGCCAGCGGGTTGGTGAACAGGCTCTGCAGGGCCGCTCCGGAGATCGCCAGCGCCGAACCCACCATCACCCCCAGGACCACGCGCGGGACCCGCAGCTGCCAGACCACCGAGGTGTCACGCTGGCTCAGATGAGAGGCGTCCGCCAGGCCTGCGCGACCGGCCATGATCTGCCAGACCTCCGCCAGCGGCACCCTCAGGGGACCGATCGACACCGCCAGGAACATCACCGCCAGCAGCAGGGCGCCACCGACGATCAGGCACAGCAGCAGCGGCGCGCGGCGCACCCGGGCGGCGTGCGAGGTCTCCTCCTGCGCGACCGGGTCCGCCCCTGCCTTCGTGGTCACGAAAGCTGCGCGACGGCCTCGGCGAGGGCTTTGGCGCCCGCACCCAGATCAGGGCTGGAGTAGCGGAGCTGCGCATCGGGCATGACGAACACGCGGTGTTCTTCCCCGGCGGGGGTCTGCTGGAGGGTCGGGAAGGCCTCCCACAGGCCATCTTCGCCGCCCCAGCGCTCGTAGTCAGACTCCGCTAGCAGGATCAGGTCCGGCTCGGCGGCCAGGATTCCCTCGTTGGAGAACTCGCGGGAGAAGCCCCGCAGACCGGACTCCACGCCGACGCTGGTGTATCCCAGTTCCTCGATCAGCTCCGTGCCCGGCACGCCCGTGCCCGCCACTGAGTTCTGCCCGCCCGCTCCGGTGGCGGTGACCTGGATGACCCGGAGGTCCTCACCCTGTGAGGCGGCGGCGATGTCCCGGGCTTCCTGCAGATCCGCCTCGACGGCGGCGACCAGTTCCTCGCCCGCCGCGGCATCGCCGATGTACTCGGCCACGGCGCGCAGCTTGTCCAGCTGGGACTGCTGGTCGTCCACGACGACGGCGGCGGTGCCGGCGTCGCGGAACTGCTGGGCGACGTCGCCGTGGCGGGCCGTGTTGTCGCCGATGAAGAGCGTGCCGTCCATGGCCAGCAGGCCCTCGGTGCCGGTGTCGCGGTTGAAGCGGAAGTGCTCCGGCGCGGCGAGACCCTCCGGGGAGGTGCTCTCCTCCGGGGCGGCGTGGATATGATCGGCGAGGCCGAGCGCCCCGAGCGTGGAGGCGATGCCGTCACCGGCGACGATGATCCGGGAGACATCGGTGACCTCGACCTCCGTGCCGGTGCCGTCGGTCACGGTGACCGGCAGCGCCGGATCGGCAGTGAGCGCGTCGAAGTCGGCCTCGCCGGCGACGTACTGCCAACCCGCAGGCAGTTCGGGGTCCGCCTGGCCGGCGGCGCCCGCCGCCGTTCCGGCCTGGTCCTGCCGCTGCGCATCCTGGTCCTGCGCACCGCCGCAGGCGGCCAGGAGGAGGGAAGCAAGGGCGGCGGCACCGAGGGCGCTGGTGAGTCGGGTACGCATGAGGTCCTTTCCGGAACGAGGAAGTGCGGAACAATAGGAAAGCCTAAGCTATGTGAGACGCGGAAGGCGTGTGATCCTGTTCACCGCCGCGCTATGACGGACTCGCCGTGCCACGCCGGTCTGCCCGGCGGCTGAACGCAGTGGCACCGGAGAAAGGACGATGAGGACACCGATGATGGCACAACCGGCCGAGGCGGCCGCGCTGGTAGAGCGCGCTCAGCGGGAGGGCACCCCGCTCGTGGACGCCCACCCGCGCGATCCGGCACTGCGGCGAGTGACGTTCCTGTGGGAGGAGGACTCCGGCTCCCCTGTCGAGGCAGTTCATCTGTGGGTCAACCGGGTCACCGACAAGGACTCGCACGAGCGCGGCTGGATGCGCCGGATCCCGAACACCTCGCTGTGGATGCTCACGCTGGACCTGCCCGCGGGCCTGCGCGCCAGCTACGGCTTCTCCCCCGGCCGGACGAGCACGCCCGAGCGCTCCCCCGGAACGCTCGCTCATCGCGCCGACCCGCTCAACCCCGCGCCGCGCCTGCGCGGACTGTCCGTCTTCTCCGGGGATCAGGCGCCCTCGCAGCGCGAATGGGAACCGCACGGGGCGACCGATCCCGCGGAGACGCTGCGCGCGTGCCGCACCGTGACCACCTCGCTGGACGCCTTGGACGTCGACGGACGGGGACCGCGGCCCTGCTGGTTGCACGTGCCACTCCTCGACGCCGCGGCCGGCGCAGGCACCGGGTCCGGCGCAGGTACTCCAGCCGGCGCAGGCACCCCGGCGACGCCGGAGACACCCGAGAAACCGGGGGTGCCGGCGGCGTCCGGCAAGATCGCGCCGGTGCCGCTGCTGGTGGTGTTCGACGGTGAGGTGTGGTTCGAGGAGGCCGGCCTGCCGGCCGCCCTCGCGGCAGCGCGGAGAGCCGGGCGCCTGCCGCCGCTGGCGGTACTGGGCATCGGCAACGGCAGGCGGGAGGACCGCAGGCGGTTCCTGGGCGGGCATCCGGCGATGCTCCGCGCGGTGGCGCACCGGGCGGTCCCCTGGGCGCTGAAGGCCCTGGCTGAGCACGGCGTACCCGCCCCGGGCACCGGCGGCAGGATCATCGCCGGTCAGAGCCTGGGCGGGCTCGCGGCGCTGGCAGCGGCGACCGAGACGCCGGGGACGTTCGACGCGGTGATCGCGCAGTCACCGTCCATGTGGTGGCGGCCGGAAGGCTGGCGTGGCATTGCCGGCACGCCCACGCCGCGTGATCTGCACTCCGCCGTCCCGGCTTGGATCACCGAGCGCTTCACCACGGCCGGGACTGCCGCCGGGAGCGGCATCGCGGGCCAGGCGCGGATCCGGCTGCAGGTGGGCACCCTGGAGGGCCTGACCATCGGACGGATGGAGACGCTCCGGCATCGGCTGGCCGGCGATGGCTGGGATGTGCGGATGCGAGGGTACGAGGGCGGTCACGACTACGCGTGGTGGCGCGGGGCACTGCTGGACGCGCTGGAGGAACTGACAGCGGAACCGGAGGACCGGAGAAGCTGAGAGCGGTGCCGTTCAGCGGGCCTCGGGGCCGCCCGGCTCCGACGGACCGTCGGGACCACCGGACTCCGCGGGACCGTCTGGGCCGCCGGACTCGAAGTCCTCGGCGGAGACATGGTCCAGGAACTCCCGGAACTGCTCCACCTCGGTCTCGTCGTCCACCTCCATCTCCACCCCTGCAGTGTCGATCAGCTCATCGGCGACGAAGACCGGCACCTGGGCGAGCAGCGCCAGGGCCGCGCCGTCGGATGGCCGGCAGCTGAGCCGCCGCCCGTCGTCGAACACCAGCTCACCCAGGAAGGTATGCCCGTCCAGGCCGGTGACCTCCACGCGCTCAAGGCCGCCGCCGAAGTGATGCACGACGTTCAGCAGCAGCTGATGCGTCAGCGGACGCGGCGGCTCCACGCCCTGGAGCGCGAGCGCGATCGCATTGGCCTCCTGCACGCCGATCCAGATCGGCAGGTACTTCGGCTCGTACAGGCTGCGCAGCAGGAGGATCGGCTGTCTGGCCGGGAGCTCGACCCGGACACCCAGGACCTCGACTTCTCTCATGGGATCAGCCTACTGCGTCCCTCCCCGGTCACGCCTGTGAGACTTCTGGCGTCCTGCGGCGGCGCCGCGGGCAGGGCTCAGGCGCTGCGGGGACGCTGCTGGAAGATCATCCGGAACTTGCCGATCTGCACATCGGCGCCGTTGGTCAGCTCGATCGAGTCGATCAGCTGCCGCTGGACGTAGGTGCCGTTGAGCGAGCCGGTGTCCCGGAGCAGGAACCCGCTGGGCGTGCGGACGAACTCCGCGTGCTTGCGGGAGACGGTGACGTCGTCCAGGAAGATATCGGCGTTGGGGCTGCGGCCCACCGTGACGACATCGGTGTCGAGCAGGATCTGCGCCCCGGCGTCCGGGCCGGAGACGACGACCAGCAGCGCGTCGGTCTCCTGCAGGGAATCCAGGCCTTCGACGGGGTGGATCTCACCGGTGTGCGGATCGACGATGCTGTGACTGGATTGCGGCGGCACCGGATGGGAGCCGGCCGGCGGCGGGTTGGATCCGTAAGGCACCTGCGGCTGGCCCTGCGTACCGCCGTAGTGCTGCGGCTGGGAGCCATAGGGCTGGGGCGCCTGGGGCGGCTGGCTGCCGTACGGCTGAGGCGGCTGCTGCCCCCACTGCTGCGGGGCCCCGCCGGCGGTCTGCTCCCAGGGCGCCGGGGACTGCTGACCTTCGTGCGGCGGCCACTGCTGGCCGGGCTGCACCGGCTGCTGTCCCTGCGGGTACTGGCCCGGGGGCTGCTGGGGGTAGTTCGGAGACGACATGGGGATCCTTCAGCTCAGACTCTCGCGGTAGGCATCGGCGTCCATGAGCTGGTCCAGCTCGTCCGGCGCGGAGGCGCGGACCTCGTAGAGCCAGCCGTCCTCATAAGGCGAGGAGTTGACCACCTCCGGAGTGTCCTCCAGGGCCGGGTTGACGGCCACCACAGTGCCGGACAGGGGCGCCACGAGATCGCTGACGCTCTTGGTGGACTCGATCTCCCCGCAGGCCTCACCCGCGGTAAGGGCGTCGCCCTCGGCGGGAACGTCGACGAAGACGACCTCCCCGAGGGAGTCCTGCGCATACGCGGTCACGCCCACGCGGTAGACGGACTCCTCGGAGCCGGCCACCACCCACTCGTGGTCAGCGGAGTACCGCAGATGCGAGGGGTACTCGAGCTCGGGCATTCCCACTCCTCGTCGACGAGCCGAAACTAGGTGATCCCAGCATACCGGCCAGAACGGCCGTTCAGCGGCGCTGGGTCAAGAAAAGACTACGGGCCGGTATTCCCGGCGGCAACCGTGGCGCGAATCTCCAGACGGGACTGTCTCTCCGTCGTCATCGCCGCGCCTCGCCGCTCCACCGTGTCCCTGACCCCGCCGGGAATCTGCAGGGCCGTGTCCATCGTCTCCGGATCGCCGATGGCCGCCACCCGGTACGGGGGCTCGGCCTCTTCGCCGCCGATCAGGACGCCGCCATCGGCCGATGCGGTGATGGCGGTGGAGGCGACCACCCGGATGCCGGAGATCTCGATGGCCTCGGCCCCGGCGTCGCGCAGCTCCTGCACGATGCCGACCATATCGGCCGCCGTGACCGCCCGGCCCGGATCCGTCACCTCGATCACGATGCCGCTCCCCTCCACCGGGGCTTCCCCGGTCAGGATGGCCAGGGCCTCGGCACGGGCCCTGGCCTGCTCGCGGGCGGCTTCCTGCTGGTCGCTGCCGGAGGCGAGTTCTCGCTGCTGGGCGAGCAGTTCATCCCGCTCGGCCTCCAGACGCTCGGTGCGCTGGCCGACATCGGCCATGATCCGCACCAGCTCGGCCTCCGAGAGCTGCTGCAGGCCATCGGCCTCGGTCTGGCGGATCTGCGTGGTGGCGGCGAAGCCCAGGATGGCGCACAGGAATGCGGCCAGCAGCTGCGAGCGTCCCGGGCGGGCGGTGAACGCCGCGCGCAGGCGCAGCCATGCCAGGCGGCGCGGGCTGGGCGTCGCGCCGGGACCGGTCTCGGCGGTCTCGGCCGCGGGGTCGGCGGTCGCGGCGGGCGGGGGATCGGCACGGTCGGCCTGGGCCCGAGCCTCGGCATCGTCGAGGTCGGTGGCGGCAGCATCGGCGGCACCCGGAGTGCGCGTGGTGCCGTCGGCGCCCGGGGCCTGCGCGGCCTCACCGGTCGTGGGCGAGCCGGTCCCGGTCCTGCGCCTGTCCCGGCGGGGGCGTTCGTGCTTGTGCGCCATCGGCGGTCAGGCCTTCAGCAGCTGGCGGCGGATGGCCGCGACGTTGGTGAAGATACGGATGCCCAGGACGACCACGACGGCGGTGGACAGCTGCGTGCCGACGCCGAGCTGATCGCCCAGGAACACGATGAAGGCGGCGATGAGCACATTGGAGAAGAAGGAGATGACGAAGACGCGGTCGTCGAAGGTGCCCGAGAGCACCGCCCGCAGGCCGCCGGCGAGCGCATCGAGCGCCGCCACCACGGCGATGGGCAGATAGGGCTGGATGGCCGGCGGCACCGTGGGGTTGAGCCAGATGCCCAGCAGGATGCCCAGCACGAGCCCGATGATGGCGATCACTCGGTGACCTCGCTTCCGTCTGCGGTGCTCAGGGTGTCGGCGTGCCGGAAGGCCGGCATCTCCGCCGCCGGCACGCTCACGGCGCGTGGCTGTGAGACGCCGGAGGCGATGGCGTAGTCCCGCTCAAGCACCTTCAGGTAGTCGAAGGTGTCCGAAGCGAGGAACTGACGGCGCAAGCTCCCGGGGTCCTCGCCGCCGACGGCCGCGACCTCGTAGGGGGCGGTGAGCGGGGTGTAGTTGACCATGATGGCACCTCCGGCACCGCGGATCGCCGACAGGGAGGTGAACCGGTGCCCGTTGATGGCCACGGCCTGCGCGCCGCAGGCGAACAGGGCGTTGACGACGGTCTGCAGATCCTGGTCCTGCACCCGGTTTGCGGTGTCCTCGGCGCTGCGGGGATCGCCGGCGCCGGTGACCGCGGCCGGGTCGTCGTTGAGGGTGACGACGATGCCGCGCCCGTCCACCGGAGTGGTGCCGGCGGCGCGTTCGAGCCGTTCAAGGCGCTCGCCCAGGCCGGTGTCGCTCAGGGTGGCGCTGCGCTCGGCACTGAGCCGGGCACCGAGTTCCTGGTTCTCCTGCTGCAGGAGGTTCGCATCGCCGGTGGCGGCCTCGATCTGCTCGATGAGGGCGGCACGGGCGGTCTCCCGCTCCGGGTCCCCGATCCGCAGCTGCCCGATGGCCACGGCCAGCCCGGCGCCCAGGATGAGCGCGACGAGACCGCTGAGCAGCGTGGTGGTCACCCCGGGGCGGGTGCCGTCAGCCTCGTGCTCGGCGCGGGCGGCGGCATAGGGGTCGTCCAGGCGCTGCCACAGGGACTCCAGGAGGGAGGACGTGCTCTCGTCCTGCCGCTGCGCGACGGTCCGGGGCGCAGCCAGCTGCTGGGCGGCGTGGCCGCGCGGAGCACGCCTTCCGCGTGGAGCGCGCCGCCCTCGATGAGCGCTTCGCCCCGGCTGGGCGGCGGGCATGGCACCTCCGGGTGGGAGCAGGACTTCAGGCGTCCCTCGGGCGGGACTGGCGGTGTCCCTCAAGACTAAGTCATGGGGGCATGCCCCGGCCGTCGCGTGTGGACCCAGCCGAGGCGCGCGGCCCAGAAGCAACCGGGGTCACGCACCTCGACTGGGGCCGTGGCATCCTCGCGGCACCCTAGAATGGCGTGCATGGCCAGACTGACGCTGACGCGGACCGCACGGGAACTCCACGACGCCATCGACGCCGCCCTGGAGGGTGCCGGGCGCGGCTCGCGGGGCCTGGGACTGGTGCCCACCATGGGCGCGCTGCATGACGGGCACGGCCAGATGGTGCGCATGGCCCGGGACGAGTCCGATGTGGTGGTCGTGACCATCTTCGTCAATCCGCTCCAGTTCGGGGACCCGCTGGACCTGGAGCGCTATCCGCGCACGCTGGAGGCCGATGTGGCGATGCTGCGCGAGCTCGGGGCGGACATCGTCTTCGCTCCCTCGGTGGAGGAGATGTACCCGGACGGCGAGCCGCTCGTCTGGGTCCGCACCGGCGCGATGGGCGACCGGCTGGAAGGCGTGGGCAGGCCCGGGCACTTCGACGGCGTCGCGACGGTGGTCAGCAAGCTGTTCCATCTGGCGCAGCCGCGGGCGCAGGTGCCGTACCGGGCGTACTTCGGGCAGAAGGACGCGCAGCAGCTGACCATCATCAAGCGGATGGTGCATGACCTGAACATCCCGGTGGAAGTGGTGCCGGTGCCGGTGGTCCGCACGTCCGAGGGCCTGGCGCTCTCCAGCCGGAACCAGCTCCTCTCCCCCGAGCACGTCCAGACGGCCCTGGCTCTGCCGCGTGCCCTGTTCGCACTGAAAGAGGCCGCGGCGCGCGGGGAACCGCTGGACCTGGAGGGCGCCGATGCGTTGCTGCGCTCCGAGCCGGGCGTGCGGGTGGAGTACCTGGAGGTGGTGCACCCGATGACGCTCGAGCCGCTGCCGGCCGGCTCGCTGCGCCGGCCTTTCCGGGGACGGGCGCTGGCGCTGGCGGCGGTCGTCGTCGGGGGCATCAGGCTGATCGACAATATGCCCTTGCAGGGCCCGGGAGGCGGGGAGTCCTGATGCCGGCACCGCATGAGGGCCTGCCGGTCTCGTTCGGGGTGCGGCTGCCGGAGTGGCTGCGGCTTCAGCTGGACTACCTGCCGCGGGCGCTCGGCTCAGCCGAGGAGCGCATGGACCTGGTGAACGCGCTGGCGCGCCGGAACGTCGACGAGGGTACCGGCGGGCCGTTCGCGGCGCTCGTCGTGGACGGCGACTCCGGCCGGGTGCTGGCCGCGGGAGTGAACCTGGTGCTCGGGACGGGTCTGTCGAGCGCGCACGCCGAGGTCGTGACCTTGTCCCTGGCGCAGTCGGCCCTGGGCACCTGGAATCTGGGTTCCGCGGCGCCGCGGGTCCTGCTGTCGGTCAATGCGCAGCCGTGCGCCATGTGCTTCGGTGCGTTGTTGTGGTCGGGCGTGCGGGAACTGGAGTTCGCCGCGCTGGGTCCGGACGTGGAGCGGCTGACGGGCTTCGACGAGGGCCCGGTACCGGCCGGCTGGCGGGATGAACTTGCGGCGCGGGGGATCGAACTGCGCACCGGCGTCCGGGAGCCGGAAGCACATGAGGTGCTGGCCCATTACGGACGGCTGGTCGCCGAGGGGCAGCTGCCGCTGTACAACGGGCGGTAGTGAGGGGCTGCGGCAGGGCACCGGCTTTCAAGCCGGACCCTGGCCGCGCCCCGCGGAGGGTTCAGCGCAGCGCCCAAGGCGTCCATAGCGGCCGCAGGGCCGGCACCGACGCACGGCCAGCCATCTTATGGAGCCGTCGCACGCGTTCGGAGGTCGGTGGGTGAGTGCGGAACATCGCCGCCGCACCCTCCCCGGCAAGCGGGTTGGCGATCATCAGATGAGCCTGCGAGACCGCCGAGCCCTCCGGTGCCAGTGGCACAGCTCGCGTTCCGGCCTCGATCTTCTCCAACGCGGAGGCCAACGCGAGCGGATCGCCGGAAAGCCGGGCACCATCCGCGTCGGCCTCGTACTCCCTGCTACGGCTGATCGCCAGCTGAATCAAGCCCGCCGCGAGTGGGCCAAGGACCAGCATCAGCATCGCCGCCAGCGGATGCGGCGCATCGTCGTCCTCGGCGCCCAGCGGCAGGAAGAACGCCAAGTTCGCCACCGACGTGACGATACCGGCCAGAGCCGCGGCGACGCTGGAGATCAGGATGTCCCGGTTGCCGATGTGCGACAGCTCGTGTGCCAGAACCGCGCGCAGCTCCCGCCGGTTCAGGATGCGCAGGATGCCCTCGGTGACGCATACCGCCGCATGCTCCGGGTTCCGCCCGGTTGCGAAGGCATTGGGCTGGGCCAGTGCGCTGATATAGATCCGCGGCATCGGCTGCCCCGCCGACTCGGTCAGCTCCCGCACCATGGCGTGAAGCTCCGGTGCCTGCCGTGGGCCGACCGGCCGCGCTCCCATCGTTCTCAGCGCGATCCGGTCAGAGGCAAAATAGGCGATCCCATTGGTGACCAGGGACAATACGGTCGCGATGCCCAGGCCGGTGCTACCGCCCAACCAGTAGCCCGCCGTCAGGATCAGCGCCGTGAGCAGGCCCAAGAGCACGGCCGTCTTGAGTCCGTTGCGGTAACGGCGCATCGTTCACCACCATCCTCTCCTCACTGACGCCCGGTTGACGTCCTGGAACACCCCAGCGGCACGCGACCGGATCTAGCGAGGAGCCCGGGCCGACCCACCACTGGTTCGTTCCGCATGCATTCCTTTTGGTGTGCACAACGCAACACGCGGGCAGAGCATTCCAACATGAGCGTGATCGACTCAATTTTCTTACACTGGGGCGGGCTCCCGTTCGGCCGGTGACGCTCCGGGCGCCTTCCTCGCTTTCTGACCAGCGTGCAGTTACGGCACGCTGGTCAGCGATCCGGAAGACGGGACGCCCGTGGGGCGCCGGATTACGCCGGCGCACGCGAGCCTCGTGGCATGGAAAGGCACGCGGTCTACGGCGCAGGATGTGGGACGCCGACGCATGGCCCCTCAAGCCTCCTCCCGGAACCAGTCGACCCGGCCCCTCAGCGGCACCCGGAGTCAGGCGGCCACATATCCAGGGCGGCGCTTGGCACGGTGGACGAGGCCCTCCGCTGCCGGCCGCACCGGCGGTTCACTCCCGCGGCTGTGTGGTGAAGCCGGTGATCTTATGGGTGCCGTCGCACCAGGGCTTGATCGCCGAGGCACCGCAGCGACACAGCGCAGCAGACCGGCGCGGCTGCTCGATGGGCTCGCCGTTCTCGTCGACGAAAACGGCCGGACCGCGGACGATCAGGGGCCCGTTGGGGTAGGCGGTCACGGTGACGGGACGTTCATCGTGGGTCATGAGCGTGCCTCCTTGCAGTGACGTGTGAGCCGACGGGTGCTGTGGGCTGCGGTGGTGATGCGCGTGTCGCGGTAGCGGACGCCGCCGCGCATCCGCACCAGGGGAACCGTCCAGGCGGTGAGGGCGCGTTCGGCCACCCACAACGGCGCCCACAGGACCGCCGATGCCGGGAAGTGCGCGGCGCCGCGATCCCGGTACCGGCCCCAGGCGGCGATGGCGACGGTGGCCGTCACGATCACGGAGAGCCTGCGTGCTGGCCGCCGGAACGCCCAGACGGCAACCGGCAGGAGTGAGAGTTCGGCCAGGGACCGTGCTGGCTGGCCCAGGCTGTCATAGGCCTGCCGGACCCGTTGTTCCAGGAACCTGGCCGCGGTGGGCGGACGCCGGGCGATGTAGATGTCCCGGGCGATGCGCACGCGGCCGCCGCATGCCCGGACCGTGCGCTCGAGCTCGAGGTTCTCGAACAGCACATCGGTGTCGTACCCTTCCGGCGGCAGCGCGTTCCGCCGTAGTGCCAGGGTGCCGGAGTAGTCGCCGCCGAACGCCCGGTTGATGAGAGTCCGCCCGGTATCCCAGCGGGCGTGCCACGGCATCGGCTCGAAGACGTTCTGGGGCCGCACCAGGTCTGCCCCTGCCATCCGGTCGATCAGGGCGCGCAGCGCCTCGTAGGAGTAGCGGACATCGTCGTCGGCGACGATCACGAGGTCGTGCCGCGCCGCCTGGATCCCGGTCATCGCGCCGCGTGCTTTGCCGTTCAGGCCGGGGACGGCGGGCGGCAGATGGCGCACCTCCGGCCAGGCCCGTCGATGGGCCTCATAGCGGTGCGGCGGCGAACCGTCGACGATGGTGACGTCCACCCAGGCGTTCAGGCGGCGCAGGTACTCCCCGAGCTCGTCGATGCCGTCGTCGTGTTCCCATCGCAGCGGGAGCACGTACTCGACGGCGAAGGCGCGCTCCGCAGCCGTGTGGGGCGCCGTCATGCCAGGTGGGAGACGGCCGGTGGTTTCCGCAGGGAGCTGTGCCCGTCCTGCCAGGCGTGGAGGATGTGATCGCCGGCCCAGCCGTCCACGGCGAGGCAGGCGAGGGCACCGAAGAGGATGTCGCCCAGCAGTTCGGGTTCGTCTTCGGCCAGCGCGCCGGCAAGATCTCTGCCGGCGATCTGCTCGTGCACGGCATCCGCCTCGACGTGCTCATCGAAGTACCTGGTGACGTCAGTGCCGAACCCGAGCCGGCGGAAACCGTCCCCGTACATCCGGTTCGGAATGGAGGAGGTCATCTCGAAGGCGGCCAGATGCCCGACGATGGCGCCGCGCAGGCGCCGGTTCAGGCCGAACAGGGACATCGTGTTCTGGGAGGCCAGGGTGACCGCCGGAACCGAATCGAGGTACGCCCCGTAGGTGTCGTCGAGACCGGCACCTCGCACGGTCTGCGCGAAGATCGAGGCGTGCACCCGCCCCGGGTCGCCGCCGCCGTACTCGTCGGACTGGATCTCTACCAGCGCGGCTTTGGCCCTGCCGGTGAGCCGCGGAATGGCCCAGGAGTGGGGGTCGGCCTCCCTGAGGGTGTAGATGCTGCGCTGGATCAAGAACTCCCGCACCTGTTCCAGGCTCGCCCGTTTGGCCACGAACCGGGCCAGGCTCGGGCCCGGGACCGGGGCGGTCGCCGCGAACAGCCAGTCCGCGACCACATCACGTTCCGGTGCCGGCGGATCGTTCACGGGCACGGCCGCGCGCAGCGCCTCCTCAAACGGCCGCTCCAGGATCGACCGGGTGACGATCAGATCCGGGTCCCACTCCCAGGCGGGATCCAGCCAGGGCAGTGATCCGTAGTGCAGCCCGTACAGCAGGAAGAGGCTGAGCTGGATGTCCTCGTCGCGGACGATGTCGTCGCCACCGGCCACCGCATCGCGCGCGGCCGCCTGGAGACGCTCGCCCCAGCCACGTTCCGGCTGCGTGTCCTGAGAACTCGGAGAGCGTCCCTCTCCAGGGTGCGCGGAGTGTCCGGTCAGCACGGAGCACAGGAGTTCGCTGAGCGGGCCGCGCGGTTCCACTGGAGTGCGGCTCTGCTGCGCCGGGGTCGCGTGCCCCGGCTGAGGTGACGTCGTCGTCATCGTCGTACCTTCCCCTCGCCTTTGCGCGCTATATGCCCCCACCGGAGGTGGCCGGTATGACTCGTGTGCCGAGTTCAATCAGCGTATAGGCAGGTGCCCGCCAGGCGGGGCGGCGGGGTGCGCGCCTGCTGCCCCGCCGAGGGGGTGAGCTGGTTCAGGGTGCCAGTGCTCCGGCCTCCTCAAGGAGCCCGGGCTGGGAGGTGAGCCGTTCGAATGCGCGGGTGTAGCCATCGGCCACCTGGCGCAGCTGGTCCGGGGTCAGGGCGGTGGAGAGGTTGAGCATGCCGCGCGGCGTCGTGTAGACGCCTTCGAGCATCAGGCTCAGATGCAGCGCCGCACGGAATCCGGGTGCCCGGCGGGCATCGGCGGGTGCGCGCACCGCATCGGCGCCCGGGTGCACGTTGAGGATAGATCCGGAACGGGTGACGACGACGGGTGCACCGGCTGCGGCCCCGGCCGCGGCGATCTCATCGGCCAGCTTCGCCGCGGAGCCGTTCAGCCGGGCGATCGCGGTCACGTCGAGCCGCCGGAGGGCGGCAAGACCGGCGACGCTGGCCACGGGGTTGCCGTTGAAGGTCCCGGCATGGTCGAGCCGCCCGGAGACCAGCGGCGAGGTGAGCTCCAGCAGATCTGCCCGCCCTCCCACGGCGCCGATGGGCATGCCACCGCCGATGATCTTGGCCAGAGTGACGAGGTCGGGGGTGAGTCCGAGTGCGTGCGCCGTGCCCTGAGGCGCGTTGCGCAGGGACTGCACCTCGTCGAACACGAAGACCGCCCCGACTTCACGTGCACGGTCTTGGACGGCATGCAGATAAGAAGGCTCGGCGGGAATCACGCCGCCAGCGCCCAGGAACGGTTCGATGAACACTGCCGCCGTGCGCTCGGTGATCGTCGCCTCCAGCGCGAGCCGGTCGTTGTACGGCGTGCGCACCACGTCGGGCTCCCCGGAGGTGAACGGGGCGATCGCCCCGTGGTAACCGCCGTCGGCGAGGGTCAGCTCGCGGCGCCCGGTCGCTCTGCGCGCGATGCGCAGTGCCAGGGCGGATGCCTCGGAGCCGGAGTTGGTGAACCGCAGCCGTTCGACTGCGGGTACCCGTTCGGCGATCTCTTCCGCGAGCGCGATCTGGCTCCGGTGCGGCGCAGGGAACACCGTGCCGTCGCGCAGGATCGCCTCGATCGCTGCGGATGCCTCCGGTTGCGCGTTGCCGTGCACGAGCGCGGTGTAGTTGTTGACGACGTCGAGGTAGTGGTTGCCGTCGACGTCCATGAGTTCGGCCCCAGTGCCTCGTTCCATCACGGTGGGGAACGGCGGGTAGTGCGTCACGGCACGTGTTTCGCCTCCTGGCATGCTGCGGCAGGCCCGGGCGAATATCCGGGCGGAGCGCGAGCGGGCCGCGCGGTATTCGTCGACGAGCGCAGGGGGCACGGCGGTGTGGACGGCGTGATGCTGCTGTCCGCCCGCGTCGGAAGCTGGTTCGGATGCAGGCATACGGTTCCTTCGCCATCGACGTCGCTGATTCCCCGCACCATGCTTCCGTAACCGCGGTGCGCGGGCGTTTCCACCGCGTAACGCCCGCGTTTCCCCTTCCCTGCGGGCCCAGGCGGCGCGTCCTGCGAGGCACTCGCGCCGAGCCGCCACGCGGCGCGTCTCGCGGCTGCGAACGAGACGTGGAGTCGGCACGCGTGCACCTCGTACTCCGAGGTGGCCTGCCGGCCGGGGGCGTCTGATGTTCCTTGCACCGCGGTGCCGGCCGCCTTCGTCTTGTCTCCGGCCGATGTTCGGTCCCGGGTCGCTCAGCCGTGCCGGAGGCCGAGGAAATCACCAGTCATCTGGGCGGCGGAGAACGCACGGCTGATGTGCCCGAGGATGCGAGGGGGTCGGCCGGGACCGGGGACGGTGTGCCCTCCCCCGTGGACGGTGACGAGCCGCACCGGCGGCCGGCCGGGTTCCCGGTAGTCGGTCCGCTCCAGCCGCGTCCGGTCTCCCGCGCTGGCGTCGGGGATGCGCTCGGTCTGGGGCGGGCTGTTGATGAGGTTCCGGCGGGCGAAGTAGGCGGCGGTGTCCGGGGCGGACAGGGTGGTGCCGCCGACGCGCAGCAGGTGTTCGGCCAGTCCGCTCATCCGGCCGCCGTCGTAGGGGACGATCGGGTCCTTGGTGCCGTGGACGAGAAGGACGGGCAGCGGGACCGGTTGCTGTGGCGGCCCGGGGATCTCGAAGCTGCCGGCATCGGGCATGGTGGCGCTGTAGACGGCGGCCCCGGCGAGCATGTCCGGGGTCTCGTGGAGGAGCCGCATCACCATCTCCCCACCGTTGGAGTACCCGGCGGCGAACACTCGCGCCGGATCGACGCCGTGGGAGGATGCGAGGCGGCCGATGACGGCGCGGGCGAACCCCACATCGTCGACGTTCTCCACCCGGGCGGGGAAACCGCTCGGGGCCCGGCCGTCGTTCCAGTTGCCGCGGTAACCGTCCAGGTAGGCGACGACGGTGCGCCCGCCCGCCGCGAGGGCATCGAAGGCGTATCCAGTGAAGTGCCGGAAACCCTGACCGCTCTGCTTCGAGCCGTGGAAGACCAGGAGAAGATCAGCCTCTGGGTCCGGTGTGCCGCTGCTGACGACCGTGAAGCTGCGCGTGCGTGCCCCGACGCTGATCTCTTCGTGCATCCTTCGATGCTCCGGGGTGGGACGGCGCGGGCGCAAGGGGTAAGCGCGGCAGTGGGGGTGTGGCGGCGGGAACCGCTGTTCCGCACCCGGCTGGTCTCCGACGCACGGTGCCCGTCACCCGAGCCAACACGATCGCGCTGCCGGCGGTCCTTGACCCTGCCCTGTGGGCACGGTGTCCGATGTGGGTATGAAGAACCACAAGCATCAACCGTCCTATACATCTGCTGCCCGTCCCTCCGTAGGGTGGCCCGAACTTATCGTCGGCATCGCCGGTTTCTTCGCCGTCGGCTGGGCCCTCTTTGGACTGTTCAGCCTGTTCGACGCCGAGCCGGTGATCGTGGGAGTCCTGCAGTCCTTGCTGGCGGGACTCGCCACATTGGGTGCCTTCGGGCTTGCGTTCTCCCTGCGGGTTCGACGATTGGTGGCGTTCGGTTTCACCCGGACGACGCCCAAGTGGCTGATAGTGGGCGCGCTAGGCGGCGCCGCGGTGTTCCTCCTGAGGGGCATTCTCCTGCCGCCACTCATCGACCTGTTCGGCCTTGCGACCGATACCCAGTCGCAACTCGTGGGGGGAGCGCAAGGCGGGCTCCTGGCGCTGGTCGTGACCGGGATCGGTATCGCCATCATCGGTCCCGTCGGCGAGGAGATGCTGTTCCGTGGCGTGGTCCAAACCGCGCTGTTCCGGTACGGTGCGGTGATTTCCACTCTGGGCAGTGCCATTGTCTTCGCCCTGATCCACGGAAGCATCAGTGTCCTGACGCCGCTCGCGTTCCTTGTCGGTGTGCTCACCGCGGAACTGTACCGGCGCAGCGGCTCCTTGTGGCCAGCGATCGTGGCTCATATCGTTCACAACGCACCCACCATATTCCTCTACACGCTTCTGTGAGAGCGAAGACCTACCTGTCGGAAGATCACCGATGTCCTGAGACTTCACACCTACCCGCCGGAAGGCTGACCGTTCGCCGGAGCACACAGGACGCTCACGCGTTCGAGCACGTCCAGTTGCGCCCGGTTGTACACCTGCGCGGCCACGGCGCCCAGGACATCCGTCACCGTCCTGGCATCTTGGGTGATACGCGGCACAGGCAAACCGGCCGACGGGGTTGAGCCGCTCGCTTCGGAATACACCACAGCGAGGTCTTGTGCGAGCCGGTGCTTCGTGGGCTCGTCGGCGTCTGCCGGAAGGCGGTCGAATACGAGTTCCGCGGGGGTTTTCGTATGGTTACGCAGAGCCGTCGCGATGCTCGCCATCGTCTTCTCGTCGAACACATGAGAGTAGACCAGGAGCAGGGCCCGGTCGGCATCGTTCACCGATGTGGACAGCCCCAGCATGCCGGCGGGCAGATCGATCGAGGGCCGGCCCTGCCGCGGCGCGCGTAGGAGCTCGGCAAGCTCTTCTCGGACAGCGGTCCATCGCTTGATGCGTTCTTCGAGTTCCGCGTCAAGGGCCTTCAGCGCTTCCCACCCCTCGTCGTCACTCGCCGCGATGCGGTGGAGGTCCTGCGCGGAGAGCCCGAGTTCCTTGAGCCTGAGCACGCGCAACAGGGTGACGAGATGCTCGACCTGGTACTGCTTGTAACCGTTCGAAGCGCGCGCAGGCTCCGGAAGCACGCCAATGTGATGGTAGTAACGGATCGTCTTGACCGTGGTTCCGGCGATGCCCGCCAGCTCGCTCGTACTCCAACTCATCGCTCTCCCTCCACCTTGCGGTAAGCCTAAGCCTCGATGATCCGAATCCCATGCCAGCAGGCTCAGGACCCATTTCCCGTCTCAGCAGATGCGGCCTCCTGGTCCGCGCGCGGGCGCGGGATGAAGACCGCGATGACCACGCAGAGGATCACCGCGCCGAGTCCGAGCGTGATCCTGAGCAGGAAGCCGCCTTCACTGGTCCCGGTGACGCCGCCGACCGTCGTGATGGACTGGGCGAGGATCGCGCCGGCGACGGCAGCGGCGATAGGCGTGCCGAGCGAACGCATGAGTGCGTTGAGCCCGTTCGCGGCCCCGGTCTCGTGCACCGGCACGGCCTGCATGATGAGCGCAGACATCGCGGCATAACCGAGGCCGACCCCCCACGCCGAGCACAACGTTGACGACGAGGATCTGTCATGCCTCGGCGTGGAAGATCAGGGCGAGCCCGTAGGCGAGGGCGAGGGCCACGGCACCGATGATGAGCAGCGGCTTCGCGCCCCAGCGCCGCTCGACTTTGCCGGCGACGGGCGACATGGCCATCATCGCCAGACCCGAGGGCGCGAGGATGAGCGCCGCGGCCGTGAGCGTCAGCCCCAAGCCGATGCCGGCCGCCCGGGGCAGGGCGAGCAGTTGCGGAAGCACGACGTTCGACACGAAGAGCACGAAACCCAACGCGACCGAGGCCAGGTTGGTGAGCAGCACCGGTCCGCGCACTGACGCGCAAGGCGACGAGCGGATCCTTCACGTGCAGCTCGATCACGCCCCAGATCAACAGCACGACCACGCCGCCGATCAGAGGGTCAGGGTTCGCGTATCCCCCAACCCCACTCGCCGCCACGCGAGACGGCGATGAGCACGCCGACGAGTCCGAGTGCCAGACCGATGATGCCGACCACGTCGATGCGTCCGGGCGAGCACTGCGTGATCGAGGGCACGAAGACCGCGTAGCCGGTGAAGGCGAGCACGGCGATTCCGGCCGCGACCCAGAACAGCACGCGTGCCAATCGAAGTTCTCGGCTACGACCGCGCTGAGCGGCAGGCCGAGCGCACCGCCGAGGCCGAGGGTCGCGCTGACGAGTGCGATACCCGAACCGAGCTTCCGCGGCGGCAGCACGTCGCGAAGGATCGAGATGCCCAACGGGATGACGCCCGCCACCGTGCCGTGTAGCGCCCGAGCGATGACCATGGTCACCACATCATTCGAGAGTGCGGCGAGGATCGCGCCGGCCGCTTGCAGCAGCAGGAGAGCCATGGAGGCACGGCGAGGATCGCCCCCCGAGCCGTGTCGGCCTGTGTTCGCGCTTCCGGCTCCGTACTTCCCGCCACCGTCGACAAAGACCAGGGGTACGTCCTGGTTCGGGGTCGAGGTCATCGTTCGTCCGTCTCTTCTGATCGTGATTGGAGGTGCGTCGAGCACGGCTTCGACCAAGTCACAACAGACGAGGTCGCCCATGGCATCGGCGTGTCACGCGCAACCTTCTTCCGCTACTTCGCCTCGAAGGAGGGCGCGGTGGTCTCCGCCGCGCGAGGCGCGGCCGAACGCGCCGGCACCTTCGCGCAGCGTGTCGTCGACGCTGCTGAGTCCGCCGCGCCCCATACGACCGTGTGGGCGATCCTGCGCGCGGCTGCCGAACCAATGGTTGACACAGCCGACACGCGTGGAGACCCGCTGCGGGTGCGTATCCGCATGATCACCGACGTGCCCGCGTTCAAGGGGCACCTGGCCTCCCAACGACGCAACGACCAGTCGGCCGTCGCCGACGTGCTGCGCGAGCGCCTCGGCGACGACCGTGCTGCAAACGCCCTCGCCGCCGCCGGAATCGCAGCCGTCGACCTCCGTGATTCTTCTCGGCGGTCAGGCCGGGGCGACCTCTTGCTCATGTCGCACGGAAAACACCGTCGTACCACTCACTCACCAGGGCGGGAACAAGCTGCATCCGCGAAGATCTTTGGCGACGACAGCGGGTTGCAGCACCTACGGTCTACACCACCCGACTGGCAGGGCTGAAAGTAGGCCGGAACGCCCAGCCCAACGGGTTCGAACAGCTCCTGGCAGACCTGAGCATCATCCAGAAGAACGGGGCGCCCGGGCACTCCACCAGCCAGGGGACGATCGAACGGTTCCACCAGACCCTAGAACGCTGGCTGGCAGATGCCGGAGCCCCTGCAGATAACACCAACTTCAGGGCCTAGCTGGATTCCTTCCAAGACCACTGCAACCATGTACGGCCCCACCGAGCCCTAGGGCGGTGAACACCAGCAGCGGTCTATGCAGCCCGCACGAAAGCTACGCCCCGGCTTCAGATGGACAACCGTAGTTGGAGAATCCGGTATGACAAGGTCTACTCTCGAGGCCGGATCACCTTACGCTATGCCGGGAAGCTCCGCCACTGGACATCGGACGGTCCCACCCGTGGCAAACGTGTTCCCGGCCCATGGCTAGGCTCCCGTTGTGACACATCTCGCGACTCATCTGAGACACATGCCTCGACTCATCACATAGTCGGGCTGACAGGATGTGAACCTGCGGCCCCTGGTGGATCCAGTCGATTTCCGGTCTCCGCCAATCGTCTCGGGGACTCGCGGATTCCCTTGTGTTTACAGGGAACCGGGCGGTTGGATTGGTACGAGTGTAGCCGGGTGGTGGCGGTAGGTCACGGACCATTGAGGTAGTTATCTGATGGGCAGCCGTACGGACGAGCCGACCGCGGACGCTTCACGATTTGGGGCTTCCAGCCACCCTGCCCCAACCCAACATCTCATGATCTGCATGTGCACCCGCCCCTGCTGCAGGTGTTCGATAGGAAGTACACGACTGGTGGTCGACATGACAGTCGCTCGGCTCTCTACTCACCTCGGCACGTCAGCCACGAGTTGGGTCACTCGCGGTGGAAAGACGTGCGTACCGCGGAGGATCCGGCCGATGCGACTCACCGGCTGCTTAGTCGATCAGGTCCATGCCCCCGACAAAGCCAGGGTACCTTCCTACGCGGAGTGAGGACTGAGTTCCAAGACAACTACTGCAGTGTGCTGACCGTGACGCTCGTCCGCTGCGCGAGCCGCGTGTTCCACAAAGAGAGCTGTCGTACCGCCGCGATGCCGTCGGAATGAACCGGCAGCCCTTCCTCGAGACCGCGAAAGGTTAGGAAGACGAAAGCCGTCTGTTCGATTCCATCCTCGCTGTCTTCGCGCTCCGTGAGCGTGAGCTTTAGTCCCCACTCGCTGCCGGCGACTCCCTGAGGGAACTTGGCGTGGTGAGTGCGGACAGGGCTCCACGGGACTGCCGCACATTTAGGTGACAGTTGGGGGTGTCAGGCCGCGAGGCTCACGGCCGGGTTCATGATGGTCTCGTAT
>NZ_BMFY01000012.1 GCF_014639315.1 Sediminivirga luteola
GGGCGGCCGAGGGACCGGGACCGGCGCTGGGATCGGTACGGCGCAGCGATGAGACGCCGCAGAGCACACCGTCCCGGTACTCGTGACGACACTTCTGAAGACGCACACGAAGGAGCGCAACGTGACTCAGTGGTTCTACCGCCGCGGCGAACTGGCACGCGAGGGCTGGGAGACCCTCGTCGACGCCCGCACCCCCGGCTGGGCGCACACCGGCCTGCGGGTGGGCGCACTGACTGAGGGCACCGTCCTGGAGCTGCCACCGGCCCAGGTGGAGCGGATCGTGATGCCGCTCTCCGGTCCCGCGCACGTCGAGTACGTCGTGGACGGCGCCACCCGGGAGCAGCGGCTCGGCGGGCGCCCCGGGGTGTTTCACGGCCCGTCCGATGTGCTGTACCTGCCCAGCGGCGCCGCCGCGACGCTGCGCTGGGCCGGCAGCGATGCCCGCATTTCGGTCTCCGAGGCCGTCACCGCCGAACGGCGCCCGGCCCGGTATCTGCCCCATGAGGACATCCCAGTCGAGCTGCGAGGTGCCGGCACCTCCAGCCGGCAGGTGCAGAACTTCGGCACGCCCGCGGCGCTCGATGCGGCGAAGATCATCGCCTGCGAGGTGATCACGCCCGCGGACAACTGGTCGTCCTATCCGGCGCACAAGCATGACGAGCATCTGCCCGGGCACGAGAGCCGGCTTGAGGAGATCTACTACTTCGAAGCCGCCGTGACCCGCGGCGCCGGTTCGCCCGCCGGTGTCGAAGCCGCCCCCGGTGGCGCGGATCCGTTCGGCATGTTCGCGACGTATTCGTCCCCGGCCGGGGAGATCGACATCAACGCCCTGGCCCGTACCGGCGATGTGGCGCTCATTCCCTACGGCTATCACGGGCCGGCGGCTGCCGCCCCCGGCTACGACCTGTATTACCTCAACGTCATGGCCGGTCCGGACGAGGAACGGGTGTGGCTCATCAGCGACGATCCCGCCCACGCCTGGGTGCGTGGCAGCTGGGAACAGCAGAGCGTCGACCCGCGCCTGCCCTACACCGCGACCGGGACAGGCGCCTCGGCGGTCTGACCGCCGGCCGGATCAGCGAATACCAGAACGGAACGTAAGGACGCATCATGAGCACCAGGCGGATGACGGTCGGGCAGGCACTCGTGGAGTTCCTGGCCCGGCAGTACACGGTCGACGGGGACAGGCGGGAGCGCACCATCGCCGGCACCTTCGGCATCTTCGGGCACGGCAACGTCGCCGGTCTCGGCCAGGCCCTGCGGCAGGCCAATGAGCAGGACCCCGAGCTGATGCCCTACTACCAGGCCCGCAACGAGCAGGCGATGGTGCACCAGGCCGTGGGGTACGCCCGCATGCACCGGCGGCTGGGCACCTTCGCTGCCGCGGCCTCCGTCGGCCCGGGTGCGGCGAACATGCTCACCGGCGCCGCGCTGGCGACCTCCAACCGGATGCCGGCGCTGCTGCTGCCTTCGGACACCTTCGCCACCCGCGTGGCCGACCCCGTGCTGCAGCAGCTGGAGCACCCGCACGACACCAGCCTCCAGGTGACCGACGCCTTCCGGCCTCTCTCGCGTTTCTTCGACCGGGTGGACCGGCCCGAGCAGCTGTTCTCCATCGCGCTGGCGGCGCTGCGGGTCCTCACCGATCCGGCCGAGACCGGCGCCGTGACGATCGCGCTGCCGGAGGACGTGCAGGCCGAGCCGGTGGACGTGCCGGAGGAGTTCCTCGCCGAGCGCGAGTGGCACCTGCGCCGCCCGCTGCCCGAGCACGGCCCGCTGGAGCGCGCGGTCCGGGTGATCCGGCAGGCCCGCCGGCCCCTCATCGTCGCCGGCGGCGGGGTGCTGTACTCCCACGCCGAGGATCAGCTGCGGGCCCTGGCCGAGGCGACCGGGATCCCCGTCGGCACCACGCAGGCCGGCGGCGGCGTCCTGGACTGGGACCACCCGCAGAACCTGGGCGGCATCGGCGCCACGGGCTCGTCCGCGGCCAACCGTTATGCCGCGCAGGCGGACGTCATCATCGGCATCGGGACCCGCTACAGCGACTTCACCACCGCCAGCCGCACCGTGTTCCAGCACGAGCGGCCCGCCTTCGTGAACGTCAACGTGGCAGCCTTCGACGCCTATAAGCACGGCAGCCAGCTGCCCGTGATCGCCGATGCCCGCGAGACGCTCACCGCCCTGTCACGCGAGCTGCAGGACTGGCGTCTTCCGGCCGAGGCCGCCGAGGAGGCCGCCGCGCTCAAGCGCGACTGGGATGCCGCCGTGGACGAGGCGTTCGTCCCCAGCGGGGCCGAGCTGCCGGGACAGCCGGAGATCATCGGCGCGGTCAACTCCGCCATCGACGGCCGGGACGTGCTCATCCAGGCGGCCGGCTCGCTACCGGGGGATCTGCAGAAGCTCTGGCGCACCCGGGACCCGCTGGGTTACCACGTGGAGTACGCCTTCTCCTGCATGGGCTACGAGATCGCCGGCGGCCTGGGCGTGCGGCGCGGACTGGACGCCCTGGACGACGACCGCGACGTGGTCGTCATGGTCGGCGACGGCTCCTACCTGATGCTGCACACGGAACTGCTCACCGCGGTGGCCGAAGGCCTGAAGATCATCGTGGTGCTCATCCAGAACCACGGCTACGCCTCCATCGGGCATCTCTCCGAGACGGTCGGCACGGACCGCTTCGGCACCTGGTACCGCACGTACGACAAGCAGGCGAAGAACTTCCAGGGCGATGAGGTCCTGCCGGTCGACCTGGCGGCCAACGCCCGCAGCTACGGGATGGACGTGATCGAGGTCGAGCCCGGTCCCGGCGCCATCGACGATCTCAAGGCCGCCCTCGCCACCGCCAAGGCGAAGGACACCTCCACGTTCATCCACATCAACTCCGATCCCCTCGTCTACGCGCCTGAGGGCGATGGCTGGTGGGATGTTCCGGTCGCCGAGGTCTCCGAGCTGCCCAGCACCCAGCGGGCGCTGGAGGAGTACCGGCAGGAGAAGAAGCGGCAGCGGCCGCTGCTGGGCTGAGGACCGGCGACCCGAGTGGCCACAGCCCGGCTGAGGGCAGGCGACCCAAGCGGCCGCAGCCGGGCTTAACGGTCGACATCGCGCGTACTGAGCTGAAGCAGGACCAGCCGGTTCTGGCGGACTTACGCACCGGCATCGGCGCAAGATCAAGGACGGTGTCCGGAGCGGACGCCGCGGAACGGGCATGACCGCCCGCGAGACTCGAAGGAGAGCACATGACCGCAGCGGAACTGCGCATCGGCGTGATCGGCGCCGGCGCCATGGGTTCGGACCACATCAAGCGGATCACCCGCCGGATCTCCGGCGCCCGCGTGAGCGCCGTGGTGGAACCGGACGAGACGAGGGCTCAGACCGCGGTGCAGAACGCACCGGGCGCGCAGGCGTTCGGCCGCATCGAGGACGCGCTGGAAGCCGGCGCCGTGGACGCCGTGCTGATCGCCACCCCGGGATTCCTGCATGAGGCAGTGCTGCTGCCGGCGCTGGAGGCGAAGCTGCCCATCCTGTGCGAGAAGCCGCTCACCCCGGACCCCGAGTCGTCCTGGCGCGTCCTGGAAGCGGAGCAGGCCTCCGGTGCCCGGCGCATCCAGGTGGGCTTCATGCGCCGGTTCGACCCGGAGTACCGGCAGCTGCGCGAGCTGGTCTCCGCCGGGACGGCCGGCGAGCTCCTCATGGTCCGTGCGGCACACCGGAACGCGAGCGTCCCGGAGCAGTACCAGCAGGACATGCTCATCACGGACTCCGTGGTGCACGAACTCGATGTGCTGCCGTGGCTGGCCGGCGCCGAGCTGCGCTCCCTGGAGGTCAAGCTGCCTCGGCGCAACTCCCTCACCCCGGAGCGGCTGCAGGAGCCGATCCTGGTGCTGATGGAGCTCTCCAACGGCGTGCTGGTCGATCTGGAGATGAACGTGAGCGTCCAGTTCGGCTATCAGGTGACCACCGAGGCGGTCTTCGAGTCTGGCGTGGCGCGGATCGGTGAGAACGCCGGCCTGCAGCTGTGGCAGGCCGGCCGGACCGGCACCGGCGTGGATGCGGACTTCACCACGCGCTTCGCCACAGCCTACGACGAGCAGGTGCAGCGCTGGGTGGATGCCGCCCGCGCGGGCCTGGCCGGGACGGGTTCCTTCGTCGACGGGCCGGACGCCTGGGACGGCTACCGCGTGGCGGTCGCCTGCCAGCAGGGCGTCAAGGCACTGCACGCCCCGGGCACCCGCGTGGAGGTGGAGCTGCCCGAACGCCCGGCGTTCTACCGCTGAGCACCTGGCGCGCTTGGCCGCGTGATTCCGGGGCTGTGCACTAATTCCGCGTCAACTCCCCCGGGAATTAGTGCACAGCCCCGGAAGTAGAGGACGGGGGGCGCTCAGGTCCAGCGGTCCAGGACGCGCTTCTGCACGAGGGCGAAGACGCTGTCGCAGAGCTTGCCCAGCACCGCCAGCAGCACGATCGCGAGGATCATCCGGTCGGTACGGCCGTTGTTCTGCGAGTCGATCAGCAGGAAGCCCAGGCCCATCGACGAGGCCAGCAGTTCGGCCGCTACCAGGAACAGCCAGGACTGCGCCAGGGCGAGCCGCAGGCCGGCCACGACGGAGGGCATCGCCGCCGGGAGCTGAACCGTCAGGAGCAGTTTCACGCCGCCCAGCCCGAAGGCGCGCCCGGCCTCGACCAGCTGCGCGTCCACGTGCCGCAGTGCCGCGGCGACCGTGGTGTAGACGGGGAAGAACGCGCCGATGGCGACCAGGGTGACCTTGGAGTCCTCGCCGATGCCGATCCACAGGGCCAGCAGCGGTACCCAGGCCAGGCCCGTCACGGCCCGGAACGCGCCGATGGTGGGGGCGAAGAGCACGTCGCTGAGGCGGGACAGTCCCACCAGCGCGCCCACGGCGAGGCCCAGGATCGCGCCGATCGCGTAGCCGAGCAGCACCCGCTGGGTGGAGATGCCGATGTGCTGGAAGAACTGGCCACGCTCGATCAGGTCGATGGCGGCGGTGAAGACGTCTTGCGGGGGCGGCAGCTGCACCGGCGTGAACACGCCGGCGGCGGTGCTCCAGAACCACGCGGCCACCAGCGCGGCCGGCACCAGCAACCCCAGCAGGACGACGGGACCGCGCCTGCGTCCGGAACGGCGCGCACGCCCGGAGCCCGGACCTGTGCCGGAGCCCGGACCGGCAGCGCCGGGCGCGCCGCTCGCCACCGTGGCATGACCGTGCGCGGCCGTCCCCGGCGCGGCGCCGCTCCCGGCGTGTGTGACGTCGTCAGGTGCGCCTTCCGGCGCACCTGCGGCTGAATGATGCTGGCTCATCCTCGCGCTCCCTGTGGACTACCGTGGATTCCCCTGCAGCGCCTGCGCCTTACTCGGCGGCCTGCGCGTAACTCGGCTCGAAGAGGGTCTCCAGGGCCTCGTCCAGGGCTTCCTGATCGCGGACGTCACCGGAATCCACCATGAAGGAGCCGATGGTCTCCAGCACCGGGGAGAGCTCCTCGGCGACGGGGACCCCGCTGATGTCGTGGTTGAAGCGGCTGAAGGCGAGTTCGGCGATCTCCGGCTCCAGGCCGGCTTCCTCGGCGTAGATGTCCTGTGCCTCCTCCGGGTTGTCCAGGACCCACTGCCGGGCGCGCTCGTACACGTCGATGACCAGCTGCACGGTCTCCGGGTGCTCGGATTCGAACTGCTCGGTGACGTTGAGGACGATCGGGCTGATCAGTTCGGGATTGGTGTAGATCAGGCGGGCGCCAGCCACCTCGGCCCCGGCGAGGATCGGGTCCAGGCCGGACCAGGCGTCGACGGTGCCGTTGTCCAGGGCGGCGCGGCCATCGGCGTGCTGCAGGTTCTCCAGGGTGACCTCCTCGACCGGCACGTCGAACAGGTCGAGGGTCTGGAGCAGGAAGAAGTACGGGTCGGTGCCGCGGGTGACCGCCACGGAGGCCCCGCGCAGGTCCTCGACGTCCTCGATCTCGGAGTCCTCCGGGACGGCTAGGCCGAAGCCCTCGCTGGCGTGGGTGACGTAGACAGTCTTGATCTGGGTGCCGTTGGCGCGCGCCTGCAGCGCGGGGCCGCCGCCGGTGGTGCCGAAGTCCACCGCCTGCGCGCGCAGGGACTCGTTCGCCCGGTTCGATCCGGCGGAGAAGACCCAGTTGACGTCGACGCCGTCCTCGCCGAGCTCCTCCTCCAGCCAGCCGTGCTCCTTGATCACGAGGCTGAGGACCGAGTAGGTGGCGTAGTCGACGTTGAGCTCGGTGAGCTCGCCTCCGCTGCCGGCGATGCTGCTGCCCTCGCCGGCGCAGGCGCTCAGCGTCAGGCTCGCGGCGGCGAGTCCGGCGATGAGGGAGCTGGTCTTCACGGCAGCGCGGGGGCGCATGGTCTGGGACATCGGATGGCCTTTCGTGGAGCGTGGGTGCGGATCAGGCTTCGGAGCGCAGCTGGACGCCCAGGGCGGCCAGGAGCTGCTGGCGCAACCGGGTGAATTCCGGGTCGGAGTGGCTGCGGGGACGTTGCTGGCTCGGCGAGACGGTCTGCAGGACGGTGGCGCCCGGCCGGCCCTCCTCTTTGCCGAGTACGACGATGGTGTCAGCCAGGACCAGGGCTTCGTCGACGTCGTGGGTGACGAAGATGACGGTGGTGGGTTCGGCGGCGTGGACGTCCAGCAGCAGATCGTGCATGCGCAGCCGGGTGAGGGCGTCGAGCGCGCCGAAGGGTTCGTCGAGCAGCAGCACGCTCGGGGTCCGGGCGAGCGCCCGGGCGAGGGAGGTCCGCTGGGCCATGCCGCCGGAGATCTCCTTGGGCTTGTGCCCGGCGAATTCGGTCAGTCCCACCAACTCGAGCAGTTCGCCGATGCGGGTGCGGCCCCGGGCGCGGTCCTCGTCCCGGGGCAGGCCCAGGGCGACGTTGTCGGCGACCGTGCGCCACGGCAGCAGCCGGGCTTCCTGGAAGGCGAAGGCACACCGCGGGTCGTACTGGGCCACCGCCCGGCCGTCGATGTTCACCGCGCCGTCCGTGGGGGTGTCCAGGCCGCCGATGAGCCGCAGCAGGGTCGATTTGCCGGAGCCGGAGGCGCCGATGATCGCCACGATCCGGCGGGCGGGGATCTGGAGGGTGACGTCGCGCAGCACGGTGTGGGCGCTGAACGATTTGCCCACGGCACGCAGCGCGACGGCGTCCTGCGTCGCGGAGTGCGCGCTGCTCGTGCCGGCCTGGCCGGTGTGCTCAGTCATGCTCGCCCATAGGTGTCGTCGGTCGTCGGTGGTGGCTGGCGTTCGCGTCGTGCCGTGCCGTGCCGTGACGGAGCGTGACGTCGTATACCGCGCCGCCGGTCGCGCCCGGCGTTCCGGCACACGCAGTTTCCCCGCACCGCGCGGGCCACGTGGCCCGTCGGCACGCGGCGGAGCGGGCTTCCGCCCGGCCGATGACCGACGCTACCGAGAGGCCGCGCCCGCGGTGGGGGGTGGACGACACATTTCGTCAATCAAGGCGGGGCGTTCCCCCGCAGAGGCGGGGCGCGCCGTGGGTCAGGCGGGCCGCGCCGTGGGTCAGGCGCGCGCGGCGGTCTCGACGTCGCGCTGCTCGGCCTTCAGCTGGGCCGCGAGGACGGCGGGCCGGGCCACCGCGATCGACAGGACCGCGCCTACGCCGCACAGGCCGGCCGCCATCATCCACGCCGCGTCGTAGCTGCCGGTGGCGTCGCGAAGCAGGCCGGCACCGCCGGCGGCGATGGCCGCGCCGATCTGGTGGGAGGCGAAGACCCAGCCGAAGACGACGGGGGCGCGTTGCCCGAACCGCTGAGCGCACAGCGCGATCGTCGGCGGAACCGTGGCGACCCAGTCCAGGCCGTAGAAGACGATGAACGCCCACATCGGCGGGTGGACCTCCGGACCCAGGAGCGCCGGCAGCAGCAGGAGCGAGCCACCGCGCAGGGCGTAGTACGCCAGCAGGAGGAAACGCGGGTCGATCCGGTCGGTCAGCCAGCCGGAGAACACGGTGCCGAGGATGTCGAAGATGCCGATCAGGGCGAGCAGTCCCGCAGCGGTCGTGGCGGGCATCCCGTGATCGTGCGCCGCGGGGACGAAGTGGGTGCCGATGAGCCCGTTCGTGCTGGCGCCGCAGATCGCGAAGGAACCCGCCAGCAGCCAGAACGTGCGGGTCCTGGCCGCGTCCCGCAGTCCGGTCATCGTCGTGGCGAACGCCGAGCGGGGGCTGGGGGCGGGCGTGATCTGCGGATCGCCGGGCACGGCGCCGTAGGGCACGAGGCCCACATCGGCGGGCCGGTCGCGGAGCATCAGCAGGACGAGCGGCACCGCGAGGAGCGCCGCCCCCGCGATGACGAACGAGGGCGTCCGCCAGCCGTGGTCCTGCGCGAGCGCGGCGATGAGCGGGAGGAACACCAGCTGACCGGCGGCGCTGCCGGCGGTCAGGATCCCGGAGACCAGTCCGCGGCGGGCCACGAACCAGCGCCCGGCGATGAGGGACACGAACGGCATCGACATCGCGCCGGTAGCCGCGCCGATCACGAGGCCCCACAGGATCCAGAGCTGCCAGGCCTGCTGCACCAGCACCGTCAGGCCGCTGCCCAGGGCGACGGCGGCGAGCGCGACGACTGTGACCCGGCGGACGCCGAACCGTTCCATGAGACCGGCGGCGAACGGCGAGAACAGGCCGAAGAGCAGCAGGTTCACCGAGACCGCGCCGCCGATGGTGCCGTGCGACCAGCCGAACTCCTCGTGCAGGGGGTTCATCAGCACGCCGGGCGCCGAGCGCATACCGGCGGCGGCCACGAGGGTGAGGAAGGCGGCGATGACGACACTGATGTACCAGGGAGAGAGTCTTTTCACGAGCTTCACCTTCTCCCGTGGGCGCCCACGCCTGCCAGTGGCAGAAAAGCCAAGGTATGAAACAATTCGGCCATGCCGTCATCATCGTCCGCGCAGCGCCCCGCAGACCGCGAGCGCCCTGAGCGCCGCGAACACCTGGAGCGCTTCGAACACCTGGAGCGCCGTGCGCGCCCGGCACGCGCCCAGCGGCCGGGACGCGCTCAGCAGTCAGAGCACGCGGGGCGGCCTGGGAGCGTCCATCGCCGCCAGCGCCGGCCGCACCGGGTGGTCGTCCTGCTCCTGCCGCCGGTGATCGGCTTCGACGCGACGATCCCCTCGCTCATCTTCGGCAGCGCGACCGATGCCGCCGGGCAGCCGCTGTACGAGGTGCGCATGTGCACCACCGCGGAGGGGCCGGTCTCCACCTCCCGGGGATACGGTCTGCTCGCCGATGCGCCCCTGGAGGCGCTGGCCGAGGCCGACACCGTGGTCGTGCCCGGCACCCGGCTGCCCGCCGCCCGCGAGCGCGGTGAGCTCGATGACGCCGCCCGGCGGGCGTTCGCGCTCATCCCGGACACGGCCCGGGTGGTCTCGGTGTGCACGGGGGCGTTCGTCCTGGCCGCGGCCGGGATGCTGGACGGCAGACGCGCCACCACGCACTGGCAGTACGCCGCGGAACTCCAGCGCCTGCATCCGGCCATCCGGGTGGACGCGAACGCGCTGTTCGTCGACGAGGGCCGGGTGCTCACCTCGGCGGGGCTGACGGCCGGCATCGACCTGTGCCTGCACATGGTGCGGCAGGACGCCGGCTGGGAAGTGGCCAACCGGGTGGCCCGGTACTGCGTGGCCCCGTCCTGGCGGGACGGCAGCCAGGCGCAGTACATCGAGCTGCCGCAGCCGGCGTCGAACGGCGGCACCCTGGCGGCCAGCCGGCAATGGGCGCTGGGCCGCCTCAGCACCCGCGTGACGGTGCCGGAGTGGGCGGCTGCGGCGCATATGAGCGTGCGGACCTTCAACCGGAGGTTCCAGGCGGAGACGGGCCTCTCCCCCGCCGCGTGGCTGTCCCGGCAGCGGGTGCGGCGGGCACAGGAACTCCTCGAGACGACGGACCTGCCGGTGGACGCCATCGCCGTCCGGACCGGCTTCGGCACGGGCGCCGCCCTGCGCAAGCAGTTCCGCGCCGTCGCCGGGACCACGCCGTCCGATCACCGCCGCCGCTTCGGCAGCGCGCACGACCGTACGGCGTGAACCCGGCAGCGATCAGCAGCCGCTCGGTCGGCTCTGGAAAGCGATCAGCGGCAACATGCCAGGTCGCCGCGCGGGGCTGACACCGCCGGGCTGGCACCGGTCAGAGGCTCGTCTCAGCGCGCGCCGGGCATCAGCGTGAACCGGAACCCGGCATTGTCCTCCACTGCCTGCCGCGAGTAGACCAGCGGGAACGTCTCTCCCCGCAGCCACGGACCGAATTGGTCGGCGTAGTGGCGTGAGCGCGGATCGCCGGATTGCCCCGGGGCGTTCATCGTCAGGCTCCTGTCCCAGTCCCCGACGTCCAGGGCCATCCGGAACGAGGATCCGATGGTCTGCCGGAAAGTACCGTCGTATCCGGCCAGACCGACGGTGTCACCGGTCCCTCCGCGCGGGACCGGGCCCAGCCGTGCCCACTCCGCGGGAATCCCGGTGCGCCCGGTGAACGCGGGATGTTCGAGGGCCGTGTGGTGCACAGCACCCCACGACCACGACGCGGTATCCTCCCCCAGAAGCCCCCGGATCTCCTCCAGCGCCGCCGGCAGCGTGTGCTCGACGACGTTCCGCAAGGCCTGCGGATCGTACTGTCCAAGCAGGGCGGCCATGCGCAGATCCCCTCTGAGGTCTCCGCCGAAGGACTCGTCCTTCAGGAGGTATCTCTTGGCCTCCTCGATCGCCTGCGGGCTCAGGCCTTGGATCCCGAGGACGGTCTCCACGAGCCGGGGCCGGAGGTGCCTGCGGGCCCAGACCTCGAAGACGAGCGCTTCACGGGAAGCCGCCTGGGTCCGTCCGTCCCAGGCGCGCAGCCGGCGGAACTCCTCGTGCCTGGGAGTGGCGCCCTCGACGTCGAGGACGCGCAGCAGTTCGACGGCGTGAACGCTCAGGTCGTCCCATTGCATCGCCGCGGACTCCTCGACCGAGATGCCGCCCGAGCCACCGAGCCATTCGCGAAGTCGCGTGGCACGGGCATAGGAGTACCAGTCGTAGGTGACGGTCTGCTCCGTGTTGTCGTGCCCGGCTGGAAGGTTCATCTCATTCGCGGAGGCGAACCAGCCCTGGTCCGGACGGCGCAGCGAGGGGAAGTCGGCAAGATCCCACCACCCGTCCCACTCGTAACGGCCGTCGCCCGGGACCGGGACGCTGCCGTCCCATCCTTTCCGCCGGGGGATGCGGGCGGCCGGCTGCCAGCCGAAGTCCCCATCGGGCGTGGCGTAGATCTGGTTGACCCCCGGCGCTCCCCAATGCCGCAACGCCGCCAGGAAGTCGTCGGCGTTGCGGGCGTTCATATAGCCCAGGCTGGCGAGATAGGGGACCATGCCCGGTTCCAGCCACGCGGCTTTCAGCGCCACCGCGACGCCGCGTCCGGTGTCCTCGTAGATCACCGGCCCGTGCCGGGTGAAGCGGAGCGTCACCGCCGCCGTCTTGCCGCCCGCGATCCCGATCTCCTCGGTGTGCTCCTCGAACGGAGTCCATTCACCCCGGTAGCGGTACTGACCGCCGTCGCCGGGCCGCGTCTCGTAGACGAACAGATCCTCCTGGTCGGCCGGCCAGATGGTGAGGCCGAAGGCGATGGCGTCGTTGTGCCCGATCGAGATGCCGGGCAGGCCCGGCTCGCCGGCGCCGACGACGTCGAAGGCGGGAGTGCTCAGATGCGCGAGGTACCGGAGCGAGGGCAGGGTGACGGCGCGATGCGGATCGTTGGCCAGCACGGGCCGGCCAGTCGAGGTCCTCTCGCCGGAGACCACCCAGTTGTTGCTGCCGCTCAGCGTTTCACCGGCGCGTCCGGGTTCGGGCTCCCCGGCGAAGGCGACGGGAGAGAAGGCGAGCCGGTAGACGCGCAGAACCTCCTCGGAGAAGACCTGCAGATCGGTTCCCTCCGGCACCTGCAGGGGGTCCGCCGGTTCGCGTGCCTGCCTGATCGCCTCGGCTTCGGTCCCGAACTCGCGCAAGGTGATGCTGCGGGCCAGCTCCTGCTCCGCGTTGTAGAAGAGACCGTGGGTCCGGAATCGCACGTAGTCCTCCGCGGACCACAGCCGCGGCCGGTATCCGTGCAGATGGAACTCCGGCGGCAACCGGCCAGGTTCCTCGCACGCCCAGGAGATGTAGGCGTTGACCCCGGTGGCGAACGCCTCGACCGCCTCGCGGGTCCCGGCGGCGTACGAGGCCCATTCGGCCTCGATACCGCCGCGGTAGCGGAACAGCCGGTTGGCGCGGTCCTGCTCCAGGTAGGCCTCTCCCAGCACTTCGGCCAGCCGTCCGTTCCCGCGGCGCAGCCACAGGTCGATCTGGAACAGGCGATCGCGGGCGGCGTTGAATCCCTGAGCCAGGAAACCGTCGCGCGCCGAGGAAGCATAGATGTGCGGTACGCCCCAGCGGTCGACGATCACCTCGACGGGCTCGTCCAGGTCCGGCACGGGGAACTCCGCGTCCTGGGCGCTCTCGGCGGGCAGAGCGGGATCGATGTGTCCGGCAGGGCCGATGGTCCCGGCAGGACCACGGGTGGGGCCGGCATCTCCCGCCGGGTCTCCGGCGGGGCCGGTATCGGGGTGGTCAACGGCGCCTGCGGGGTCGTCGGGGGTGAAGTCCGAGGTCATCCGGTCCTCCTCGTGCGCATGATCGCGTCCACCGCGACCGCGGCGACGACGATGCAGCCCTTGGCGATCATCTGCCAGTGCTGCGAGACGTTCAGGCTGTAGAACACGTTGGTCAGGGTCGCCAGGATCAGCAGTCCGACGACCGAGCGCCACATGGCGCCCTCGCCGCCCCGCAGGGAGGTGCCTCCGACCACGACGATGGCGATGGCGTCCAGTGCCAGCATGCCGCCGACGTCCGCCTGGCCGACACCCAGACGCGAGGCGTCGATCATGCCGGCGAGCGCGGCCAGCACGCCGGTGAGGGCGTATACGCTCCCGTGCAGTCCGCGCACCCGCAGACCGCTGAGCCAGGCGGCCTCGTAGTTCCCGCCGATCGCGTAGACGTTGCGGCCGAAGGTCGTTTTGGCCAGCAGGAAGGCGCCGATGATGAACGACACGATGAGGATGATGATGGGCAGGGGGACACCGGCGATCCGCGTGAGCGCGAGATCCTGGAAGGCCGGGTTCCCGTTGACGATGAAGGGCGAGGAGCCGGAGTAGATGTAGGCGATGCCTCCGATGATGGAGGAGGTGCCCAGGGTCGCGACGAACGGGTTGATGCCCAGCCGGGCGATGATGGCGCCGTTGAAGCAGCCCACGAGCAGTCCCGCCAGCAGCGCGCCGAGGCCCGCCGTGAGCACGGAGCCCGTCTGCAGGGTGAGCCCGGCGAACAGCGTGGCACCGAGCGCGTAGGTGGCACCGACCGAGAGGTCGAACCCGCCGCTGATGATCACGAAGGTCATGCCGATCGCGATCAGCCCGACGGCAGCGTTCTGAGTGAGGATGTTGCTGATATTGGCCGGGCTGAGAAAGCCCGGGTAGAGCACCGTCGCGATGCAGATCAGGACCACGAGCGCGCCCAGGATGCTGAACGTGGACACGTAGTGGCGCAAGCCCCGGGCGCCGCCGCGGCCGCCGGGCTTCCCCGGCGGCGCGTCGGACGCACCGGTGACGGGCTGAGCGTTGGGGATCGTATCTTCTTTCATGCTGCTTCCGTTTCTCCGAAACCGAATCGGACGATCTCCTCGACCGAGTACGCCGTCGAGGCGGTGTCCAGTTCTTTGACGACTTCTCCGTGCGCGAAGACGAGCAGGCGATCGCACACGGCCAGGACCTCTTCGAGCTCGGACGAGGTGACCACCACGGCCGCGCCCTCCTCCGCGAGGCGGACGAGCGAGGCGAGCACCTCGGCCTTCGCGCCGACGTCGATCCCCCGGGTCGGCTCGTCCACGAGGAGCACGCGGGGCCGGCGGCCGGCCCACTTGGCCAGCAGGACCTTCTGCTGATTCCCGCCGGAGAGATGACGGACCGGTTCAGCCAGCCTGCCGGGGTCGAAGCCGAAGAACCTGGCGACCTCGGCGGTGCGTGAACGCTCCTTGACCGGCGAGATCATGCCCTGTCCGGGGGTCCGGCGGCCGAGCCAGTAGTTCGAGGGCGCATCCATGCCCATCACGAGAGCGGCACGGCGGCTCTCGGGGACCATCGCGATTCCCTCGGCGATGGCGGCGCGGGCCGAAGACGGCCAGGGCCGCTTCTCACCGTGCAGGACGAGTTCG
This sequence comes from Sediminivirga luteola, assembly GCF_014639315.1. Classification (GTDB taxonomy): domain Bacteria; phylum Actinomycetota; class Actinomycetes; order Actinomycetales; family Brevibacteriaceae; genus Sediminivirga; species Sediminivirga luteola. Next base: position 14,255 of record NZ_BMFY01000012.1, read on the forward strand.
CCGGAGCTGGCCGGCTCCAAGCCTGACAGGGACCGGAAGAACGTGGTCCTGCCGGAGCCGACGAGACCCCACAGCCCGACGATCTCCCGTTCCCGCACCCGCATGTCGATGCCCTTCAGCACGCCGGGAAGGACGAGGTTCCGCACGGAGAGCGCCTCACCGCCCAGAGCGTGACGGGTCTCGCGCCGGGCGATGACCACGTCCTGGCCCACCATGTGCCGCACCAGGGCGGGCTTGTCCCACTCGGACCGGGACGCGGAGCGAACCACATCGCCGTCGCGCATGACGGTGATGTGATCACTGAGGCTGAGCACCTCGTTCAGGTTGTGACTGACGATCACGATGGTCGTCCCCTGAGCCCGGAGGCGGTTGATGATCCGGTAGAGCACCTCGCGTTCCTGCTCCGCCAGCGCAGCGCTGGGCTCGTCGAGCATGAGGATCCGGCCCTTGGCCTGCACCGCGCGCATGATCTCGATGATCTGCTGCTGCGACACCGACAGGTCGCGCGCCCGGGCGTCCGGGTCGACGAAGACGTCGAACTCCTCGCACAGCTGGAGGTACCGTGCCCGCATGGCTTTCTCCGACAGGACGGAGGCCCGTGCCATCAGCTGACCGAGGAACACGTTCTCCACCGCCGTGAGCGCCGGGACCATCGTGAGTTCCTGGTACACCACGGCGATGCCGTGGCGCCGGGTCTGCCGCGGATCGGAGGCATCGAGTTCCTCACCGAACGCCGTGATGGTGCCGGTGTCGTTCTTCACCCGCCCGGCGATCATTCCCAGCAGCGTCGACTTGCCCGCTCCGTTCTCCCCGACGAGGGCGTGCACCGTGCCGGAACGAATGGTCACGCTGGCGTCGCGGACGGCGTACTTGCCGGAGAACCTCTTTGATATGCCCTTGCATTCGATGGCGACCGGTTTCGCTGGCGCTACCGCGTTCATGATCACTCCTGGAGGCTCAGCCGCCGCACCGGGCCCGCGGTCGTGCGCGGGCCCGGTGCGGCGGGCGATCAGTATTCGGCGTCGTAGTCGTCGACGTTCTCGGGGTAGACGAACGGGCTCCCGTTCGGCAGCGAGTCGAGTTCGGCGAGGTTGACGAACACCGGCGTCTCAGTGCCTTCCACCAGGTCGACGAGGCCCTGCAGCGCGTAACGCGTCTCCTGCCTCGGGAGCATGATGATCGTCGAAGCCAGTTCTCCGTCGGAGACCCGGTCGAGAGCCCATTCGTCGCCCCCGAAGTCGAACACGTCCACATCGCTGCCCGAGGTCGCCTGCACCACCCCGCGGGTCATGCCGGAGAAGTTCGACATGATCACGTCGAGGTCCGGATTGGCCTGCATGATGGTCTGCGCGGCTTCGAAGGCCTGGGGCGTCGTGTAGTCCGTGGTCTGCTGCGCGACGACCTCGTATCCCTCCTCCGCGTCGAAAGCCTCGGCGGCCTGGAAGAAGCAGATCGTGTTGGCGTTCAGGTCGGGACCGGAGATGAGCGCGATCTTGGCGCCGTCCGGGTAGGCCTCCTTCACCTGCTCGACCCAGTCCTGGTAGACGTCGAGCGTCTGCCCGCCGACGTAGTTGACGGTACCCGGCTGCCAGGTCTCCTCGCCGAGGTTGGTGGCCCGCCCGCAGATGGGCAGGTTGAAGACCGCCACCATGACGCCGGCCTCGGGCGCATCCTGGGTGAGCAGGTTGCAGACGAGGTTGCCGTCGTTCGGCTCGACCGCGAAGGCGTTGTAGCGACCGCTGGTCAGCGCGGTCTGCATCTGGTCGAACTGGACCTGCGCGTCGAACTCGCCGTCGAACACGTCGAGCTCGAAGCCGTTCTCCTCGGCGAAGACGTTCGCCTCGTCGATGGCCGCCTGCAAGTACTGATTGCTGCTGCCGGCCGAGAAATAGGCCACGCGCAGATCCTCGACCGCGTCGACGGACGGCTCGGGCTGGCCTTCGGCGCTCTGGGCGCCGCTGCCCGATTCGGCCTCGGCGGCCTGCTGGCTGGGGCTGGTGCAGGCGGTCAGCGTCAGGAGCAGCGCGGCCGCGCAGGCGCCCCAGGCGAATCGCCGGGTGGGTGAGTCATTCATCGTCATTCACTCCAGGTGTCATAGATGTCGCTGATGGGCGCGAACCATGTGCCGGGGAAGGACGCCATGTAGTCGATGAGCCGCTCCAGGCCCATGATCATGTGGGCGCGGCCGATGGTCTGCGGGTGCACGGTGATGCACAGGACCCCGCCGGGCACGTTCTTGTACGCGTAGTCGAAGTGGTCCTGGAAGCGCTTGAACATCGCCTCGCTGGAGCCCAGGCCCGGGTTGGCACCGGGGATGTACTCCTGATCGGGGAAGTCGTCCAGGTACCACGAGACCGGGAACTCGAGCACGCTGCTCGGCTCGCCGAAACTGCTGCCGTCTTCCCAGCCGACCGTCACGGGGCGCGGACGATACGGTTCGAAGTCCCTGCCCATCAGGGACGAGTCCCATTCGAAACCGAACTCCTCCAGGAGGCCGAGGGTCGTCTCGGTGAAGTCCCACGCCGGGGAGCGGTATCCCCGTGGCTTCTTGCCGACGTGCTTCTCGTGCAACCGGAGGGTCTGTTCCATGAGCCGGCGTTCCTCGTCGGCGTCGAGCTTGGGCACCGGTTCGTGCCAGCATCCGTGGGCGGCGATCTCGTGGCCGCGCTCGACGATGGACCCGAAGCGCTCGGGGAAGGTCAGCATGGTGTGCGCCGGGGTGCACCAGGTCGTGGTGATGGAATAGCGCTCGAAGAGGTCGAGGAGGCGCGGCACTCCTACTTCAGCGCCGAACTCTCCGCGGGACAGGTAGCTGGGGCTGCTCAGGCCGAAGGTGCCCATCCAGACACTGTGCGCATCGAAGTCGGCTCCGATGCTCACGGCGAGGGTCTTCCCGGCAGGGAGGTTGAGCGGCATGTCGCGTTCTCCTAATCGTGTGGTGCGTGCATGAGACGGGAGAGTCAGACGGCGAGGAAGCCGCCGTCGATGACCAGTTCGGTTCCGGTGACGAAGCGGGCGTCGTCACCGGCCAGGTAGACGCAGCCGGCGGCGATGTCCTCCGGTTCGCCGCCGTGGCCGGCCGGGGTCGCGCCGATGACCCGCTCGTTGGCGTCCGCGGGTTGCCGGTCGGTCAGCGGTGTACGGATCCAGCCGGGAACCACGGCGTTCACCCGGATCCCCTCGCGGGCGTAGGTGACGGCGGCGTTGCGGGACATCGATCCCACCGCGCCCTTGGCCGCGTTGTACGCCGCGACGCCGACGCCGCCCACGACCCCCCAGGCGGAGGAGAGATTGATGATGGAGCCGGCGCGCCGTTCCCGCATGGCCGGGAGGACGGCGCGCATGCCCAGGTAGACCCCGGTCTGATCCACGTCCAGCACGCGCTGCCACTGCGCGGTGGTGAGCTCGTGGATGGGCTCGTATCCGATGACGCCGGCGGCGTTGACGAGGACGTCGACGCGGCCGTAACGGCGCATCACCTCCTCTGCGAGCGAGGCCCAGGCCTCCTCATCGGCGACGTCGAGGCGGCGGGTTTCGATCTTCTGATCGCCCGGCCGGTCCTGGTCCGCGATGTCCGCGGCGATCACCCACGCGCCCTCCGCGGCGAACGCTTTGGCGACGGCTCTGCCGATGCCCATGGTCGCGCCGGTGACGATCGTGACTTTGCCTTCGAGTCTTCTCATGTCTCTCCTTCCGGTCACGACCGCTCAGGCAGCCAGGTATCCGCCGTCGACGGGCAGGTCCACGCCGGTGATGAACGCCGACTCGTCCGAGGCCAGGAAGACGGCGGCGCCGGCGACGTCGGACGGCGTCCCGGGCCGGCCCAGCGGGGTGGCGTCCAGGAATCTGTCGTTGACGTCGGCGCTCTGGCCGGCGGTCATCGGCGTCTGGATCCAGCCGGGCAGGATGGCGTTGGCGCGGATGCCCTGGCGCGCATAGGTGATGGCGGCATTCTTGGTCATGGTCCGCACGGCGCCCTTGGCGGCGTGGTAGGCGGCGATGCCCGGGACCGCGGCGGCACCGCAGATGGACGAGATGTTGATGATGGCGCCGCCACCGCCGGCTTCCATGGCGGGAATCGCGGCGCGCATGCCGAAGAAGACGCCGGTCTGGTTGACCGATACGACCCGGCGCCATTCCTCCAGCCTGGATTCGTGCACGGACTCCGGCGAGGTGATGCCCGCGTTGTTCACCAGCACATCGAGCCGCCCGGTCCGTTCCAGGACCTTCGCGACCACCTGCGCCCAGGCGTCCTCATCGGTGACGTCGAGGGCTTCCGTGGCCGCGAGCGCGGGCGCCGAGAATCCCAGCACATCGCATCCGATCACCGTGGCGCCCTCGGCGGCCATCGCGGTGGCGATGCCGGCACCGATGCCCCGCGAGGCCCCTGTGACGATCGCGACCTTGCCGGTCAGCCGTGTCATTGGATCAGCTCCTTCCCGTCCCGGCGAGTGCCGGATTGGGTTCAGAGTATGATCGGCGTCACATGCCCCGGATCGTAAGAATTACGTATCTCCGACAGGGCCGCCGCGGCGGCTCGCCCGCAGGCCGGTGCGGGGCGCCCGCATGGACGGGCGCACCCGGACGCGGCACGGCGCACCAGCTGGCTCGCCCGCACGACGGTTCCGCATCCTCGCCGCGAGCGGATCCGGATCCTTCGGCAGTCTCAGCAACCCGCCCGGACCGCGCACACGGCTAAGCCGCCCGTCCTCGCGTTCGTGAGCGCGTCAGCCACGACTGCGGCACGAAATCGCCGTCGGTGTACGGGTGCGGGCTCAGGATCCGCTGCTGGCCGCGCTGAATCTGGAAGATGAGGTGGGCAAGGGAGAGCGAGGGATCGGACCCCGTGCCGGCGTAGGTCTGCGCGGTCTGGCTGGTGTCCCCGAAGTAGTAGGCGCCGTTGACGCCGCGGTACACGATCCGGCGGAGTTCCTTCGTCACGGCGTCCCTGTCCCGCGGGTTCTCCGCCAGGCGCCATGCCTGCGCGATCAGCTGCACGCGGTCATAGGCGATCCCGGCGTGCGAACGTCCCGGCAGACGGCCGAACGTGTTCGCGTACTGGGTGGCGAAGGCACGCGCCAGCGGATCGGAGTAGGTTCCTGTGACGGTGGCCCAGACGAGGCCCTCGGCCCGGTCGCCCATGCGCTCGTAGAACTTCGGCACACTCGGGGCGTAGAGGGAGTACACCAGGGTGTCGCTCGGTTCGGCGAGGAAGGCGTCAAGGAATCCGACCGTGCCGTCCACCAGGTAATGGCCGATCATCACCGCCCCGGGCTCGAGCGAGCGGATCCGCTCGGCCATGGCCGACCAGGCGAGCTTCGAGTCGCCCGCCGGCCGCATGACCTCGAGCTGCCAGCCGAGGCGATCGGCGAGAGCGGCGGCCTCGGCGAGACCGAGATCGGTGAGATCCCATCCGCTCTGGATGATGACCAGCCGGCGCGAGGAGGGAGCCCACTGCCCGCTCACGCGCAGCTCCTCCATGAACTGCACGAACCGGGGGCCGTAGTGGGAGTCGCTCGGGCACACCTGGAAGATCCGCCCGTACCGGCCCGGGTCCTGGCTGACCCGCCGCTCCATCGCCGCCAGGGTGGCCGCGTGCAGGTAGATGCCGCCGGCGTCGGCGATCACCTCGTGCGCCAGGTCCTGGTGGGCCAGATAACCCGAGGTGATGGCATCGGCCTCCTGGTCCGCCATCTGCGTGAAAGCGGCCCGCACGCTGTCCACGTCGAAGATGTCGACATCGGCGACGGCCAGCTCGACCCGGCGGCCGTCGATGCCGCCGCGGGCGTTGATCTCGTCGATCGCCAGCTGGCTGGCGTTGACCATCTCCTCGCCGTCCTCGGCGGCGTGACCGCTCAGGGGCAGCGCGGCACCGATCAGGAGCGGCCGCTTGACCGGCCGTGGCCGTGAGGCCGTCCCGGCCTGGCGTCGAGTGAGCGCCCGCCCGAGCGCCAGGACGGAGAAGTCGCCCATCTCGCCGGGGAACGGCAGCTTGACCAGGCCCCCGTCCAGCGCCGCGGCCGCCGCTGCGGTCCGGCTGGCGGCGCCGAGCTTCTGCATGATGTGCTCGACGTGCGTCGTGACGGTACGGGTGCTCAGCGAGAGCCGCTCGGCGATGGCGGCGTTCGAGAGCCCGACGGCGACGAGCGTGATGATGTCCAGTTCGCGCATCGTCAGATCGAACGGGAGTTCCTCGCACGGCACCGCGGTCACCACCGCGGAAGGAGCGAGGTTCCCGCCACGCTGGTGCCCGGCAATGCTGAACAGCCTGGGCACGCGCGCCCCGGCAGGCGCCCAGACGAAGGCCGCGTGCTCGATCCTCGCGGCGATCATGTCGCGGACGATCCTGAGCAGTTCCTCGTCGAGCTGTCCGGCGTCCCCTGCCTCGATGGCGACCATGCGCCCTTCGGCGTCTATCTCGGCGCAGAAGCCGTCCTCCGCGCCGAACACTCCGCTATTCACGGCAGTCTCCCTTCCCGGTCTTGCCCGTGATCGACTCAGCCGTGGATTGATAAGAGAGTACGAGAGGCTTATGTGAGACGCCTCACATACGAACGGTTTGTTACCTGCTCTTTACGCGCGGGCCCCTTCGCGCCCCGCAGCGCGGCCCTCGCGTTCCCGGACGCGGCCCCGTGCTCGGCAGCGTGGCGGCCTTCGCCCCCCGGGCCGGCGGCCGGCCCGCCCCATGCCGGAAACCTTCGCAGCACGCTCGCATCGGAAGCGGCGCAGGGCCGGATGTTCATGAGCGCACTCGGAGCCAGCACCAGGCCGGTGTCGACGACGCCAGACGGGCCTCAACACCCTCGCGGCGGTACGCGGATGCGGCCGGGGCGGTGCGGGCGCCGGGGCAACCGGCACGGATGCGGCTCCGGCTCACCGGCTCATGACGAAAGCCGGCTGGCCCCCGGGGGTCGCCGCACCAGACTTCAGCCGTCCGCGTAGAAGCGCAGGAGGGTTCCGGGGCGGGCCTGTGCCAGAAGAGGCAGTGCCCGGCCGCGCACCACAGCGATGACCGGATAACCGCCCGTGACCGGACGGTCGTTCAGGAACAGCACGGGCAGCCCGGAGGGAGGCACCTGCAGGGCACCGGTCACGGTGCCCTCGCTGGGCAGCTCCCCGGCGATGGCCCGCTCCAGCGGCGTCTCGCCCTCCAGCCGCATCCCCACCCGGTCCGATTCCGGCGTGATCCGCCAGGGCTGCTCCAGCAGGCGGGTGCGGGAGTCCGCTGTGAACCAGTCCTCACGCGGGCCCATCACGACCGGCACGTCGAGCGTCTCGCCGGGCATCGTCGGCCAGAGCTGCGGGTGACCGGCAGCGGTCATGGGCGGCGGACCGGTCTGAAGTTCGTCTCCGGCGGCCAGCGGTGCCGGTCCCAGGCCGGAGAGGGTGTCGGTGGCGGCACTGCCGAGCACGCGGGGCGCGGCGATCCCGCCGCGGAGGGCCAGGTAGCTGCGCATCCCCGTGGCCGGGACGCCGATGTCCAGCGCGTCTCCGTCGTGGAGCGCGAAGGCGCGCATATCGCTGATGTGCTCGGTCTCGCCGTCTGCCCGGGTGATCGTGATCGGCGTTGGTGCACCGGTCAGGGCGGCGGCCAGGATACCGGCGGCGGTGGCGCGGAAACCGCCCAGCGTCAGTTCCAGTGCGGGGGCGTGCGGGTCGTTGCCGACGAGGCGGTTCGCCTCCCGCAGCGAAGGTGCGTCGAGCGCTCCGGAAGGGGGAACGCCGATGTCCGCGTGTCCCGGGCGCCCGGCGTCCTGGATGAGCGGACGCAGGCCGGGCACCTCGATGCGCAGTGCGCCGGCGCCCCGCGGGGTTCCGGGTCCGGCGGGAATCTCGCGGTCTGCAGGATCGGAGGCGGGCGGGGCGGACGCATCGGTGGCCACGAACCGGACGGTGTCGCCTGGCTGCAGCAGCGCGGGGAGGTCTCGCGTCTCGTCCCACAGCGGGACGTCGGTGCGTCCCAGAAGCTGCCAGCCGCCGGGGCTCTCACGCGGATAGATGCCGCTGAACGTGCCCGCCAGGCCGACGGCACCGGCCGGGATTCGGGTCCGGGGCGTCTGCCGGCGGGGCACGTCCAGGCTGGGGTGGCCGCCGGTCAGATACGCGAAGCCGGGGGCGAAACCGGCGAAGGCGACCGTGTACCGGCTGCCGGTGTGGCGTGCGATCACCTCGTCCGGCGTGATCCCCAGCAGCTCGGCCACCTCGCCGAGGTCCTCGCCGTCGTAGCGGACCGGGATCTCGTGGTGCCGCGCGTCTGTCTCGTCCGGCGTCACCGGCTCCAGGCGTTCCAGTTCCCGTCTGAGGCGATCCGAGCCGGACCGGCCCGAGACGGTACCCACCAGGAGCGTGCGCGCGGCGGGGACCACTTCGGTGATGTCGTCCAGCCCGGGCCGGCCCTCGGCACGGGCACGTCGTAGCGCCTCGGCGAGACCGAGCACCTCGTCCAGGTCCGCGCAGTCGAGCAGCAGAGCCGCATCGCCGGCCGGCCGCACCCGCCCGGTACCGGCTGCCTGCCCGCCGCCGGCCTCGGTGCGAGCGGTGTCTGTCATCGTGCTTCCTCCTGCGCCGTCATCGCCGCATGTCGTGCCAGTCCGTTCCGGTCTCGCTCCGGGGTGAACGGCGCGATCCGCGCCCCGGCCTCCCGGAGTCCCGCCGCGACGCGCGCGGCCATCGCGACCGCTCCGGGGGTGTCGCCGTGGACGCACACGGAGTCCGCGCTCAGCCGCAGCCATGAGCCGTCCGCGGCTCTGATCCGCCCGTGTTCCACCAATTCGACGATGCGTGCGGCCACGGCGTGCGGATCGTGCAGCACCGCGCCGGGTTCGCTGCGGGGCACGAGCGTGCCCTCAGGGGTGTAGCCGCGGTCGGCGAACGCCTCGGTGGCCGTCGGCAGCCCGGCGGCGTCGGCGGCTCGCAACGCCTCGGAGCCGGGCAGGCCGAGCAGGACGAGGGAGTCGTCGATCTCCCGGATCGCGGTGGCCACGTCCCGGGCCTGACGGGCGTCGTGGACGATGGTGTTGTAGAGCGCGCCGTGGGGTTTGACGTAGCGCACCCGGCCGTCGGCCGCCGCGGCCATCGCCTGGAGCGCGCCGATCTGGTAGACGAGCTGCGGGATGAGCACGGCGCTTGGCACGTCCATGGGACGGCGGCCAAAACCCTCCCGGTCCTGGTAGGAGATATGGGCGCCGATGGCCACCCCCCGGCTGACGGCCTCGGCCACGGTGGCGCGCATGGTGACCGGGTCGCCGGCATGGAAGCCGCAGGCGATGTTGGCGCTGGAGACGATCTCGAGCATGGCGGCGTCCCCGGTGCCCGGACTGTGATGCTGCGTCGCGGGGCCAGGCTGGCGCGCCGGATCGGTGGCAGCCAGCGCCGTCCCGGCGTCCAGGGCGCCTTCGCCCAGGTCCGAGTTCAGATCGATGCTGCTGGTCATGCTCAAACTCCTCGCCTGCCGGTGCGGCAGCCCGGCGCCTGTGCCACCGCTGGCGGCGAACGTGCACTGCGGGCTGCGCCTGCGCTGGCGGGTTCCTCTAGGATACGGGGCTATGACTGCTCCCGACGAGGTCGCCCGGCCGCCAGGGGCGCCCCGCGACGGAACGATCACCGTCATCGGCGAGGCGCTCATCGACGTGGTGCACCGGCCGGGAGAGCCGGCCGGGTCCGCCGAGGAGTTCCCCGGCGGCAGCCCCGCGAACGTGGCGCTCGGATTGGGGCGCCTGGGGCGCACGCCCCGTCTGCTGACGGCACTCGGCGATGATGCCCGCGGACGTCAGCTGCGCGCGCATCTGGCGCCTTCCGGGGTGGAGGTCGTCGACCTGGGCGGCAGCTCGCGGACCGCCACCAGCACCGCCTGGCTGCGGGAAGACGGCTCGGCCCGCTACGACTTCGATCTGCGCTGGCAACCGGAGGCCGGACGCGCTGCCGCCGAACCCGCGCCGATGTGGGCGCACACGGGCTCCATCGCAGCGGTGCTGGAGCCCGGCGCCAGCGAGGTGCTGCGCCTGATCCGCCGGTGGCGGGAACGGGCGGTGGTGTCGTTCGATCCCAATGCGCGCCCGTCGCTGATCCCGGACCCGGCGGCCGCCCGGGAACGGATCGGGCAGCTGGCGGCATTGAGCGATGTGGTCAAGGCCAGCGACGAGGATCTGGAGTTCCTGGCACCGGGCCGCGATCCGCAGGAGACGGCCTCCCAGTGGCTGGCCTCCGGTGCCTCGCTGGTCTGCGTGACGTTCGGGGGCGAGGGAAGCCTCGTCCTGACCGCCGATGGCGATCGCGTCGAGGTGCCCGCCGCGGCGGTGATGGTGCAGGACACCGTCGGCGCCGGTGACACCTTCATGGCGGCGCTGATCGACGCCTTGGCCGCACACGCCCCGGACCCCGCCGTGCTGCGTTCGGCGGGCCCCGGGGCGGCCGGCTGGTCCCGCCCGGTGGTGGAAGCGGCTGCGCGGCGAGCCTCGCTGGCCGCCGGGATCACCGTCGCGCGCCGCGGCGCCGACCTCCCGTGGGCGCAGGAGCTGGCCGCGGCCACAGCGCCTTGAGGCAGTCAGCGGCAGACGGACGACGGCGCACCCACGTGTGGTGCCGGGGGACGCGCCGCCGCGCTCGTTCCGGATCTCGTCAGCGGAGGCTGATGACGGCGGTGCCGCCGAACAGGCTGCCGCGGAATTCCAGGGTTCCCGGGTCGGCGTCTTCCGGCACGTCGAACACGACCTGACCGGTCACCGTGTTCCCGGGGTTGATCTGCTCGAACAGGCTGTTGGCGTCCTCCACGTAGAAGCTGGCCTCCGTGCTGCTGCTGAACGACCGCCCTTCATCGTCGATGAGGGTGACGTCCGAGCCGGTGAAGTGCACGGCGCTGTCACCGACGTTCGTCACGCTGACGTGCACCACGATGAACTGCCCGCTGGCATCGGTGCCGAGGTACTCGTTTCCGACGCGGGACACGCCGGTCTCGACCTCCGTGACGGTGATCTCCATGTCACCGGAGGCCACGGCATCGCCGATGCCCGCGATGGGTTCGTCCTCCGCAGCCGGCTCTGCCTCCGCGTCCTCGCTGTCGCCTCCAGCGGTTTCCTCGCCTCCGGTCTCAGGAACGGCAGCCGTGTCCTCGGACGCGGGCTCCTCACCGCCGGAGACGATCGCGCTGAGGAGCCCGAAAAAGACCACCAGCGCCAGGATCCAGAACCACACGCGCTTGTAGAACTTCTTCTTGGGCTTCGGCGCCGCGGGGGCCGGCCCCTGCGGGTATCCCTGAGTTGCCTGCGGAACAGACTGGGGCGCCTGATGCGGGCCGGGGACATGGGGTGGGACGGTCATAGGAGAACTCCTCATACGATGCGGGTTTCGGGTCATCACCAGTCCACAGCGTCCGTCGGCTCTCCCGCGTCGGCCGGACGGTCAGAACTGCATAGCCGGCAGGTCAGCCCCAGCTGTCCACTTGGGCATCTCGACTGCCCACCTGGCAGAGGCATAGTGTCCGTGGTGCGCCATAACATCGGGCCATGACCGACACCCGATTCCAGCGCCTTCTGCGTGCGACTGGCTTCGTCGCGCTGACGGTACTGCTCGTTCTGCTCTCCTGGAGCGGGGCAGCGCTGAGTTCCTCCGGCGTGGCTGCCGTGTACGCGCCGCAACGGGAGCCGGTCTTCAGCGATGAGGGAATCCCCGATCCGAGCACCATTCCCGTGGTCACTGGTCTCAGTGCGCTCTATATGCTCGTCTCGTTCACGCTGTTCCTGCGCCGCCGATACCCTTGGCTGGTATTGGCGGTGGGGCTCTTCGGGACGTTCGTGCTGCAGTTCGATCCGCTCATCGCATGCATGGTCATGGCGAGTGTGGTCGCACGGCGTCAAGGCAAGGGTGTCGTCGTGGTGGCTGTCCTGGCCGGCGTCGCGACTGCTTTCCACGCAATCCGCGACGCTTTCCTCCTGCCCGCGCATCTGTCGCCCTCCGCGACGGTGTTGTGGGATGACGAGTCCATCCTGGCCGGCGAGGTGTCCCCCGGCCGCGAAGTGGTGGCACTGGCGATTCCGGTGTTCGTCTACGCCATCGCCCTCGTCTACGGGCTGCTGATGCGGTCCCGTCGCCAAGCGGCGGAGGCACGGAGGGAAACACGCCAGGAGCAGCGACGCAGCAGCGCGCTGCAGCAGCAGACGCAACGGCTAACGGAACGCGAGCGGTTGGCACGGGATGTGCACGACACGCTCGCACACCGCCTCTCCCTGATCTCCATGCACTCGCATGGCCTGGAGAACGCAGCAGCCTCCACCGATCCACGGCTCGCTACGGCGGCGAAGGTGCTGCGCGACAACGCCAAAGAATCTCTTAACGACCTGCGGGGGCTCGTCGAGAGCCTGCGCACGCCGCAGCATGGGGAAGGAACGCTCGTTGGACCCCCGGGGGTGTCCACGCCACCTACCGGCACTCCCGTTCGCAGCGCACCGGCGGGTGCGCCTGTCGGGCAGCGCGGCCGCGGGCCGTTCAGCGGCACTACACAGCCACAGGGATCGACCGTACCGAGCCTCGCTGCGGACGCCGGCATGGTGATACCGCCGATTCCACCGGCACCGCCGGGCCTCCGGCCCGGTACACACGCCCCGCCGGTCCTGCAGCCGGCGACGCGCACTCCGCGCCCCCGACCGGTGGGGTTGCACGATCTGGACGCCTTACTGCGGTCGTCGCGGCAGGCCGGTCTGGACATCAGGCCGCTGATCGCGCTCCCGCCGCCGGAACAGATCGATGCCCGGGTCAGTGAAGCGGCGTTCCGCATCGTCCAGGAGTGCCTGACGAACGTGCACAAGCATGCTCCCGGCTCACCGGTTTGGCTCCGTCTGGGCCGGACACAAAACGGCGAGCTCCGCATCCACGTAGCCAACCAGCTCGGCTCGGCCGGTCCGCTGGCCGGCAGTGGCAGTGGCACCGGTCTCCTGGGTATCCGCGAACGCACCGCAGAACTCGGCGGCCGCTGCAGTCTCGGCCCGGACGGTCATGGTGGCTTCGTGGTCGAGGTGCACCTTCCCCCGCGTGCGTTTCACCGGGACCCGGCGGTCGCGCGGGAGTCGTAGACAAGAGCCCCGGGCGCAGCCTGGATATAGTCACCTGTGTGAGTATCGACCGTCCTGACGACCGCCCCATCCGGGTGCTGCTCGTCGATGACGATCCCATGGTCCGCACCGGTCTACGCGTCATCCTCGACGATGCCGCCGGTATCGAGATCGCCGGTGAGGCCGCAGATGGGACAGAGGTGGCCGACGCCGCCGCCCGCCACTGGCCGGACGTGGTGCTGATGGACGTCCGGATGCCACGCATGGACGGCATCGCCGCCCTGTCGGAACTGCAGAAACGCGTCAGCCCGCCGAAAGTGATCATGCTGACGAGTTTTGACGTCGACGAGGATGTCTACCATGCGCTGGAGGCCGGCGCGATGGGGTTCCTACTCAAGGACGCGACCCCGGATGAGCTGGCCCATGCCATCCGCGTGGTGCATTCCGGTCAGGCGATCATCTCGCCGCGCTCGACGCTGCATCTGCTGTCGCACTTCCACGGTGGGCGGCCCGAGGCAGAACGGCGGCAGGCGACTGAGCGCTGTGCAGCGCTGACCTCCCGAGAACTCCAGGTGGCCCGAGCTGTGAGCCTCGGCATGAGCAACCAGGAGGTCGCAGACGACCAGCACTGCAGTGTGGGGACCGTCAAAGCGCATCTGAGCCGCATCATGGCGAAACTCGACGTGCCTCATCGGATCGGAATCGCCCTGACGCTGCAACGCGCCGGTCTGCTCTAACGCCAGGACCCCGGGTTCGGGCTTCGCTGTTCCGCAGCACAGCGTTACCGGCCCATCGGACGGGCCGGCCCGCCACCGTTGCCAGGCAGCGAGCCGGTCCTGTCGGCGCCGGTCAGCTCATTGGTGAAGGAGCTTCAGGACTCGCTCTCCCGCCGGATGCGGGGGTGATCCGCCACGCGGGGGTCCTCCTCGCCGGAGACCGTCAGCACGGGCCCCTCGGCATGATGCAGCACGCCGTTGGTGGTGGAACCCAGCAGCAGACCTTTGAAACCGCCCAGACCCCTCGTGCCGAGGACCGTCAACGGCGCGGTGGCGGTTTCGGCGATCAGCACCTGGACCGGGGAGCTGAGCACGACGTCGGTCTCGACGCTCAGCTCCGGGAAGAGGCCCTGCAACCATTCGGCGTCCTCGTTGACGGTGTCACGCAGGCCGTCGGCAAGGCCTGTCAGCACCTCCGTCGGCGGTGTCCAGCCCACCTCATAGACAGTCAGGGGCGGGACCGCGCCGACGAGCCGGAGGCCCACACCGCGGCGCATCGCGTGCGAGGCGGCTTCCAGCGCGGCGGACAAGCTGTGCCGTGAACCGTCAGCGCCAACCACGACCGGAGCGGTGTCGTCCTGCCGTTCCCCTTCTGCCAGGGCGCGCGTGTACTTCCGCGGCACGATCAGCACCGGAGCTTTCGAATGAGACGGCAGGCCAGAGGATGTCGACCCCAGTAGCCGGCCCGTGAATCCGCCGCGTCCCCGGCTGCCCACCACGACGAGGTCGGCGTCCTCGGAGCACTCCAGCAGCACTTTCGCCGCGTCACCGTACTTGACGACGCCGCTCACGTTCACCATGTCGCCTACCTCGGCCTCCGCCTCGGTGAGGATCCGCTCGTGCTGTTCCTCGAGCAGGCGCCTGTCATCGACCAGGTGGGTGTATGCGGCCACATTCGCGGCATACGGCGTGATGGTGTAGGCGGTGACGAGTGTGAGGGGCGCGTCCCTGCGCTGAGCTTCTGCTGCCGCGACCCGCAGGGCGCCCAAGGCGTCCTGTGAGCCGTCGATGCCGACCACGATCCCGTAGCGGGCCGGCGCCCTTTGTCCTGCGGGGCGCTCCTGCGGCGATGGCGTACCCATGATGACCTCCGATCATCGGGCGTCCGCCCCCGGGCTTAAGGCCTTCGAACGCCTGCCAGTGCGTGGCCACCGCGGTGCCCCGCGGGGGCTCTCTGCGGGATCACGGGCCCTGTAAGTCGAGGCGTGTCCTGCATCAGTCCAAGCATATCGCCGCGTCCCCATGGCAGGACCGCCGGCCCGGCCCTCACAGGGCGAGCGGGCCCGTAACGGAGCCGGGGACGGTCCCTTCGTCCCGGCCACGGTATGGTGCTCGAAACGGCCGGTCTCCTCTGATTCAGGACCGGTCGCGCTCAGATTCTCGTGGAGGAACGACGATGTCTCATCACGACAAGCCCACCGCGCGCAGCGCCAAACAGTTCCGCGTGCATCACTTCGCGCAGGCGCGCGAAAAGGGCTCGAAGATCACGGCGCTGACCGCCTATGACGCCGTGACCGCCCGTATCTTCGATGATGCCGGGATCGATGTCCTGCTGGTGGGCGACTCGATCGGCAATGTCATGCACGGCCACGACTCCACCCTTCCGGTGACGGTGGAGGACCTCATTCCGCCCGCTCGCGCCGTGGCCCGCGCCGCTGGACGGGCGTTCGTGGTGGTCGACATGCCCTTCGGCAGTTACGAGAGCGGACCTGAGCAGGCCCTCGGCACGGCGGTGCGGTTCATGAAGGAGACCGGCGTCGCCGCGGTGAAGCTCGAGGGAGGCGCGCGCGTCGCCGGGCAGATCCGCGCCATCACCCAGGCCGGCATCCCGGTGATCGGCCACCTGGGATACACACCGCAGTCCATTCACGCTCTGGGCGGCCCGCGCGTCCAGGGCCGGGACTCCGCTGCCGATGAGCTCCGGGCGGATCTGGCCGCCGTCGCCGAGGCAGGGGCCTGCGCCGTGGTCCTCGAGATGGTCCCCGCCCCGCTCGCCGGGGAACTGACGACAGCCAGCCCGATCCCCACCATCGGCATCGGCGCCGGGCACGGCTGCGACGGCCAGATCCTGGTCTGGACGGATATGGCCGGCATGAGCGCCTGGGCACCGCGCTTCGCCCGCCGCTTCGGCGAGGTGGGAACGGCTCTCCGCGAAGCGGCACAGGACTACGCCGGAGCAGTGCGTTCGGGTGACTTCCCCGGCGATGAGCACAGCTTCCAGAAGTAGGCCGGCCCGGCGGCGCCACTCTGGCGACGAGCTGGGCGCGGCGACTGCTGTAACCGATCAGTCGCGACCGATCTGAGTAGGAAACGAGGGAGCTGACCACCGATTCCGTATTCCCACGTGCCCTCCCGCGTCGGTATCCTTAAGACTATGCAGCCGATCACACGACCGCACCGCGGCTGTGTGACTTCAGGCGGTCTCGGGACTTCCGTACCGCCAGTCATGACACTGACGAGCAGAGGAAAGAGGGAATCGCCATGACCGAGTACAAGGTCACCGAAGCCGCCACCGGCACCGTCGTCGCCGAGTACCCCACCGCCACCGACGCCCAGATCGAGGCGGCGCTGGAGGCAGCGAACTCCGCCTACTACGGCTGGTCCCGGAAGACCTCGGTGGCCGAACGCGCCGCCCTCATCGCCAAGGTCGCCCAGCTGCACGAGGAGCGCCGCGAGGAGCTGGCGAAGATCATCGTCCGGGAGATGGGCAAGCCTCTGGAGCAGGCGCTCGGCGAGGTCGACTTCTGCGTGGAAATCTACAACTACTTCGCCGATATCGCGGAGAAGCAGCTCCAGGACGAGGAACTCCCGCTGAACAGCGGCAGCGGGCGGGCGTTCCTGCGCTACCAGCCCATCGGCGCCCTGCTGGGCATCATGCCGTGGAACTTCCCGTACTACCAGGTGGCGCGGTTCGCCGGCCCGAACCTGGTGCTGGGCAACACCATCGTGCTCAAGCACGCCCCGCAGTGCCCGGAGTCAGCTGAGGCGATCCAGAAGATCTTCACCGACGCGGGCTTCCCCGAGGGCGCCTACGTCAACGTCTATGCCACGCACGAGCAGGTCGAGAAGGCCATCGGCGACCCCCGCATCCAGGGCGTCTCCCTCACCGGCTCCGACCGCGCCGGCGCTGCGGTCGCGGAGATCGCCGGCCGCAATCTGAAGAAGGTCGTGCTCGAACTCGGCGGCTCCGATCCGTTCATCCTGCTGTCCACCGACGACCTGGACGCCACGGTGGAGGCCGCCATCGGCGCCCGCCTGGACAACAGCGGCCAGGCCTGCAATGCGGCCAAGCGCTTCATCGTCGACGAGAAGTACTACGACGAGTTCGTGGAGAAGTTCACCTCCGCCATCTCCGCCATCGAGGTGGGCGACCCTGCCAAGGAAGAGACCGTGCTGGGCCCGCTGTCCTCGCAGGCGGCTGCCGACCGGCTCGAGGAGCAGGTGGAGCGCGCGATCGCGCACGGCGCTGAGGTCAAGGCGCGCGGCGAGCGGAAGGGCACCTGGTTCTCCTCCGCCGTGCTGACCAACGTCACCCCCGACAACCCGGCGCATCACGAGGAGTTCTTCGGTCCTGTCGCCGCCATTTACAAGGTCAAGGGCGAAGACGAGGCAATCGAGCTGGCCAACGACACCCCGTTCGGCCTGGGCTCCTATGTGTTCACCACCGATGAGGAGCAGCAGCTTCGCGTCGCCGATGCCATCGAGGCCGGCATGGTGTTCATCAACGGCGTGGGCCTGGAGGCCGCGGAGATCCCGTTCGGCGGCATCAAGCGCTCAGGCTACGGCCGCGAGCTCGGCCCGCACGCCTTCGAGGAGTTCGCCAACAAGAAGATGATCCGTATCAACGGCTGATCCGCCTTCGCTGAGGGCCGGGTCTCCCGAACACCACGACGCACCGCCGCTTCCCATTCACGGGGAGCGGCGGTGCGCTGCTGTGTACGGCGTGCGGCGCAGCGCTCCGAACGGGTTACCCGCATTCACACCTCCAAGGACGAGACGGGCGGACCCGGTGCACGCCGGAGCTAGGCGACCGCCCAAACCCCACTGCTGTTCTGAAAACCCACCGGGGATCAGCCGTGGGAGTTGTGGATTTTAGTTGACCCGCGGGAGGCGAGCGCTCAGATCGCCATATGAATGGGTCCCGCACCTAGACCCGCTGTCTGGCAGAAAATGTGCTGCCCCAGCAGATCGAAGCACGCCCATCCGGACCCGTCATCGCCTCACGTCCGCCGGGCCGCCGACCCGCCACAGCGAGCGGTCAGGCGCTCAGATGCGCGATCAGGCGCTCGATGAACTCCTCGCCAGCGCGGATCTGCTCCAGTTCGATGAACTCGTCCGGGGTGTGGGCCTGCGCGATGTCACCGGGGCCGAGGACGATGGTCTCGATGCCTGCCTCTGCGAAGAGTCCCGCCTCGGTGCCGAAGGTCACCTTCTGAGCCGGGGCATCGGCGCCGAGCCGGCGGGCCAGCTGCAGCACCTGCGCGTCCTCCGGCGTGTCCAGGCCGGGCGCCTTCGCGATGACGCGCAACGAGGTTCCCGCGGCCGGGTTCTCCGTTTTCATGGCCGCATCGATGACGGCCAGCTCGGACGCGATTCCCGCGATGACCTGGTCCGGATCGTCGCCGGCGACGGTGCGGAACTCCAGCTCGATCCGGGTGTGCGCCGGCACGATATTGGCCGCGGTGCCGCCGGAGACGACGTTGACGCTGGCCGTGGAGTGCGGGATGGGGTAGCCCTCGTCGAAGGGGCCGTTGGCCCGCCAGTGATCGGCGAGGCCGCGCATGTACGTGATAATCCCGGCGGCATGCTCGATGGTGTTCACCCCGTGCGTGGTGAGCGAGGAGTGCGCCGCGACCCCGCGGAACTCCAGTTCGATGATGTTCATCGACTTGTGCGCGCGGATGGGGCGCATGCTGGTGGGCTCGCCGACGAATGCCACCCGCGGATGCAGGCCCTGATCCGCGATGCCCTTGACCAGGCCGGGGGCGCCGACGCAGCCGATCTCTTCGTCGTAGCTGAAGGCCAGGTGCACCGGCTGGGAGAGCCTGGCCGCCGCCAGCTGGGGGACGTAGTGCATGACGATGCCGCAGAACGCTTTCATGTCGGCGCTGCCGCGGCCGTAGAGCCGGCCGTCGCGCACGTCGCCGGTGAACGGCTCGGAACTCCAGTCCTGGCCGTCGACGGGAACGACATCCGTGTGACCGGAGAGCATCACACCGCCGGCGCGGGTGCCGTCGGCCGCCGGGATCGTCGCCAGCAGGTTCGCCTTGCGGCCGTCCTCACTGGGCAGGATACGAGGTTCGATGCCGTGACTGCGCAGGTCCGCGGCGATCACCTCGATGAGTTCGAGGTTGGAGTCGCGGCTGGTGGTGTCCAGACCGATCAGGCGGTTGATCCAGGGAAGCGAGGCAGGGAGTTCCATGCCTCGTGACGCTAGCACGAGGCCGGGACACGCGATGGTGGCGGCTGCCTCCCGAGGTGGGTGGTACCCGCTGCCGAAGCCCCGATGCGGTGCCGCACGGGTCGGGTGTTCGCGGCTGCAGCTAGCTCGGTCTGTGCTCTGTGGCGCGCAAAGCCAGGTGAAGAGCCAGCCGCTCGTCTCGGCTGGCAAGATCCACGCCGAGGACCTCCCGGATACGGTCGATGCGCATCCGCACCGTGTTCCGGTGCGTTCCTAGCACCTTTGCCGCCTGCGCCGTGGACAGCGAACTGTCCAGGTACGCCAGGAGCGTCCTGCGGTACTCGGCACCCAGATCGTCCAGTGGCTCGAGAAGACCCATCGCCCGCGGCAGGAATGGCGCCGACTCGGTCCACGACAACAGCAATCTGGTCGCACCCAGACCGTCGGCCCGCACGAACCGGCGCCCCGCGGCTTTTGTGGCCGCTAGCTGAGCGGCGTCACGCGCCTCTGCCAGTGCCTGCCGCAGATGATCCACGCCCTCACCCGCCCGGCCGACGCCCATGCTGATCTCGATACCGCGCGCCGTCTTCCGGTACACGGCTCGCAGGTCACGCACGACCTCCTGGAGTCGCGCGGCCGACGGCGCGGAGGAAAACTGCACCCAGCCGGCCCAGCCACCGTCCCTGGGAAGCAGCACAGTCGTGGCGCGAACGATCTGGAGCGCGTCTTCCAGCACATCACCGAGGCCGGGGACGGGATCAGCCGGAGCCAGGAAGAATGCCAGATGCCATCCCGTGAGTGGAAGGCCCAGATCCGCAGCGCGCTGTTCCAGGGAACTTGCCGGCGCAGTCCCGGCGAATGCCTGATCCAGCACGGCGTTCCGCGCCGAACCAAGGACCTGCCCCGCCAGCTGGAGCTCGGCGTACCAGCGGGCGGCGTACACCGATCCCAGCGCGACCACGCGCCCCGCCTGACGAACCGCCTCCGCCGGAGAGTCCGCCGGCAGCCGCGCGCCGAGCAGATAGCGCTGTTTCCCGACCCGGAAGGGCTGGCGTACGTACAGGTACTCGTCCTTCGCCGTCAGCGCCGCACCGGGATCAAAGCGCGCGAGTGCTTCCTGCGGCACGGTGACCACGCCCTCGGTATGCGCCAGCAACGGCCCGTTCTCCACGCCCAGCCACACATCGGCGCCGATCAGCGCCGAGAACTGGTCGAGCACCGGCCTCATGCTCTCCGGGCGCTGCTCTCCCTGCGCCGCCTGCAAAGCGGTGAGGATATCCGCGTCACGCAGCCTGGGCGCCTGCAGATGGACGCGTGCTTGCGCGGCGAATTCCAGCAGATCCTGCTGACTACCCTCCAGCATCACCATGGCAACGCCGAGACGTCGCGCCAGTGCCGCGGCGCTTCCTCCTGCCTGCGCTTCATGCGCGGAGCAGACCATGACTCCGGCGGCACCGCTGTCCCGGACACGGCGCACCAGCGCGTCCCACCACCAATGCTGATCGGTGGTACCGAAGACGACCAGCAGATCCCCGCCTTCCAGGTCTTCGCGCCCGCCGGCGATCACGAGCCTGACACGAGAGACCGTCACCCGGGCCGGCGCGGCGGAGCCTCCGGCACCCAGCACCTGAGCGCGTTCCCGCCAGAAGGGCGGGTGCAGCAATTCCGCCAGCGTCGTCATGGCAGCACCGCCTCGAAGTCCAGGCCGAACGACGCGGGCCCGGTCCGTTCCACATATGCGTCCCGCCGACGGGGCAAGGAAGGCGGCAGCGCGATGACCACCACATCGGCGGCCAGGCGTATCTGGTCCGCTCGCAGCGGCAGGAACGTCCGGGCGTCCAGCACCCCGATGACAGCGGGAGTCGTGCATGCCATGCTGCCGTCGATCGCGACGGCGAGGAACTCGTTCTGCATGTCGACGCGAAGCAGCGGCCCCGAGGCTGACACCGTGAACCAGCCAGTGCGTCCTCCGTCGACTCCCGGTCGATGGATGGCACTCACGTGGCCGTCGCCGAGCACCCGCCCGCCTTCGGCATCCAGGTAGGGCTGCAGCCCGCTGAGCGACTGCGCCGCCGCGAGAACCCTGCCCCAGCGGGAAGCCCTGAGCAGAACGTGCGGGACCACCACATCGGCGACCTCGGACAGCGTCCCCACCGAGAAACTCACGACGACCCAGCCTCCGGTAGCGCGGACCACGGCACGGACGATCTCCTCGAGATACCGCCCGTCCGCAGCGCTTCCTGCCTCAGCGGTCGTGTCAGGCACCGCCGCTGCGTGAGTCGCCCCGCCGACGACCATCGTGCGCCCATGCGCGTCGACCAGGACGGCCGGAAGCATGGAGACGCCGGAGTAGGCCGGGCTGAACTGATCAAGCCACGGCAGCGCACGGCCGCTCAAGTCCGCATCCAGAACAGGCAGACTCAACTGAGCGGCCGCCGCCACGGCCGCCAGGCCGTTGAAACCGCCTACTTCCAAGGGAACCACGGCCTGCGCATCCACGCCGAGAGACGCGAGCCGTTCCACTGCAGCCGGGAACTCAGCCCCGCTGGGAAGCTGCTCCGACAGCGGACCGTCCGCAGCGCCGGCGATGCCTAACGCCACCGCCTGCCCATGCGCCGTCGCGGTCAGCGGATCCATCACGTCCAGCCTTCGCTCGCCGAGGTATCGCCGGGCAAGCCATCGCCCGATTCCAGCATCGCCGCCACCCCCGCAACCGAAAAGGCGCGCGCCGATCGTCAGCATCTCGATGTCGTGGAGGCCTCGGATCCACTGGTCCGAGCTGTTCCCGCCCGTCACGGGATTGCCCCTTCCGGCGCCCGGGTGCGAGCGATACGCAGATCGCCCACCGCTTTGACCCGGATTCTGGTGGCTTCTCCGGGCAGATACGGGATCGGGATGTCGTCCTCGTCGATGATGGCCACGCTGGAAGGCGCAGCACCGGCGGCAACCGCACGGTCCACCGCCTCCTGCCGTGCTTCGTCCATCGTCTGCCTGCGCCTGCCGGGCGGGATGGTGAAGATCCTGTCGACCTCGCCGGAAACCTGCGCGATCGCGGCCCCGACTGCATTGGCGACCGCGTAGTGCTCCGGACGGACGACCGGCCCTACCCCCTCAAGCCGCTCCGGGAGCAGTGCCGATCCGCCGCCCACGCCCACCACCGGGAACTCGCCGGGCGCGGTCCGCATCGAGTTCACCGCATCGGCGTGGCGGGATGCCATGTCCCGCAACGCGTCATGCACCAGCTGCTCGTCTAGATGGCGTACCAGGGATCGGTCGCCGATGTCAGCCCTCCCTGCCGCCACGGCCACATCAGTGGCGGTGAGGACGTCGCCGCCGAACACCAGTCCGCGGCGGGAAAGGCGGTATCCGACGGAACCCGGCCCCACCCGCACCGGCGGACCCGGGCGTACCAGGCTGCCGCCGCCGATGGCGATGGAAATGACGTCAGGCATGCGGAAGTTCGTGGGAACGCCAGCGACTTCCACCGCGCTGGTCGCCTCACGAGGAAAGCCAGCACGCAGCATTCCGACATCGCTGGTCGTGCCACCGAAATCGACCACTGCGCAATCCCTCACTCCCGAGAGCATCGCGGCGCCACGCATCGAGTTCGCCGGGCCGGAGGCGAACGTCGAGACCGGGTATTCCTGGACCGTTTCGACATCCATGACAGTGCCGTCGTTCTGCGACAGGAACAGCGGCGCGGTGATGCCGCAGGCCCGCACGACGCCATGCAACGCCGCAGCGACCTCCTCCGCGAGGAGGCGCAGTGAGGCGTTGATGATGGTGGCGTTCTCTCGTTCCAACAGGCCGATCCGCCCGATCCGGTAGGACAGCGACACAGGGACATCGGGGAGCACCTGACCAAGCACATCTGCGGCCTCCTCTTCGAACTCGGCGTTCACAGGGGAGAACACCGAACTCACGGCGATGCTCTGCACCCCCGCTTGACCGAGTCGCTCGCCGATTCTCCGTAGCCCGGCCACATCGAGCCGCGAGATCCGCCGACCGGTGAACTCGTGTCCGCCGGCCAGCAGATGCCCGCTGGCGTGCAGGGCGTCCCGCAGATGCTGCGGCCACTCGGTGAACGGCGGCAGCGCAGCCGTCGCGGGAAGACACAACCGGATGGCCGCGGTGCGAGCCAGCCGGTCGGCCTCGACCAGGGCGTTGAGGAAATGCGTGGTGCCGACCATGACGGCATCGACGTCCGCAGTCAGGAACGGACGCTGACGCTGCAGATCGTCCAGTGCCCCGCGGATCCCTGTCGAGACATCAGCGGTGGTGTGACGCTTGGCCACCGCGACGACCGCTGACCCGTCCATGAGGACGGCGTCGGTATGAGTGCCCCCGACGTCGATTCCTATCCGCATATCTCCACAGTGTGCCTTATCTCACACCCTGACCGGATCGGTGTCATAGCCGAAGTACCGCGGGCCAACCAGCGCGATCCCTTCCTCGGTGTGCCACCGCGCATCTGCCGGCGAGGCGATCACCGCGATCCGGGCCCCGTACCGCAGGTTCTCTGTGGTGATGGGCTCTCCGGTCTCGATGTCCAGCGCCATGATGAGATCCGGAGTGGTGACCTCCGTGGCCCCGTCGATCTCCGCGATCAGGATCTCATTCTGGATGTAAAGCCTCATGACCGTGCCCTCACGTCCACCGAAACCTGCGATCGTGACGATGCCCCGGGCGAAGCCCGTCTCGGTCTTCCGCT
Organism: Sediminivirga luteola; assembly: GCF_014639315.1. Taxonomy (GTDB): domain Bacteria; phylum Actinomycetota; class Actinomycetes; order Actinomycetales; family Brevibacteriaceae; genus Sediminivirga; species Sediminivirga luteola. The sequence continues at coordinate 38,186 of NZ_BMFY01000012.1, forward strand.
CGAGGTCCGTGATCTTGCCCGCGAAGAGCTTTCGTCCGCCGACTGCGGCCACGACGGCCTGCACCGGGTCCCTGTGTTCCTTCTGCGCGGCCTGGATCGCCGCTCCGATGTCGATGCATGCCGAGAGGGTGCCCGGCACGTAGGACTTCCTTGCCTCCTCGCCGTCCATGGCATACAGCGAGATGATCGCGGAGCATCCCATGTCGATGGTGGCCGAACGCGCCAGCGTCTCCGCCCATCGGTTGCTGATCGTGTCCAGCACGCCCCGGTTTCCCTTCTCATCCATGATGGTCATCGGGGTGGCGCGGATGCCGTAGAGCGAGGGGATCACCATCTGGAGCTCGGGGAAGGCCCGCCCCATGAAATCGCCGTCCACGAGCGGGAGACCCAGCTGAGCGGCCGCGACGAACGGGATGGTCGAGTTGACGCCGCCGGCCTCGATGCAGGCGATATGCGTGGGCTTCTTACCCAGGTAACCTGCCAGGGTCTCCACGGCGGCGGAGACCTGATCGATAGTCGGCACCTTCTCCACCATGACGGTGGGCGCGCCCATCATAGCCACGGGAAGCACGACTGAATCGTCATCAAGGTCGTCCACTGCGGCGAGACTGATGGGACCGTGCTCGCGAATCGTCGCTTCCGCCAGAAGCGCACCGATGTAGGGGTCTCCGCCTCCTCCCGTCCCCAGCACCGCGGCCCCGCGCGCCAGCGCGGGAATGTCCTCGAGCACGACAGTGCGCATGGTCACACCCCTTTCAGATCGCCGACGGCCTTGCATCGGATCCGGGTCGCGTTGCCCGGCAGATATGGCAGGGGGACCTCGTCGAAGTCCACGATCCGCACGGTGTCCCTGTCCGCGCCGGCCTCCACCGCCCGGTCCACGGCGGCCTCACGGGCTTCGGCCACAACGTCGTCGCGGGTTCCCGGCGCCACCGTGAACACCTGATCGATCTCGCCCCCGATCTGGGCGATCGCGGCGCCGATGGCGTTCGCCACGGCGAAGTTGTCCGGACGGACCATCTCGCCGAGCCCGGGAAGCCGGTCCGGCAGCAGAATCGATCCGCCGCCGACCGCCACCACCGGAAGCGGATCGGATGAAGTGCGCATCCGGTCCACCCCCTCTGCGACATCGTCAGCGATGCGTTGCACCGCAGCCGTGACAAAGTCCTTGTCCAGGTGAGCGACCCTGGACGGATCGCCCATCTCCGCCATTCCCGCAGCCACGGCGATGTCACTGGCGGTGAGCGTGGCGCCGCCGAAGACGAGTGCCTCGGTGGTGAGCCTGTAACCCACAGACCGGGGCCCCACCGCGGCTTCGGCGGAGACGAGGCTGCCGCCGCCGATGCCGATGGAGTAGACATCCGGCATGCGGAAGTTGGTGCGCACGCCGCCGATCTCCACCTCCGTGTTGGCCTCGCGCGGGAACTTGTTGACCAGGATGCCGATGTCCGAGGTGGTTCCGCCGACGTCCACCACGGCGCAGTCTTCCAGGCCCGACAGCACAGCGGCACCGCGCATCGAATTGGTCGGACCGGAGGAGAACGTGCTGATGGGGTACTGCCGTGCGTAATCCGCGCCCATCAGCGTGCCGTCGTTCTGGGACAGGAAGAGCGGAGCGGTGATGCCGTAGTCCGCAAGGGAACGCTCGAAGCCGCCCACGACGGTCTGGGCCATGGCGGACAGCGCCGCGTTGGCGATCGCAGCGTTCTCCCTTCCCAGCAGCCCGGTGCGGCCGATCCTGCTGGAAAGCGAGATCGACACCGCAGGGCCGAGCTCCTCGGCGAGGATCTCCGCCGCACGCACCTCGAATTCGTCGTTGACCGGGGAGAACACAGAGGAAACCGCCACGGCTTCCACGCCATTGGTCCTCATGTCCGCGGCGATGCGTTTGATCTCATCGGGATCCAGTGGGGAGATCTCCCGGCCGTCGAATTCGTGACCGCCGTGGGCAAGATAGCTGCGGCCCCCGGTGGCCTCCACGAGACGCTGGGGCCAGTCCACCATCGGCGGCAGCGAAGCCGTAGCCGGCAGACCGAGTCGCAGAGCTGCGACCTTCACGAGCCGACGTGCTTCGACGAAGGCGTTGACGAAGTGGGTGGTGCCGATCATCACCGCCTCGATGTCGCCGGGGTCGAAGTCCCGTTCGGCCTTCAGCCCGTCAAGCGAATTGACGATCCCGGTAGAGATGTCGTCGGTGGTAGGGGCTTTGGTTCCCGCGAGGACGGTGTCGCCCTCCATCAGGACGGAGTCGGTGTTGGTCCCACCGACGTCGATTCCGATGCGCACTAGGTAGTCCTTTCCATATCAGGGCTTCGAGGGTGTCAGGGCGCCGGCGCGGCCTGTTTCGGGGCAGCGAGCTGTTCCAGCGGAGTCCAGTCGTGGTCCAGCCCAAAGCAGCGGGGCCCCCAGACCTTCAACGCCTCGGGTGTGCGCATGATCTCCGGCGTAGAGATCCCCAGCACGGTCACGCGCTGGCCGTACCGGGTGGATTCCGTCGTGATCGCCTCACCCGAGTCAGAATCCAGCACGCAGATGAGATCCGGGACGACCCCGACGACTTCGCTATGACCAGCCGGATCGACCATCCGCGCGATGATGTTCTCGTTGCGGAAGTCGATCACCAGTTCGTCCTCGGCACCGAAGACGGCGATCTTCAACGTGCCTGAGCTGAAGCCGTCCACCACCTGCCGTTGCACGTCGGTGACCTTCCCGGTGGCGATCACGTGCGCGTAGCCGTAGATGGAGTCCTGCACCACGGAGGCGATCGCGGCGATCGGATCGGAGTGTGCCTGGTTGGCCTCGCGCACCGCGGCGCCGAACGACTGGGCAAGACCCAGCGTGCCGGCCACAGCCGTGCGTTTCACATCCGCTCCGCTCATCGGATACTCCGCGATGTAGGCCGCCCCGCCCATGCGGATCGTCACGGCACGAGCGAAAGATTCCATCCGGACGTTGTCGTCACCGGTCTCGACGACGACGTGATCCCCATTGGCGTCCGAGACGACCAGCGGTGAGCCGGGCACCCCGTAAACCCCGAAGGTCTCCATCTGAAGCTCCGGGAAGGCCCGCCCCATCCCGTCGCCGTCGACCACGGGGATGCCGGCCTGTGCGGCGGCCAGGAGCGGGATCATCGAGTTCAGCCCGCCTATCTCCATCGGGATGATGAAATCGGCCGTCTTCCCGATGCGCGTCTCCAATGCACGCAGGGAGTTCAGCGCTTCCTCACCAGCAGGGAGCTTCTCCACCACGACGGTCGGGGCTCCCATCATGGCGGAGGCGATCACGCACGCCTCGTCCGGCACTTCGTCCGGATGGACCACGGTGACCGTCAATCCGTCGCGGATGGCTTTTTGCACCAGCAGCCGGCCGATGAGCGGGTCGCCTCCGCCTCCGGTGCCGAGGATGCCGGCGCCGATGGCGATGTCGTCGATGTCCTCGACAGTCAGGATGCGGGTCATGCCGCGGCCTCCGTCTCGGTGTTCGACTTCAGCAGAGCGCTGTCCTTACCGAACCGGTTAAGCAGGAAGAGCACGATACCGGCCGAGACCATGCCGTCGATCACCGGCATGCTGGTGATGAGAACGGGCGTGTAGGTGGTGATCAGAGCCACGACGGAGCCCACGATCCACGCGGCAAGGGCGAAGGGACGCAGGACCGGCACCGAGTCCAGCAGGGAGGTGCCGTAGCGCGATCGCTTGCCGAAGTAGTAGTCGGCGATGATCACGCCGGCTACCGGCGGGATGAACACGCCCAGCACGTTCAGGAACGCGGGGAAGTTCTGGTAGATGCCCATCAGCGCCAGGACGATACCCACGACGCCGGCGATGGCGGTCAATTGCCACTTCTGCAGTCTGGTGAAGATCACCGCCAGTCCCAGAGCGGCGGAGTAGAGGTTGTTGTCGTTGGAGGACCACTGAGCGAGCATCAGCAAGACGAGAGCGAGCACGCCCCAGCCCAGGCCGATCATGATGTTGACGATGTCCGAGGTCCCGGTCTCCATCGCCATCAGCGTTCCCGTGATGAGGACCAGCGGGGTGACGACGCCGAAGGCCAGTACGGCTCCGCCGATCGTGTGTGCCGGCGATTTGGCGTACCGTGAGACGTCCGGCGCGATGACCGCGCCGACGATGAAGGAGCTCACGGTGAGGGAGATGCCCACACCGACGCTGATCGGTTCGCCATTGCCTTCCATCGCTAGGATCTCGTCCCAGGTGTTCGCCTCCAGGACCCGCCACGTGGATGCGATGATGAGGACCGCCATCAGCGGCACCGCGAGCTTGGAGAGGATGTCCAGCGCCTTGTAGCCGATCACGGCGGTGGAGATCATGAGCACGCCGCCGATGATGATGAACAGCCACGAACCGACGGAGCTTCCGGTCAGCGTCGTCCATGCGGTCGCCGCGGTGTCTCCGAAAAGCCCCAGCTGAACAGCGAACCAGCCGTAACACCCGAGCGCCATGATGAAGGCGATGAGGACGATGGCCGAACGCCCGAAGGCGAACCGTGCCGCCATGGCAGTGGAGAGCCGAAGACGCGCGCCGATGATGCCCGTCAAAGAGGTGACGACGGTGAGGATGGCTCCGCCAACGAAAGCGGCGACGAATGCCTCGCGAATGTTCAAGCCGTCGCCGATGGTGCCACCGGTCAGCAGCAGTCCCAGGCTGATGCCGACCCCGGACCACACGAGGCCCATGGAGAGCCAGGAGTGCGACTTCTCCTCCGGGACGGTCTCCCGGCTGTAATCCTTGAATGCCCTATTCGCTTTGCTGATTGCCGTTGACATGTGAGCGTTCCCCTCAGATTCTCTCTTTGATGCGGGGCGGATAGTAGGTGGCTCGACTGGGGACGGCCTTGAGCCTGACGGCCTGTTCCAATGCGGTGATGGCCGAGCCGGTGGGATCCATGACGGGGATCTGCCCGTAGTCGGCGCTCAGCCGCGCCGAGACCGCGTGGGCCACATCGAGCATGCCGGTGCAGCCGAGTACGAAGCTCTGTGCTGCCCCGCTGTCCAGGGCCGCCCGCGCCTGAGCCTCGAGCCGGTCGACCAGAACGTCGTGCTGGCCGACGGAGAGCACGGGCATGTCCACCACGCGGATATCGGTGACCCGCTCGCTCAGGCCGTAGCCGCCGATGAGGCGGTGCAGCATGGAGAGCACATCGGGCAGCACCGTGAGGATACCGATCTTGTCCGCAGTGCCCAGCGCCGCGTGGATGGCTGGTTCGAAACCCCCGAAGACCGGGCCATCGAAGATCTCCCGGGCCGCATGCACACCGGGCTCGGCAAAACAGGACACGAAAATGCCGTCTATCCCGTCATCCTTGGCCTGCTGGACGAGTTCGAGGATTCCGGGAACGCTGAGCGCCTCGTCGTAGCTGTTCTCGATGGACTGCGGTCCGCGTTCGATCTGGACCACGTCCACCTGCGTGCCCACGGCGCACCAGGCCTGGGCTTCCTCCTGAACACCGGCCAGCAGGGACGCGTCGATGATCGGAACGATGATCCGTAGCTTGATTGCCATAGCGGCTCCCTTCGTTCTGCCGCCTGCCGTAAAGGAAGCGGCGGCGAGCATGTCCGCGAGCCTAAGAAGCACCCCGCCACACCGGAATGGGCACATTGCACAGTCCTGGTGCACCACGCGCCAGTGTGCACTGCATCACACACGCCGGTGAGGGTTTCTGAGAGTGAAATGTCTGGTGAGAGTCGTGACCAAGGCGGTGACAGGAGATGTTTCAGCCATATGAAGAGTGAATCTTCAACAGCGCCGCCTGGCAGCACTACCCGCCAGATCGCTCCTGTGCGGCGACCGGAGAGCGCGATCCCCTAGCCGTGCGGTCGCGCCGGGCGCCCCAGCCCCACGGCCAGCAGCGCCACCAGGCATACGGCCGCCGCCGTGAAGCCGAGTCCGGTGAAGCCCACCAGCGCCAGCACGACTCCGGCGAGCGCGCCGCCGGCAGCCCCGGCCAGGCTCATGAAGGTGTCGAGCGTCCCCTGAGCGGCGACCCGCGCCGAGGCCGGCACGGCGACGACCAGCATCGACGACCCGGCGACGGTCGCCGCAGACCAGCCCAGGCCCAGCAGCACGAGGCCGGCCATGGTGAGCGTGTGCGCGTGCCCGCTCAGGCCGGCCAGCACGGCGGCGGCGAGCAGGATCACCTGGCCGCCCGCCAGGACCGCTCTGGCGCCCAGCCGGTCCGCGAGCATGCCCATCACCGGCGCGAGGGCGTACATGCCGGCGATGTGCAGGCTCACAGTCAGCCCGACCAGGGTGATGGCGGCGCCGTGCCCGCTCATATGGACCGGCGTCATCGACATCACCGCCACCATCACCGCGTGGGCGGTCAGGACGCCGATGAAGGCCCGTCGCCCCGTGCTGCTGCGCATCAGGGCGCTCAGGCCGGCTTTCAGACCTGCGGCTTCAGCGTGCTCGGCGGCCGCGGTGACCTGAGCCCCCTCGGCGGGTTCCCCGGTCCCGGCGTCCCCGGTTCCCTCAGCGCTGGCCACCCGGCCGGAGGAGCCGGGCACGAGCGACTCCGGCGCCGGCGCGGGACGCCCGCCCGGTCCGCTTTGACCGGCGGCCTCCTGTGCCTCCTGGCGGAGCCGCCGGGCGGTCAGGTACGGGTCCGGCTTCAGGCCCCACCACAGGACGGCCATCCCGAGCAGCAGTCCGGCGGCCGCGATGACGAAGAGTCCCGCCAGGACGGGAACGCCGAGAGCAGCTGAGAGCCGTTCACCGGGGCCGAGCAGATTGGGGCCGGCCACCGAGCCGACCGTCGTCATCCACACCACGAGGGAAAGGTCCCGGCCGCGCCGTCCGGGACGGCTGAGATCGGTGGCCGCGAATCGCGCCTGCAGATTCGCAGAGGTGGCGAATCCGATGAGCGCGGCACCTGCGAGCAGCAGCGGGAAGGCCCCCAGCACGGCGGCGGCGATCACGACGAGGCTGCCGCAGAATGCCACCAGCAGACCGGTTGTCAACGCCCGGCGCCTGCCACCGCTGGGAACGAGCCGGGCCAGTAGGGCGGAGCCGAAGGCAGCGCCCAGGGTCGTGGCAGTGGCCGCGGAGCCGGCCCAGGCCTCCGAACCGGACAGGTCGACCGCCAGCAGTGAGCCGGTGGAGACCACAGCCCCGGCGCCGATGCCGCTGAAGACCTGGGCGGCGGACAGGAGGGCCACGGTGCGGCGCTGCAACCGGAGAGAGTTCGTCACACAGCACACGCTAGCTTCCCCGCCACGCCGCAGGGCAGGCGGCTCCGGGACACCGCGCTACACCGCCGCCACACGGACAGCGCTGTGGGCTCTCGATGAGCCTTTGAAACGGCGCACAACGGGCGGGGCAGGCGCGCTGCAGGCACCAACCGACGGGCCAGTCGGCCGTCGCTGGCGGGCAGCACCACGTCAAGCCGCCGGGCACCGGCGCGTACCCTCGGGAGACCGCGTATCCTTAAGGAGACATGTCACGGATCTTCACCAAGACCGGACGCCCCGCGGGGCAGAACGTGCGGGGCGAGGCCGCGGGGCTGCGGTGGCTGGCCGAGGCGGAACCGGCCGGGGGTGCGCGCGTCGCCCGGGTGATCGCAGTGGACGAGGACCGCCTGGAGCTGGAGTTCATCGAGCAGGCGCCACCCTCGGCCCGCGCGGCCCGCGCCTTCGGAACCGCCCTGGCCCGCACCCATGCGGCCGGCGCGCCCTGGTGGGGTTGCCCGCCGGCCGGATGGCAGGGTCCGGACTGGGTGGGCAACAGCCGCACCCCGCTCATCGGCGACCAGCAGAGCGCCCCGCGGACCTGGGGGGAGTTCTACGCAGAGCACCGCATCATGGAGTTCGCCCGGCGGCTGCACCAGGCAGGTGTCGTGAACGCCGATGAGTACCGTGTCTTCACGCGGCTGGCGGACCGGCTGGCCAGCGGCGAACTGAACGCGCCGCAGCCGGCCCTGGTGCAGGAAGCCGGGCACGAGGTGGCACGGTGCCACGGCGATATGTGGTCCGGCAACGTGCTCTACGACGGCACCGGCAAAGGGGCGACGCTGATCGATCCGATGGCGCACGGCGGCCACGCGGAGACCGATCTGGGCACGCTCTCCGTCTTCGGCTTCCCCCATCTGGAGGACGTCTATGCGGGGTACGACGAGGCCTCGGCGCTGGCGGACGGCTGGCGCGAGCGGATTGAGCTGCATCAGCTGGGCATCGTGATCATGCACGCGGACCTGTTCGGCGGCAGTTACACCGGGGCAGCGCTCCGGCTTGCCCGGCGGTACCTGTAGCGCGCGTGCGGCACACGGCCCGGGCGCCGGCGCTCAGGCCGGGCGCGGTCCTCCGCTCGGGCTGCGGCGCGGTTCTCCCGATCCGGCCTTACGGCCCGGCCAGCAGCAGGAGCACCGCGCCCAGCAGCGCCACGATCCCCAGCCCGAGAAGCAGCACGATGCGCTGGACGGCCCGGCGGTCCGGCGCCTCGCGGCACAGGCTGACCGCGAGCGCCACCCGTGCCGGCGAAGCCATCCCCAGCAGAGACGCGGCGACGTTGTGCCCGGCCATGACGAGCAGCACATCGGCGTCCAGCGCGACCGCCATCTGTGCCTGCGGCCCGGCGAACATCGCGTTAGCCCCGGTATTGGAGGCCGTGATGTACCCGCCGAGGCCCGCTACCGCCGGAGCCAGCGCCAGGTAGCCTTCCCCCAGCCGTGCCACCGCCGATGCCAGCACCTCAGACATCCCGGACACGGCCATCACGACGCCGAGGACGATGAACAGGCCCGTGGCCGGCCCCACGCCGAGCCAGGACCGGCCGATGCGCGCGGCCGCCCCGGTTCCGCCACCGCGAGGCCGGAGCCCGCGGGCCGCCACCAGCGAGGCGATCAGCAGCCACAACGCGGGTGAGCCGAGTGGCCGTGCCAGAGCAGCGGCACCAGGTGCCGCCTGGGCCAGCGCCAGCAGGCCGAGGCTAGCCGTGAGCACTCCGCCGAGCAGCACCGCATGCGGCAGCAGAGCCCGGCGGACCGGTGCGGGCACGGCCAGGACTCCCCCGCGCAGCCGGCGGAACGTCAGATGCACCACAAGCGTCACAGCGGCGCCCGCCGCGCCGGCCGGGGCCGTGCCGATCAGCAGATTCGCCCCGAGCACGGCCGCCCAGAGGACCGTTCCGGAGGCCAGGCCGGCGCCGATGGCCCACCACCGCCGGTCATCGGCGGCGAGCCATGCGGCCAAGGCGCCGACTGCCAGGAAGACCGGCAGGCTGAGCCACGCCGTCGCCACGCCCAGTTCCTTGAACGGCAGGCCCGCGAGTTCTGCGGCGATGAGGGTGCCGGGCGCCAGAGACCCCCACGGCACCGCGCACAGCCCGAGCAACGCGATGACGGCGGCACGGCCACCTGGCATCCCCAATGCCAGGAGCAGTGGCAGCGCGATCACCACGCCCACCCCGAAACCGGTGAGCGACTCCGCCAGCGGCGTGACCCCGTGGACGATCGCGAGGATGGGCGCCACGCCTCGCCCCAGCGCTGCTTTCAGCCAGTCCGCGATCCGCCCTTGCGCGCCGCTCACCCGGGTCAGCTCGGCGAAGGCGATGCCGCCCAGCACGATCAGAAGCACTTCGATGAGCAGGGGCGACCACTGCGTGAGCGCGCGGGACGCCTCCGGCCAGGGCACCGGGAACCACAGCGCCGCGATCAGGAGCGCCGATGCGGCCCCGGCCAGCGCGGAGCGGGTCGCCGGGGCTCCGGCCATGAAGGCGGCGATCGCCAGAACCGGCGGCACCGAGGCAAGGACGATGAGCACATGGCCTTCCTATCACCTCGCCCTGCGGCTCGACGGGCTCGGCGCGCCTCGCACGACGGAGCGCGCCTGGTCCTGCCCGCTAGGAGCTTCGCCCTGCGGTTGGCTCGAAGCGGTTGACCTCAAAAGGTCGCGTTGCCCGTGAATATCCGATCACCGTGACCATTTCGGCTCGATCCGCGCCGGGCAACGCGACTCGCAGGGCGGGCTGGCGCGGCTCGCAGGGCGGCTCGGCGCCGGAGCAACTGCCGGGAATACCCTCCGGGCCCCGCGCAGTTGCGTAGGTGACATCAGGAGCCCAGGGGCCGGTGACCGGCGCGCGGGCACGAGCAGAGGGAGTCGCCATGTCCACCATTGCCGTCATCGGAGGCACCGGGTACACCGGGACGAACATCGTCCGCGAGGCCGCTGGCCGCGGTCACCAGGTCATCTCGCTGAGCCGTTCAGCCCCGTCGGAGCCGGTGGAGGGTGTGCGGTACGAGCACGGTGAGGTGCTGGAGCACGCTCCGGCGCTCGTCGAGACCGCCGATGCGGTGGTCGCCACGCTCTCCCCGCGCGGGGACACCGCGGGGACGATCCCGGCTCTGTACGGCCGGCTGGCCGAGCTCGCCGCCGAGTACGGCACGCGGCTGATCGTCATCGGCGGCTTCTCCTCCCTGCGCCCCTCCCCGGACTCGCCGCGGTTCGTCGAGGGGGACATCCCCGAGCAGTTCGCCGCCGAGGCCGCCGAGATGGACGCCGTCCGGCAGTGGCTCCAGGACGAGGCGCCCGAGCAGCTCGACTGGCTCTTCGTCAGCCCGGCCGGCAGCTACGGTTCCTTCAATCCCGGCGAGGCACGCGGGACCTACCGCATCGGCGGCGAGATCGCCCTGTTCGACGATGACGGCGAGTCCGCCATCTCCGGGGCGGATTTCGCCTTGGCGGTCGTCGACGAGATCGACGACCCGCAGCATCGCCGCGCGCACATCGGCGTGGCGTACTAAAGGGGCGCGGGCATGCGGATCGACGTCTGGGCCGATGTGGCCTGCCCCTTCTGCTATCTGGGCACCGCACAGCTGGAACGGGCGCTGGCGTCCTTCCCGCGGCGGGACCAGGTCGAGGTGCGCTATCACAGCTTCCAGCTGGACCCCGATGCCCCGGTTGAAGCGGCCGGCAGCGGCATGGAGATGCTGGCGCGCAAGTTCGGGCGCTCGGTGGAGGAGACCCGCCGGATGACCCGCGGGACCGAGGAGCGGGCCGCCGCCGAGGGGCTGCACATCGACCATGAGGCCATTCAGCCGGTGAACACCTTCGATGCGCACCGGCTGGTGCATCTGGCCACGGAGCACGGCGCCGGCCATGCGGTCCTGATGCGGCTCTACCAGGCGTACTTCAGTCGCGGGGAGAACGTGGCCGATCACGACACCCTGGCGGCCATCGGCGCCGAAGCCGGTATGGACGAGGCCCGCGTCCGGGAGATGCTGGCCACGGACGAGCATGCCGAGAACGTCCGGGCCGATGTCCGGCAGGCCGCTGAACGGGGCATCCAGGGCGTGCCGTTCTTCGTCTTCGACCGTGTGCATGGCCTCTCGGGAGCTCAGGGCGCCGAGACCCTCAGCGCCGTCTTCGCGCAGCTCTGGGAGAAGACGGCGTAAACGCGCTCGGTCAGGGTCGGGCGTCAGCCCGCCACGCGGGTGCGTCTGCGCCCCAGAGGCCGCCCATGTGCGCGTAGCCGGACGGGGCGCCGGGGAAGTCGAGCGCGGGAGCCGCGCAGACGAGCACGCCTGCCGGGGTCCGACCGGTCACGGTGGGCGCCTCCTCCTGTTCACCGGGCGCTCCGCTGCCGCGACCGTCCCGGCGGCCACCTCCGGTCTGTGATCCTGCCGCGGACGCCGACGCGGGTGCACCGGTGCTGCTGGCGCTCGCGGGACATGCGGTGTTTCGCGGCCCATACGAGGCCAGCGCCCGGGAACCGGCCTCATCCGGGGCCGGCGCGGCCATCAGCTCAGCGGCGACCCTGGCCAGGGACACCGACACAGCCCGTCCCCGGCCGTCTTCACGGCGCGCAGCCACCGCCAGAGTCAGGGCGGTCGCGAGCAGGTGACCGGCGGCATGGTCGAGCGCCTGCGCCGGAAGCGCACCGGGACGGACGTCTTCACCGGCGGCCACGCCTTCGATCACGGCGATGCCGGACGCCGCCTGGACGATGCTGTCGAACCCGCGCCGGTCCGCCCACGGTCCGGTGTGTCCCCAGGCGCTCACGCGACCGACCACCAGCCCCGGATGCCTGGCAGCCAGTTCTTCGGTGCTCAGGCCGAAGGCGCCGAGAGCCCCGGGCCGGTATCCGGTGACCAGGACATCGGCGTCCGCCAGCAGCTCCTCGAACTTCCGCCGCCCCTCGGGCGAGCGTAGATCCAGCAGCGTCGAGCGCTTCTCCTGCCCGGTGTCCAGATGCTGCCACGCGGCCTCGGGAAGATGCGGCGGATCCACCCGCAGCACCTCGGCTCCAGCGAAAGCCAGGGCACGGGTGGCGACTGGCCCGGCGATCACCCGCGTCAGATCGAGGACCCGTACGCCGCGCAACGGCAGATCCCCGGCGGCGGCACCCGGGGGCTTCCGCCCCGGCACCGCACCTCCGATCTCCCGGACGCCAATGAGCGGTTCCGCGGCGACCGCCCGGCCCTGCGGGTGCGCGGCCCACTCCTCCGGCCTTCGCACCGCGACCACCACCGCTCCGGCCGCTGCCGCGCGGTCCTCCAGTTCGCGGGCGGAGAGCGCGCCGATGACCTCCGCCACCCGTGCTGTCGCCGTCTCGTCCGCGGTGCCGGGGCCGATGCCCAGCAGGGCACGCAGGCGCTCTTCGTGATGCGGGTAGTTCGCATGCGTGCGCACCCAGCCGTCGGCGGCGGGCCAGAAGCCGGACAGCGGGGCCCATGCCCGGGGAGGCTGCCCGTCGAGCCGGAAGAGACGGTCGCTGCGTGCCGAAGCGGCGATCCGCCGGCCATCGAGCCGCACCCACGGGCCTTCAAGTCCGGCGGGTGCAGAGGCAGTGGCAGCGGGTGCAGCCCGCGCAGCGGGTCCGCCGGATACAGCGAGGGCGGCGAAGGCCAGACTGGCGGCACCCATGGTGCCGGCGAGGAGCCCCGCGGCGTCGAGACGGGAACGCAGCGGCACAGGAGGCGCGGGCGACCCGAGGCGGTGCAGCATGGCCGGGTCGCCACCGGCCGCAGCCCATGCCCGGGCCGCGAAATGTCCTACCGTCATCGGCGCCTGCACCCCCTTGAAGACCGTGCCGCTGCCATTCTCTCCGAGCGTGTCAACCGGGGGGAACAAATCGTGCTACGATTTCGCTGCATTAGATGCAAACAGAATAGATACACGAACATCGAGCCGCGGCCGGGATGATCACGACAGATCTGGTGCCGCCTCGGAAGGGAAGCACCATGCAGTTCGGCATCTTCTCGGTGAGCGACATCACCCGCGATCCGACGACAGACCACACGCCGAGCGAGGCCGAGCGGATCAAGGCCGCCGTCGCCATCGCCACCAAGGCCGAGGAGGTGGGCCTGGACGTCTTCGCCATCGGTGAGCACCACAACCCGCCGTTCTTCTCCTCCGCGCCCACCACGCTGCTGGCGTACATCGCCGCGCAGACGAAGAACCTGGTCCTGTCCACCGCCACCACTCTCATCACGACGAACGATCCGGTGCGCATCGCCGAGGAGTACGCGATGCTCCAGCACCTCGCCGGCGGACGCATGGATCTGATGCTGGGCCGGGGCAACACCGCGCCGGTGTATCCCTGGTTCGGCCAGGACATCCGGCAGAGCCTGCCGCTGGGTCTGGAGAACTACAACCTGCTGCACCGGCTGTGGCGGGAGGACGTCGTGGACTGGGAGGGGAAGTTCCGCACTCCGCTGCAGGGCTTCACCTCCACTCCCCGGCCGCTGGACGATGTGCCGCCGTTCGTATGGCACGGCTCGATCCGCACGCCCGAGATCGCCGAGCAGGCCGCCTACTACGGCGACGGGTTCTTCGCCAATCACATCTTCTGGCCGAAAGAGCACTTCATGCGGCTCATCCGGTTCTACCGGCAGCGCTACGCGCACTACGGCCACGGCACCGAGGACCAGGCGATCGTGGGCCTGGGCGGGCAGGCGTTCATCGCCAAGAACTCTCAGGACGCCTACACGCAGTTCCGCCCGTACTTCAACGAGGCGCCGGTCTACGGCCACGGGCCACGCCTGGAGGACTTCGCCGAGCAGACGCCGCTGTCGGTGGGGAGCCCGCAGGAGGTCATCGACAAGACGCTCACCTTCCGCGAGCACTTCGGCGATTACCAGCGTCAGCTGTGGCTGATCGACCACGCGGGCCTGCCGCTGGGCACCGTGCTGGATCAGCTCGAGCTGCTCGGCGGCGAGGTCGTGCCGGTGCTGCGCAAGGAGATGGCCGCGCGCCGCAAGGCCGGCGTCCCGGATGCCCCGACGCACGCCAGCCGGGTGAAGGACAAGTACGGCGATGCCGAGCCGCGGCAGCCACGGCCGAATGCCAACCGTGGTGACAACGTCACGGGCGGCTCCCCCTATCAGGACACCGACGAGGGCGTTCGCGCCTCGTTGCCGGAGCTGTGAGGACAGTGGACACGACTGAGGAAACGGCCCCCCGCGGCCGGAGCGGACGACCCGGCCGCGCTGCCCGGGCCAATGCCGCCTGGGAGGCGCTGCTGACCGCGCACGCCGTGCTAATGAAAGAGTTCACGGCCGAGAACATCTGGGACGAGATCTCCATCCGCGAGTACGACGTGCTGTACACGCTCTCGAAGTGCTCCGCGCCGCAGAAGCTGCGCGAGCTGCACCAGCACGTGCTGCTGAGCCAGCCGGCGCTCTCACGCATGGTCGACCGGCTGGTGCAGCGGGGCCTGGTGGACCGCGAGCCCGACCCCGATGACCGCCGCGCCACCCGGCTCTCCCTCACCGAGGCGGGCAGGAAGGCGCAGCGGCGGGTGGGCCGCAAGCACGCGGCGAGCGTGGCGGCAGCGGTCGGCCGCGCGCTCGATGACGACGAGATGGTCCAGCTGGAGGCACTGTGCCGGAAGCTGCTGACCGGCACCGGCGACGAGGACGGGGATGAAGGAGAGTGACCCGATGAGCGACACTGCACCGGGACCGGCGCCGGTACGGCGGGAGTTGCGGCTGGCCGTCGTCAGCGCGGGCGCGAGCGATCCCTCCTCGACCCGTATGCTCGCCGACCGCACGGTCGCGGCTGCCGGCCGGCTGGCGGCGGCCGAGGGGATCACGCTGCGAGTGGACGTGGTCGAGCTGCGCGAACTCGCGCAGGAGATCACCACCGCGATGACCTCGCAGTTCCTCGGCGAGGGACTGAACGCGGCGGTGGAGACCCTGCGCACGGCGGACGGGATCGTGGCCAGCACACCGGTCTACAAGGCCGGTCCGAGCGGGTTGTTCTCCGCGTTCTTCCAGATCCTGGACAACGACCTGCTGATCGCCAAGCCCGTCGTGCTCGCCGCGACGGCCGGTACCGCGCGGCATGCGCTGGTCGTGGACGAGCAGATGCGCCCCGTCTTCGCCTATCTGCGCACGATGACGATGCCGACCTCCCTGTTCGCCTCCACGGAGGACTGGACCGACCCGGCGCTGAGCAAGCGGATCGAACGTGCCGCGCGGGAACTGGTGCTGCAGATGGACAGCGGCTTCGAGCGGCGGGTGCGCGAGGAATCCTGGGGCAGCTATCAGCACTCCTTCGGCAGCGCCGGCGGCACCGAGACCGGCATCGAACTCGATTCCGATCTGATGCGCCTGGCAGCCGGCGGTCAAGCCTGAGGCTACCGGCTCGGCGGCCAGCGCTGCATCGGCGGCGCGCTTCATGGGGGCCGCACCACACCCATCACCGCCCCTGCGGCGGCCGCACCACACAGCTAGAGCTTGCGGCGCCGGCGGCCGGGCGGGCGGCGCAGCCGCGGATGCGTGAAGACGAACACCGCGACCAGGAGCATGATGGACGCGCCCACCATGACCGGAAGCTGGGGCATGGCGCCGTAGAGGGCAGTGCCGGCGGTCGGCGCCACGACGAAGGTCAGGCCGTTGGTGGCGCCGATGAGCCCGGCCATCCCGCCCTGCTCCTCCCGGGAGACGAGGAGGCTGGGACCGGCGGTATAACCGGGAAGCCCGATGCCCAGGCCCAGGCCGATGGCGAACATCGCCAGGAGAAGCAGCGGCAGGCCGGCATCGGGGATCAGCAGGCTGTACCCGGCCAGCCCGATGACGCTTCCGACCCGGAGCAGCATCGGCGGGCCCCAGCCGGAACGCGGCACCACGAGGCTCTGGCCGGTGACCATGCCCAGGCCTGTCACCAGCAGCGCCGCACCGGTGAGCATGCCGGTCTGCTCGGCGGTGAGCCCGAGCCGGTCCTGCACGATGAAACCGGTGATGACCATGATGAAGCCCAGGGCGGTGAACATCCCGAAGCCGGCGAGCAGGAACGGCCAGATGCGGCGGTCGAGGGGGCTCACCCGCACCGGCCGGGCGATGAGCTGCGTACGCGACTCGGGCCGGAGCCGCAGGCTCACCAGGAGAAGACCGACGATGAGCAGGACCGGCACGGTCACCAGCGGAGCCATGAGGCCGAGGCCGGAGAGCATCCCGCCCAGGACCGCGCCGCCGACCATCGCCATGCCCTGCACCGCGCCGATCCCGGCCATACCGCGCACCCGCGAGACCTGATCCGTGGTGACATCGGCGATATAGGCCTGCGCCGTGGGCGGTACGGCCGCGATCGCGGTGCCGAACAGCAGCCCCCGCAGCAGCGCGAAGGACAGGAACAGCGCCGTGCCGGTCACGATGCCGCTCATGCCCAGTCCGGCCATCAGCGCGAACAACGTGGTGGCGATGAACGCCAGGATGAAAGCCGCGACGAGCACGGGCTTGCGACCCAGGGACTGCGAGCGGCGGCCCCACATCTGGCTGGTGAGGACCATCATGAAGGCTCCGGCGCTGACAGTCGCGCCGATCTGCCATTCAGCGAGGCCGACTTCGCGGGAGAGCGGCGCGATGATGGGGTTGAGCGCCATCTGCGCCAGGAAGACGAGGAACACCGCGGCAAGCACCAGCCGCACCTGGGGTGCCTGCTCGGCGGCCGTCATCATCGTCCTTTCCGTGCGTCTGGCGGTTCCGCCAGGATTGTCGTTCTTCGCCGGTGCCTGCAGCGCGTGGGCAGCGCGACTTCGTCATGCATGGGCCGGTCGATCGGCCCGCCCCGGATGCGCGGGGTGCGTCCGGGACCGCGCGGTCTTCCAGCGACGGAGCCCTTCGGGGCCGGACTCGCTCGCCGCCCCAGCTTGGATGGTGCTGCTGACATGACTGGCCAGGGCGCGCCTCCACATCGAGGGCGAGTCCCGGCCTTCTTCTTCGGAGCCTATCCCAGCGCCGATGGCGCCGGCACCGGCGGGGGTGTCCTGAAGCGCCCGTGCGGTGCGCGGCCCGTTAGATTGAACGTCATGGCCGAGAGGAGCAGGCGGGCGTTCACGCCGCTGGAAGAACGGATCGACGCCTGGGCTCACGACCGGCTGGAACGCCTCTCGTCCGGCGGGCGGATGCGGACCGCGCTGCTGGAGTTCGTCGTCTTCGTGCTCAAGCAGGCCTGGGCATGCGTGTTCGGCGCGGCGATGCTGGCCCTCCTGGTCGCCGCGCGGCTCTGGTACCCCGACGATGCCGCGCTGGCCCGCAGCGACGCGCTCGTCCTGGCGGCCGTCGGGATCCAGGCGCTGATGCTGGCCTTCCGCTTGGAGAGCGGGCGCGAGCTGTGGGTCATTCTGCTGTTCCACGTGGTGGGCACGGTGATGGAGATCTTCAAGACCGCGGTCGGCTCATGGCAGTACGGCGGCGAGGGCCTGCTGTGGATCGGCGGCGTGCCGCTCTACACCGGGTTCATGTACGCCGCCGTGGGCTCGTACATGGTGCGGGTCTTCCGGCTGTTCGATCTGCGGTTCGACCGGTACCCGCCGCGCTGGGCGACCGCGATCCTCGCCACGGCGATCTACGTCAATTTCTTCGCGCATCACTATCTGCCCGATGCGCGCTGGGTCCTCCTGGCGCTCGTGGTGCTGCTCTACCTGCGCTGCACGATGCATTTCCGCAACCACCGCGCCCGGGGCTGGCGGCGGATGCCGATCCTGGCCGCCTTCGCCGGGGTGGCGTTCTTCATCTGGGTCGCGGAGAACATCGGGACAGCGGCCGGGGCGTGGATCTACCCCTCCCAGACCGACGGCTGGGAGCTCGTCTCCGCCGCGAAGCTCGTCTCCTGGTTCCTGCTGATGATCATCTCGGTGGTGCTGGTCACCTTCGTATACCGCCCGCGCGGGAGGGATGGCGCAGCGCGCTGACGCTGCGGCCCACACCTCGTCCGCGGAGGGGACACCGTGACCGGGCAGGCCTCCGGCTGGGGTCCTCGTCAAGCGCCGCTTCGGGCGTCACGGGGTCGCCGCAGCCGACAGGAATACGCATCGGCGGCGGGGCCTTGCACTGGATGTGAAGAAGATCGGATACCTCTCGTTCGGCCATTACCGGGACATTCCCGGCTCGCACACTCCCACCGCGCGCGATGCGCTGCTCCAGGCGATCCAGCTGGCGCAGGAGGCGGAGCGGGTCGGTGTGGACGGCGCGTTCCTGCGAGTGCACCATTTCGCGCCGCAGCATTCCGCGCCGTTCCCGCTGCTGGCGGCGATGGCGCAGGCCACCGAGCGCATCGAGCTGGGCACCGGGGTGATCGATCTTCGTTATGAGAACCCCCTCTATATGGCCGAGGAGGCCGCCATCACGGACCTCATCTCCGGCGGCCGTCTGCAGCTGGGCATCTCGCGCGGCTCACCGGAGCCGGCGCTGCGCGGCTGGGAGGCGTTCGGCTATCGCACCCCGGAGGGGATGTCCGTGGCGGAGATGGCCCAGCAGAAGGCGCATGTCTTCCGGGAGGCGATCCGCGGGGCCGGGGTGGTGCAAGCCGATCCGCAGATGACCGGGCACGACGGAGCTCTCGCCATCGACCCGCTCTCCCCCGGTCTGGACGAGCGCCTCTGGTGGGGTTCGGGCACCCGGGCCAGCGCCCGATGGGTGGGCGAGCAAGGCTTCAACCTGCAGAGCTCCACCCTGCTGACCGAGGACACCGGCGAGTCGTTCGATGCGCTGCAGGCGGAGCAGATCGCGATCTACAAGGACGCGTGGCGGCAAGCCGGTCATTCCGGGGAACCCCAAGTATCGGTGTCCCGGAGCATCATCCCGCTGGTCACCGACGAGGATCACCGGTACTTCGGGGTGCGGGCCCAGGCGGAGTCACGCGACCAGGTGGGGCACCTGGAAGGCGGGCTGGCCCGGTTCGGCCGCAGCTACATCGGCGAGCCGGAGAAGCTGGTGGAGGAGCTGGCCGCCGATGCCGCAGTCGCCGCCGCCGACTATGCGCTCGTCACGGTGCCCAACCAGCTGGGCGTGGGGTACAACGCCCGGCTGCTGGAGTCCATCGTCACCCGGGTGGCGCCTGACCTCGGCTGGCGGTGAGCACGGCTGCGAGAGTGACGCCGTGGCCGGCCGCCAGCGCCGCCGCGATCCCAGCGGGCATGAGCAGCGCACCGAGCACGGCGGTCGCAGCCGTCTTACCCGGCCCGTGTTCCCGCACGACCACGAGATGAAGTGCCGCAGCACCGAGTAGCGCGGGCGCGGTGGCGGCGCCCGGGTTGTACCGGCGTTCGGCGGCGGCCCGGCCGATGTGCACCAGTGCGTTCGCGCCCAGCGCTCCGGCTGCCGCAGCGTGCAAGGCCGTGGCACCGGGTCGCCGGGACGATAGCACGGCGGCGACTGCACCAGTGAGGGCGAGCATGACGGGAGCCAGGCGACGCCGCCCGTAGAGGCCCTCCAGGCGAGGGAACCGCGCCGCGAGTGCGGGCGGGAGCATGCCTCCTCGGTTGAGGAACGTCAGCTCCTCGGCGTTGTGCACCACGAAGACGGCGGCCAGCAGACCGCGTGAGGCGTTCGAGCCCAGCTCCATACCGTCAGCGTAGCCCCGCGCCCCGGGGAGATGGCTGACGTCCGCCCAGGACGGACCGAAGCCAGCGGGAGCCGCAGCAGGCCGGTCCCGCCGCCGAAGCACCGGCGGCGGGACCGGACACAGGCGCACTCGGTGCCGGGAGGGGAACCCCTTACCGGGCCGGATCCTCCGCAGCCGTCTTCTCGTCGGCGGAGAAGAACCGGGCCAGGGTCTCCTTAGAGACCGGCTTGGTCAGCAGCGAGACGATGATGAAGCAGGGGATGTTGACCGCCAGGCCCCAGATGCCCGCGTGGATGCCCAGCGGGTGGACGAACACGAAGGAGAAGAGCGTCGTGACGACGGCGCCGGCGACGAGCCCGACGATCGCACCGGCAGCGGTGGCGCGGGGCCAGAAGAAGATCCCGACCATGATGGCGAACGCCTGGCCGGTGAAGCCGTAGCCGATGAGCAGGATGTATACCAGACTCGCCGGTTCCATGATGGAGATGGGCGCGATGATCAGCGCCATGATCGGGAAGATGAGCCACCGCGTGAGCTTCCCGGTCCTCTCGTCGGAGAGCTTGAAGAGCGGCTGGATGACGTCCTTGCTGTAGGTCAGCGCGGTGGCGTGGATGTTCGGCTCGCTCGACGACATGGACGCCGCGAGCGTTCCGGCTCCCAGCAGGCCCGCGACGATGATGGGCATATTGTCCACCGCCATCTGGATCGCCACCTGGTCCGAATTGGCGATGTCCGGGTAGGCGAAGATGCCGATGAAGCCGACCACGATCATCGGGATCAGAACCAGGTAGTACAGCGGGAGATACGTGACCGCCCGCTTGAGGCTCCGCGCCGACTTCGCGCCCATCCAGGCGATCCAGTGCGACTGCCAGATGGAGAAGAACGAGATGAGGATGGAGGTGGTCCAGAACGCGTAGCTCATATCGTCCAGGGCACCCGGGAGGGTCAGGAACTCCGGGGCCTCCGCGCGGAGCCGCTCGAAGATGGGCGCCGCGTTGAAGCCGCCGGTGAACCAGTTCACGGCCCACAGTCCCACCATCCAGGCGACGACGAACATCAGGGCGCCCTGGAACGCGTTGGTGAAGCCGATCGCCCGCAGGCCGCTGCGGTACAGGTAGATGGCGATGACGCTGAGGGCGATGATCACGCCCAGCCACGTGGGGATCAGGCCGAAGCTCATGACGTTGAGGATGTAGGCGGCGCCGATGGTCTGGATGACGGCGAAGGCGAGCCCGCCCACGGAGCCGACGATGGCGGTCAGCCCGCCCAGGAGCTTGCTCTCGTACCGGTCGGCGATGGCAGTGGACTGGGTGACGTGACCGTACTTGGCTCCCAGGTTCCACACCTTCGGCCCGATGTACCAGGCGACGATCGCCATATAGGCGAGGTAGACGACGACGTAGAGCGCGGGCACGCCCTTGTCGTGCGCCCAGCCCGGTGAGCCCATGAACGTGTAGGCGCTCACGCCGCCGGCCGCCACCAAGAGGTAGACGACGATCGAGTTCATGCTGCGGCCGCCGGCACCCCAGCCTTCGACCGTGCGCATGTTATGTCCGCGGCCCGCGCCCCAGCCGATGATGATCGCGATGAGCAGGTAGGAAGCGGTGATGATGAAGGGAACGTACTGGCTCATCCGCGATCACCCGTGATGACGTTGATGATCACCATCGCCGCCGTGGTGGCGAACAGGATGAAGATCGACCACAGCATGAGGGCGGGAATGCCCAGCGGCAGCGCGGTGGTGTTGAACAGCGCGATGACGGGCCACAGGCCGATGATCAGGACGACGAGGATGATGCCCACGCTTATCCAGCCCCGGGCCGTACGTGGACCTCTGAAACGCATATCCATGGAAGTGGTTCTCCTTCTTACTGTGCGGTGCGACTGTGGCGGGGGTGGACGGGAGTCGGGGAGTCCGCAGGGTGCGGGACATCGGCAGCGGGGCCATCGGCAGGTGTGACGCCAGGGGTGCCGGCGGTGCGCGGGGCGGCGCCGCGTGCGAATCTTGCGGCCGCGTCGTTTGCAAGGCCGGGGGCGACGCCGCTTGCGAGACCGGGGACCGCGCCGGCACCATCGGCGGTGGCTTTCCCCGCGCCCGCCGAGCTGTGAGTGCACGCGTTGGCGCGGAGGGCGTCGGCCACGAAGCGCAGCTTCTGCTCCGCGTGGGGTCCGGCGGCGATGAGGACCAGGGACGACTCCGGATCCTTGGGCTCCGGGAGACCGTCGGGCGCCGGGCGGTCCGCGCGGTCTCCGGAGACCGGTTCTGTCGTGACGACGTCGCCGGCGAGCTGGATGCGGCTCCAGCCGCCCTCGTCGTTCTCGATGATGCCTTTGGCGCGGACGAGCGCCGAGCGGTGGTCCCGCAGCGCCGCCACGATCCGCTGGACAGCGTTCAGGCCGGGCAGCGCCACAGTGAGCGACGCGTGCGCGGAGGCATGCTCGGAACGATCCGCCTCGTGCTGAGTGTCCGGCGCGCTCGGGTCCCTGGATCCAGACCTGCTCGCCGATGCGTCTTGACCCGGCTCGGGGTGCGGGTTGCCCTGAACGGGCGGGGCTGCCGGCTCGCCCTTGGCGCGCTCCGTGAGTTCGCGGATGACTGCCTCCGTTCCTGCGGCATCGCCCGGGCCGGCCTGGTGCACGGAGGCCTCCGGGGCCAGCTGGGCGCACCACCGCAGGCTCGCCTCGCGCTGCGCCGGCGTGGCCAGATCGGTCTTGGTGATCACCAGGATGTCCGCGGCTGCGATCTGCCGGGTGACGATGTCCGCGACGTACTCGTCCGCCAGCCGCCGGGGAGTCACCGCCGCGTCCACGCAGATCACCACCGGTCCGGGACGGAAACCCGGGTAGCTGCGCCAGCTGCCCAGCCGGGCGGGGTCACCGATCCCGCTGAGCTCGCAGACGACGTGGTCGATGTCCTCGCGTGCCGCCAGCGCCGACATGGTGCGCTGGACGTCATCGGTGATCTGGCAGCAGATGCACCCGTTGGTCAGCTCCAGGGTGTCCGCGCCGGCCGAGCTGATCAGGGACGCATCGACGTTCACCGAGCCGAAGTCGTTGACGACGACGGCCACGCGCCCGTAACTCCCTGCGGAGAGGATGTGGTTGACCAGCGTGGTCTTGCCGGTGCCCAGGTAGCCGCCGATCAGGGTGAGCGGCTTTCCAGTCCGGCCCATCAGGACGACCCGACGTTGCTCCGGAAATGCCGGCCGCCGACCACGGTGCCGTGAACGCGGATGTCCCCGATCTCGGCGGGATCGACCGCGAGCGGATCATCGGCGAGCACCGCCATGTCGGCGAACTTGCCGGGTTCGATGGAGCCGATCTCGTCGTCGCGTTTGAGCATGAAAGCGGAGCCGAGGGTGATCGCCTCCAGCGCGTCCTGGGCGCTGATCCTCTCGTTCTCGCCCATGACGCGCCCGGACTGAGTGAGCCTGGTGACGGCGTGCTTGACCGTCTTGAGCGGGCCCAGCGGGGTGACGGGCGAATCCGAGTGGAGGCTGATGGGCACGCCGTGGCGCAGCGCCGTGGCGGCGGCGTTGTTCCGGCGTGCGCGGTCCGGACCCATGGTGAGGTCGAGGTGCTGGTCTCCCCACTGCCAGATGTGGTTGGCGAAGAGGTTCGCGCACGCCCCCAGCGCCTTCATCCGCCGGAACTGCGCCGGGGTCGTCATCTGCGAGTGCGTGCAGGTGTGCCGGTGATCCGGGCGGGGGTGGGCGACGAGGACCTGCTCCAGGGTGTCGAGGAACAGCTGCGTCGCCTGGTCCCCGTTGCAATGGACGTGGATGAGCAGACCCGCCCGGTGGAAGATCTCGAAGGCACGGTGATACTCCTCCGGGCTGACGTTCCACATGCCGTTGGGCTGATCGCCGTAGTAGCCCGGCTCGCGCACCCGGGCGGTGAAGCCCTGCAGGGTGCCGTCGAGCATGAGCTTGACGTTCCCGAAGGTCAGCCGGTCGGTGGAGAGGTCTCGCAGTTCGACCAGGCGCTGGGCGTCCTCGGCGAGGCTGCCGGACACCGGGCCGATCCCGGCGCCGAAGTGGAAGACGTTCAGCCGCGCGGGAAAGCCGTCGCCGACGGTGCCGCGGTACAGTTCGACGCCTTCCTCGCCCATCAGGCGGGTGGTGCCCAGATCCGTGAGCGTGGTGGTCCCCGTGTTCACCGCGTCCTGGCCGAAGCGTTCCAGGGCGGCGCGGTCGACGCTGAGCACGTCGTTCCCGGCGGAGAGTTCCTGCACCAGGCTCATCGCCGCGAACTCGTGGAGTTCCCCGTTCGGCTGCCCGTCGTCGCCGAGGTGGACGCCCTCGACGTGCGACGCCTCGGCCACCCGGCATCGGCGGATGGCGGCGGAGTTGACGGTGCAGGCGTGGCCGCTGGCATGTCCGATGTAGATGGGGCGCTCCGTGGACACCCGGTCCAGGTCCCGTGCGGTCAGATGACGGTCCTGGAAGAAGATCGGGTCGAATCCCCAGGCGATCATCGGCTGGCCGGGGTCGCCGATCTTGCGTTCCTCCCGCTGCAGGCGGGCGATGACGTCGTCGATGGAACGGCAGCCGGGCCAGTGGCGACCCTCCGGGTCTACCCGGTCGACGTACCCGATGTACGTTCCCTTCCAGGTGGTGCCAGTGCCCGCGTGGCTGTGCGCCTCAACGAAGCCGGGGAGGAGGACATCGTCGGCGTAGCGGTCGTCGACGACGGCGCCAGGGTAGGAGAGCAGTTCGTCCACGGTCCCCACCGCCCGGAAGCGGTCGCCCCGCACGGCCACTGCCTCAGCGGTCGGGCAGCTCGCGTTCATGGTGCGGACCAGCCGCGCTGGATAGACGATGGTGGGTTCCGGGGTCTGCCCTGGCATACGTATCTGTCTCCCTTACTTCATCACTTCATCGGAATCCGTGCTCGTCCACGGCATCCGCTGCAAGCCAGCTCGTGCGCCTGGACCGGCGAAGCGCGACGCCCTTCCCGGTGGCCGCCGCGCAGTCCGGCATCGGCGTGAGGAGCCGCCAGGCCAGGCCGGGCGGAGCCGGGACGGCCTGCCGTGTCTCATCCTGGTCTGGAGTTGTTTCGGCTGGACGTTCCTCACGGTTGCGTTCCCGATAACAGCTATTGATTGTTGTGGCGTCCGGCATCACGGCAGTCGATGACAGCCCTTCTAGTCTGGTGGCTCAGGTCACATGCGTCCAATGCATTTATCTGGCGGAGCTCATCACGAGAGTCGATGGCGAGGGTGACAGGGCGATGCCCATCACCGCAGCGGCGGTGCCGGATGCGCCGGACGCCGAGGCCTAAATCTCAGCCGGCGTCGGGACGGATGGCGCGGTACAGCCCCTCGCACACCTCGGCGAAGGCCTGAGCCCTCCGGGTCAGACGAGCACGTTCGGGCCAGGCGAGCACGACGTCGATGCCGGGGACGTCATCGGCGATCCCCAGCGCCGCTGTGCTGCCGCCGGCGGAGGTCGTGGCGGCGACCCGCTGATTGAGCACCGTGTATCCGTGCCCCTGACCGACGAACGACCTCACCGTCTCGTATCCGTAGAACCGGTGCCGGATATACGGGGTCACCCCCGCCGCCCGGAACACCTCCTCGTAGTACTGCTGCGAATACGGCAGGGCGAGCTGGATCATCGGCTCGCTCGCGAAGTCCCGCAGGTGGACGGGCGCGGACCGGCCGGCGGCGGGATGATCGGCGGCGACGAGGACATGCGGGGCGATGGTGTCGACAAGGCGGGTCTCGAACCCGGGGCCGAGACCCAGGGCGTACGTGAGCGCCATCTCGCATTCACCCGCGTAGAGCGCCTTCTGCAGGGTCGCCAGGTCCGCCTCCAGGAACTGCACATGGACGTGCGGATAGCGGGCTTCGAACTCGGCGAGGATATGCGGCAGCCGGAACGGCGCGATCGGCGCGAAGATCCCGACGCTCAACGGCCCGGACAGCGACTCCCCCACGCCTTGCGCCGACTCACGCAGGGCATCGGCATGCTCCAGGAAGACGCCGACATCGGCGGCGAGCCGGCGACCGGCGGCGGAGAGCACCACCGAGCGGTTGCGCTGCCTGATGAACAGCTGCACGCCGAGCGCGCGCTCAAGCTGCGCCATCGCGGTGGAGACCGCCGACTGGGAGACGTTGAGACGCGCCGCGGCCTCGGTCATGCTCTCATGCCGGGCGACGGCCTGGAAGTAGCTCAGCTGCGTCAAGGTGAAGGGATGCGGCACGGCTGATATCGTCTCACGCGCTCCCTCGGCGGCCCACCGGCACAGGTCCGGCGGATCGGGCCCAGCGGGGGCTCAGGCCAGGCCCATGGCGGGCGGACCCGGAGCGGGCACGGGCGGGCGGCCCCGCGACAGACGCGAAGAGGCCCGTTTCCCTGGTCTCACCTGGGAAAACGGGCCTCTTGAGAAACGCGGAGCCGGTGGGATTTGAACCCACGGTCCCGAATAATCGGGACTCCACCTTAGCAGGGTGGTGCACTAGACCAGACTATGCGACGACTCCAGACACATCAGCAGTGCGAGTACCAGGGTATCGCCTCGGCTCACAGTGAGCAAAGCGCCCTGCGGCGCCGCCGGCCGGCTCAGGCGCGCACGCCCCGGCGGCAGCTACGATCGGGGAATGGACCCCGCACCGGACGAGCCGCGCAGCCGCAGCAGTGAGCGGTTCTCCGCCGCACATTTCGGCGACCGCGTTCTCGGTGACCTGGTGGAACTCGTCGGGACGAAACAGCCGGGTGACCGGCTTCCCAGCGAACGGGAGCTCGCCGAGCGGCTCGGCGTGTCCCGCACCGCGCTGCGCGATCGGATCGGCCGCCTGGAGTCGCTCGGGATCCTGGAGCGCCGGGAGCGCGAAGGGACGATCTACACCGGCCTGCAGCCCGAGCGGATGGGCGAGGTCCTGATCCTCGGGTTGATCTCCTCCGAGATCCACGTCGAGTCCCTGGTCTCGGTGCGGCACGCGCTGGAGCGCCAGGCGGCGATCCTGGCCAGCACCCAGCCGATGGACGGCGGTCTGGCAGTGATGCGCGAGGCCGTCACCCGGATGCACGAGACCGATGACGGCACCGAGCTGTACCGGGCCGACAACGACTTCCACCGCGGGCTCTTCCTGGCGTCGAACTCCTCGGCGCTGATCTTCTTCTCCCGCGTGCTTCGTGTCCCACTGACCGGCACCCTGCGGCACCTGACCCTCGCGGCCGAGCGGGACACGCTCCGCATCATCCACAGCGATCTGCTGCACGCCGTCGAGGCCGGGGATCCCGGGCGCACCGGCGCGGCCGTCGACGCCCACTTCGACTGGCTCGACGAGTTGTTCGAGAAGGAGTCGCGGCAGCGATGAGCGCGCCGCCGGCCTCGCAAACGCGACGCCGGCGGCCGCGGCGCACAGGGACGTCAGGGCGCGGTCGGCGGGTTCACCTGGTGGATCAGCCCACCGTCGACCGGCAGGCACACGCCGTTGACGTACCTGGCCGCCTTGGAGGCGAGGAAAAGTGCGGCGGCGGCGACGTCCCCCGGCTCCCCCATCGATCCGGTCGGAGAAAGCCGCTCCCGGTCGGCGCGCATCGCCTCCGGCGAGTCATAGGCCCCGGCGATCTGCCGGTACATCATGGGGGAGGCGATGTACCCCGGCGATATCGCATTGGCCCGCACGCCACGGCGCCCGTACTGGATCGCCAGGCTCTTCGTGAACTCGATCAGACCCGCCTTCGAGGCCGCGTACGCGGGGTAGTCGTAGCCGATGTAGCGCATGCCGCCGACGGAGGCGATGTTCACGATGCTCCCACCGCCCTGCTCGAGCATCACCGGCAGCACGTGTTTGGCCGTGATGAACGCGCTGGTGAGGTTCACCCGGAACGTGCGCTCCCATGCTTCGACGCTCATTTCCAGCGGTCCACCCATCGGGGCGATGCCGACGTTGTTGTGCAGCACGTCGATGCGGCCGAACGACTCCAGGCAGACACGCACGGCGGCGGCCACCGACCCGGAGTCGGTCACGTCGGCCGTGACGGCGAGCACCTCCGCGTCCGGCACCTGCTCCCGCACTGTCTGCCGGGCGCGTTCCGCTCCGGCGGCGTCGATGTCGGCGATCACCACGTTCGCTCCGGCGCCGGCATAGGCGAGGCCGCTGGCCAGGCCGTTGGTGATCTCCCCCGAGGACGAGCCGCCGCCGAACACGACGGCCGTCTCCCCCGTAAGCATCATGCGGGTGTCCCCGCCTCTGCCATGGTGGCACCGCGAACGGCTCGCACTGCGGCGATCATCTCGTCCCGGCCCGGTGTCACGGTACGCTCGAGCGGCTCGCTGTACGGGATGGGCGTGCGCGCGCCGCCGATGCGGCGAGGCGCGGCATCGAGCAGATCCCACGCCTCCTCGGCCACCTGCGCGACGAACTCCGCTCCCCAGCCGTAGTCCCGGACGGCCTCATGACCGACGATCAGGTGCCGTGTCTTCCGGATCGAACCGATGACCGTCTCCATATCGAAGGGGTACAACGTGCGCGGGTCGATGATCTCCGCCTCGATACCTTCCTCCGCGAGCTGGTCGGCGGCCGCGAGCGCGGCGTGCAGCACCTGCTGCGTGGCCACGACCGTCACGTCCGTGCCCGGCCGGGCGATCCGCGCCTGACCGAACGCGACCGGCTGGAAGTCCACCTCTCCCTTGTCATAGTACAGGTTCTTGTGTTCCAGGAAGATGGTCGGATTGTCCGTGCGCACAGCCTGGACCAGTAACCCGTACGCGTCGCCGGGCGTCGCCGGCACTGCGACCTCCAGGCCCGGGACATGCGCGAAGATCGTCTCGAGGGACTGCGAGTGCTGGGCCGCCTTGCCGATTCCCGATCCGCCATTGGTCCTGATCACCAGTGGCACATCAAACTGGCCACCGAACATGTAGCGCGCCTTGGCCGCCTGGTTGATGATCCCGTCGAAGCCGAGCAGGGAAAAGTCGGAGTACATGATCTCCAGGATCGGCCGGGTCCCACGGGCGGCTGCGGCACCGACGGCCGCCAGGAGCACCTCTTCGCTGATGGGGGTGTCACGCACCCGCCCGGGGCCATAGACGTCGACGAGCTTGCGTGTCACGCCGTAGATGCCGCCGCCGGTGCCCCAGGTGGTGATGTCCTCTCCCAGCACGAACGCCTCGGGGATGTCCGCGAGGATGTCATGGAGGGCGGAGTTCAGTGCCCGCCAGGTGGTGAGGTTCTTCGGTGTCTTCTCCGTCATCGTCCTGCCCATCCTTGCGTCGCGTAGACATCGGTGTGCGCGCTGGCCGGGTCCGGCAGCGCCGAGGCCCGGGCGTACCGTTCGGCTTCGTCGATCTCCGCGGTGATCTGTTCCTGGGTGCGCTCCCACTCCCCGGCTGCGAGGATCCCGGACTCCTCCAGCCGGGTCCGCAACCGGGTGAGGGGGTCACGCGTGTGCCATTCCCGGACCTCGTCCTTGCTGCGGTAGATCTCCGTGTCCCCGGCCATATGGCCCAGGTAGCGGTAGGTGTCGGCGACGATCATGCTCGGTCCTTCGCCGGCGCGGGCTCTCGCGACGGCGGTCTCGGCGGCGTCGTACACCGCCGGCAGGTCCATTCCGTCGACGGCAATGGCAGGTACCCCGTACGCCTCGCCCCGGCGGGTGAAGTCGGGCTGGGCGACCATCTGCTCGATCGCCGCGGACTGTGCGTAGTGATTGTTCTCCAGCACGAAGAGCACCGGCAGCGACCAGATCGCCGCCAGGTTGAGGGCCTCGGCCAGGACGCCCTGGTTGGCGCCGCCGTCGCCGAAGTACGCCACCGCGACGCTGCCGTCGCCGCTCACCTGCGCGGCGAGGGCGGCGCCGGTGGCGATGCCGATGCCGGCGCCGACGATGCCGTTGGTGCCCAGCACGCCCAGTTCGGCGACGCCGATGTGCATCGAGCCGCCCTTGCCGCCGCAGTAGCCGTCCCTGCGCCCCAGGATCTCCGCCATCGTGCGGCCGAAATCGGCCCCCTTGGCGAGGGTGTGGGCGTGTCCCCGGTGGTTGCTGGCGATGGCATCGCGGGCCTCGAGGTTCATCGAGACGCCCACTGCGACGGCCTCCATCCCCACCGAGGGATGGGTCGAGCCGCGGATGAGCCCCTCCTGGGAGAGCGCCGGCAGCCGCTGCTCGAATTCCCTGATCTTGGCCATCAGGCGAAGCCCCTTCAGGCCGTGCTCATGCAGATCGAACATCGCTCACTCCTCCACGACGGCGATGACCTGGCCAAGTTCGACCACATCGCCCTCCTCGGCGCGGTGCCGCAGTGTTCCCGCGGCGGGTGATTCGACATCGACGACGACCTTCGAGGTTTCGATCTGAGCGACCGTCTGCCCCTGGGTGACGGTGTCGCCGTCCGTGGCGAGCCACTCCACCAGGTCGCCCTCGGTCTCCTCGCCGAGCAGGTCGGCGGACAGGGTGATGTCCATGAGTACTCCTTCGTTCTAGGTGGTTGTCGACTGGGTGGTCGCGGTCCGTGCAGACCGGTCAGCGTGCGGGTTGCACCGCGATCTCGAACGTGACGGCGACCGGGTTCGCGCCCGGAACTAGGACGCCGGTGTGGACGTCTCCGTGCCGGTCCACGAGCGTGCAGGTGAGGGTAGCGTGCAGCCGGTCGTCTTCACGCGTCACGAAGCCGGTCAGGCTGATGACCTCGGTCCCGGGCCCGTCCACCTCGCGGATGCCCCCGGTGCGGTGGTCCCGGAAGCGGGCGCCGATGAGGCTCCCGAGCCCGGCGCGCACGACGGCCTTGTCGTATCCGGCCGCGCGGCACGCCTCGAGCACCGCGTCGGTGATGTCCTCGTTGGGCAGCACCCGTGCCACCGTCGTGGTGGTGAGGGAATCGTCCATGACTCGGTCCTTTCTCTGCACGGGGTGGGGTTCGAAGGCCGGCATGCCGGTCTCGGGATCGTCGGTACTGATCCAGCCGGCGTCCAGAAGCCCGAAGACGGCCGCGACGGGAGCTGGATCACCGATTCGGGTCTCCGGCCAGATATGCCCACCTCGGACCAGCCCGTCCGGCTCCATCCAGCTGAAATGACCGTGGACGAACGGTTCGCCGTCGCGAGTGCCGATGGTCGCTGAGCCGTAGAGCAGCCCGGCCCTCCTCCTGATGCGGGTCGGCGAATAGGACACCAGGTGACGCTCATCGCCTGCGCCCGGCACGCAGTAGTGCACGGGCGTCATGGTTCCGGAGAACACCTCCGCGTAGCCTCCGACAACGCCCATGGCCGCCGTGATGCGGATTAGTTCCGCGGTGAGGGGTTCGCCGGGGTGCAGGGCTTGCACGGTGCTGACCACCCGGCTGCGCTGGGTCTTCAATCTGGGCCAGCCGCGGGGCCCCGGGTGCCGGAGCCGCGGAGCTGGCAAGTCTTCTGTCTGCATCGATACCTCCTCGATGCCGGCGGGGTCTCCGCCGACTGGTAGTACCAGGCTGGGTCTAGGTGTGCCCGCCTGATCCACGCGTACGCCGATGCTGCGACGGCTCAGCCGATCGCGGCACCTCCGCACACCTTCAGGGTCTCCCCGGTGACGAAGGACGTTCCCGGACCGGCGAGGTAGGCCACCGCGGCGGCGATGTCCTCGGGACGGCCCATCCGCTTGATCGCCTGGCCGCCGAGCGGGTAGTCCATCTTGTCCGTCATCGGCGTCGCCACCGCGCCCGGGGCCACGGTGTTCGAGGTGATCCCGAGGGTGCCGACCTCCTTCGCCACCCAGCGGGTGAACGCGATGATGCCGCCTTTGGAGGCCGCGTACGCCGGCCCGGAACGACCTCCGGACTCGCCACTGGCATCGAGTCCGCCCATGATGCCCGAGACCGAGCTGATGTTCACGATGCGCCCGGACCCCTGCGCTTTCATATGCGGGTAGATGGCGGCCTGGGTGAACAGGAAGGTCCCGGTCAGGTTGGTGGCAATATCGCGCTCCCAGGTGGCATCGTCCATATGCTCCAGGTCGATGCGGCCGCAGGTGCCGGCATTGTTGACGAGGACATCGATCCGGCCGAAGCGCCCCACGACGCCGTCGACGCAGTGCCGCACCTGCCCCCGGTCCCTCACGTCGGCCTGCCAGCCGGCGGCGCGGATCCCCTGCTCCTGCAGCGTCCGCACCGCCGCGTCCGGATCCAGGACATCGACGATGGCGACATCGGCGCCCCGGGAGCACAGTTCCCGCGCGATCGCCAGGCCGATGCCGCGGGCGCCGCCAGTGACGAGGCAGACCTGGCCGGCGAGTTCAGTTCGAGTCATGACGTCACAGTCCCATCAGATCGGGCAGCCAGTTGCTCAGCTGCGGAATGAAGGTGATCAGCAGAAGCACGAGGAGCCCCACGCCGAGGAAGGGCCAGATGCCTCTGACCGCTTCGCTGAAGGGGATCTTGGCGATGCCCGCGGCCACGAAGAGGTCGATTCCTACCGGTGGCGTGACGAGCCCGAGGGCCAGATTGATGGTCATCATCACTCCGATCGTGGTGATGTCCATGCCGAGTTCCAGCAGAACCGGCACGAAGATCGGTACGAAGAGGTAGAAGGCGGAGACCGCGTCCAGGAACATCCCCGCGATAAGCAGGCTGAGGTTCACCAGGAGGATGATCAGCACTGTGCTGTCGGTGATGGCGAGGATCTGCTCGGAGACGCGCGAGGCGATCCTGTTGCGGGTGATCACATAGGCGAACAGCGAGGCCGCCGCGATGATGATCATGATCCGTGAGGACTGCACGCCGGCCGTGGTGAATACCCTGGCCACGTCCCTCAGTTTCAGCTCGCGGGTGAGTGCGAGGCCGACGACGAGAGCGTAGACAGCGGCGACCGCAGCAGACTCCGTCGGGGTGAAGATACCTCCGTAGATACCACCGAGGATGATCACCGGGACGAGCAGCCCCGGCACAGCCCGTAGGAAGGCCCTCCCGATCTCCGGCCAGGGCGCGCGTTCGGTACGGCGCCCGACCTGCGCATTAGGGTCGATGGTCTCCTCCAGCGTGATGACGCCTTCGGTGGCCCGGGCTCCGGACGGGGACGCGCCGCCGGGGGAGGCGGTTCCTCCGCCGGCGGTTGTGGTGGGCACCCCGGCCATGCCGAGACGTCCCAGGCCCTTCCGCACATGGGCGTCGGCGTTCTCCTTCATCTGATCCATATGCCGCGGCAGGTAGCGGGCGACCAGGTAGAAGGCAAGGGCGAGCAGCACACCGGGCAGCACACCGGCCATGAACAGCCTGGCGATCGAGATCCGCTCGTACTCGCTGGCGACCACGGCGAAGACGATGAACGCGATGCTCGGGGGCAGTACGATGCCCATCTCCCCGGCGCTGGCCACCAGGGACGCTGCGTGGCGCTTGCTATAGCCGTGCTTGGCCAGT
The DNA here is from genome assembly GCF_014639315.1 of Sediminivirga luteola. Classification (GTDB taxonomy): domain Bacteria; phylum Actinomycetota; class Actinomycetes; order Actinomycetales; family Brevibacteriaceae; genus Sediminivirga; species Sediminivirga luteola. The sequence continues at coordinate 71,325 of NZ_BMFY01000012.1, forward strand.
GCCGGGATCAGGATCGCACCCAGGGCGGCCACAGTCGCCGGCCCTGACCCTGAGATCGAGGAGAACAGCAGCGCGGTCAGGATGGTGGTCAGCGCCAGGCCGCTTTTGCGGTGCCCCACGCACTTGTCGGCGAGGTCGATCAGGCGAGCGGAGATGCCGGTCAGCTCCATGATGACCCCGGCCAGTATGAAGAAGGGGATCGCCAGCAGCGTCTCGGAGGACATCGAGGCGTACATGACGCCCGCAGCCGGGTTGAATGCGGAGACACCGCTAGAGACGAGGATCGCGGCGAAGGCGGCGATTCCCATAGAGAAGGTCACCGGAACGCCCACGAAGAGCAGCACGAGGAACGTACCGAAGAGTACCGCTTCGATCATGATGCCTCCTCCTTCCGGACCCTGTTCACCTGCACGACGGCGACCTGCACCGCGCGAATCGCACCGAGCGCGGCTCCTGCCGGCAGCGCCAGCGAGAACACCCACTGCGGCCAGTGCAGCGCAGGCGTGAGCCGTCCCGTCGCCATCTGCCGGGACACCATCTCGAGCCCCAACCAGAGGAACATCAGGAAGAACGCCAGCGTCGCCAGGGTGATCAGGGCCACGAGCACGGTGCGCAATGCGCCGCGGGAGATGGTCGGCAGGACCTCGAAGCCCGGATGCGTGCCGAGCCGGACGCCGGCGGCGGCGCCGACCATGGTCAGAAGCACTGCGAGATTGATCACCAGTTCGGTGGTGAACGACATTGAGCCGTGCAGCAGGTAGCGGCTGACGACATTGACGAAGGACAGCACCGTGATCGTGCCGAAAGCGGCCACGATCAGGGTGTTCTCCAGCCGGGTCAGTATTGTGTCGAACATGCCCTACTCCGGCGAGACGGCCTGGAAGAGGTCCTCGGTCCAGCGGTCCATATGCGCCTCGCGCACCGGGGTGAGCGCCTCGCGGAACGCGTTCACCTGGTCGGGGCTCAGCTCGGTGACCTGCATGGTCTCCTCAAACTCAGCGAGCTGTTCGGCCTCGCGCTCACGGTTGAGGTCGATCTGGAGGGCATTGGCCTCTTCTGCTGCCTCGTCCACGAGAGCGCGGTCCTCTTCGCTGAGCGAGTCGTACAGGTCCTTGTTCATCCCGAGGATCAGGGGGTCGTAGACGTAGTTCCAGACGGAGAGGTATTCCTGGACGTCGGCCAGGCCGTTGGAGTGAATCACGTCGAAGGGGTTTTCCTGACCGTCGATGGTGCCCGTCTGCAGTGAGGTGAACACCTCGGCGAAGTTCATCGTCACCGGATCGGCACCCAGCTCTGAATAGATGTCCAGGAAGAGACTGGAGCCGGGGACCCGGACCTTCAGGCCGACGAGGTCATCGGGAGCTCCGATGGGCGTCTTGCTGTTGGTGACTTGGCGGAAGCCGGATTCACCGAATCCGAGCATCTCGACGCCGACCTCACGGCTGAGTTCCTTGTATGCGTCCAGGCCGCCATCGGCGATCGCCTGGTCGGCGACCTCATAGGAGTCATAGAGGAACGGCGCGTTGATCGCCGCGAACCGCTCGTCGATGCCGGAGTAGATGATCGTCGAGTTGTACGAGAAGGCCTTGTCACCGTTCATCAGCTGCTCGACCCCGGCGGCGGGATCGCCACCGGAGAGCTGCTCATTCGCGAAGATGTTGACGACAATCCGGCCGTCGGAGCGGTCCTCCAGAATCTCGGCAAATCGTTCCGCACCGGCGTACCAGGTGGAGGCGTCGCTGACGGTGATGGTGAAGTCCCAGTCGTAGGTGTCACCAGCAGCGGCTCCCCCGCCACAGCCCGAGACTACAAGTCCCGCGGAAGCGAGCATCGCAAAGGGCATGGATCGTTTCATAGCTCCTCCTTGAGCGTCATGAACGTGAGCACGCAGCAGGTCATGAGGCGTGCGGCGATAGTGCGAAGACCGGTTCTCGGCACTGAGGCGTCCTCGCGGTCTGTGAAGCATGTCACAGCCTGGTATTACCAGTCAAGAGACGGCGATTCACGCGGCGGAAGAAACCTGTTTTAGCTGGTCAAGCGTCACATGAGACGAAGCGGGCAGAGAAGCCCGCGTGCAGATATCCATGCGCGCATGCCTTTAAGCCGCATCGAACGCATCGGAGTCTTTTCAGACTTCGGGCGACGGCTGAGCCCTAGCCGCCCACCGGCCGTTATTCCCAGGTCCTCCCCTGGGCCGCCACGACCGCACCGGCGACGACCACGTCTTCCCAGGCCATGCCGACGCTCTTGAACAGCACGGGCCGGTCCACGCGGTGAGACCCTTCCCGTGCGATGTCGGCGAAGGTGACGAAGTCCTCCGGCGCGATCACGCCGGCTTCAACGGCCAGCACCACATCGCCGGCCTCGCGCATGGCGTTGTCCCGGTCCTCCACGATCACCCGGGACCGGGCCACCAGGTACTCGTCGACTTCACGCGCATCGGGCTCATGGGAACCCATCGCCACCACGATCGCGTCGTCGCGGACCAGCGCCGAATCGAACAACGGCTCGCGGGCGGAGGTGGCGCAGTGGATCAGCCCCGCCTGGCGGATCGCCGCATCGGCGTCGGGGGTGCCTGCCTGGACCACCCGCACGGGTAGCCCCGCCACCTCTTCCGGCAGGCTCGCCGACTGCGGGGACCGTACCGCGAACGTCACCGAGCCCAGCGGCCGGTGGCCATCGAGCACATCGGCGGTGACGGTCGCATGCCTGACCGCCTGGATGGCACCGCCGAAGATCAGCAGGTCCAATGGGGAATCGTCGGCCAGCAGATGGTGACGTATGCCGGCCAGCGACACCGCGGGGGTGCGCAGCGCGGTCAGTTCGGCGCCGTCCAGCACCGCCCGGGGTGTGAGCGTCTCGGCGTCGAACAGCAGGAACAGTCCCTGAATGCTCGGCAATCCGCGCTCCGGGTTGCCCGGGGCCAGCCCCAGAACCTTCACGCCGGCATCGGCGCCGTACTCGGCCGGCATCATCAGGAACGCACCGTGTGTCAGAGGCGCCCGCGAGCGGGGCGCCCCGGCGCTTGTGTCAAGACCTCCGCGGAGCGCGTCGATGAGTGCCTGCACTGCGTCGCGCGGGCGCAGGCGGGCGACCGCCTCGGCGTCGAGGAACGGGATCTGGGAGCTCATGGCGGCTTCCTCATTGGCTTCGGGTACGCGGTCAGTGCCTTCGAGCCTAGCGTGGCCGGCGTCACAGCGTGCGACGCCGAGTTGCCGCCAGCGGGACAGGGTCAGCGGGATAGTGCCGGCGGGACGGAGGCGGATAGCCCAGCATTCCGGTGCGATGCGCGGACCGCCGCGGGACCGCACTGCGGACGGGCGAACGAATCGGGACACGGGCATCGGGCCCGGCATGCTGGGGATGCCGGGCCGACCATGTGGTGCCTCACTATGCTGGTAGGGGCGCCGAGGGACGGCTGCCGTCTTCACACAGCGAGGTGCCACGATGGAACAGGTTCCGCAGGACCGCACAGCCGTCGCCGTGCTCGGCGCGGGCCTGATGGGACACGGGATCGCGCAGGCGTTCATGACCGCCGGGTTCGAGGTCTCCCTCTGGGATCCCGACGCCGATGTGCTGAACTCCGCCCCGGATCGCATCGCCGCCCATCTCGAAGTCGCCGGCATCGAGCGCGAGGTCGATGTGCGGCTGGCACGGACCTTGCCGGAGGCGGTCGATGGCGCCAGCCTGGTGATCGAAGCCGCCCCAGAGAAGATGCCGATCAAGCAGGACCTGGTGCGGCAGGTGGAGGACGCGAACGACGAGTGCATCCTCGCCTCCAACACCTCCGTGCTGCGGATCACCGAGATCGCCGAGGCAGCCCGGCACCCCGAGCGCGTGGTGGGCACGCACTGGTGGAACCCGCCGTACCTCATCCATCTGGTGGAGGTCGTCCGCGGGGAGCGGACCGCCGATTCGACGGTCGAGCAGGTCAGCACGTGGCTGCGCGAGGCCGGCAAGACCCCGGTGGAGGTGTACAAGGACGTGCCGGGCTTCGTCGGGAACAGGATGCAGTTCGCCCTGGTGCGCGAGGCCGCGCACATCGTCGAAGAAGGCATCTGCAGTCCCGAGACCGTGGATCTCGTCACCCGGATGACCTTCGGCCGCCGATGGCCGGCGGTCGGCCCGCTGGAGAACTCCGACTTCATCGGCCTGGACCTGGTCAAGGCGATCATGGACTACCTGGCGCCTTCCCTGTCCACCGCGCAGTCGGCCCCCGCGCTGTTCGAACGGCTGCTGGCGGAAGGCCACTCCGGAGCACGCGCCGGCAAGGGCGTCTACGAATGGCCCGAGGGCACCCGGGACGAGGTCGAGCGGCGGCTGCTGGATCACCTGCTCGCCACCGAGACATCGGGTCGCCCGGAGGACGACACCGGCACAGACCAGTCCCGGTAGCGCGCAATACCCCGGCTGCCGGGTCGGCCACCTGTCGTTGCCTCCGGGGTTGTGCACCGCCCCCGGACTTACTTCCGGCGCTGTGCACTATTTCCGGGTGAGCTCACGCGGAATTAGCGCACGACCCCGGAACCAAGCAGCAGCCCAGGGAAGTGGTTGTGCGCAGCACTTTTAGGCCATGAGCATGTTCTAGGGACGTACTATATGAGGAAGCCTCTAGGTGCCCCTGCCGAGAGAAGAATCACGCGGACCACAGCGGAGTACACGTCCCCATGAGCGCACGCGAAGCATCCAAACGGGAACGCACCGTGCGCATTCAGCAAGCGGCGGAACGCCTCCTGCGTACACGGAGCATCGAAGACGTCACCACCAGAGAAGTGGCTGAGGAAGCCGGCGTCGGCGAAGCGACTCTGTTCCGTTATATCGGCTCAAAGCATGAGCTTTTGTTCATGGTGTACGGGAACCGGATGGACGAACTACTGTCCGCAATCGAGCAGCATGATGCCATGACCGCCATTGCCGCCGCGTCCGCACCGAAGACAGGCGAGCACTATCTGGACCGCATACTGAACGCATATCGCACACGATGTGACTTTTATCTGGAAAATCCTGAGAATGCCGCAATCTACCTTCGCGCGGGTTTCGATACGAAGAATCCCGGCCGCGGCAGAAATCTCGCCCAGGGAGATCGTTCCATACGTTTGACGACCGCGATCCTCACGGACGGCCAAGCCGAGGGCGTCCTCGACTCGCGCGTGGAACCACGCCTGGTCGCACAGAACTGCCATGCCATCTATATGCACGAGATCGACAGAACGCCCACCCGCGGTTATGCACCGGACACCATCTGGGACAGGGTCAGGCCCCGGCTGCATGCGCAGCTGGATCTGCTTGTCATAGGGCGGCCGTAGCCGGGCGCACTTCTCATGCGCGGAATATTGAGACCTGACGTTTTCAGCCAATCCGCTGAAGGGAGGGCCGCCGCTTCGTGATCGCGCTGACCGCGATCCACGCCACCGTGGCAAGCAGCGCGAGGAGGATGCCCAGAGCGGCACCGCGTTCCACGAAGATGCTGAACGACCCTTCGGACATGATCATCGTCCGCCGCCACTGCACCTCCAGCAACGGTCCCAGAATGAACCCGAGGATGAGCGGTGCCAAGTTGAAGTCAAAGCGACGCAGGAAGAACCCCGCCACGCCGAACGCGAGCATCAGCCCCACATCGAACATGCTGTTGGAGACGGAGTAGACGCCGCAGATCGCGATCAGCACGACGACTGGTCCGAGCAGGTTGAGCGGGATCCGGAGAATGGTGACGAATACCCGGATCAGCGGAAGATTCAGGATCAATAGGATGATGTTGCCGATGTACATCGAGGCGATGACGCCGAAGAACACGTCCGGATGGTCATCAACGAGCTGCGGCCCGGGTGTGATGTTCTGAAGCAGCAGCGCACCGAAAATCAAAGCCAGGACCGGGTTCGGCGGCACACCGAGAGTGAGCAGAGGGATGAACGCGGAGTTCGATGAGGCGTTGTCCGCCGTCTCCGTCGCAGCCAGACCGTCGATCGCACCCTTGCCGAACTTTTCCGGGTTCTTCGAGAACTTCTTCTCCATGCCATAGGCCAGCACGGAGGACACCGTGCCACCGCCGCCGGGAAGGATGCCGAGGACGAAACCCACAACCGAGGCGCGCGCTATCGCGGCACGTGAGGCGAGCCAGTCAGCCCAGCTCGGCATGACGTTCGACACCTTGGTCACGGCGATGTTCCCGGCCTGCCCCTTGGCGATGTTGTTCAGCACTTCGCCGATTCCGAACAAACCGATCGCCAATGGGACGATCCCCACTCCGGCCGAGAGCTCTGCACTACCGAACGTGAGCCGTTCGGTACCTCCGATCGGATCCATCCCGATAGCGGCGATGAGGAATCCCGCCGCCGCCATGCAGAGGCTTTTGACCATGGAACCGGACCCGATCAGGACGATCATCATCAAGCCGAAGAGCATCAAGAGGAACAGCTCGGGCGCAGCGAACATCCTGGCGCCGTCGGCCAATAGCGGGGCGAGCACAGTCAGGCCGATGATGGCCACCGTGCCGCCGAGGAACGAGCCGATTGCCGTGATGCCGAGCGCCGAGCCCGCCCGTCCCTGCTGCGTGAGCGGGTACCCATCCAGCGTTGTGATCACCGAGGACGCATCGCCGGGGAGCCTGATGAGGATCGCCGGGATTCGCCCCCCGTACATACTTCCGTAATAGATGCCGGCGAGCATGATCACCGCCGTCGCGGGATCCAATGTGAAAGTCAGGGGCAGGAGCAGCGCCACCGCTGCGGTCGGGCCGATACCTGGCAGCAGACCGAAAACGGTGCCCAGCAGCACTCCCGCGGTGACATACAGCAGGTTGATAGGACTCAGCGCGACCTCGAAGCCGGCTACGATTCCCTGGAGTATCTCCATCGAAAATTCCTTATGAGCTGCGGCTGTCTTCAGGTCCGGAAATCAAAGCGAGACCCGGAGATAACCGGCGAAGAGATAGTAAAGAGCCATCGGAACGACTACCGCCGTCACTCCGGAACTCACCCACGGAGCGCCTGCAGCGAACCGCAACAACACGAAGGCGAGGGGAATCGCGGCCAGCAGGAACCCCGTCAGGGGATACACCGCCAAGAATGCGCTGATGGCCACGGTGAAGACCGCTACCCGACCCCACGACGTCTCCGCGAACGGATCGGCCGGGCACCGCTGTCGGCCGAGAACGATCAACCCAGCCAGCGAGAACGAAAGGATGCACCCGGCGGTGCCGGCAAGGGCAGGCCACCATCCGGGGCCGGGAGAACTGAGACCGCCGACTTTCGTAGACAGGGCGGCGGCAAGACCCGCAGCCGAGCATGCGAACAGTATCGCGGCCATCACCAGCGACGGCCAGGTCTCCGTCAATGGCTGGCGTACCCGCGCTGCCGGAATCGCCGCGGCGTTTCCCTGGCTCATTTCTACCCTGCCGCTTCCTCAACACCGGCCGCAGCGAACGACTCACGTGTCCACTCCATATCGTCTGGCACGTACTGCGCGAGGAAATCATCACCCACGTACGCCGGGTCCTGCAGCAACGTGCTTGCCGCGTACTCGCGCCAGCTGTCCGCTTGCATGGCTTCCTCCCCGGCGGCACGCAGAACCTCCACGACCTCCTCAGGCGTTTCGGCCGGCACGGAGACGGCGACACGTGAATAACGGTCGTGTGAGCGTTCGAAGCCCTGTTCGGCGAATGTGGGAACGTCCGGCAGTTCTTCGAGCCGCTCGCTGGTGGCAATCGCGAGGGGAATGACCTCTCCGGCTTCGATCTGCGGCAATGCGATATTGGCCTCGACTCCGGCAAGATCCGCGTCCCCGTTCGCCACCGCCATCGTCGTCTCGCTGGACGAATCGAAGGGGAGGGCCTCACTCGTGTAACCCGCTTCATCGACGAAGTTCGAGGCGACCAGGTGCAGCACGTTGCCGACGGATGTCGTCGCGATGGTGAGTGTCCGGTCGGCTTCGACGTCGTCAAGCGATTCCCAGCCAGTGTCTGGGTTGGCTACCAGCACGATCGGCTGATCTCCCAGACTCACGACCGAGCGGAAGTCTTCGGCACTGAAATTGACCTCCTGCCGCAGAGGCACCGTGATGAACGTCGATGCGGATGAGTGCAGGAGTGTGTACCCATCCGCTTGGGCCCGTGCAGCCTCGGCAGCGCCGATGGCCGAGCCGCCGCCAGGACGATTGACCACCAGCACGGACTGACCGAGCGCCTGCTCCAGTGGTTCGGCGAAAGCCCGGATCAGCACGTCGCTGGAACCGCCGGCACCCCAGGGCACGATGATCTCGACGGGCTGACTCGGATAATCCTCCGCCGCTGCATTGCCCACGCATCCTGCGGTGACCAGAGCCACGCCGGAAAGCGCGGCGATAACAGTGCTCACTTTTCGTGTTCCCACGGTCTAACTCCCTTGTTAGTCCAATGATGCGCAAACCATTAATGGTGACGGGTCTTGCCGGCGGCCACGGTATGCGGCTCCGCAACGACAAGATAGTCGTCAGGTTCGAACCGACCGAAGTCCGAGCGATACCGGTTCATCATGTCAGGCCAGATAGTGGTCAGACGGCCGCTTCGCGGATCCAGGTACCACGAATCACAACCACCAGAAGTCCACACTGTCCCAGTGGCCCGGCCCGCGATAAACTCGACGAACTCATTCTGTCTTTCGCTGCGCACTTCGACGCGGCCGATCTTCCTCTCCACGATGTGCTGGACGGCGTCCGCCACATAGTTGGCCTGAGTCTCGATCATGAAAATGATCGATCCGGCGCCGAGACCCACATGCGGACCATTCATGAAGAACAGATTGGGGAAGCCGGCCACGGACACGCCGCCGAACGCTTCGCTGCCCCGGCTCCACACCTCATCCATCCGGAGCCCATCCACTCCGCGGATCCGTTTCGCGACTGGCAGCTCGGATGCCTCAAATCCTGAACAGAAGATCACGCAATCGACGTCATGAGACTGCCCTGTCGCATCGACGACAGCCTGCTCCGTGAACCCCTTCACTGGCCTGGGCACCAGTTCGACGTGAGCCTTCTGCAACGCGGGGTACCAGTCGTTGGAGAGCAGGATCCGTTTGCAGCCGATGGTGTAGTCCGGGGTGACCTTGTCCAGGAGCACCGGGTCCTCGATCTGCGCGCGCCGGTGGGCTTCGGCGACGGCCTCCACCTCCTTAAGGAATTCCGGCACCATCATGCGCTGCGGGAACCGGGACTCGTTGGCCCAGAACAAGAAGTCGCGAAATCCTTGAGCAGCCTCGGGGACACGCTCGAACATCCGTTTCTGCGCCTCGGTGTAAATCACGTCCTGCCGTGGGATCACATAAGGAGCACTGCGCTGGAAGACAGTGAGCGAGGCCACCCGGTCTGCGATGGCGGGTACGACCTGTATGGCCGATGCTCCGGTACCGACGACCGCCACGTTCTTCCCGTCGAGGTCGTACTCGTGATCCCATCTGGCCGAATGGAAGGTCTTGCCCTTGAACGCTCCGAGGCCTGGAAGATCAGGAACCCTGGGATCCGAGAGGTGTCCCGTCGCGAAGATGACGATTCCCGCCTCGAACGTCGCGGTGTTCGTCTTCACCGTCCACGTGCGGTCTTCCTCGTGCCATGTGGCCGATTCGACCTCCTGACCGAACTCCGCGTGCTCGTAGAGTCCTTCTTCCCGCGCAACCCAGGTCAGGTAATCGTGGATCTCCCCTTGCCCGGCATAGGTCTTGCTCCAACGCGGGTTGGGGCGGAAAGAGAAGGAATAGAGATGGGACTGGATGTCGCACTCGGCGCCGGGGTAGGTGTTGTCCCGCCAAGTGCCGCCGAAGTCGTTCCCACGGTCGATAAGCCTGAATCGCTCGAAACCGCACCGTCTGAGTCGAGACGCCAAGGCAATGCCTGAGAACCCCGCACCGATGATCAGAACATCGTGAATGTTCCGTGTCATGCTCACTCTCCATTCATCACGGAAGAAACGACTTGATGTACTGCCCCGCCTTGTACCGGCCGCGGAGGAAATCGGCGTAGCAGCCGTAGACCTGGCCCAGCCGTTCCTTCAAGAGCGCGTGCCCGGCATCCATCGGCGCGAACGCGGCGGTGCTGATCGTGCCGAACAACTCGTATGCCGCTTCGATCGAGACCTTGGCGTCCGCCGTTCCGGCGATCAACAGCGTAGGCACCTCAATATCCGCAGCATGCCGAGAGCTGTCCAGGAGACGATTGATCTCCACCCTGCGGCGGATCTCTTCGTCCGGCGTGGCAGGCGTCAGTCGTGCCGCAGTCTGCTGCTCTGCGAGATATCGACGGTACCTCGGGGAGTACTGGAGCAGATGGGACAGCCTGCCGGCAAGTCGCGGTTCCTGGTCGTAGAGGTCCAACCAAAGCTCGTGCCGAGAACGTTGCAGTTCATCGGTCCGGAGCCAGCCACCCGCCAAGGCAAGAGAGAGCACCCTAGAAGATTCCGTTGCCGCGTAGCGCAGAGCTATGTGAGCACCGAGTGAGTAACCGAACAGATGGACAGGACGGCCCAGTTCGGCGATCGCCACCCGTAGCTGTTCGTGATATCCCTCTAGCACAGCGTCCAGGTCTCGCTGAGACTCGGACGTGTAGTCGAACAGTACGACGCGATGATCGCGTTCGAGCAGAGGCTTGAGTCCCGCGAACGCAACGTCAGCCGGCGTCTCCGTACCTGGTATCAGTACGATCGTCTCTTCTGTCATTCACACGGTCTTTCTTCTCGCCCACCACGCGCGGCACTGCGGGAACCGCGCCTACCCCCATGTAGACGGCAGCATCACCGCATCCGATTCAGCACGCCATTGTGATAGTGCACTATCAGTTTCTTCTGACTGATCGTAGAGGCGTCCTTGATGTGAGTCAAGTAACATTTTTCACTCAAATCGCGCGAACGCCCTGAACGAATGAGATGCAACAGGATTACCCGAGCACCACCTCCTCATCATGCGCAACCATGTCCACCGAAACTTGTTCAGGTCTATTGATAGCGCACTCCACTTGGCGTACTCTTCATCCCAAAGCTCATCACGGGTGACCAGCTGCAGACGCCATGTGGCCAGCCTGTGGCTCGCGGGGCAGAAGGACAACGCCGTCCGGTCAGTCCTTCCCCGCTGCGGAGTCCCGCGGTGATGAGTAGCCGGGCCGGCCACTCATCCCAACGTGGGGCGGGGAGCCAACGCACTTGTCAAAAGTTGGAGGAGACATGACGGAACGTGTGCTCATCACCGGGGGCGGGGCAGGTATCGGCGCGGCGATCGCCGAGCGCTGCCGCCGGGAGGGTTACGAGACCGTGACGGTCGACCTACACCACGGAGATCTGGCGGCAGATCTCTCAGACCCGGACCAGGCTCGCGCCGCCTTCAAGGAGGCCACCGCTCGGGGCCCTATCCATCGTCTGGTCAACAACGTGGGATCGATCGATGTCGCCTCGATCGAGGACCTCACCCTCGATCAGCTGGATCATGCCGTCGGTATCAATGTGCGGCCAGCTGTCCTCGCGGCCCAGGCTCTCGTCCCGGGGATGAAAGAGCGCCGTTTCGGGCGCATCGTGAACGTCGCCTCACGGGCAGCGCTGGGGAAGGAAGGGCGCACCACATACTCGATAGCCAAAGCAGGCGTGCTCGGCATGACCCGGACATGGGCGCTCGAGCTCGGACGCCACGGTATCACCGTCAACGCAGTAGGGCCCGGCCCTATCCGCACCAGCCTCTTCGACGCCGCCAACCCGCCCGAGGCGCCGGAAACGCAGAGGATCATCGATTCGATCCCGGTGAAGCGGATGGGTGAGCCGGCAGACATCGCCCACTCTGTCGCGCATTTCCTCGACACGCGAGCCGGCTTCGTCACCGGGCAGACGTTGTACGTCTGCGGTGGCAAAACAGTCGGACTCGCTGCGCTCTGAGGAGATCAGATATGGCATCGCCCACAGTCCCGGCTGCAGCGCCTCTGACCGACAGATTCGCGGCGTTCTCCGACGATCTGGAGAACCTGCCCGCCGGCATCATGACGACGGCTGCACGGATCTTCCGGCATAACCTCCTAGTGGCCCTAGCCGCCCGGCCGATGCGGGTCCCAGGGGCGTGTGACGAACCCTGGCCAGAAGGTCTTCCACGGCAAGCCCGAGCACGACGTCTCTCCGACTGCGAGGTGGTGCCGGCTGAACGGGCAGTACTGAGCAATGCTCTGCTGATGGGGGCGCGCGCTCAGCATGATGAGGTTCCGGGAGCCATCAGCCATTTCGGCAGCACAGTGATCCCTCCCCTCCTCGCGGCGGCTGAGCAGCGGACTACAAGCGGGACAGAGTTTCTCACCGCGCTGGTGATCGGGTATGAGATCGCGGAACGGCTTGGTCGCGCCACAGTCGATCACGTCAGATCGCGCGGCTTCCGTCCCACCGGGATCTTCGGCCCCATAGCCGGCGCGGCAGCAGCTTCACGCATTCGCAGCCTCCGCGGAAGCGAATTCGCTTCAGCCCTGGCACTGGCGGCGAATATGTCGGCGGGGCTGTCCGAAACGTGGCGCAGTGGAACGGACGAGTGGACCTACCAGACAGCTCTGGCGGCGAGGAGCGCCCACACAGCCGCAGAGCTGGCTGCGCGAGGAGTACAGGGATCCCGCAACACATTCGAGGCGCCACACGGTTTCATCCGTGCATTCGCCGGCGCTCAGGATCTCTCGCTGAGCATGGAAGACCTGGGGTCTCGCTGGGCGACAGCGGATGTCGTGCTGAAGCTCTACCCGGTATGTGTCTTCAACCAGGCCGTCGTCCAGCAGGTCGTCTGGCTGCGCGACCGGCTTGCAGGGCCAGTGGAGAGTATCGAGATCAAGATGCACCCCCGGGACGCCGAATACCCCGGGGTCGACAATCCGAATCCGGCACCTCGTCAGGCTTCAGCCCTCATGAGCGCCCAACTGTGCGCGGCCATCGCTGCGGTGAACGGCACCGTGGACGTGCCCTCTCTCAGCGCACCCCCTACTGACGAAGTTCAGCACCTGGCGCGCACGACGACCCTTGTCCGAGACACCGCCGTTCCCAGCCACGGCGCTGCAGTGACCCTGAAGTCCGCCGACGGCGTTCACCACGTGGCGCCACCCAGTATCGCCACGATGGACGAGACCACGCTACGTCACTCCTATGAGGCGCTGTACCCGCTCATGGGAATCTCTATGTCACAGTTCTCGACCCTCCTGGACCTGCCGGACGACCTCGCGTCGTATCGTGACATCCTCGACGTCTACCGCGTTGTCGCTCCGACCGCATCGCGTGCCCATGAAGAAGGAGCAGGCAGATGAGATCGATGACCGCCGTCGCCGCTCAGAGCTGGGGACCACCTGACGTCCTGGTTCCCGTCAGACTGCCGGTACCAGAGCCATCCACTGGTGAGATACGTGTTCGCGTGCATGCGGCGGGCATCAACCCCACCGACCTGAAATCCCGTGCGACCGGCGGCAGGATGCTCTGGGCGGATCCGCCGGTCCTCGGCTACGACGTCTCGGGCACCGTGGACGCGGTGGCGGACGGGTCCGTCCTGCACCGGCCCGGTGACGAGGTGTTCGGCATGCCCCGCTTTCCTTATCAAGCCGGCGCCTATGCCGAGTTCGTCACTGGGCCGGCAAGGCACTTCGCGCCTAAGCCAGCCACTATCAACCATGTCGAGGCTGCCTCTCTGCCGTTGGCCTCGTTGACCGCGCTCCATGCGGTCCAGGACGCCGCCCGGCTCGTCCCGGGGCAGCGCCTTCTGGTATGCGGTGCAGCAGGCGGCGTGGGTCAGCTCGCCGTGCAGATCGCACATCTGCTGGGGATCTCCGTGACGGCGAGCGCGCGGGGATCCCGCCGATCACTTTGCATGCAACGAGGCGCCGAGGCATTTATTCCGGCCGACGAGGACGGGCTCCCGCAAGTACCTGGGCAATTCGACTGCGTCCTGGACCCATTCGGCGGTGCACGGGTGGAGAGGCTCCTCGAGTACGCGACGCCAGGCGGGACAGTGGTCTCGTTGATTCCACGCGCTTTCGGTCCCGCTGAACGCCGCGCCGACGAGCGAGGTGTCCGGCTGCTCCGTGTGATCGTGGAACCCGACGGCCACGGGCTCACGCGAATCGCCTCGTGGGTGGATAGCGGACATCTGCTCCCCCGAGTCGGCGCGGATTTCCCACTGGTCGAAGCAGCTGCGGCACATCAAGCGCTCGAAGAGGGGCGCATCGACGGCAAAGCCGTCCTCATCCCTGTGCCGTGATCCAGTACACCCTGACCATCCCGGCCACCTGTCGTTGCCTCCGGGGTTGTGCACCGCCCCCGGACTTACTTCCGGCGCTGTGCACTATTTCCGGGTGAGCTCACGCGGAATTTGTACACGACCCCGGAACCAAGCAGCAGCAGCCCAGGGACGCGACTGGCCGGTTACGGGCCGAACAGCTGCGCCGCGCCGGCCCGGTTGTCCTCCAGGGTCTTGGCGATGGCCTCGGCGGTGGCGACCACGCGTTCGCCGAAGAGCTCTCCGGGGCCGACGCCGTCCGGGCGGATCGGGATCGACACGCACAGCGCCGCCGCGACCCGCTCGCCGACGACCACCGGGGCGCTGACCGAGCAGGCACCGGGCACCCGGCCGCCGTAGGACTCGATCCACCCCTTCCCGGGTGCGACCGGCCGGCCCAGGAGGACATCGGCGGCCGATCCCCCCGTGTCCAGGGGAAGGAACACGCCGGCCGGCACCGAGACGCGGACTTCGCTGAGCGCCTCCACCTCGAAGACGCACAACCGCTGATCGCCCTGCCGGGTCCACAGCTGCGTGGAGGCGCCCGTCTCATCGCGCAGCCTCGTCATCAGCGGAACCAGCAGCCGCGTCGTCTGCGTCGCCGAGACGCGCGGACCCAGCTTCAAGGTGCCGTCGCGCTCCTTGACGAGGAAGTCGAGCGTCTGAAGCGCTCGCACCAGCCGATGCGTCGTGGAGACCGTCATGTCCATGCGGCGGGCGAGTTCCGCGGTCGTCATCGGGTGCATCTCCACGATGTCCAGAATCGCGGCGGTCTTGTCCAGCACGCCCACGCCGCTGATTCTCCGGTTCTGGCTCATGAGGATGAATCTAGGGTGGGCACTTCGGAACCGCAAACATCCGGTTCCGCGCTACTCCAGACGGTGATCCGCGCGCCGTCCACGAGGTTCAGGCGGGCACCTCCACCTTCTCCTCACGGCGGTCACCGCGACGGCGCAGCAGCCGCACCATCGGCGGAAGTGCCACGCAGACGACGGTGAAGATGATGATCGTCAGCGAGACGGGGCGCTGCACCAGGACGCTCAGGTCCCCGCCGGAGATCTGCATCATCTGGCTGTAGTTGCTCTCGATCAGCGGCAGCAGGACGAGCGCCAGGATCGCCGGGGCCAGCGGGATGCCGAATTTGTCCATCCCGTAGCCCAGGATGCCGAACACCAGGATCAGCAGCAGACCCGAGAGGCTGTACTCAATGGCGTAGGCACCGATCAGCACGAAACAGAGAATTGCGGCATACAGCACCACCGGCGGAATGGTCAGCAGCTTCACGAAGAGACCCACCAGCGGCAGGTTGAGCACCAGCAGCGCCAGGTTCCCGATGTACATGCTGGCGATGATGGTCCACACCAGGGTGCTTTCCTGCTCGAACATGAGCGGGCCGGGCTGGAGGCCGTACATGATGAACACCACCAGCAGCAGCGCGGTCGTCGCGGAGCCGGGGATGCCCAGGCTCAGCAACGGCACCATGGCGCCGCCGACGCCGCCGTTGTTGGCGGCTTCCGGACCGGCGACTCCTTCGATAGCGCCCTCGCCGAAGCGCTCTTTCCGGCCGCGTGGCCGCCACTCGAAGAGGCGCTTCTCCATGACGTAGGACATGAACGCCGCCAGGGTCGGGCCCACGCCGGGCAGGACGCCGATGACGAACCCCAGCCCCGAGCCCCGGGCCCAGGCCGGTGCCGCGCGGCGCCAATCCTCGCGATTGAGCATGGGGCCCTTGCGGATGGGCACCGGCTTGCGGAATCCGCGAGGATTCCCCAGATGACGGATCGCCTCCGGCACCGCGAACAACGCCATCGCGAAGATGGTGAACTCCACGCCGTCGCGGAGCATGTCCAGCCCGAACGTCTGCCGGGGAGCACCCATCTGCGGGTCCAAGCCGATGGTGCCGACCGCCAGGCCGATGAACACCGCGATCCCGGATTTGAGCCATGAGCCAGTGACCAGGGTCGACGCCAGGACCAGCGCGAGCAGCATCAGCAAGAAGTACTCCGGTGAGGCCAGCACCCGCGAGACCTGTACCAGGACCGGTGAGAGGAAGGTCAGTCCGATGACGGCCAGCGTCCCGGCAATGAAGGAGCCCAGGGCCGCAGTGGCCAGCGCGGTCCTGGCGCGGCCCCTCCGCGCCATCTGATAGCCGTCGAGGGCCATCACCGCATTGGAGATCTCGCCCGGCGTCTTGATCAGCGCGGCGCTGATGGAACCGCCGTACATGGACCCGTAATAGATGGCGCAGAGCATGATCAGCCCGTGCGCCGGGTCGAGCCCGAACGACACCGGGATGAGGATGGCGATCGCCGTGATGGGGCCGATGCCCGGCAGGGTGCCCACAATGGTGCCGATCAGCACGCCGAGCAGCGCGAACGCCAGGCTCATCGGGCTCAAGGCGTTGAGGAAACCGCCACCCAGATCGGAGAGGGTCTCGAAGAACATGTGTACCGCCTAGAAGATGGGCAGCGGCGTGATCCCGCTGGGCAGGTAGACGCCGAGGCCGTAGATGAACGCGACGTACACGACCAGGGTGAAGACGACCGCCACGATCGCGTTGCGGACCTTCTTCTCCGGCTGCGCGAACGTGGTCATGACGAACAGGAACACCGCAGTGGAGAGCAGGAAACCCACCGGTATGAACGCCAGGACGTAACCGGCGAAGAGAGCGAAAGCCGCCAGCACCCGCCAGCCGCCACGGAGCCTGCGGGCCCCGGCGGCGGGTGCCGCCGCTTCCGTCGGCCCCGCAGCCCGTTCCGGAACGCTCATCTCCGCCGGCGCGGACGCGTCGGCGACCTGGACCGCGACCCCGGCATCGGCGCCTGGCCTTCGCTCGTCCAGGATCGCGCTCTCCCCGGCTGTGACCGGGCCCTCTGCGAGCGGACCGCGCAGGTTCCGCAGGAGCGACTGGACCATCAGCGCCAGGCCCAGTAGAGCCAGACCGGCGCCGATGAGCGTCGGCAGGGTCCCGGGGCCCACCACCAGCTGCGGAGGATGGGCGATGCCGCGTGCCGAGACGAAGAATGCCGTACCGGCGACCGCGACGACGGCGCCGAGCAGCGTGTCGGAGGCCAGCGCGGCGTCCCGCCAGGAGGGACGGCGGACGTCACCCCCCGGCGGGACGTCCCCGGACATTCCGGCGGTCTGGGTCACCCCTGGTCACCCGCCGTCTCCTGGACGCCGAGGTCCACCAGTTCCCCGGCCTCGGTGATGTACTCGAGCATCTCATCGCCGCCGAGGACGAGCTCGCCCCACTGGTTCTGCGCGACGAGCTGCTGCCAGGTCTCGGTCTCGGTGAGCTCGTGCAGCTTCGCCTGCCAGTAGTCGACCGCCTCCTGGGGCATCTCGGGCGGTCCGTACACCCCACGCCAGTTGGCGATGGTGACGTCATAACCGAGATCGGTCACCAGGGGCACATCGTCCAGCGGGGCCTCAAGGGGCTCCTCGGCCATCGTGCCCAGCGCCCTGAGCTCGCCGGCCTCGATCTGGGCGCGGAACTCGCTCACCCCGGCCACGGCCACCGCGATGTCCCCGTTGAGCAGGGCGGTGTTCTGCGCGCCGCCGCCCTCATAGGAGACGAAGTTGATCGCCGAGGGGTCTCCGCCGGACTCCATCACGGTCAGTGCCAGCGGCAGCTGGTCGTCACCGCCAGCGCCGATGGGCACCCCGCCGGGATCGCTGTTCATGGCGTCGAGCAGATCGTCCAGGGTCTCGTACTCGGAGTCGGCGGCGGTGACGATGATGTAGTGCTCGACGATGAGCGTGCTCAGCATCGTCACATCGTCGACGCTGTACGCGCACAGGCCCCGCGCCTCATTGGACTGCGTCGCCATGGAGGTCATCGCGATCTGGTCGTCGGCACCGGCGTGGCTCTCCACCATCTGCGTCATCCACGCGCAGCCGTCACCCCCGGGCCGGTTCTGCACCGGCAGGGGCGAGTCACTCAGGTCCTCCTGCTCCAGCGTCTGAACGATCGCCCGCGCGGTCGTGTCCCAGCCGGAGCCGGGATCGGCCGGCGCGGTGATCGTGACCGGGCCGGATGGATAATTCGCGCCGGGGCCCGTGGCCGCTGCGCCGCAGCCGGCGATGAGGCCCAGCGCCGCCGTCCCGCCGAGAACCCCGAGGGCTCGTGTGAATGAGTCGTCGCTCCATCGCGCCATGTGTGATTCCACTCCCTTGAGAGCTGCGTGGGCGTCGTTGCCCACGCAGCCCTGACCGTATAAGCCTGCGTATCCTCCGGTGGCCGTCCCAGGCGTCCGGTTGCCTGCTGCGTCGGCCATATCACTGCTGCGTCTGCTGCGGCCGGTCCGCCGAAGTGTGATACACACTACACAACTGTCACTATTTGGCACAAGGTTCCACATAGTAGTAATTGCTGCTACCGTGTGAACCACCATTCGACGTGCTCAACGGCGAGCCGAAGGGAAACACGGTCATGAACCCCACATCCACCACTCCAGCGCACCCCGGTCTGCCCGGGCATGTGGAGATCACCGAGACGCTGCTGCGGGACGGACTCCAGATCGAGGACCGCATCGTCCCCACCGAGAAGAAGATCGACATCGCGCGTGCCCTCCTCGCGGCGGGTTTCGCCTCCCTGGAGATCGGCGCATTCGTCCATCCCGAGCGGGTACCGCAGATGGCCGACACCGACCAGTTGCTGCGCACCCTCCTGGACGAGACCGACGCGCCGCTGTACACGCTGATCTTCAACGAGCGCAGCGCCATACGCGCCATCGACGCCGGCGCCCGCCACGCGCGGCTGGTGGTCTCGGCGACGGATGGCCATTCGCGGTCGAACTCGGGGCGCAGCGTGGACGAGGCCCTGGAACGGCTCGCCGTAGCGGCCGAGCGTCTGACCAACGCCTCCGTCCATCTGGAGGCGGGCGTGGCGACCTCGTTCATCTGCCCGTTCGACGGGCTCACCCCGCCGGAGAACGTGCTGCGGGTCGTCGGCCGGCTGCGGGAGTTCGGCGTGCAGCGCGTCACCCTGGCCGACACCATCGGCAATGCCGTCCCGCAGCAGATCAGGGAAACGGTCACCGCCGTGCGCCAGGCGTTCCCGGACCAGGAGATCGGCCTCCATCTGCACGACACCTATAACGTCGGCATGGCCAATGCCTGGGAAGGGCTCAACCTGGGCATCGCCCACTACGACGCCGCGCTGGGCGGACTCGGCGGCTGCCCGTTCGCCCCCGGTGCCTCCGGGAACATCGGCACCGACGATCTGCTGCACCTGCTACATCGCACCGGCATCCCCACCGGCGTCGACCCCGCCCCGCTGCCGGCCCTGCGCGAGGAGATCGCCGAGGCCGTCGGCCATCCCCTTGCCTCGTCGCTGGCCGGCATCCCGGCGATGCCCTCGCCGCTCCTCCCCTCGGCCTCCGGGACGGTCTCGTGAGCGAGGAGACCACGCTACCGCTGGAGGGCATCCGCGTCGTCGAGTTCTCGCATATGGCGATGGGCCCCTCGGCGGGCCTGTTGCTGGGCGACCTCGGCGCCGATGTGGTCAAAGTGGAGCCGCCCGGAGGCGATAAGACGCGCGCTCTGCCGGGTTCGGGTTCGGGGCTCTTCCCGGCGTTCAACCGCAATAAGCGCAGCCTGCAGGTGGATCTGAAGAGCGATCGCGGCAGGGAACTCGTCGGCCGGCTGGTGGACTCCGCCGATGTGGTGACGGAGAACTTCCGCCCCGGCGCCCTGGGCAAGCTCGGACTGGACTACGAGACGCTGTCCCGTCGGCACCCCCAGCTGGTGTACTGCAGCCTCAAGGGCTTCCTGCCCGGTCCCTACGAACGGCGCACCGCCCTGGACGAGGTCGTGCAGATGATGGGCGGGCTGGCCTATATGACAGGTCCCCCGGGTCGCCCGCTGCGCGCCGGGGCCTCGGTGAACGACATCATGGGCGGGATGTTCGCGGCCATCGGGATCATGGCGGCCCTGCGCCAGCGCGAGCACACCGGACGCGGGCAGCTGGTGCGCAGCTCGTTGTTCGAGAACAGCGCCTTCCTCATGTCGCCGCATATGGCGCAGGTGGCGATCTACGGGCAGGACGTCGCGCCGATGCCGGCACGCGAGGCAACCTGGCCGGTGTACGACATATTCGTCGCAGGCGACGGACGGCAGATCTTCCTGGGCGCGGTCTCCGGCACCCAGTGGCTGTCGCTGTGCGAGGGGTTCGGGCTGACGCATCTGCGCGACGACCCCGGGCTGAGCACCAACGAGGAGCGGGTGGCGCGCAGAGAACACGTGCACCGCGAACTGCAGCGCGCCCTCGATGCGCTCTCCTATCCGGAGATCGTGGCGATCTGCGAACAGCAGGGGCTTCCCTTCGCGCCGGTCGCCACTCCGGCGGACCTCCTGGAGGATCCTCATCTGGCCGAGCCCGGCGCCGGGCTCGAGGTGACCCTGCGCACCGGCACGCGCATGCGGATGCCCGCCCTGCCCCTGGAGCTGGACGGACAGCGCCTGGGTCTGCGGCGGGACATCCCGCAGGCCGGGGAGCACACCTACGAGATCGCGGTGGAACTGGGCTACTCCCCGGCCGAGGCCGCCGATTTCGCCGAAGCGGCACCATCAGCTCAGGCGAGCACGAAGTCCTGAGCACGACGGCCCCTGTGCCGCCCGGCGCCGGCTTCGCGCACCGTCGGCGCGCGTACCTCCGGGGTCATGCAACGTTCACTAGAACCCAAGCGGCTTACCTCCGGGGTTGTGTACTAATTCCTGGTGCGCTCACCCGGAATTTGTACCTCAGCCCGGAACCAAGCAGCAGCGAACCAGGGGACGACCGGCCGGTCACGCCGGAATCAAGCGACAGCGCGGCGCGGCCAGGAGAAGATCAGTCCGGCTGGCAGGCCGGGCACCAGTAGAGCTTGCGGCCCTGCATCTCCGTCAGCGCGATGGGCGTGCCGCAGGTCCGGCAGGGCAGACCCGCGCGGCCGTACACCCAGTGCCGGTCCTCCCGGTTCCGCAGGGCGTTCTCCTTCGCTTTGCCGCGCAGGCCGTCGATGGTCATCATCTGACCGACCTCCACACCGACCTTGAGCAGCTTGGTCCAGTCCCGCCACAGCTGGCGCGCCTGTTCCTCGGTGAGCGTGTTGCCCGGCTGGAACGGGCTCAGCCGCGCCCGGTAGAGCATCTCGGCCCGGTAGATGTTCCCGATGCCGGCCACGACGGACTGGTCCATCAGCAGGATCCCGATGGGAGTTCGCCGTTTGCGCACCGCCTCGACGAACCGGGCCTCACCGTTCTTGCCGCGATCCACGAGCGGATCTGGGCCCAGGCGGGCCAGCTGCGCGTCCACCTGAGCGGGATCCAGCACCTCGCATGCGGTGGGCCCGCGCAGATCGGCGCAGGTGGCTTCCGTCAGCAGCCTCAGCCGCACCGCGCCCACCGGTTCCGGCGGCCACTCGGACAGCTCGGTCGTCGCGCTCTCCTGCTCGGCCATCCGCATCCGCGCCCGCCTCGGCGCGCCGATGGAGGACAGAGACGTCTCGCCGCGGGAATCGTGCATCTTGGCGCGGGCGCCGTCACGGTGCTCCCCGCCGCCGTCACCATCGTCGTCCCCGCCTGCGTCGGCCGCCTGAGTCGCCGGGGACGGAGAGGGCCGTGAATACTCCCCGGTCTGGCCCAGCGTGGTGCTGACCTGTCCGGCGAAATCCCAGGCCCCGTAGATCCCCAGATGAACCCGCAGCCACAGATCGTCCTCGAACTCGGAGAACATCTGCTTGCCGACGGCGAAGGTCCGCAGCATGGTCCTGCCGTCCAGCTTCGCGGCGCCCTCGGCGAAGCGGCCCTGCGGCGACGACGCCCGGACGATGCGACCGGCGAAGTTCGCCTCGAACTGCCGGGCGACCCGGTGAATGGAATGCCCCTCAGGCATGCCGATGTCCTCTCCTCGCGACGATGTCCACCGCCACACCCTACCGGCGCGCCCTCCAGCAGGACCGGGGCTGCTGTCCGGGCGAGGTGCGAGAATCGGGACATGAGCGCTTTCCTCGACGATGAGCTGCTGGCGGCGATCCGGGAACGAGCCCCGCGCTACGACCGGGAGAACTCGTTCTTCCATGAGGACCTTGCCGGATTGCGGGACGCCGGCTACCTGGGCGTGCTGGCCCCGGCGGATCTGGGCGGGGCGGGACTGTCCCTCTCACAGCTGGTGACAGAGCAGCGCCGGCTCGCGGCGGCGGCCCCGGCGACCGCCCTGGCGGTGAACATGCACCACGTCTGGGTGGCCATCGCGCTGGCCCTGCACCGGCAGGGCGTGCCGGCCGCCACCTGGGTGCTGCAGGAGGCCGCAGCCGGAAAGCTCTTCGCCTTCGGCTTCTCCGAGCCCGGAAACAACGCGGTGCCGCTCGTCTCCCTCACGAGGGCAGACGCCGATGGCCAGGGCGGTTACCGCTTCACCGGTACGAAGGTCTTCACCTCGCTCAGCCCGGCCTGGGATCACCTCGGCCTCTTCGGCACCGACGGCGCCGATCCCGAACAGCCGTCCATCGTCTACGGTTTCGTCTCCCGCAAGCAGCCCGGCTACGAGATCCGTGAGGATTGGGACACCCTCGGCCAGCGCGCCACCCAGAGCAACACCACGACGCTCGACGGCGTCCACGTTCCGCCCGCCCGGCTGCTCTGGCGCGCGATTCCCGGCGAGCACGATGCGCTCACCCAGGCGCTGTCGTTCTCCTTCGCCACCCTCATCGCCTCCGTCTACACCGGCATCGGCGACCGGGCCCTGGACCTCGCAGCCCGGGAGGCCGCTGGGGCCTCGCCGAAAGTCCTGGACCGTGGCGCCGCCCGGGAGGAGAACCCCTACGTGCGGCAGCATCTAGCTCAGGCCTTCATCGCGCTCGACGGGGTCCGGGCCCAGCTAGAACTCCTCGCCCTCCGCTATGACGAGGCCGTCCTCGGCGCCCCGGCCAGCACGGAAACAGGGGCAGATCCCGCCGGCGAGCCACTCATCGGCAGGCAGCTGGCCGGGCGCAGCCTCGGCTTGAAGATCCGCGCCACGGAGACCGCGCGCGAGGTGGTCGATCACGCCCTGCGCCTGGCCGGCGGCGGCGCCTTCGCCTCCGGTCACGAACTTAGCCGCCTCTACCGCGATGTGCTCGCAGGGATCTTCCATCCGGCGGACTATCAGGCCGCGGAGAACTCGCTGGCCGAGGCACTGCTGGCGCCACACCGGAGGGACCCTGCATCATGACAGAACCTGAAGCCTGATGACGCGCCAGGAGAGCCGATGACCGTCACGGAGACCGCGCAGGTGCCCGGCACCGCCCAGGCGAGTGCTCGCATCAGGGCGCTCCGGGAACGGCTCGGCCCGCTCCTGCGGCAGGATCTGACCACCCGCGGCGCCTATGTCTCCGACGCCTCCCTCTACCGCCGGCTGCCCGCCGCCGTCCTGGAACCCCGCGATGCCGGCGACATCCGCGCCGGACTCGAGCTGGCACAGCTGCACGGCTGGTCCGTCGTCGCCCGCGGCGGCGGCACCTCCGTGGCCGGCAACGCCATCGGCGAGGGCCTCGTCATCGACACCTCACGGCACCTGGACCGCATCCTGCAGATCGATCCGCAAGCCCGCCTGGCACGCGTCCAGCCGGGGGTGGTCTGCGACCAGCTGCGCGCCGCGGCGGCTCCGCACGGCCTCACCTACGGGCCCGATCCGTCCACGCACTCGCGCTGCACCATCGGCGGGATGGTGGCGAACAACGCCTGCGGCTCCCACTCGGTGGCCTGGGGGACCTCCGCGTCAAACCTGATCTCCGTCACCCTCATGCTGGCTGACGGCCGCGAGGTCACCCTGCGGGCGGGCGGCACCGGCGACGAGACGCTCGATGCCGGGCTGCGGCAGCTGCGGGAAGAGAACCTCGCGCTGCTGCGCCTGGAACTGGGGCGTTTCCCCCGGCAGGTGTCCGGGTACGGCCTGCACTACCTGCTTCCGGAGCACCATTTCGACACGGCCAAGGCCGTGGCCGGATCGGAGGGCACCCTCGGCGTCATCACCGAGCTGACCGTCTCACTCGTCGAACGCCCGCTGGCGACCGCGCTGGCCGTCCTGGCGTTCCCCACCGTGTTCGACGCGGCCGCCGCGGCCCCTGCACTGCGCCGGCCCGGTGTGGCGACGATCGAGGGCATGGGCGGCGATCTGCTCGACGCGCTGCGGTCCCAGCCAGGAAACGAGGACGCCGGCGCCGACCTTCCCGGCCTCGGCGCGCTCGGCACGGCGATGGGGCGCCCGGCGGACGAGGAGGGCACCGGCGGCTGGCTGTACTGCGAGACGACGGGCGCGACGCCGGAGGAGGCGAAGGACCTCGCCCGGCGGCTGGTCGCGGACACACCCCAGGCGGCGGAGTCGGTCGTCGTGACCGATCCCGCCAGAGTCCGGGCGCTATGGCGCATCCGGGAGGCCAGCGCGGGCATCGTCACCAGGTTGCCGGACGGGGGCGAGGCGTGGCCCGGCTGGGAAGACTCGGCTGTGCCGCCGGAACATCTGGCCGACTATCTGCGCGATCTCTACGCTCTGATGGCACAGCACGGCCTGCGGGGCATCCCGTTCGGCCATTTCGGTGAGGGATGCGTGCATCTGCGCCTGTCCTTCACACCTGGCACGCAGGAGGGCGTGGCCGTGTTCCGCGCGTTCCTCCAGGACGCAGCGGCGCTGGTCCACCGGCACGGGGGCTCGCTCTCCGGCGAGCACGGCGACGGCCGTGCCCGTTCCGAGCTGCTGGCCACCATGTACAGCCCGGAGGCGCGTGAGGCGTTCCGGCGGTTCAAGGCCGTGTTCGACCCCGGGAACGTCTTCAACCCCGGCGTACTGGTGGACCCCGAGCCGCTGGATGAGCGCCTGCGGCCCGGTCCCGGGCAGCGGACGTTCGAGCTGCGGCCGGTCCATGCGCTGTCCCGGGACGGCGGATCGCTGGTCAACGCGGTGAACCGGTGCGTGGGCGTGGGCGCCTGCCGCTCCATGGAGGGAGCCATGTGCCCCTCGTTCCACGTCACCCGGGATGAGGTGCATTCCACCCGCGGCCGGGCCCGGCTGCTCTCGGAGATGTTGCGCGGCGAGTCCATCCCGGACGGCTTCCGTTCCGCGGAGGTCAAGGACGCGCTCGACCTGTGCCTCTCGTGCAAGGCCTGCGCGAGCGAGTGCCCCGTGAACGTGGACATGGCCACGTACAAGGCGGAGTTCCTGCACCGGCACTATGAGGGCCGGGTCCGGCCGCTGGCCCATTACTCGATGGGATGGCTGCCGGCCGCCACCCGTCTGCTGCACAAGGTCCCCGGCGCGGCGGCCGCGGTGAACGCGGCGATGCGCGTACCCGGTATCGAGTGGCTGACCAAGACTGCCGCCGGCGTGGACCGTTCCCGCCGGATGATCTCCTTCGCCCCTCGTTCCCTGCAGGAACTGTTCCTGCGTCGCCGGACCGGTGGACGAGGCCGGGCCGCGCCGGACGCTGCCCGCGCCGCCGCGGCCGCCGCCGACGCCAGGCCGGCCGTGGTGCTATGGCCGGATTCGTTCACGAACCATCTGGACACGGGTCCGGGGCAGGCGGCCATCGAGGTCCTGGAGGCACTGGGCTACCGGGTGGAGATGCCGGCCGGTGCCGTCTGCTGCGGCCTGACCTGGCACTCCACGGGGCAGCTGGGCATGGTGAAGCGGGTGCTGGCGGCGACGCTGGACGTGATGGAACCGTATCTGGCGGCCGGGCTGCCCGTGATCGGGCTGGAACCCTCTTGCCACGCGATGCTGGCGCACGAGGCGGCGGAACTGCTGCCGGACGACCCGCGCGCGGCGCGGCTGCAGGAACTGGTCGCCCCCTTCGCCACGGTGGTGGCGCGGCACCTGCCCGGCTCGGACCTGCGCCTTGATGGCATGGCCCCGCCGGTGAACGCCACAGTCCCTCCCAGCGCGAACGCGCGTCCTGGCGAAGACGGGGCGCCTGTGAGCAGGAACGAAACACCGACGCGCGGGGACGTGGCACCCGGGGACCGGAGCGCAGCTCAGTGGCCGTTCGGGCGCCTGGACATCCGGGCGGTGGGCCAGGTGCACTGCCACGAACGCTCGGTCGGGGACCACGACCCGGCCTCTGAGGTACTGAAGGCCATCGGCGTCGACGAACGCACCATTGAAACCGGCTGCTGCGGGCTGGCCGGCAACTGGGGCTTTGAACCGGGCCACGCCGAGCTGTCCCTCCAGCTGGGCGAACGAGAGCTGTTCCCGGCCATCCGCAAGCGCGGCGCGGGCGACCTCATCCTCGCCGACGGGTTCTCCTGCCGGACACAGGTGCGGCAGGGAACCGGAGCCGATGCGCTGCACCTGGCGGAGGTGCTCCGGCGCGCCCTGCTCCGCTGAAACCGTTCACCCCGCTAATTTCTCATCCGCAGCGTCACTCAACGAAACGCCATACCTATCGCGGCACGGCAGGATCGCCGGCACGAGAGGCGAAAACCACGGCTGTTTCGAATTCCCACCGCCGATCACTGGTGGGTTTTCAAAACAGCCGTGGCTTTCTCGGCTTGCTACAGACCGGGCACGGCCCAGGACCCTACCGGATAAAGTCCGGTCTTGGCCTGCTGCCGGCCAGGCACGGCCCAGCGCAGCTCAGTACAAGAGGACCGGCTTGATGGTCTCGCCCGACTCCGAATCGGCGAAGGCGGTGTTGATGTCGGAGAACCCGTACGTCTTCACCAGTTTGTCGAACGGGAACAGGCCGCGCTCGTAGAGCGAGATCAGCTTGGGGATGAACTCGCGCGGCACCGCATCGCCCTCGACCACCATGGAGACGGTGATCCCGCTGACCAGGAGGGTGCCGATGTCGAACGGCGCCTCCGTGCCGAGCTTCGCAGCGCCGACGAGGGCGCCGTGACCGCGCAGCGCGAGGGACTTGGTCATCTGGGAGAACACCGGCGGCACTCCGGTGGTGTCCAGGGCATAGCTGACGCCGCGGCCGCCGGTGATCTCCCGGATCCGCTCGACCGCGTCGTCCTCCCGGGAGTTGACCACATGCGTGGCGCCGAGTTCCTTGGCGAACTCCAGCCGCGAGGGGACGATGTCGACCATGATGATCGTCGTGGCGCCGGCGGCGATCGCCGCGAGCATCCCGGCCAGTCCGACCGCTCCGGTGCCGAAGATGGCGATCGATTCGCCGGGGCCGGGCTTGAGCACGTTGAGCACCGCGCCGGAACCTGTCATGATGCCGCAGCCCAGCGGGCCGAGCAGTTCCAGGGGCGCGTCATCGGCGACCTTCACGGCGTTCCGTGCCCGCACGTTCGTGTACGAGGCGAATGACGACTGCCCGAAGAAGTTCGAGGAGACCGCTTCCCCGTCCTGGGTGAAGGCGACGGAACCGTCGGGCCGGGTCCCACCGAAGTTGTAGGCGTAGAAGTCGACGCAGTACTGCGGATGGCCGGTGATGCACTGCTCGCACACCCCGCACGACGCCGGGCCCAGCACGACCTTGTCTCCGACCTTCAGGTCCGTCACGGCGGATCCGACCGCTTCGACGATGCCGGAGCCCTCGTGCCCCAGGACGGCCGGCAGCGGAGTGGGATACCACTGGTCGCGGACGATGGCATCGGTGTGGCATACGCCGGAGGCGACCAGCCGCACGGTCACCTCGTCGGGGCGCGGCTCATCGAGTTCGAGTTCGCGGATGTCCAGATCCGTCTCGGGTGCGGTGGCGACTGCTGCTGTGATCTTCATGCTGTCCCTCTTCCTCGCACGGCGCCGCAGCTCGAGGCCGGTCACCACGCACCGCGGCATATAGAACGCATAGATGTTCGTCTATGCCTGCTGTGAGCCTACGCCCGCCGCTGCAGGTCGCACCAGGTGGGCTCCGTCACAGCACTGGACCGGCCCGCACCGGCGGCGATGAGGGCCGGCCCGTGTCAGACCCGCTCCGCACGGATCAGATCATCCGGCGCGCTCCGGAGAACTCATCGGCGGCGTCCCAGTCCTGCCAGTCCACGATGGAGACGGACTCCGCGGCGTTCGGCGCGTGGATCATCCGCCCGTCGCCGATGTACATGCCCACGTGGTGCACCCGGCCGACTCCACCGGGCTCGGCGAAGAACAACAGGTCGCCGGGCTGCAGATCTTCCACCGCCACCTCCTGCCCGGCTTCGGCCTGCACGCCGGAGTCACGGGGGATGTCGATGCCGTGGGCACGATGGACGCTGTAGGTGAATCCTGAGCAGTCGAAACCGTACGAGGACACGCCGGCCCAGAGGTAGCGCAGCCCCAGGAACTGTTCCGCGGTGGCGACGAGGTCGTCCCCACTGGGCTGAGCCGGATCCTGTCCGGGCGCGTAGACATCCACATCGGCGGCGTCCAGCCACGCGCCGCCGCCTCCCGGGAGCGCGACCCGCACTGCACGGGGCGTGCGGGCCAGGACCGGGAGCTCGGTGTTGAAGCTCAGGTCCTGCAGCACCCGATTCCCCTTGGGATCCGCAGCCAGCGCAGCGCGCTTGGCCGTCACCACCGCCCGGCTGCGCCGTTCCTGCAGCCGCTCGAAGCGGTCGTCCTCGCGCAACTGCGCGGCCGGGAGCCAACCGGGGTAGCCGCGCTCGTCCCGCGGAGTGGACTGCTCGGCGACGGCCACATGGGCCCAGTCGCCTTCGATGTCGAGGACTTCCACCCGGGAACCGTAGACGGCTTGGGTCTCCAGCTTCCCGGTGAGCCAGCGTCGCAGTTCGGTGTCCTCAAGGTTCTCGTTCCACCGGTCCAGGTCCACGGGGTCGCTCAGGGAGGGCGCGTCGATGTCGCGGGCCAGACCGGGTTCCACCCACAGCGTCGCCGCGGTGACGCCGATGAATGCCGTGTCCCCGGCAGCGAGGGCGTCCTCGCTGCCGGCCGGCCCCGTTGCCGCTGCGGGCGCGGCGACGGCCGTCAGCGAGGCTGCCAGGAGTCCGCTGATGAGCGTGGCGATCTTCATGGGGTCGTCCTTTCCGTGTCTCTTTCAGGGGCGTTCCGGCCGGAGGAGCTCCGGCCGGCCTGGAACCCGAGGCCCGGCGCCGACGGAAGCACCATCCGCGAGCCGTGCATCGTGTATCCACCTGCCGGTCCGTTCTCGGCCATCCATTCGGCCGGGTCAAGATCGATCAGGGTGATCGCCAGGTGCGCAGCGGCCAGATGAGCGGCGGCGGTGATGGAGACGCGGGGTTCCATCATCGCGCCCACCATGCAGGGGATCCCGGCGGCGTGAGCGATGTCCGCGATCGCGAGGGCCTGCCGGATGCCACCGCACTTGGCGAGCTTGATGTTGAACAGGTCCGCCGCCCGCATGCCGGCCAGGCGGAGCGCATCGGCGGGCGAGGTGAGCGCCTCATCGGCCATCACCGGCGTCATCACGGCGGCAGTGACCTGCCTCAGCCCGTGCAGATCCTCCCGGTGCACGGGCTGCTCGACGAGCTCCACCGGGAAGCCTTCATCCTCGATCCGCCGGATCGCACGGATGGCGTCCTTGACCGTCCAGCCCTGATTGGCATCCAGGCGCAGCGAGGCTTCCGGAACCGCCTCGTTGACAGCGCGCAACCGGTCCATATCCGCTGACCAGTCGCCGCCGAGTTTGATCTTCAGCGTGCGGTACCCGTCTTCGGCGGCGGCCACGGCGTCGGCTGCCATGGTGGCGGGGTCCTGCAGGCTGACGGTCATATCGGTGCGGAGTTCCGCCGCCGGATCACCGCCGAGCGCCGTGGCCAGCGGCACGCCGAGGCCGCGGGCCCATGCATCGTGCAGGGCGATCTCGGCGGCCGCCTTGGCGCTGGTGTTCGATGCGCAGCTGGCTGCGATGGCCTCGGCATGCCCGGTGAGTGACCGCTCGGCACCGGTCAGCGCGGCGGCGATGGGCCCATCCAGGGCCGCGGCCATGGAGGCCGCGGATTCCCCCGTCACCGCGAAAGTCTCCGCCGCGGTACCGATCCCGGTAGCGCCACCGGCGAGCCGGAGTTCGACGGTGACGACGGTGACGCTCTCGGTACGCCGGCGAGATGTGATGAAGGGACGCTTCAGCGGGATCGCACCGATCCGCGTGCTGAGCGCCTCGATCCGCAGTCTGCTCATCTACAGCACCGCCAGGATCTGACCGGTCAGGAGGCCGACGAAGGTCCCGCCGAACGCGCCGATGAGCGCGAACAGGACGCCGACGGGCACCAGCTGGCGGTTGAAGGCGCCGGCCACGACAGGTGCGGAGGCCACGCCGCCGATGTTCGCCGTGCTGGCCACCGCGATGCTGAACAGCTCGGTCCGGGTGAGCTTGGCGTAGATAGCCATGATCAGGCCGTGCACGATCACGACGACCAGGCCGGCGAGCAGGTAGAGGGGCGCCTCGGCGATGGAGCTGAAGTCGGAACCCGAGGCGATGATGCCGATGATGACGTACAGCATGATGGTCGCCACCTCGGTGGATCCGGCGGTCTTCCCCAGCCGGGTGGAGCCGATGATCAGGCCAAGGACACTCACGATGAGGATGGTCCAGGTGGTGCCGGTGACGACGATGCCGATCTCCGGCAGGACCCCGCCGATCTGCCAGGCGATCGCAGAGACGAAGAGGCTGAAGGCAATCAGCGTCATCAAGGACGCCAGGTCGATCGGCCGGGCCTCGTCCTCGGTGTCCGCAGCAGCGTGAACATCCAGGTGACTGGTGTCCGCCTTGGTCCAGCGGTTGAACCGGTCGGAGAACGCCACGGAGGAGAACATCACCAGCAGCCACAGCGAATAGACGATCGTGTCGACGATGAGCACATGGCCGAAGATGTTCTCCGGCGCCTCGAGGATGCCCTGGACAGCCACCATGTTCGCCGAGCCGCCGGTCCAGGAAGCACTCAGTGCCGCCAGGCCCCGCCAGGATCCTTCGTCCAGCAGTCCCTGGAAGATCAGGTAGCTGACAATGAAACCGATCACGATGCTGACCGCGGTCACCGCGAAGGTGAGGAGCAGCTTGGGACCGAGCCGGACGATCTTGCGGACATCGCAGCGGAACAGCAGGAGCAGGATCATCGCCGGCAGCAGCGCGTCCTGGACTCCGGATCCCACAGTCTCGATGGACTCGGAGTCGCCGAATACACCGGCGGTGTTGAGCGCCGCCGCGCCGAGGTAGAGCATCACGAATCCCGGCACGTACCGGAACAGCGCGTACTGCTTGCGTCTCTCCACGTAGACGATGACGCCCGCCATGGCGAGCAGCACCCCCAGGAAGAGGAACCCATCGGTGATCATTGCCGTTTTCACGTCCTTCCTCGAACTGCCTGCATGCCCGTTCTCGGGCACGAAAAAAGCCGGAAACAGCCCGGACGGCGCGCACTCGCGTACGCGCCCGTGCTGTCCCCGACTGGATCTCGTCCGGCGAAGGACTAAGGCAATCGGTGCGGTCGTGCACTGGCGGCGGGGGCTGCTTGGCGTCCCCCGGGCCGGTGTGTCAGCCGGGCAGGCCGACGATGCCGCGGTACTTCACGACGGCGCTGTGATACGCCGCGATGAGTGCCCGCTGCGAGGAGCCGTGATAGCGCTGGGTAATCTGCTCCGTAAGGCGACCTTCCTCTGCGATGCTCGCTCCGACGAACAGGTCCCTGACGAAGGAGTTCGTCAGGGCCAACGTCGCCGTGCACTCGGCATCCAGAATGCGGTGGGTGTCGTTGTCGATCACGAAGGCGATGTAGAACAGACCGTACTGCGTGGTGATGGCGTTGTTCGACGGTGCCTTCGCCTCGCCGGTGACGAAGATCGATGACGACATGGCACGATGTTACGCAGCTCACCCCGGCCGCTCAACAGCCGGGCGGCCAAAAGGCCCCGGAGCCGGCTGCCTGCCACACGGCGCGCCGTCACTCATCGCGCGATCGCGTCTCCACCTCCACGGCGCAGATGAGCCCGAAAGGGTCCGTTTTCGCAGTGACCGTCCGAGTGCCGGCCGGGCCGGTCACCGTCCAGCGGGCCTGGCTGGCAGAGAGGAACTCCACCTCGAAAGGGGCGTCCGCTGCCTCACCGGTCCGCTGCCGCGCGCGGGCGTGGAGTTCGCGTCGCTCGGCCCGGCTCATGTCCAGATCCATATTGGCGCTGAAGATCGCGTCGGCGCCCGCATCTGACCAGCTCCGGATGAGCGTTTCCAGCTGGTGCATCCGCTCCCTGACCTCGGCAGGCACGGGGTGCGGGTGGAGCGGACGGGCCGCCTTGGGCGCCACCGGCGTCGTGCCCGGCGAGGCAGCCGGGTTCGTGGCGGACCACGCCGCCGTGATCCGGCCGAGGGCCTCCCGGGCGGGGGCCGCTGCGTCGAAGTAGGTGGTGTTCCCCATCACGATCACCCCCGTTCCCGACGCCGGGTGCCATCGCATATGCGAGCCGAATCCGGGATAGCCGCCAGAGTGGTAGAGGATGTCCCCGAGCACGGGTTCGTGCCGATGGTGGAGGCCGTAGCCGTAGCTTTCCACCGCGACGGCCTCTGGCCGCTGCTCCAGCCGGTAGAACCGCTGAGCCTGCTGCATGTCCCGGAATATCCTCGCCCAGCCTTCCTCCGCAGCGGGCAGGGCGCTCATCAGCACCGTCATCCAGCGCGCGATGTCGGCGACGGTGCTCAGCAATCCGCCAATGGGGCTGAAGGCTCCCGGCGGCTGCCACGGCTCGGGGACCCGCATCCCGTCCAGGCCCCGGCGGAATCCCGGCATCAGCCTGTCCGCCGGCAGCGCCCGGTAGTCGAGTCCCGACTC
This sequence comes from Sediminivirga luteola, assembly GCF_014639315.1. Lineage (GTDB taxonomy): Bacteria > Actinomycetota > Actinomycetes > Actinomycetales > Brevibacteriaceae > Sediminivirga > Sediminivirga luteola. The sequence goes on from NZ_BMFY01000012.1 coordinate 104,246, forward strand.
GGAGAGCCCGAACCGGGCAAGGATCTCCTGGTGTACGAGGTCGCGGAACGTCCTGCCGGTCACTTTCTCCGCCAGGGCGCCGAGCAGCGCGTACGCCAGATTGGAGTACTCGTAGGCCGTCCCGGCCCCCGCATTCGTGACGAGGTCCCGGTCCAGCAGCACCGCGAACTCCTGCCGGCCTAGGCTCTCGAGGCGGTCCGCCCAGGGGTCGTCGGTCGGCAGTCCGGTGGCCATCGTCAATGCGTCCCTGACGGTGATCGCACGCAGTTCCCGGCGGGCCATCGCGGGGATGACCGGCTGGAGATAGCTCCGCAAGGTGCGGTCCAGATCCAGCGGTTCCAGTGACCGCACCAGGCCGTCCCTGAGCCCGAGCACGAGCGCCGCCGTGAAGGACTTCGTCATGGAGGCGACTCGGTAGATGTGCCCGGAACCGCCACCGGCACAGCTCAGCCCGCCGCCAGCGACGAGGCCGTATGCCATCGTCACGCCTCGTTCCCGTTCCTCCCGCACCCGGGCGTCCAGGTACTTCGCCGCGAGGCGGACGGCCTCGCCGAGTTGTTCACCGCGCCCCGGTGCCGGGTCCGGGCGGCCCGCATCCGTCATCCCCTCAGCCTTCATGGCCCCCGCGCCGGTCAGCGCCCGCTGCCGTCGAGCCGGTCAGGGACTGCAGAGCCTCCGCATCCGGCTTCCGGGCGCCGCCCAGGTAGAGCACGAAGCCCAGGGCCAGCCATGCGAGCAGGATGATGTACTCCGCGGGCCACACCAGTGATGAACCCGTTCCGGGGAGCAGGGCGAGCACGATGACGAACAGCGCCCCGGCGGCGCCGATCCCGGGCAGCGCATTCTCCCACCAGGGCGTCGCTCCACGGACCTGCGGGTACCGGCGCGGGGCGCGATAGTAAGCCAGGGTCACGGCAATCCACACCACGCCGAGATAGATGCCCCCGGTATCGAGGAACCACGTAACCGCGCCCGGGCCCAGCCAACCGAGCGCGAGGGTGATGACGGTGACGAACACCAGTGCGATGTGCGGCGTGCCTCGCCGGGGATGCACCGCCGCCAGCGCCGAGGGCAGGAGACCGGCGCGGCCCATCGCCACCATGACGCGCGAGCATGCCACGAACAGACCTAGGAAGCTGGTCAGCAAGCCCAGCACGGCGATCAGATAGGCCACCGCGCCCAGCGCGGGGAACCCTGCGGCACGGAACGCATCGACGGTCCCGAGATCCATCGCGGCCACCTCCTGCCACGGCAGGACCCATGCCGTCGCCAGCAGGACCAGGAGGTAGAAGCCGCCGGCGAGGAGCACCGTCAGTACCACCAGGCGGCCTGTCTTGGCCGGCGCGATGCGGGCGTCCTCCGCCAGCACGGCGACGAGCCCGAAACCGGCCAGGAAGGTCATTCCCGGGATCACGAACCGCATAGTGTCGGCGAACGGCGCGGCCTCGGGGCCGAAGGCGGGGATCAGGTTACCGGGCGAGCCCGCGCTGAAACCTGTCACGGCGAGCGCCAGCCCGCCGGCGATGATGGCCAGGAACATCAGGAGTTGCACCTGCGCGCCGATCTTCACGCTGAACCAGTTCAGGGTGAAGTACACCAGCGTGAGCACCACGCCAACGGCGAGCACCGGAAGGTACACCGTCTCGTCGTTGATCGTGTACAGCGGGATGGTGTTCATCCACGGGAAGAAGTTCCCCAGCAGGTAGCCGAAGGCGGTCACGTAGAAGGCCAGGGAGGAGACATAGGCGCCGAGGAGCATCCATCCCGTCAGGAAGCTCGCGCCGCGTCCCAGCGTGGCGTAGGCGAACACGACCTCGCCGCCGGCGCGCGGGAACACGGCGGTGAACCGGGAGTAGGCAGAGGCGATGCACGCCGCGAGCGCCACACCGATGGCAAGCCCGATCAGGACGCCGCCGGCTCCGTACAGATCGAAGAACGCGGAGTTGGTGTAGATCCAGCTCGCCCCCACGACACCCGCGACGCCGAAGGCCAGCAGCTGCCATGTTCCCAGGGTCTGTTTCAGGTCGGTCATGGTTCCGTCCCTCCCGGAATACTCTTTTGGTTCGGAAAACATACCATATGCCGTGATCCGCGTCACGGGGGCGCCCTCACCAGGGCCGCCCGTACCGGAGGGATCCCCCGGGAGACAACACCACCTGCCGGTCCTGCTGCTCGCCTGGAACAAAGAGCCCTGTTCTAACCGGCGCCCCCACGCCGTAGGACACTCTCGCACGCCCTTGCAGCGTCATGCCCGCAGTCGGGTCAGTTCCGGGGGTGACCCCGCCCGGCCGCGCCGCTTGCGGACGAGGTCAGAACACCCGCGGCCGAAGCCCCGCGGCACTCGTGCCACCGCACCCGGCGATCCCTACCCGGATGGGCATGCCGCTTGCGCTGAGACGGCCGCACGGGCCACCACCATCAAGCCTCCTCGGGGAGTCGCAGATGTCGCCGTGCGACGCATGCCCTGGTGCTCCGGGGTGCACGTCTCCTATAGTGAAAGGCACATGTTCCGGGGACGGTGAGATTCCGTGCCGGCGGTATAGTCCGCGACCCGTCTGCAGCGCAGGCGGTGGACTCGGTGAGATTCCGAGACCGACAGTGAAAGCCTGGATGGGAGGAACATGGCGCACGAGCGCACCCGTGTAGGCGTGCCCGCGCGTCCGTAGGCGCCCCTGCCGGGCGCCCGCTGTCTCCTCTCTCCCGGCGAGCTAAGGAGGAGACGTGTTCACAGGCATCATCGCCGAGCTGGGTTCGGTCGTTCGGATCGAGGACCTCGGCGGCAGCGCCCGCATCACGGTGCGCGCCGGCGCTATCCTGGAGGATCTTCCCGGCGGCGGCTCCCTCGCGGTCAACGGCGTCTGCCTCACCGCGGTTCCCGCCGGCGTCCCGCTGGATGACAGGGCTTCCGTGCACCCCCGCGACGGCGAGCACCTCTTCACCGCCGATGTGATGGGCGAGACCCTCACCCGCACCACTCTCGGCCGGCTCGCCCCCGGCCATCGGGTCAACCTGGAACGCTGCCTTCCGGCGCACGGACGCCTCGACGGGCACATCGTCCAGGGCCACGTCGACGGCATCGGCCGGATCGCCGAAGTCGAGGAGTACGGCAGCTGGCGGCGCGTCCGGGTGGAGATCCCGGAGGACCTGGCGCCGCTCATGGTGGAGAAAGGCTCCATCGCCCTGCAGGGAGTCTCCCTGACCCTGACCGCCGTCAGCCCGCCGCACGCCTCCCCCGCCTGGGTGGAGGTCGGGCTCATCCCCGCGACGCTCGCGGCCACGACCTTCGGCGAAGCCGGTCCCGGCGAGGAGGTCAACGTCGAGGCCGATGTGCTCGCCAAGCACGCCCAGCGGCTCTTCCTCTTCCACACCGCAACCGGAGGCCCCGGTCTCGCCCCGGCAGCGCCACGGCCCGCAGCCACGCCGCCCGCAGGTGGCGATGAGATTCCCGGCGGCCACGCCTCCTCTCGCGACATCTCAGCCACCAGCACCGATGTGCCGCGCGTCGTACCCGGTACGGAGCCACCCGGCGATCACGTCCCCGCCGGGGACGTCTCGCTCGCCACCGGGGACGGGTTACGCGCCGATGCGTCCGCCGGAACCGGGGAGGTGCGGGCATGAGCTTCAGCACCGTGCACCAGGCGGTAGCCCAGATCGCCCGCGGCGGGCTCGTCGTGGTCGTCGACGACGAGGACCGCGAGAACGAGGGCGACCTGATCATGGCCGCGCAGACCGCCACCGCCGAGTCGCTCGGCTTCATGATCCGCTACTCCTCCGGGGTCGTCTGCGCGCCGCTGCCCCGGAACCACGCCGAGCGCCTCGAGCTGCCGCCCATGGTCGCCCAGAACCAGGATCCGCGCGGAACGGCGTACACGCTCAGCTGCGATGCCCGCGAGGGCGTCTCCACCGGCATCAGCGCCGCCGACCGGGCCCGCACCGTGAACCTCCTGGCCGATCCCCTCACCACCGCCGATGACCTGGTCCGGCCCGGTCACATCTTCCCCCTGATCGCCCGTGACGGCGGCGTCCTGGAACGGCCCGGCCACACCGAGGCCGCCGTGGACCTGGCCCGGCTGGCGGGCCTGCAACCGGCCGGAGTCATCGCCGAACTCGTCCACGACGACGGATCGATGATGCGGCTGCCGGCCCTGGAGGAATTCGCCGCCGAGCACGACCTGCCGCTCATCAGCATCGAGCAGCTCGCCGGCCATTTGCAGACCATCGCCGACACGGCGAGCAGCACCACACCGGGAACCGATGCGTCCCCGCCGCCGGTCCACCTCGACTCCGGCGGTGCGGACACCATCGCACCAGCGCCTCGCCCGGCGACGACAGCCGCCTCCGACGGTGCCATGCGGCCAGGCGCAGAACCGACCCTGGCACCTGCAACGGCATCGGCTGCGGACCCGGATGCCTCGCTGCCAGCCCTGCCACCGACGGTGAGCCTGCCGACCGCCCACGGCGATTTCCACGCCCGCGCCTGGCGCATCGGCGCGCACGAGTACCTGAGCCTGAGCCGAGAGGCACGCGACGCCGCCGCCGACGCCCTTCCCCTGGTCCGCGTGCACTCCGAGTGCCTGACCGGCGACGTCTTCGGCTCGTACCGGTGTGACTGCGGCGAGCAGCTGCACGAGGCGCTCGCCCGCATCGCCGGCGAGGGCGGCACCCTCATCTACATGGCCGCCCACGAGGGACGGGGCATCGGCCTGGTGAACAAGCTCGCGGCATACCGCCTGCAGGAGGAGGGTTACGACACGGTGGATGCGAATCTCCGCCTGGGTCTGCCCGAGGACTCCCGCAGCTACGAGGCCGCCGCGGTCATCCTGCGCACGCTCGGGCAGACCCGCATCCGGCTGCTGAGCAACAATCCCGCCAAGGAACGGGCGCTGCGCGGCCTGGGCATCGAGGTGGCCGCGACGGAACAGCTGGAGGTCCCCGCGCGCCCGGACAACGCCCGGTACCTGACCACCAAACGGGACAGGATGCACCACCAACTCAGCGGCCTGGCATAAGGCCGCCCGCACACATTGACGCACCCACGCACCCTGGCGCCGGCGGTGATCACCGAACGCCACGCCGAGCTGTGACACGAGCCCACCCGCACAGCCGAACCAGCAGACGAACCCCCGCAGACGAACCGAAGGAACAGGAGCACCCATGGCCGGTCACGGCGCCCCGCACATCAGCATCGACGATTCCTCCCTGCGCCTGGTCATCGTGGCCGCGCAGTGGCATCAGCAGGTCATGGACGGCCTCATCGCCGGAGCCCTCCGCGCCGCGAGCGAGGCGGGCCTGGCCGAGGACCAGGTCCGGGTGCTCCGGGTGCCGGGCAGTTTCGAGCTGCCCCTCGCCGCGCAGGAGGCCGCGCGGGACGCCGATGCGGTGGTGGCGCTGGGCGTCGTGATCCGCGGCGGAACTCCCCACTTCGACTATGTCTGCCAGGCGGCGACCACGGGTCTGACCCAGGCGACGCTGGCGACCTCCACCCCCATCGGCTTCGGGGTGCTCACCTGCGACGACGAAGAACAGGCCCTGGACCGGGCCGGCCTTGCCGGTTCACGTGAAGACAAGGGCCACGAGGCGACGGTGGCGGCGCTGGCGACCGCTCAGGCGCTTCAGGACCTCTGAGCGGCAGAGTTCCGCGCTCCCTTTCGGCAGGCGGAGCGACCGGCCGCTCTGTTCACCCGTTCCAGGAGCGATGCGCTGATTCCTGGTGAGTTCAACGCCCCGCGGTCCGGTGGCTCGCAGCGGCACTGCCAAGGTTGCCGGTATCGAAGGGGCTGGTGACGGGCACCGCGCAGGGCGGCGGTTGCCGCCACCCCGCACCGCATCGGGCGGTCCGGCACTGGGATAATCGGCCCCGTGCCCGTCCGTCGCAACGCCCCTTTCCTGCTGGTCCTCGCCGCGCTCGTCCTGCTCGCCCTGAATCTGCGTGCGCCTTTCGTCGCGCTGGCTCCCGTCATGCAGGACATCCAGGCGGGCCTGGGCGTGAGCGCGGCGACCGCCGGACTGCTCACCAGCATCCCGGTGCTGTGCTTCGCGGTGCTCACGCCGTTCTCGTCGGCGCTGATCGGGCGCACCGGCCCCGAACGCGCGGTCGCCGGGACCATCTGCGGCGTCCTGCTCGGCACCATCCTGCGGTCCCTCGGCGGACCCGAGACCGCGTTCGCCGGCACGGTCATGATGGGCGCCGCCATCGCGATCGGCAACATCGTCGTCCCGATCATCGTGCACCGGGACATCCCCCGGGAGCGCATCGGGCTGGTGATGGGCGTGTACGTCGCGGCGATGAACATCGGCACCATGACGGTCACGATCGGCATGGCTCCGCTGGCGGAACTGCTGGGCTGGCGCCTGGCGCTGAGCGCCTGGGCGGTCATGGCGGTGCTCGCCGCGATCGTCTGGACGCCCGCCTTCGGCTGGGGCGGGCCCGGCCGCCGGCCCGCGAACGCCGATGCCGATGCCGATGCCGATGCCGATGCCGATGCCGATGCCGATGCCGACCATAGCCCGGCGAGTCCCGCGCCCGCAGACGGACTGGCAGAGCCTGCCGACGACGCCGGGGCCGGGCCGCCCCGGATTGAGGACCGCACCACCCGTCCTTTCCGTCCGGCCTGGAGGAGCCTGACCGGATGGCTGCTGGCCATCGCCTTCAGTGCCCAGTCCTTCTCCTACTACGCCTTCTCCGCCTGGCTGCCCTCGATCCTGAGCGACACCGCCGGGATGGGGACCGTACAGGCAGGATCGGCGGCGTCGATCTTCCAGGGCGTGGCCATCGCCGGCGCCATCGGCACACCGCTGCTGATGCGGCTGCTGGGCGCGACCGGTGCCGCTGCCTTCATGTCCGCCTGCTGGCTCTCGGTGCCGCTGGGCCTGCTGTTCCTGCCGCAGCTGTGGTGGCTCTGGCTGTCCCTGGGCGGGGTTGCGCAGGCGGGGATCTTCACGGTGCTGCTGACCGTGATCGCGCAGATCTCGCGCAGCGCCGCTCAGGCCGCCAGCCTTTCCGTGCTCATGCATGCCGTCGGCTACGCCGTCGCCGCCTTCGGTCCCCCGGTGCTCGGCGGCGTGCACAGCGCGGCCGGCGACTGGGTGGCACCGCTCGGCCTGGAACTGGGGCTGCTCGCGATCATGACCGTTTGCCTGATCGGCGCCACGCTGCGCAACCGCTGAGCGGAGCCGGCACCGACCTCAAATCCACGACGGCTCACAAATCCACCCGCACACCCACCGATCACGCGTGGAGTTTCGAACCAGACGCGGGTTTCCACACAGCCGCAGGCGGATGCGGCCTTACATCGTCAGCGCGCCCGTAGGTCGTCACTTCCCAGGCATGGGCAGCGACGATATACGGGCGCAGTGACGACGTAACTGCGGGTGGACCACATTCCGGGTTGTGCACTCACGCGGCGTGAGCGCACCTCACACAGGCGATGAGTGTCGAAATCAGGCGTGGGCTTCCACCAAGGAACAGGGCAGGTCGTCTCGGCACGGAACGACCGGTCTGCTTCAGGCGAACGCCGAATATCCGGTGATGTCGCGGCCGATCAGCAGGGCCTGCACCGTCTCGGTGCCCTCGTAGGTGTGCAGGGCCTCGACATCGGCGAAGTGCCGCGCCACCCGGTACTGCAGCAGGATCCCGTTGCCGCCGAGCAGATCGCGCGCATTGGCGACGATCTCCCGCGCCGTCCGGGTGGCGGTGTACTTGCCCAGCGCGGCCTGTGCTCCGTTGAGGTCGCCCGCCACATCCTGGCGGGTGAGCTGCATCAGCAGGGTCTGCAGCCCGGTGAGCGCGCTGAGCATCCGGCTGAGCCGCTCCTGCACGATGGCGGAGGCCGCCAGCGGCCGGCCGAACTGGATCCGCTGCCGAGCGTAGTGCACCGACGTCTCATAGGCCGCGGTGGCATGCCCGAGCGCGGACCACGCCACGCCCAGCCGGGTCGTCTTGAGCACCCGCGCGGTGTCCTTGAAACTGTTGGCGTTCTCCAGCCGGGCGTCCTCGGGGACGAAGACCTCGTCCAGGGTGATGAACGTCTGCCACAGGGCCCGCAGCGAGGCCTTCCCGGCAATGACCTCCGCGGTGTAGCCCTCGGCGTCCTGCGGCACCAGGAAACCCTGCACCTGCCCGTCGTCGCCGCGGGCCCAGACGACGGACACCCCGCCGAGGTTGCCGTTGCCGATCCACTTCTTGTGCCCGTTGAGAACGTAACCGCCCTCGACGCTCCGCGCCGTCGTCTCCAGGCTCACGGAATCAGAGCCGTGGGTGGGCTCGGTGAGCGCGAAGGCGCCCATGACGGTGCCCTCGGCCAGCGGCGGCAGCCAGCGTTCCTTCTGCGTCTCCGAGCCCAGCAGGGCGATGGACCGCAGTGCCAGGGCACCCTGGACGCCGACGATGGTGCCCACGGAGCCGTCGCCGCGACTGAGTTCCATCTGGACCAGATTGGCCGCCAGCGGGCTCTGCGGAGGCTTGCCTGGGACATCGGCGCCGTCGCGCAGGAGATCGAGCTCCCCGAGTCGCCGGACGAAGTGAACGGGATACTCCGCTTTCTCCCAGTAGCCGTCGATCACGGGCGCCACCTCGTCCTGCACGAAGGCACGGGCCCGTTCCCAGTAGGCGCGGTCCTCCTCGGGGATCCCCTTGAAGACGCCTGCGGCGTCGGGGTCCAGGGGCTCCCACAGCCGGTACTCCGGCTCTGCGGTCCCTACCGGCTGGATGCGCTCGCTCATTTCCCGTTCCGCCCTCTCCGTCGTCGGCGCCGATGAGTGCCTCCCAATCTACTGTGATCAGGAGACCTGCGGCAGCGCCCGGGACGCGCTCGCGACGCAACGGCCGCCGCTCAGCGGAACTGCGAGGGGAACGGCGTCCACCGCACCAGCGCGGCGGAGCGCTGCACCGTGGGGCGCTGGCCGGGGCGCACGGTGGTGACATCGCCCGAGGCGGCCGCGGCGAAAATGCGGCGGCTGGCGCCGGCTGCGCTCTCTGCGCGGTCGAGGCGGTCCCGGAGCTCGGCGACCTCCGCCTGCAGTTCCTGCACGCGGTTCTCCAGCTCCATGATGTGCTTGATGCCGGCCAGGTTGATCCCCTCGTCCTGCGAGAGCCGCTGGATCTCCCTGAGCCGGTCGATGTCGTCGGCCGAATAGCGGCGCCCGCGCCCGGCGGTGCGCCGCGGCGAGACCAGCCCCAGTCTGTCGTACTGGCGCAGGGTCTGCGGGTGCATCCGGGCAAGTTCGGCCGCCACCGAGATCACGTACACCGGTGAGTGCCGGTCGATGTGCATTCGAAGCCTCCCTCCGAAAAGTCCTCCCCCGGGGCCGGCGGACGGCCCGCCAGCCCTCACCCCCGCGCGGGCGTCAGCTGGCCCGCGCGCGGGAGTACAGATCGCGCCTGGGATCCTCGCCCTGGGTTGCCTTGGCGAAGTCCTCCACCGCGGTCTTGGCCTTGCCGCTGAGGTTCTGGGGCACCACGACCTCGACCGTGACGAGCAGGTCGCCGGTGCGGTCCTTGGTCTTGACGCCCTTGCCCCGCAGCCGCAGCACACGACCGGATGGCGTCCCCGCCGGGATCTTCAGCGTGACCGGCTGGCCGCCCAGCGTCGGCACCCGCACCTGGGCGCCCAGCGCCGCCTCGTCGAACGTCACCGGAAGGGTGATCCGCAGATTGTCGCCGTCCCGGGTGAAGACCGGGTGCGGGTCGACGTCCACGGTCACGACCAGATCTCCGGGGGCTCCGCCGTCGGGGCTCGGCCGGCCCTTGCCCCGCAGGCGGATCTTCTGGCCGTCCTTGACTCCCGGCGGAGTCCGCATTGTCACCTGGAAGCCGTCCTGGCCGGTCAGCTTCACCGTGGAGCCGTTGATGGCCTCGGTGAAGCTCAGCCGGGTACGGGCGGTGACGTCACGGCCCTTACTCGGGCCGGGTGCCTGCCCGAAACCGCCGAAGCCGCCGAGCAGGTCCGACAGATCGGGCGGGACGGTGCCGGCGCCACCGGGCCCCCTGGTGGTATATCCACCGGTACGCCGCGTGGTGTACCCGCCGCGATTGAACAGGTCGCTGAAGACGTCCTCGAAGCCGCCGCCACCGCTCGGGCCGCCGCTGCCGGCGGTGAACCGCGCGCCGGAGCCCATGGCCCGGACCTGGTCGTACTGCTTGCGTGCCTCGGGATCGGACAGCACCTGGTAGGCCTGGCCGATCTCCTTGAACTTCCGCTCGGAGGCCTTGTCATCCGGGTTGGTGTCCGGATGGTGCTTCCGGGCCAGCTTGCGGTAGGCCTTCTTGATGTCCTGCTCGGAGGCGTCCTTGCTGACGCCGAGCGTGGCGTAGAAATCCTTCTCGAACCAGTCGTTCTGTGGTCCGGTGTTCACCTGACACCTCCCTTCTGCTTTTTTCTGTCCTCGATTGTCGTCCCCGTCGGCGGTGCGAGGGCCTGGCGGATCCGGCCGGCCGCCGCGCAGAGGCCTGGGACCTCCCGCGTGGCGGCCGGCGCGATCAACCGCTCAGTACCGCTCAGTCGTCACCGCTCAGTCGTCCTCCGGCGCCAGCACGCCCACCCGCGCGGCCCGGACGACACGCTCGCCGAGACGGTAACCCGGCTGCATCACCACCGAGATGGTGGTCACCTCCACCTCGGAGGACGGCTGCTGCATGAGCGCCTCGTGCACGGCCGGGTCGAACTCCTCGCCCGGGGCGCCGTACTGCTCCACGCCCACCTTGGCGAGCGCCTCGAACAGTTTCTGCGTGTGGGTCTCGAACGGACCCGTCACATCGCCGTTCTCCTGAGCCAGGCGCACCTCGTCAAGTACCGGGATGAGCGCTTCGACGACTTCCAGTACGCCGCTGGCCTTGGCCGCCTCCTGGTCGCGGGCCGCGCGGGCCCGGTAGGAGGCGTACTCGGCGTTGATCCGCTTCAGATCGTTCAGCCGCTCCTCCGCCAGCACCGCATGGGGATCCTGCGCGGCCGCAGGCTCCTCCTGCGCCGGGGGCAGGTCGTCCAGACCGGACACGTCGTCCGGGACGATGTCCGGCCCGGCCTGACCCGGCGCGTCCGCAGCCGTGCCCGGCCCCGACGGCGCAGCGGGCGCGGCACTGTCGTCCCCGCCCGCCGACCCGCCTGCGGGGGCCCCGGCGGAGGGTGCCCCGCCCTGGCCGGACGGAGCGGAGGGTGCCCCGCCCTGGCCGGACGGAGCGGCATCGGCGTCCGGGGCCTGGCCGCCGGCCGAGGCCTGGCCGCCGTCGCCGGCGGACGCCGGGCGGGGCTGGCCGGTCTCCGGGTCGATGCGGCGCTTGTCGCTGAAGGAGAAGCCGCCGTTCTCTTCCTCAGCCATTACTTCTTCTCCTCGTCCTCATCCACGACCTCGGCGTCGACGATGTCCTCATCGGAGCCGCCCTCCTGACCGGAGTCACCCCCGTCAGCGGCGGCACCGGCATCGGCGCCACCGGCAGCGGCACCCTGCGAGTAGATCGCCTCGCCGATCTTGCTCTGGTTCTGCACGAGCGTGTCGTAGGCGGACTTCACCGCCTCGTCGTCCTCGCCCTTGAGCGCTTCGCGGACCGCCTCGACGTCGCCCTTGATCTGGGTCTTGACGTCCTCGGGCAGCTTGTCCTCGTTCTCGCTCAGCAGCTTCTCCGTGGAGTAGGCCAGCTGCTCGGCGTTGTTCCGGGTCTCCTGGGCCTCACGGCGGCGCTTGTCCTCCTCCGCGTGCTCCTCGGCTTCGCGGACCATCCGCTCGATGTCCTCCTTCGGCAGCGCGGAACCGCCGGTGATGGTCATCGACTGCTCCTTGCCGGTGCCCTTGTCCGTGGCGGACACGTGCACGATGCCGTTGGCGTCGATGTCGAAGGAGACCTCGATCTGCGGCACACCGCGCGGGGCCGGCGCGATCCCGGTCAGCTCGAAGGTGCCCAGCGGCTTGTTGTCCCGGGTGAACTCGCGCTCGCCCTGGAACACCTGGATGGACACGCTCGGCTGGTTGTCCTCCGCCGTGGTGAAGGTCTCGCTGCGCTTGGTGGGGATCGGCGTGTTCCGCTCGATCAGCTTCGTCATCACGCCACCCTTGGTCTCCAGGCCCAGGGACAGCGGCGTGACGTCGATCAGCAGGACGTCCTTGCGCTCGCCCTTCAGCACACCGGCCTGCACGGCGGCGCCGATGGCCACCACCTCATCCGGGTTCACGCCCTTATTGGGCTCCTTGCCCCCGGTGAGCTCCTTGACGACCTCGCTGACGGCAGGCATACGGGTCGAGCCGCCGACGAGGACGACGTGGTCGATGTCGGAGACCTTGATGTCGGCGTCCTTGATGACGGCGTGGAACGGCTTCTTGGTCCGCTCCAGCAGGTCCTTCGTCAGGTCCTCGAACTTCGCGCGGGTGAGGGTCTCCTCCAGGTGCACCGGGCCGTCAGCGCCCATGGTGAGGTACTGCAGGGAGATATTGGTGCTGGTGGCGGAGGAGAGTTCCTTCTTGGCCTGCTCCGCGGCCTCCTTCAGGCGCTGCAGGGCGGTGGCGTCGTCTTTCAGGTCGACGCCGGCCTCCTCCTTGGCGCGCTCCAGCAGCCACTCCACCACGCGCTGGTCCCAGTCGTCGCCACCGAGGCGGTTGTCGCCGGAAGTGGCGCGCACCTGGATGGTGGAGAAGTCGTCCTCGTCCTTGCCGACCTCCAGCAGGGACACGTCGAAGGTGCCGCCGCCGAGGTCGAACACCAGGATGAGTTCGTCTTCCTTGCCGCGCTCCAGGCCGTAGGCCAGAGCCGCGGCGGTGGGCTCGTTGATGATGCGCAGCACGTTCAGGCCGGCGATCTCACCGGCGTCCTTGGTGGCCTGGCGCTCGGCGTCGTTGAAGTACGCCGGCACGGTGATCACCGCGTCGGTGACATCCTCGTTGAGGTAGGCCTCGGCGTCGTGCTTGAGCTTCTGGAGGATACGGGCGGAGATCTCCGGGGCGGTCAGCGTCTTGCCGCCGATCTCGGTCTTCCAGTCCGTTCCCATGTGCCGCTTGACGGAGGTCACCGTGTTCTTCACGTTCGTCACGGCCTGACGCTTGGCGATCTCGCCGACCAGGCTGTCACCGTTCTTCGCCACCGCCACGACGGACGGCGTGGTGCGACCACCCTCGGCGTTGGCGATGACCTTCGGCTCGCCGCCTTCGAGCACCGCCACCACGGAGTTGGTCGTACCCAGGTCGATTCCTACTGCGCGTCCCATACGAGGCGCCTCCTTCTCTTGTCGGTCTTAAGTCGGTTGCCCTCGAGTCTTCGCTCACCCGAGGGACCTGTCAAATCCATTGGCATAAAAGTTGCGTACGCCTGACTCAACTTCACTGCCCGTTACTTTATTCCCGCTGCCCTCGATCCCGCAGCGCTTACTGCCCCTTACTCCCACTACGCTTACTGCCCTTCACTCCCCCTGCGCTTACCGCCCCCATGCTTACCGTCCCTTACCCCCACCGCACTTACCGCCCTTCACTACTGCGCTTACCGCCCCCGTGCTTACCGCCCCTTACTTCCACTGCGCTTACTGCCCTTCACCCCCACTCCGGCCCGGGGTCCGCCCAGCACAGCACACGCGATGCCACATCGCCCGGCGACGCAACACGGCGACACAGCACGCCCGCAAAACACACGCTTAGTGACAGAACACCACCGTCTACGGTGTGGTTCTGTCACTACCAGTGTGTTCTGGCAACACATCCGCGTTTTCCAGCCGAGCCAGAGCCGGCGGCACACTGCGCATCGCGGCGCTGCCCGGCACCCCGCGGCCCACCCCGCTCGGCTGCCCGGCACCCCGCGGCCCTACACCATGACGCTGCTCGGCACCTCGCGGCCCTACCCCGCGAGGCTGCGGTCCCGCATCGCACACGACGGGTGTCGCTAGTCCGGCCAGCGCCAGCAGCACGGTCGGTGCTGCTAGTCCCGCCGCGCCGACAGCACAGCCGGTGCTGGCATGGCGGGTGACGGCAGCACGGCGGCGCAGCACCGCCCCCGCCCGCAAAACACACGCTTAGTGACAGAACACCACCGTCTACGGTGTGGTCCTGTCACTAAGTAGTCGTTTCGCGCCTGGTGGCCCCCGTGCGCATGCTCGCCCGGTGGTCGTCACATGGTTGATACGGCCGGTGGAGCCGCGCGGGCACAAGCGCGGGCGGCAGGGAGCTGGAACGCGAGCCTGCAGGAAGGGCGGTGGGAGCACAGCACGCGAAGCCGGCGAGCGGAAACCGGCGGTGCAAAGCGTGTATCCTCGTCGAGTACCGACAGTTACCGACAGTTACCGACACGGACAGTCAGTCACACATGAGCCGCCTTCCCTGTTGCGGCGCCCTTCGTACAGCACCTTCGTACACGCATCGCGGCTCGGGCACCTGATCGCTGTGCGCCCGCGAGCCGGCTGAGGAGTCACCATGGCATTCGGCGCGGTCCCCGGTCTCAACAGGCACACCCACCCGGTGGACGAGTGGGCCCTCGTGGAAGCCGCCTTCGACCCCAAGGGGCAGGCAGAGGCGGAGACGATCTTCTCCGTGGCCAACGGCTACCTGGGCATGCGCGGCAACTGGGACGAGGGTCGCAAGGGCCACGAGTACGGCACCTTCATCAACGGCTTCCACGAGACCTGGTCGATCCGTCACGCCGAGGAGGCCTACGGCTTCGCGCGGGTGGGCCAGACCATCGTCAACGTGCCGGACTCCAAGATCATCCGGCTCTACGTGGACGACGAGCCCTTCGTCCTGACCGAGGCCGATCTGCTCCGGTATACCCGCAGGCTGGAGTTCCGGGAGGGCTACCTGTGCCGCGAGGTGGAATGGTGCACGCCGGGCGGCAAACGCGTGCTGATCGAGTCCCGCCGGATGGTGTCCTTCACCGAGCGGCACCTGGCGCTGATCGAGTACGACGTCACAGTGCTGGACGCCGATGCGTCCATCGTCCTGTCCAGCCAGATCCTCAACCGGCAGGATTCCGAGGACGAGTACCACGCCCCGCCCCCGGCCGAGGAACTCGGTGGCTTCGACCCGCGTAAAGCCGAAGCCATTGAGGAACGCGTCCTCGTCCCGCAGCTCCAGCGCATCACGAATGAGCGGGCGATGCTCGGCTACCGGGCCAACAGATCGCTGATGACGGTGGTGGTCGGCATGCATCACCGCCTGGAGACCGAGAACGACTGGGATCAGAGCGCCGACATCGACGACGACCTGGCCAAGCACGTCTACCGGGTGCGCGCCCGGGCCGGCAAGCGCATCCGGCTGACCAAGTTCATCAGCTACCACACCTCCCGCGGCGTGCCGACCCGCGAGCTGGCCGACCGCTGCAGCCGCACGCTGGACCGCGCTCTGGAGACCGGCGTACCGGAACTGTTCGCACAGCAGCGGGCCTGGCTCGACGAGTTCTGGGACCGCTGCGGCGTGGAGATCGAGGGCCAGCCCGAGACCCTTCAGGCGGTGCGGTGGAACCTCTTCCAGCTGGCCCAGGCATCCACGCGCTCGGACGGTCAGGGCGTCCCCGCCAAGGGGATGACCGGCTCAGGTTACGGCGGCCACTACTTCTGGGACACCGAGATCTACGTGATGCCGTTCCTGAGCTACACCATGCCGAACGTCGCCAGGAACCTGCTGCGCTTCAGAGTCGGCATGCTGGACGAAGCCCGCGACCGAGCGCGGGAACTCAACCAGCGCGGCGCGCTGTTCCCGTGGCGGACCATCAACGGGCAGGAGTCCAGCGCCTACTACGCCGCCGGCACCGCGCAGTACCACATCGATGCGGACATCGCCCATGCGCTCATGCAGTACGTGAACGCCGCGGGGGATCACGAGTTCCTCAAGCGCGGCGGGGCGGATGTGCTGGTCGAGACCGCCCGGCTGTGGGAGGACCTCGGGTTCTGGCGCACCAACGGGGACCGGAAGTTCCACATCGACGGCGTCACCGGTCCCGACGAGTACACCACCGTCGTGGACGACAACCTCTACACGAACGTGATGGCGAAGGCGAACCTCCTGGCTGCCGCCGATGTCTGCCGGCGGTTGCAGGCCGAGGATCCCCACGCCTACGGGCGGCTGGTGGCCCGGCTCGGGCTGGAGGACCGCGAGGTCGAGGACTGGCGCGCGGCGGCCGAGGCGATGGAGATCCCCTTCGACGCCTTCCGCGGCATCCACCCGCAGGACGCCCGCTTCCTGGAGAAGGAGATGTGGGATCTGGAGCACACGCCACCGGAGAAGCGGCCGCTCCTGCTGCACTACCACCCGCTCGTGATCTACCGCTTCCAGGTGCTCAAGCAGGCCGATGTGGTGCTGGCGCTGCTGCTCCAGGGCCACGAGTTCACGGCCGAGCAGAAGCGCCGCGACTTCGAGTACTACGATGCGCTCACGACCGGCGACTCCACGCTTTCGGCCGTGGTGCAGTCGATCGTCGCCGCTGAGGTGGGCTACCACCGGCTGGCCTCGAAGTACTTCGAGGATGCTCTGTACGTGGATCTGTCCAATCTGCACCGGAACACCTCCGACGGGGTGCACGTGGCCTCCACCGGCGGTATCTGGATGGCACTGGTCAACGGTTACGGCGGTATGCGGGACCACCACGGTGACCTCAGCTTCGACCCGCGCCTTCCGGAGGACTGGACGCGACTGCAGTTCCGGCTGGCGGTGCGGCAGTCGCGCATCACCGTCACCGTGCGGCAGGACCGGATCGACTTCGCGCTGGACTACGGCCCGGCGGTATCAGTCTCAGTGCGCGGCGTGCCGGTTGACATCCTGCCCGGCTCCGGCGCGAGCGTGCCGCTGGAGCACCAGGGGCCCCGGATCAGCCAGGATCCGCCCACCGCCCACGACTTCGAGGGTGCGCTGCGTGCCGACGGTTCCGTCGTCACCGCCTCCATCCCGACGATCTCCGCCGACGACTGGGATTTCGAGGACTGACCCGGCCCGCTTTCATGCTGCGCTCGCCTGCCGCGCACGCTTCCTTCGCGGGCATTGCCGGTGCGCGCAGGCGCAGGCCGTGCCGGGGCCCGGCCGGCAGTGCTCGCATGACTCAGTGTGTGATCTTCCCGAACGGCGCGAAGCCGCGATGGGGCATGATGGGAACGGCTTCCGCTACAGGCACCAACCGCCACACGACCGTCACGACCAGAACAGCGCCGGCGCAGGACCCGCGGGGTGCCAGGCACTCCCGGAGCGCCCCTGCGAAAAAAGCGCCCTGCATGAAAGGGAACCTATGCCCGCCCCCGCCATCCCCTCCGTCCAGCTCGGTCCCGACCTCACCGCCGACGCGCTCGGCTACGGCGCGATGTCCATCGCCGGTACCTACGGGAACATCGGCGAGGCCGAGTCGCTGCGGCTGCTGGAAGATGTGCGCGAGCGCGGCGTGACATTCATCGACACGGCCAACCTCTACGGCAACGGGCTCTCCGAGCAGATCCTGGGCACGTTCCTGGCCGGCCGCCGCGAGGAGTTCACCATCGCCACCAAGGTGGGCATCGTGCCTGGCGGCGGCGTGGGCAAGCGGACCGCCCGCGGCGACGCCGCGTATATCAAGGAGCAGATCGATCTGAGCCTGCAGCGGCTCGGCACCGATTACGTCGACCTCTACTACCTGCATCGCGTGGACCCCAACGTGCCGGTCGAGGAGAGCGCCGGCGCGCTGGGCGAGCTGGTGCAGGCCGGCAAGGTCCGCACCATCGGCCTCTCCGAGGCGACCGCGGAGGAGATCCGGCGCGCCCACGCCGTCCACCCGCTGGCGGCGGTGCAGAGCGAGTGGAGCGTCCTCGCCCGGGACGTGGAACGGTACGTGCTGCCGACGCTCGCCGAGCTGGGAATCGGGTTCGTCGCCTACTCGCCCGTCGGCCGGGGGCTGCTCACCGACCGGTTCTCACCCGATCAGATCGGCGAGGGCGACACCCGGCTGGCCTTCCCGTGGTTTGCCGCGGAGAACCTGCCGCACAACGACGCGCTCGCCGGCCGGCTCCGCGAGCAGGCCGGCCGCCTCGGCGTCCCCGCCGCGGCCCTGTCCCTCGCCTGGCTCTACGCCAAGGCCGGGTCGCTGGGTGTGGCCCTGTCCACCATCCCGGGCACCCGGTACACCGACCACTTCGACGAGCTCCTGGCCGGGCTGACCGCGGAACTCGACGCCGAGGCCAGCTCGGTCCTGGACGGACTGGCCGCCGAGGTCCGCGGTGACCGTTCCTTCGACCCGTCCTGGGTCTCCGGCGGGCGTGAGGGACTCATCGGCGCCGCCTGAGGCACGGCGCCTGAACCACGGCGATAGCATCCGCGGCGCACGGAACCGGAAGCCCGCCCTGACCGTCCGGGCATGCCGTGCGCCTGGCGGCTGGGGCCGGTAGCGCTCGGGGCGCAGTAGGCTGGCGTGGTGATCGACTACGCCCCGCTGACCGCACCCCTGGAGGAGTTCCGGCAGGCCCAGCCGGATGTGGACCTGGCCTACGGCGTGATCGCCGAGGGCCGGCTGGTGCACGCCGCGCAGCCCGACCGGGTCTTCCGGATCGCCTCGATGACCAAATCGTTCGTCGCGGCCGCCGCGCTCCTGCTGCGCGACCGCGGCACGCTCGGCTTCGACGAGCCCGTCGAGCGGATGCTCCCCTCCGCCGGTCAGCTCCGTCTGCCCGACGGCCGGCCCGCGCGGCTGACCATGCGGCAGCTGCTTTCGATGCAGGCCGGGCTGCCCACCGACGACCCCTGGGCCGACCGCCTCGAAGCCACCAGTCCCGAGGATTTCGACCGGCTCCTGGGCAGCGGCATCCGCTTCATCGCCGAGCCCGGCACCCGCTTCAAATACTCCAACCTCGGTTACGCCATCGCCGGACGCGTCCTGGAGGAAGCCAGCAGACGCTCCCTCCCCGAACTCATCGCCGCGGAGATCCTGGACCCGCTGGGACTGCACTCGACCGGCTTCTCCGCCGATAACGTGCGCCGCCGCCGTGCCGATGCCGGCCTCCCCGCCCCGGAGTTCGCGACCGGCCGGCGTCGCCGCCCGGACGACACGCTGGAGGACCTCAAGCCCACCGGGCCCGGCGCGTTCTCCGCCATCGGCGGCCTCTACTCCAGCGTCGAGGATCTGAGCGTGTGGGTGTCCGGGCTGATGGCCGCCGGCCACGGCGCCGGCGTCATCGCGGTGCCCGACAGCGTCGAGCCGCGACCGGGCGATGCGGGCTCCGCGTCCAGGCCACCCGCGGAGCTGCCGAACATGCCGGAGTCGGAAGACGGCCTGCCCGGCCCCACCGGCACGCAGGCGCCGGCGCATCCGCTCAGCCGCGCCCAGCGCCAGGAACTGCAGGCGGCGCACCGCCTGATCGAGGTCCGCAACCGCTTCGACATCGCAGCAGGCACCGCGGTGGCACAGGTGCACGCCTACGGATTCGGTGTGCGCAGCGCGGAGGACTCCCGGTCCGGCACCGCGGTATGGCACTCCGGCGGTTACCCGGGCTTCGGCTCCTCCATGCGCTGGCACACCGGTGCGGGTCTGGGGGTGATCGCGCTGGCGGGGCTGAGCCGGGCACCGANTGCGGGTCTGGGGGTGATCGCGCTGGCGGGGCTGAGCCGGGCACCGATGGAGGCACTGCTGGAACGCGGATTCGCCGATACGCTCAGCCGGGCCGAAAACCGGCCCCGCGTCCCGGAACGGGAGATCAGCGCGGCGCGCGAATGGCGGCCGGCCGCTGCTCAGCACGCCCAGCTGTGGCCCGAGCTGCCGGAACTGCCGCAGGTGATGGAGGCGCTCATCGCCGACTTCGACGACGCCCGGGCGGATGCCCTCTTCAGCGCCAATATGGACGCCGATGTCCCCCGCGGCGAGCGGCACGACCTCCTGGCCCGGTCCCGTACCGTCGTCGGCGCACCCGGCCCGGTGGAGGACGTCCGCTACCTGAGCCCGGCACGGGTCAGCTGGCGGGTGCAGGGCGAGCACGGCTGGCGGCGCGCGATGGCGAGCCTGAACCCGCTCGGCCAGGTGCAGTCCCTGACGGTGGAGTCGTATCCCGCGCCGCATCCGGCGGTGGACCGCGCCTTCGCGCGGATGACCGAGGCGCTGGCAGGGTTCGATTTCCTCTGGCCGCGCGAGGTCGAGTTCGCCGGGGCGGACCTCGTCTCCCTGGTCAAGGCGGCACGGGTGGCCCGCACCCTCGGCGAGCCCGAGCTCGGCCGGTACATCGCCACCGGCGAATCCTGGGGGACCGCCGAGGTGCGTTTCGGCACCAGCATCTGGCATCTGACCCTCGAGCTCACGGCGCCCCGGGACTACGCTGGGGCCAAGGCGTGCACCCTCGTGAACATCTCGCTGTAGGTGCGAAAAAGCAGGTTCGGAAGGGGACCCCATGGTTGAACCCGCTGAGTCCGGCGCAGGCAGGACGGCCCTGCTCATCGTCGATGTGCAGAACGACTTCACGGAGGGCGGCGCGTTGGCGGTCAGCGGCGGCGCGGAGGTCGCCACGCGGTTGAGCCGGCTCCTGATCGAAGCGCCCGAGCGTTACGACCTGGTGCTGGCCTCCCGTGACTGGCACGACGCCGGCAGCGACAACGGCGGCCACTTCTCCGCCGAGCCCGACTTCACCGACACTTGGCCGGTGCACTGCGTCGCCGGCAGCGCGGGCGCGGAGTACCACCCGGCGTTGTCCACAGACCACGTCGACGTGCACGTCCACAAGGGGCAGGGGGAGCCGGCGTACTCGCTCTTCGAGGGCTCCGTCGCGGCGGTCACACCGGCCGGCGGCTCGGAGCTGCTGGCTGCGGCCGGCGGCGAGGAACTGATCGGCCTCTCTCCGGCGGCTCTGCTGGAACGGCTGGGCGTGCAGCACGTCGATGTCGCGGGTATCGCCACCGACCATTGCGTGCGCGCTTCGTCGCTGGACGCCCTGGGCGCCGGCCTTCGCGTGCGGGTCCTCACCGACCTGGTCGCGGGCGTGGACGGCCAGGCCAGCACGAACGCGCTGGAGGAGCTGCGCGCCGCCGGGGCCGAGCTCCACGACGAGACGACGGCCTGAGTCCTGGCGGCAGGCTGCGCCGCGCACCCGATCTGGGGCCGCCGATTGAGCGGACAACCCTGCTCTCCGGCCGGTGCGACGGTCGTGTGAACCGCGGGGGGAGGACCACGCAGCCCGACTGACGTTGCAAAAATCGCAACGTCGAATTGCGGGGAATGCATCGCCGCCGGGATACTGTCGGCATGCCCGAGACCCACACCTCCGCAGCCGAGAAGATCCTCGCTGTCCTGGACGCCCTGGCCGCGTCCGCGCACGCGGAGCCGGCCGGGCTGACCGTCGCGGAGCTGGGCCGGGCCATCGAACGGGAGAAATCCGTCGTCTCGCGGCAGCTCAAACCGCTCGTGGAACTCGGTCTCGTCGAACGCGACCCCGCTGGCAGGCACCGGCTCGGCTGGCGGCTCTTCTCCGTGGCCGCGCAGGCCGGGGACCAGCGGCTGCTGATGCTCGCCCCTCCGGTCATGCGCAAGCTCGCCCGCGGCCTCGACGAGCGCGTGCACCTGTCCGTCCGGCGCGACTCCTCGGTCCTGACCGTCCTCACCGAGGGCTCCGGGCACGCCGTGCAGACCGTCAACTGGGTCGGACGTCTTTCGCCGATCTCCTGCACGTCCTCCGGCCGCGCACTGCTCTTCGACCACCGGGCGGAGGAACTGGAAGGCATGTTCGCCGCGGGCGTCGAACCCGGCGCCGGACCGCAGGCCCCGGCCACGGCGGCCGAGCTGATCGAACGCGTCGCCGCAGCCCGTGAACGCGGCTACGCCATCGCGGTCGACGAATTCGAGGACGGCCTGGCCGGCGTCGGCGCACCCGTCCGCGACGCCAACGGCCGCATCATCGCCGCCATCAACGTCTCGGGCCCGCGCTATCGTCTGCACGACCGGCTTGAGGACGCGGGCCGGCATGTTAGCCAGGCCACCGCCTACCTCTCCCGCGCCTTCGCGGCTCCCCCGCCCGCCTCCGCATCCACCGACCGGATCCCGGTCATACCACCCCCGCTCCAGCCCGGCAGTCATCAGCAGGGACACCAACCGGGCGCGCCCCAGCCCGCACCGTCCGTGTGAACCTCTCCGCGCGTCCACGCGCCCGGCCGGACCACCGCTCCCCCGTCATGCCATCGAGCCCCCACGAGGTCAGATGAACTTCTTCGCCTATGTCGCCCAGCACTGGGAACGCATCGCCTTCCTGCTGTTCCAGCACGTTCAGGTGGTCCTGATCGCGGTGCTCATCGCCACCGCCCTCGCGCTGGCGCTGACGGCCGCCACCGAGCGGACGCCCCGGTTGCGAGGTGGTCTCCTCTCACTGACGGGAACCCTGCTCACGATCCCCTCCTTCGCCCTGTTCGGCCTGCTCATCCCGCTCTTCGGTCTGGGCGTGACGCCCACCATCCTCGCCCTGACCGTGTACGCGGTGTTCCCGATCTTCCGCAACGCCGTCACCGGACTCGACTCCGTGGACCCGGGCGTCGTCGACGCGGCACGGGGCATGGGCATGGGCGCGACCGCACGGATGCTGCGGGTGCGCCTCCCGCTGGCCTGGCCCGTCATCCTGAACGGCATCCGCGTCGCCACGATCATGGTGGTCGCGACCGCCGCCATCGGCGCCGCCGTGAACGGTCCCGGCCTGGGCGAGCTGATCTTCCGCGGCCTGGCTCGCATGGGCGGTGCCAACGCCCTCAACGAAGCACTCAGCGGCGTGGTCGCCATCGTGATCGTCGCCGCCGTGCTGGATCTCATGTTCATCGTCATCCGCACACTCACCACCCCACGAGGCCTGCATGTCTGATCTCCACGCACCCGCCCGCGACGACGCCGATGTGATGATCCGCCTGGAAGGCGTCTCCAAACGCTTCCCCCATGCGGGCGCCGATGCCGTCCGCCCCCTGGACATGAGCATCCGCCGCGGCGAGTTCGTCGTGCTCGTGGGCCCCTCGGGATGCGGGAAGACCACCACCCTGCGGATGATCAACCGGCTCATCGAGCCCAGCGGAGGACGCATCCTGATCGACGGGAAGGACGCCGCCGCCGCGGACCCGGATCAGCTGCGCCGCGGAATCGGCTACGTCATCCAGCAGGTGGGCCTGATCCCGCATATGACGATCGCCCAGAACATCGGTCTCGTCCCCGGCATGCTCGGCTGGGACAGGACGCGGATCGCCGCGCGGGTGGACGAACTGCTGCACCTGGTGGGCCTGGACCCGGAGGAGTACCGGCGGCGCTATCCCAAGCAGCTCTCCGGCGGGCAGCAGCAACGCGTCGGCGTGGCCCGGGCGCTCGCCGCCGACCCTCCCGTCATGCTCATGGACGAGCCGTTCGGGGCGATCGACCCGATCACGCGCGACCGGCTGCAGGAGGAGCTCCTTCAGCTGCAGCAGCGGATCCGCAAGACCATCGTCTTCGTCACCCACGACATCGACGAGGCCCTGCGCCTGGGCGACAGGATCGCCATCTTCGCCGAGGGCTCGCGCCTGGCGCAGTTCGACACCCCGCTGGAGATCCTGGCGAATCCGGCCGATGACTTCGTCCGGTCCTTCATCGGCGAGCGCGCGGCGATCCGCCGCCTGTCCCTGCTGCGGATGAGCGATCTGCCGGCCGCGCCGGGGCCGGAGTCGGCGGCGGGTTCCGTCGTTCCGGCCGCGCCGGAGGAGACGGTCGCCGCCGTGCTGGACCGGATGCTCGCCGCCGGTGCCGAGCGCGTCGAGGTGGCCGGAGGCACCTCGTTCTCGGTGCAGCAGATGCTCTTCGCGGCCACGCACGGCCGGCAGCTCCACGACGGACGAGGAGCGCAGTGAGCGCCCCGGCACAGGGCGTCACCCGGCACGCGGCGCTCTCGGGCACGCGGGACGGGACGAGCCTCTGGCTCCTGCCGCTGGTATCGGCCGCGCTCGTCGCCGCCGTCCTGATCTACATCCAGGTGGCGTCCCTGGACAGCATCGAGGCGCGGCAGCTCACCGCGGAGAACATCCTGACCAAGACCGGTCAGCACATCCGCCTGGTGGCCGCGTCCACGGTCGCGGTGGTCCTCATCGGCGTTCCCCTCGGCGTACTCCTGAGCCGCCGGAAAGCGGCGTTCCTCGCCCCGCCCGTGCTGCTGGTCGCCAACGCCGGCCAGGCGGTGCCCTCCATCGGCATCCTGGTGCTGCTGGCGCTGCTCTACGGGGTCGGGTTCCAGATGGCGGTGATCGCCCTCGTCCTCTACGCCCTCCTGCCGATCCTGCGGAACACGATCGTCGGCCTGCAGCAGGTGGACCCGGCGGTCGTCGACGCCGCCCGCGGCATGGGCATGAGCCCGGCCAGGATCCTGTGGACCGTGGAGCTGCCCCTGGCGGTGCCGATTATGCTGGCCGGCATTCGCGTGGCCCTCATCCTCAACGTCGGCGTCGCGACGCTGGCGACCTACACGAGCGCAGGCGGCCTGGGCGATCTCATCGAATCGGGCATCGCGCTCAACCGCATGCCGGTCCTCCTGGCCGGCTGCCTCCTGACCATCGCGCTGGCGTTGCTGATCGATTGGCTGGCGGGAATCGCCGAGCGTTATCTGAGCCCGAAGGGAATCTGACAATGACAGGAAGAAGGACCATCATGCGTACCCCTCTACCGCTGATCGCCGTGCTCGCCGGCGGTACTCTCCTGGCCGGCTGCGGCCTGGGCGACGCCCCGCCGACCGGCGTGTCCGCCGGTTCGCTCGCCGAAGCCGGGGATCTGAGCGACGTCACCCTCACCGTGGGCGGGAAGGAGTTCACCGAGCAGCTGATCCTCTGCGAGCTGGCCGCGCAGTCGCTGGAGTCCGCCGGCGCCGAGGCCGGCCGCGAATGCGGCATGTCCGGCTCGAACACCGTCCGGGCGGCACTTGAAGGCGGCAGCATCGACCTGTACTGGGAGTACACCGGCACCGGCTGGATCAACTACCTCGGTGAGACCGAGGCGCCGAGCGACCCGCAGGAACTGTACGAGACCCTGGCCGAGCGCGATGCCGAGAACGGCGTCAGCTGGCTCGCGCCGTCCCCCGCGAACAACACCTACGCCGTGGCGGTGAACCGCGAGAACGCCGAGGAGTTCGGCGTGCAGACCCTCTCGGACTATGCGGCGCTGGCCAACGAGGACCCCGAGGCCGCCAGCTTCTGCGGCGCTGCGGAGTTCTTCGGCCGGGAGGACGGATGGCCCGGGCTGCAGGAGGCCTACGGCTTCGAGCTCCCCGGCAGCGCGACCTCGGAACTGGCGCTCGGGGTGATCTACAACTCCGTCGACAACGCCGATCCGTGCAACTTCGGCGAGGTCTTCGCCACCGACGGCCGCAACGCGGCACTGGACCTCGTGGTGCTGGAGGACGATCAGCAGTTCTTCACCGCGTACAACCCCTCCGTCTCCGTCCGGTCCGAGGTGCTGGAGCAGACGCCGCAGATCGCCGATGTGCTCGCCCCGGTGAGCGAGGCCCTGGACGACGACACCCTGCAGGCACTCAACGCCCGGGTGGACGTCGACGGTGACACGCCGGAGCAGGTCGTGACGGACTGGCTGCGCGAGAACGGCTTCATCGGTGACTGACGCCGCGCCGGCGCCCGGCGGTCCCGCCGCGGGCGCCGGGGACGGCTTGCTCCCCGCGGGGGAGGACACGCAGCCGGCCCGCCCGGGCGCCGATGCCGCTCCGCTGCGGTTGCGGCTGCTGCAGACCGATCCGGTGCTGGGCGATGTGGACGGCAATCTGTGGCGTCTTGACGCGGAGGTGCGCCGGGCCCGGGACCGCGACCTCGTGATCGCCCCGGAACTGGCCACGCACGGGTACCACCTCAGCGAGGTGCCCGACGCCGCTCCGCTGGATCCGCAGGACAGGCGCCTGCAGGCGCTGGGCTCACACGGCCCGGCGGTCGTCACCGGGTTCGCCGAGGCGTTCCGCCATCACACCTTCAACAGCGCCGCACTGCTGGACGGCGAGGACCCGCGCATCCAGCGCAAGATGTACTTGCCGAACTACCGAGGCTGGGAGGAGCGCAAGCACTTCCGGCCGGGCGGCCGGCTGCACTGTTTTGACCTTCTGGACACCCGGATGGCGATTCTGATCTGCAACGACGCCTGGCAGCCCGCGGTCCCGTGGCTCGCGGTCCACGGTGGCGCCGAAGTCCTCGTCGTCCCGGCGAACAGCGCCGTGAGCGAGGTGGGGGTGCCTACCTCGCGCGCGTGGGAGGCGCTGCTGCTGCACGCGGCGGTGGTGCTGCAGGCCTATGTGGTCTTCGTCAACCGGTCCGGCCAGGAGAACAACCGGGATTTCTGGGGCGGCTCACGCGTCTACCACCCCAGCGGCGAAGTCATGGCTGCCCTCGGCACCGAACCGGGCTACCTGGACGTCGATCTTGACCTGGCGGAACTGCGTCTGCTGCGCCGGCGATGGCCGCTGCTCCAGGAGTCGCGCGCGGATGTCGTGGCGCGTCAGGCCGCGGCACTGGCCGCAGAGGAGTACTGAGGGAATACCGAGGGAATGCCGGGGCCCTACAGCCCCGCCGCGCCTCGAACGGACCGCCGTGCTCTCGAACGGACCGCGGCCCCTGCTCGGAGCCTCGGTTCTCGGTAGCGTGGAGGTCATGAGGTTCCTGCACCAGCGCGCCGCCGCCCTTGCCGTCGTCACGACCGCGTCGCTCCTGCTGTCCGCCTGCACCGGGATGAGCCAGGGAGACGAGCTGCCCGAGCCCGGAGCGGACGCCGTGCGCATGGCCGCGGTCGGCGATTCCATCACCGAGGCCGACAGCCCGGACTTCACCGCCGGAGAGCTCGGCCCGGAGTCGTGGGTGAGCTATGCCGTCGGCGAGGAGATCGAGTTCGCCGGGGGCTGGGCGCAGTGGGGCGCCACGACCGCTCAGATGGCGGAGGGGGCAGGTCCCGTGGACGCCGATGTGCTGGTGATCCTGGCCGGGACGAACGATTCCGGCTGGAACGCGCACGATGAGGTCGGCCGCAATCTGGCTCTTCGGACTTCCGGTGGGGATCACGTGTTGAGTCCGCCTGCGACGAGGAGCATGCGGAGGCGGTAGTTGGAGAGGTTG
>NZ_BMFY01000013.1 GCF_014639315.1 Sediminivirga luteola
AAGCGGTCCAGATACGCCTGGATCGCCAGGTACCCGTACTCGGGGGCCGCATGGAGCAGCGCGTCGATCGCCTCGTGCAGGGTGCGGGCGTGGCCCAGATCCAGCGCCAGCGCATAGACGTCCACCGCGCCGTCCGTGAAGGCGGGCTCGCCGGAGGCAGGCGCCTCGCCGCTCAGCAGGGAGCGCGCGGCGACCTTGGCGGCCTCCACGTCCGGCTGGTCGAAGGGGTTGATGCCGATGCTGTAGCCCGCCACCGCGATGGCGTACTCCCACAGCAGGAACGACTCGCCGAGGCGCCCGGAAACGGCGGCGGCCAGTCCCGAGGCCGGGGCGATGTCGGGCCGGGAGGATCCCAGGAACAACAGGATGGCGTCGGCACGGGCATCGGCGAAGCCGGGGGCGTCAGGCGACTCCACCACGACCGGCAGCAGGCCCCTGCCGTCCTTGCCGGTGGATTCGGCGACCAGCTGCTCCATCCAGGCGCCGAAGCCGGGCAGGCCCGAGCCGTGGTCGGCGATGACGAGCTTCTCCGAGTCCCGGGCGTGCGCCGCTCCGAGGAACGCCCCCAGCCGCAGTGCCGGGTTCTCCGGGGCGTCGGCGGTGAGCACCGGCAGCACCTCCTGGGCCTCCTGCAGCAGAGCGCCGATGTCGGCCCCCGCCAGCCCCGCCGGCACCAGGCCGAAGGCGGTCAGGGCGCTGAACCGGCCGCCGACGGTGTCGTCGGCCAGGAACACGCGGCGGTATCCGCTTTCCTCGGCGAGGCGGTGCAGGGGAGAGCCGGGATCCGTCACCACCACGATCCGGGAGGCGGGGTCGACGCCGATGGCCTCGAATGCGGCGCTGAAGGCACGCCGGTGCGAGTCGGTCTCCACCGTGCCGCCCGACTTGGAGGAGACCACCAGCAGAGTGCGGGACAGATCAGTGCCGATGGCCTCGGCCACCTGCCCGGAATCGGTGGTGTCGAGGACCTCCAGCTCCACGCCGTAGGTGGCGGCGATGACCTCCGGGGCCAGCGAGGAACCGCCCATGCCGGCCAGCGTGATCCGGTCGATTCCCTCTGCGCGCAGTTCCTCGCGCAGCCCGATGATCTCCTCCACCAGGGGCACCGAGCGCTCCGGGGCGTGCACCCAGCCGAGCCGCTTGGCGGCCTCCTCCTCGGCGGCCGGGCCCCAGAGCGTCGCATCGCCGGCGGCGATGCGGGAGGCGACCTTGGCCGTGACCAGATCCCCGAGCTCGTTCTCGAACTCCTCCGGGGAGGGATATCCGACGTGCAACTCCAAGGTGGTGTCCTCGCTCATTGACGCTCCTTCGCTCGGTGTGGTTTAGCGGGCCTGCTCCAGCTGCCCTCGCACGGTCTGCAGCAGCTCGGCCCAGCTGGCGTCGAACTTCTCCAGTCCCTCCCGCTCGAGCACCTCGGCGACCTCGGCGTAGTCGATGCCCTGGGCGGCCAGGGCGTCGAGCACCGCATCGGCCTCGTCCCCGCGGCCGCTGACGACATCGCCCTCGACCGTGCCGTGGTCGGCGAAGGCCTCCAGGGTCGCCTCGGGCATGGTGTTCACGGTGTTCGGCGCGACCAGCCCCGTCACGTACATGGTGTCCGGGTAGTCGGGGTTCTTCACGCCGGTGGAGGCCCACAGCGGCCGCTGCGGATGCGCGCCGGCAAGCTGCAGGACGTCCCAGCGGGCGGAGCTGAACAGCTCCTGGTAGATCTGGTAGGCCAGCACGCTGTTGGCGATGCCCGCCTTGCCACGCAGCTGCAGCGCCTGCTCGGTGCCGAGCGCCTCCAGGCGCTTGTCCACCTCGGTGTCGACCCGGGAGACGAAGATCGAGGCCACCGAGCGGATGGCGGACAGGTCGATGCCGGCCTCCTGGGCCCGTTCCAGACCGGCCAGATAGGCCTCGACGACGGCGCGGTACCGCTGCAGCGAGAACACCAGCGTGACATTGACGCTGATCC
This sequence comes from Sediminivirga luteola, assembly GCF_014639315.1. GTDB lineage: Bacteria > Actinomycetota > Actinomycetes > Actinomycetales > Brevibacteriaceae > Sediminivirga > Sediminivirga luteola. The sequence continues at coordinate 1,958 of NZ_BMFY01000013.1, forward strand.
CCGCCGCGATGACCTCCGTGATCGCCGGCAGGCCCGCCTCGGTGGCGGGGATCTTGATCATCACATTGGGCTTGCCGATGGTCTCCCAGAGGCGCTTGGCGGCCGCGACGGTGCCCTCGGTGTCGTGCGCCAGCCGCGGATCGACCTCGATCGAGACGCGGCCGTCCTTGCCCTGCGTGGACTCGTACAGCGGTGCGAACACCTCCGCGGCGGCGGCCACATCGCGGGTGGTGATGGCGAACACGGCCTCGTCGACGTCCCTCTCGGACACCGCTCCGGTGCCGGCCGCCGCGAGCTCGCGGACCTGGGTCTCATAGGCGGCGCCGTTGCGCAGCGCCTGGGCGAAGATGGTCGGATTGGTGGTGATGCCGACGACCTCGCGGGTGTCGATGAGTTCTTGCAGATTGCCGGACTCGATCCGTTCCCGGGACAGGTCGTCGAGCCACACGGACACGCCGGCGGCGCTCAGCTGGGACAGGCTCACTTGGCGAACTCCTTCACATCGGCGATGGACTCCCGTGCGGCCTGCGCCACGGCCTCCGGGGTGATGCCGAACTCGGTGTACAGGCGCTGGTAGTCGGCCGAGGCACCGAAGTGCTCCAGCGACACGTTCCGGCCGAAGCTGCCGGTGTAGCGGTGCCAGCTCTGCGCGGAGCCGGCCTCGACGGAGACCCGGGCGCGCAGCTGACGCGGCAGCACCGATTCGCGGTACTCCTCGTCCTGCGCGTCGAACCACTCCTGGCAGGGCACCGAGACGACGCGGGCCGCGATGCCCTCGGCCGCCAGGATGCGCTGGCCTGCCAGGGCGATGGCCACCTCGGATCCGCTGGCCAGGAGCACCACGTCGGGGGTGCCCTCGGGGTCCTTGAGCACATAGGCGCCGCGAGAGGCGAGGGAGGCCGGGGCCAGGCCCGAGCCCTCCGAGCGGTCCAGCACCGGGACGGCCTGGCGGGTGAGCGCCAGGCCGGCGGGCCGGTCGCGGTGCCGGAGCACCGTCAGCCAGGCGTGCGCGGTTTCGTTGGCGTCGGCGGGCCGCACCACGTCGAGGTTCGGGATGGCCCGCAGCGCGGACAGGTGCTCTACGGGCTGGTGCGTCGGTCCGTCCTCGCCCAGGCCGATCGAATCGTGCGTCCAGACGAAGGTGACCGGGAGCTCCTGCAGCGCCGCGAGCCGGACCGCGGCCCGCTGGTAGTCGCTGAACACCAGGAAGGTGGCCGCGTAGGGCAGGGTCGGCCCGTGCAGGGCGATGCCGTTGGCGATCAGGCCGGCGGCGAACTCCCGCACCCCGAAGTGCAGGTTGCGCCCGTAGGGGTTGCCCTTGAACTTCGCGCTGGAGCGGTCCTCGGGCAGGAAGCTCTCATCGGCGGAGATGATGGTGTTGTTGGAGCCGGCGAGGTCCGCCGAGCCGCCCCACAGTTCGGGCAGCACCGGGCCGATGGCGTTCAGCACCTTGCCGGAGGCGGCACGGGTGGCGACGCCCTTCTCCTCGTCGGGCGCGAACTCCGGCAGCGCCGCCTCCAGCTCCGCCTCGGGCAGCTGCCCGGCGCGCAGCCGCTCCAGCAGCGCGGCCCGCTCCGGCTCGGCCGCCTTCCAGGAGTCGAACCGCTCCAGCCAGGACTGCTCCAGCACCTGCCCGCGCTCACGCGCGGCACGGGTGTGGGCCAGCACCTCCTCGGCGACCGCGAAGTCCTCGTCCGGGTCGAAGCCGAGCAGCTCCTTGGTGGCGCGGACCTCGTCGGCGCCGAGGGCCGCCCCGTGGGAGCCGCCGGTGCCCCGGGCGTTCGGTGCCGGCCAGGCGATGATGGTCGAGAGCCGGATGAAGGTGGGGGCGTCCGTCCGGGCGCGGCCGCGCTCGATGGCGGCGTGCAGCGCCTCGACGTCCTCGTGGTACTCCGTCCCGCCCTGGGTGAAGTCGACGTGCTCCACGTGCCAGCCGTAGGCGCGGTACCGGGCCTCGACGTCCTCGGTGAAGGCGATCGAGGTGTCGTCCTCGATCGAGATGCGATTGTCGTCCCAGATCACCACCAGATCGGAGAGGCGCTGCGTACCGGCGAGGGAGCTGGCCTCGCCGGAGACGCCCTCCTGCAGATCGCCGTCGGAGGCGATCACGAAGACGGTGTGGTCGAAGGGCGACTCGCCGGCGGGGGTATGCGGATCGAAGAGCCCCCGTTCACGCCGGGCGGCGAAGGCGAAGCCGACGGCGGAGGCGAGCCCCGAGCCGAGCGGGCCGGTGGTGATCTCCACGCCGTCGGTGTGCCCCACCTCGGGATGTCCCGGGGTCAGCGAGCCCCAGGTGCGCAGCGCCTTCAGATCGTCCAGCTCAAGCCGGTACCCGGCCAGGAACAGCTGGATGTACTGGGTCAGGCTGGAGTGGCCGGCCGAGAGCACGAAGCGGTCCCGGCCCAGCCACTGCGGATTGGCGGGGCTGTGCCGCATGACCTTCTGGTAGAGCAGGTACGCCGCCGGGGCCAGGCTCATGGCGGTGCCGGGGTGTCCGTGCCCGGCCCGCTGCACCGCATCGGCGGCGAGCATACGAGCGGTGTCGACCGCCCGTGCATCAAGATCTGACCAGTCCAGAGAAGTCATGGTGCCTCGTGTGTCCCTTTCGGTGCGGGGGTCTGGTTGTAAGGAGCGGTCGCGGGCCGCCTGCGGGAACATAGCCGAACGTGAAGAACAATACCGCCTCGGCCACGCCCGCTGGAGGCTTCGCCTCCATGGGCGAGACGCGGTAGTATGGTCGAGGATTCGACCGCCGGTAGAAAAGAAGAGGATCGTGACGGCACTGAACCCCCACTCGCAGGACGCCGGCTCGCGCGAGGACCGCGAGGGCGAGGCGCCGCTGCAGCGCATTCTGGACGAGGCGAAGGCGCCCCCGCGCAAGCGGTCCAAGCTGGCGGCGTACATCTCACTGACCAAGCCGCGCGTGATCGAGCTGCTGCTGGTCACCACCGCTCCCGTGATGTTCCTCGCACAGGGCGGCATGCCGGATATCTGGCTCATGATCGCCACCCTCATCGGCGGCGCCATGGCGGCCGCCAGTGCCTCGGTGATGAACTGCTACATCGACCGGGACATCGACGCGAAGATGGAGCGGACGCAGAACCGCCCGCTGGTCACCGGGGAGATCACGCCGATGCAGGCGCTCGCCTTCGGCCTGGCCCTGGGCGTCGGCTCGATCTTCTGGCTCGGCGGCTTCACCAACTGGGTGGCGGCCGGCCTGACCGCGGTCGCGATCCTCATCTACGTGGTCGGCTACACCATCATCCTCAAGCGCTACACCGCGCAGAACATCGTCTGGGGCGGCTCCGCCGGATGCATGCCGGTGCTGATCGGCTGGAGCGCCGTGACCGGCTCGCTCAGCTGGGAGCCCGTCCTGCTGTTCCTGGTGGTGTTCTTCTGGACCCCGCCGCACTACTGGCCCCTGGCGATCAAGTACCAGGCCGACTACGAGGCGGCCAAGGTGCCGATGCTCCCGGCGGTCGCCCCGCCGGTGAGCGTGGGCCGGCAGATCATCGGCTACAGCTGGGCGATGGTGCTCAGCAGCCTCGCCCTGATCCCGCTGGCGCCGATGGGCCCCATCTACACGGTCGCCTCGGTGCTGGCCGGCGCATGGTTCCTCAAGCTCTGCTACGACCTCACCCGGCGCGCCAAGCGGGGCCTGGCCGGCACCCAGCTGAAGGCCATGAAGGTCTTCCACGCCTCGATCACCTACCTGACCGTGCTGTTCATCGCGGTGGCGGTGGATCCGTTCTTCAACCCGTTCACCGGGTGACGTCGATGATGAGCTTGCCGCGGGCCTGACCGTCGCGGCTGAGCGCGAGGGCCTCGGCGCCCTCCGCGAGCGGGAACACCCGGTCGATCTCCACCCGCAGCGAGCCCTCCGCCACCAGCCTCAGTAGCGTGGCCAGCCGCGCGCCGTCGGGCCGCACCCAGATCCACCGCCCGCCGGCCTCGGCGACGCCCGGATCGGCGATGGAGACGTGCCGGCCGCCGGGGCGCAGCACGGCCAGCGTGTCGTCGAGGACGCCACCGACGAAGTCCGCCACCGCGGTGACCCCGTCCGGTGCATGCTCGCGTACCCGGTCCGGCAGTCCCTCCCCGTAGCTCAGGGGAGTCACGCCCAGCGCGCGGAGCCGCTCGTGATTGGCCTCAGAGGCGGTGCCCAGCACGGTGGCGCCGGCGGCGACCGCCAGCTGGGCGGCCAGATGGCCCACCCCGCCGGAGGCGGCGTGGATGAGCACGGTGTCCCCGGGACCGAGCGGATCCAGCGCCTCCAGGGAGCGCAGCGCCGTGAGCCCGGCCAGCGGCAGGCCGGCGGCGGCCTCGTCGCTGACGCCCTCGGGAACGGCCGCGACGGAGGTCGCCGGGACGGCGACGTACTCGGCGTAGGTCCCTCCGGAGACGACGTCCTTGCGGGCGTAGGCGGCGACCCGCTGGCCCACCTGGAACTCCGGGACGTCCGGTCCCAGCGCGGCCACGGTGCCGGTGACGTCCCAGCCGGGCACCACCGGGAAGACGACGTCGATCATGCCGTCGAGGCCGCCGGCCATGAGCTTCCAGTCGACCGGGTTGACCGCGGCCCGATGGACCTGGATCAGCACGGCGCCGGGAGCGACCTTGGGCGTCGGCAGCTCGGTCAGGGACAGGGACCCGGGATCTCCGTAGGCGGAGTAGCTGAGTGCTCGCATACCGGCGTGAACGCCGCGCGGGGTTGCGGGCATTCCCGCCGCGCGTGCGATCCTCGTGGAGGAGAGCCGCCTCAGAGCCGCGAGAGGATTCCCGCCACGGCCCCCAGCACTCCGAGGATCACGAACAGCCCGCCGAACACGGCGCCCAGGGCGATCAGGAAGATGCCCAGCCGGTCCCGTCCCGGCACCGCAGAGATCGCCGGGTTCCGCGGATCCACCAGGACGTCGAGCTGCTGGCCGATGAACTGCTGTCCCATGCCGCTGGTCTTGAACACCGTCCCGGTGCGCAGCGCGTGCTGTCCTCCGGAGGGCGCGGAATCCCACCAGCGGCCGTGGAACTGGTAGCGCACCATCGGATGGTAGGCGTAGGTCGAGTCGACGGACTGCGCCCGCACCGCCACGATGGTGGCCCGGACCGGGACGCCCTCGGCGGTGAGCCGGTGGCGTCGCCTGAGCCGCACCGCGCCTGCGATGATCGCGGCGGTGCACAGCCCGAGCACGAGGACGATTCCCAGCACGGGGAGAAGCAGTGCCGTCATGGCCCCAGTATGACGCCCGGCAGCTGTGCCGGGAGGGCGCTCACGCGGCGCGTGGCCGGACTGGCACATCGGCGTCCCGCGGTGACCGGCCGCGGTGGGGCACGATGGGTGGCATGAGCCAGCAGCCTCCGGTGCCGCCCCGTCCCGAGCAGCCACCCCCGTTCCCTCCCCGACAACTGGATCGGATTCCGGTGCCCCCGCCGGAGAGCCTCGAACCTGCCGGGCGCCCGGTCCGGGCTTCGCGGCCCGATGCCGAGAGCACCGTGCCCGGCTGGTGGGGAGACGTCCGGCGGATGCTGATCTACGCGGCCTGCAGTGCCATCCTGTGGACGGCGGTGCTGTGGCTGGCAGGCTTCGGCATTCTGCGGCACAACGGCCGTCAGGTGGAGCTGGACGTCGTGCTGGTGGGCGTGCTGGCCGGCGCGCCGGGACTCGCTTGGCCGTTCCTGCAGTTCGCGCCCCGGCGCCCAGACCATGGATTCCGGCTGCGGGGATTGCCGGTGCTCATGCTGCTCACCATCCCGGCCGGAGCGCTCATCCATCTCGCGGCGATGCTGCTGTGGCCGCTGATCGCGGGCGGGCGGGCCGTGCCCGGCACTGTCGCCGCTGAGCTGCACCGCGATCCGGCGGCGCTGGCCCTGGTGTTCGTCTTCCTCGTCGCGGGCATGTCCTGGTTCAGCGTCATCGTCCAGGTGATGATCCGCTGGCCGGTCAAGGGCGCCCTGATCTGCCTGCTGCCGTTCCTGGGCGCCGTGTTCCTGTTCATGTTCAGCGGGGTGCGGATCTTCGAGAACCCGCCGGCCGGGCAGGCGCTCCTCGTCTGGTCCGTGGCCGCCGTAGCGGGCCTGGCGGCGGTCTGTGCCGTCTCGGCGCTGTTCTCGCGGCGGAAGGCCTAGGCCGGTACGGGGTCCGGAGCCCGCCTGGCGGGTGCCAGCGGGGTGCGGCGGACATCGGCGTCGAGCAGGTTCGCCGTCGCGGCGATCGCGGCGCAGGAGCCGATCAGGTGGATCGACACCAGCCACTCCGGCAGGCCGGTGAAGTACTGAATGTAGCCGATGGTGCCCTGCAGCAGCTGGGCGCCGAGCAGCAGGGCCGCCGCGCGGATGAGCGTGCGGTCGTGCCGCGCCACCGCGATGATGAGGAACGCCACCGTGCAGGCCACCAGGAGCCACACCGGGACCGCGTGCAGCCGGGACATCAGGGCGGGGTCGAAGCCGTTGCGCGGCGTGTTCGCGTCACCGGCGTGGGGTCCGGCGCCGGTGGCGATGACCCCGAGCAGCACGGTGATCGCGGTGAGCACGCCGATGGCCGGCAGCAGCGCGCGCGGCAGCCCCGCCGAACGCCGGCCCAGGCGGTCGCCGGCGTCGTAGGTGCGGCGGACGAACAGCGCGGAGACGGCCACCGCCACGGCCGAGGGCAGGAAGTGGGCGGCCACCACCCAGGGGTTCAGGCCGGTCCAGACGGTGATCCCGCCGATCAGCGCCTGCACCGGGACGATGGCCGTGAGGCCCACCGCCATGAAAAACAGGTCGCGCCGCTGCCGGCGGAGCCGCCACAACAGCAGGATGGTGAGCACGCCGAGGATCCCCAGCCCCACGCCCAGCAGGCGGTTGCCGAACTCGATGAAGCCGTGCAGGCCCATCTCGGGGGTGTTGACGTAGGAATCCTCCGTGCAGCGGGGCCACTCAGGGCAGCCGAGGCCGGATCCGGTGAGGCGGACGACGCCGCCGGTGAAGACGATCGTGGACTGCGCCACCAGCATGGCCCATGCGGCGGCACGGACGCGGCGGTCGACGAAGGCGGGCAGGCGGTCGCGGAACGCGGGACTCATATCAGCTCCATCTGAACCAGCGTACGGTGGCGAGGTAGGCCGCGGCGGCCCACAGGACGAGGACGAGCGCGGCGGCGAGGTCGAGCCGGCCCTCCAGGAGGGCGGCGCGCATGCCCTGGCCGAGCGCGCCAGGCGGCAGGGCGGCCGTGACGGCGCCCCACGCCCCGGTGTGCTCCACCAGGAGCCCGCCGCCGGCCAGGAACAGCACCCAGAGCAGATTCGCCCCGGCCAGGGTGGCCTCCGCCCGTAGCGTACCGGCCACGAGCAGCCCGAGGGCCAGGAACGCCGCGGTTCCCAGCAGCAGCATGAGTGCCCCGGGCAGCAGCATCGGCAGGCTGGGGCGCCAGCCGAGCGCGGCGGCGACGAGCCCCATCACGAGGGTCTGCACCACGAGGACGGCGAGCACCGCCAGGAGCTTGCCCTGCACGAGCCCGGACCGGCCCAGTGGCGTGGTGGCCAGGTGCCGGAGCACGCCGTAACGGCGGTCGAAACCGGTGGCGATGGCCTGGCCGGTGAAGGCCGTGGAGACCACGCAGACGGCCAGGACGCCGGGCAGGACGAGCGCGACGGGGGCCTCGGCGGGATCGCCCATCCGGTCCAGCAGGCCGCGGGCGTCCAGCAGTCCCGTGGTGGACAGGCCGATGAGGATGATGACCGGCAGCAGGATCGACAGCAGCAGCTGCTCGCCGTGGCGCAGCGTCGCCAGGGCCTCGAACCGCGCCTGCGCCAGCACGCGCCGGATGCGCGCTCCGGTGGCGGCAGCCGGGTTGGCGGCGGGGCTCATCGCAGGCTCCTTCCGGTGAGGTCGAGGAACACGTCCTCCAGGGTGCGCTGTTCCAGCGCCAGGGCGGTCACCTCGGAGCCGTGCTGGATCACCGCGCCGGTGAGCTCGTGCACGGCGGTGGTGGACACCTTGCCGGTGAGCGTCACGGTGGCGCCTGAGATCCGCAGCTCGTGGCCATGCCGGGCGGCGAGGGCCTCGAGCGCCTCCTGCAGCACAGGCTCGGGCCGCTGGGCGAGTTCCAGTCGCAGCCGGCGGACCGGTTCACCGTGGATCTCGGCACCGACCAGGGCGCCGGGGGTGCCGCGGGCGATCACGGTGCCGTGATCGACGATGACGACGTCGTCGGCCAGCCGCTCGGCGTCGTCGATGGTGTGCGTGGTGAGGACGATGGCGGTGCCGCGGGCGCGCAGTTCCTCCACGACCTCCCAGACCGCCAGCCGCGCCTGCGGGTCCATGCCGGCGGTGGGCTCGTCCAGGAACACCAGCTCAGGTTCGCCGACGAGCGCCGCTGCCAGCGCCACGCGCTGGCGTTCGCCGCCGGAGAGCCGTCGCACGGTGCGTCCGGCGAAGGCGGTGATGCCCAGCCGCTCGGCGAACTCGTCGATGTCCCGGGTGCGCGGGTAGAGCCGGGACAGATGCCGCAGCACCTCCATCGGGCGGCTGCCCATGGGGAGCCCGCCGTCCTGCAGCATCACGCCGGTGCGCGGGCTGGTCGCGGCGGCCTGGGCCACGGGATCGGCGCCGAAGGCGCGGACCGTCCCGGCGTCCGGGCGCAGCAGCCCGACGGCGAGGGCGATGGTGGTGGACTTCCCCGCGCCGTTGGGTCCGAGCAGGGCGAGGATGCTGCCGGGGGAGGCGCTCAGTGAGATTCCGGCGAGCGCCTGCACGGGACCGAAGGATTTGTGCACCCCATCGAGGGTGAGGACGGCGGCAGAGGGCATAGGGCTTCAGTCTACCGTTGTTCTACTCGAAGTAGAGAACCCGAGGCCCAAGTGGAGAACCCGAGGGCTTAGGGCACCCTTGTTTCCGCCCCGGAATATTTTTCGACATGATTGTCTTGTGAATATCGAGAGGGGGCGTAGTGTGATCACACGCAAGTCCACTGTCGATGGCGGCGGCCGCGCAGGCGGTGCCGGAACTGCCGGCAGGATAGGCGCGGGCAGCTCGCAGGACATGAAGACCCGGCAGCGGGTCTTCGCGGCCATCCTGGAGCACGGGCCGATCCCGGCCTCCCGCCTCGCGCAGCAGATGAACCTGACGCCGGCGGCGATCCGGCGCCATCTCGACGCGCTCGTGCGCGCCGGCCGGATCGAGGTCCGCTCGGTGGGCCGTCCGAACGCCGGCCGCGGCCGCCCGGCACGCAACTACGTGGTGACCTCCGACGGCCACGAAGACCTGGAGACCGCCTACGACGAACTCGCCGTCGATGTCCTGGGGTACCTCCAGGAGCACGCCGGCGAGGGCGCCGTGGCCGAGTTCGCCAGGCGCCGGATGGAGGCGATCGAGCGTAGAGTGGCTCCCGCCGTGGAGGCAGCCGGCCCGGAGGTCGCGGCGAAGTCCCGCGCCCTGGGCGAGGCGCTCTCGCGGGAGGGCTACTCGGCCTCGGCCACCCCGGTCGCGGCGGGCACCCCGATGGAGGCCATGCAGCTGTGCCAGGGGCACTGCCCGATCCAGCAGGTCGCCGCGGAGTTCCCCGAATTCTGCGAGGTCGAGCGGGAGAGCTTCGCCAGGATGCTCGGCGTCGATGTGCGGAGGCTGTCCACGCTCGCCAACGGCGACCACGTCTGCACCACCCACATCCCGACCTCCAACTTCCACCGGCCACTGCTCGACATCCCGTACGGCTCGTACGGAGCACGCACCCGAACCAGCACGAAGGAGGCTTCCGGTGACTGATACCGCGGAGACCAACCACATCATCGAGGCGAACCCGCAGCTGAAGGACATCGGCAACTACGCCTACGGCTGGGCCGATCCGGACGTCGCCGGCGCGACCGCCAAGCGCGGCCTGAGCGAGGCCGTCGTGCGGGAGATCTCCGGCCTGAAGAACGAGCCGGAGTGGATGCTCCAGCGCCGGCTCAAGGGCCTGAAGATGTTCGAGCGCAAGCCCATGCCGACCTGGGGCGGCGATCTGACCGGGATCGACTTCGACGACATCAAGTACTTCGTCCGGTCCACCGAGAAGCAGGCCCAGACCTGGGATGACCTGCCCGAGGACATTAAGCGCACCTACGACAAGCTGGGCATCCCCGAGGCGGAGAAGCAGCGCCTCGTGGCCGGCGTCGCCGCGCAGTACGAATCCGAGGTGGTCTACCACAAGATCAACGAGGAGCTCGAGAGCCAGGGCGTCATCTTCCTCGACACCGACACCGCCCTGCGGGAGCACCCGGAGATCTTCGAGGAGTACTTCGGCACCGTGATCCCGACCGGCGACAACAAGTTCGCCGCGCTCAACACGGCCGTGTGGTCCGGCGGCTCCTTCATCTACGTCCCCAAAGGCGTTCACGTGGAGATCCCGCTGCAGGCCTACTTCCGGATCAACACCGAGAACATGGGCCAGTTCGAGCGCACGCTCATCATCGCCGACGAGGGCTCCTACGTGCACTACGTCGAGGGCTGCACCGCGCCGATCTACAAGTCGGACTCGTTGCACTCGGCCGTCGTGGAGATCATCTGCAAGAAGAACTCCCGGGTGCGCTACACGACGATCCAGAACTGGTCGAACAACGTGTACAACCTGGTGACCAAGCGCGCCGTCGCGGAAGAGGGCGCCACCATGGAGTGGGTCGACGGCAACATCGGCTCCAAGGTGACCATGAAGTACCCGGCCATCTGGCTGACCGGGCCGCACGCCCGCGGCGAGACCCTCTCCGTGGCATTCGCCGGCAACGGCCAGCACCAGGACACCGGGGCCAAGATGGTGCACGCCGCCCCGCACACCTCCTCGTCCATCGTGTCGAAGTCCGTGGCCCGTGGCGGCGGCCGGGCCGGTTACCGGGGACTGGTGCAGGTGCAGCCGGGCGCGGAGCACTCCTCCAACACGGTGCTGTGCGACGCTCTGCTGGTCGACAACATCTCCCGGTCCGACACCTACCCCTATATCGACATCCGGGAGGACGACGTCTCCCTCGGCCACGAGGCGACGGTGTCGAAGGTGAGCGAGGACCAGTTGTTCTACCTCATGTCCCGCGGCCTGGAGGAGACCGAGGCCATGGCGATGATCGTGCGCGGGTTCATCGAGCCGATCGCGCGCGAGCTTCCGATGGAGTACGCGCTGGAACTCAACCGGCTGATCGAGCTCCAGATGGAGGGCGCGGTCGGCTGACGCCGCCGGTGCCTTTGGAAGGCACCCCGCCAGGCGATGCCTGTGCACCCGTGAAGACATCGATGTACGTGAGCGCCTGCGCGCTAAGGAGGCAGACGAAAGACGTGACCGCAGCAGCCAATGAATCCGTCCAGGCGGGCCAGCCCGCTCAGCACGGTGCCGTGCCGCATTCGCACGGCGCCGGCGCCCAGGTGCCGGCCTTGTCCCGTGACGACCGCATCCGCTCCTTCGATCCCGCGGACTACCCGCAGGTCACCGGCACCCAGGAGGAGTGGCGCTACACGCCGCTGAAGCAGATCGGCGATCTGCTCGTCGACGAAGCCGGCACCGGCACGCTCGGCGCCGAGGAGGCTCTTCCCGCGGGCGTGACCAGCCGGGCCATCGGCCTGGAGGAGGCGCGCGCGCTGGGCATCCCGGCGCCGGAGGACCGCCCGGCTGCGATCGCCGCCGCCCGCGCGCCGCAGGTGCTGCACTACGACATCGCGCAGGACGCGCAGCTGAGCGAGCCGGTTTTCATCGGCTTCACCGGGACCGATGCCGGGCAGGTGGCGCACAGCCATGTGGCGATCACGGCCGGGGCGAACTCCACCGCGACCGTCGTGATCGAGCACAAGGGAGAGGCCAAGCTCAGCCAGCTGCTCTCCACCGTCATCGGCGCCGGTGCCAAGCTGACCGTCATCTCGCTCCAGCTCTGGGACGATGAGGCGGTGCACCTGGCCCAGCACGACGGCAAGGTCGGCCGCGACGCCGAGTACAAGCACATCGCCATCAGCCTGGGCGGCAAGATCGTCCGGGTGGCCTCGAACGTCGTCTACGACGGCCCCGGCGGCGACGCCCGCCTGCTGGGCCTGTACTTCGCCGATGCCGGGCAGTACCTGGAGCACCGCACCTTCATCGACCACAACGCGCCGAACGCCAACTCGGACGTGCTCTACAAGGGCGCGCTCCAGGGCGAGGGCGCGCACACGGTCTGGGTGGGCGATGTGCTCATCCGGAACGAGGCGCTGGGCATCAACACGTACGAGCTGAACCGGAACCTGGTGCTCACGGACGGCGCCCGCGCCGACTCGGTGCCGAACCTGGAGATCGAGACCGGCGAGATCGAAGGAGCCGGCCATGCCTCCTCCACCGGCCGCTTCGACGAGGAGCACCTGTTCTACCTGATGTCCCGCGGCATCCCCGAGATCGTCGCCCGCCGCCTCGTGGTGCGCGGCTTCTTCAACGAGGTCATCCAGCAGATCAAGGTGCCCGAGGTGGAGGCCCGCCTGATGGATGCCATCGAGGAGGAGCTGCAGCGGAGCATGCTGTGAGCTTCGCCGTGGCCTGCGCCAGGTCCGAGCTCGCCCCCGGCAAGGCCGTGAGGGCCGAGGTGGGAGAGCGCGAGCTGTGCATCGTGCAGGACGAATCCGGCACCGTGCACGCCCTGGACGACATCTGCACGCACGGCGACGTCTCGCTCTCCGAGGGCGAGGTCGAAGGCTGCACGATCGAGTGCTGGGGCCACGGCTCCCGCTTCGACCTGACCACGGGCGAGCCGCAGACCCCGCCGGCCTGGGAGCCGGTCAGGGTCTACCCCGTCTCCCTGGAGGGCGAGGACGTCCTGGTCGACATCGACAACCCGATCAACCCGAGCACGTAGAGAAAGAGAACGACATGCCTACACTGTCCATCCGCGATCTGCATGTGAGCGTCGAGACCGATCAGGGCGCCAAGGAGATCCTCAAGGGCGTCAACCTGGACATCAACTCCAATGAGACTCATGCCGTCATGGGCCCCAACGGCTCCGGCAAGTCCACCCTCGCCTACTCCCTGGCGGGCCACCCCAAGTACGAGGTGACCGCCGGCACCGCCGAGCTCGACGGCGAGGACCTGCTGGAGATGTCCGTGGACGAGCGGGCCCGCGCCGGCCTGTTCCTGGCCATGCAGTACCCGGTGGAGGTTCCCGGCGTCACGGTGACGAACTTCCTGCGCTCGGCCAAGACCGCCATCGACGGCGAGGCCCCCAAGCTGCGCACCTGGACCAAGGAGCTGAACGCCGCCATGGAGGCGCTCCGGGTCGATCCGAGCTTCGCCGCGCGCAACGTGAACGAGGGCTTCTCCGGGGGTGAGAAGAAGCGCCAGGAGATCCTCCAGATGGAGCTGCTCAAGCCGAAGTTCGCGGTGCTCGACGAGACCGACTCCGGCCTCGACGTGGACGCGCTGCGCGTGGTTTCCGAGGGGGTCAACCGGGCGAAGCAGAACACCGATGTGGGCATCCTGCTGATCACGCACTACACCCGGATCCTGCAGTACATCAAGCCGGATCACGTGCACGTCTTCGTCGACGGCAGGGTCGCCGAGGAAGGCGGCCCGGAACTGGCCGAGCGGCTGGAGAACGAAGGCTACGACCGGTTCCTGAGCGCGACGGCCTGAAGGGACGGGTGATGTTCGACGCGGCCGAGGTGGAGCGCATCCGCAACGACTTCCCGCTGCTGGGGCACTACCAGGAGCAGGAGGCCGGCGGGCGCCGGCTGGCCTACCTCGACTCCGGGGCGACGTCGCAGAAGCCGCTGAGCGTGCTGGAGGCGGAGCAGGAGTTCTACGAGCGCCGCAACGCCGCAGTGCACCGCGGTGCGCACCAGCTGGCGGTGGAGGCGACCGAGGCGTTCGAGGACGCCCGCGCTGCCGTGGCCGGGTTCGTCGGCGCCGGCGAGCGCGAGATCGTCTGGGCGAAGAACGCCACGGAGGCGCTCAACCTCGTCGCCTACGGCTTCGTCAACGCCAGTGCCGGGCTCGGCGGCCCGGAGGCGGAGCGCTTCCGGATCGGGCCGGGCGCCAACCTGGTCATCACCGAGATGGAGCACCACGCCAATCTGGTGCCCTGGCAGCAGGTCGCGGCGCACACCGGAGCCGAACTGCGGGTCATCCCGGTGACGGATGCCGGTCGTCTCGACCTGGAGCGGGCCGAGGCGCTGGTGGACTCCGCCACCGCCGTGCTGGCCTTCACCCACGCCTCGAACGTCCTGGGCACCGTCAACCCGGCCCGGCGCCTGGTCGATCTGGCCCGCGCCCACGACGCCGTCACGGTGCTGGACGCCTGCCAGTCGGTGCCGCACTTCGGCGTGGACCTGCCCGCGCTCGGCGTCGACTTCGCCGCCTTCTCCGGGCACAAGATGCTCGGGCCCACCGGCATCGGCGTGCTGTACGGGCGCGCCGAGCTGCTGGACGCCCTGCCGCCCTTCCTGACCGGCGGTTCCATGATCACGACGGTCGACTACCAGCAGGCCTCCTTCATGCCGGCCCCGCAGCGGTTCGAAGCCGGCACCCAGCCGGTGGCCCAGGCGGTGGGACTGGCCGCGGCGGCGCGTTACCTGGCCGAGACCGGCATGGACCGGATCGCCGCCTGGGAGGAACACCTGGCCGGGCGGATGCTCGCCGGCCTGCAGGAGATCCCTGGAGTGCGCGTCATCGGCCCGGAGGAGATCGGCCAGCCGGGGGACCGGCTGGCGACGGTCGCCTTCGACGTGGAAGGGGTCCACGCCCACGATGTGGGCCAGTTCCTGGACGAACGGGGTATCGCGGTGCGGGTGGGTCACCACTGCGCGCAACCGCTGCACCGGCGGTTCGGCGTGACCGCGACCACCAGGGCCAGCGCCTACCTGCACACGACCGAGGAGGAGATCGACGTCCTCCTTGGCACGGTCGCCGAGGTTCGCGGCTTCTTCCTCCGGTGAGCGCACGGGGCAGATGAACACGGGGACGATGGACGCGGGCAGATGAAGGAGACGAGCTGCATGAGGGACGTGAGGGACACGGCATGAGCCTGGAACAGCTGTACCAGCAGGTCATCCTCGATCACGCGCGGCAGCGGCACGGCAACACCGTGCCGATCTCCGGCCTGCCCGAGGTGCCGCGCCCGCCGTACTTCGGCCATTCCCATCAGGTGAACCCGACCTGCGGTGACGAGATCACCGTCGAGGTGGAGCGGCGGGAAGAGGACGGGCGGATCGTGCTGCGCTGGGACGGCCAGGGCTGCTCGATCTCCATGGCCTCGGCCAGCGTGCTCTCCGAGCTGGCCCAGGAGGCGAAGCCGGACGAGGTCGCACCGGTCATGGCCGGCTTCCAGGCGCTCATGCACTCCCGGGGCCAGGGCGCACCGGACGAGGAACTGCTGGGCGATGCTGCGGCCTTCCACGGGGTGTCCCGCTATCCCGCGCGGATCAAATGCGCGCTGCTGGCCTGGAAGGCCTTCGAGGACGCGCTGCGCCAGGCCAGCGCCGACTATCCTGACGAGAACGGCGACCGGAGCACCGGTGCCGGACGGAACGAGGAGGACTGATGCCCGAGGTCATCGACGGGCCCACCAATGCCACGCCCGAGGAGGTCGCCGAGGCCCTGAAAGACGTCGTCGATCCCGAACTCGGGGTCAACATCGTCGATCTCGGCCTGGTCTACGGCCTCTCCGTGGAGGACGACGGCACCGCCGTCATCGAGATGACGCTCACCTCCGCCGCCTGCCCGCTCACCGACGTGATCGAGGACCAGACCCGCGAGAGCCTGATGGACATCGTGCCGCAGTACCGGATCAACTGGGTCTGGATGCCGCCGTGGGGACCGGAGCGGATCACCCCCGACGGCCGGGAGCAGATGCGCGCGCTCGGCTTCAACATCTAGTGGCCGGCGCCACGGACGACGCGCTGCACGCGGCGGTTGACGGCTCCGCGCTCGGCAACCCGGGCCCGGCCGGCTGGGCCTGGTACATCGACGAGGACCGCTGGGCCGCCGGCGGCTGGCCGCGCGCGACGAACAACCAGGGCGAGCTGCAAGCGGTGAGCGAGCTGCTGCGCGCCACCGCGCACCTGGACCGGCCGCTGCACATCCTGTGCGACAGCCAGTACGTGATCAACGCGGTGACCTCCTGGCTGCCGGGATGGAAACGCCGCGGCTGGAAGAAGGCCGACGGCAAGCCGGTGCTCAACCGCGAGCAGCTGCAGGAGATCGACGCCGCGATGGCCGGCCGCGATGTCACCTTCGAGTGGGTCAAGGGGCACAACGACCACGAGCTCAACGAGGCGGCCGATCTCCGCGCCCGTGCCGCGGCGACCGCGTTCCAGCGCGGTGAGCCGGTTCCCGCCGGGCCCGGCCTGGGCGATCGCCCGGATGCCGGAGCCGGGCGCGAGCCGGGCGGCCCGTCGTCCGACGGTCAGCCCGGCGCCGGGCCGGAGGCGCCGCGTCCCCGCAGTCAGGTCGTCACCTGTACCCTGGAGGCCGGCGAGGCGGACGAGATCGTCCGCCGGGCCCGGGACCGCGGCGTCAGGCCGCAGGAGGAACTCGCCCGGCTGATCCGCGCCGGAATGTCCGCGCTCTACACCTGAAGGAGGCTGCTGCCATGATCTCTGTGAGCGGCCTCGAGCTGCGCGCCGGCGCGCGCGTGCTGATGTCCGATGTGAGCTTCCACGTGAACCGCGGTGAACGCGTCGGCCTGGTCGGCCGCAACGGCGCCGGGAAGACGACCCTGACGAAAGCCCTCATGGGCGAGGTCCTGCCGGCGTCCGGCACGGTCAGCCACACCGGCGACGTCGGCTACCTGCCGCAGGACCCCCGCACCGGGGATCTGTCCCTCACCGGCCTGGAGCGCATCCTGGAGGCGCGCGATCTGGCGCAGATCCTCCGGCGGATGCGGAAAGCCGAGGAGCAGATGTCCTCCCCGGACGCGAACGTGATGACCAAGGCCATCGACCGGTACCCCCGCATAGAGGCCGAGTTCCTGGCCAAGGGCGGGTACGCGGCCGAGTCGGAGGCGCTGGGCATCGCCGCGAACCTCGGCCTGGACGCCGGGCTGCTCGGCCAGCGCATCGACACCCTTTCCGGCGGCCAGCGCCGCAGGGTGGAGCTGGCGCGGATCCTGTTCGCGGCGCCGGACACCATGATCCTGGACGAGCCGACCAACCACCTGGACGCCGAGTCGATCCTGTGGCTGCGGGACTACCTCGCCGTCTATCCCGGTGCCCTCATCGTCATCAGCCACGATGTGGAACTGCTCGACCACGTGGTCAACAAGGTGTTCTTCCTCGACGCCGGCCGCTCCGTGATCGACGTGTACGCCATGTCCTACTCCCTGTTCCTCAAACAGCGCGAGTCGGATGAGCGCCGCCGGCGCCGGGAGCGCGCCAACGCCGAGAAGAAGGCCGCCGCGCTCAGCGCCCAGGCGGACAAGATGCGGGCCAAGGCCACCAAGGCGGTGGCCGCGCAGAACATGGCCAAACGCGCCGAGCGGATGCTCGCCGGGCTGGAGGCCGAGCGCGCCCAGGACAAAGTCGCGCATCTGCGCTTCCCGCAGCCGGCACCCTGCGGCCGAGTGCCGCTGAGCGCCAGCGGCCTGTCGAAGTCCTATGGCTCGCTGGAGATCTTCACCGGCGTGGACTTGAGCATCGACCGCGGCTCGCGCGTGGTGGTGCTCGGCTTCAACGGCGCCGGCAAGACGACGCTGCTGAAGCTGCTGGCCGGTCTGGAGCAGCCCGATTCCGGCGCGGTGGAGCACGGCCACGGCCTCAAGCTCGGCTATTACGCCCAGGAGCACGAGACCCTCGACACCTCCCGCACGGTGCTGGAGAACATGCGCTCGGCGGCCCCGGATCTGGACGACACCGGCGTGCGCACCGTGCTGGGGTCGTTCCTGTTCTCCGGCGACGATGTGCACAAGCCCGCGGGCGTGCTCTCCGGTGGGGAGAAGACCCGGCTGGCCCTGGCCACCCTGGTGGTCTCCAGCGCCAATGTCCTGCTGCTGGACGAGCCCACGAACAACCTGGATCCCGCCAGCCGCGAGGAGATCCTCTCGGCCATCCGCCGCTACGAGGGCGCCATCGTCCTGGTCACGCACGACGAGGGCGCGGTGGCGGCGCTGGAACCGGACCGGGTGCTGCTGCTCCCGGACGGCGACGAGGACCTGTGGAGCACCGACTACCAGGAGCTCGTGGCGCTGGCCTGAACGGCCGACGGTTCCGATGCGTCCGGCTAGCGGCGCGATTCGAGCAGCGCGTCCTCTTCCGCCTCGTCCCTGCGGTCCTTGCGCCGGCGCTCCTGGGAGGGAAGCGGGCGTGCCAGCCGCCCGGACTTGAGCTGGTCCTTGTCCACCACGACGTACTCCTGCGCCTGCGCGGCTTCGCGCTGCAGCCGGGCCTCCCGGGCGCCTTGCGCTTCCCGGCGGGCGGCGTAGACGCCGCCGGCGATCACCATCACGCCGAAGGCCAGCCACTGCATCTGATAGGACAGATGCGAGCCCTCGCTCACGCTCGGCCGCGGCATCGCCTGGAGCGGCTCGGCCGCCGGCGGCTGCTCGCTCTCCATCACGCCGTAGGCGCCCAGATAGGGCTGCTCCAGGCCGTCCACCACCGCCGGGTCGATCGCCAGCAGCGTCTCCGGAGGGTTGTCGTCGCCGCTGCCGTCCTGCGCCGGCCGGAGCCTGACGGTCACCGTCGCCTCGCCGGCGGGCGGCGCGGGCACGCTCTCCGGCGCGCCGCCGGAGGAGTCGGTCGGCACCCAGCCGCGGGAGATGAGCATCGTCGTCCCGTCCTGCAGCAGGAACGGCACCACGACCTCGAAGCCGGCCTGCTGGTTCAGCGGCCGGTTGCGGGCCAGCAGGCTGCGGTCGTCATACTGCCCGTGCAGCTCGACCCGGGTCCACTCGTCCTCCTCGGCGAGCCGGTCCTGCCGCGATGGCAGCACCTGGCTTACGTCCCGGACCGGGCCGTCGTAGTTCTCCTGGATGTGCCGGATCTCCTCCAGCCGCTGCTCGCGCCGTTCGCCCTGCCAGAAGGACAGCGCGACGCAGGCGATGACGCCCACCAGCATGAGCGCGTAATAGCGCAGCCAGCGCGCTGAGAGCAGGAACCGGTAGCGTCCCGTGCGGCTCATCCGGCTCCCTCCGGGATGTCGTCGGCGTCGCGCACCTCGCTCAGGAAGCCGCGCGCACGCAGGAAATCGGCCAGATAGCCCTCGTGCGCCGCGCAGGCGAGCCACACTTTGCGGCGCTCGGGCAGGTGCAGCGAGGGGTTGTTCCACAGCAGCGCGCGCGAGGCCGGCTCGCGGCACCCCTTCCGGGAGCACAGCAGCGCGCTCACCGGTCCAGCTCCCCGGGCTCGGTGGCAGAGCCGGCTGCGCGACCTGGCTCGTCCGTCTCCGGGCGGCGCTGCTCGAGCTGCGGGTAGACCGGCAGCTGGACGTACCCCGAGGTGGTGCCGCTGCGCTCCCGCCCGGCATTGGCGATCAGCACCGCCACCCAGGGCAGCAGCACCGCACCGGCCAGGAAGACCCAGGTCCACCAGCCCGGCGTCACGAAGGCCAGCACCAGGCACACCACGCGGATCCCCATCGTGATGAGGTACTTGCGCATGCGCAGATTGATGTCCTCCTCACCGGAGCGTGCGGCTCCGGTGATGCGGACGGTGTTCTTACTGCTCCTGGCCATGACCCTCTCACGACGATTCGGACTGCTCTCCATTGTCTCACCTCCTGCGTTACGGTGGGGAGAGATCCGCCACCGTAACGCACCAGCAAGGGAGCGAAGGAAGAACGTGAGCCACACAGACCAGGCCTTTGAACCCCGCGTCGTCCTCGTCACGGGAGGCAACCGCGGCATCGGCCGCGCCATCGCCGAGGAGTTCGTGCGTCGCGGCGACAAGGTCGCCGTCACCTCGCGCAACGGCGAGGCGCCCGAGGGCGCCCTGGCGGTCGCCGCCGACGTCACCAGCGCCGAGTCCATCGACGCCGCCGTCACCGAGGTGGAGGAGAAGCTCGGCCCGGTGACTGTGCTGGTGGCCAATGCCGGAATCACCAAGGACAACCTCCTGATGCGGATGAGCCAGGAGGAGTTCGACTCCGTCGTCGACACCAATCTCGGCGGCTCGTACCGCGCGGTGCGCCGGGTCGTGACCGGCATGATCAAGGCGCGGTTCGGCCGTATCGTGTTCATCTCCTCGGTCTCGGGCCTCTACGGCGTGGCCGGGCAGGCGAACTACTCCAGCTCCAAGGCCGCGCTCGTGGGCCTGGCCCGCTCCATCACCCGGGAGCTGGGCGGCCGGGGCATCACCGCGAATGTCGTTGCCCCGGGCTACATCCGCACCGATATGACCGATGCGCTGCCGGAGAAGCAGCAGAAGGAATACCTCTCCGTCATCCCCGCCAAGCGGTTCGGCCTGGCCGAGGAGGTCGCCAAGGTGGTGCGCTGGACCGCGAGCGACGAAGCCGCCTACATCTCCGGTGCCGTGCTGCCGGTCGACGGCGGCCTGGGCATGGGGCACTGAGGTCCTCATGCTCCGCCTGGCACTGGTCCGTCACGGCACCGCCGTCAGCGGCGCCGCCTGTGCCGACTACGACCGCCAGCTGGACGAGCGCGGCGTGCAGGAGGCCCGGGACACCGCGGCCTTCCTCGCCGAGGCGCTTCAGCCCCGTCTCGTGATCGCCTCCGCCGCCCGGCGCACCCGCCGGACCGCGGAGGCGATCCGGGACGCCTGCCCGGGGAGCCGGCTGCAACTGGACGGCACGCTGTACCAGGCCTCACCGGAGGACTGGCTCGAAGCGATCCGCCTGGCCCCGACGCAGCTAGATGCGGCGCAGCCGGCCGCGCCGCTGGTCCTGGTGGGGCACCAGCCGGTCATCTCCGCCACCGCCGCTTGGCTGGCCACCGAGGCGGAGCCGCTGATCGCCGAGCTGGGTCACTTCCCGCCGGCGACCGCGGCGCTGCTGGAGTTCGACCCGCCCGAGGCGGGCGGCTGGGACCGGCTGGAACCGGGCACCGGGAGGCTGTTGCAGGTGCGCCGCGCGGGACGCTAAGCGCCGGCGGCCAGACCTTCGGCAGCCGGGATCCGGCCGGTCAGAGCCGCGTAGACGGCGTCCATCCGGCGCAGGCGCACCTGCGCATCGGCGCGGGCGGCCAGCGCGGGCTTGGCGCAGAACGCGATCCCGAAGCCGGCCTGCGCGATCATCTCGATGTCATTGGCGCCATCGCCGATCGCGACGGTCCGTTCCACCGGCACGCCGAGCTCCGCGGCGAGCCGGCGCAGTTCCTCGGCCTTGGTGCCGGGCCCCACCAGTTCCCCGGAGAGCCGGCCGGTCAGCGTGCCGGCGGAGACCTCCAGGCGATTGGCGCGCACCCGGGTGATGCCCAGTGGCCGGACGAGCGGCTCCACCACCTCGGCGAACCCGCCGGAAACCAGCGCCACGGTGCCGCCGTCTGCCTGCACCGCGGCGACGAACTCCGGCACCCCCGGGGTGAAGCTCACCAGGCCGGACGCCTCCTGCAGGGCCCGTCCGGGCACGCCCGCCAGCAGCGCCACCCGCTCGCGCAGGCTCGCGGCGAAATCCAGTTCGCCGGCCATCGCGCGGTCGGTGATCTCCGCGACCTGCCGACGCTTGCCGACGTACCCGGCCAGGACCTCGATGACCTCCTCGTTGATCAGGGTCGAGTCGACGTCCATGAGCACCAGCCGCGGCGGGCACAGGGTGCCGGGGACCGCCAGGACATCAGTGACCGCCGGCCCTGGGCGCAGCGACGTCAGTGAGCTCAGCACGGCATCGGCCTGTGCGCTCGGGACAAGAGCTGTGGCCAGGTCGAAACCAGGGCCGCGGGTGACGGTGAACGAGGCGCCGGGGCAGAGTTCTGCCGCTGGCGGCAAGGCGGGAGAGAGCAGGCTGATGCGCGTGGTCACGCCTCGATCATACGTACCGGCGGCCGTCATGGCCTGGTGGCGGCCAGCAGTCCCTCTGCGGCCGCCTGGCTCAGCTCCCGCATCGGCGAGCCGGGCGGCAGCTCCCACGGCGAGTCGGCCAGCTGCCCGGCCAGCTCCGAGAGCCGCAGGCTCAGTTCCGCCAGTTCCACCGCCTCCGGAGCCGGGAACCAGGTGGGCAGCGGCGCCGGCAGCTCGACCGCCCCGGGCGCCACGGCGCGCTCCTGCCAGGCAGTGAGCTCGTAGCCCAGATCGTCGCCCCTTCCGACCTGCAGCAGCGCCGCCAGGACGGCTTCGCGCAGCTGGCGCATCGCCTCAGGCCCCGTGGCGGCCCCCGCCTGGTAACGGATCGGCGCGCAGGCATGCACCCGCACCGCCGGTCCCGAGACCGAGAGCACCGCGCGGGCCGTCCGGTCCGTCTCCGCCACGCAGACGGTCTCACCCAGCAGCCGTCGCCGGTCCTCCCGGCTCAGCCGCGGCAGCCCCAGCGGCCCGAGCGGGCTCGGCGGCGCCAGCCGGACGGCGGACACCCCGGCGGTGCGCATCCGGCCCAGCAGCTCGCCGAAGCCCAGGGTGCCCCCGGCAGCGCCGAAGACGTCATCGGCTCCGACCCGGGCGGTGCGGCCCAGCGCCCGGTTCCAGTGCTCGTGCAGCTCATCCACCGCCGTCCTGCCCTGCAGGACCGCGGTGGCGCCGAGCGCGAAGACGAAAGCCGGAGAATCATGGTGCATGTACTCCAGAGTAGGAGCACCGCGTTAGGCTTGAGGCCATGACGGAAGTTCTGGGTCTCGACGGGGTTTCGCTCAGGCGCGGGGAGAACGTCCTCCTCGACGACATCACACTGAGCATCAGCGAAGGCGAGCACTGGGTGGTGCTGGGGCCGAACGGCGCCGGGAAGACGACGCTGGCGGAGATCGCTGCCGGTCGTATGCACCCGAGTGCCGGCACCGCGACCATCCTGGACGAGCAGCTCGGCCGGGTGGACGTGTTCGAGCTGCGGCCGCGGATCGGCTACGCCTCCGCGGCGCTGGCCTCCCGCATCCCGCAGGGGGAGACGGTGTTCGACCTCGTCATCACCTCCGCGCACGGCGTCGTCGGCCGGTGGACCGAGGAGTACGAGGGCCAGGACGACGAGCGCGCCGAAGCGCTGCTGTGGGCGTTCGGTGTCTCGCATCTGCGCGACCGCCGGTTCGGGACGCTCTCGGAGGGGGAGAAGAAGCGGGTGCAGATCGCCCGCTCGCTGATGACCGATCCGGAGATCCTGATCCTCGACGAGCCCGCCGCCGGGCTCGATCTGGGCGGCCGCGAGGAGCTCATGCGCGCCCTCACCGAGATCATGTCCTCCAAGACCGCGCCGGTCGTGCTGATGGTCACCCACCACGTGGAGGAGATCCCGGCCGGCGCCACGCACGCGCTGCTGCTGAAGGCCGGACGCATCGTCTCAGCCGGGCCGCTGGAAGTCTCCCTCACCCCCGAGCACCTGAGCGAGACCTTCGGCCTGCCGGTCGAGGTGCATCGTGACGGCGGCCGCTTCCACGCACGGGCCGTGTAGCGGCCTTGGAGCTCGTTCCCGCGCTGCTGATCCTGCTGGCAGGGATCGGCGCCGGCGCGATCAACGCGGTCGTCGGCTCCGGCACCCTCATCACCTTCCCCGCGCTCGTCGCCTTCGGCGTGCCGCCGGTGACCGCCACGATGAGCAATGCCGTCGGCCTGGTCCCTGGCAATATCGCCTCCTCCCTCGGCTACCGCGAGGAACTGCGCGGTCAGGGCCGCAGGCTGCTGCAGCTGGCGCCTGCCTCGCTCCTGGGGGCGCTGTGCGGCGCCTGGCTGCTCCTGCACCTGCCCGAGCGGGCGTTCATCCGGATCGTGCCGGTCATGCTGATCGTCGCGCTCGTCCTCGTGGTGGTGCAGCCGCTACTGCAGCGCTGGCTGAAATCCCGCAAGGCGCACACCGACCTGCCCGCCCCCGCCGCGGAGCCGCCGCCGCTGGGCGCGGGCCGGGCCGTGCTGGTGATCCTGGCGACGTTCCTCACCGCTATTTACGGCGGCTACTTCGCCGCCGCGCAGGGCATCATCCTGATCGCCCTGTTCGGCCTGCTGCTGCCGGACTCCCTGCAGCGGATCAACGGGGCCAAGAACGTCCTCGTCCTGGTGGTCAACACGGTCGCCGCCAGCTGCTACATCATCGTCGGCCACGACCGGATCGACTGGGCGGCGGTGGGGTTGATCGCCGTCGGCTCCCTCATCGGCGGCTACTTCGGGGCGCGCCTGGGGCGCCGGTTCAACCCCATCGTGCTGCGGGCCGTCATCGTCGCGCTGGGCCTGGTGGCGCTCTGGAGGATCCTTGGCATGTGAGCCCGTCGTCATCCGGGATCCGGCCGATCCGCGGGTGGCCGACTACACCACGCTGACCGATGTGGCGCTGCGCCGTCGGACCGAGCCCGAGCGGGGCCTGTTCATGGCGGAGTCCTCCACCGTCATCCGCCGGGCCGTCGATGCCGGCCACCGGCCGCGCTCCTTCCTGATGGCGCCGAAATGGCTCGAGGGCATGGCCGATGTGCTCGGCCGCTTCCCGGACGTCCCGGTCTACACCGGTGAGGACGAGGTGCTCGAATCCCTCACCGGCTACCACCTGCACCGCGGCGCCCTGGCCGCGATGGAACGGCCCGCGCTGCCGGACGCCGCCACCCTGCTCGGCGCTGCCGGCGGGAACCGCGGCGCCCGGCGGGTGGCGGTGCTGGAGGACATCGTGGACCACACGAACGTGGGCGCGATCTTCCGTTCCGCCGCGGGCCTGGGCGTCGATGCCGTGCTGGTCACGCCCCGCTGCGCGGACCCGCTGTACCGCCGCGCGATCCGGGTGTCGATGGGCACGGTGTTCCAGGTGCCGTGGACGCGGATCGAGCCGTGGCCGGCGGGCATCGGCGTACTGCGGCAGGCGGGGTTCGCGGTGGCGGGCATGACCCTGGGCGAGGGCGCGATCACCCTGGACGAGCTGGCGGCAGAGGACCATGAGCGCCTCGCCCTGGTGTTCGGCACCGAGGGCCACGGGCTCACGCCGGCGGCGGACCGCATGCTGGACCGGCGGGTGACGATCCCGATGATGCACGGGGTGGACTCGCTCAACGTCGCGGCCTCCTCGGCGGTGGCGTTCTACGCGACGCGGTAAACGGTAGAGTGCCTGGTGGCGTTCGCGCGACCGGTCGATGCCGGTTGGCGCGAGCCGTGAGCCCGCGCCCCTGGGACAAGCCCTGCGACAAGGAGAGAACCCACGCATGACCGGCGAGCACGCACAGCTGGCAGCGGCCCTCGACGCCGCGCGGATCACCGGGAACGTCGCCACCCCGCGGGAGAACAACCTCCTGCACATACGCCGCTTCCTGGACCAGGAGGAGGGCTTCCACTTCGGCGTGGAGCTGACCCGGCACTGGGATGCCGAGAGCGTCTTCGCCCTCATGGTGGACAAAGCCGGCATCGACCCCGACCCGGATCACACTCAGGGCCAGGACACCATCTCGGCGGGAGCATGCATCGCCGCCGCCGAGCGGTACGCCGAGGTCCTCGGTGAGGCGGTCGCCGCCGGGGAACCGCTGCTCTTCGCCTCCGGTCATCCGGCCGGGATGCTGCCCGTCTACGCCTCCCTCGCCCAGGCCGCTGCCCAGGCCGGCGCCCGGGTGCTCACCCTGACTGGCGGGATCCCCGTCGACGACCGGCAGCCGGCAGGCGGGGGAGACCTGCGGCACCTCGGCGGCGTCTGGTACTGGCAGCGCCACGGCAGCGCCCTGCACACCCATGCCCCGGAGCCGATGCGCGCCCTGCTGGCCGCGCTGGCAAGGGACGGCACGGAGGAAAACACGGAGCCTGGACTCGTGATCGCCGATCACGGCTGGGCGGGGGCGGCCGGCAGCGCCGGCCTGCGCACCATCGGCGTGGCCGACTGCAACGATCCGGCGCTCTTCGTCGCCGAGGCCCAGGGACAGGTCGAGGTCTGCGTCCCGCTGGACGACAATGTGCCCTCCCAGCTCTACGCGCCACTGGCGGAGTTCATCGCCGAACGCGCGGGCCTGCCCCGGCCGCCGGTGTGGTGAATCCGCCCGGGTCCGCGGCGGCGCATAGAATCGACCCCATGGAAAACGGTCCCGCCGGCAGTCAGCACCCTGCCCCCGAATCCAGGCGGGACGCCCCGGTCCCGGCGCCGGGAAGCGGCGTGTCCTTCGTGATGCCCGTCCTGAACGAGCGCGCCTATCTGCGCCAGGCGGTCGAGACCGTGCTGCGGCAGGAGGTCGACGGTCCCGTCGAGATCGTGCTGGCGCTGGGTCCCTCCACCGACGGCACCACGGAGCTGGCCAGGGACCTGGCCGCCCAAGATCCGCGCATCGTGCTGGTCGACAACCCGGGCACCGATATCCCGATCGGCCTGAACGCCGCCATCCGGGCCAGTTCCCATCCCACCGTCGTCCGCGTCGACGCGCACTCCGAGCTGCCGCCGGGCTACGCGGCGCTGGGCCTGGAGATCCTCGCCGAGCAGCGCGCGGCCAATGTCGGCGGCGTGATGCGGGCCCATGGCAGACGTCCGTTCCAGCGCGCCGTCGCCCGCGCCTACAACTCACGCATCGGCCTCGGCGGCGCCGCCTATCACAGCGGCGGCGAGCCCGGCGAGGCCGAGTCCGCCTATCTGGGCGTCATGCGCCGCGCGGTGCTGGACGAGGTCGGCCTGTACGACGAGACCATCCGGCGCGGCGAGGACTGGGAGCTGAACCTGCGCATCCGCGAAGCCGGCTATCGGGTGTGGTTCGACCCCAGGCTCGCGGTCACCTACTGGCCCAGGGAGAGCTGGCGCCGCCTGGCCCAGCAGTTCCTGGCCACCGGCACCTGGCGCGGCGAGCTGGTCCGCCGGTACCGGCTGCGCAACGGGCTGCGCTACTTCGCGCCCCCGGCACTCGTGCTCGCGCTGCCCTGCTCGGCCGCCGTGGGAGCCCTGCAGGCTGCCGACGTCCTGACCGGGCCGGCCGCCTGGGTCGCCTCTGTCGTGCATCTTCCGGTCGGCGCCTATGCGCTGCTCATCGCCGGCGTCGCGGCCGGTCCCGGCGGCGGGGAGAGCTGGCGGGACAAGGTCTGCACGCTCGCCGTGCTCCCGACCATGCACCTGGCCTGGGGCGCCGGTTTCCTGCGCGGTGTGCTGCGCGGTGCCCGGCACACCGTCGACGGCTCACGGCTGCGTCAGGAGCGGGTGGCCGGTGCACGGCCCGAAGGGACCTGACGCCATGGACGCCGAGCGTTTCGCCCCCGATGATCTTCCCCGCTGCCCGTGGAGCGCCGGCGCCCCGGAGCTCGTGCCCTATCACGACACCGAGTGGGGGTTCCCGGTCGGGGAGGACCGCCGCCTGTTCGAGAAGCTGTGCCTGGAGACCTTCCAGGCCGGGCTGAGCTGGCGGACCATCCTGAACAAGCGCGAGGCGTTCCGGGAGGTGTTCTCGGGGTTCGACCACGCGGTGATCGCGGAGTTCGGCGAACGGGACATCGCCCGGCTGCTCGGCGACCCGCGCATCGTGCGCAACCGCGCGAAGATCGAGGCGACCATCGGCAACGCCCGCCGCATGACCGAGCTGGTGGAACGCGAAGGCTCGCTCGCGGCGTTCGTCTGGCGGTACGAACCCGCCCCGGAGGAGCTGCCGGCACCGCAGTCGGTGACCACCTCTCCGGCATCGATCGCGATGGCGAAGGAACTCAAGCGGCGCGGCTGGCGCTTTGTCGGCCCCACCACGGCCTACGCCTTCATGCAGGCGATGGGGCTGCTGAACGACCACGTCCACGGCTGCGTCGTCCGCCCCCGGGTCGACCAGGCCCGGGCGGCGTTCACCCGTCCTTAACGCCCTCGGCTAGAGCAGGCTCGCCGCGTGGCGGCCTGCGGCAGCGGCGGCGAGGAACGCGGCGGGGTCGTCCTCCAGGCCGCGGCCCATCGTGCGCAGGGCCACCGGACTGGTCTTCAAGGCGGCACCGAGTCCTTCGCAGGCCACCGGCACGATCCGGTGCCGGCCCGCCAGGGTGCGTGCTTGCTCTGCGACCAGACCGGCGAGTTCCGGCGGGCACTCCAGCCCGGGATCGCGCAGATCCGGCAGCGGGACATCGACGCCGGACTGCGCCACCTTGCCCAGGGCCGTCATGCTGTGGTGGGAGATTCCGTGGTGCCGCTCGCGCCGGTCGGCGCCGGAGACCCGCAGCACGCCGATGGGACGACCGCCCAAGACCTGCGCCGCGTTGAGGTGGTCGCCGCATACCACGCCGGAGAAACCCCAGGCTGTTCCGGTGCCCAGATTGCCGGGACCCTGAGCGACGACCGCCACCTCGGCGCCGAGCACATGCCGGGCGGCGAGCAGGCCGCTGTGCACCGTCACGGCCTCCAGATCCCCGCCGTGCGCCTGGCCCGTGCTGACGGTGCCGGCCAGCCAGCCGGCCTCTTTCAGCCCGGCCACGGCGCGGGAGAACGCCATCGGCAAGGCGGCGCCGTCGGTGAGCACATAGGCGATGCGCGTGCCCGGCCTGGCCGCCAGGACGCCAGCGGCGACCGCCGGCAGCGCGGAATGCAGATCGGCGACGAGCACCGGCATCCCCTCCAGCGACCCGGCTGCGGCGAGGGCCTCGTGATGCTCGGACTCCTGATCGTCCACGCCGAGCACCATGGTCTGCAGCGGGGAATACCTGTCCTTCACCAGATGCCCGGGGCCCGGGGGAGGATCGGCGGGCAGGCGGTCAGGGATCGCCACCACGAGCGCGAAACCCCCTGTGCCGAGCCGGCGGGCCAGGGAGGAGACGTTGAGCAGCACCCGATCACCGGGCTCCGGGGAGCCGACGAGGTCCGTATAGGCCAGTGCCCGGACGGACTCCGGCTCCCCGCCGCGGCCCGGCTCATCGTGCTCGCCGGGCTCACTGGCGGGCGCGGCCGGCAGCGGTGCCTCAAGCCGCGCGGCCACCTCCCGCACCCCCGGCCACTCGCTCCGGATAGCCGTCACCTGTGCGCTGCGCCAATGGATCACGCCGTCATGCTACCGCCCGTAGTACCGTGGAAGACGTGAGTGATCGCGGGGACCGGACCGAGCGTCTGCTCAATGTGCTGATCGCGCTGCGATCCACTTCCACCTGGATCAGCCGCGCCCAGTTGCGGGAGTCCATCGACGGCTACCGGGAGCTCTCGGACCAGGCTTTCGACCGGCAGTTCAGCCGGGACAAGAAGACGCTGCGCGATCTCGGCGTGAACATCCTCACCCGGGAGCACGACGACTTCTTCGGCGAGGACGAATCGGACTCCGGCTATCGCATCGCCGACTCCGGCTACGAGCTGCCGCCGCTGAGTTTCACGCCCGCCGAGGCCGCCGTCATCGCCGCTGCGGCGGGCATCTGGCGGCAGGCGGCGCTGGGGCAGCACGCCGAACGCGCCCTGACCAAGCTCAAGGCGCTCGGGGTGGAGTTCTCCGCCGAGGCGCTGGGCGGGATCACGATGTTCGGCCATCAGCCGGAGCCGTCCTTCACCCCGGTGTACGAGGCGGTGCGTGACGGCCAGGCGATCGGCTTCTCCTACCGCAAACCCCGTCAGGGACCGCAGCCGCGCCGGGTGGAGCCATGGGGTCTGCTGACCCGCCGGGGCACGAGCTACCTCTACGGCCGGGACCTCGATCGCCAGGCGCCGCGGCTGTTCCGCCTGGACCGCATCGCAGGCACGGTGAAACCGCTGCCGGGGCGCCGTGGCGGCGATTACGAGCGCCCCGAGCAGATCGATTTCCGCGCGCTGCTGCCGCGCATGCAGGCGGAGGAGGAGCAGAGCCGGGCGGTGCTGCGGTTGGCGCCCGGCAGAGGCGCCGCCCTCCGCCGGCGCGGGACGGTGCAGCCGGACGATCCGGATGTGGTGCGGCTGGGCTACCGGGACGAAACCGCCTTCGCCGCCGAGCTGGCCGCCTACGGCGCCGATGTCCGGGTGCTGGAGCCGGAGACGCTGCGCGACGCGCTCGATCGGCACCTGGCCGCGGTCGAGCGCCGGCTGGCGGCCCTGGTCGAGGGAGAGGAACCGGCCCGATGAGTGCCGACGCCGCAGGCCGCCTGACCCGCCTGATCAGCCTGGTGCCGTGGCTGGTGGAGCATCCCGGGGCGTCCCGCGCGGAGACCGCCGCCCGGTTCGGCATCACGGAGGAGCAGCTGGAGGAGGACCTGAACCTGCTGTTCCTCTCCGGCCGCCCCGGCCATATGCCCGACGACCTCATCGACGTCATCCGCGACGGCGACCGGATCTACGTGGAGAACGCCCAGGAACTGTCCGTGCCGGCCCGGCTCTCCGCCGACGAGGCGAGCGCCCTGCTGGTGGCGCTGCGGGCGCTGCGCGGCTCCGCGCTGGCCGCCGAGCACCTCGACGCACTCGATTCGGCGGAGGAGAAGCTGCGCGTGGCGGCGGGCGAGGGCGCGGCCACCGCGCTGGACCTGGAGCTCCCGCCGGAGGATCCCGCCGTGCAGCGAGCGCTCGCCCGTGCCGTCGAACGGGGCGAGGCGCTGCGGATCAGCTATCACGTGGCGGCCCGCGACGAGATGACCGAGCGGATCGTCTCGCCGCAGCGGCTCCTGGTGGCCGACGGCACCTGGTACGTCGATGCGTGGTGTCACACCTCCGGGGGAGACCGCCGGTTCCGGCTCGATGCCATCCACGCGCTGGAGCCCGTACGCGCACCGGCAGCACCCGCGGCTCCGGATCGCGCAGATCGATCAGCGCGCCGGCGCACCGACCTGCTGCCCGGTGCCAGCCGCACCAGCCGGCGGGTGCGGCTGAGGCTGGCGCCGGAACGGGCCTATCTGGCCGAGCGGATCCCGGCGCGGACCCGCGAGCACGCCGACGACGGATCGCTCACCCTGGAGCTGACGATCGTCGAGCCGGAGTGGCTGCACCGTTTCCTGCTCCAGCACGGCGACGCGGTCCTGGAGGTCTCCCCGCCCGAGGCCGCCGCCGAGGCGCTGCGCCGGATCCGCAGCCGCCGTGCCGGTGAGGAGAGCAGCGACGGATGAGCGGAGACCTGCGGCGAAGGAGAGCCGTGAGGGCGTACAATGGAAGGCGTTCCACACTGCGCAAGGAGAGCCGATGCGACCAGAGCCCATCCACATCATCATCCTGCTGATCGTGGTGCTGATCATCTTCGGCGCCCCCAAGCTGCCGATGATCGCGAAGAACATCGGCAAATCGATGAAGATCTTCAAGTCCGAGGTCAAGGACCTGCGGGACGACAACGGATCCACCGATAGCGAGGACACGCGGGCACTGACGGACACCACGCCGGCCTCGGCGGAGGACGAGCTCGGGCGGCCGGGGTCCTCGCAGGCATCGCAGCCGACCCAGCAGCCCTCGCAGGACAGCGCGCCGCGCCGCGACAGCTGACCCGGTGCGCAAGCCCACTGCGCGCAGGAAGCGAGACCCCGAAGGCCGGATGCCGCTCAAGGCGCATCTGGTCGAGCTGCGCAACAGGCTGATCATCGCGGCCATCGCCCTGGTGGCCGGTGCCGTGGCCGGATGGTTCTTCTACGATCCGGTGCTCCAGCTGCTCATGCTGCCGATCGAGGACGTGGCGGCGCAGGACGGCAGGAACGCCGAGCTGAACTTCGCCGGTGTCGTCTCGCCCTTCGATCTGAAGGTGAAGGTCTCTCTTTTCATCGGCGCCTTCGTCTCCTCGCCCATGTGGCTCTACCAGGTATGGGCGTTCGTTGTGCCGGGCCTGACCCGGCGGGAGAAGCGCTACACCCTCGGGTTCCTGGCCGCCGCCATCCCGCTGTTCCTGGCCGGCACCGGACTGGCGTTCTTCGCCCTGCCGAACGCGATCCGCGCGCTCACCGCCTTCACCCCGACCGGTGCGTCGAACTTCATCCAGGCCGATCAGTATCTGTCGTTCGTGATGCTGATCATCCTGGTCTTCGGCGTGGCCTTCGTGCTTCCGGTGCTGCTCTTCGGGCTCAATCTGATGGGGATCCTGAGCGCCAGGACGATTGCCCGGCATTGGCGATGGATCGTCATGCTGGTGTTCGTCTTCGCTGCGATCGCCACCCCGGCGCCCGATGCTCTCTCCATGTTCTTCCTGGTGATTCCCATGATGGCGCTGTTCGCGCTGTCCTGGGTGCTGTGCTGGCTCAACGACCGCCGGCGCAAGAAGCGCGCCATCGCGGAGGGCACCTGGGTCGATCCGGACGACGGCCTGGAGGACGATGACTGATCAGGATCTCTCCCCGGCGGAGCGGTACGCCCGGGCACGCGAACGCCAGGCGCGGCTGCGCACCGGCTTCGGCGCGTTCGAAGCAGGACTGGGCTTCGAAGCGGACGAGTTCCAGCGCCGTGCCGGTCAGGCGCTGGAGGACGGCACCTCGGTGCTGGTCGCCGCGCCGACCGGCGCGGGCAAGACGGTGGTCGCGGAGTTCGCCGTGCGGCTCGCCCTGGACGAGGGCCGCCGCCTGTTCTACACCGCCCCCATCAAGGCGCTCAGCAACCAGAAGTTCCACGAACTGGCGGCGGTGCACGGTGCCGAGCGGGTGGGGCTGCTCACGGGTGACACGGTCGTCAACGGCGACGCGCAGATCGTGGTCATGACCACCGAAGTCCTGAGGAACATGATCTACGAGGGCTCCAGCCGCCTGGAGTCGCTGGGCTTCGTGGTGCTGGACGAGGTCCACTACCTGGCCGACCGCTTCCGCGGCCCGGTCTGGGAGGAAGTCATCATCATGCTGCCGGACCACGTCCGGCTCGTCTCGCTGTCCGCCACCGTCTCCAACGCCGAGGAGTTCGGCGCCTGGCTGGCGGAGGTCCGCGGCGAGACGGAGGTGATCGTCTCCGAACGCCGGCCGGTACCGCTCTACCACCACATCATGGTCGGCGACCGCGTCTACGACATGTTCGGCCGCGACGGCAAGCCCAATCCCGCGCTCAAGCGGTTCACGCCGCGGCCGGGCGGCTACCGCGGCCACGGGCCGGGCCGTGACAGAGGCCGGCACCGGGACCGCGGCAGGGACCGCAGCCGCGCGCAGCGGGACCGGCTGCCGCGCCGGGCCAGCCGCGTCCAGGTCATCGAGGAGCTGCGCGGCCGGGGTCTGCTGCCGGCCATCACCTTCATCTTCTCCCGGAACGGCTGCGATGAGGCCGTGACCCAGTGCCTCGCCGCCGGGGTGCTGCTGACCGACCGGGAGGACCGGGCGCGGATCCAGGAGCGGCTGGACGCCCTGGCCGGGACCCTGGAGGAAGCGGACCTGGGCGTGCTGGGCTTCGCGACCTTCAGCCAGGGACTGCTCGCCGGCGTCGCGGCGCATCACGCCGGGATGCTCCCGCAGTTCAAGCAGCTGGTGGAGCAGCTCTTCCAGGAGGGGCTGCTCTCCGTGGTCTTCGCCACCGAGACCCTCGCCCTGGGCATCAACATGCCGGCCCGCACGGTCGTGCTGGAGCAGCTGACCAAGTTCAACGGGGAGACCCACGCGACCATCACGCCCGGCGAGTTCACCCAGCTGACCGGCCGCGCGGGGCGCCGCGGCATCGACGTGGAGGGCCACGCCCTGGTGGTGTGGAACCCGCAGCTGGACCCGGCGGAGGCGGCGGGACTGGCGGTCAAGCGCAGTTACCGCCTGGTCTCCAGCTTCCGGCCGACCTACAACATGGCGGCCAATCTCGCGACCCGGCTCAGCGACGAGGAGGCGGAGACGGTCCTGGAGACCTCCTTCGCCCAGTTCCAGGCGGACCGTGGGGTCGTCGGCCTGGCCAAGCGCGTGCGCAAGAACGAGGAGGCGCTGGAGTCCTACGCCGGCAATATGGAGTGCGAACGCGGCGACTTCGCCGAGTACCACCGGCTGCGCCGGCAGCTCAGCGCCGCGGAACGACAGGGCCGAGGCGGCGGGGACCGGGAAGCGCGGGAGCGTCGCCGGCAGGACCTGCTGCTGGCGCTGCGGGCACATCCCTGTCACGGGTGCCCGGACCGCGAACGGCACGCCCGCTGGGCGGACCGCTGGTGGAAGCTGCGCAAGGACACCGACTCCCTGATCCGGCAGATCGAGGGACGCACCTCGTCGATCGCGAAGGTCTACCGCCGGGTGTGCGCGGTGCTGGAAGCGCTGGAGTTCCTGCCGGACAACCTGAGCCAGATCATCCGCATCTACGGCGAACGGGATCTGCTCACCGCGCTCAGCGTCCGCGAGGGCGTCTGGGACGGCCTGGGCCCGGCGGAGGCCGCCGGGCTGGCCGCGGCGCTCGTGTACCAGCCACGCCGGGACGATGCCGCGCTGCCCGAGCGATACCCCACAGAACGGCTCACCGAGGCGCTCGAGCGGGTGTTCCGGCTCTGGAGCCAGGTCGAGGATCTGGAGGAGCAGCACCGCCTGCCGCGCACGCCCCGGCCAGAGCCCGGACTGGTCTGGCCGGTTTACCGGTGGGCGCAGGGCAGGAGCCTGGAAGGCGTGCTGCGCCGCGGGGACATGGCCGCGGGTGACTTCGTGCGCTGGGCCAAGCAGACGGTCGACCTGCTCGACCAGATCGCTCAGGTCGCGGAGCCGGGCACCCGCGGGGTCCTGGAAGCGGCCATCGACGCCGTCCGCCGCGGCGTCGTGATCTGAGACTGGACGTCAGCCGCGGATCTTCTTCACGATCGTCTCGATGTCCGAGCCGAAGGCCGACTCCGTGGTCAGATACGTCCAGGTCGAACTCGGCCGCTTCATCCCCAACGTGGGCAGATCGACGCCCTCCGAGGTGAACTCGGCCTCCCGCAGGGCCTCTACCGAGGCGTCGAGCACATCGGGCCAGAAGCTGTTGAACGCCGCGATCGATTCGGTATTGAACGCCTCGTGCGGGCGCTCCCGCGCTAGCGTGCGCAGGTGGATGCCCTCCCGCAGGTCGTTGAGGAACGCCAGATGCTCCACCCAGCGCGAGTCGAGCTGGAACAGGAGAGTCTGCCGGATCGTCTCGTCCAGCACGTTCGCGCCGTCCTCGCCGATGGTCTCCTCGATCTCCTTCACTCGGTCCGCGCCCAGGCCCTCACGGACCTCGGTGATGCCGTCCTCGCCGGCGCGGATCCCGGCGCGCCGCTGCAGCACCAGTTCGCGCTGCTTGGCCATCAGCTGGGTGAAGCGCCAGGTGTCCCGGTGCACCGCTGTGTTCTCGCCCTCGGCGATCCGCTGGGCGTGCTCCACGAGCGCGGCCGCCCGGCGGTTGTCGATCCGGCCGTGTTCATCACCCTCGGTGACGAAACGCTGAGCCTCCGGCACGCGCGTCATCAGATCGTCCTCCAGCGAGGTGAAGAACACTGAGGTGCCCGGATCGCCCTGGCGCCCGGCGCGCCCGCGCAGCTGATCGTCCAGCCGCGAGCTGGGATAGCGCCCGGCGCCGATGACCAGCAGGCCGCCCGCCTCGACGACGTCCTCGCCGCCGAGCCGGATATCGGTGCCGCGGCCGGCCATCTGCGTGGAGACCGTCACGGCGCCGCGCTGGCCGGCGCGGGCGATGATCTCCGCCTCCCGGGAGTCGTCCTTGGCGTTGAGCACCTGCGGCTCGATGCCGCGGGCCGCGAGCTTCTCCGCCAGGCTCTCGCTCTCAGCGACGCTGCGGGTGCCGATGAGGATCGGACGGCCGCTGCGGTGCTGCTCCACGACCTCCTCGATGATGGCCTTCTCCTTGGACGACTGCAGCGTGTAGAGCCGGTCCGGCTCGTCGACCCGTTGCACGGGGAGGTGAGGCTCGATGCGGGCGATCTCCAGCTCGTAGAACTCCCGCAGATCGTCCCCGACGGCCACCGCCGTGCCCGTCATCCCGCAGATCGTCGAGTAACCCATGATGAGCTCCTCGACGGTGATCTGGTCCAGGATCTCGCCGCTGACGCTCGTGGCCAGCCGCTCCTTCGCCTCCACGGCGGCCTGCAGGCCGTCGGGCCAGCGCTGGAGGTTGGCCACGCGCCCGCGGGATTCGCTGATCAGCTTCACCTCGCCGTCGACCACGAGGTAGTCCACGTCCTTGGTCACGAGCGCCTTGGCGTAGAGCGCCAGGTTCACCGCGGCGAGCGTCTGGGCGTCCTCGCCGTACAGCTCGACCTCCAGCCGGCTCTCGACCAGGTCGGTGCCGGCCGGGGTGAGCGAAACGGCGCGACGGTCCTCGGACACCTCGTAGTGCTCGCCCTCGTGCATGCTCTCCACCAGCGCGGCGATGGCGGCGTCGGCCTCCTCGACCTCTGTGGAGCCGGCCAGGACGAGCGGTACGCGGGCCTCGTCGATCAGGATGGAGTCGGCCTCGTCGACGATCACGACATCGCGCGCGCCGATCCGCTGCTCCTCGTCCTCGGTGATGAACCGGTCGCGCAGCACGTCGAAACCGATCTCGGTGACGGCGCCGTAGACGATCTCCTTGGCATAGGCGGCCTGCCTGGCCTCCCGGTCGAGGGCCGAGGTCACGCTCCCGGACTCGACGCCCAGCAGCTGCAGCAGCGGGCGCATCCAGTCGTGGTCGCGGTCGGCCAGGTAGTCGTTGACGCTGAGCACGTGCACGGTGCGGCCCTGCAGCGCATAGCCGGCGGCGGCCATCGCACCGATGAGGGTCTTGCCTTCACCGGTGGCCATCTCCACGACGTGTCCTTCGAGCAGGCCGATCAGGCCCAGGACCTGCGTGTCGTAGGCGCGTTCGCCCAGGGTACGCTCGCCGGCCTCCCGGGCGAGCGCGGCGAAGCGGTAGATGGCCTCGCGTCCGTCATAGCCGGTGAAGACCTCGCCGGCGGCGGCGGTGAGCTCCTCGTCCCCGAGCCCGGCGATCTCCTCGCCGAGCTTCTCGATGACCGGCAGCTGGGCGCGGTGCCGGTCCATCCGGCGGGTGACCTCGGTTCCCGGGCGGTTGAGCAGTTTGGCGAAGAATCCCATCGCGGTCACACCTCCACCGGCCAGGCGCCGCTGACGACTGCCTGGGGATCCTTGGACTGGCGCAGGTAGCGCTGGAAATCAGCGGCCTGCTCCTGCTTCCACCCGATCTGCATGCTGTGCAACTCCTTCGGCGAGACCTTCGCGATCTTGGGATAGCGCTGCGCGAGGGCCACCGCGATCTCCACCGCGGCGAGCGCGTCCGCGCTGGCGTTGTGGGCGTCGTCCAGCCGGACGCCGTAGTGCTCCGCGATCGTCCCGAGCGTGCGCTTGCCCTTCCGGTACCGGTCGAACTGCTTGTCCAGGACAAGAGTATCCACGATCGCCGGCGCCTCGTCGCCGGTGAGGAACGGCGGGAACCCGTGCCGCAGCAGCTCCGTGTGCAGCGCGGTCAGGTCGTAGCTGACGTTGTGCCCGATGATGACGCCGCCGGCCGCGGCGACCCGCCGGAACCCGTCCAGCAGCTGCTCCAGCACCGCGGCGATCGGCGCGCCGTGCGTGCGGGCGTGCTCGGTCGAGATGCCGTGCACGCGGGTCGCCGCCTCCGGGATCTCACAGCCGGGATCGGCGAGCCAGTCCCGCGAGCCCAGTGCCTGCGGCCCTTCGAAACCGACCATGCAGGCGGTGACGATCCGGTCGTTCTTCGGGTCGACCCCCGTCGTCTCCAGGTCGAATCCGACCAGGAAGCCCTCCGTCCAGCTCATGGGCGCTCACCGGAACCTTGGCCTGCGGTCGCGGCCAGCGCATCGTCCTGGGCCGCGAGCAGCCGCGTGGCGGCCGAGCCGAAACCGTGCTGCTCGGCGAAGGCGAGCAGTCCCTGCCGGTCGCGGGCCGCCGGCAGCGGCGTCGCCAAATCGAAGCCGAGCGGGAGATCGTCGACGGTGGTCATCACCTGCAGGGTCCTCCTGGCCAGATCGGCGTGTTCGGTGAGCAGCGCGGCCCGGCGCGGGGTGAGCCCGGGGACGGACTCCCCGCGGGCGGCGCGTGCCGCGGCCGCAAGGACGGATTCCAGGTCGCCGTGAGCGGCGATGAGCTGCGCCGCGGTCTTCTCGCCGATGCCGGGCACGCCGCTGAGCCCGTCCGAGGAGTCCCCGCGCAGGGCGGCGGCCTCCCGGTAGGCCGGGCCGCCGGGCACCCCGTACTCAGCGGCGAGCACGGCGTCGTCCACGAGCCGGGCCGCGGCGATCTGCTTGCCCGGGTACAGCACCCGGACCGCGCCGCCGACCAGCGCGAAGAGATCACGGTCCCCGGTCACCACGATCAGCTCGCGCTCGGCCTGCCGGGCCTCGGCGGCGAGCGTGCCCAGGACGTCATCGGCCTCGTGACCGACCTGCTCCAGCAGCGGGATTCCCGCCAGGGTCAGCGCGCGGCGGAGGAGCGGCACCTGGGGCTCCAGATCGTCCGGCGTCTCAGCGCCGTCACTCCGGTCCTGCCGGACGCGGGCGGCTTTGTATTCCGGCAGGATCCCAGTGCGGAACGCCGGGCGCCAGTCGGCGTCGAAGGCGGCGACCACCCGGGCGGAGTCAGACCGGCCGATGATCCCGGCCAGCATGTCCAGCAGGCCGCGCACCGCGCCGATGGGAGCCCCCGAGGGCGAGCGCAGCGAGGAGGGAAGCGCGTAGAAGGCGCGGTAGTACAGCGCCGGCGTGTCCAGCGCGAGCAGCGGTCCGTTCACATGCCCGACCCTACCGCCTGGCACGGACGGCGCAGCCACACCCGGCGGAGCGACCCCGGCTGGGTGAGGCACACTTGTCCCATGCCTGCGGACCCGACTGAATCACCCGAAGCTTCTGCCCAGCGCGCCCATCCGGCCTCCCGGGCCTATCAGGGCGCGGAGATCTACAACCGCGTCGACCCGTTCGCCACCGCGCTCGTGACGGAACGCGACACCATCGCCTGGCTCGGCTCCGATGAGGCGGTGCGCGTCATCACCGCGGACCAGCCCGTGGACCTGGCCGGCTGTCTGATCGCACCGCCGTTCGTCAACGCCTGGGCTGAGGTGCCCGCGGGCCCCGACGGGGCCGGCGATGCTGACGAGGCGGCGGCGCTGGCGGCGGCCGGCGGCGTCGAGGTCCTGATGCTGGTGCACCGGGAGCCCTCGGCCGCGATGGCCGCTGCCGGGCACGGCGAGCGGGCCGACGGGATCGAACTGCGTCACGCGCTGCGCCTGCCCGCCGGGGACCTGCTGGCCCTGCTTGAGGCCTCAGCCGTGGCGGCGGCCGTGCAGAGCAGCCGGCTGCTCCCGGTGGCCGAGTTCGAGGAAGCCGACGCCGGCCTGCTGCCGCGGCTGCTGGAGCTCCTGGAACCGGGTCGGGGGCTGGCCTTCGAGGTGCGCGACGAGGCCGGCCTGGCGGCCCTGGTCGCCGCCGGACGCGAACTGGAATCGGCCCGGCCGGGAGCCATCGGCGCCGGCGGTCACCGGCTGCGCGCCCATACGCCGCTGGGGGAGCACGCCGAGGCCGTGGCGGCGCTGGGCCTGGCGGTGACGATCGATCCGCTGGCCGGGCGGCACGACTTCGCCGAAGGCCTCGCCGCCGGAGCGGTCCTGTCGCTGGGCTGGGATCCCGCCCGCAGCCCCTGGGAGGTGCTCCGTGCGCTCGTCTTCCCGCCCGGAGGCGTGACCGGATCCACGGCGCGGGCGGCCTTCACCGCCGCGACGAAGGGCGGCTGGCGAGCACTCGACGGTGCCGGGCTGGGCGCCGGGCGGGCGGTGCTCGCGCCGGGTGCCCCGGCCAGCTTCGCGATCTGGGAGGCCGGGGACCTGGTGGTCCAGGCCGCCGATCAGCGGGTGGCGGCCTGGAGCACGGACCCTCGGGCGGGCACGCCGGGTCTGCCGGACCTGAGTCCCGGCCGCACGCTGCCGCGGCTGCGGGAGTTCGTCATCGGCGGCCGGAGGGTGATCTGAGGGTGATCTGAGCCGCCGGATCACGCCGGTTCGTCGCTTCACTCGCACCCGGTGCGGAATCCCACGGCTGTTGTTTAGGACAGGTACTGCGGCGGGCCCGTCATCTTCACGAGTGGATAAATCATGAGGATTCCTTATCCGGCACTTCACCAGCGGTGATGTTCGTCACCGCTGGTCAGGTCGGATTGCCAACCGAGGCAGATCGAGTAGATTCGTCTCAGCGTCTTCGCCCCGAGAGGGGCGGGGGCTCAGCCCGGCTCGGCGGCCCATAGAAAACGAAGCACTCCTCTCTCCCGGCGTGCTCGGTCCGAAGGTCGCTGGGCCGGGCTATTTCTTTGCCCGGGCGTTCTGGCGGTGATGAACTGCGGGCCCCGGCGCGTTAAGGTTCCCCTATGCCCTCCAGCACCCTCATCGTCATCCCCACCTACAACGAACGGGACTCGCTCCCGCGTACCATCGAGTCCCTGGACCGCGCCGGCGTGGCGGCCGACATCCTCGTCGTCGACGACGGCTCGCCGGACGGCACGGGGGAGTGGGCGGCGGATCTGTCCGGCCGCCGGGAGGACGTCCATGTGCTCCGCCGGGAAGGCAAGTCCGGTCTGGGCACCGCTTATCTGGCGGGATTCGGCTGGGGCCTGGAGCGCGGCTACGAAGTGCTCTGCGAGATGGACGCCGACGGCTCCCACCGCGCCCGCGATCTGCCGGCGCTGCTCGCGGCGGTCGAGGCCGGTGCGGACCTGGCGATCGGCTCCCGCTGGGTGCCAGGCGGCGCGGTCGTGAACTGGCCGCTTCCGCGCGAGGTGCTCTCCCGGGGAGCCAATATCTGGGTCGGCGCCGTGATGGGCCTTCGCGTCAGGGACGCCACGGCGGGCTTCCGCGCCTTCCGGCGGCGGGCGCTCGAACGGATCGACTTTGACGAGGTGGAGGCACGCGGCTACAGCTTCCAGGTCGATATGACCCGCCGGCTGGCGGCGGAGGGCTTCCTCATCGAAGAGGTGCCGATCGTGTTCGTCGAGCGTGAGCACGGCGAATCCAAGATGAGCCGCGGCATCATCCTGGAGGCCATGCGGCTGACCGCGCGCTGGGGCGCCGAGCACCGCGCCGGGCAGCTCTCCGCGCTGGCCAGCAGGGTCCGGGGCCGCCGGCCCAGACGGTAGGCTTGGGATTCGTGTACAAGCTCCTGTTCCGCACCGTCTTCGCGCCGATGAGCGCGGAGCGGGCCCATCACATCGGTTTCGGTGCCATCAAGGCCTTCGACCGCGTCCCGGTCGCCAGGGAGGCCGTGGGACGCGCGCTACGGCCCCGTCCGGAGGAGAGCGCCGAGGTGCTCGGCCTGCGCTTTCCCAACCGCTTCGGCCTGGCCGCCGGTTTCGACAAGAACGCCGATGGTGTCCGCGGCCTGGCACGGCTGGGCTTCGGCTACATCGAGGTGGGCACGATCACCGGCCGCGCCCAGCCGGGTAACCCGGCGCCGCGGATGTTCCGCTTCACCCGGGATCGTGCGCTGGTGAACCGGATGGGCTTCAACAACGTCGGCGCCGATGCCGCCGCCGTCCGGCTGGCGGACCAGCGCCGGCTGCTGGAGCGGATCCCCGCGCCGGTGCGCCCCGTCGTCGGGGTCAATATCGGCAAGACCAAGGACGTCGCCGGCCTGGAGGCCACCATCGCCGACTACCGGCACTCCACCGGCCTGCTCGCACCGCTGGCGGACTACCTGGTGCTCAACGTCTCCTCGCCCAATACGCCGGGACTGCGGGATCTGCAGGCGGTCGAATCGCTGCGCCCGCTGATCCAGGCCGTGCAGGAGACCGCCGCGCAGGCGGTTCCGCATCCGCGCAACGCGCTCGGGCACGTCCCGCTGCTGGTGAAGATCGCCCCCGACCTCGCCGATGCGGATGTGGTGGCCGTGACCGAACTGGCGCTCGAACTCGGCGTCGACGGCGTGGTGGCCTCCAATACGACGATCTCCCGCGAGGGTCTGCGCACGGATGCCGAACGGGTCGGCGCCGCCGGGCCGGGAGGACTGTCCGGGCCCCCGCTGGCCGGGCGCGCCTGCGATATGGTCCGGCTGATCCGCCGCACCGCCGGGCCCGGGCTGACCGTCATCGCCGCCGGCGGGATCGAGACCGCCGCCGATGCCCGTGCCCGGCTCGCCGCCGGCGCCGACCTGCTCCAGGGCTACACCGGCTTCATCTACCACGGGCCGTTCTGGCCCCGGCGCATCGCGGCAGCCGCCTACCCCGGGTAGGCGCCGCGCTTGACCTGGGGCTTGGGCACCCGGAAGCGGCGCATCTGCAGGGCGCGCATGACGGCGTAGAACGTCAGCCCGCGCTCGAGGGAGTCCTCGCCGAACTTCTCCCGCAGGCGCTTCTTCAGCGCCCTGGACATCAGGAAGCCGTCCACCACGAGCAGCAGCACCAGGCCGTAGACGGTGATGTTCGCGGCGATCTGCACCTGGACGTTGTTGAACATCCCCACGATCAGGATGAGCAGGGCCACCGGGATGAAGACCTCACCGATGGAGAACCGCGCATCCACCCAGTCGCGCACGAACCGGCGCTGCGGGCCGCGGTCGCGCGGCCCCAGGTAGCGCTCCTCACCGTTCATCAGGCCGATCCGGGCGCGTTCGCGCTCGGTGCGCAGACGTTCCTTCTCTTCCTTGGTGCGGGGCTTGCGCCGCGGCTGGGCGAGCGGCTGCTTCCTCGCGGCCTCCCGCTCCTTCCTGGTGGGCGTCGGCCGGTTCTTCTTCTGCTCCGCGGCGCGGCGCTCCTCTTCGGAGACGGCGGCCGGCGTCACGGCCTCGTCCACGGGCGCGGCCGCTGCCGCCTCTGAGTCCTTCTTACGTCCAAACACCCGGCCATACTACCGTGGGGGCATGACCACGACCGACGCACGCAACGATCCCGCCGGCGGCCCCGGCGATCTCGCCGCCGCCCTCGCCCAGCAGGTGGACACCGACCTCGATCGGCTCCTGGAGGAACTGTCCGCGCTCGTCGCGATTCCCTCCATTGCCTGGCCCGCATTCGACCAGTCCCACGTCCGGCGCTCCGCCGAGGCGGTGGCGGACCTCGCCCGCATGGCCGGTTTCGCCGAGGTCGACATCCTTGATGCGCCCCTCGGCGACGGGACCGGGCAGCGCGGAGCGCCGGCCGTGGTCGCGCGGATCCCGGCGCCGCCGGGACGCCCGACCGTGCTGCTCTACGCCCACCACGACGTCCAGCCGCCGGGCCGGGATGAGGACTGGCACACCCCGCCGTTCACCGCCACCCGCATCGGCGACCGGCTGTACGGGCGCGGCGCCGCCGACGACAAGGCCGGCGTCATCGCCCACCTCGGCGCGGTGCGCGCCCTGCAGTCCGTGAACGGCGGGCCCGGTGTCGGCGTGACGCTGTTCATCGAGGGCGAGGAGGAGGCCGGCAGCCCCAGCTTCCGCTCCTTCCTCCAGACGCACCGGGAACGGCTCGCCGCGGACGCCATCATCGTCGCCGACTCCTCCAACTGGGCGGTGGACGTGCCCGCGCTCACCACGAGCCTGCGCGGCATGGCCAGCCTCGAGTTCTCGGTGTCGACCCTGGACCACGCGCTGCATT
Source organism: Sediminivirga luteola (assembly GCF_014639315.1). Taxonomy (GTDB): domain Bacteria; phylum Actinomycetota; class Actinomycetes; order Actinomycetales; family Brevibacteriaceae; genus Sediminivirga; species Sediminivirga luteola. Next base: position 45,212 of record NZ_BMFY01000013.1, read on the forward strand.
CGGGGATGTACGGCGGCGCCGCGCCCGATGCCGCCCTGGCGATGACCCGCCTGCTGGCGTCCCTGCACCACGCCGATGGCAGCGTCGCGGTGCCGGGACTGGCCTCGCCTGCACCGGAACCGGAAGTCGACTTCGATCCGGCAGGCTTCCGCGCCGATGCCGGCCTCCTGGAGGGTGTGGAGCCGATCGGCTCGGGCAGCATCGCCTCGCGGCTGTGGCAGCAGCCGGCGCTGACCGTCACCGGACTGGACCTGCCGGCGGTCGAGCGCGCCTCCAATACCCTGCAGGCGAGCGTACGCGCAAAGATCTCGATGCGCATCGGGCCGGGGGTGGACCCGGCGGAGGCGCTGGCAGCCCTCAAAGCGCATCTGCGTGAGCATGCGCCCTTCGGCGCTCACCTGGAGTTCGGCGAGGAGGAAGCGGGACGGCCCTGGCAGGCGGATGTGGCGGCGCCGTCGGTGGTACTCATGCGCGAGTGCCTCGCCGATGCCTGGGGGCACGACCTCGGCGTGCCCACGACGCCGGTGGACACCGGGATCGGCGGTTCGATCCCGTTCATCGCGGACCTCCTGGACGTCTTCCCGCAGGCCGCCATCCTGGTCACGGGCGTGGAGGACCCCGATACCCGGGCGCACAGCCCGAACGAGTCCCTGTACCTGCCGGACTTCCGCAGGGCCGTCGTCGCCGAAGCGCTGTTCCTGGCCCGCAGCGGCCAGGGTGGCGCCGGCAGCGGCACGGCCTGAACACGGGAACCAGCCCGCAGAAGGGAATGAAAGAGCGCCCCGGCGGACTTACACTGGGAAGCAAGCAATCCGCCACCAGGTGAGGAACCATCATGACCGTTGCCGAGACCGAGAACATCGCCACCCACGGCGTGACGCTGACGGACACCGCCGCCGACAAGGTCCGGGCGCTTCTGCACCAGGAGGGCCGGGAGGACCTGCGCCTGCGGGTCGCCGTGCAGCCCGGCGGCTGCTCCGGGCTGATCTACCAGCTCTACTTCGATGAGCGCGTCCTGGACGGCGACGCCGTGCGGGACTTCGACGGCGTCGAGGTGATCGTCGACAAGATGAGCGTGCCCTACCTGGACGGCTCCACTATCGACTTCGCCGACACCATCGAGAAGCAGGGGTTCACCATCGACAACCCGAACGCCGCCGGCTCCTGTGCCTGCGGCGACTCGTTCCACTGAACGACTCCGCGCAAGCGGGAGGGCCATGGCTGAGGACCTGAGCGAGATCCGCGCGCTGACGGCGCGCCTGGATCCCGCTCAGGTCCTCAGTGCGTACCGGGCCGGGCTGTTCCCGATGGGCCTCGGCGAGCAGGGGGCACCGCCTTACGCCTGGTGGGCGCCTGAGTATCGGGGCGTGCTGCTGCCGGGGCGGCTGAAAGTGTCCGCCTCGCTGGCGCGTAGCGTGCGGAGGTTCGACTACACCGTGGACCGGGCCTTCGGGGAAGTCATCCGCGCCTGCGCCGATCCGTCCCGGGAGGGCGGCTGGATCGACGCGGGCATCATCGACGTCTACACCCGCCTGCACGAACAGGGCTGGGCGCACTCGGTGGAGGTCTGGCACGAGGGCCGCTTGGTCGGCGGCCTCTACGGGATCGGGATGGGCAGCTTCTTCGCGGGGGAGTCCATGTTCCACCGGGCGCGCGACGCCTCCAAGGCCGCACTCGTGGAACTGGTGCGCATCCTGGAAGCGCAATTTGGAAACATTTGGCTGATCGATACCCAGTGGAGCACCCCGCACCTGGCCTCCCTGGGCGTGTCGGAGCTGCACCGGTGGGACTATCTGCCCCGGATGCACGCGGCGATCGCGGGCGGCGACTCTAGGAATTCTCACAACTGGCACACACCGCAGATGAATTTCTACGCCCCGTAGCGGTAGGCTGTTCTACGAGACATTTCATCGCAGGCACGCGCGCGTTTTCTCCTCGCGGGACCTGCGGTACGGGATCGAGCTGAGAAAGGCTGCACGTGCGCTCTCAGAATGAACCAGCGAGCCGGGTTCGCCGGCGCTGGACGCGGGGGGCAGGCCTGGCGGGCCTGACCGCCTCCGCCCTGTTGTTGGCGGGCTGTACACGCGAGCAGATCGAGGTCGGGTTCCTCCCGCCCCAGTCCAAGGGCGTCACCGACAACGCGGATGTCATCATCGGGCTGTGGAACGGCAGCTGGATCGCCGCGCTGATCGTGGGTTTCATCACGTGGTCGCTGATCCTCTGGTGCCTCGTCGCTTACCGGCGCCGCAAGGGTGAGACCAGCCTGCCCGTGCAGCTGCGGTACAACCTGCCGGTGGAGATCTTCTACACCGCAGTGCCGCTGCTGCTGGTGGTGGCCTTCTTCTTCCACACCGTGCAGGCCCAGGCCGAGGTCGACGAGCCGAACAGCTCCGAGAAGGTCATTGAGGTCGTCGGTAAGCAGTGGTCCTGGGACTTCAACTACCTCAGCGACGACGTCTACTACGCAGGCGTGCAGGCCAACCTGGACGGCACCGAGCAGCCGGGCGTCGACGCTCCCACGCTGTACCTGCCGGTCGACACGGAGATCGAGATCGTCCTGCGCTCCCGCGACGTGGTCCACTCCTTCTGGGTGCCCGCGTTCCTGCAGAAGCGCGACACGATCCCCGGCGTGGAGAACCGCATCTTCCTGACCACCCAGCAGGAGGGCGAGTACCTCGGCAAGTGCGCCGAGCTGTGCGGTGAGTTCCACTCCGAGATGCTCTTCAACGTCCGTGTCGTCTCCATGGCCGAGTACGACGAGTACATCGAATCGCTCCGCGAGCAGGGCAACACCGGGCGCCTCGGGCCGGAGTACGATCGCGATCCTTACGCAGAGATTGGTGGGAACGAATGAGCGCGACAGCTGAGCATGCGCCGCAGCCGCTGGCTGCGCCGCCCGTGCCCAGGTCGAAGGGCAAGGCGATCGTCGACTGGCTGACGACGACCGATCACAAGAAGATCGGCTACATGTACCTGGCCACGTCGTTCCTGTTCTTCCTGCTCGGCGGCCTGATGGCGCTGCTGATCCGGATCGAGCTGTTCGAGCCGGGCATGCAGCTGATCGAGACCAAGGAGCAGTACAACCAGCTGTTCACGATGCACGGCACCGTGATGCTGCTGATGTTCGCCACCCCGCTGTTCGCGGGCTTCGCGAACGTGCTCATGCCGTTGCAGATCGGCTCGCCCGATGTGGCCTTCCCGCGGCTGAATGCCCTCGCGTTCTGGCTGTTCCTCTTCGGTAGCCTGATCGCCCTGAGCGGCTTCCTCACCCCGCAGGGCGCGGCCTCCTTCGGCTGGACCGCCTACGCGCCGCTGTCGAACACGACCTACACGCCGGGCGCTGGCGGGCACCTGTGGGTGATGGGACTGGCCCTGCAGGGCTTCGGCACCATCCTCGGTGGCGTCAACTTCATCACCACCATCATCTGCATGCGCGCTCCGGGCATGACGATGTTCCGGATGCCGATCTTCACCTGGAACACCCTGATCACCGCGGTGCTCATCATCATGGCGTTCCCGCCCCTGGCCGCCGCCCTGTTCGGCCTGGCCATGGACCGTGTCGCCGGCGGCCACATCTTCAGCCCCGAGAACGGCGGCGCGCTGCTGTGGCAGCACCTGTTCTGGTTCTTCGGCCACCCTGAGGTGTACGTGATCGCGCTGCCGTTCTTCGGCATCGTCTCCGAGGTCTTCCCGGTCTTCAGCCGGAAGCCGATCTTCGGGTACACCGGCCTGGTCTACGCCACCATCGCGATCGCCGCGCTGTCGGTGACGGTGTGGGCGCACCACATGTACGTCACCGGTCAGGTGCTGCTGCCGTTCTTCGCCTTCATGACCATGCTGATCGCCGTGCCCACGGGCGTGAAGATCTACAACTGGATAGGCACGATGTGGCGAGGATCGCTGACATTCGAGACACCGATGCTGTGGTCTCTCGGGTTCCTGGTGACCTTCGTCTTCGGCGGCATCACCGGCGTGATCCTGGCCAGCCCGGTGCTGGACCTGCCGCTGTCCGACTCCTACTTCGTGGTGGCGCACTTCCACTATGTGGTGTTCGGCACCGTGGTGTTCGCGATGTTCGCCGGCTTCTACTTCTGGTGGCCCAAGTTCACCGGGCGCATGCTGGACGAGCGGATCGGCAAGGTCCACTTCTGGACGCTGTTCGTCGGCTTCCACATGACCTTCCTGATCCAGCACTGGCTGGGCGCTAACGGCATGCCCCGTCGCTATGCGGACTACCTGCCGCAGGACGGCTGGACCTGGATGAACCAGCTCTCGACCGTGGGCTCGCTGATCCTGGGACTTTCGGTCATCCCGTTCCTGTGGAACGTGTGGGTCACCGCCCGCAAGGCGCCGAAGGTCACGGTGAACGACCCGTGGGGTTACGGCAACTCGCTCGAATGGGCCACCTCCTGCCCGCCCCCGCGGCACAACTTCACCTCGCTGCCGCGGATCCGCTCCGAGCGTCCGGCGTTCGACGCCAACCACCCGGAGCTGCTGGAGGCATCCGCCCACCACCTTGAGAAGCAGGGGGTTACCAAGTGAAGACCGCTGGCTGGCTCTTCTTCGCCGGAACGTTCTTCTTCATTCCGGCCGGACTCGTGTACGGCATCCTGACCGACTGGAACGAGCTGGTGGGTGCGCCCGCGGTGCTGCTGACCGGCGGCATGTCGCTCATGATCGGCGTGTACCTGCTCCTGGTGCACAAGAACTTCGGCGTCCAGTCGCAGGACCTCGAAACCGCTAACATCGAGGATGCCGATGCCGAGTACGGCTTCTACAGCCCCTGGAGCTGGTGGCCGCTGGTGCTCGGCGCCGGCGCGGCGCTGGCATTCGCCGGCGTGGCCATCGGCTGGTGGTCCGTCCCGTTCGGCGCGGTGATCGCCTTCATCGGCGTCTTCGGCTGGGTGTACGAGTACTCCTCGGGACAGCACGCCCACTAAGGGCACTCGCTCCTTCGGCGCCTGAGCGCCACGACGGCCGGCAGATCCTCCCTGTAGGGTCTGTCGGCCGTCGTCGTATTGTCACGCGCCCTGTGCCTGCTTGCGCCTGCCGTGCCTGCTGTGCCTGCCGGGGTTCAGGTGATGGCGGCGCCTAGAAAAGTGACCGATGCTGAGGCTGCCGGCCGGTCACGGGTTACGGCGCAGCGCCGTTCGCGGCTCCCGGACCCTCACGACGGTCCTCCCGGAGCTCTGTGCTGTGCTCCGGCCGCGGCCTTCATGAATGGCGTCGCTAACGTGCGTGACCGACAGCACGAGGACACTGTCAGTGAGGAGGCGCTCACGTTCGTCCGCGAGCACCGCCCCGAGCTGATGAAAGCGCGACGGGCTGCTGCTGGGCATCTTCTTCACGACGAAACGACCGGCTAGTGACGAAACACCACCGTAGACGGTGTGGTTCTGTCAACAGACGGTCGTTCTACGCCGCCCCACGCGACCCGCGCCCCGGCTCGGGGCGCAGCCTCACAGAGCGTCTGACGGCTGGGGTGAGCTTGGGGCGCCGGATTTTCCGCTTCAGGCGGCTGCCTCGGTCCGGGGAGACCGTCGGCGTATGTCTCCGAGCGGGGCATGCTCGTGCGCCTGTACGGTTCGTCGCTCCGGCTGGAAGCCGGTGTTCCGCGGTGCAGACGGTGTACAGGAGAGGCCGTAGCTGCGAATGTATACGAGGCCTCTACGCCGTGAACGCAGCGCGTGCCGTGACCACCGGTCTACTCGCGCGCCCTGTACGAGGGGATGCCCCGTGAGCAGTGCGCCCGCGCTCACCGGCCGGACCCACAACCCTAGCCACCCCGCCTCGCGCAGCCGCTGTGAGGCACCCTCTTCACGATGAAACGACCGGCTAGTGACGAAACACCACCGTAGACGGTGTGGTTCTGTCACTAACCGGTCGTTCTGCGGCGCCCCATGCCGAGCGCGTATGAAGCGGACCGCGGAGGACTTGTCCGGGCTGCGCACGCAATATCGCCGGCATGCACGACGAAGGCCGGCCCCCCGCGAACGGGGAGACCGGCCTTCGGTGCAGCGCGGATCGGGTCCGATGCAGGACGTCAGTGGGGGAGAGGCCGTCCCTGCCCGTCCTGATCGTTGCCCTCGGAGTCGAGGTGGTGGCCGTGACCCTCATTGTGGGCGTGAGCGGCCTCCAGCTCGGCCTTCGACAGCGGAGCGACGCGATCTTCGAAGAAGAACTTGGAGAACCGTCCGCGCCACTTCTCAGCCGTGGAGATCTTGCCGTTCTCATCGGCCTGCGCCGGCACGTACTCCGGGGAGTCGAAGGCCACGAGCCTCCACGCGGAGTGCGGGTCGAGCGGTTCGTGCACCTCGATGAACTCACCGTGCGGCAGGCGCAGGATCCGGCCGGTCTCCCGGCCGTGCAGGGCGACCTCGCGGTCCTTGCGCTGCAGGCCCAGGCAGATCCGCTTCGTCACGATGTACGCGATGATCGGGCCGAAGAAGAACAGGAACCGGAAGATGTAGATCATGTCGTTCAGCGACATGTGGAAGAACACCGCGATGAGGTCACCGGAGGCGCCGGCCCACATCACCAGGTACCAGACCACGAAGGCCACGCCGACGGCGGTCCTGGTGGGGGCGTTGCGCGGACGGTCGAGCACGTGGTGCTCACGGTTGTCCTTGGCCACCCAGGCCTCGAAGAACGGCCACACCGCCATGCCGACCAGGACGCCGACCATGATGATCACGGCGACCAGGATGTTCATGCTGATCGGCCAGCCGAAGATGTAGAACTCCATCCAGCCCGGCGCGATACGCAGGATGCCGTCCGCCCAGCCGATGTACCAGTCCGGCTGAGTACCGGCGGACACCGGTGAGGGGTCGTACGGGCCGTAGTTCCAGACCGGGTTGATCTGGAAGAACGCTGACAGGCCGGCGATCAGGGCGAAGACCAGGAAGAAGAACCCGCCTCCCTTGGCCGCGAACGTCGGCAGCACGGGCTCGCCCACCACATTGCGCTCGGTGTTGCCCGCCTGAGGCCACTGGGTGTGCTTGTGCACCACGACGAAGATCAGGTGGATGGCGATCAGCGCGATGATGGCCGCCGGGATGATCATGATGTGCAGCGTGTAAAGCCGCGAGATGATGTCGATGCCCGGGAACTCGCCGCCGAAGAGGAAGAACGAGATGTATGTGCCCACCAGCGGGATCGCCTTGATGATGCCGTCGATGATCCGCAGGCCGTTGCCGGAGAGCAGGTCGTCCGGCAGCGAGTAGCCGGTGAAACCGGCGGCCCAGGACAGCGCCAGCAGACCGACGCCGACGAGCCAGTTGAGCTCGCGCGGCCGGCGGAACGCGCCGGTGAAGAACACCCGGAGCATGTGGATCGAGACCGCCGCCACGAACAGCAGGGCGCCCCAGTGGTGCATCTGCCGGATCAGCAAGCCGCCGCGCAGCTCGAAGGAGATGTAGAGCGTCGACTGGTACGCCTGAGACATCTCCACGCCCTGCAGCGGGACGTACGGCCCGTCGTAGTGCAGCTCGCCCATCGCCGGGTAGAAGAAGAACGTGAGGTAGGTGCCGGTCAGCACCACGATGATGAAGCTGTACAGCGACACCTCGCCGAGCATGAACGACCAGTGCGAGGGGAAGATCTTACGACCGAACTCGCGCACCAGCTTGGAGGCGCCCATCCGGGTGTCTGCCCAGTCCGCGGCCTTGCCGACGGCGGTCGTCGGTTCAGGAGTGGTAGTGCTCATCGTGTATTAATCTCCCAGAAGGTCGGGCCGACGGGGTCGGGGAAGTCCGACTGCGCGACGAGGTAGCCCTCGCTGTCGACGGTGATCGGCAGCTGGGGCAGCGGGCGCTTGGCCGGTCCGAAGATCACCTTGCAGTGGTCCGTCACATCGAAGGTCGACTGGTGGCACGGGCACAGCAGGTGGTGGGTCTGGTGCTCGTACAGCGCCACCGGGCAGCCGACGTGGGTGCAGATCTTGGAGTAGGCGACGATGCCGTCGTACGACCAGTCCGCGCGCTCGGGGTCCTCGTTGAGCTCGTCGGGATCGATCTTCATCAGCAGGACGGCAGCCTTGGCCTTCTCGTCCAGCGCGTGATCGCCGTCGTGGATGTTCTCCGGGATGACGTGCACGACGGAGCCGATGGTGACGTCCTCGGCGCGCAGCAGGCGGGGGTTCTCCGGGATGCCGCCGGTGTCGATCGCCAGCCGGACGCCCTGGTCCCACAGCGTGTTGAACAGCTTGTCACCGGGAAGCGGACCCAGTTCGCGGAACACGATCACGGCCGGCAGGGGCGCGAGCGCCAGGGCGGCGATGAGCGTGTTGCGGATCAGGGGACGGCGGGCGATGCCCGACTCCTCCTTGGCCTGCTTGATGATCTCGACCGCGATGGCGCGGTCTTCCTCACTGCCGTGGATGTCGTGGCGGGACTCCGTGACCTCGTGGTCGTTCATGAGGTTCTTGGCCCACACGATGGCGCCGACGCCGATGCCCAGCAGGGCCAGCGTCGCGCCCAGGCCCAGCAGGGTGTTGGACAGCCGCATCAGGTCGTACGACTCGCCCGGCTCAATGGCGATGAACGAGACGATGAACAGGACCGTGCCGAGCATCGACAGCACGAACCAGCCGGCCACCTGGCGCTCGAAGCGGCGCTCGATCTCCGGGTAGGTATCGGTCAGGCGGGGCTTGTGCTCAGGCAGCCCCGGGTTCGTGTGGCCGTTGACATCGAGTTCGTCCGATGTGACCGTGTGCTCCTTCGAGCTCATGCGTTCCCTCGATCGTTCTTCGAAACCGTCGCTGAAAACTTCACTGAAAACTGCACCGTCGTCATGGAGCGCCTACTTCGCCCTGGCCGAGAGCCAGACCGTGAGACCGATGACCGCGCCGAGGCCGAAGAACCAGATGAACAGGCCTTCGGCGACGGGGCCCAGCGAGCCGAGCTTGAAACCGCCGGGGGCGGTCATCGTGTTGATCTCGTCGAGGTAGGCGATGATGTCCCGCTTCTCCTCGGGAGTCAGGCTGGCGTCGTTGAACTTGGGCATGTTCTGCGGGCCGGTCTGCATGGCCTCGTAGATATGACGCTCGGAGACGCCGCTCAGGCTGGGCGCGTACTTGCCGCGGGTCAGCGCGCCGCCGGAGCCGACCACGTTGTGGCACATGGCGCAGTTGGTGCGGAACAGTCCGCCGCCGGCAGCCGGGTCGCCCAGCGCAGGGTCGAGGTACTCATCGTCCGGGATCGCCGGGCCGGGGGCCAGGGAGGCGACGTAGGCGGCCAGCTGCGCGGTCTCTTCCTCGTTGAACTGCGGCGCCTTACGCGCAGCCTGCGGCCCGTGCATCTGCAGCGGCATCCGGCCGGTGCCCACCTGGAAATCCACCGCGGCGGCGCCGACGCCGATCAGCGACGGGCCGTTCTCGGAGCCCTCGGCGTTCATCCCGTGGCATGTCGCGCAGTTGGCGACGAAGAGCTTCTCGCCTTCGGCGATGTCCTGGGCGCTGACCTGCTGAGCATTGGCGCTGGCACTGTTGGTGAACATCGCGTACGCCCCGCCGGTGAGCAGCAGTCCCAGGAGGAGCAGCACGGCGAGTGCCATTGGGTGCCTTCGTCGGGCGGCAAGTGCCTTCACTCTTCTTAAGTCCTTTGCTTATCGAGTTCTCGTCACGCGGTGCCGGTTCCCGGACGTAAGGGGCGGCGTACGCGCCTGAAGCGGTCTGTGGTGCCGTTTACTGCAGCCAGTAGATGATGAAGAACAGTGCGATCCAGACGACATCGACGAAGTGCCAGTAGTAGGACACGCAGATCGCCGCGGTCTCCTCCTTGGGCCCGTAGTTCTTCGCCGCGTACACCCGTCCGATCACGAAGAGGAACGCGATCAGGCCGCCGACCACGTGCAGGCCGTGGAAGCCGGTGGTGATGTAGAAGGCGGAGCCGTACGAGCTGGAGGCGATGGTGACGCCTTCCATGACGAGGTTCGCGTACTCGTAGGACTGGCCGGCGATGAAGACGGCGCCGAGGATGAACGAGGCGATGAACCACTCGACCATGCCCCACTTGGCCACGTTGAAGATCGATCCGGTCCGGCGCGGGCGGTGGTTCTCCGCCGCGGCGACGCCGAACTGGCAGGTGACCGAGCTGAGGACCAGGATGATCGTGATGGTCAGCGCGAACGGCACGACCAGCTTGGCCGATTCCTCTTCCCACAGCTGCGGCGCGACTGAGCGCAGCGTGAAGTACATGGCGAAGAGGCCGGCGAAGAACATCAGTTCGCTGGCGAGCCAGACGATGCAGCCGATGGCCGTGGCGTTCGGGCGCTTCACGGAGGGCTGCGCGGGCGCGGAGTAAGAGGCAGTGGCTGTTGACACAAGATCATTATTACCTGGGAGGGTGCCGAATTCATCTTCGGAAGGGGCCTCGGGGCAGGATTTTTCTACACGCTGTAGCGATTGGCCCGAGATTCCGGGGAACGGGATCGACGGGAGATTCGCACCCGGCGTGTCATGGCGGGGCCTGAGGGCCCCGCCGGAGCACTTCCGCAACGTTCCTCATGCGTAATTCGAAGCCTTAGCATGGAGGCGGCGCCGCCGGCAGCTCACGCTCTCCGCTGCACTCCACCTGGCGGCGCCGAGACGCCGCCAGCCGTACGAAAGGGGCCGTCCGCCGTGACCGCCGAACCCTCACCCGCCGGATCCGCTTCCGCCGCCGATGCCGGCCTCAGCTGGCCGGCGCTCCTGACCGGGCTGACCTCCGGACAGGATCTGCCCGCGGAGGCGACCGCGTGGGCGATGCATCAGATCATGTCCGGTGACGCAGAGGACAGTCACATCGCCGCCTTCCTCGCAGCGCTGCGCACCAAGGGGGAGACCGTCCAGGAACTCGCGGGCCTGGTCAGCGCCATGCTCGATCATGCGGTGCCGATGCCGGGCCTGGAGGACAGCGTGGACATCGTCGGCACCGGCGGCGATGGGGCCCGTACCGTGAACATCTCCTCCACCGCCGCTCTGATCGCCGCCGCGGCCGGGGTCCGCGTCGTCAAGCACGGCAACCGGGCGGCCTCCTCGGCCTCGGGTTCCGCTGACGTGCTGGAAGCCCTCGGCGTGGACCTGTCCCTGAGACCGGAGCAGAGCCGCGAGCTGGCCGAGCGCACCGGCATCGCCTTCCTCTTCGCCACCACCTTCCACCCGGCGTTCCGCTTCGCCGGGCCGGTGCGCAAGCAGCTGGCCATCCCGACAGCGTTCAACCTGCTGGGGCCGTTGACCAACCCCGCGCGCGTGACGGCCAGTGCGATCGGCGTGGCCGATGCCGCCCGCGGGCCGCTCATCGCCGGCGTGCTGGCCGAGTCGGGCCGCCGTGCCCTGGTGTTCCACTCGCGGGACGGTCTGGACGAGCTGAGCACCACGGCGCCGAACGACGTCTGGGAGGTGCGCGACGGCACCGTGCAGCACAGCAGCCTCGACGCGCGCGACCTCGGCCTCGCGCGGGTGACCAAGGACGCGCTGCGCGGCGGTGATCCGGCCCAGAACGCCGAGGTCACCAGAAGGGTGCTCACCGGGGAGCGGTCGGCCGTCCGGGACATCGTGCTGCTCAACGCCGCAGCGGCCCTGGTGGCGTATGCCCCGGAGGCGGGCACGCCCCTGGCGGCCCGTCTTCAGGACGCGCTGCGGGCTGCGGAGGAAGCGGTCGACTCCGGCGCGGCTGCCCGGAAACTGGCCGCGCTGGCCCAGGTCAGTACCGAGCTGGGCCAGGCGGGCTGAACCGTCACTCGATGCCCAGATCGAACGCGGCATCCAGGTCGTGGCGGGAGAACGTCTTGAACGCCAGGTGCGTCGTGGTGTCCAGCACACCGGGGACCTTGTTCAGGCGGCCTGAGATGACCTCGGCGAAATCCTCGTAGCGGCGTACCCGCACGATCGCGATCAGATCGTGCTCCCCGGTCACCGAGTACACCTCGCTGATGCCAGGGAGCTCGGCGATGCTCTGGGCGGTCTCGGGAATGCTCTCCGGAGCGGCGTCGATCAGGACGATGGCGGTGATCATGTCGCCAATCCTACGTCGGCCGGGGTGTGCCGCGCCGCCGGCGCGGAGGCCACTGGCTGGCTCCACTCTCCGCTGATCCGCAGCAACCGGGCGCCTGATTCGGACAGCCACCGGCTGATCAGTGCCGTCTCCGCAGGAAGAGCCGCGGGCCGGCCCGGCTCCGGCGGCGCGACGTGCTCGGCGGTGAGCAGCGCGGCCTCCGCCGCCGCGGGCACCTCCCGGCGCGTGGCCGCACGCGCGGCCGCTGCCAGCCGGCCGTGCCGGATCACGGCGATCTCCCACCCGCCACCCTGCGCCGAGGGCGCGGCCGCGACGAGCTCGATCCGTTCCAGCCCGCCGTGCTCGACCGCCCTGCGGGCAGCCTCGGCCGCCCGCAGGGCGCCATCGCGCAGGCGCGCGGCTTCCTCGAACCGCTCGGCCGCGGCCAGGGCGGCCATCCGCTCGGTGGCACGGTCCCATACCGGCCGGCTCGATCCGTGCAGCAGGGCCTCCAGGGCGTCCAGCGTGGCGGCGTAGGCCTGCGGGTCCGTGATTCCCTGGCACGGCCCGCCGCAGTGCCCGGTCTGGCCCGCGGGGCAGGGCTCGGCGGCGGTGCCGGCACGCAGCCTCCGGGTGCAGCTGCGCACCGGAGTGAGCTGCTCGAGCGCGCGTTTGGCCTCCATCGCGCCGCGCCTGGAGCCGAACGGCCCGATCGCGGTACCCGGTGGGCAGGGGCCCGAAGCCGTGACCGACAGGCGGGGGAAATCCTCATCCGTCAGGCGTAGCCATACGGCCCGCTCCGGGGTGCGGGACCGACGGTTGTACGGCGGTTTGTGCTGGGCGATCAGCCGGAGTTCGCGCACGTTCGCCTCCAGCGCGCTGGCGCACTCCACCGCGCGGACCTCTTGGGCGATCTGCACCATCTCTCCCATCCGGGAGCGGGTCTCCGCCGCGGTGAAGTACTGCTTGACGCGGGAGCGGATGTTGACGGAGGTGCCGATGTACAGCGGCCGCTGCTGCGCGTCCAGGAACAGATAGACGCCCGGCCCGCTGGGCAGGTCCGCGGCGAGATGGTGGCGGCTGCGCTGGCGGGGGCTGACCGAGCGGCCGACGCCGCGCAGCTCCTCGAGGCTGAACACCCCCTGCGAGCCCAGCCGGGCGATCAGTCCGTGGAGCACATCGACGGTGGCCCTGGCATCGGTCAGGGCGCGGTGGTCCGGGGGTGCTGCGACCTGGAAGAACGCGGCCAGGGTGGCCAGCTTGTGATTGCGGATCTCCTCGCGGCTGAGCGTCGCGCGGGCGATCTTGACGGTGTCGAGCACCACCGGCCGGGGCCAGCGGTAGTCGTGCGCCTGGCAGGCGCGTTTGAGGAAGCCGATGTCGAACGGGGCGTTGTGCGCCACCCAGACCGTGCCGGCGGCGAACTCGAGGAACGAGGGCAGCACCGCCGGCAGCTCCGGCGCGCTGAGCACCATCGAGTTGGTGATGCCGGTGAGCGCGGAGACATACGGCGTGATGACGCTCTCGGCGGGGCGGACCAGGGACTGGAACTCGCCGAGCACCTCCCCGCCGCGCACCTTGACCGCACCGATCTCGGTGATCTCCGCCCCGGCCCCGGTGCCGGTGGTCTCCAGGTCCACGGCCATGAACGTGGTCTCCGAGAGCGGCTGGCCCAGATCCGCGAAGCTCAGCTGCTCCGGGCCCGGCTGCCCGGGCACGAGGGTGCGCAGGAAGCGCTCCTGATCCTTCATGGCCCCCATGCTCGCATGGGGCACGGACACACTGCCGTGCACCGGCTGCTGCGCGGGGGCATCAGACGGCGGAGCCGTCGCCGTCCAGATCGCCGCGACCCTTCGGCAGCTGCCAGAACAGTCCCAGCACACCGAGGATGGTGGCGGCGACCGCGGTCATCACGATCCCGCCCGGCGCGCCCCGGAAGAACACCGCCATGGTCAGCAGTCCCAGGGCGCCGCCTATCGCCAGCACCCAGCACAGGACGAGGATGGGCGGGGCGGTGTGGACGCCGATCGGGCCGGGATCCGGCGGGACGTACCCTTCCGACTCCTCCAGCGCATCGGTGATCTCATCGCGGGACATCTCCGGCACGAAGCCCCGGTCGGCGCGGAAATCCGAGACGATCTGGTCCCAGACCGTGTCGGGGACGCGGTCCTCCGAGCGCAGCCGCTCGGCGGCCGGGGTCGCGGCGTCCTGGCCGGGCTCGTCCGGTTCGTGCCGGTCTTCCGAGCCGGAGTCGCCGGGGCGCTCCTCGCCGCTGGACTCCCAGGGTTCCTTCGGCTCGTTCATGGCCTACCGCTCTCCACAAAGCTGATCGTCCTGCGGTGGATCTCATCCGCATCATAGTCAAGCGTGGCGACATGCAGGCTGCGGCGCAAGACCACCCGCGCCTTATGGACACTGCGGATGTCCCGCCAGACCCGGTCGGAGGAGGCCGTGGGCACGACGTGGTCGGTCGCGGAGGAGAAGAGGAGCACCGGCACGGTGACGCGCCACAGCCGCTGCCGCAGCAGTGCCAGGCCGCGCACCAGAGAGTGGAGAGCGCGCAGGGGAGTGCGGGGATAGGCGTGCTCCGAGACTCCGGGGCGGGCGATGTCGTCGCCGATGGCGCGCACCGAGGGCAGCAGGAGCTTGAGTACGCCCAGCAGGCGCAGTCCCTTGGCGGAGAGCTCGACGGCCGGGTTGATCAGTACCAGGCCGGCCACTCCGGTGCGCCGCACTGCGATCTCCAGAGCCAGTGCGCCGCCGGCCGAGAGCCCCGCCACGAAGACCCGGCTGTGCGTGCCGGCAAGTTCGTCGTAGGCGGCCATCGCGGCGTCCAGCCACTGCGAGTAGGCGGTCCGGTTGAGGTCCTGCCAGCGGGTGCCGTGACCGGGAAGGAGCGGCACCACGACCGAATGACCCTGCGCGCTCAGGGTCCGGGCCAGGGGCATCACGCTGGCCGGGCCTCCGGTGAATCCGTGCAGCACGAGCACGGCCGTTCCGGCGTCCGGGCGCACCGCGTGCAGGACCTCGTGCGGGACCCGGTGCCGACCGTCTGGCGTCATGCCATCAGCATCTCATGCTGTCTGGGAACCTGGCCTCATGCAGGTTGCCTCGCGCTCGCTCATGGCGCACCCGACCGGAAGGCTTATAGTGGTTTGCGGCAGTTTCCGACCGGCACCGGCTCGCGCTGCTCGTGACGCAATCCGTTGGCAAAGCGAAAGGCGCCCTGGAGTGTTCTACTGGCTGCTGAAGAGGGTCCTGCTCGGACCGCTGCTTCGGCTGCTGTTCCGGCCATGGGTGCGGGGCCTGGAGAACATCCCCGAATCCGGCGGGGCGATCATCGCCGGCAATCACCTGTCCTTCATGGACTCCATCTTCGTGCCGCTCGTCGCGCCGCGCCCCGTCGTCTACCTGGCGAAGAAGGATTACTTCGAGGGGCCTGGGCTGCGTGGCCGGGCGACGCGCTGGTTCTTCAAACTGAACAACCAGCTGCCGATGGACCGCTCCGGCGGGTCGAACTCGGAGGCCTCGCTCAAATCCGGCCTGGCCGTCCTCAAAGCGGGAGACCTGCTGGGTATCTACCCGGAGGGCACGCGGAGTCCCGATGGCCGGCTGTACCGGGGACGCACCGGTGTGGCCAGGCTCGCACTGGACAGCCAGGCGCCCATCATCCCGGTCGCGATCATCGGCACCGACAAGGTGCAGCCGGAGGGCCGGATGATCCCGCGCATCCGGCGGGTGGGGATCGTCTTCGGCAAGCCGCTCGACTTCTCGCGTTTCCACGGCATGGAAAGCGACCGGTTCGTGCTGCGCTCGGTCACCGACGAGATCATGTACGAGATCATGCGGCTGACCGGCCAGGAGTACGTCGACGCCTACGCCTCCTCCGTCAAGACCAAGCTGCTGACCAGCAAGAAGCCCGAACGCAAGACCGATGAGGGGCCGGGCGAATCGCCCGAGCGCCGCTGATCACGCCGGTGTTCGGAACAGGCCATAACGGCGACACGCCGGAATCGTTACCGCGCCGGTCGTTGATCCGCCGGCGCTGGACCCATAGGTTCGATCTCGATAAGCAAACCTGAAGACGGCCTTACCGGTCGCTCACCGCTGGGGTACCCTGGAGATGAGTCCCGTGTTGCATGCGCGCATGCCGTGCATGGTCGTCGACTTCCCCCGAAGGTTTTGAGTGAGGAGGAGCTGGTGTGAGCCGCTCTAGTGAAGAACCGCTCGGTCCCAAACGCGTCCCCAGCAACGCCCAGGGCCTGCTCTTCGACGACGATCTGCCCGAACTCGACGACGAGGCGGGCTACCGCGGTCCCACCGCCTGCCGCGCCGCCGGCATCACCTACCGCCAGCTCGACTACTGGGCGCGCACCGGGCTGGTGGCGCCCAGCATCAAGAACGCCTCGGGATCCGGCAGCCAGCGGCTGTACAGTTTCCGCGACATCCTCGTCCTCAAGGTCATCAAGCGCCTCCTGGACACCGGCGTCTCCCTCCAGCAGATCCGCACCGCGGTGAATCATCTGCGGGACCGCGGGGTGGAGGAACTGGCACAGATCACCCTCATGTCCGATGGTGCCAGCGTCTTCGAGTGCACCTCGGCCGACGACGTCATCGACCTGCTCCAGGGTGGCCAGGGAGTCTTCGGTATCGCCGTGGGCCGGGTCTGGCGCGAGGTGGAGGGCAGCCTCTCCGACCTTCCCAGCGAGCGCACCCCCGAGGGCGACGACGTCCCTGCGGTCGCCGATGAACTGGCGCAGCGCCGGGCCAAGAAGAAGACCGGCTGAGAGCAGTCTCCCCGTACGCACGACGGGCGGCCCGGATACCCCACGGCGCGGGTCGCGGGAACGCCCGAGAGCCACGTTCCTTCGCCTTCAACGGCGAGGTACGTGGCTCTTCTCTTGCCCGCTCTCGTCCAGGGGCCTTACAGCCCGCCCCTTTTTAGGCGCCGCGGTCCCGGCGGCGCATCTGACCGGCGCGCAGGGCGCGTTCCAGCAGTTCGTCGAATCCGGCGGCCAGCTGCGCGGAGGTCTCGCCGGGCCAGGAGTGGATCGGCCGGGCCGAGCCCTGGGCCTGCTGCAGCACGGAGCGCTCCGGCACGGACGGGGAGAGCACGAGCGGACCGAACATCTCCTTGAGTTCGTTGATCCGGTACTCGTGCTCCAGCGAGTTCGTCCGCACTCGGTTGACCACGATGCCCAGCGGCTGGAGCTGCCGGGCCAGGCGGCGCTTGACCTCGTCGGCGGCGCGCAGGGCGCGGTCGGCGGCGGCGACGGAGAACAGACCCGGTTCGGTCACCACGGCCACCCGGTGGCTCGCCACCCAGGCGGCGCGGGTGAGGCCGCCCAGGGACGGCGGGCAGTCGATCAGGACGAGCCGGTACGACTGGTCCGTCCGCGCCAGAGCCTCCTTGAGCCGGCGCAGGTACTTCTCCGAGAGGCTGGGCCGGTCGAACTCGGCCGAACGGGGGGAACCGGGGATGACGTCCAGGTGCCCCCGCTTGCCCTCGGACCAGCCGCTGGGCGTGATCGCCTGCTGGATGGTCCGGGGCCGCGGCGAGAGCAGGACGTCGGCGACGTCCATCTCCGCGCTGACCGGCACGTCCAGGCCGGTTGAGACATCCGCCTGGGGATCCATGTCGATCACCAGCGTGGGCACGCCCCTGGCGTGCGCCGCGGAGGCCAGGCCGAGGGTGATGGAGGTCTTCCCGACTCCGCCTTTGAGGCTGCTCAGACTGAGGACTAACACGAGTCCAACCGTATACGATCCAGGCCCCCGGCCGCCGTCATGACGCACCCTCCGTACCAGCCGGCGCACCGAGATCCGCGCCGGTGAACTCCACCCGCGAGCCGGCCGGGGACGGGACGACTCTCAGCGCCACCGGGATGACCTGCCGGAGTTCGGGGACGTGCGAGATCACTCCCACGGTGCGGCCGCCGTCGCGCAGATCGTCGAGGATCCGCAGCACTTCCTCCAGGGCCTCCGGATCGAGCGTGCCGAAGCCCTCGTCGATGAACAGCGTCTCCAGCTGCCGGCCGCCCTGCTCGGCGGTCACCGTGTCGGCCAGGCCCAGAGCCAGGGCGAGGGACGCCTGGAACGTCTCCCCGCCGGACAGCGTCCGCGGATCCCTTCGGGTGCCCGAGTATGCGTCGAGCACCGCCAGCCCCAGGCCGGAGCGGGTGTCCCCGCGGGCCCGCTCCTCCTCGTGCGCCAGCCGGTACCGCCCGCGGCTCATGACCGCCAGCCGTTCGCTGGCGGCGGCAATGGTCCGTTCGAACTGGGCCAGGAGCGCAAAGGAGGTCAGGGTCATCCGGCGGGCATTGGCGCCCGTGCCGGTGACGATCTGCCCGAGCTCGCTCCGCCCGGCCAGCTCCGCCAGCCGGGCGTCCTCGGCGGCGGCGCCGGCGCCGAACCCCTCGCGCACCCGCACGAGGCGATCCACGCGGGCCTGCGCGGTGCGGAAGGCGAAGCGAGCCTGTTCGGCGTGCTCGGAGGCCCGGGCGAACTCCTGGCGGGCGGCCTGAAGCAGATGCTCGAGTTCCTGGATGCTGTGGCGCTCCGCCTCGGCGGGTTCGACCCAGGCCGCGGCGCGCTGCCGGGCGACCGACTCGCGGAGCGCATCGCGGCGAGCCAGCTGCGCGGACAGCGTGGTGACGTGCTCGGCCTCCAGGACAGCCTCCCGGACGGCGTCGTCGTCGGCCAGGCCGGCCGCGCGCCGGGCCTCGGCAGCGTCCTCGGCGGCGGCGGCCGCGGACCGTTCGGCTTCGTCGAGGCGGACCTGCGCCGTCCCGAGTTCCTTCAGCACGGCGATGTGCTCGGCTGCCTGCGCCTGCAGCGTCCCGGACGATTCGCCCGGCGCGGGGCGGTCCGTGGCCTGGCCGGCGGCGGCCAGGGCCGCGCGCAGCTCCGAGTGCCTGGCCTGCAGCGCCTGCTGGCACTGATCCGCCCGCGCCTCGGCGGCGGCGTAGCCGATCTCGGCGGTCCGGGCCCGCTCCTGGGCCCGCCCGGCCGCCTCGCTGCGGGCCTGTGCGTCGGCGAGCGCCTGCATGGCCGTCTCGGCACGTTGCTGTGCTGCGGTGAGTTCGTCCAGGGCATCGTCGGCGGAGCGGACCTCGCCCTCGCGTTCCAGGGCCGCGAGCTCCGCGGCGAGCTCAAGGCTGCGCGCGCGACATTCATCCCGGTGCGCTGCGGCCTGCGCCGCCAGCGCTGCGGCCTCCTCTTCCTCGGTGGCGCCCACGGCGTCCTCGGCCGGCTCGGCGGGCGCGGGATGGGCAGAGCTGCCGCAGACCGGACAGGGGCACCCCGGTTCCAGGTCGCGGGCGAGTTCGGCGGCCATCCCGGCGATGCGGCGCCCGCGCAGCGCTGCGACCAGATCCGCCGCCCGGTCGTACTGCTCCTCGGCGGCACGGGCCCGCTGCGCGGCGAGGGAACCGGCGGCGGACAGCTCAGCGTGCCGCTCGGCGCGCCCGGCGGCGGCCTGCGCGTCGGCGAGTCGCTCCTGCGCCTCGCGGACCGCAGATTCGCACGTGAGCTCCTGCGCGGCGGCGTCATCCGCCCGGATCGCCGCGGCGGCCTGCCGTGCGGCCTCGAGCTCGGCGCGTGCCTCGTCGAGCGCCCGGTTCCGTTCCCGTGCCTGCGCCGCTGCCTCATCGACGCCCCGGCTGGCCTCCGTCACCGTCTGCCAGGCGGTCAGCGCCTTCTCCCGTGCCGGCGGGTCCGTGCACACGGCATCGTCCAGACCGAGCCGGCCGGCCCGTTGCCGCGCTTCGTGGTACTCCCGTGCGGCCCGGTCCCTGGCCGCGGCGAGTTCCTCCGCATGCCGGAGCAGTGGAAGCACGCCCCGTGCCTCGTGATGCGCCTTCAGAAGCGCATCCGCCTCGGCGGCGCCGGATTCCAGCCCGGCGAGTTCCTGCTCCTCGGCGTGCAGCTCCGCCAGCCGGTGCAGCGCTTCCATGCGGGCCTGGAGCTCCTGGACGGACCCGGCGGCCGCGCGTTCGAGCGCCACGGCGCCCTCCGCGGCGAGCCCGGCGGTGACGGCGAACTCCCGGGTGTCCTGCTCCAGCAGATGCAGGTGAGCGAGCACCTCCTGCCGGTCCAGGCGCTCCAGCGCCGCGGCCGGGAGGTCGATGGCGGTGCTGGCGTGTTCCGCCGCCCGGGTGAGCAGATCGCTCCAGGCCTGCCGGTGGGCCTCGGTCTCCCGCCGGGCCTCCTTGCCCCGTTCGGCCAGGAGTTCCTGCGCCCGCTGGAACCGTTCGGTGCCGAAGAGGCGCTGCAGGATCGGTTCGCGGTCCTGGGCAGGCGCGCGCAGGAACCGGGCGAAATCCCCCTGGGGCAGCATGATGATCCGCTGGAACTGCTCCGCGCTCAAGCCGGCGGCCTGGCCGATGATCTCGCCGGCCTCCTGCATATTGCGCGTGCCCTCGTCGTGAATTCCCGGGGTGGTCTCCTTCAGCTGGACGAAGGCACGGTTGACCGTGGTGCCCCGTCCGGACTTCTTGGGCCGTTCGTAGGCCGGGCCCCGGCGCACGATGAAGCTGCGTTCCCCGGCGGCGAACTCCAGCTCGACGTAGGTCTGTGCCTCCGGGGCAGCGAGATGGCTGCGCAGCTGAGCGGCGGCCTGCCGTTCCCCGGGGACGCGGCCGTAGAGCGCGAAACTGATCGCGTCCAGGAGGGTGGTCTTCCCCGCCCCGGTGGGACCGTGCAGGAGGAACAGCCCCTGCGAGGCCAGCCGGTCGAGGTCCAGGGCGATCCGGCCGGCGAAGGGACCGAAAGCGCTCAGCTCCAGGCGGCTGAACCTCATGCGCGTGCTTCCAGCATCGCCTCGGCGAAAGCCCGACGTTGCGCGGTGCCGGCGGGGTTGCCGGTCACGTGCCGCAGGTAGGCGCTGAAGATCTCTTCGTCGCTGGGACCGGAGCCGGCGCCGAGGCGGGTGGCCGGGGCGGCCGGCAACCGGGAGGTCCACTCCAGATGGACCAGATGGGCGAAGCGCTCCCGCAACCGCGCCATGGCGTGGGGGACCCGGGCGGTGTCGTCGAGCCGGGCGGAGACGAAAGCGCCCTCGGCGAAGGCGAAGGCGGGGTCCGTGCGCAGCTGCTCGAACGATCCTTCCAGCACTGCCAGCGGCCGGCCCGCCGGCACCGGGATCTGCTCGAGCTCCAGCTCGCCGGCCTCGCCCAGCTCGACGAGGGAGACCGTCTTGGGCACGCCGGCCTCGGAGAACGAGTAGGGCAGGGGCGACCCCGAGTACCGCACCGCGGAGGTGATCGCCTGCGGCCGGTGCACATGGCCCAGCGCGGTGTAGTCGAAGGGGGTGAAGACCGAGGCGCCCGCATTGCCGAGGCCGCCGACGGAGACATCGCGTTCCGAATCGCTCGGCGTGGCTCCCGTGATGAAGGCGTGCGCGAGGACCACGGACCGGTGCGGCAGCGTGTCCCGGCCTGCGAGGATGCGCTCGACCGCCGCCGTCAGGACCGCTTGATGCGTCCGGTGCGCCGCTCCGAGATCCCGCCAGACGAGGCCGGGCTCCAGATAGGGGATGCCGTACACCTCAACCGGGCCGTGGGCGTCCTCCAGCCGGACCGGATCAGCGATGTCCGCCGGGACGGTGCGCAGGTGCAGCCCGGCGCGGGCGAATCGACGGCGGCCGTACCCCAGGCGGGGACCGGAATCGTGGTTTCCGGAGCTGATCACCACCTGCGCGCCGGTCTCCAGCAGCGCGTCCACGGCGTCGTCGAACATCGCGATCACCTCAGGGCCCGGCAGCGCGCGGTCGTAGACATCGCCGGCCACGAGTACCGCGTCCACCTGGTGCGAGGCGGCCTCGCGCACGAGGAACTCCAGGAAATCCCGCTGGAACCGGCGCATATCGGCGCCGTGGAAGGTGCGGCCCAGATGCCAGTCGGAGGTGTGGATGAAGCGCATGGCCCCAGCCTAGGTCAGGGGGCGGACAACGGTTCCGGTACATTAGCGTCCAGACCTGCACGGTGTGTCGCCGACGACACTGGACGAAAGAGTTCCCTAGATGTTCTCGAAGATCCTGGTTGCCAATCGAGGTGAGATCGCAGTCCGCGCGTTCCGCGCCGCCTACGAGCTCGGAGCCCGCACGGTGGCGGTGTTCCCGCATGAGGACAGGAACTCCGAGCACCGGCTGAAGGCGGACGAGTCCTACCAGATCGGTGAGATCGGCCATCCGGTGCGCGCCTACCTCGATGTGGACGAGATCATGCGGGTGGCCAAGGAGTCCGGCGCCGACGCGATCTACCCCGGCTACGGATTCCTGTCCGAGAACCCGGGCCTCGCCCGTGCCTGCGCCGAGGCCGGCATCACCTTCATCGGCCCCCGCGCCGATGTGCTCGAGCTGGCCGGCAACAAGGTGCAGGCGCTGGACACCGCCCGCAAGGCCGGGATCCCGGTACTCGCCTCCACCCGGCCGTCCTCCGACCTCGACAGCCTCCTGGCGGAGGCCGAGGGCCTGGAGTTCCCGCTGTTCGTGAAGGCCGTCGCCGGCGGTGGCGGCCGCGGCATGCGCCGGGTCGACTCGGCCCAGAAGCTTCCCGAGGCGCTACGGGCGGCGATGCGCGAGGCCGAGGGTGCCTTCGGCGATCCCACCGTGTTCATCGAGCAGGCGGTGCAACGGCCCCGGCACATCGAGGTCCAGATCCTGGCCGACAACGACGCCAACGCCATCCACCTGTTCGAGCGCGACTGCTCGGTCCAGCGCCGGCACCAGAAGGTCGTGGAGATCGCCCCGGCACCGAATCTGGACGAGGAGGTCCGGCAGGCGCTGCACCGCGATGCGCTGACCTTCGCCCGCGCCCTGGGCTACCAGAACGCCGGCACGGTGGAGTTCCTGCTGGAGACCGCCGGTCCACGGGCCGGGAAGCACGTGTTCATCGAGATGAACCCGCGCATCCAGGTGGAGCACACGGTCACCGAGGAGATCACCGATGTGGACCTGGTGCAGTCCCAGATGCGGATCGCCGCGGGGGAACGGCTGGCCGACCTCGGCCTGCAGCAGGACAGCATCGCGGTGAAGGCCGCGGCGCTGCAGTGCCGGATCACCACTGAGGACCCGGCGAACTCCTTCCGGCCCGACACCGGCACCATCACCGCCTATCGCTCCGCCGGCGGCGCGGGCGTGCGCCTCGACGGCGGGACCGCGCACGCCGGTGCCGAGGTCAGCGCCCACTTCGACTCGATGCTGGTGAAGCTGACCTGCCGCGGGCGGACGTTCCCCGAGGCGGTCAACCGGGCCCGCCGCGCGCTGGCGGAGTTCCGCATCCGCGGCGTGGCCTCGAACATCACCTTCCTGCAGGCGGTGCTGGAGGACGCCTCCTTCATCGCGGGGGACCTGAGCACGCTGTTCATCGACGAGCGGCCCGAGCTGCTGCACGCGAAATCCAGTGCGGACCGCGGTTCCAAGCTGCTGCGCTTCCTGGCCGATGTCACGGTCAACCGGCCGCACGGCCAGTCCGACCTGCAGGTGCGCCCGGAGGAGAAACTGCCGCAGATCGACCTCACCCAGGAACCGCCGGCGGGCTCGCGCCAGCGCCTGCTCCAGCTCGGCCCGGAGGGCTTCGCGGCGGATCTGCGCCAGCGGCGCGGCGTGGGCATCACCGACACCACCTTCCGCGACGCCCACCAGTCGCTGCTGGCCACCCGGGTGCGCACCCGGGACCTGCTGGCCGCCGCGCCCTACGTCGCCCGGCTCACGCCGGAGCTGCTGAGCGTGGAGTGCTGGGGCGGGGCCACCTACGACGTGGCGCTGCGCTTCCTGGGAGAGGACCCCTGGGAGCGGCTGGCCAAGCTCCGCGAGGAGATGCCCAATATCGCCCTGCAGATGCTGCTGCGCGGGCGCAACACCGTCGGGTACACGCCTTATCCCACAGCCGTGACCGACGCCTTCGTGGAGGAGGCGACGGCCACCGGCATCGACATCTTCCGGATCTTCGACGCCCTCAACGACGTGGAGCAGATGCGCCCGGCCATCGAGGCGGTGCGCGGCACCGGCACGGCCGTGGCGGAGGTCGCGCTGTGCTACACCTCGGATCTGAACGATCCCGGCGAGAAGCTCTACACCCTGGACTACTACCTGCGCCTGGCCGAGCGGATCGTCGAGGCCGGCGCCCACGTCCTGGCGATCAAGGATATGGCCGGCCTGCTGCGGCCGGCCGCGGCCGAGCGCCTCGTGAGCGCGCTGCGGGAGAACTTCGACCTGCCGGTCCATGTGCATACGCACGACACGGCCGGCGGGCAGCTTGCGACCCTGCTGGCCGCCGCCCGCGCCGGCGCCGATGCGGTCGACGCCGCCTCGGCCTCCATGGCCGGGACCACCAGCCAGCCCTCGCTCTCGGCGCTCGTGGCGGCCTTCTCGCACACCGAGTACGATTCGGGCGTCTCGCTCGACGCCGCCGGCGATCTGGAACCGTACTGGGAGGCGGTTCGCAAGGTCTACCGTCCCTTCGAGTCGGGCCTGCCCGGCCCGACCGGGCGCGTCTACCACCATGAGATCCCCGGCGGCCAGCTCTCGAACCTGCGCCAGCAGGCTCAGGCGCTCGGACTGGGGGAGAAGTTCGAGCAGATCGAGGAGACCTACGCCGCCGCCAACCGGATGCTCGGCAACATCGTCAAGGTCACGCCGTCGTCGAAGGTGGTCGGCGACCTCGCCCTGCACCTGGTGGGCGCCGGCGTGGATCCGGCTGAGTTCGAGCAGAACCCGCAGGCCTATGACATTCCCGACTCGGTCATCGGGTTCCTCTCCGGCGAGCTCGGCGATCCGCCCGGCGGCTGGCCCGAGCCGTTCCGCAGCAAGGCGCTCGAAGGACGCACGGTCAAGCCGCAGATGGCCGATGTGCCCGAGGAGGACGCGGCGCTGCTGCGTGAGCCGGGCCGCACCCGGCAGGAGGCGCTCAACCGCCTGCTGTTCCCGCAGCCGACCAAGGAGTTCGAGCGGATGCGCTCCGAGTTCGGCGATGTCTCGGTGCTGGACACCCACGACTACCTCTACGGGCTGCTCGAGGGCGAGGAGCACACCATCGAGCTGGACAAGGGCAAGGAGCTGCTGGTCGGCGTCCAGGCGGTGGGCGCTCCCGACGAGCGCGGCATGCGCACGGTCATGTGCACGCTCAACGGGCATCTGCGCCCGCTCTCGGTGCGCGATCGCTCCGTGAAGGTGGACGTCAAACGCGCGGAGAAGGCGGATCCGGACGACAAGCGCCATGTCGCCGCGCCGTTCGCCGGCGTGGTCACCCTGCAGGTGGAGGCGGGCCAGGCGGTCAAGGCCGGGGACACGGTCGCCACCATCGAGGCGATGAAGATGGAGGCCTCCATCACCGCCGCCGTGGACGGCACCATCAGCCGGGTGGCGATCGGCCAGGTCCAGCAGCTCGAAGGCGGGGACCTGGTGGCGGTCATCGATGGCTGAACGGGAGATCCGGCTGTTCGGGGACCCTGTGCTCAAGACCCCGGCAGCCACGGTCACCGTCTTCGATGATGCGCTGAAGGACCTCGTCCGGGACCTGCTGGACACCACCGCGCTGCCGAACCGGGCGGGCGTCGCGGCACCGCAGATCGGCGTCTCGCAACGGGTGTTCGCCTATCACATCGAGGGCCGGACCGGATATGTCGTGAACCCGGAGATCGTCGAGCTCTCCGGCGAGAAACGCGAGATCGGGGAGGGATGCCTCTCGGTGCCCGAGCTGTGGTTCCCCACGCCCCGGTACGAGCGCGCCGTCGTGCGCGGCGTGGACGCTGACGGGGAGCCCGTCACCCTGGAGGGCGAAGGGCTGATGGCGCAGATGCTCCAGCACGAGACGGACCACCTGGACGGCTACGTCTACCTGGACCGGCTGGAGCGCGAGCACCGGAAGGCGGCGCTGCGCCAGGTCCGGCAGTCCGCCTGGTTCTAACCGGTCCCAGCGCGGTGTGAGACGCTGCCGCCCGCTCAGGCGGCCAGCAGTTTCTCCAGCGCGGCCAGCCGCACGCACACCACCAGGCCGTCCACCGCCTTCTGCACGTCCTGCGGCTCCGGCAGCGTCGGGGCGATGCGGATGTTCTCGTCCCGCGGATCGAGTCCGTGCGGGAACGCCGCGCCGGCGGGAGTCAGGGCGATGCCGGCCTCCGCGGCCAGCTTGATCACCCGGTCCGCGGTGCCCGGCAGGACGTCCAGGCTGATGAAGTAGCCGCCCGCGGGACGCGTCCAGCGCGCGATGCCCAGCCCGCCCAGGCCTTGGTCGAGCGTGCGCAGCACCGCCTGGAACTTCGGCGCGATGATCTCGGCGTGCCTGCGCATATGCGCGCGCACGCCCTCCGCGTCCTGGAAGAACCGCAGGTGGCGCAACTGGTTGATCTTGTCCGGGCCGATGGACATCTGCCCGGCATGGTGCAGGTACCAGCGGATGTTGGCCGGGCTGGAGGCGTAGAAGGCGACTCCGGCACCGGCATGGGTGATCTTGGAGGTGGAGGCGAAGACGTGCACCCGGTCCGGGTTGCCGCTGGCCTCGGCCAGCCCGAGGACATCCAGCGGCGCGGGCTCGTCCGGGCCCAGGTGGTGGAGAGCATAGGCGTTGTCCCACAGGATCTTGAAGTCCGGGGCCGCCGTGGTCATGGAGACCAGCTCGCGGACCACCGGCTCGCTGTAGGTGATGCCGGTGGGGTTGGAGTACATCGGGACCGCCCACATCGCCTTGATCGAGGAGTCCGCGGCCACCAGCTGGCGCACCACCGCCATATCCGGGCCCTCATCGGTCAGGGGCACCGGGATCAGCTCGAAGCCGAGGGACTCCGCCACCGTGTAGTGCCGGTCGTAGCCGGGGACGGGGCAGAGCATCTTCGGCGCCTGCGGCTGGCGGATCCATCCGCTGCTGCCGTCATCGGCGGTGCCGTGCAGGACGGAGAACCCGAGCGCCGCGTGCATGAGCACGAGGGAGGAATTGCCCTGCGCCAGGAGCTGCTCCGCCGGGATCCCGAGCAGTTCCCCGAAGACGGCGCGCAGTTCCGGCAGGCCCTCCAGGCCGCCGTAGTTACGGACGTCGACGCCACCCGGGCTGCGGTAGTCGTCCGCCGTGACGGCGGTGAGCAGGGGCCCGGCGAGGTCCAGCTGAGCGGGGGCGGGCTTGCCCCGGGTCAGATCCAGTGCGAGGCCGCTCTCGGCGAGAGCCGCGTACCCGGCGCGGGCATCCTCCAGGGCGGCGGCCAGTGCGGTGCGATCCAGATCGGGGTAGCGGGAAGCGCTCACGGCGTGCTGTGCTCTTTTCTCTCATCGGACCCGCGCGCCGCGCCCGGGGCCGACGAAGCCCTCGTCCATGGCGCGCCATTAGTGTTGATGCCAGTCTATTGCCAACCATTGCCAACGGCATCCGCCATGTCAGGAGGGCGCGAGTTCGATGTCGGCACCTCGCATCCCCGCCGTCCGGCGGCAGGAGCTGGGCGCGGCGTACGCCGATGAGGGACGCGCCTATCACGCGGTCCGTCCCGGGTACCCGGCTGAGGCCTTCGACTGGCTGCTGGCCCCGCTGGACGGGACCCGGCTGCGGGCGGCGGTCGACATCGGCGCCGGGACGGGCAAGTCCACGGCGGGGCTGCTGGCCCGCTTCCCGGCTGAGAGCGTCACCGCGGTGGACCCGAGCGCGGAGATGCTGGCCGTGCTGCGGGACGAGCTTCCCGGGGTGCGCGTGGCGCCCGGCCGGGCGGAGGCGCTGCCGATCCCGGGCGGTTCCGTCGATGTGGCGCTGCTGGCGCAGGCCTGGCACTGGGTGGAACCGCGGGACTGCGGGCGTGAGCTGCTGCGCGTGCTGCGGCCCGGGGGAGTGGCGGCGATCCTGATCAACCAGCTGGACGTGCGGCTCGGATCCGTGCTCCGGCTCAGCCGCATCATCCACGCCGGCGACGTCTACGACGAGACCTTCCGCCCGGCACTGCCGGACGGATTCGGGCCGGTGGCGTTCGCCGAGTTCGGGTTCACCCAGGAACTCGACCGCGACGGGGTGTTCGCGCTGGCGCGAAGCCGCAGTTACTGGCGCCGGGCCGGTCCGCGCGGCCGGGCCCGGCTGGAGGAGAACCTGCGGTGGTTCCTGGACGAGCACCTGCGTCTGGACCCCGCAGGTTCCCTCCGGCTGCCGTATCGCTGCTTCGCGCTGCGCGCGGTCCGTCAGTCCTCGTGATCCGGGGTGATCTCGGGGCTGCGTTCGCCCAGCTTGGCGTCCATCCGCAGCAGGCCGGCGCCGTCGTCGCCGATGAGGCGCAGCTGCGCGACCACCTGGCCGACGGAGGCCTCCTCCTCGACCTGCTCGTCGATGAACCAGTGCAGCAGCGGGAGGATGTCCAGATCGCCCTCGGACTGCGCGGTGCGGTACAGCTCCCGGATGGCTGCTGAGACCTTCTCCTCATGCGCGAGCGCGGCCTCGAACAGCTCGGCCGGGCTGTCGGCCTTGAGCTCTTCCGGTTCGATGGCGCCGATGGCCGGGGCATGCCCGCGGTCGAGCGCGTGCTGGATGAACTTGGCCGCGTGCACCTGCTCTTCCTCGGACTGCGCGCGCATCCAGCCGGCCATGCCGGGAAGATCGAGGTGGTCGAGCTCGATGGCGAGCTGGAGGTACACGAGGGAGGCTTTGAGCTCCAGGGTGACCTGATCGGTGACGGCCTTGGCCAGGGCGGGGGTGAGTTCTGCCATGATGTGCTCCTCGTCTTAGGCGAACTGCTGCGCCGGACCTGCACCGGCGCGCTCGCATCGCCAGCTTATCCGGAACGATTCCAGATTGTAAGCGAGGTGCGTCTCACCTTAGCGCGCCTGTCAGTGGGTTCCAGGCTGGTCGTTTAGGCTGATGGGGCGCGTACGCGGCGGCTGTTCCGCCTGACACGAGGAGTGATGCGACGATGCCGGCTGAGCGCCAGGACGTCCCGGAGCAGCCCGAGCCACCCGGATCGCGGCAGCCGGACCTGCGCGGGACCGCGGTCAACCGGCGCGGCCTGAGCCTGGCGGTCTTCCTCGTCCTGGCGTTCGGCCTGGCCTGGCTCACCGCCTCGCCGCTGTGGCTGCTCGACACGGCCGGGCTGCCCGCCGAGGCCACGGCCCTGCTGGCCACCGGCGTGAGCGCGGCGATGATGCTCACCCCGGGCCTGGCCGCCTTCGTCGCGGCCCGATGGGTGGAACGGCACCGGGGCCGTGCCCTCGTCGCGCGTTTGAGACTCGGCGGCCGCGGCGGTTTCCGCCAGATCGCCGTGTGGACCCTCGGCTTCGCCGCGGTGATCATCGCGCTGTGCCTCGTCACGGCCGTGGTGGCCATCGGGTTCGGTGCGATCACCCCGGACTGGACGTTCTCCGCGCTGGAAGCGCAGGCCGAGGGCGCGATGCCCGGCTGGGTGCTGTTCGCGCTCACCGCCGCGTCCATCCCGATCGCCGCGCTCGTACCCAACGCGCTGCTGGCCGCCGGCGAGGAGATCGGCTGGCGCGGATACCTCACCCCGGTGCTGGCGCCGCTGGGCCGGCCCGCGACGATCGTCCTGGGCGGCGTCATCTGGGGGCTCTGGCATGCGCCGGTGGTGATGCTCGGCCACAACTTCGGGCTGTACGGCTTGCCGGGCGTGGGCCTGATGATCGTCGGCTGCATCGTCCTGGGTGCGCTGTTCATCGAGGTGACGGAGCGGACGTCCTCGGTCTGGCCGGCCGTGGTGGGTCACGGCGCGTTCAACGCCGCCGCCGGGATCGGGCTGGCCGTTCAGTCCGCCGAGGTCCCGCCGGACCTGGTCATCGCGAACCCGCTCGGGATCGCTGGATGGATCGTCTTCGGCGCGGCCGGGCTCGGCTGGCTCCTGCTGGCCCGGCTAGGATCGTCGCATGGCCGAACTCCACGAACTGAGCGCCCTTGAGCTGGGGAAGCGGATCGCGACCGGCGAGATCAGCAGCGAGGAGGCCGTCCGGCACTTCGCCGGCCGAATCGAGGCCAGCTCGCACGCGCCCGGGGCGTTCCTGACCCTGAATCTGGACGATGCGCTGGCCCGGAGCCGGGCTTTCGACGAGGACGCAGCGCGCGCCCGCCGGGCGGGCGAGGTCCCTGCCTCGCCGCTGGCGGGCGTGCCCACCGCCATCAAGGACCTCAACCCCACCCCGGGCATCCGCACGACCTTCGGCTCCTACGCCTGCCGGGACCTCGTCCCGGAGGCGGGTGACAACATCGTGGTCCGGATGCAGGCGGCGGGCCTGATCTCCCTCGGCAAGACCAACACACCGGAGTTCGGGACCAGCTGTTACACGGAGAACGCCCTCGGCCCGGCCGCGGAGACCCCGTGGCGCGCCGGGCATATGGCCGGCGGCTCTTCCGGCGGCGCCGCCACGGCGGTGGCCGCCGGCCTGGTGCCGCTTGCGCACGGCAGCGACGGCGGCGGCTCCATCCGGATCCCGGCGTCGTGCTGCGGGCTGTTCGGCTTCAAACCGAGCCGTGGGCGCATCTCCCCGGCACCGGCCTACGGCGACCCGATGGGCTTGGCGACCGCCGGCGCGCTCAGCCGCGACGTCCGCGACGCGGCCGCCCTCATCGATGTCCTCGCCGGCCGCGAGCCCGGCGACCCGTACTGGGCGCCAGAGGCGACCGGCAGCTTCCTCTCGGCGTGCCAGGAGGCACCCGGGCGGCTGCGCATCGCCCGGTTCTCCCGCCCCATCATCACCGAGGCGCAGGTGCATCCCGATTGCCTGGCCGCCTACGAGTCGATGAGAGCACTGCTGGAGTCCCTCGGCCACGAGGTGGTCGAGATCGAGGCGCCCATCGGGCCCGATGCGGCTCCCGCTTTTGAGGTGTGCTGGTCCGTGCTGACCGCCCTGGCGCCGCTCCCGGCGGACCAGGAGGACGATCTGATGCCCATCACCCGGTGGCTGATGGACCGCGGCCGGTCGACGGGCGCCGTCGAGTTCGGCCGGGCCCTGGTGGAACTGCGGCAGATCGCGGCCCGCGCACTGGAGGCCCTGGCGCCGTACGATGCCGTGCTCACCCCGACGCTCGCGCAGCCGCCGCTCGAAGTGGGGGCGATCCGGGACGACGAGGACCCGCACGCCGATTTCGAAGCGCAGAAGCGCTTCAGCCCCTTCACCTCCGCCTGGAACGTCACCGGCATGCCGGCGGTGTCGATCCCCACCGCCGTGTCCGGCTCGGGACTTCCGATCGGGACCATGCTCGCCGGGCGGCCCGGCGAGGATCATGCGCTGTTCTCCCTGGCAGCGCAGATCGAGACGGCCACCGGGTTCCCCGCCTGGCGCGCGCCGGGCGTCTAGGGCGCATCCCGCACGCCGGCGCGCACGAGCGGTACGCGCCGGGAGGCCTCAGGCCGCGTCGAGGATGGCCTGGGAGAACTCGGGCCAGGCCTGCGCGGCCCAGTCGCCGAAGGCGCGGTCGGTCAGCGCGATGGCCGCCAGCCCGGCGTCCGGGTCGACCCAGAGGAAGGTCCCGGACTGGCCGAAGTGCCCGTAGGTCCGCGGGGAGTTCCCCGGAGCGGTCCAGTGCGGATCCTTGGATCCCCGCAGTGAGAACCCCAGACCCCAGTCGCAGGGTCGCTGCCGGCCGAATCCCGGCAGCACGCCGTCGAGCCCCGGGAACTGCACCGAGACGGCTTCGGTGAGAGTACTGGCGTGCAGCAACTGCGGGCGCTGCAGCTCAGCGGCAAAGCGGAGCAGATCGTTCACGCTGGAAGCTGCCGCATGAGCCGGTGAGCCGCCGAGCTCCGTGGCGGTCATGCCCAGCGGATCCAGCACCGCCTCGCGCAGATACTCCGCGAAGGCCATCCCGGTGGCACGCTCGAGCTCTTCGCCGAGCACCTCGAAGCCGGCGTTCGAGTAGATCCGCCGCTCGCCGGGACGAGCGCGCACCCGTCGCTCGGAGAAGTCCAGGCCCGAGGCGTGGGCGAGCAGGTGCCGCACGGTGGCGCCCTCCGGCACGGAGACCGGGGAATCCAGCTCGAAAGCACCCTCCTCGACAGCGATCAGCACCGCGTAGGCAGCCAGGATCTTGGTCACGGAGGCCAGCGGGAAGACCCTGTCCTGCTCGCCATGACGTCCCAGCACACGGCCGTCGGCGGCCAGCACGGCGCCGGCGGCGTGGTCGACCGGCCAGCCGGCCATCCGCTCCACGGTCTGCTGCATGGTCTGTGCTGCCGCCTCTGGCGGCTCGGCGGAGGAGAGGTTCTGCATGCCCCCGATCCTACGAGACCGTGCCCGTGGCGCCGCTGGAGACCGTGCCCTCCGCCCCGGAGCAGCCGGCCCCGGACACCTGGGCCGGACCCCGCCTGCCGCGCTGACGAGGCACCTTGTTACTGTGATCGAAGTCCCATCTGCACTCTGCCGGTACCCCTTCGACGGGCACCGGCGGCCTCCGGGCAGAGGACGACGTCAGGACCGTACAGGTCGCATGCCCTCACCGGCGGCGGCCTGCTTGAGGCGTGGTCGCATCTACCGGGGGCCGAGCACCCTTTTCGGGGAGGAGTACATATGGAGCGTGTCGCGGGGCGACGGCTGAGGATCTGCCTCATCGCGTCCAGCCGGTTTCCCATCCGCGAGCCCTTCGCCGGCGGGATGGAGTCCCACACGCATCTCCTCGCGCGGAGCCTCCAGCAGCGCGGGCATCAGGTCGCGCTGTTCGCCGCGCCCGGCTCGGACCCGTGCCTGCAGGCCGAGGAAATCCCGGTGCCGCGTTTCAGCGGACGTTCCTCCGGACGGCCGGATGTGGGTGCCCTGCCGGCGGAGTGGATGCAAGAGCACCATGCCTACCTCGGTGTCATGCTTGCCCTGCTCGGAGCGCGTGCCCGCGACTTCGACGTCATCCACAACAACAGCCTCCACCATCTTCCGGTGGCGATGTCGCCGATGCTCCCGGTGCCGCTGCTGACCACGCTGCACACCCCGCCGACCCCGTGGCTGGAGTCGGCGGTGGCGTTCGCCGGTGCCGCAGCCCGCTTCGTCGCGGTCAGTGCGGCCACGGCCGTGGCCTGGCAGCCATATGTACCGGCCACGGTGGTGCGCAACGGCGTCGATCTGGCGGCCTGGCGCCCGGGCCCGGGCGGGCCCGACGCCGTATGGACCGGGCGGATCGCGCCGGAGAAAGCCCCGCATCTGGCCGTGCAGGCCGCCCTCATGGCCGGGATGGCCATCGATCTGGCCGGTCCCGTCATGGACGAAGCCTACTTCCGGCGGGAGCTCAAGCCGCTGCTGTCCTCCACGGTCCGCTACCACGGGCATCTGTCCCGCGAGGGAATGCATGCCCTGGTCTCACGCGCCAGGGTGGCGGTGGTCAGCCCGGTCTGGGACGAGCCCTACGGCCTGGTCGCCGCCGAGGCAATGGCCTGCGGCACGCCGGTGGCCGCGTTCCGCCGCGGCGGGCTCCCCGAGGTCGTCGCCGCCGAATCCGGCCGCCTCGCCCCGGCGGAGGACACCGCGGCGCTCGCCGAGGCCATCGTGGCCGCCTCGCAGCTCGACCGGGCCGGCGTCCGCCGCTATGCGGAGCGGCACTGCTCGTCCCAGCGCATGGTGGAGGAGTACGAGCAGGCCTATGAGGCCACCATCGACGCCGGCGGCCGCGCTCCCTCCCCGGCTTTCCCCGTCGCCGAGGCGAGAGGGGAGACATGATCGGGTACTACGTGCACCATCAGGGGTCCGGGCATCTGCACCGGGCGCAGGTGCTCGCCGGCGCCCTGGGCGTTCCCGTCACGGGACTGTCCTCGCTGCCGCGTCCGCAGGGCTGGGCGGGGGAGTGGGTGGTTCTCGCCCGCGACGACACCCCCGCCGACACCGGCCGGGATGTGAGCGCTCACCGGCGTCTGCACTGGGTGCCGAGGCATCATCCGGGGCTGGCCTCGCGCATGGCCGCGGTCTCGGCCTGGATCCAGGCGGCGGAGCCGGATCTGGTGATCGCCGATGTCTCGGTGGAGATCCTGCTGCTGGCGCGGCTGCACGGTACGCCGGTGGCGACGGTCGTGCTGCCCGGCTGCCGTGCCGATGCTGCGCATCAGCTCGGCTTCGATGTCGCCGAGGCGGTCATCGGGATGTGGCCGGCATCGGCCCGCGGCATCCTCAGCGGCCTGGACGAGGCCCACGCCCGCAAGTTCCACGCCGTGGGCGCGCTGTCCCGGTTCCGGCCCGCGGAGCCCACCACCCGCTGCGGACCGGGGGAGATCCGGCGGATCACCGTGCTGCACGGCAGCGGGGGAGGGGGACTGAGCCGCAGCACGCTCAGCTCCCTGCGCCAGGCGGTCCCGGACGCGGAGGTGACCGTGCTGGGCGGGCCGGAGGGAGTCTGGGTGGACGATCCGTGGCCGTTCCTGCAGCGCGCCGATGTGGTGGTCACGCACGCCGGCCAGAACGCGATCGCCGAGGTCGCCGCCAGCCGCACGCCCGCGGTGGCCGTGGCGCTGCCGCGGCCTTTCGACGAGCAGCGGTACCTGCTCGGTGCGCTGTGCCGCGGGCCGTGGCCGGTGGTGGCGGCGCCGGAGGGCGGGGACGCCAGAGCCTGGGCCGGGGCGCTCCGCCGGGCCGCCTCCCTCGACGGCCGTGCCTGGCAGACGTGGAACGACGGCCGTGCCGGGGCCCGCTTCGCGGAGGTGATCGCCCATGTCCGCCGAGCGTGAGCCCTCCCGGCTGATCGTCATCACCCCGGTGCACGGCCGGCACGACCATCTCCGGCGCCTGCGGGCGGGACTCGGCGGCGGCACCGTGCTTCCCGAGGCGCACATCATCGTGGCCATGGGCGACCCGGCACTGGCGGCCATGCCGGCGACGATGGCACCGGGACCGCCGGTGCAGGTCGTGGACGTCCCCCTGCAGGACGGGCGCCTGCCGCTGGCCCGGGCCCGTAACGCCGGGGCGGCAGCGCGGCCGGGCGGTCCCGGCGATCTGCTGATCTTCCTGGACGTCGACTGCATTCCGGCCCCCGGCCTGGTTCAGGCCTATGCGGAGGCCTCCCGCCAGGCGCCGGGCGATCTGCTCTGCGGGCCGGTGGCCTATCTTCCGCCGCCCGGCCCGGAAGGGTACCCGGGCCCCGAGCGGCTGCACACGCTCGCCGCGCCGCATCCGGCACGTCCGGCGCCGCCGCCGGGGACGCTCGAACGGGGCGGGGACCACTCCCTTTTCTGGTCCCTGTCCTTCGCGGTGCGCCGCGAGGTCTGGGAGCGGCTGGGAGGTTTCGACGAGCAGTTCGTCGGCTACGGCGCGGAGGACACCGACTTCGGCTGGCGCGCCCGGGCCGCCGGGATCGGCCTGAGCTGGATCGGCTCGGCACCCGCCTACCACCAGCACCATCCTGTCTCGGATCCGCCCGTGGAGCACGTGGACGACATCCTGGCCAACGGCGCACGGTTCGCCCTGCGCTGGGGCGAATGGCCCATGCGCGGCTGGCTGGAGGCGTTCTGCCAGCACGGTCTCATCGAGCGCACCGCGACGGGCTACCAGCGCACCAAGAACGGCACGACCACCGGGAACGGTCCCGGGGCGGCCGAGAGGAGAGTACGGCAATGACGACGCCTGGCACCATCACGGTGGCCTCGGTTCCGAGTTCACACGTCTACGTGAGGCACCTGTCGGTGCAGCGCGCCATCGATCCCGCCGCCACCGAGGTGGTGCGGTTACCGGACCCGGATCCGGACGGCGGGCATCCGGGATCGATCCGGCCGGCCGGTGCGAGGTGGTGGCCGCCGGCGATGCTGGAGCCGCACTGGGTGCGCGAGCACCGGCACGAGTTCGATCTGTTCCACCTGCACTTCGGCTTCGATGCCAGGACCCCGGATCAGCTCCGCGCGCTGACGCAGGCCTTGCGGGAGGAGGGGAAGCCCTTCGTCTACACCGTGCACGACCTGCGCAACCCGCACCATGAGGATCCGGCGCTGCACGCGGCCCAGCTGGACGTGCTGATCCCGGCGGCGGACCGGCTGCTGACCCTGACCCCGTGGGCGGCCGGTGAGATCGAACGCCGCTGGGGCCGGCGCGCCGATGTGGTCTCCCATCCTCACGTGGTGGACATCCTCACGATGCGGCGGCTGGCGGAGGACGAACTCCGCGATCCGGGGGAGTTCCGGGTCGGGCTCCACCTGAAGAGCCTGCGCGCCAATATGGACGGCATCCCGATGATCGACGCGCTCAGCGAAGCCGTCGGCACGATTCCCGGTGGCGTGCTGCAGGTCAATGCGCACCGCGACATCGTCGAGGAGGACGGCGCCCGCTACGATCCGGAGGTCGCGTCCCGCCTGCGGGACGAGGGCCTCGATGTGCGGGTGCACGATTTCTTTCGCGATGAGGAGTTCTTCGCGTATCTGGCCGGCCTGCACGTGTCCGTGCTGCCGTACCGCTTCGGCACGCACTCGGGGTGGCTGGAAGCGTGCCGGGACGTCGGGACCCGCGTCCTGGCCCCGGCTCTGGGCGGGTATGCGGACCAGGGCGCCGATGCGCTCTACCACCGCGATGCGACCGGCCGCCTGGACGCGGGATCCGTACGGGAAGCGCTCCGGGCTCTGGCGGCGGCGCCCTCGGCGTGGCCGGCCCGCGCGGCGGGCCACATCGCCTGGCGGGCGCGGCAGCGGGGAGAGATCGCCGCCGTGCACGAGCGGATCTACCGGGGCCTGCTCGAGCGCGGCGCCGGAGACGAGCGCCAGGCGGGATGAGAGCCCTGGGCCGGCCGGTGTGATGGACTTGAACAACGGATCGTCGTCTCGAGGAGGAGCTGGTCATGCGCGTGGCAGTCGTGGGCGCCACCGGGAACGCGGGCACCGCGGTCCTGAGGGAACTCGCCCGGAGAGAAGAGATCGATTCCGTCGTGGGCATCGCCAGGCGGTTGCCGGACGGCGACGCCGAGCCGTTCGCCGGCTGCGAATGGCGCTCGCTGGACATCGCCGGGGAGGACGCGGCGGAAGGACTCGAAGAGGCCTTCCGCGGTGCGGACGCTGTCATTCACCTGGCCTGGCTGATCCAGCCGGGCAGCAAGCGCGAGCTGCTGCGGCAGGTGAACGTGACCGGCACCGCGAGAGTGCTGGCCGCGGCCGCGCGGGCCGGCGTGAAGCACATCGCTGTGGCCTCGTCGGTGGGTGCGTATTCGCCGGTCGACGATGACCGGCCGCGGGACGAGACCTGGCCGACCATGGGAGTGCCCGGCTCGCACTACAGCGAGGACAAGGCCGCCCAGGAACGGGTGATGGACGAGTTCGAGGCGAAGCATCCCGGCGTCTGCCTGGCCCGGATCCGGCCCGGGCTCGTGTTCCAGGGCAGCGCGGGTTCACAGATCCAGCGTTACTTCGCCGGGGTGCTGGCGCCAGTGCAGCTGCTGAAGCACGTGCGCCCGCCGGTGCTGCCGCTGCCGAAGGGGGTCCGGGCCCAGGCCGTGCACAGCGACGATGTCGCCCGCGCCTACGTCGAGGCCATCGTGCGCGGAGCCCACGGGGCCTACAACGTCTGCGCCGATGATGTGCTCGATGCCGCTGCCATCGCCCGCATCGTCGGCCGCGGCCGGCTGCTGCCCCTGCCGGCCCGTCCGCTGGTCCCGCTCATCAAAGCGGCCAACCGGGCACATCTCCTCCCGATGGACGAGGGCTGGCTGAGGATGGCGTTGCGGGTGCCGCTGCTGGACAACTCCAAGGCGAAGCGCGACCTCGGCTGGCGGCCGAGGACGACCGCCGCGCAGGCGCTGGAGGAGCTGATCGAAGGCATGAGCACGGGGGAGGGGACCGCCTCGGTGCCGATGCGTCCCCGCCGCGCGGCCGTCGCCGAGTCCGCGCTACTGCCGGCTGAGGGGCACCGGATCCCGGACGAGATCGACGGGGTGCTGCTGCGGCAGTACATCGCCGACCATCTTTCGGGCGCGACGGCGGGGCTGAGCCGTATCAGCATGATGGCGAGCGTCTACGTCGACACACCGGTCTTTGCGCAGCTCTCGGCCGTGGCTGAGGACGTCCGGCAGGAGCACGCCTTCCTGCAGGAACTCATGAAGCGGCAGGGCTTCCCCAGGCCGGCGGCGGCGCCGGCGTTCTGGGCGGGGGAGCGGCTGGCACGGCTGAAACCGTACAGCCGCCCGATGAAGCGTTCGCCCTCTGGCCTGGTGCTGAACACCGAACTGATGCTGGCGGCGGTGACCGCCAAGCTGCACGGATGGCTGGTGCTGCGCGAGCACGCGACCGAGCTGGGAGTCCCGGCGGCGGCGTTCGAGCGCCTGATCGCGGACGCCGAGCGTCAGCTGTCCCAGCTGGGCGCGGTGCACGAACACGCTCGCGAGATGGCGTTCCGCCGCCACCGGGAGACGTTCCGCCCGGTCAGTGATTCCTGAGCGCGTCGATCAACTCGTCCTTCTTCATATCGGAGTAGCCGTCGATGCCGAGCTGCTTGGCGCGGTCGCGTAGCTCGTCCACCGTGCGATCCTCGTAGTTCTCGGCGTGCCCGCCTTTCTCACCCTGTTTCTCGCGGCCTTCCTTCGCCGCGGAGTTGGCGATCCGCGCGGCCTTCTCCTTGGAGTTGCCCTCCTCGCGCAGCCGCTCGTACAGTTCCTCGTCCTTGACTGAGCGTGCCATGGTTCTCAGAACCCCTTTCCGCCGGTCACCGGGATCACGGAACCGGACACATAGGATGCTTCCTCGCTGGCCAGATAGACATAGGCGCCGGCGAGTTCTGCCGGCTGACCGGGCCGGCCCAGGGGAGTGTCCTGGCCGAACTGCTGCACGAACTCGTCTGGGAAGTCGGTGGCCGGGATGAGCGGCGTCCAGATCGGACCCGGCGCCACCGCATTGACCCGGATGCCCTTCGGCCCGAGTTCCTGCGCGAGTGCCTCCGTGAACGCCTTCTGCGCCGCCTTCGTCATGGCGTAGTCGAACAGCGGGGGACTCGGCTGCGAGGCCTGGATGGAGGTGGTCGTGATGATGGAGGAGCCGGGCTTCATATGCGGGACGGCCTCGCGCGTGATGATGATGTGCGCGATGAGGTTCGTCTCGAAAACCCGGCGGATCTCCTCGGTGGGCACCGTGTCGATGCCTTCGCGGGCGCGCTGGTAGGCGGCGTTGAGGATGAGGACGTCGAGTCCGCCGAGGTCCTCGACCGCCTGGCGCACGACCTCGGCGGCGGTCTCGTCGTCGCGGATGTCCACGGCGTAGTGCGTGCACGTCCGGCCGGCGTCGCGCACCAGTGACGCGGTCGCCTCGGCGTCCTGCGCCTCCTCGGGGAGATGGACGAACGCGATGTCGGCGCCCTCGCGTGCGAAGGCCAGCGCCACCGCGCGTCCGATGCCGGAGTCACCGCCGGTGATGAACGCCTTCTTGCCGCTCAGCCGGTTCCGTCCGGTCCAGCTGTCCTCACCGTGATCAGGGACCGGGGTGGTTTCGGTGGTCAGCCCAGGCTGGTCCTGCACCTGGGCCGGGAAGTCGTCGTCGTGATGCTTGGTCCGTGGATCCTGCGTACTCACTGGCCGCCTCCTTCTTCGAGGAACTCCGGCGCGAGCGGCGCCCGCGCCGTCGTGTTCCTCACGCTATCGCCGCATGCGCTGGACGTTCAATGGGCACCGGGGTACTCGTGCGTGGGAATCGGGTGCGGGGATCGGTCACGGTGTTCTAGTTAACATAATGCACATTATCGGCGGTTGCGGACCGGAGAGAATTAGCCCGCCCGGATCGGCGGATCTCGAGTGTTCAGCGGGTATCGAGTGGCGGCGGGCGTGCCGGGTCCGGCTCAGCGGCCGACGTAATCGGCCAGGTGCTGGCCGGTGAGCGTGGTGCGGGCCGCGATCAGATCGGCGGGCGTGCCTTCGAAGACGATGCGGCCACCGTCGTGACCCGCTCCGGGACCCAGGTCGATGATCCAGTCGGCGTGCGCCATGACCGCCTGATGGTGCTCGATCACGAGCACCGAGGTGCCGTCGCCGACGAGCCGGTCCAGCAGCGCCAGCAGTTGTGCGACATCGGCCAGATGCAATCCGGTGGTCGGCTCGTCCAGCACGATGATCCCGGCATCGGCGCCCATATGCGTGGCCAGCTTCAGGCGCTGCCGCTCACCGCCGGACAGCGTGTTGAGCGCCTGACCCAGCCGCAGGTAGCCCAGGCCCACGTCCGCCAGGCGCCGCAGGATGGCGTGCGCGGCGGTGAGCTTCACGCCTTCTCCTCCGGACGAATTGCCGCTGAAGAACTCCTCCGCCTCGGCCACCGACATGGCCAGCACCTCGGCGATGTTCTTCCCGCCGAGGGTGTACTCCAGCACCTCCGCCTGGAACCGGCGGCCCTCGCACTCCTCGCAGGTGGTCGAGACCGAGGCCATCACGCCCAGGTCCGTCACGATCACGCCGGCGCCGTTGCACACCGGGCACGCACCCTCGGAGTTGGCGCTGAACAGTGCCGGTTTGACGCCGTTCGCCTTGGCGAACGCCTTGCGGACCGGCTCGAGCAGACCGGTGTAGGTCGCGGGGTTGCTCCGCCGGGAGCCCTTGATCGGCGCCTGGTCGACGAACACCGTCTCCACCCCGGCCGACCTGGCCGCCTGCGGCAGCGCGCTCTGGATGAGCGAGCTCTTGCCTGAACCCGCCACCCCGGTCACCGCGACCAGGACCCCGAGCGGGACATCGACGTCGACATCGCGCAGATTGTGCGCCCCGGCACCGCGGATCGCCACTTTCCCCGCCGGCGACCGGACCGCGTCCTTGACCGCGGCCCGGTCGTCCAGATGGCGTCCGGTGAGGGTGCCACTCCCCCGCAATCCTTCGACCGTGCCCTGGTAGACGATCTCACCGCCGTCGGTACCGGCGCCGGGACCGATGTCCACGACATGATCGGCGATGGCGATGCTCTCCGGCTTGTGCTCGACGACCAGCACCGTGTTGCCCTTGTCCCGCAGGCGCAGGAGCAGGGCGTTCATCCGCTGGACGTCGTGCGGGTGCAGACCGATCGTCGGCTCGTCGAAGACATAGGTCACATCTGTCAGGGAAGAGCCCAGATGCCGGATCATCTTCACCCGCTGGGCCTCGCCGCCGGAAAGCGTGCCGGAAGACCGGTCCAGGCTCAGATAACCGAGGCCGATCTCCACGAAATGGCGCAGCGTCTCCGCCAGCGCGTTCAGCAGCGGCGCGACGCCTTCCAGACGCAGCCCGGAGATCCAGCCGGCCAGATCGCTGATCTGCATGGCGCAGAGGTCCGCGATGCTCTTGCCGTCGATGGTGGACGAACGCGCGGCCCGGTTCAGCCGGGTGCCGCCGCAGTCGGGGCAGCTGGTGAAGGTCACCGCCCGCTCCACGAAGGCGCGGATGTGCGGCTGCATCGACTCCTTGTCTTTAGAGAGCATCGACTTCTGGATCTGCGGGACGAGCCCCTGGTAGGTCATGTTCACGTTGTCGATCTTCACCTTCGTCGCCTCCCGGTAGAGGAAGTCGTGACGCTCGGTCTCAGTGAAGTCCTGCACCGGCTTGTCGGGGTCGAAGAACCCGGTCGAGGCGAAGAACTTCACCGACCAGCCCCCGGCCTTGTACCCGGGGACCATGATGGCGCCCTCGTTGATCGATTTGCTCTCGTCGACGATCTGGCTGATGTCCAGATCGTTCACCACGCCCATCCCCTCGCAGCGTGGGCACATGCCGCCGAGGACGGTGAACTCCTTGCGCTCCGGCCGGGACCCGGCCGAGGCCTTCTCCACCGTCAGGGCGCCCTTGCC
This sequence comes from Sediminivirga luteola, assembly GCF_014639315.1. GTDB lineage: Bacteria > Actinomycetota > Actinomycetes > Actinomycetales > Brevibacteriaceae > Sediminivirga > Sediminivirga luteola. The sequence goes on from NZ_BMFY01000013.1 coordinate 86,816, forward strand.
CGTGGCGGTGGCGATGTTGAAGGAGTAGGCGTTGGGAGAACCGAGGCTGGGCTCGGCGCAGCGGCTGAACAGGATGCGCAGCATCGCGTTCACATCCGTCACGGTGCCCACGGTGGAGCGGGAGTTCGCGCCGATCCGCTCCTGGTCGACGATGATCGCGGTGGTCAGGCCGTCCAGCACGTCCACGTCCGGCCGGTCCATAGACGGCATGAACCCCTGCAGGAACGCCGGATAGGTCTCGTTGATCATGCGCTGCGACTCGGCGGCGATGGTGCCGAATACCAGCGAGCTCTTCCCCGAGCCCGAGACGCCGGTGAAGACCGTCAGCCGGCGCTTGGGGATCTCAATGCTGATGTCCTTGAGATTGTTCTCCCGCGCGCCCTGCACGCGGATCGCATCGTGACTGTCGGCCGGATGCAGTGTGGCCGGGTACCGCGTGGAAGACTCGCTCATGGCAGCATCCTATGCGTGCGCGCGCATGCCGACGGCGGACTGCGGTCCTGAGTTCAGTCCCCGGCCGGCTGGGAGGCGCGGCGCCTGCGCCGCGAACGGATCAGCAGCGCGACGGCGGCCAGGAGCACCACCAGCACGGCGACGCCCCACGGCGAGCCCGCGGCCGCGCCGACCACGGCCAGGAACGCCGCCAGGCCGATCGTGGCATAGATGAACGCCCAGGCGACGCAGCCGGGAATCATCACCAGCGTGTACACCGGCCAGGGCATCCGGATGACGCCGGCGGAGAGGTTGATGACGGTCTGGAAGCCGATGGTCAGGAAGCTGAACGGCACCGCGGCCGGGCCCCACCTCCGGAGGAAGGAGATGCCGCGGTCCAGCCTGCCTTCCTCGAACCGGCGGGCGACTCCGGCCCGGGCGGTGCCGGCCGCGATGGCACGGCCCAGCCAGTACGTGCCCTGCGCGCGCAGCAGGACGATCCCGAAGAGGATCGCCACCGCGGCGGCGAAGGGAAAGTCCTGAAGGCCGTAGGCGGCCAGGCCGTCGGAGTTCACGGGGACGAGTCTACCGGGCAGGCAAGGCAAGCCTTAAGCAGCCTGGCGCGAGAAAGCATGGGGCGCGAAGAACGCGGGAATAAGGCCGCTCCGGGGCGGCTTGATACGGATGTACCCCGTTCTCGGCCCTCCCCTGGCCGCCGCTGAACGCCCCTGCCGCAAGGAGCATGCATGTCACCTCTCGTGCTGGCGCATCGCGGCGGCGCCAAGATGCTGTACAACCTCAAACTGGAGAACACGATCTCCGCGTTCGAGCGCGCCGTCGCACTCGGCTGCAGCTGGATCGAGACCGATGTGCGCGCCTCGAAGGACGGAGTCGTCTACGTCATCCACGATGAAGACCTGCGCCGGCTCGCCGGGGCGCACTACCGCATCGAGGACACCGACTCCTCGGTGCTGGACCGGGTGCGCATCGGCGGACGGGAGCCGATGCCCCGGCTGAGCGAGGTGCTACGGCGGTTCAGCGGCGTCAACTTCAACATCGACATCAAATCCGACCAGGCGGTGGCGCCGCTCATCCGGCTGCTGCGCTCGGCCGGGCACGGCGCGCAGATCCGGCTGGCATCCTTCGACACGGACCGCCTGGTGCGCGTGCGCGAGGCGCTTCCCGGCGCCCGGACCTCGATCTCCCGGAACGAGCTGGCCCGGCTGCTGGTCCTGGGCGCGGCGCCTGCCAGCATGCGGTACCCGAACATCGACGCCGCCCAGATCCCGCTGCACTGGCATGGTGTGCCGATCGCCACCCGCGCCGTGATCGGCAAGCTCCACCGGATGGACCTCGCGGTGCACGTGTGGACCGTGGACGAGGAGCCTCAGATGCGGCGGCTGATCGCCCTCGGCGTCGACGGCCTGGTCACCGGCCGGCCCGATCTCGCGATGAAGGTCATCGCGCAGGCCGCTCACTCCGGCCGCCGCTGAACCGTCGCCGCGGCTGCGGTAAGCTGTTGGGCTGGTGCCGTGGACCAGCTGGCCGGGCGGGAATAGCCGCCGGCACGGACCGCGTTCTTCACGTACGAAGCGCGCTGGCACCACTGGCCTGCGCGCCGCAGCACATCCGCCGCAGATACGCCAGACACGTCGAGAACGAGGAGAGCACGACCGAAGATGAGCGAACGCAGCCTGAGGGGAACCCAGCTGGGTTCACGCAGCCTCGAATCCGATGCCGGCGTCGAGCCGGCTCCGCGCCAGGTGGTGGAGTACGTCTGCGAGGACGGGCACACCTTCTCCGTGCCGTTCTCGGTCGAAGCCGATGTCCCGCAGACGTGGGACTCCGGCAAGCACGGCATCGGCGTTCTCAAGGGCAGCAAGAACCCCGACGAGGAGCCCGAGAAACCGGCCCGCACGCACTGGGACATGCTGCTTGAGCGCAGGTCCCTGGAGGAGCTGCAGGTGCTCCTCGACGAACGGCTGGAAGTCCTCCGCAGCTCCCGGCCCAGCGCATGACATCCGCGCCCGCCGGCGCCCTGGTGGCCCGGCGGGCGCTTTCGCATCCCGTGACGAGAAAGGCGGCTTCGCATATGTCCTCCCACTCCCCCAGCATCGACCTCTCCACTCAGACCCCCGGCCAGGTGTCCGGGGGTGTGCTCGTCCTGGCCGTCGGCACTGCCGGTCGCGGAGGCAAGGACGCCTCCGCGCTCGTGGTGCACGGCACCGGGACAGGCACGCTGCCGAAGAAGGCGGAGTCGCGGATCCTGGCGGCCGCCGAGGCGGTCGGCTTCACGGGAGGCGCCGAGGAGTTCGCCCGCATTCCGGCGGTGGACGGGCTCAAAGCGCCCTCACTGGCCCTCGTCGGCGTCGGCTCCCTGGATCCGGCGGATCTCACCGGCCAGGAGCCGCACCGCGCGCTGGAGAGCCTGCGCCGTGCCGCCGGGCGCGTGCTGCGGGGCCTGAACGGGAAGAACGGCGGCGCGCACGTCGTGCTGGGGCTCCCGGCGCCCACCCCGGCGGCGCTCACCGCCCTCGCCGAGGGCGCCTGGCTCGGCGCTTACGCCTTCACCCGGCACAAGGCCTCCGAGCTCTCCTCCCCCGCCGTTCCCGCCGAGCGGGTCGAGATCCTCGCCGCCAAGCGGAGCAGCGAGAACAAGAAGGCCCTCGCCAGGGCCGCCTCGGTGGCCGCCGCGGTCAACCGCGCCCGCGACCTGGTGAACGAGTCCCCGAACCACCTCTACCCCGAGCTCTTCGCCCAGGAGGTCAAGGCGCAGGGCAGCGACCACAAGGTGAAGGTCACCGTCTACGACGACGCCTACCTGCGCAAGAACGGTTTCGGCGGCCTCATCGGCGTCGGCCAGGGCTCCGCCCGGCCGCCCCGGCTGGTCAAGGTGGAGTACAGCGGCGGGGCCCGCCGCGCCAAGCACCTGGCGATCGTCGGCAAGGGCATCACCTTCGATTCCGGCGGCATCTCGCTCAAGCCCGCGGCCGGCATGGAGGACATGAAATCGGATATGGCCGGTGCCGCGGCAGCTGTCCAGGCGGTCTTCGCCATCGCGGACCTCGGACTGCCGGTCAAGGCCACCGCCTGGCTCGCCCTGGCGGAGAACATGCCCTCCGGTGCGGCGCAGCGGCCCTCCGACATCATCTCGATCTACGGCGGGCGCACGGTCGAGGTGCTCAACACCGACGCCGAGGGCCGCCTGGTCATGGCCGACGCCCTCGCCCTCGCCTCCGAGGACAAGCCCGATCTGCTCCTCGACGTCGCCACCCTGACCGGCGCTCAGGTGATCGCCCTGGGCAACCGCGTCAGCGCCGTGATGGGCGCCGATGCCGCCCGGGAGGCGGTCGTGGCCGCCGCCGAGCGGGCCGGTGAGCAGGTGTGGCCCATGCCGCTGCCGGAGGAGCTGCTGCCGACGCTGAAGTCCCAGGCCGCGGATCTGGCGAATGTGGGCAAGCGCCCGGCCGGGATGCTCTCCGCCGGGGTCTTCCTGCAGCAGTTCGTCGGCGACAAGGACGGCAAGCAGACCAACGACGACGACGCCCGGATCGACTGGGCGCACATCGACATCGCCGGACCGGCCTACAACGGCGAGTCCGCGTGGGGGTACACCGTGCCCAAGGGCACCGGTGTCGCGGTGCGCACGCTGGTGGCGGTCGCCGAGCATCTGGCGTGACGCTGATCTCGCGGTTCCCGGCGCCCCGCATGCTTAAAGATTGCCGTAAAGGTGCAAAGATAGGCACAAGTGAAGTACACGGCCGGCTGTCCCCGGACTTCCCTGGGACGCGGCGGGAGAATCGGATCAACGCAAGGAGCGATCTGTGAGTTCTGGAGACAATCACTACGACCTCGTCGTCCTTGGCGGCGGCAGCGGCGGATACGCCGCGGCACTGCGGGCCAGCGAGCTCGGCAAGTCCGTGGCGCTGATCGAGAAGGACAAGCTGGGCGGCACCTGCCTGCACCGCGGCTGCATCCCCACCAAGACGCTCCTGCATGCGGCCGAGGTGGCCGATGACACCAGATCCGCCGCCCATGTGGGTGTGAAGGCGACCTTCGAGGGCATCGACATCGGCGCGGTCAACGAGTTCAAGGACCAGGTGATCCAGCGCAACTACAAGGGCCTGCAGGGCCTGGTCAAGGCCCGCGGCGTGGAGTTCATCGCGGGAACCGGCAAGCTCGCCGGCAAGGACGCCGTCGAGGTGGAGACCGAGGACGGCACCCGGCGCGTGACCGGCGACGCGCTCGTGCTGGCGACCGGTTCCTACTCCCGCACCCTGCCCGGCCTGGAGATCGGCGGCCGCGTGATCACCTCCGAGCACGCCCTCGGCCTGGACCACCTCCCCAAGAGCGTGGTCATCCTGGGCGGCGGCGTCATCGGCGTCGAATTCGCCAGCGTCTGGGCCTCCTTCGGGGTCGAGGTGACCATCGTCGAGGCACTGCCGAGCCTGGTGCCGAACGAGGACGCCGCCATCTCCAAGGCGCTGGAGCGGCAGTTCCGGCGCCGGAAGATCGGCTTCAGCACCGGCGTGCGGTTCTCCGGCGTGGAGCAGGACGACGACGGCGTGAAAGTCTCCCTCGAGGACGGCAAGACCTTCGAGGCGGAGTACCTGCTCGTGGCCGTCGGCCGCGGTCCGGTGACCGAGGGCCTGGGCTACGAGGAGCAGGGCATCACGCTGGACCGCGGCTTCGTCATCACCAACGACCGGCTGCACACCGGCGTGGGCAACATCTACGCCGTGGGCGACATCGTCCCGGGCCTGCAGCTGGCTCACCGCGGTTTCGGCCAGGGCATCTTCGTGGCCGAGGAGATCGCGGGCCTGAACCCGGCTCCCATCGTGGAGTCCGGCATCCCGCGGGTCACCTACTGCAACCCGGAGATCATCTCCGTCGGCCTGACCGAGAAGCAGGCCAAGGAGGAGCACGGCGAGGACGCAGTCGAGACGGTCGACTACAACCTGGGCGGCAACGGCAAGAGCGTCATCCTGGCGACGCAGGGCTTCGTGAAGCTGGTCCGCAAGAAGGACGGCCCGGTGCTGGGCGTGCACGCCATCGGCGCGCGGATCAGCGAGCAGGCCGGTGAGGCCCAGCTGATCGTGAACTGGGAGGCCTACCCCGAGGAGGTCGCCCAGCTCATCCACGCCCATCCGACGCAGAACGAGGCACTGGGCGAAGCCCACCTCGCCCTGTCCGGCAAGCCGCTGCACTTCCACTCCTAAGGACCGAAAGGCTTTCATCATGTCTAACGCCGTGCAGATGCCAGCCCTGGGTGAGAGCGTCACCGAGGGCACCGTGACCCGCTGGCTCAAGGACGTCGGCGACACGGTGGAGGTGGACGAACCCCTGCTGGAGGTCTCCACCGACAAGGTCGACACCGAGATCCCCTCCCCGGTCGCCGGCACCCTGCTGAAGAAGCTGGCCGACGAGGACGACGTCGTCGAGGTCGGCGGTGACCTGGCCCTCGTCGGCGAGGCCGGGGAGGACGACGGTGACGATTCCGGCGATGCCTCCGCCGCCGATGACGAGGCTCCCGCCGAGGACGAGAACGAGGCCGCTGCCGAGCAGCAGCCGGAAGAGGCCGAAGCGCCTGCCGAGGAGCAGGCCGAGCAGCAGCCGGAGAAGCCCACCGCGGACACGCAGGGTGAGAGCGGCACCGGCGAGGGCACCGAGATCACCATGCCGGCCCTGGGCGAGAGCGTCACCGAGGGCACCGTGACCCGCTGGCTCAAAGACGTCGGTGACGACGTCGAGGTGGACGAACCCCTGCTGGAGGTCTCCACCGACAAGGTCGACACCGAGATCCCCTCCCCGGTCGCCGGCACCCTGCTGAAGAAGCTCGCCGACGAGGACGACACCGTCGAGGTCGGCGGCGCGATCGCCGTCGTCGGCTCCGGTGCCCCGGCCGAGGACTCCGGTGCGGCCGAGGCCACCGAAGCCTCCGCGGCCGAACCCGCCGAGGGCCTCTCCCCCGCCGAAGAACCGCCGACCGGCGCTCCGGCCAAGGAGCCGGCTGAGCCGGAAGAGGATGAGGCGGAGCAGACCGGAGAGCCCGAGCAGGACGACGACGCGGAGCAGGCCGAGGCGACTCAGGACAGCGCGCCGGCGCAGGACGAGAGCCAGCAGCGCTCCCGCGCCGCCGCCGACGCCGTCAGCACGCAGTCGCCTTCGGCCTATGTGACGCCGCTGGTGCGCAAGCTCGCCAAGCAGGAGGGCGTGGACCTGTCCACCGTCACCGGCACCGGCGTGGGCGGGCGCATCCGCAAGCAGGACGTGCTCGCCGCCAAGGAAAGCCGCCCGGCCCAGGGCGGCACGCCTGCCGCGACCTCCTCGCCGGCGCCCTCGGAGCCGTACACCTTCGAGATCCCGGAGGAGGCCCAGAAGCTCCGCGGCACCACCCAGAAGGCCTCGCGCATCCGGCAGACCATCGCCAAGCGGATGAAGGAGTCGCTCGACGTCTCCGCCCAGCTGACGCAGGTCCCGGAGATCGACATGAGCGGGATCGTGAAGCTGCGCGCCAAGCACAAGGAGGCCTTCCAGGCCAAGCACGGTGTGAAGCTCACCTATCTGCCGTTCTTCGCCAAGGCCGTCTCCGAGGCGCTGCAGCAGCATCCGGCCGTGAACGCCTCCTACAACGCGGAGACGCAGGAGATCACCTACCACGACGCGGAGCACCTTGCCGTCGCGGTGGACACCCCGCGTGGCCTGCTGGTCCCGGTGATCCATAACACCGCCGGCATGAGCATCGCCGAGCTGGCCAAGCGGATCGACGACGTCGCCACCCGCACCCGCAACAACAAGATCGGCATCGACGAGCTCTCCGGCGGCACCTTCACGATCACCAACATCGGCAGCTTCGGCGCGCTGTTCGACACGCCGATCATCAACCAGCCGCAGGTGGCGATCCTGGGCACCGGCAGCATCGTCCGCCGGCCCGTCGTGGTGAAGACCCCGGAGGGCGAGGAGGCCATCGCCATCCGCGACATGGTCTACCTGCCGCTCACCTACGACCACCGCCTGGTGGACGGCGCCGATGCCGGCCGCTTCCTGTCCACCCTGAAGAAGCGGCTCGAAGGGGCACAGTTCGAGGCCGACCTCGACCTGTGAGGCGCACCATACGCACGGCACTCTAAGAAGGAGGGCCGGCGGGGCAGGCGGATCCGATCCGCTCCACCCGCCAGCCCTCCTTCTGCGTGTGTACGAGGTGGAATGCCAGTTCCTCGTCCGCGGCGCGCTGACTGCCGGTGAGGCCGTCCTGCCGGTAGCGGTACTCCCCTGTCCGGGCCCGGGCGCAGACCACCGCGGTGCGGTGCTCAGGCTGAAGGCCGCTCGCTGGCTGCGCGGCGGCGTCCCCGGTGCCCGCGGGAGCGAGACGAAGATCCTCCACGGAGATCTCCGGCGCGCTGATCAGCTCCAGATCGGCGAACCGCGACAGCAGCCTCGCGTCCTGCCGGTATGCCGGCGAACCCGGTACCGTGATCCGGTCCAGGAGCTCAGGCCGGCCCTCGTGGACCATGGTCTCCCGGAGCGCGGTCAGGTCCTGCAGAGCGCACAGCGGATCGCCGGCAGCTGCACCGGGCTCGCACTCCGGGGTCGCCTCCACCGCATCGGCGCCCGGCCGGAAGACTCCTGCCGCGGCCGTTCCGGCGCCCAGGATCAGGAGCACGGCCCCGGCCGCGATCATCCACCGAGAGCGCGAAGCGCCTCGCCCGTGGCGACGGCGGACTCGCCCGGGCCTGCGGGAATCACCGTCTCCGCTCGAACTACCCGGTTCGGCCGCGTCATCCGGATCATCCGGGCTCTCCGGCCCGAGGCGCCGGCGCAGCTGTGCCAGCACCGAGCCGGGAACGATCTGCGCCGTCATCTCCGCCGCTCGCTCGGTGCCCGGGACCGCCGGGAGGAGGACCAGCGGCTCCGCTGGGCCCAGCACGCCCAAGCGGGAGAGGATATCCTCCGCGGTGAGCGCTTCCGCGTCGAGAGCCGCCACCAGCTCCAGCAGCTGCGGACTGGTGCCGGGACGCAGTTCCCCGAGCGGCACGGCGGTGCGCATCCAGTCCCGGCCGGTGAGCATGCGGTAGAGCAGTGCCAGGCAGTCCCGTCCCACCGTTCCCGCGCCGGGGACGCTCGTGCCCGGCAGCAGCACCGGCTCCCCGGTGGCGCGGATGGCGGCCGTACGTGCGCTCAGCCGGGTGCCTCCGGCAGACGGCGCGGGAGCGGCGCAGATCGCACGCAGCAGCGCCGTCAGCACGGTCACGGCCTCCCCGGCCCGTACGGTGCCACGTGCCGCCAGGAACTCCTCCAGCCGGCCGGCTCCGCACTCCTCCAGCACGACGACGTCCGGGATCCCGCCGCGGTGCCGCGCCGGAACCGCGCAGTGGGGAACCTGCGCCCAGCGTCGCCAGGAGAACGACCGGGACCGCACCGCCCAGTGCAGCCGCCCGGGATCGGGCCCGGCGGCATCGGCGGCCCCGGCCATCACCCCGGGCACGCGGACGATGGCGAGATCGTCGTCGATCCAGCGCTCCAGTACCGGCGTCCCTCTGTCGTCCATGACCCTCTCCTCCCGTGTGGCCCCACCCTAGAGCGGCCCGGAAAGCGGCGGCCAGAGCCCGACGACGGCTGTGGATAACCGGAGGGTACGATGACGCGCATGTCATCCGGTGGCCGGGAGCCGCGACATCGGGAGTAGGGTGGGGCCATGACGTTCGAGACGACCGTGCTTGGCCTCGACCCGCACCTGGTGGACTACCTCGAAGGCCTCGAACATCAGCGCCGTGTCTTCGACGCCGTCAGCGCCGGCACGCGTCCCGACACGCTCCTGCTGCTGGAGCACGCCGCCGTCTATACGGCGGGCAAGCGGACCGAACCCCATGAGCGGCCGGCCGAGGGCGACGGCACCCCCGTGATCGACGTCGATCGCGGCGGCAAGATCACCTGGCATGGTCCCGGCCAGCTGGTCGGCTATCCCATCCGGCGGCTCGCAGATCCCAAGGACGTCAGGCTCTACGTGCATCAGCTCGAGGCCGCGCTGATCGAGGTCCTGGCGGACCTCGGCATCGAGTCCGGCCGGATCGAAGGACGTTCCGGTGTGTGGCTGGCCGGAGAAGGCGCCGCGCCGGCGCGCAAGGTCGGCGCCATCGGCATCCGCGTCCACGAGGGCGTCACGATGCACGGGTTCGCCCTCAACTGCAGCAACGAACTGGGCCCCTATGAGCGGATCGTCCCCTGCGGCATCGCCGACGCCGGGGTCACCACGATCTCCGCGGAGCTCGGACGCACGGTGACCCCCGCCGCGCTCGCAGCGCCGGTGGAAGCCGCGCTCAGGAAGCACGTCACGGCATGAGGAACCAATCGAGGAGGAGTCCATGGCGGTAGCGCCCGAAGGCCGGCGTCTGCTCAGGGTCGAGGCCCGCAACGCGCAGGTGCCGATCGAGGAGAAGCCGGACTGGATCAAGGCGAAGACCAAGATCGGCCCGGAGTACATCGACATCAAGAACCGGGTACGCCGCGGCGGGCTGAACACGGTCTGCGAGGAAGCCGGCTGCCCGAACATCTTCGAGTGCTGGGAGGACCGCGAGGCGACGTTCCTGATCGGCGGTTCCCAGTGCACGCGCCGCTGCGACTTCTGCCAGATCGACACCGGCAAACCGGCGGACTTCGACGCCGACGAGCCGCGGCGGGTCGCCGAGTCCGTCGCCCAGATGGGCCTGCGCTACTCCACCGTCACGGGAGTCGCCCGGGATGACCTCGCCGATGGCGGGGCCTGGCTCTACGCCGAGACGGTCCGGCAGATCCACGGGCTGGGCCAGGGCACCGGCGTGGAACTGCTGATCCCGGACTTCAACTCCGACGATGAGCAGCTGGCGGAGGTCTTCTCCTCCCGCCCGGAGGTGCTGGCGCACAATGTGGAGACCGTGCCGCGGATCTTCCGCCGCATCCGCCCCGCCTTCCGGTACGAGCGGTCCCTGGAGGTGCTCACGAAGGCCCGCGACGCCGGTCTCGTCACCAAGTCCAACCTCATCCTGGGCATGGGCGAGACCACTGATGAGGTGGTGGAGGCGATGCAGCAGCTGCACGACGCCGGCACCGACATCATCACCATCACCCAGTACCTCCGGCCCAGCCCGCGCCATCATCCGGTTGAGCGCTGGGTCAAGCCCGAGGAGTTCGTGAGCCTGAGTGAGGAAGCCGAGCGGATCGGGTTCCTGGGCGTCATGTCCGGCCCGCTCGTGCGTTCGTCCTACCGGGCCGGTCAGCTCTGGGCCAAGGCCATGAAGAAGCGCGGCGAGCAGATCCCGGAGCACCTGGCGCATCTGGACAAGGACGCGCCCGCGCGCCAGGAGGCCTCCTCCGTGGTCGCCTCGCTGCTGCGCGGCTGAGAGCACCTCCACGGCGGCGGACACCGCCGGGAGCCGCCGCGCACCGGCCGCGGCGTGAGGGACACTGCCCTCCTGCGTGCCGTACTACACTGGGGAGGGCGACTTTCGCGTGCGTCCGGCACGCGACCCACCGTAAAGAACCAAGGACAATGTCGAGCACCCAGACGCCAGAGCCAGAACAGAAGCGACGTCTCTTCTCCCGGAAGCCTAAGAAGGAGAAGACGGCGAAGAAGCCGAACCGCTTCAAGCAGATGTGGCAGGTCTTCCAGATGACGAGGCGGCAGAACCCCGCCTCGGCGTGGTGGATGCTGCTCGTGCTCGTCCTGGCCACGGCCGCCGGCGTGGGAATCGGCTTTGTCTGGGGCCACCCGATCCTGACCGGCATCTCCGGTCTGCTGCTGGGCGTCCTGCTGGCGATGATCCTGCTGGGGCGCTTCGCCCAGGCCGCGGCTTTCGAGCAGATCGAGGGTCAGCCCGGTGCCGTGGGCGCCGCGTTGAACTCGGCCCGCCGTACCTGGCTGATGGAGGACGAACCGGTCGCGATCGACCCGCGCACGCAGGACCTGATCTTCCGCGCCACGGGCCGCGGTGGCGTGGTCCTGGTCAGCGAGGCGCCGCCGCACCGCGCCGCCAAGCTCCTGGCCAAGGAGGCCAAGCGGGTCTCGCGGGTGCTGCCCACCGTGCCGGTGCATACGATCCAGGGTGGCAACGGCGAGGGCCAGGTGCCGCTCAAGCGGATCCCCAAGGAAGTCAACCGGATCAAGCCGGCGCTGAAGAAGGCCGAGGTGCTCGTGGTGCGCAAGCGCCTGGCCGCGCTGCAGCGCAGCCAGCTGCCGATCCCCAAGGGCGTCGATCCGATGAAGGCCCGCATCGACCGGAAGGCCATGCGCGGCCGCTGAGGCCTCGCCTCAGGGCTCAGCGAGTCCGCACCAGGACGGTGCCGGCGGCCATATCGTGGCCGCCGCGCCGGTCCGCATCCCATACGACGGCCGGCAGGACCAGGCACAGCAGGACGGTGCGCAGCGCAGCCCGCAGCGGGCCGGCCCAGTTGCCGTCCAGCCGGACCACGCGCATTCCCAGCAGCCGGTGGCCGGGCGTACCGCCGGTCGTGCCCACCAGGAGCAGATTCACCACGGCGAAGATGAGCAGCGGGCCCCAGATGTTCTGCGGCAGCAGCCAGGCGGCGATGAGCGAGCTGGCAGCCCAGTCGATCAGCAGCGCCACGATCCGGCGGCCCAGGCCCGCGATCGATCCCGGCCCGTTCTCGGGCCGGCCGAGCCGCTGTCCGGGGTAGTCCTGTGCCTGCGGACCGGGCTTGGGCCCCTCGAGCCACGAGCCGAGATCGTCTCTGGAGATCATGCGCTCCATTCTATCGCCGGCTACGCATCGAGCCCTGCCCATCCAGCCGCGCGTAACATGCCGGAAACATAAGCGTCACGGGCGGGAAACCCGCGGAACCTAGGATGGCGGTAGCCCGATGCGGCCTGGACGGTCCGCTAATCACCTGCACGCGAGGAGTGACCTTGTTCAACACAGCCGAAGAGCTCGTCGAATATCTGGAGAAGGAGGACGTCGCGTTCGTCGATGTCCGTTTCACCGATCTGCCGGGCGTCGTCCAGCACTTCAATGTGCCGTCGAGCTCCTACGGTCTCGACGAGATCAAGGAGGGACTGCTCTTCGACGGCTCGTCCATCCGCGGCTTCAAGGCGATCAACGAGTCCGATATGAAGCTGCTCGCCGATGTCTCCTCGGCGTTCATCGACCCGTTCCGCGCGCAGAAGACCCTCGTGGTCAACCACTCCATCGTCGATCCCTTCACCGACGAGGCCTACAGCCGCGATCCGCGCCAGGTGGCCGCGAAGGCGGAGGCCTACCTGAAGAGCACCGGCATCGCCGACACCGCGTTCTTCGGCGCCGAGGCCGAGTTCTACCTGTTCAACGACGTCCGCTTCCAGAACGAGCCGTACTCGAGCTTCTTCGCCGTGGACTCCGAGGAGGGTACCTGGAACACCTCCCGTCAGGAGGAGGGCGGCAACCTCGGCTACAAGACCCCCTACAAGGGCGGCTACTTCCCGGTGCCGCCGCAGGATCACTTCGCCGATGTGCGAGACGAGATCACCACGACCCTGGGTGCCGTCGGCATCAACGTCGAGCGCGCGCACCACGAGGTCGGCGGCGCGGGCCAGCAGGAGATCAACTACAAGTTCAACACCCTGCAGAAGGCCGGCGATGAGCTGCTCGCCTTCAAGTACGTGGTGAAGAACGTGGCCTGGCACAACGGCTACTCCGCGACCTTCATGCCCAAGCCGATCTTCGGCGACAACGGCTCCGGCATGCACTGCCACCAGTCGCTGTGGAAGGACGGCAAGCCGCTGTTCTTCGACGAGAACGGCTACGGCAGCCTGTCCGATCTGGCGCGCTGGTACATCGGCGGCCTGATCAAGCACGCCGGTTCGGTGCTGGCCTTCACCAACCCGACCATCAACTCCTACCGCCGCCTGGTCAAGGGCTACGAGGCCCCGGTCAACCTGGTGTACTCGGCGCGGAACCGCTCCGCGGCGATCCGCATCCCGGTGACCGGCTCCAATCCGAAGGCCAAGCGCCTGGAGTTCCGGGTGCCGGACCCCTCGGGCAACCCGTACCTGGCGTTCTCGGCGCAGCTGATGGCGGGCCTGGACGGCATCAAGAACCGGATCGAGCCGCCGGCGCCGGTGGACAAGGACCTCTACGAGCTGCCGCCGGAGGAGCTCGAGGGCATCGCGACCGTCCCGGACAGCCTGGACGAGGCGCTGAACGCGCTCGAAGCCGATCACGAGTTCCTCACCCAGGGCGATGTCTTCACCGAGGACCTGATCCAGGCCTGGATCGCCTACAAGCGCGAGAACGAGATCGAGGTCGCCAAGCTCCGTCCGACCCCGACCGAGTACGAGCTGTACTACGGCATCTGAGGTCTTAAGCGACCACAGTGAGCTCACCGTGAGGCTGTGAGCGAGCCTACGGCGGCGAAGGCCCGCAGGCATCTGCCCGCGGGCCTTCGTCGTGTCCGCGAGCGCCCCTAGACTGGGGGCCATGAGCACCGCACAGCACGCTGATCTGGCCATCATCGGTGCCGGCTCCGGCAACACCGTCCCCGGCGAGGACCTGCAGGGTCGTACCGTGCTGTTCGAGCGCGGCCTGTTCGGCGGCACCTGCCTCAACGCCGGGTGCATCCCCTCGAAGATGCTGGTCAAGGCAGCCGAGGCGGCCCTCTCCCCCGCCGATGCCGCCCGGCTGGGGGTCGAGCTGCGTGTGGAGAGGACCGACTGGCCGGGTATCCGGGACCGCGTCTTCGACCGCATCGACCGGATCGAGGCCGGCGGACGCGAATACCGGCAGAGCCAGTCGCCGCAGCTTCAGGCCGTGACGGAGACGGTGCGGTTCACCGGTCCGCGGCGCCTGGTCACGGACAGCGGCGCGGAGTGGACCGCGGATCGGATCGTCATCGCCGCCGGAGCACGCCCGGTGGTTCCCGCCATTCCCGGCCTGGACCCCGCGCGGGTGGACGCGCCTGACTCCGCCGTGTGCACCTCCGAGACGCTGATGCGGCGCGCGGAGGTCCCGGGGCACGCCACCATCGTCGGCGGCGGCTATGTCGCCATGGAGATGGCGCACGTCCTTCAGGGCCTGGGCTCGGAGGTGACGGTCCTGGTCCGCTCCGAGACACTGCTGCGCGGGCACGACGCCGAGATCCGCCGGACACTCGGCGAGGCGGTGCAGGAGCACTGGGACGTGCGCTTCGGCACCACCGCCACGAAGGTCACCGAGCGCGAGCCGGGCGCCGCCTCAGCGCCGGCGTTGGAGCTGGAGCTCAGCGACGGTGGCGTGCTCGCCACGGACCTGCTGCTGCTCGCGGCCGGGCGCACGCCGAACACCGATCAGCTCGGCCTCGCCGCGGCCGGCTACGACCTGCACCTGGATGGGCGCCTCGCGGTGGACGAGTATCAGCGGGTCCTGGCCGGCGGCGAGCCGCAGCAGGGGGTGTACGCCCTGGGGGACATCTGCTCGCCGTTCCAGCTCAAGCATGTCGCCAACCACGAAGCGCGTGTGGTGACGGCGAACCTTCAGGCGGAGCGCGGCCGCGAGCCGCTCACCGCGGTCAACCACAGGGCCGTGCCCTCAGCGGTGTTCAGCAGCCCGCAGATCGCTTCGGTCGGACTGACCGAGGAGGACGCCCGCGCGGAGCACCGCGACGTCCTCATCGCCCGGCACGACTACGCGGACGTCGCCTACGGCTGGGCGCTGGAGGAGAAGCGCGGCTTCGTGAAACTGGTGGCGACGGCGGACGGCTCCCGGCTGCTGGGCGCGCATATCCTCGGTCCCGACGCGGCCAGCCTGCTGCAACCGCTCATCGGCGTGATCGCGCTGGATCTCGATCCCAGGCGCTTCGTGCGGGAGCAGTACTGGATCCATCCGGCTCTGCCGGAGGTCGTGGAGAACGCCCTGCTGAAGCTGTGACGCCGTGAAGCTGTAACCCCGGTCCCGCCGGCGCCGCCGCGGGAGTTCAGCCGGTGTGGAGCACGCGTTCGTACAGCTCCTGCGTGCGTGCCGCGATTCGCTCCCAGGAGAACTCCGACCGCGCCCGCGCCATGCCCGCCTGGCCCATCCGCGCGGCCCGGTCCGGATCGGCGACGATCTCGTTCAGCCGGGCGGCCAGGTCCCGCACGAACGCCTCGCCGTCCACCGGCGTGCCGGTGCCGTCCTGCGCCTGCTCGATCGGGACGAGCAGGCCGGTCTCGCCGTCGGCGACGACCTCGGGGATCCCCCCGGTGGCGGTCCCCACCACGGGAGCTCCGCAGGCCATGGCCTCCAGGTTCACGATCCCCAGGGGCTCGTACACGCTGGGGCACACGAAGGCGGTGGCGTGGCTGAGGATCTGGACCAGCTCATCGCGCGGGAGCATCCGCTCGATCCAGAACACGCCCGGCCGGCGGCCCTGCAGCTCGGCGACCAGACCGGACACCTCGGCCGCGATCTCAGGCGTGTCGGGGGCGCCGGCGCACAGCACCACCTGCACCTCCGGGTCCACGTGCCGGATGGCCCGCAGCAGGTACGGCAGTCCCTTCTGCCGGGTGATCCGGCCGACGAACACGATGCTCCGCTTCCCCGGGTCGATGCCGTGCTCCCCCAGCGCGGCGGTCTGCGGATCGGGCCGCCACAGCGAGGCGTCGATCCCGTTGTGGATCACCTGGACCCGCTCGGGGTCCAGGAACGGGTAGCAGCGGAGGATGTCGCGCCGCATGCCGTGGGAGACCGCGATCACGGCGGCGGCTCCCTCATAGGCGGTGCGCTCAGCCCAGGAGGACAGCGCGTAACCGCCGCCGAGCTGCTCGGCCTTCCACGGCCGCAGCGGCTCCAGCGAATGCGCGGAGAGCACGTGCGGGATGTCGTGGTAGAGATGCGCCCAGTGCCCGGCCATATTGGCGTACCAGGTGTGCGAGTGCACCAGATCGGCACCGCCGATGTCCTCCACCATGGCAAGATCCGTGCCGAGAGTGCGCAGAGCGCCATTGCCCGCGGCCAGGCCGGCGGGCTCCGGGTAGCCGGTGGCGAGCGGTTCATCGGCGTAGTCGTCGGCGGGACCGAAACAGCGCACGCGCACGTCCATTCGCGCGGCGAGATTCCGGCTCAGCTCGGCCACGTGCACGCCCGCGCCCCCGTAGACGTGGGGCGGGAACTCCCTCGTGACGATATCGACTCGCATAAGGCCAATCTAGGCCATAGGCTGGGGACCAGGCGAGACGCTGCTCGAAGGGAGCGATCTTACGATGCCGGATCCGAAGGTGCTGTCCATCGTCCTCGCCGGTGGTGAGGGAAAGCGGCTGCTGCCCCTGACCATCGACCGGGCCAAACCCGCGGTGCCCTTCGGGGGCACGTACCGGCTGATCGACTTCGTGCTCTCGAATCTGGTGAACTCGGGCCTGCGCGCCATCGTGGTCCTCACCCAGTACAAGTCCCACAGCCTGGACCGGCACATCTCCGAGACCTGGCGCTTCTCCAGTCAGCTGGGCAACTACATCGCCTCCGTGCCGGCCCAGCAGCGGGTGGGCAAGAGCTGGTTCCAGGGCAGCGCCGACGCGATCTACCAGAGCCTGAACCTGGTGTACGACGCCAAACCCGATGTCGTGGTGGTGGCCGGCGCCGATCACGTCTACCGGATGGACTTCCGGCAGATGATCGAGGCGCATATGAACTCCGGGGCGGCGTGCACCGTGGCGGCAGTACGGCAGCCGCTCGCGCTGTCCGATCAGTTCGGCGTGATCGAGACCGATCCGAACGATCCGGAGCGGATCGCGCGGTTCGTGGAGAAACCGGAGACCACCGAGGGCCTGCCCGATGCGCCGGGCGAGTTCCTGGCCTCGATGGGCAATTACGTCTTCGATGCTCGCGCCCTGGTCGGTGCGGTCCGGGCCGATGCGGGAGATCAGTACAGCAAGCGGGACATGGGCGGGGACATCATCCCCGCCTTCGTCGCCCGCGGGGAGGCCGGGGTCTACGACTTCAGCCGCAATACGGTGCCGGGCGCCTCGGAGCGGGACAAGGACTACTGGCGGGACGTGGGCACCATCGACGCGTTCTACGACGCCCATATGGACCTGATCGCGCCGGTGCCGCTGTTCAATCTGTACAACATGAGCTGGCCGCTCTACACCCGGCATACTGTGCTGCCGCCGGCGAAGTTCATCCACGACGTGGACAACCATCCCGGCCGGGCGGTGGACTCGATCGTCGCGCCGGGCGTGGTGGTCTCCGGCGGCTACGTCGAAGGGAGCGTCGTCTCCGATGCGGTGAAGATCGACTCCCTGGCAGCGGTGTCGTCATCGATCATCATGAACGACGTGCATATCGGCCGCGGTGCGCGGGTGCATAAGGCGATCCTGGACAAGAACGTGTTCGTCCCGCCGGGCGAGACCGTCGGCATCTTCCCCGAGCTCGACGCCGAACGGGGCTTCACCGTCACCGAGTCCGGCCTGACCGTCGTGGCCAAGAACCAGGTCGTCGACGACAACCCCTTCGAGGACCCCTGGCTCTGAAGCCGGTGCCCTGGCGTGTCAGTATATTTTTACGCAGTGCGTAGCGGTATGTGGACTCAGGTACCGCTTTCGTCATCCTTCTTCCGTGTGACCTACGAAATCGGGTTTTCTTACATGCCCCCTTGCTACCTTCGGAAGGGCTTCTTAGGCTGGGGATGTCAGTGTGACATTTCGCAAGCGGAAGGTGGGTCGCCATGCAATCGTCAAGAACGGGTTACGTGCGGAGCCCTCGACTCCTGACCATCTCCGGAATAATAGGATTGGCTTTTTATCCTCATCGGCGGGTTTGTATCGCCTGCGGTGGCGTCTGAAGAATCCGAGTATCAGATAGTCATCGGTGACGAGACATAAGATCCAGACGCCGACTTTGAGGCTTTTGCGTCTAGTTGCGCGAGCGGTGACGATAACCAGCGTGTCGTGTACACCTACAACCGGGGAACGCCACCCACCGGGGGTGGTCTCCCCTCGGGAACGTCCTATCTGCGATGCGGCAATGATGCGTGGGGTCTCCGACACATCGATCTGCGCCATTCGTCCGACTGGGGAACGATCGCTTCCAGGGTTGGTGGCGACTGGGAGAGCTTTGCGGACTGGGCTGTAGGTGTGATCTTGTCAGCGCCGGAGTCAGCTTCCTACAACAGTGGAAATGACACTTACGGATATACGGCTCCAATTGAGATCAGAGACCCGAGCGGAGAGGTCGTTGGTAACTATAGGCCGCTAGTGTCTGTAGCAGCAGGGTCTGGAAATATAATCACTGCGTTTCCGCGAAGCGCCTAACAACGCATTAGAGGTCTCATTATGGGCGGGAATGATTTGATCCATACCCTGGCCGAGCGGCTCGGGAACGCGAGTGAAGGCACGGTCTCCGCGGCGGTGCGACCATGGCAGCTTATGTGGAAGCCAGCGGAGGGTGAGCGCGACGTCGTGATCGAGACCGAGCCCGGGAAGCTCGCCGCGCGGTTGGAGGCCCTGACCGATAAGGGGAGCGTTTCGCCCTGGGGAGCAGATGTGTCGGCGGAGGAAACCGCCTGGCGTCTCCTGGTGACACACCTTGAAGAGGAGTACTGGGCCATGCCCGCCGGACATGGACGCCTCATCATCGGGGCTGATGGGGTTCATACCGCGTCATAAGAAGGACGGGCGGTGCTGCCTCTCTCAGGCCCTCGGCCTCAGCCCTCGTAGAACAGGCGCTCCATGACCTTCCGGGCGTGGCGCGTGGTGCGCAGGTAGTCCTGCTCGAAATCGCGGCCGGCCTCGGGCGGGTACCCGCAGATCCGTGCCACCGCCTCCAGGTCGATGCCGTGCGTGGGCAGGGAATGCGCGGTGCGCCCGCGCCAGAGCACGGCGGCCGAACGCACCCGGGAGGCCATCCGCCAGGCCGCCCGGAGCACATCGGCGTCATCGGCGTCCATCAGCCCGAGGTCCACCGCCGCCCTCAGTGCCTCCAATGTGCCGGTGGTACGCAGCTTCGGATGCGCGTGCGCGTGCCGTAGCTGGAGCAGCTGCACGGTCCATTCGACGTCCGCCAGTCCGCCGCGCCCGAGCTTGCAGTGCCGGGTGGCATCCGCGCCGCGGGGCAGGCGCTCCGCCTCCATCCGCGCCTTGAGCCGGCGCACCTGCCGCACCGAGGCGGCGGGCATCCGCTCCGGATAGCGCAGCGGGTCGATGAGCGCCAGGTACTCCCGGCCGAGGTCCTCGTCGCCCGCGATGGGGCGGGCCCGCAGCAGTGCCTGTGCCTCCCAGGGCTCCGACCAGCTCTCGTAGTAGCGGGCATAGGAGGCGAGCGTGCGCACCAGCGGGCCCTGCTTGCCTTCCGGCCGCAGATCCGCGTCGACGTCGATGCCCAGCTCTCCCGAGGCCTCCCCCAGGCGGCTGCGCACGGCCAGGGCCAGTTCCCGCGCCGCGGCCGCGGCGGCCTGCCGGTGCTCGTCGCCGGCCTCCGCCGGGACGTCCATGACGAACATGACGTCCGCATCGGAGTGGAAACCGACTTCCTGGCCGCCCAGCCGGCCCATCGCGATCACCGCGAAGCGGAACTCCGGTGCCTGGTGCACGCCCTCCAGCTGCCGGCGCAGCGTCTTCACCACGCCGTCGATGGTCAGGTCCATCGCGCAGGTCAGCTCGGCGGCGATCTCCTCGACGTCGGCCAGCTGGAGCACTTCGCGGATGGCGCTGCGGAGCACCTCGCGGCTGTAGGCGGCGCGAATCCGGGTGACCGCGTCGCCCGGCCGGCCGGGCTCCCCGGCGTGCCGGTCGGCCAGGCCGCTGATCTCGGCCCGGAGCGCCTGCGGATCCTTGGGGCTGAGGGCACGGTCGTCGTCGAGCCAGGCGGCCGCCGCGGGGCGCCGCTCCAGCAGTCCCGCCACGAACGCGGAGGTGGACAGCAGCGTGGTCATCCGCTGCGCGGCGGCGCCGGAATCGCGCAGCATCCGCAGGTACCAGGCGGAGTCGCCCAGATTGTCGCTGAGAGTGCGGAACGCCAGCAGGCCGGCGTCGGGATCCACTCCTTCGGAGAACCAGTCCAGCAGCACCGGCAGGAGCTGCTTCTGGATCGCGGCCCGGCGGCTCACGCCCGCTGTCAGGGCCGCGATGTGCCGCATGGCGCCGGCCGGATCGGCGTAGCCGAAAGCCTCCAGCCGGGCCCGCGCGGCTTCCTCGCTCAGCCGTGCCTCCGCTGTGGTCAGCCGGGCGGCGGACTCCAGGATCGGCCGGTAGAAGAGCTGTTCGTGCAGGGTGCGCACCTTCCGGCTGTACGCGGCGCGCAGCTGCTCCAGCGCCTCCGCGGACCGGTCGGCGGCCTCCTCCGTCAGCACGGCGCGGGCCAGCCGGCGCAGCGCCTCCGGCTCGGTGGGAATGAGGGCGGTACGACGCAGGCGGGCCAGCTGCAGGCGGTGCTCCACCACGCGGAGGAACCGGTAGGCCTCGGCCAGGGCGGCCTCCGCCGACCGGCCGATGTACCCGCCGTCGGCCAGGGCGGCGAGCGACTGGAGGGTATTGGCGGTGCGCAGCGACTCGTCGGCGCGCCCGTGGACGAGCTGCAGGAGCTGCACGGTGAACTCCACGTCTCGTAAGCCCCCCGGCCCGAGCTTCACCTGCCGGGCCGCTTCCCGGTCCGGGAGCAGACGGACGACGCGCCGGCGCATCGCACGGGCCTCCGCCACGAAGCCGTCCCGGCCGGCGGCGGACCAGACCAGGGGCCGCATCGCGTTCGCCCACTCCTCCCCCAACTCGGGGTCCCCGGCGATGGGACGCGCCTTGAGCAGCGCCTGGAACTCCCAGTTCTGGGCCCAGGCGTCGTAGTAGGCGCGGTACTCCCCCAGCCGCCGGACCAGCGGGCCGTCGCGGCCCTCCGGGCGCAGGGCGGCATCCACCTCCCAGAGCGCGGGTTCCTGGCCGGGGGCGGCGCAGATCTCCGCCGTCCGGCGTGCCAGCGCGGCGGCGATCCCGGCCAGCTCGCCCGTGCCGGTCTCATCCGCGGTGCCGGACTCGCCGGCCGGACGGGACGGCTCCCAGACGTACATCACGTCGACGTCGCTGACGTAGTTCAGCTCCAGCGCGCCGCATTTGCCCAGGCCGATGACGGCGAATCTGATGCGCTCGGAGCCGGGGAGCTCGGCGCGGGCCAGCGTGAGAGCGGCGTCGATGGCCGCGCCGGCGAGGTGTGAGAGCACGCCGGAGACCTCGCCGACGACGCGTGCCGGCTCGGGCTCGCTCAGATCGTCCGCGGCCAGCTGCAGGACGAGATCGCGGTACCGGGCGCGCAGGGCGTCCGGGGACCCGGCCTGGGCGAGTTCGGCGCCCAGGGACTCCGCCGCCGCGCGGGGGGTGCCCAGCAGCACCCGGGGGGCGTCGTCGTCCAGGCGCCGCCAGCAGGCCGGATGCCGCACCGCGTGGTCGGTGAGTGCCTGGGACGCGCCGAAGACCCGCAGCAGGCGGGTCAGCAGCGGGAGGTTGAGCGGTCCTTCGAAAACACCGGAGCCGCTGGAGCTGCCCCGGCCGCCGATGCGGTCGTGCCGGACAGCCTGCGCGAACCGGGCGGCCTCGCCCTCGCCGGCCGCACCGGCCTGCGCGAGCGCCTCGGCGAAGCGCACCAGGCCGAGTACCGCCGCATCGGGATCCGCGGTGGCGGCGATGATCCGCACCAGCCGCTCATCGGCGAGCTCACCGTCCAGGCCCAGATGTCCTCCGGCCTCACGCAGGAACCGCTCGGCGCGCTCGGCCTCTGCCAGGCCCGCGCGCCGCAGCCGTGCGCCGAGGGTCGGTTCAGAGCGTGCCAAAGTGGTGCCGGAGCTCGAACGGGGTCACCTGCGCCCGGTAGTCGTTCCACTCCTGGTACTTGTTGCGCAGGAAGAAGTCGAAGGCCTGCTCGCCGAGCACCTCGGCGACGAGCTCGGATTCCTCCATGTGCTCCAGCGCGTCGTTGAGGCTGTTCGGCAGCGCCTTGATGCCCATCGCGCGGCGCTCCTGCGGGCTGAGCGACCAGACGTCGTCCTCGGCGCCCTCGGGGAGCTCGTACTTCTCCTCGATGCCCTTCAGCCCGGCCGAGAGCAGCGCGGCGTAGGCCAGGTACGGGTTGGCCGCGGAGTCCAGCGCCCGGTACTCGATGCGGGCGCTGGACTCCTTGCCGGACTTGTACTGCGGCACGCGCACCAGCGCGGAGCGGTTGTTGTGCCCCCAGCAGATGTAGCTGGGCGCCTCGTGACCGGTCCAGATTCGCTTGTAGGAGTTGACGTACTGGTTGGTGATCGCGGAGATCTCCCGGGCATGGCGCAGGACGCCGGCGATGAACTGCCGGGCGGTGCGGGAAAGCTGATACTGGGCCCCGGCCTCGAAGAACGCGTTCGTCTCACCCTCGAACAGGGACATATGCGTGTGCATGCCCGACCCCGGCTGGCCCTCCAGCGGCTTGGGCATGAACGAGGCGTACACGCCCTGGGAGAGCGCGACCTCCTTCACGACCGCTTTGAAGGTCATGACGTTGTCGGCCATCGTCAGGCCGTCGGCGTAGCGCAGGTCGATCTCGTTCTGCCCGGGCCCGGCCTCGTGGTGCGAGAACTCCACCGAGAGGCCCATCGACTCCAGCATGTTGACCGCGGCGCGGCGGAAGTCGTTCGCGGTGCCGCCGGGCACATGGTCGAAGTAGCCGGCCTCGTCGACGGGCTCGGGCAGCCCGCCCTTCAGGTGGGCGGAGCGGAACAGGTAGAACTCGATCTCGGGGTGCACGTAGAAGGTGAACCCCAGCGCGGCGGCCCGGTCCATCGCCCGCTTGAGGACGTTGCGGGGATCCACCGCTGCCGGCTCCCCGTCGGTGTTGTAGATATCGCAGAACATCCGGCCCGTCGGCTCGGTCTCGCCGCGCCAGGGCAACAGGCTGAAAGTGCTCGGATCGGGCCGCAGGACCATATCGGACTCATGCACGCGGGAGAAGCCCTCCACCGAGGAGCCGTCGAAGCCCAGGCCCTCCGTGAAGGCGCCCTCCAGCTCGGCCGGGGCGATGGCGACGGATTTGAGCTGTCCCAGGATGTCCGTGAACCAGAGCCGCACGAAGCGGACGTTGCGGTCCTCGACGGTGCGGAGGACGAATTCCTGCTGACGATCCATGCGCGCTAGCTCTTCCACTCGTGGTCTTCGGCGTCCCAGCTGTCGTTGCGGCGCTGCGCCCGCGTCAGGGCCGCCTGGGCCTCTTCACGAGAATCATACGGCCCCATCCGGTTCTCCCAGCTGGACTGCCGGCCGTGTTCGATCTCGCCTGTGACCAGGTTGTACCAGTACTTCTCCTCGGACATGGCCTCTCACGTCCTTCCCTTCGCGGTGCTCACCTCCAGCCTAACGCGGAAACCAAAAGGTCTTGCGAGCAGACCTTCACGGACGTAGAGTGTCAGCCATGAGAATCGCCGTGCCCAGGGAAATCAAGAACAACGAGTACCGCGTCGCCATCACCGACGATGGCGTGCACGAGCTCGTCGCCGCCGGACATGAGGTCTTCGTCGAGACGCAGGCCGGCGCCGGCTCCAGCATCTCCGACGCCGACTACCGGGCCGCCGGTGCGACCGTCCTGCCCGACGCCGCCTCCACCTGGGAAGCCGGCGAGCTGCTGATCAAGGTCAAGGAGCCCATCGAGCAGGAGTACGGCTACCTGCGCGAGGACCAGACGCTGTTCACCTACCTGCATCTGGCCGCCGACGAGCCCCTCACCCGCCGGCTCGCGGAGCAGCGGGTGACCGCCATCGCCTACGAGACGGTGCAGACCCCGGACCGCAGGCTTCCCCTGCTGGCGCCGATGAGCGAGGTCGCCGGCCGGCTGTCCGCCCAGGTGGGTGCGGAGTCCCTGCTGAAGGTCAACGGCGGCCGCGGCATCCTGCTCTCCGGCGTGCCGGGCGTGGACCGGGCCAACGTGGTGGTCCTCGGCGCTGGCGTGGCCGGTACCAATGCCGCGCGGATCGCGATGGGCCTGGGCGCCAATGTGACCGTCTTCGACATCAACATCCCCCGGCTGCGCCAGCTGGACGACCTCTACGGCGCCGCCCTGCAGACCAAGGTCTCCAACACCCTCGCGGTGACTGCCGCGGTGAAGGAGGCTGACCTCGTGATCGGCTCGGTCCTGGTGCCCGGCGCGAAGGCGCCCAAGCTGGTGACGAACGAGATGGTCGCGCAGATGAAGCCCGGCAGCGTGCTCGTGGACATCGCCATCGACCAGGGCGGCTGCTTCGAGGACTCCCGCCCCACCACGCACCAGGACCCCACCTTCGAGGTGCACCAGTCCATCTTCTACTGCGTGGCGAACATGCCCGGTGCCGTCCCGACCACCTCCACGCGGGCGCTGACGAACGCGACCCTCCCCTACGTCGCGGCCATCGCCGCCAAGGGCTGGAAGCAGGCGCTGAGCGACGACGCCTCCCTGGCCAAGGGACTGAACACCTGGGCCGGCAAGGTCACCTACGCGCCGGTGGCGGCCGCCCACGGCCTGGAAGGCGCGGACCTGGCCGACGCCCTGGCCTGAGCCGCCGGCGCCTGCCGGGCATCCGTGCCCGGCAGGCGCCCGTTCTTAGTTCTCGGGGGCGCGCTGCGCCGAGGTGGCGCGGAAATGCTGCTCCGTCAGCTCGCCCGCGGCGGCCGCGTCGGCATCGGCGATGGCCTGGGCGATCTGCCGGTGGTGCTCCACCGCCTGGGCGTGCAACGAGGCGGAGAACGGGTCGTGGCGGAAGCCCAGGTTGATCCTCGAATCCACTTCGACCGCCAGCCTCGCCAGCTCGGCGTTGCCGCTCGCCTCGGCGATCGCGGAATGGAACCTGCCGTCAGCGGCGCGGGCCTGCATCGCATCGGCGACCCGCGCGTGCTCCGCCTGCGCAGCCATGATCGCCTCGACGTGCTGCTGACCACGACGGCGTGCCGCAGTCTCCGAGAGCAGCCGGTTGAGCAGCGCACGCGCGTCGAGCAGCTCTTCCCGTGCTTGCCAGAACGCCTCCAGGCCCGAGGTCTTCGCCAGCCGGCTGCGCGCCTCGTGCAGCGGCCGGACGAACGTACCGCCGTTGCGGCCCCGCCGCCGCTCGAGCACGCCGTCCTGCTCCAGCCGGGCCAGGGCCAGGCGGACGCTGGACCGGGACACCTCCAGCGCCTGGGCCAGCTGCCGCTCCGGTGGCAGCGCGGAGCCCTCCGCCAGGGCACCGACGACGATCGAGGACAGGATGTGCTCGGCGATCTGCTCGGGGGTGCTCGGCTGCTGGACGACGGCCCGCAGATCAGGGAGGACCGGCTCCGCGGGTTCCTGCGGTGTGCTTCCGGCGGCCATGCGTCCTCCTCACCGTGTGCCTCACGTGCGCTGCGGGCGTGTGCCGCCGCGCGGCTGCCACTAGAATCGAGTCATCATGACAGCGAGCACTGCGCCAGTCGGCACCCTCACTCGTGGCATCCTATCGCCCACCCGCCCGGTTCCGGCGTCCATTCCGCGCCCGGAGTACGTCGGCCGGCCCGGTCCGCGCCCGTTCGAGGGCAGCGAGGTCAAGGACGAGGAGACGATCGGGCGCATCCGCATCGCCGGCCGGATCGCCGCCGATGCCCTGGCCGAGGTGGGCCGCGCGGTACGGCCCGGCATCACCACCGACGAGCTGGACCGCATCGGGCACGAGTTCCTGATCGACCACGGCGCCTACCCGTCCACGCTGGGCTACCGGGGGTTCCCGAAGTCCGTGTGCACCTCCGTCAACGAGGTCATCTGCCACGGCATCCCCGATTCGACCGTGCTCCAGGAGGGCGACATCGTCAACGTGGACATCACCGCCTACATCGGCGGCGTGCACGGCGACACCAACGCCACGTTCACGGTCGGGCAGGTGGACGAGGAGTCCGCGCTGCTCATCGAGCGCACCCGCGAGTCGCTGCAGCGGGCGATCAAGGCCGTGCGGCCCGGGCGGCAGATCAACGTGATCGGCCGGGTGATCGAGAAGTACGCCAAGCGGTTCGGCTACGGCGTGGTCCGCGACTTCACCGGCCACGGCGTCGGCGAGGCGTTCCACACCGGCCTGGTCATCCCGCACTACGACTCCCCCGAGCACGACGCGGAGATCCTGCCGGGCATGGTGTTCACCATCGAGCCGATGCTCACCCTGGGCACGATCGAATGGGACATGTGGGACGACGGCTGGACCGTGCTGACCAAGGACCGCAAGCGCACGGCCCAGTTCGAGCACACCCTCGTGGTGCGCCCCGACGGCGCGGAGATCCTCACCCTCCCCGGAAGCTAGCCGCCTTCAGACGGGGCGGTCATCGTACGTAAGAGCATAAGGAGCATCCGTGCCCAAGAGTAAGCAGCGGGTCATCGGCATCGGCGTGGACATCGGCGGCACCGGGATCAAAGCCGGCCTGGTGGACCTCGACTCCGGCAGCCTGCTGTTCAAGCGCCTGCGCGTCCTGACCCCGAAGCCGTCCACGCCCGAGGCGGTCGTCGCGGCCGTGAGCGAGGTGCTCGCCGCGCTGGCGCAGAAGGCCGTGGAGAACAAGGTGCTGAAGAACACCGCCGCCTTCGGGGAGCTTCCGCTCGGCGTCACCGTCCCAGGCCGGATCAAGGACGGCGTGGTGACGTTCGTGGGCAATGTGGACTCCAGCTGGGTCGGGTACCCGGTGACGGAGCAGATGTCCGCGGTGCTGGGGCACAGGGCGTATGCGGTGAACGACGGCGATGCCGCACTGCTGGCCGAGATGTACTGGGGCGCGGGCCGGGACCACGGCAAGGGCGTCGTGCTCATGACGACGCTGGGCACGGGGGTCGGCGGGGCCTTCGTGATCGACGGCACCCTGTTCCCGAACGTCGAACTCGGCCAGATCCCGATGCACGGCAAACGCGCCGAGAAGTACATGGCCGAGTCGATCAAGGTCGCCGAGGGGCTCAGCTTCGAGCAGTGGGCCTCCCGGCTGCAGGAGTACTACGAGATGCTCGAGCTCGTGTTCGGCCCGGACCTGATCCTGATCGGCGGGGGCGTGTCCAAGGAACATGAGAAGTTCCTGCCGCTGCTGCAGCTCAAGGCGCCGATCCGGCCGGCCGAGCTGTTCAACGACGCGGGCATCGTCGGAGCCGCCTATGTGGGCGCCAACCAGGGGAAGCTGCGGCTCAAGAAGAAACCGTTCTGACCCGCGTCGTCCCGTACCGCCGGTGCAGCTTTCGGTGGCGGGCGTGGATGGGCCGCCCGTACGCCGGGTTCTGTTCCTCACCCGCGGGTGAGGCGATGATCATCCATCTAGCCCTGCCGTTGCCGGCAGAGTCGAGCGATCCACCCGACAGCTCGGGCGAGCAGCCCTGATAGCGCTGTCTGTCTGATCTTGCTCCGGGCGGGGTTTACCGAGCCGCGCCGGTCACCCGGCGCGCTGGTGGTCTCTTACACCACCGTTTCACCCTTACCGGCGCCTCGCGACGCCGGCGGTCTGCTTTCTGTGGCACTGTCCCGCGGGTTACCCCGGGTGGGCGTTACCCACCGCCCTGCTCTGCGGAGCCCGGACGTTCCTCGTCGGCACCGCACTCGTCTGCGCGAAGCAGCGCGGGAGCGGTCCCGCCGCGATCATCTGGACGACCCATCCAGGTTTCATTCTAAGCTTGTGTCTCGTGCGTATCCTGCTTCCACCCTCCGAAGGCAAGTCCCGTCCCCGGCGCGGCCGTCCCTGGACCGCGCATGAGCTGAGCTTCCCGGAGCTCGACGAGTTCCGCCACGCAGTCCATCGGGAGCTCGCCGCGGTCTCCGCCCGCGCGGACGCCCTCGAGCTGCTCGGCGTCGGCGCATCCCTGGCCGATGAGGTCGCGGCGAACACGAGCCTGGCGCAGGCACCGGCCGCGCGGGCGGCGCAGGTGTACACCGGCGTGCTCTACGAGGCGCTCGGCGCCACCGAGCTGGGCGGCACCGCGCTGCGCCGGCTGCGGGAGAGCTGCATCGTGATCTCCGCGGCGTTCGGCGCGGTCAGGCTGAGCGACCGGATCCCGGCCTACCGCCTGTCGATGGGCACCGCCCTGCCGGAGCTGGGCCGGCTCTCGGCCGCATGGCGCGACGTGCTCACGCCGGTGCTCGACGCCGAATGCGCCGGCCACCTGCTGGTGGACTGCCGTTCCGCGGACTACCGGGCGGCATGGCCCGCTCCGAAGGGACGCACCGTCGAGGTCCAGGTCCTGACCCGGGCCGGAGGCCGCACCAAGGTCGTCACCCATATGGCGAAGAAGGCACGCGGCGAACTGACGAGGCACCTGTGCGAGCGTCCCGCTCCGCTCCCGAAGACGCCTGTGGCCCTCCTTGCCGCCGCCTCCGAACGGTGGGAGGCGGAACTCGACGCGCCGAGGTCCGGTACGCCCGGCCAGCTGCGGCTCTTCGTCTAGCGATCCGCCGCGCGCGATCAGCCGCCGGAGACGGCTCGAGCGCGGGCTCAGCATCCGCCCCATCATGCGCGGCGCGCCGCACCCTCCTTCATGCCGGAGAGGATGCGGCGCGCCGGTGATGCGGGGATGGTGCCGGGAACGGACTCAGCCGATCTCGACCCGGCGGCGGGTCTGGCGCACGAGCGCGTAGCCACCGCCGAGCAGCGCCAGCGCGGTCGCCAGGATCAGGCCGACCTGGGCGCCAGTGCGCGGAAGCGATCCGTTGCCGCTGCCGCTGCCACCGGCGTTGGGATCCTCCTCGTCGGGGGCCCCGCCCTCGCCCGGCCCGGGCTCGGTCGGGTCCTCACCCGGCGCGGTGGGATCACCGGAGGGGTCCTCGCCCGGCGCCTGCGGATCACCGGGGACCTCAGCGTTCACATCGAGGCCCAGGCCGTCCACCATGGTGAAGAAGGTGTCGCTCTGATCGGAGAGGCCGACCACATTGGCAGCGCCGGGGCCGTAGGCCGCGATGCGGATCTGGGCACCGGTGTGCTGCTGGGAGGCGCCCTCGTCGGCAGTGCCGTAGTTGATCGTCATGACCCGGTCATCGGCGGTGATCAGGTTGCGGGTCAGGCCCGGAGTGGTCTGCTCGGCCGAGGTGATCTGGCTGGTGTGGGCGTGGTCGGTGGTGACGATCACGAGGGTCTCGCCGTCCTGCTCGGCGAAGGCGAGCGCCTCCTGCACGGCCTCGTCCAGGTCGATGGTCTCGCCGATCTGCCCGCACGGGTTGGCGGCGTGGTTCTGCTTGTCGATGGAGGCACCCTCGACCTGCAGGAAGAAGCCGTCCTCGTTGTCCAGCAGCTCGATCGCCTTGGACGTCAGCGAGGCCAGATCGGGAACGTCGGCGGTGCGCTCCGGGTTGTCGGTGCAGCGCACCGGGGCCTCGTCGGCACCCGTGGCGGTCGCCAGCGGGCCCTCCCAGCGGACCGGGAAGTTACCGTCGTGGAACAGGCCCAGCAGCGGCGCGTCCTGGTCCGCCTGCTCGACGGCGGCCAGTGAGGCGGCGTCGTCGACGAACTGGTACCCGCGCTCCTCTGCCTGCTCCAGCAGGGTCAGGCCCTCCCAGTCACCGGCGCGGGCGGTCTGCTGGAACGAGGCCAGCCCGCCGCCGAGAGTGACGTCCGGGCGGTTGTCGAGCAGCTGCTCGCTGATCGAGCCCAGGCCGCCGTTCTCCTTGGCCTCCTCCGGGCAGCGCTCGGCGGTCTGCTCGGGACCGTAGCAGGCTCGCTGGCTGATGTGGGAGACCAGCACCGCGGGCGTCGCGTCCTGGATCTCGGAGGTGGTGACGTTGCCGGTCTTCAGGCCGTTGGCCCGGGCGATCTGCAGGATGGTCTTCTGCGGGTTGCCGTGCCGGTCGACGGAGACGGCGTTGTTGTAGGTCTTGGTGCCGGTGGCCCATGCGGTGCCCGAGGCGGCGGAGTCGACCACGTAATCGGGCTGCCCGGTCTCGCGGTCCACGGCGTAGGTGGTGTAGTGGCCGGTGAGCGGGAGCTCGTCCAGGCCGGGCAGGCGGCCGGCCGCGCCGACGTGGTAGTTCCGCGCGATCGTCATCTCCGACTCGCCCATGCCGTCGCCGATCATGAGGATGACGTTCTTGGCGCCGGAGTCCTGGATGGCCGCGCGGACCTCGTCGGTGATGTCCCCATCGTGCTGACGGGCGCCGCCGTGCTCGTCGACCGCCGAGGCGAGCGCCTGGGTGCCGCCGAGCATCAGGGCGGCGCCGGCGGCGAGACCGGCGACGGCGACCCGCCCGGTACGGCGCAGGGTGGTACGTCTCATCGGGAGTGTTCCTTCCGCAGAGGGTTCAGATAGGAGTCACAGCGTTTCTGCGTGCAACCACAACGACGCTAAGAACCCCGGTTGTGAACCAGGCCACGCCGGCGTGACGCCCGGGTTAACGTCACGTGAAGATATGCGCATGGTTGCATATAACGCACCCTCGTTCCGCCTTCGCGCTCGGACCCTGGCGCAGCCGGAGGCGCGAGTCTAGACTGCACAGACCACATATTGCCCGCCGTGCATCGGTCTGCGACGGGGCGGCCGGTCCGGTGCGGGCTGGAGGAGGGCGAAGAACGTGGCAGGAAATCGTGCAGTCGCATACCAGGGCCCCGGGCGCGTCGAAGTCCGGGACATCGATTATCCGAGCTTCACGCTCCAGGACGGTCCAGGCGTCAATCCGGCGAATGTCGGGCGGGAACTCCCCCATGCGGCGATCCTGAAGGTCGTCACCACCAATATCTGCGGTTCGGATCAGCATATGGTCCGGGGCCGCACCACTGCGCCGGAAGGGCTCGTCCTCGGCCATGAGATCACCGGTGAGGTGGTCGAGACGGGACCCGGGGTGGAGTTCATCAAGGAAGGCGATCTGGTCTCCGTGCCGTTCAATATCGCCTGCGGCCGCTGCCGCAACTGCAAGGAAGGCGCGACCGGCATCTGCCTGAATGTCAATCCGGACCGGCCGGGCAGCGCGTACGGGTACGTCGACATGGGCGGATGGGTCGGCGGCCAGGCCGAATACGTGCTGGTGCCATATGCCGACTGGAACCTGCTGAAGTTCCCGGACAAGGACCGGGCGATGGAGAAGATCCTCGATCTGACCATGCTCTCGGACATCTTCCCCACCGGGTTCCACGGCGCCGTCAGCGCCGGCACCGGCGTGGGCTCGACGGTGTACGTGGCCGGTGCCGGGCCGGTGGGCCTGGCGGCGGCGGCTTCGGCCCAGCTGCTCGGCGCGGCCGTCGTCATCGTCGGCGACCTGCAGGAAGAACGCCTTCAGCAGGCACGCAGCTTCGGCTGTGAGACGGTCGATGTCTCAAAGGGCGATCCGAAGGACCAGATCGAGCAGATCCTCGGGGTGCCCGAGGTCGACTGCGGTGTTGATGCGGTGGGCTTCGAAGCACGCGGCCACGGCGCCGGCGCCGCCCAGGAGGCGCCGGCGACGGTGCTGAACTCGCTCATGGACCTCACTCGCGCCGGCGGCGGCATCGGCATCCCGGGTCTCTACGTGACCGGTGACCCGGGTGGCGTCGACGAGGCCGCCAAGGAGGGCTCGCTCTCCCTGCGGCTGGGTCTCGGCTGGGCGAAATCGCATTACTTCATCACCGGGCAGTGTCCGGTGATGAAGTACCACCGCGGGCTCATGCAGGCGATCCTGCACGACCGGGTCCAGATCGCCAAGGCTGTCAACGCGACGGTCGTCAGCCTGGATGAGGCGCCTGAGGCCTACGCCGAGTTCGACTCCGGCGTGGCCCGCAAGTACGTCATCGACCCGCACGGCCTGGTCGCCTGAGAGCCCGGTGTGAGGGCGGCCGCCGACGGCCGCGGCCGCCCTCACCGCTGACAGTGCGGGCACCAGTAGACATCCCGCTCACGCAGGGGTTCCGGTCCCAGCCTGCCGCGCTGGATGACGGTGCCGCACCGCCGGCACGGCTGGCCGTCGCGAAAGCAGACGAACAGCCGCCGGCGGGGATCGCCGGTGGTGGTGCGGACCGGCCGTTCCACGTTCTGGCGGATCAGCCGCGCGCCCAGCTCCAGTGCGGCGTGCGCATCGGCGTCCTGCGCCGGCCGCTGCGGCCGTACGCCCAGCAGGAAACAGATCTCATTGGCGTACTCGTTCCCGAATCCCGCCACGAGCCTCTGGTCCAGCAGGGCCATATGCAGCGGTCGGGCATCGGCGGCCAGCCGGTCCCCCGCCGCACGCGCCGTGCGGGAATTCCAGCCCGGCCCCAGCGGGTCCGGGCCCAGATGCCCGATCAGCAGGGATTCCCGCTCCCGCGGGACGAGCCGTACCTGGGCCAGGTCGAAACCGACCGCCTCGATGCGCTGCGTGGCCAGGACGGCCCGGGCCCGGAAGGCCGGCCGGCGCCAGCGCGCGC
Organism: Sediminivirga luteola; assembly: GCF_014639315.1. Classification (GTDB taxonomy): domain Bacteria; phylum Actinomycetota; class Actinomycetes; order Actinomycetales; family Brevibacteriaceae; genus Sediminivirga; species Sediminivirga luteola. The sequence continues at coordinate 119,463 of NZ_BMFY01000013.1, forward strand.
CGCGACGGTACGTCTCCCACCGGCCCTCCATCTTCAGGTGCGAGTGGAGCGTGTAGCCGCCGATGCGATGCAGCAGGTGCTTTCCCACCGCGAGCACCTCGTCCACGCGGCTGCCGCGCAGATCCGCGGTGGCGGCGCGAGGCACGCGCAGCTCGAAGCGCTCCAGCACTGCGCCGGCCAGCGCGGCATGCAGCATCCGCGCCGTCCGGTGGGCTGTATCACCTTCCGGCATCGCGTTCTCCCCTCTCAGCCGTACCGGCCGCGCAGCACCAGGCCGCGCGGGCTCTCTTCGAATCCCGCTTCCCGGAGGACCCCGGACCAGGGCGACTCCGCGACCCTCCGGCCGTCGATCTGTTCCAGGGCGAACCGCGCGAGTCCGCGGTCCCGGACGGTCTCCACGAGGGAACGGGCAGCCAGCTGCCGGGTCTCCTCGGGGCAGGAAGCCAGGCTGAGGGCACGGCGCCCGCCGCGTTCGACGTAGAGCACCGGTGCGCCTCCGGCGATGACGACGAGCGCACCCGGATTGCGGCGGGGCCGGCGCGATTCTTCTTCCGGCTGCGGCCAGGGCAGCGCCGCGCCGAACGGATTGGCCGGGTCCGTGGCCGAGAGGGTGATGACGTGCTGCGGCGCGGCAGGATCCGGCTGCGCCGGGACCGCCGGGTCCGGGCTCGCCGCGGAGTCCATCCGGTCGGCGAGTTCCCGGATCTCGTCGATGGTGCCCGGCAGGGCGAACTGGGCGCCGCCGAGCCCGTCGACCACGTATCCGCGCCGGCAGTGGCCGGCGCGTTCGAGCTCGCTGAGCAGGCGGTAGGCCTGGGTGAATCCGCCTTCGAAACCCTCGGCCGCGACGGCGCCGCGGGTGACGACGCCATACCGGTCCAGGAGCAGCGCCACCCGCGCGGTGCGCCGCACGGCCTCCGTATCCTCCGCCGGTCCCGTCCCGGTCGTGAGCGACCAGCGTCCGGCGAGCCGCGGTTCGGCCGAGGCCAGCAGCCCGGTGGTGCTTGCGGAAGCGCGGAGCGCGGCGAAGGCGCTGCGCCGGGCGGTCCTGCCGCGCGGCGGCTGACGCCTGGTCTTCTGGGCAGCACGGCCGCCGGCGATGGCGGCGCGCACGGGAGCGAAGGAATCGCTTGTGATGCGCCCGGCCCAGACGAGCGACCAGAGCGCCTCGGTGAGTTCCTCCGTTCCGGGACGATGGCCCGCCTCCCCCAGCGCCTCGGCCAGCGCGGGGGCGAACGAGGCTCCGCGCCGTCGCAGGATGTCCAGGATCGCCTCCTGCAACGGCGTGCCGGGCTCCTCCGCCGGTCCGCTGCGCCGGCTCAGCTGCAGGGCGCCGGCCGGATGCAGGCTGATCCGGCCGTCGTTGCCGGGCAGGCCGCCTTCCCCGAGCCAGACCACCTCGCCGCTGCCGATCAGGCCGTCCAGCATCGCCGGGGTGTAGTCCCTGACGCGCTGCGGCAGCACCATGGTCTCCAGGGTGGATGCCGGCAGCGGATACCCGGCGAGCTGTTCGATCACGGCCAGGAGCCCTTCGGCTCCGGCCAGGGGTGCGGTGCAGTGCTGCCAGGACGCCAGGAACATGGCGTACGCCGGCGGCGGCACCGGTTCGATGCTCCCGCGCAGGCGCGCCAGGGAGCGGTTGCGCAGCCGGCGCAGCACGTCCCGGTCGACCCATTCGTCTGCCTGACCGCCGGCTCCGGCGGGACGGAAGGCACCGCGCAGCACGCGGCCGTCGGCGGCCATGCGCTGCAGCTCGGCGCGGACGACGCCGGCTCCGAGGCCGAATCGCGCTGCGGCTTCCTCTGCGGTGAACGGACCGTGCGTCGCGGCGTGGCGCGCGAGCACCTGGCGCAGGGCGTCCTCGACGGGTGCCGCCATCGCGGCGGGGACGCCGGGAGGCAGCGCAGTGCCGAGGGCATCGCGCAGCAAGCCGGCGTCCTCGATGGCGGCGTAGGCGTCCTGCCGGGCCAGGCGCAACCGGAACGCCCGCCGGGTGGTCGTCAGCTCCTCAAGACGTGCGGAGGCATCGGTGTCGTCCAGGCGGCCGGCGGCTTCCGCGGCGGCGAGCGGACCGAGCAGGCGGAGCAGGTCGGTGGCTCCCTCGGTGCCCCGCAGCCGCCGTCCGGGCGCGGTCCGCTGCAGCTCCGCTTCCACCTCGCTGATGGCGTCCGGGTCGAGGAGCTCGCGGAGCTCGACCTCTCCGAGAAGTTCGCGCAGCAGTTCCGGGTCGACGCTCAGCGCGGCGATCTTGCGCTCTCCCACCGGCGCGTCGCCCTCGTAGATGAACTCACCGACGTACCGGAAGAGCAGGGACCTGGCGAACGGGGAAGGCAACTCCACGCCGACGTCCCGCACGGTGATCCTGCGCCGCTGGATGCGCTGCAGGACCTCGGTGAGGGCGTCGAGGTCGTAGACGTCGCGGAGGCATTCGCGGACCGCTTCGAGCACCATGGGGAAGTCCGGGTGCCGGGAGGCGACTTCCAGCAGCCGGGCCGAGCGCTGCCGCTGTTGCCACAGCGGGGATCGTTTCCCCGGCCGGGCGGCGCCGAGCAGCAGGGCGCGGGCGGCGCATTCCCGGAACCGGGCGGCGAACAGCGCGCTCCGGGTGACCTCGGCGGTGACGATCCGCCGGGCGTCGCCGGCCTCGGTCAGGAAGAACTCGGCACCGGGCGGTGAGCCGTCCATATCCGGCAGGCGGAGGATGATGCCGTCGTCCCCGGCGACGGCGGCGCCCTCCAGGCCGAGCTCGTCCCGCACGCGGGCGTTGACCGCCAGGGCCCAAGGAGCATGGACCGCCATGCCGTAGGGCGAGTGCAGCACCAGCCGCCAGTCGCCCACCTCGTCCTTGCCGCGTTCCACCACCAGGGTGCGGTCTCCCGGCACGGCACCGGTGGCCTCGCGCTGATCGCGCAGGTAGGCGAGCGTATTGCGCACGGCGTACTCGGTGAATCCGGCCCGCCGCAGCCGGTCCGCGGCTTCCTCGTCACGTCCGTCGCGCAGTGCCTCGTCCAGCCAGGTGGTGAGTTCGCCGAGCGCCTGGCCGAGTTCGGCCGGGCGGCCGGCTGCGTCGTTGCGCCAGAACGGCATCCGGCCCGGCGCGCCGAATGCCGGGACCACGTGCACGGCCTCGTGGGTGATCTCCCGGATCCGCCAGGAGGTCGCGCCCAGGGTGAAGACGTCGCCGACGCGCGATTCGTACACCATCTCCTCGTCGAGCTCGCCGACGCGCGTGGCACGGTCCTCATCCCCGATCGCCATCACGCGGAACAGCCCGCGGTCGGGGATGGTGCCGCCGCTGGTGACCGCCAGCCGCTGCGTCCCGGGCCGCGCGGTCAGCATGCCCGCCTCCCGGTCCCAGATCAGGCGCGGCCGGAGCTCGGCGAAGTCACTGGAGGGGTACTTCCCGGAGACGAGGTCCAGCACGCCCTCGAATGCGCCGCGCGGCAGCGCGCGGTAGGGCGCCGCGCGCCGGACGGTCTCGAACCATTCCTCCACCTCGAGCGGACCCGCGGATGCCGCCGCGACGGTCTGCTGTGCCAGCACGTCGAGCGGATTGGCCGGGATGCTCAGGGCCTCCAGACCGCCCTCGCGCATACGCTCGGCGACCGCGGCGGTCTGCAGCAGACTGGCCCGGTGGCTGGGGTAGAGCACTGCCCGGGAGACCCCGCCGACCTGGTGCCCGGCGCGCCCGATGCGCTGCAGGCCGCTGGCGACCGACGGCGGGGCGTCGATCTGCACCACGAGGTCGACCAGCCCCATGTCGATGCCCAGCTCCAGGCTGGAGGTGGCGACGACGCACCGGAGCGCGCCGGACTTGAGTAACTCCTCCACCTCCGCGCGCTGCTCCTTGGAGACCGAGCCGTGATGGGCGCGGGCCAGCGGACCCGCCTCGGCGTCGCCGGTGCGCTCCCGGTGCACCGCATTGAGCCTGCCGGTCAGGCGTTCGGCGAGCTGCCGGGAGTTGGCGAAGACGATGGTGGAGCGTTCTGACAGGATCCGCTCGTACAGCGAGCGCTCGATCGCAGGCCACATAGACCCGATCCGGTGTTCTCCCTGATCCCCTCCCTCCGCCGGCTCCGGCATGGGCGGGGCCGTCATGTCCTCGGCCGGCACCTCGACCGTGATGTCGAAACGTTTCTCCGATGGCGAGGCGACGACCTCTGCGTGGGCACCGCCGCCCAGGAACCGGGCGACCTCCTCGACCGGCCGCACCGTGGCGCTCAGGCCGATGCGCTGAGCGGGCGCCGGCAGCATCGCGTCGAGCCGTTCCAGTGACAGCGCCAGGTGAGCTCCGCGCTTGTTCCCGGCCAGGGCGTGGATCTCGTCGACGATGACCGTGTGCACGCCGGCGAGCGTGCGGGCAGCCTGGCTGGTGAGCATGAGGTACAGCGATTCGGGCGTGGTGATGAGCACATGCGGGGGTCTGGCGACGAGCCGCCGGCGCTCGGCGGCGGGCGTATCGCCCGAGCGGACGCCGACGGTCAGCTGCGGTGGCGGTTCGCCGATCCGGGCCGCCGTCCGGCCGATTCCGGCCAGCGGGGCGCGCAGGTTCCGTTCCACGTCCACGCCCAGCGCCTTGAGCGGGGAGATGTACAGCACCCCGGTCGTCTCCGCCGCCGTCCGGTCCTCCGGTTGCTGCCGGGCGAGCCGGGCAAGCCGGTCAAGGGCCCAGAGGAACGCCGCGAGGGTCTTGCCGGACCCGGTCGGCGCCACGACCAGGGTGTGCGCACCGCGCGAGACGGCGTCCCAGGCACCGAGCTGCGCCTGGGTGGGCGCGGCGAAGGCGTCCGCGAACCACTCCCGCGTGGCCCGGGAGAACCGCTGCATCACATCGCTGCCCACTGTGCCGCTCATCGCTGTTCAGCGTAGCCGCCGGGACGGACGCTCCCGGCCGTCAGGGCGCAGCCGGTGAGGGATCCTCGCCGGCAACGCCCGCCGAAGATCCGTCCCGCGAGGGAGGCGCATCGCACCGAGTGCGCTGGAAGATGGAACCATGACTCCGGCACGTCCTCGCCTCCGGGCACCTGACCGCAGCACCGTCGTGGCAGCATCCGTCGTCGGCGTGCTGAGCATCGCCGTGACGACGTTCTATCTGTGGACCGTCGCCGGTATCCCGGGCGCCTGGCAGTTGCTGGGCTTCACCCCGGGCCGGGTGAGTGCGTGGTTCGCGCTGATCGTGTTCCAGTCGGCGGCGCTGCTGTGGGTGCGGCGCGCCCCCGCCACCGTCCTGGTGGTCGTCTTCGGTCTCACGGTGGCGGCGACGACGCTCGCCATCGACGCCGGAGCCGGCATGGCGCTGCCGCTGTGGTTCGCGGTGTTCACCGCGGTGGTCCAGTTGCCGCCGGCGCGGTCGGTCCCGCTCGTGGCGGGGGTCTACGTGGCGCATATGACCGTCCACGTGTGGCTGTTCCAGTCCGCCGGGTTCGGCACATTGAGCGGGCACGAAGTGCTGCTGTTCGCTTCCAACCGGGCGCTGTTCTACCTCGCCTGCATCGCGGTGGCATTCGCCGTGCGCAATCACCGTGACGAGGCCCGCCGGGCGCAGGAACACGCGACGCTGGCGGACTCCAAGGTGGCTGCCGAGGCACGGGCGGCCACCGGACGCGAGCGTGCCCGGATCGCGCGGGAGCTGCATGATCTGGCGGCGCATCAGCTGGTGGACGTGGTCATGCTGGCGCGCACGGGTCTGATCGAAGGCCGTACGGACGGCGGGAGCAGCCGGCAGGATGCCTCCCAGCAGCTCCTGGCGCAGATCGAGGAGCGCGGCAGTGCCGCGCTGGCCAGTGTCCGCGAGGCCGTGGCCGCCCTGCGCGAGGAGGACACCGGAGCCCGGAGCGACGCGGACCTCGGGACGGGCAGCACGGCCGCCCCGGGCACTCCCCTGCGTCAGTGGCTGGGCGAGATCGTCGCGGAGGCGCGGCAACGCCGCGAGACGGAGATCGAGTTCGGGTTCTTGCCCGGGGCGGAGCCTCCGCCGCCGGTGTGCCGCGCGATGGCCGCCGTCCTGAAAGAGGCCCTGGCGAACGCGGCCGCACACGCCCCGGGGTACCCGGTACGGGTCGCCGTCGGCACCGAGCCGGGCCGCGCCACGATGCAGGTGGACAACCCCTTGCCCGAGATTCCCGCCGCACCGGACCCGGGACGGACCGGCTACGGGCTGATCGGGATGCACGAACGCGCCGATCACATCGGCGGCACCCTGCAGGCACGGCCGCGAGACGGCGTCTGGACGGTCCGGATGGAGGCGCCGTGCGAGGCGGGGCACGCAGCCGCGCCGCCTGCCTCGGTGCCGGGATCGGCGGGGCCGGCGGACCCGGAGGCGAGGCCATGATCCGCCTCGTCGTCGCCGACGACCAGCCTCTCGTGCGCCGGGCACTGCGTGCCTATGCGGCGCAGGCCGCAGACATCGATGTGGTCGGAGAGGCCGCCGACGGCCCAGCCGCCGTGGAGCTGACGCTGCGGGAGCAGGCGGATGTGGTCCTGATGGACGTGCGGATGCCCGGCGGAGACGGGCTGAGCGCAACCCGCCAGATCGTGCGCCGGCGTCCCGCGGCCCGGGTCGTCGTCATCACCACCTTCGATCTGGACGAGTACGTCTTCGGAGCGCTGGAGGCCGGTGCCGCCGGTTTCCTGCTCAAGGACAGTCACCCGGACGAGGTGCTCGCCGCGATCCGTGCCGCCGCCGAGGGCAACGGCCTGGTATCGCCGGCGGTCACCGGGCGGGTGATCGCCGAGTTCGCCCGCCGCGCCGGCCGGGTCCCGGAGCAGGCTCCCGGCGCGGCCGGTCGATCAGGACCGGGATCAACTACGCCCGGCCCCGCGGTCCCGCTGACCGGGCGGGAGGAGGAAGTCCTCGCGGCGCTCGCGGAGGGACTGTCCAATGCGGAGATCGCCGCGCGCCTGGTGATCGAGGTCGGCACCGTGAAAACCCATGTCTCGAACATCATCGCCAAGCTGGGCGTCCGGGACCGTATCCAGGCGGCCGTCTGGGCGCTGCGCCGGCCCGGGAACTGAACCGGCCGGAGACGACTACGAGGAGGACATCATCATGAACGCCACATCCACGCCGTCCGCCGGGCCCGGCACGCGCGCCCGTTCCGGTTCCGCATCGCGCGGGATCGTGCTGATCGTGGTCGGGGCGGTGCTGTTCCTGGCCGGCCCCGTCGCCGGGGTGCTCGGCGGCAGTGCGGCGATGGTCCCCTCCAGTCTGAGCGTCGCCGGCAGCACCGTCGAGGTGGGTACGACCACGACGCTGACGCTGCAGGAGGGCGAGCGCATCGTGCTGCTGGCCCCGCGCGGGCAGCTGGCCGATGTCTCTGCTTCGGACTGTGCCGTGACGGCTCCGGACGGCACGGCGCAGGCAGGACCGGATCGTGAGCCGGCGAGCACGCTGAACACGATGGTGAGCGGGGAGACCTACGAGTCCTTCGCGGGGTTCACCGCGTCCGCCGCGGGGGCGTACGAGCTGAGCTGCCGCACCGATGTGCCCGTGGTGGCGATGCCGCCGGTGTCCGCCCTGGGCATGCTCTCGCCGATGCTGTGGGGCGCTGCTGCGGGCCTGCTCGGCTCCGTGTCCGGGCTCGTCCTGCTGGTGCTGGGCCTCGTGCGCATGGCGCGGCGCTGAGGTGCTGACTCCCCGGCCGGGCGTGCCGTCACCCGTGGACGGGCATCGACGGCAGGATGATCCGGCTCAGCGGGGCGAGGTCGTCGCCGTCCCAGCCGGCGGGCCCGATCCACCGCAGTTCCTCGATCTCCGCCGCGGCGTGTCCCGGGCCTGCGAACGGATGCGTGAAGACGGTGCCCTCCACGTCGCGACCGGGCTCGTTGGCGGCCGGGGCGGTGTAGACGCCGAGGGGACGCAGGGCCTGCGGATCGAGCACCAGTCCCAGTTCCTCGTAGCACTCGCGCACCGCGGTCTGCGCGGCGCTCTCCCCCGGTTCGGGTTTGCCGCCGGGGAGCATGAACCGCACCGTCCCGCGTTTGCGGACCATCAGCACGCGCCCGGACTCGTCCTTCAGGACGACGGCGCTGACGCGAATCGGGGCGGGAGTGTCCTCGGGGGTCATGCGCCCAAGCCTATCGGGCGGGGGCGGGGCACCCGGTGGGACGGCAGAGGCACCGACACACCCCGGCACACGAGCGCGCAGAGGTGCGCGCACAGCGCCGGACATGGAACAATGAACCAGTCGCGCGCGTGGTGAAGGCGTGGCGGCAGGCGCCTATAGCTCAGTTGGCTAGAGCATCTCGCTTACACCGAGAGGGTCGGGGGTTCGAGTCCCTCTGGGCGCACCGGTAACGCTTTAGGCGAACAAATACGACCATTGACTCGAATGTCTAGGTGGGTCAGCAGCAGTGTTGTGGTCGCGCAAAAACTGGCCTGGTAGGCACCCACTATCGGCAGCTCGAACGGGGCTACTGGAAGAAGGACCAGCCCGCCAACCCCTCGATCAAGCTGCTCGTGCAACTGGCGCAGACGTTCGAGGTGCAGGTCGGCGAGTTGTTGCCGAGGGCGCGTAGATTGAAGCCCCCGAACACCTAGATCCGTGGCTGATGCAAAACCGTTGCATAGTACGCGAGTCGGCAGACATCCAATACGTCACCCATATGGCATCATGGTGACATGAAAGTTCGCGAAGAGATTCAGGCTGCACCAGTTGCCGAAGATGTAACTGCCTTGATTGCAGTTACGCGCCCAATCATCGCCGGTCTATTGCACTCTATAGGTGAAGAGTATCTTGCGGTACACGGGGGTCGAGAGAATATTCGACTTGGCGACCTGGGTCGCCTTCGTAAAAGCAATGATGGCGACCTAGGAGTAGCCTTCGAGTACGCTGTTCACGATGCTATCGTGAATGGAACATCGCCGATTGTTTTAGAAAGGGTCGAGGCGGCATTACGTCGATGCAACATTAGACGCGGCAATCCCTCTTCCATTCTATTTGCTATGGAGAAATCGGGCGCGAAGCAGCTGATTGACACTAAGCGAGAGTTAATTACGCCAGATTCAAGAGTCCTTTCTGGTAAGAGGGGTCAGCCTGTAAAACTCCGCGGATACATGAATCAGCTCGCCGCCGCATTTCATCGGCCGACTACTCGACAGGCGTTGCCAAGGAGTATTCAAGGCCTTTGGAAGGCGGATCTATTCTTGGGCTCGACCCTCCCCGATCACTGGGTAGGTACGTCAATTAAGGTTAACCCACGCGCTCTTGAGGGCGCACCGGGCCTCCGCGTGGCGATAGTACCTACAGCCTCGGGAAGGAGTGATGCAGTGAAAAAAGATGACCATAAGAATTTGGTGATTTGTCCACTACCACACGATTTCAGCTTCATGCAAACGTTTCATGAAGGCATGAGAATTGTGCAAGCGCTAATGGCAAAGGACTTCAAGATGCCGTCTGATGCCACACTCCCTAATCCGATGCATCGAGAAGTTGCGCGAGTTTATGTCGAGCGCAGAGACTTTGCAGTTCTGGAAGTACTTGAAGGAATTTACGTGTTTTCGCAGCAAGGCCTTCTCAAGACCGCCACGGCTGATCTTTCCGTTATTTCTTTCGAATCCAACTCAGATGCAGAAACAAGCACGATGCTCGCACCCAAGCCGCTAATAAGCTAACAGTATCCTAAGGCTTGCGCGCACTTCTCTCAGAAGCCGATCTTCACTGGGTTCTCGCCCTCAAGTGAAAATTTCTACAGCTTAATATAGCGAACCTTCCTTCAGGCCCGCCTCTGTATTGACCATACTGGTTGGCGCGGCTACACCTACCCCGTGTGCGGCCGCTACATCTCCTCACCAATATCAGCGTGCTCTTTAAGCTGTTTGAGCCTCAGAAGAGCCCGTCGCACCCTAGCGTCGCTCTTACGGCGCACCGGACCTGAAGTCGTGCCACTTCGGTGTGAGTTCGGTCATCGACCCCTAGTCTTCGTTAGTTTTCCGGGGTCGTGGTGCACGGTCGGGGCAGTAATTCGGCTCTTCGCAAATGAGGGCGTAACGGTGGGTAGCGTGTCGTTGCGGGGGCGAGGGACGAGGTCTCCCGACGATGCGGGGTACCTTCTCCGTCCATATAAAAGACCTCGCCGTGTCCCACGCTACCTGCGACCCTGTCGACCTATCCGTGTTTTGCCGCCTTGACGGGCTTGGGCTCGTCTCCACCGGTCGGCCCATCGCATCTTGCTCGGATGCCAGGTCGCTACGTAGTACAACGCCGTGCTTGCGCAGGAGCCTTCTCATCGAGTCCGCATTGATGGCGTAATTGAGCACTATGAAACGCGGGGTATAACCACTAGCGTGCCTTTTGGGAATTTTCTTAATCTGCTCGGCGGAGATGCGGCCTTCCAAGCTGTGCCGTCTGGCCCGTTAATCAGCCTCGAGTGCCGTGCGACCTTGGCAGTCGTTGATGATCTTGAGCAGTCTATGAGCAGACAGATCCACCAGGGAGTATTTATTGCTCGAGCACAATCTTGCGTACCGAGCAAGGTGGGATGACCGCCCATCGCCACGGGCTGGTGTGACGAGGCCCGCACGCATATAGGGGCTCTTCGGACTTCCGGTGGGGATCACGTGTTGAGTCCGCCT
>NZ_BMFY01000014.1 GCF_014639315.1 Sediminivirga luteola
TCGAATACGAGACCATCATGAACCCGGCCGTGAGCCTCGCGGCCTGACACCCCCAACTGTCACCTAAATGTGCGGCAGTCCCGGTCGAAGTCCTCGACGAGTGACTTCCGTAGACCATCGGCGGAGTTCGAGTCAATGTACCCGCCGTTGGAGACGTACGCCAGAATTCCTGTGTGACCGAGCCGGTCGGTTCCCCAGCGGATTGCCCTGATGTAGGAGTCGTAGAGGCTGTTTTTGTTCTGTCCTTGAGTGCGCGCCGCGTATGTGTCTCGGATCCGCCCGTCGAGGGTGGGGTAGCTGGTGTTCGCATTGTTGTCGTTCGCTGAGGTTTGTCCAGCAGAGTAGGGCGGGTTTCCCACGACCACGCGGATATCGGCGTCCAGCTGGCGTTGAGCCCGCTCGTTGTTGGAGGCAAACACCTCTAGATCGAAGGTGTTCCCGTCCTCGGTCATCTGGAAGGTGTCGCCCAGGACAATGCCCTCGAACGGCCGGTAGTCCCCTTCGACCAGACCGTGGTAGGTGGCCTCGATGTTGATGGCGGCGATGTAATACGCGAGCAGCATGATCTCATTGGCGTGAAGCTCATGCGCATACTTGCGCGCCAGGTCATGCGGTGCGATGACGCCTGATTGCAGGAGTCGCACAATGAACGTACCGGTCCCGGTAAACGGGTCCAGGACATGCACGCCCTCGTCCGTGAGGCCAGCACCGAAATGTTCCCGGGAGAGGTCGTCGACGGCGCGGATGATGAAGTCAACAACCTCGATAGGCGTGTAGACCACGCCGAGGGCATCCGCTTGCTTGGGGAACGCTTGCTTGAAGAAGTTCTCGTACAGTTCCGTGATGATCCGCTGCTTACCGTCCGGGTTGTCTATGCCCGAGGCGCGCCGTGAGACGGATGCGTAGAAGCTGTTCAGCTCGGCGGTCTCCGCTTCAAGGTTGTTCCCCTGCAGCAGGTCGACCATACTCTGCATCACCTGCGAGACGGGGTTGTGCGCAGCGAAGTCGTACCGCTCGAAGAGCGCATCAAACACAGGCTTGGTGATCAGGTGCTGGGACAGCATCGAGATCGCGTCGGCATCTGTGATGCCCTCGTTCAAGTTGTGCTGAAGTGCGGCGACGAATTGGTCGAACTTTGCCGTGACCTCGGGTGACGGGTTCTGGGTGACCAGGGCGGTAATGCGGTCCGTGTGCCGGGCGGCGACGTCGGCGATTGTCCTTGACCAGTTCTCCCAGTACTCCCGGTCGCCAACCTTTTCCACGATCCGTGCGTAGATCGCGTCTTTCCATTCGTCTAGGCCGGGGAAGTCCAGTTCCAGCTGCTGCCCGCCGCTGACGATGGAATCATCGTCTTCGCTCCCGGTTCCCACGCCGATGATGTTGATCTTGGTGTCTCTGGCCTGGTTGAGGTCAATCTTGTTGACCAGCGCTTCAAACCGGTCGTCGTGCGAGCGCAGCGCATTGAGCACTGACCAAATGACCTTGTACTTCTTGGAGTCTTTCAGCGCCGTCGCCGGATCCTGTCCGACCGGGATGCCCACCGGAAGGATGATGTAGCCGTAATCCTTCCCCTTGGCCCGCCGCATGACCCGGCCCACGGATTGCACCACGTCCACCTGAGAATTCCGGGGATTCAGGAACAGGACCGCATCCAGATCGGGGACGTCCACGCCCTCGGAGAGACAACGCGCGTTCGTGAGGATGCGGATCTCGTCGTCGGCCAGCTGAGCTTCAAGCCACTGGAGCCGGGTGGTGCGCTCCAGGACATTCATACCGCCGTCTACATGCCGGGCACGGCACAGCAGAGCGTCGTCGTGACCGGCACTGAGCTGCTCGGTGACTCGTTCGAACATGCCCGCGACACGTTGTGACTCCTTGATGNCCGACGATGCGTGCGACATCGTCGATGCCGAGTTCCCCATCCTCCTCAGTGAGGAGGTTCTGGAACTGGGTGTTCACGGCATGCTCATCGACCGCGAGCACCAATACCTTGTAGTCAGTGAGAAGTCCGCGTTCCACGGCCTCGCCAAAACCCAGCCGGTAGAACTCCGGACCGTAGATCGACTCGTCGTCCATCGACGCGATCACGACCGACTTCTCGCCCGCCTTCTTCTTCGCATTATCGTCGAACACACGCGGGGTGGCGGTCATGTAGAGACGCTTGCTACCACGGACGATCGCGTTGTCATGAACCTTGGTAAAAGCAGACTCGTCCTGACCGGCGATCGTTACCCCGGTGGTGCGGTGGGCTTCATCGCAGATGATCAAGGCGAAGTCTGGGAACCCAAGTTGCTGGGCTCTGGCGATCACGTCGATGGACTGATAGGTAGAGAACACCACGGTGCGTCCGGCGTAGTCATCGGCCAAGGTCAGCTGGGAAACGAGCTTGCTCGGGTCAGTGGTGGCTGGCACCAGCAGATCGGTGGTGGAGATGTCCTCGGACGTGTTCTTGCCGACCTTCACATCCGAGCACACCGCCAGCGCTCTGAAGTCTTCGCCAGCGTCGCGTTTCCACGCGGTCAACGTTTGGGCGAGCAAAGAAATTGAGGGGACAAGGAAGAGCACATGCCCGTCCGAAGGAACCTGGTCCTGCATGATCTGCAGGGAGGTGTACGTCTTGCCGGTGCCGCACGCCATGACCAGCTTGCCCCGGTCGTGTGTGGCGAAGCCTTCTGCCACACGTGTGAGCGCCTCGCGCTGATGCGACCGAGGAGATTTCTCTGCATCCGCGCGGACCATATGTTCGGGCGTATCAAAGCTGAACTCGGCCCAGTCGATGGGCGCCTCAGCCAGGTCGATCAGTCCGATACGCGTGAGCGGCGGATCGAGGTCACGCAACTCATCCTCAGCGTGTTTGCTCCACTTGCTGGTAGTGGAGACGAGGAGCCGACGTGAGAACTCGCGAGTTGACGATGCTGCGATGAAGGAATCGATGTCCTTCTTAGCGACGGTGTGCTCGGGATCGAAGAACTTGCACTGGATAGCGACTTTTTCCCCGGTGGCGGCGTCAAGCGCCACCAGGTCGATGCCTGTATCCGCGCGGTTTCCGCGCTCCGGATAGTCGCGCCACAGCCAGACGTCAGAGAACTGACTCGCCCACGCAGGGTCGGTCAGGAGATAGGACCGCATGAGGCGTTCGAACTTATCGCCTTTATCGCGCTCGTCCAGCGCGCCGAAATACAGAGTGTCGAGCAGTGTGCCGAATGCGTCTTCTGCCGTCGCGGTCATGAGGACATTATGCCTGCCCAGGCGCACCCGGCCAGCGTCGACGACGCCATATGAATACGCGCGTATTCGACCTTGGATCGTTCCCGCCCGCAGCATTCGCGGACCCTTGTCAGCAGTCATACCCAGAGGGATACTTGATCTATGGCGATCACCACCATCAAAGTACGCCGCGAGACACGGGACCGTTTGAAGGAACAGGCTGCTGCGCGGCACCAGACGCTTGACCAGTACCTGACGTCCTTGGCGGATCAGGCTGCGCGTCAGGAACGGATGCAGCAGTGGTCCGAGTCTGTGCGCCGCACATCTGCCGAGGACATGGCCAGCTGGCGGGAGGAAAGCGCGGGCTGGGACCGCGCCTCGGGCGATGGTCTTTAGGATTCAGGATGGCCACTGAGGGGCGACTGGCGCCTGGCGAGATCTGGTGGGCATGGATGGGTGAGCCTGAGGGTCGCGAACAAGGAGGTCGGCGGCCGGTCGTGGTCATCAGCGGGCCCACCTACCTGCGGACTGTGGACACGCTGGTCATGGTGGCGCCGATTACCACCACGAGCCGGGGCTGGCTCAATCACACGCCGATCGAAGGCGATACGTCCGTGGCGGGCTATGCGATGTCCGAGCAAGCGCGTACCGTGAGCAGGTCGCGCCTGAAGACACGGGCAGGCCGCGTATCCCCTGCTTGCCTGGCCAAGATCCGCCGATGGGTCTGGGACTTCCTGGTGGAGTGATCGCCAGCCGGGGCGCGGGCTCTCGCTATTCCGCGCGGTTCCCGGTCTGCCCGGAGAGCTCCCGGGCCAGCGCGAAGAGCGCCGAATGGTCCAGGCCGCCATCGCCGCGCTGGACCGCCGCCGTGACGAGCTGCGCGACCGAGGCGCCCAGTGGCAGGGCAACGCCGGACTCGCGCGCAGCAGCGGTGACGATGCCCAGGTCCTTGTGATGCAGCTCCAGCCGGAAACCCGGTGCGAAGTCACCGTCGAGCATCTTCTGGCCCTTCTGATCCAGCACCTTGGAGCCGGCCAGCCCGCCGCCGAGGACATCGAGCGCGGCACGGGAGTCGACGCCATGCGCATCCAGGAACACCAGTGCCTCGGCCAAGAGCTGGATGTTCCCGGCGACGATCAGCTGATTCGCCGCTTTCACGGTCTGCCCGGCCCCGGCCGGTCCCACGTGCACGATGGTCTTACCGACCGCCTCGAACACCGGCGCCGCAGCGGCGAAGTCCTCCTCCCGTCCACCGGCCATGATGGACAGGGCGCCGTCAATCGCGCCCTGCTCACCCCCGGAGACGGGCGCGTCCAGCGGCCGCAGCCCGGCTTCGCGCGCCTGCTCCGCCAGACGGACCGCCACATCGGGACGGATGGTGCTCATATCCAGCCACAGGGCGCCGGTCTTCGCGCGGGCGAATATCCCGTCGGCGCCATCGGCCACAGCCTCCACGTCGGGGGAGTCCGGCAGCATGGTGATGATCGCGTCCGCCCCGCTGACCGCCTCGGCCAGGCTCTGCGCCCCGCGGCCACCGTCCTCCTCGAACTGGGCGATCTTCCCGGCGGACCGGTTGTGGCCGGTGACCTCGAACCCGGCTGCGAGCAGGTTCCTAGCCATGGGCATTCCCATGATCCCCAAACCGATGACAGTGACCTTGCTGATCGTCATGGCGCGTGTCCTCCCTGGTCCGGCGACGGTCGTGAACGACTCTGCTGCTGCGTGGCGTCGAGCATCGCGCTGGCCGTCCTGTCCGGAGCACAGCCGCGTATACCTGCCACCCGTCTCTGTCACCCAGTCTCTCACCCTGAACCGCCACCCAGGCGTGTCCCCTCGGGGCCTCGTGCTCCATTCTCGTTGCCACGTCACAGGGGTCGTCTTCGGTTGTCCCCAGCTCGTGATCGGTATGCCGGGTCATCCACAGCCTTCGCCTGCGCCTGCAGCGGTTCTCCCGTCCTTCCTAGAGTCCCGGTGCATGACCACATCGATATCCCCGCATCCCCGCCGGCTCGGCGGCGTCCTGACACTCATCCTGACACTCCTGCTCACGCTCACCTCAGCGCCCCTGCTCGCCCCGGCGGCGGCCTCGCCTTTCCCGGACGGCTACCCGAAGATGGGCAGTAGGGACGAATCCCAGTCCGGGCACCGGATCGCCACCGGCGACGGCGCCATCCGGACCAGGCTCTTCCCGCTCTACACTCAGCCCGGCGACGAACCGGACCAGCTGAGCTACTGCGTCGAGTTCTCCGTCAACGCCCGTTATGACCTGGGCATGTCCGTCGGAGGCTGGGATTCGTTCCCCGGCGACAACAACTTCGCCTCCGACGCGCAGGTGCGCGAGCACGTCGCATGGATCGTGCGCCACTCCTATCCGCAGACCCCCCTCGACGCTCTCGCCGAAGCCGCTGGAACGGACGGTCTCACCGCGGAGGACGCCATCGCCGCCACCCAGGCAGCCATCTGGACCTACACCGACGCCAAGCCGGCAAAAGCCGTATTCGCCTACAAAGGCCTGGCCACGGGCCGGGGCACCGACACCACATCGCCTGGAGCCCGGCGAGTCCAGGCGGTGATCGACTACCTGACCGGTGACGCCAATACCGGGAAACCACAGTCCGAAGGGCCCCAGCTGACGACCGCGGGTCTCGGCACGCCGGGTACAGCGGGAGAGAAGGTCGGGCCGGTGACGTTCAACGCCTCCGAAGCGGAACTCGCCGTCACCGCCGAGACGGACTATCCGCTCGTCTTCGCCGACGGTGCTCCGGTCGACCCGCAGCAGGTTCCCAGTGGCAGGGAGATCTTCCTGGATGTTCCCGCCGAAGCTCCTGCGGGGAGCGCTACGCTCTCGGCCACCGTGACGGGTCCCCGGTGGACGGGGATGCTCGTGAGCAATACCAAACCGCGCGCTCAGACCCTGATGATCTCCCGCAGCGAGGAGGCACAGGCATCGGCGGATGTCACTCTCACCTGGAAGGCGGTCCCTCGCATCGGCACGACCGCGCGCGACGGCGACGACGGAGACGACTTCCTGCCCGACTCAGGCCCGGCGACCGTCATCGATACCGTCGAGTACGCGGGGCTCGTTCCCGGCACTGAGTACGAGCTCCGGGGTGAACTGATGCTCCGCGGCGAAGACGGCCCCGAGCCCACGGGCATCACCTCGACGCTCACGTTCACCCCGGAGGAACCGGACGGAGCCGTGGAGCTGCGCTTCGAGGTGCCGGCCGATCAACTGCACGGGCAGACCGTCGTGGTCTACGAACGCCTCTACCGGGACGGCAAGGAGATCACGGCCCACGCGGACATCGACGACGAGGCGCAGACCGTCTACCGGCCGTTCATCGAGTCCGACGCCTACGATCTGGCCGACGGAGACCAGGCGCTTCCCGCGGCTGGCGGCACCCTACGGGACGAGATCGCCTATGCCGGGCTGCGCGCAGGCCAGTGGTATGCCGCGCGCGGCGAGGTGATGGACCGCGAGACCGGCGAGTCCACGGGCGTGACCGGCGAGGCGGAGTTCCTGGCCGGCAGTGCCACCGGGACCGTAGTGGTGGACTTCGATATCCCGGGCGAATATGCCGGCAAGACACTCGTGGTCTTCCAGCGGCTCTACTCGACGAGCGGGCCGGTGCTCACCGCGTACTCCACCTCTCAGGGAACCGCCGCGAGCTCGGCGTCTGCATCCTCCACGCCCGCATCGTCGGCGCCAGCACCCTCGACCCCTCCGGGTGAGGACGACGAGGTGCTCCTGGCCGTGCACGAGGACCTGAACGAAGAACGGCAGACGGTCGTCGTCGAAGAGGAACCACCCGCGCCGCCCGAGCAGACCACACCGCCGGAGCAGGCAACGACTCCGCCCGAAGAGACAGCACCGCCAGGAGAGACAGTGCCACCCGAAGAGACAGCACCGCCCGAGGAAACCGCCTCGCCGGAGCAGCCGACGACCCCGCCGGCGGAGGGCCCGGACGAACCGTCGCCGTCCACGCCGGCACCTGTCACCGAGGGGCCCGGTGAGGAACTGCCGCGGACCGGGAGCCCGTCCCTGCTCGTGCCGCTCGGCGTGGCGGTCGCGCTCCTGGGGCTGGGAGGGGCACTCCTCGGTGCCGGCGTGAGGTGGCGCGGCCGATGAAGCCGGGCCGGCGTGAGGTGGCGCGGCCGATGAAGCCGGCCGGCGGGCTACCGCACCGGGTGCCCGCTCATGATCGACACGGCGTTGAAGGCTGAGATCGTGATCGCCGTCCACACGATGGCCGAGGTCCCCTCGTCGCCCAGCAAGGCCCGGCAGGTTTCGTACTGCTCGGTATCCGCGACCTCCGGCCTCTCGGCGGCCATCTCCGCCAGAGTCAGCGCGGCCCGCTCCTGCGGGGTGAACAGCTCGGTGTCACGCCAGGCGGGAAGGGTGGCGAGCTTCTTCCCGGACACTCCCGCTTTCTCCGCGCGGCGGGTGTGCAGATTCAGGCAGAACGCGCAGGCGTGGATCTGGGAGACACGGACGTTCACGAGTTCCGCGAGGTCGCGGCCCAGTCCGGCGGACTCCAAGGCCCGGGAAGTGGCCTCGGCGACCTGTGTCAGCGCGGCGAAGATCTCCGGGTTCTGCTTGTCCAGGAAGATCCGCCGCGACGCACTCACTGGGCCCCCAGGCCGAATTCCTCGCGCCTGGCCTCGGGGACCAGATCGAGGTATTCACTGCGCTTGGCGATGAAGCCGCGGATCATCGGGCAGTGCGGCAGAACGCCCAGGCCGCTGTCCCGCGTGCTGTCCAGCGCAGCGGCGGCCAGCCGGTTCGCCAGCCCCCGGCCCTGGAACTCGTCGAAGACCACCGTGTGCGTGAACGCGCGCACTTCACCCGGCGCGTTGTGATACTCGGCGAAGCCCGCGAACTCGTCGTCGACGAAGAGCTCGAACCGGTGCTGCCGCTGCTGATGGATGATGGAGACCTCGGACACGGTGACCGCCCTTCCTCTCGCCGGGGTGAACAGGACCCGGCGCGCTGCGGCCAGCATACCCAGCCACGCGTCACGGAGTCCCTCTTCCAGCCACCGCGGCACGGTCACCCACCTGGACCCAGCCAGCCCCGTCCGGGAACGTCCACCGTTCGATCGACTCGGGTAGCATCTGCGCCCCGATCCCCGGTTTCCGCGGCGCCAGATAGCGCCCTGCGCGGACGATGACAGGTTCGGCGAAGTGCTCGTGCAGGTGGTCGACATACTCGATGAAGCGACCGTCCTGGCTGCCGGAGACCGCGGCGTAGTCGAAGAAGGAGAAATGCTGGACCAGCTCGCACAGTCCCACACCGCCGGCGTGCGGGCACACCGGAATCCCGAACTTCCGGGCGAGCAGGAGGTTCGCGAGGTTCTCGTTCACGCCGGCCACGCGGGTCGAGTCGATCTGCATCACGTCGATGGCCTCGGCCTGGAGAAGCTGCTTGAAGACGATCCGGCTCGGCACCGCCTCCCCGGTGGCGACACGCATCGGCGCGATCTCCCGCCGGATCCGTGCGTGGCCGAGGACGTCGTCGGTGCTCGTGGCCTCCTCGATCCAGTAAGGGTCGAACTCCGCCAGCTCCCGCAGCCAGGCGACGGCCTCAGGCACGTCCCATCGCTGATTGGCGTCGATGGCCACGGGGAAATCCCGGCCCAGCAGATCGCGTACCAGGCCGAGGCGGCGGCGGTCATCGCCGAGATCCCCGCCCACCTTCAGTTTGATCAGCGGAAACCCCTGGTCCGCTGCCTCTCGGGACAGGCGGAGCAGCTTCTCGTCCGAGTATCCCAGCCAGCCGGGGGACGTCGTGTAGGCGGGATAGCCCGCCTCCTCCAGGGAAGCGATCCGCTCGGCCTTGCCCTCCTGCCCGGCGCTGAGGATATCCAGGGCGTCCTGGGGGCTGAGGGCATCGGAGATGTGGGTGAAGTCGATCGCCGCGACCAGCTCTTCGGGCGGCAGCTCCGCAAGATAGCGCCACAGCGGCTTCCCGGCACGCCTCGCCGCGATGTCCCACAGCGTGTTCACCAGGGCACCGGCGGCCATATGGCTCACCCCCTTCTCGGGTCCGAGCCACCGGAGCTGCGAATCGTGCACCAGCAGGCGTGACGCCGCACCGAGGTCGTTCACCAGCTCGTCCAGGTCGCGTCCGAGCAGCAGGGCTCCGAACGACTCGATCGCCCGGACGACGATCTCGTTGCCGCGCCCCGCGGTGAACACGAATCCGTGTCCCTCCTCGCCGTTGTCCGCGACGAGACGCACGTATGCGGCGGAATAGTCCGGATCCACGTTGACGGCATCGGAACCGTCGAGCTCGAGGGAGGTGGGGAACCGCACATCGTGGGTGTGCACGGCGGAGATGACGGGCATGAGAGGTCCTTTCGGTCGCAGGTGAGGGAGTCAGCGCACCAGGCCTGGGAGCCAGGTGGTGAAGAACGGGAAGAACGTGACGATGAGCAGGACGAGCAGCAGCGGGACATAGAACGGGACGGCCCCGCGGATCACCCGCGAGACCGGGATGTCGGTCACGCTGGAGAGCACGAACAGCACGAGCCCGACCGGCGGGGTCAGCAGGCCCAGCATCAGATTGAAGATGATCACCATCGCGATATGCAGCGGGTCCAGGCCGAACTGCGTGGCCACGGGGGCCAGGACCGGCACGAGAATCAGGATCGCCGCGGTCGGCTCCAGCACAGCGCCGACGACGATCAGCAGCAGGTTGAGCAGGAGCAGGAAGACGATGGGGCTGCTGGTGAGTGAGAAGATCGCCTCCGCCGCGAGCTGCGGCGCCCGCTCCCGGGCAAGGACCCACCCGAACAGCGCCGCCGCGCAGACGATCAGCAGCACCGCGCCGCCTGTCTCCACCGTCGAGGAGACGATCCTCGTCAGGTTCGCGCGCGTCAGCGTCCGGTAGCAGGCCGACAGGGCCAGCATGTACAGGACGCCGATCCCGGCGGCCTCGGTGGGAGTGAAGAACCCGCCGAGGATGCCGCCCAGCACCACGACCGCGGCACCGAGCGCGGGCAGGGCCGAGAGCACCGGCAGCCAGCGTTCGCGTCCGCGCACCGCGGCCAGCCGTAGGCCGTCGTCCTTGCGGGTGGACCACCAGACCACAAGGCACAGGACGGTCACCAGCAGAAGCGCAGGCAGCACCCCGGCGACGAACAGCGCCCCGACCGACAGCCCGGCGGTCACCGCGTAGATGATCGCGGGAATCGACGGCGGCAGGATCGGCGCGATCAGCGAGGAGCTTGCGGTCAGCCCCACGGAGAACCCCTCCCCGTACCCCCGCTTGGTCATGGCGGGAACCTGGACGCGGCCGAGCGCCGCCGCATCGCTGATCGCCGCACCGCTCATCCAGGCGAACCCGAAGCTCGTCGCGACGTTGACGTAGCCCAGGGAGCCGCGGACATGCCCGATGAGCGCGGTAGCGGCATTGAACAGCCGATCCGAGATTCCCGAGACATTGGCGATGTTGCCCAGCATGATGAACAGCGGCACGGCCAGCAACGGGAAGGAGTTCACCCCCGAGAGCGTCTGCTGCGCGGCCAGCTGCAAAGACGCGGTGGGATCGAGCAGCACGTAGATCAGCGACGGGACGAGCAGGGCGATCGCCACCGGCACGCGGAGCACCAGGAGGATCAGGAGCGCGAGCACCATCCAGACGATCGTCATGGTCACACCCCTGCCTTCTCGATGTCCTGCCGTCCGGCGAACTGCCCGGGATGGCGCAGCGTGAGCCAGAGGTTGACGGCCGAGTGCAGCGCGGTGAGCGCGAACCCGGCGCTGATCGCGGCATACACGACGCTCAGCGAGATCCCGGTGCCCGGCGAGATCAAACGCGCCGATCCCTGCATCAGCGCGATGCCGCCCGCGGTCATGGCGACCGAGACCACGATCACCACGGCCGTCGCCGCGGCTTCGATCCCGGCCACGACGCGCCCGGTCCGGCCGCCGCCGTACAGCAGCACGGTGATGTGCCTGCGCCGGGCCGCGACGAAGGCCGCGGCGGTGAAGGTGAACCAGATGAAGACGAACCGCGCGAGTTCCTCGGTCCAGCTCAGCGGGCTACCGAGCACATAGCGACTGAAGACCTGGGTGATGATGAGCGCGAACAGCGTGCAGAGGAGCAGTATGGCTGCTCCGTGCTCCGTCCACACCAGGAGGCGGTACGCCCGGGACCGGGACTCCGGATAGTGCGGGTCGCCGGGTCCGGGGCGGACCGCCCCGGACCCGTCATGCTCACCCTGAGACGTCGACATCAGCTCTCCTGGATCTCCAGGTAACGCTCACCCCACGGGAAGCGCTCCGGGATCAGATCCGCGGCGCGCTGGCGGAAGTGCTCGACATCGACGTCGTCGTTGACCGTGATCTCCCCGGACTCCCGCCATTCCTCCAGGAACGAGGCCTCCTGATCCTCGATGCACTCCCGGACCGCGGTCTGCGCCTCCGCGGCGGCGGTGCGCAGCGCGTCCTGTTCCTCGGCGGAGAACGCCCCGAGAGAGGACTCGGAGGCCACCACCATGACGCCCTGGATCATGTGCCCGGTGAGATTCAGGTAGTCCTGCACCTCGTAGAACTTCTGGCTCGCGATCGTCGGGATCGGGTTCTCCTGGGCGTCGATGGTGCCCTGCTGCAGTGCCAGGTACGCCTCATCCAACGCCATCGGCGTCGCCGCGCCGCCCATGATCTCGGCCATGGTCAGGTAGAGCGGCGCGTCGGCCGCGCGGAGTTTCTGCCCGGCGAGGTCGTCCGAGGTGTGAACCTCGTTGTTGGCGGTGACGTGCCGGGTGCCGTAGTACCAGGACGACAGGACGTCGAGTCCGGAGGACTCCTTCAGCCCGGCCCAGATCTCGTCCCCGATGGGCCCGTTGAGCGTGGCCTCGAAATGGTCTACATCCCGGAAGAGATACGGCGCGTCGAACAGTGCGACGTTCTCCTCCCACACGCCCAGGAACGAGGGGCCCGCGACCGCGAGATCCAGGCCGCCACTGGCCACCTGCTCGAGGCTTTCCGCCTCACTGCCCAGCTGAGCCGCGGGATAGGAGTCGACGACGAGGCCGCTGTCCTGGAGCGACTCGTTGATGGCGGGCACGCCGCAGGTCTCCACCGGATGGGAAGGATCGTAGACATGAGCGAACCGGACGTGGCGGGCATCGGCGTCCGCTGCCGCCTGGTTGCTCTGCGGTGCTTCGGTGCCGACGCAGCCGGCCAGCGCCAGCGAGGCGACGGCGAGCCCGGCGACGGCCAGACGAGGAAGGCGATGTGTGCCGAACGTGCTCTGATGTGGTGCCATGGCGATTCTCCTTTGAATACGCGTATGAGCGGATTGATCAGTTGACGGTCGTGATCGGCGAAACGCCGCGGGCCGCGGCGCACTCCTGGATCTGATGGACGGTGGAAGCCGCGAGCATGATGTGCTCCCGGTGCTGCGCCCGTGCCGCGGCTTCCCGGTCCCCGGGGGCGAGGACGTCCTCGCCTGCCGCCCGTACTGTGCGGCGCAGCTCGGAGACGCGCTCGCGGGTGTGGGACAGGCCGGTGAACGCCTCGGGATCGATGACGATGAGGGTATGCCCGACGTTCATCCGGGATGCCGGATTGGCCCAGATGTCCTGGGTCTCGAATGCGAAGCCGGACCTGCCGAGCACGACGGAGAGCGCCTCCAGGCCCACCGCCAGAGCCGAGCCCTTGTGGCCGCCGAAGGCGGTCAGCGCACCGGACATCGCTGCTTCCGGATCGGTCGTGGGGTTCCCGCGTGAGTCGACGGCCCAGCCCTCGGGCAGCGGATCCCCCGCGTTCCGTGCGGCGATCACCTTTCCGTAGGCCCCCGTGCTGGTGGCCATGTCGATGCTGAGCGGCGACTGCTCGTCGGCGGGTGCGCTGAGGGAGAACGGATTGGTGCCCAGCACCGCGCGTGCGGCCCCGTGGGGCGCCACCACCGGCCCCGTGGTGGAGGTGCACAACCCGATGTACCCGTCCAGGGCGAGTTGGTCCGTCCAGTAGGCGCCGGCACCGTAGTGGGAACTGCCCTGGACGGCGACCACGACCACGGCCCTGCCGGCCAGCTGCTCCCGCGCGTACCGCAGCGCCTCCGTCATCGCCACCTGCCCGAACGCGCCGTCCGCCTCCAGCAGGCCGGCCCCCTCGCGGGTGGGAAGCCACCGCATCGCCGGATCCACGTTGATCCCGCCTTGCTCCGCCGCGGCCACGTAGAGGGGAAGCCTCAGCAGGCCATGGGAGGCGACCCCGCTGCGATCGGCGTAGAGCAGGCTGTCCGCCGTGCACCGGGCATGGTCTGCGTCCGCGCCGGCGGCCTCCAGGAGCTCGCAGGCGATCCTCCGCGCCTCGTCGACGCCGACGCGCAGCGGCCTGAGCGCGTTCATACGACGACCTCCTCTCCGACCGTCATCCGGTCGATCGCCTGCCGGTCCCAGTCGATCCCGAGACCTGGGGCATCCGAGGCCACGGCGTACCGGTCCTCGACGAGGATGTGGTCACGCGTGATGCCGCGCAGCTGGGGAATGTACTCCACATACGCGCCGTTGGGCACCGCGCAGGTGAGCCCCAGATGGAGCTCCATCAGAAAATGCGGGCAGACCGGCACGTTCGCCGCCTCGGCGAGGTGCGCGACCTTCAGCCACGGCGTGATCCCGCCGATGCGCGCGGCGTCCACCTGGACGATGGAGGCGGCATGCCGCTGCAGATAGGCGCGGAACTGGGGCACGGTCGTGAGCGTCTCGCCCACGGCGATCGGTATCGAGGTCCGAGCCGCGAGGAAGGCGTGGTCCTCGACGTCCTCCGATGGCAGCGGCTCCTCGAGCCACGCGACACCGACCTCCTCGAAGGCCCGTGCCCGGCGGATCGCCTCGGGCAGCGTGAAACCCTGGTTGGCGTCCACGAAGAGAGCGAAATCATCGCCTACGGCCTGCCGCACCGCCCGCAGCCGGTCCATGTCCTCACCGAGGGTCGGCCTGCCGACCTTCACTTTGGCGGCGTTCCACCCGCGTTCTTTCACGCTCAGCACGCCGTCGACGAGGGCGGCTCCGTCAAGGTGGAGCCAGCCGTTCTCGGTGTCGTACACCTCGGTGCGATCGTGATGCCCGCCCGCAGCGATCCACAGCGGCTCTGCTCGCCGCCGGCACAGGAGGTCCCACAGGGCGGTGTCCACAGCCGCGAGGGCCAGAGCGGTGAGGGTGCCCGGCGTCGTTGATCTGGTGGTGTCGCGCAGGGTGTGCCAGAGCGCGTCGATCCGACGGGAGTCGGCACCGATCAGGCGGGGCAGGAGGACGTCCCGCAGGAGCGCCATGACGGCGGAACCGCCGGTGCCGATCGTGTAGCTGTAGCCCGTGCCGGCGAGTCCGTCGGCGGTGACGATCTCGACGAGGGGCGTCTCTTGTGCTCGGAAGGACTGGATGGCGTCTGAACGCGGCGTCTCGACCGGTATCTCAACCAGGCGTGCCCGTGCCCGGACGATGGTGTGGTCTGGTGTCATGGTGTTCTCCGATGCGTCATTGCAGAGGAGCTGATGTGGCCGGGCGGGTGCGCCGGCGTGGTCACTCCGGCCGGAGCCGGAGGGCGTGCATCCCGCCGTCCACGGCCAATGCGACGCCCGTGGTCGAGGACGCCGCCGGGCTCGCCATATAGGCGACGGCATGCGCGACTTCATATGCGGTGACCAGCCGCCCGTGCGGCTGCCTGGCCTCCAGCGCGGCGCGTTCGGCAGCGGGATCCTCCGCTGCGTCCAGCAGGCGCGCCACCCACGGTGTGTCCGCGGTGCCGGGATTGACGCAGTTGACCCGGATGCCCTCACGAAGGTGATCGGCGGCCATCGCGAGGGTGAGGGAGTACACCGCGCCCTTCGAG
Source organism: Sediminivirga luteola (assembly GCF_014639315.1). GTDB lineage: Bacteria > Actinomycetota > Actinomycetes > Actinomycetales > Brevibacteriaceae > Sediminivirga > Sediminivirga luteola. The sequence goes on from NZ_BMFY01000014.1 coordinate 15,049, forward strand.
GCGGAGTACAGCGCGCGCTGCGGGAGACCGGCCGTCGCAGCCACGGAGCAGGTGTTGACGATCGCCGCGTGCGGGGAACGGCGGAGGTACCCCAGCGCGGCGCGGGTGACACGTGCGATCCCGGTGACGTTGACGTCCAGCACCCGGTGCCATTCCTCGTCGGAGTTGTCCGCTACCGTCCCGGCAGCGCCGATGCCGGCGTTGTTCACGACGATGTCGATCCCGCCCAGGGCCTGAGCGGCGCGCCGCACCGCCGCCTCGACCGAGCGCGTATCGGACACATCGCAGCGCACGGGGATGATCGCGCTTTCCCCGGTCCCCGCGGCATGGTCGTCCACCGCGATGTCCAGCGCGGCGACTCGCGCTCCCAGTCCCGCGAAGACCTGCGTGATCGCCGCGCCGATCCCGGAAGCGCCTCCGGTGACGATGGCGGCGAGGCCTTCGAGCGGACCGGTGCCCTGACCCGCCTGATTCGCCGGCGCTGTGGGGCGCGCTGGTGCCAGCCCGGTCATGGCTGCACCGTGACCTGCTGCCGCTGGCGGCCCAGGCCCTCGATCTCGAGTTCGACGACATCGCCGTCGCTCAGGTAGGGGAACTTCCCGGACAGCGCGACGCCCTCGGGAGTGCCGGTGAGGATCACGTCGCCCGGTTCGAGCACCATGTACCGGGTGAGGTCGATCAGGATCTCCTCGACGGAGAAGACCATATCGGAGGTGCGGGAATCCTGGCGGGGCTCGCCGTTGACGGTGCTGCGCAGCCGCAGGTCGGTGTGGGGGACGTCTGCGGCGGGCACCAGCCAGGGTCCCAGCGGCAAGAACCCGGGGAAGCTCTTTCCCTTCGACCACTGGCCGCCGGAGACGTCCAGCTGAGCGGTGCGCTCGGAGAGGTCGTTCGCCAGGACGAAGCCCGCGATCGCGCCGCGTGCCTCATCCGCGGTCTGCGCCTGGTAGACCCGTTGTCCGATGACCACCCCGAGCTCCACCTCCCAGTCTGCCCGCGAGGCGTACCGGGGGAGGACGATCTCGTCGTGAGGACCGGTGATCGCATTCGGCAGCTTCAGGAAGATGACGGGAACCTCGGGCGGCGTGGCGCCGCTTTCGGCCGCGTGCGCTGCATAGTTCATCCCGACGCAGACGACCGCGTGCGGCCGTGCCACCGGCGCGCCGACGCGCAGCTCGGCGGCGCCCGCGAGTTCGGGAAGCGTCCCGGATTGGAAAGCTTTCGCCGCGCGTTCGAGTCCTCCGGAGGCCAGGAAAGCGCCGTCGATGTCGTCCGTCAGGCTGCGCAGATCGTAATACCGCGTGCCCTCAGGGGTGTCCGCGGCAAGGGCGGGGATCTCCCCGCCAGCCGGACCGAGGCGTGTGTACCGGATAGTCATCGTCGTATCGGCTCCTTAGGGTGAACGGCTCTTGGACTTGTCAGTGAGAGGCGGCTTGAGGCCGGAGAAGGCTGCCCGACGTGTCCTGGTCGGTCAGTTCCGGCGCACCACTGTGCTCCGGATCTCAGGAAAGCCGTGCGCGGAGTCGGCTGTGAACCCGAGAGAGAAGCGCCGCATGGCGGCGAAGAGATGGTCGCGCATCGCCTGCTCCGCAGCGGCGGGGTCGGCTGCCAGGACCGCCTCGGCGATCCGGCGGTGCTCGGCTACCGTCTGCTCCCCGTTCAGGTCCGCGGGGTAGAGGCGGAACAGGTGCAGGTGCGCGTGAATCTGCCGGTAGGCGTCACTGAGGAAACGGTTCCCGACGGATTCGAAGAGCGCGTCGTGGAACGCGACGTCATGGGAGGCGAGCTCGTATCCATGCTCGTGCTGCCCGTAGGCCTGGATGAAACGGTCGACCTCGTCGAGCAGATCCTGGCCGGGGTTCGCGGTGCGGTCGGTGGCGGCGGCCCGCGCAGTCCAGGGTTCCAGCAGCAGCCGTACCTCGAACATGTGCCTGAGTTCGTGGGCGTTGAGCAAGGGAGTCGTCCAGTAGCCCCGTGGCTGGCGCCGGGCGACCAGTTTGTCCCCCTCGAGTCGCTGGACAGCTTCTCGTACCGGTGTCTGGGAGACGCTGAGCTGCCGGGCGAGTTTGTCGATGTTGACCTTGGTGTCCGGCGGGATCTGGTTGGACAGGATCATGGCCTTGATCCGCTCGTAGACCGACAGCTGCTCGGGCCGCGCCGGCGCTCCCGGCTGCGGGTCCGGGCGGTGGCCGGGTCCGGTCATCTCGGTGGTATCAGGCATCGGCGTCTCCGTTTCCGCGCAGCCGCGCGAGGTCTCGCCACAGCGTGCGTATCCCGTACTCCCACGGGGGAAGCTCCTCGGTGCGGGCGACCGCGTTGACGAGCGTGCCCAGTCGGGGATTGCCGATCGTGACGACATCGCCGGGCCGGTGGGTGAACCCCTCGCCGGGAGCGTCACGGTCCTCGGTGGGGGCGAAGAGCGTTCCGGTGAAGAGCGCGAAGCCGTCGGGGTACTGATGGTGCGGGCCGTAGGCGGCGTCGACGAGCGATTCGAAGCTGCGGCTGAGCGCCGCCACCGAGTTGATCCCCTCCAGCTCGAAACCGTCCGCACCCGTGACGTTCAGGGCGATGGTCAGCTCTCCGGCGTCCTCCAGGGAGAACGCGTCGTCGAAGAGGCGGATGAAGGGCCCGAGGGACGTGGACCGGTTGTTGTCCTTGGCCATGCCGAGCAGGAGCGCGGAGCGTCCTTCCACGTCCCGCAGGTTGACGTCGTTGCCGAGCGTCACGCCGGCGATGCGTCCGCCGGGGGTGACGATCAGCACCAGTTCGGGTTCCGGGTTGTTCCAGTGGGAGAAGGCGGGGATGCCGATCGCGGCGCCCGACCCCACCGAGGAGAGCACCGGGCCTTTCGTGAACACCTCGGGGTCCGGTCCCAGGCCGACCTCCAGGTACTGCGACCACCAGCCGCGGTGGCTCAGGAACTGCTTCACGCGCGCTGCTTCGTCGCTGCCCGGCACGATATCGGCCAGGTCCAGGTCCAGCTCTGAGCGCATTGCGTTGCGCACCTCCGCGGCGACCGCGGGATCGCCGTGAGCCCGTTCCTCGATGACCCGTTCGATCATCGAGCCGGCGTAGGTGACGCCGCAGGCCTTGAGCACCTGCAGGTCGACGGGCGGCAGGAGCAAGGGATCGCGGGCGGGATCGCCCCCGTCGTCCAGCTCGCAGCGCACCTCGGCGGTGGTCCAGTCCGGTGCCCGCCGGGTCACTGCGGCAATCGCTTCCCCGGCGCCCTCATCGTCGAGCAGGTCCGCGACGGTCGGGTTCACCGCGCTCAGATCCCAGAGAGCGTCTTCCCGGTAGGCCACAGGCACAGGCGCGCGCCGGAGCGGATCGTGCACCCGGCCGATGTACGTTCCTGGCTCGCGGGGAAACATCCCGGCGCGGGCGGAGTCGTACGCCTGCCGGGTCTGTTCCGGTGAATGGCTGATGGAGACCGTCATGCCTCTCCTCATTGAGCGGCGTGGAAACGGGTCGTTTCCTATACGTTTTCGCAGAATCGTATAGGCAATGGGCAAGCGTGGCAAGGGTCACAGTTGCCCGATGCGCTGACCACATGCCGGGGACGGTGCGCGGAACGAAACCGTGGTGCTCACCCCGGTGCGTGCGCAACCGTGGCGCCCACCCCGGTGCGTGCCGCGCCAGCAGCCCGTCTGCGCTATCCGCGCAGCCGCGGTGCCGCTGCGACGAGCGCTTTCGTATAGGGCTCCCCCGGGTGGCTGAAGATCTCCTCGGTGGGGCCGTGTTCCACGATCCGGCCGTCTCGCATCACCATGACGTCGTCGGTCACGGCCCGCACCACGCCCAGATCGTGTGAGACGAGTATCAGGCTCAGCCCCAGTTCGGCTCGCAGCTCGTCCAGCAGGTCCAGCACCTGGGCCTGGATCGACACGTCCAGGCTGGAGAGTGGTTCATCGGCGATGAGCAGCTCGGGTCGCTGCGCCAGGGCCCGGGCGATGGCGACCCGCTGCCGTTGACCGGGGGACAGGTTCCGCGGCCGCCTGGCGGCGATCTCCTCGGTCAGCCGCACTCGCCGCAGGAGTGCTGGGACCTCGCTGCGCGCCCCGGCCGCATCGGCGAGCGTCTTCCCGACCGTCCATCGCGGGTCCAGCGCCCCGAAGGGGTCCTGCGGCACCGCGGCGATCCGCCGGCGCCGGGATCGCCGGCGGCTCTCGGGACCCGGTACCCAGGCTTCGCCCGCGAGTTCCATGGTGCCGGAGTCCGGCCGTTGAAGGCCCAGGAGAACCCGCGCGAAGGTCGACTTCCCCGAACCGGACTCGCCGACGATGCCCAGGCTGCTGCCGCGCCGGAGCTCCGCCGAGACGCCTTCCACCGCCTGCAGGCGCCTGCCGCCGGGCAACCGGAACGACACGTGGATGTCCCGTGCCCGCAGCAACGGCGGCTCTCCGGGAGCCGGCTCGCCAGAATCCGGCGCCACAGCATCAGGACCCGGCACCGTGACGCCGGGAGCCGGCTGCTCCGGCGCGGCTCGACGTGGCCGCTCCGCCGGTACGGCGTCCAGCAGCATCCGGGTATACGAGTGCCCGGGCGCGGAGACGACCCTCGTCGCCGGCCCTTCCTCGACCACTTGCCCCTCGCGCATCACCAGGATCCGGTTGGCCAGCTGCGCCACCACGGCCAGATCGTGGCTGATCAGCAGAACGCCGCGACCCTCATCGGCGAACGAGGCCAACAGCTTCAGGATCCCCGCCTGCACGGTCGCATCCAGGGCGGTCGTGGGTTCATCGGCGATCAGCAGGTCCGGCTCAGCCGCGATCGCCGCGGCGATGAGCACCCGCTGCCGCAGCCCGCCGGAGAGCTCGCCCGGCCGTTGACCCGCGCGCAGTTCGGGCTCGGGCACCCCGGCACGCGTGAGCAGCTCAACCACTCGCTGCCGCCGGGCCCCGGCGTCCAGCCCGGTATGGAGGCGCAGTGCATCGGCGATCTCACGGCCCACCGGACGCAACGGGTCCAGCCCCGCGAACGGATCCTGAGCCACCAAACCCACGCGATTCCCGCGCAGGTCCCGCAGGCGCCGCTCCAGCTGTGCGCCGCGGGTTTCGGTCACCCCGTGCAAGACCCGCCTCAGCCGCGACGGTTCGCGTTCGCGGGCCGGACCAGTTGAGCGGCCGAGGTCTCCGTTTCCGTGGCTGCCGGGACGTCGGCCGGCACTCGCAGCGTCCGGCACCGTGCCATCGGCGCGGGTCGCGTCGGCCAGCACATTGACCCCGGCGACACGCAGCCGCGCGGCGCGCACATCCACTCCCGAGGACGTCCCGGAGACAGTTCCCCCCGCCAAGCCCAGCAGAGCGCGTGCCGTCACGCTCTTCCCCGAGCCCGACTCCCCGACGAGCGCCACGACCTCACCGGGACTGACCTGCAAGGACACACCACGGACGGCCGGCACCCCGCGGAACGAGACGTGCAGGTCCCGGACGTCGACGAGGAGGTCGCTGTCCCGGCTCATGATTCCCTCACCCTCTGCTCCAGCGAGCGGCCCAGCAGAGTGGCGGCCGTCGCGGCCAGCACGATGGCGGTGCCCGGCGCGATGGTCAGCCACGGGGCCACCTCCAGATACGTGCGGCCGGCGGCCAGCATCGCGCCCCATTCCGCCGCCGGCGGGGGAGTGCCCAGCCCCAGGAAGCTCAGCGCGGAGGCCCACACGATGGTCTGGCCCAGTCCCAGCGTCGCCAGCACGAAGACGCTGCCGAGCGCATTGGGCAGGATGTGGCCGGTGAACCTGCGCCACCAGCCGTGTCCCAGCAGCACCGCGGCCTCGACGTACCCGGCTTGGCGGACGCGGCGGAACTCCCCGCCGATGATGCGCGCATACCCCGGTGCCACCGAGAGGCCCACCGCGATCGTCGCCACCACGGGACTCGGACCCGTCAGAGCGATCAGCAGCAACGCCAGCAAGATGCCCGGGAAGGCGAAGAACACCTCGGTCACCCGGCCCGCGGTGAAGTCCAGCCACCGGGGGCCGAGCCCCGCCGCGGCGCCGAGGACCAGCGCCAGGACGAGGCCGATCGCGGTGGCGGCCACCCCGATCAGCAGAGACGGGCGGGCGCCGTGCACCACCCGGGTGTACACGTCCCGGCCCGATTCGTCCGTGCCGAAAGGATGCGCCCACGACGGCGGCTGGAAGGCGTCGACGGGATTCACCGCGAGCGGACTGCCGGGCGCGAGGAGACCCGGGGCCACGGCAGCAGCGACGAACAAGAGCAAGATCACAGCGGAGGCCAGCTCGACCAGACGGATCCGGCGCAGCATCCGTCGCCAGGCCGGAAGCGCACCGTCTCTCCCGGTCTCGGTAGCTCGGTTCGGTCCAGTCGGTAGTCGCATGTCGGCGGGAGGGGCCTCTGGTGCTTCTTCAGGCGGACGCGACCGTTGACCGTGCGAGTCGCTCATACCCGCCTCCTCCTGGGATCGACCAGCATCTCCAGCAGATCACCGGCGAAGGTGATGAGCACGTACGCCAGCGCCACGACCAGCACTGTCCCGGTCACCACGGGGACGTCGCGGCCCTGCACGGCCAGGAACAGCGTGCGCCCCAAGCCGGGTCGGGCGAAGAGCGTCTCCACGATCACCGCCCCGCTGATCAGCGTGCCGAACGCCCAGCCGCTCAGACTGGCGGCAGGCAGCACCGCGTGCCGGAGCACGTGCCGCCAGAACAGTCCGGCCGGGGATTCTCCGCGCGCCCGGGCGGAAAGCGCGAACGTCGAGGCGAGGGCGTCATCGGCGCTCTCCCGCATCACCTGCCCCAGGAAACCCGCCAGCGGGATCGCCAGGGTCAGCGCCGGCAGGATGAGCCCTGGCAGATCCGGCGTGCTCACCGAGGGAAGCCAGCCGAGCGTCGTGGCGAAGACCAGGATCAGCACCGCGCCGAGCCAGAAATGCGGCAGCGCGGCGGCAGTCACCTCCATGATGGTGCCCAGCACCCGGGACACACGGCCCCCGCGGGCCGCTTGCCGGACCAGCAGCAGCGCGAGTGCCCAGCCGAGGAGCAGCGCCGTGAGGGCCAGAGCCAGGGTGCCTGGCAGCTGCTCGCCGATGACCTCCGTGACGGGGGCACGCAGCGCATAGGAGGTGCCCAGGTCACCGCTGAGCAGACCGCCCAGGTAGCGGAGGTACTGCTCCCACAACGGCAGATCCAGGCCGTATTCGGCGCGCGCCGCGGCGAGGGCTTCCTCCCCGGCCTGGGAACCGGGGCCGCCGATGATCGTCTCGGCTGGGTCGCCGGGTACTGCCCGGACGGCGAAGAAGGTGATCGTCGCCGCCGCCCACAGCACGAAGACCGCGCCGAGCACACGCAGCCCGGCACGTGCGGTCAGGGCAGGCGCTAGTCCTCCAGCCACGCATCCACGAACGTCGGCGTGGACACCGCCAGCGTGCGCACCCCGTGCAGCCCGGCACGATGCAGGAAGTGGTTCTGCTGGTCGTACAGCGGCAGGATGTAGTGCCCGCCGAGAATGATCTCCTGGGCCTGGCGGTACAGCTGACCGCGCTCGGTCTCGTCCTCGGTGCGGGCAGCCTCGTCCAGCAGCTCGTCCAGCTGCGGGTCGTCCAGCTGGGCGTGGTTGGCGAAGTACCCGCTGGGGGCCGGCTCGATGCCGTCGGAGTGGTACAGCACCCGCAGCACGTCCGGTCCGGTGCGGGTGTACGGCGCGCTGACCAGCTCGTACTCGTTCTTCGCGAGGGCCTCGTACCAGGAGGCGAGGTCCAGCTGCTGGATCTGGACGTCGAAACCGGCCTCGGCGACGGCGGCCTGGATCTGCTCGAACAGGGAGATCTCAGCCGGAATCGACTGGTTGGTGCTGACCGGGAACCGCAGGGTCAGGCGCTCGCCGTCCTTGGTGCGCACGCCGTCGTCACCGGCCGTCCAGCCGGCCTCGTCGAGCAGCGCGGCGGCCTCTTCGAGGTCGGTGCCGAACGGCGCCGGGTCGGCGTGGACGTGACGTTCGATCGACGACAGCGCAGAGTACGAGCGCTCAGCGGTGCCGAAGAACAGCGACTCGATGCCCTCGTCCACGGCGGCGGCGCGGATGAACGCGGTGCGGACACGGTCGTCGTCAAACGGCGCCTGCCCGGCGTTGAGCTCGATCCGGTTGCTGGCGCCGGGGCGCGGTGCGTCGATGTGCGCGATGGCATCGTCCTCGGCCGCGCGGGAGATGGCGTCCGGCTGGGCGTTGTCGATGACGTGGACCTCCCCGGAGGCCAGCGCGGAGTAGCGCGTGGCCGCCTCGGGGATGAAACGCCATTCGATCCGCTCCAGACGGGCCGGACCGGTGTTCTCCGCTGCCGGGTCGGGCGAGGTGTACTCCTCGTTGCGCTCCAGGACGATGGACTCCTGGCGGTTCCACTCGGACACGGTGAACGGTCCGGTGCCCACGGGGGCGGCGCAGTTCTCCTCCATGCCGCGCTCCAGGGCGGCGGGGGACTGGATGGCCAGCCACGGCATGGCAAGGTTCTCCAGCAGGGCACTGTCCGGCTCGCTCAGGTGGATGCGGGCGGTGCGCTCGTCCACCTCTTCCACGTCCTCGACCTTCTCCAGGGCGAGGTAGCCGGTGGAGGAGCCGGTCTCGGGATCCTGCAGATGCGCGATATTGGCGGCGACCGCTTCGGAGGTCAGCGGCGTGCCGTCGGTGAAGGTCACGTCGTCGCGCACCGTGACGTCCAGGGCCAGGCCGTCCTCGGCCAGCTCCCAGCTCTCGGCGAGCCACGGCACCGGCTCGCGGTTCTCGTCCAGGGCGGTGAGCTGCTCCAGGTACTGGGTGGCGACGAGCGCCTGCGGATAGTTGCCGCCGACGTGCGGGTCCAGGCAGGTCGGCTCGGCATCGCCGGAGGCGTAGACGAGGGTGCCGCCCTCGACCGGGCCCTCGGCTTCGCTGCCGGTGCCGGTGCCGCCACTGCAGGCGGCCAGCAGGAGGGCGCCGATGGCGGTGGCGCCGACGGCGGCGCGGCGCAGTGGACGGTGCCGCGAGGGCGATGATTGGACTCGTAAGAGGCGTCGGGATGCGTGCGTGGTGGTGTCGGAAGCGGCGCCGATGCCGCTGGTGCCATCGTCGAGGCGGGTCATGGGGACCTTTCCTGAGCCGTATGCGGTGCCTCCGGCGGGCGGCTGTTTCGCGGGCCGGGGCTAAGCGACGATTCTAAGGAACCTCCCAGGGGTACTCCACCGTTTGTGAGTGACGTCATGCCGGAAGGGACCCAGCTGCGTCATGCAGCGTCATGTGGAGCCGGTCACCGCGAAGCAGGGCGATGGCCGGCTGCGTCGGCGGGCGGCTTGGAGTGGCCGCGTGCCCATGGGACAATGACAGACGGTCCCGCGGCCCTGTGCTCCGGCGCGCCGTGCCGGGACCTGGAGGTGTGACAGAGCGGCCGAATGTGACGGTCTTGAAAACCGTTGTAGGGTAACCCCCTACCCAGGGTTCGAATCCCTGCGCCTCCGCTTTGCAATGACAGTTGCTCGCCTGCAGATACATAGGGCAGGCGGCATGGCGTGACCTCGCTGACGCGGTCACGTCATCATCGGTGACGACATGTCCTGGCCCTTTTACTCTGCTTCGTACCGGTAGCGTGCTTGAGAGGGGACACCCCGCAGCGACACCGTTGGCTTTCCCTTTGGCCGCCGGAGGTTAACCGGGTATCGGCGACGCCTTTCTCCAGGTTGGCTTAGAGCTATGAGCACAAGCGAATTCCCGAGTCCCGCTGTCCCCCGACTGAGCCGGAGACTGCTTCTTCACCTCACTGTGGCCGTGGGCCTCTCGTTCCTCGGCATCACGGCACTCTGCCTTCCGTTCCTGCTGACCGGCGCCGATGTGCCTGGCTGGCTCCTTCTGGCCGGTCGCTGGATACCGGCGGCGGCAGGTCTCACGGCCTTGATTCTCGTGCCGGTGGGCGGCGCCTGGGCCCAGTGGTGGCGGTTGCGCCCTGGCGGCTGGCGCGGTGTCCTCAAGAGCTATGGCTGGGCGGTGGGTGTCATGGCAGTCGTCCTCATCCTGCCGGCCTTGCTCACAGCGTTGTTCACCCCGGTCTCGTTGGTGCCGTGGCCGATGGTGGTCTCGGCGGCGACTCTCATCCTGGGCGGTGGCCTCGTGTTCGTTCTGAGCACTGTGGGGGAGGAGGCGTTCTGGCGTGGGCATATGCAGACCGCTCTGCGAAGTCTCGGTTTCTGGCGTTCCTCGCTGCTGATCGGCGTCATCTGGATGCTCTGGCACTTTCCGTTGCACGCGGTTTATTGGGCCCAGGGCAGCATGCCGGTGCCGCTGCTGCTGGCCAGTACGGTCAGCCTCCTGGCCTGGGCGCCGCTTCTGGCCGCTTTGGCGGACCGGGGCGGCAGCGTCTGGGCGGCGGCTTTCGCGCACGCGGTACCGGTGTCCGCAGTGCAACTGGTGCAAGGAGGCGCTGAGCAGACTGTGGTTCTGGTGACCGTGAGCGGCCTGTCAATGGCATGCATGCTCTCACTCGCCTGGCTTCTGAGAAGGAGATCTGCGAGACCCGTGAGTGATGCCAAGCAGCCATCATCTGCCGGGGGTTGAGAGAGAAGACGGGGCTCCGCGCAGCGCAGCGTGTCACGCCCCTGGTCGCTGTTCGCGGGGCATCCTGTTCAGGTCACATCGGCGACCAGAGCCAGGCGGCTCAGCCGGACAGCTCCTCGCCGGGGTAGCGCAGGCCGATCAGCGCGCGGATGGTGTCGAGGGTTTCCATGATCGCGATGGACTCCTCGGCGGGTAGTTCCTCCGTCGTCGTCCGCCCCTCGCGGAGAGCCGCTTCGACGGCGAGCGCTTGATGGTGCATGCCGCGGCCTCGGCCCCGGCCGGGACCGATGCCGTCGAAACTGTCAACGACCGTCCCCGCGGCGTCGACCAGCCGCACCGTGGAGGGCCCGTACCAGATGCCATCGACCTCCAGCCGGGCGTCGACGCCCACGATGGTGGCGGTGGTAGGCGACGCTGCGGTCTTCGCGCAGTGCAGCACCGCCTGCGCCCCGCTGTCGTAGCTGAGCACCGCCGAGGTCTGGTCGTCCACGTGCAGCGCGCTGAAGGTCGCATCGGCCTGGATCCTTGCCGGGGCACCCAGCAGGTCCCAGGCCAGGGACAGCGGGTAGATGCCGAGGTCCAGCAGGGCACCCCCGCCCAGGCGGGGATCGTTCACCCGGTGGTCCGGATTGCCGGGCAGGCGCTGGCCGTGATCGGCGACCACGGTGCGCAGCTCGCCCAGGGCGCCGCTGCTGACGACCTGCCGCACATACGCCATATGCGGGAGGAAACGCGTCCACATCGCCTCCTGCACCAGCAGCCCGTGACGCCCGGCGAGCTCCACCACGGCGCGGGCCTCGCGGGCGTTCATGGTGAAGGGCTTCTCCAGCAGCACATGCTTGCCGGCTGTCAGTGCCAGGGCCGCATGCTCCGCGTGCATCGGATGCGGCGTGGCCACGTACACGATGTCCACCCGCGGATCGTTCACCAGGGCGCTGTACGAACCGTGGGCAGTGACCTCCTGACCGCCGAGCGCGCTGCTGAAGGCGCGGGCCGCCTCATCGGACCGGGAACCGACTGCGGTGACGCTGAGCCCCGCCAGCAGCAGATCGCGGGCGAAGGTCCTCGCGATGAAGCCTGTCCCCAGAATGCCCCAGCGTAGTGATGCCATCGGTCTGGCCCGTCCTTTCAGGAAGACTGAGCGTCCGGCGGGCCGGTACCCAGGCGCGATCGCACCATCGCGATCGGCGCGGTCAGTCTCTCATGAGCAGCCCCTCACGCCAACGATCCCGTGCCCGCTCGGCCCCCTCACCCCTCCGCCGGGGCCTCCCATGCCACCTCATCGGGCGTTTTGTCCGGTCGGAAGCCTCGCCAGACCGGCTGGCGGAGGCGGCCGTCACGGGTGCGGCCGGAATGCTTCACCTCCCCGACGAACTTCGGTCTCACCCAGGTGGCGTCGGAGGCGTCTTCGCGGGGCACGCCCTCTGCGGGCGCGGTCTTCCGGGTCATCTTCTCCAGGGTCGCCCGCAGCTCGTCGAGCTCATCGGAACCGAACCCCGTCCCGACCCTGCCGGCGTAGTGCAGCCGGCCGTCGTCACCCGGCACCGCGACCAGGAGCGAGCCCAGGCTGCGGGAACGGCTGCCCTTGCCCCGGCGCCACCCGATCACGACGACCTCCTGGTGGTTCTCCGTCTTGATCTTGATCCAGTCCCGCGAGCGCCGCCCGGCCCGGTAGACGCTGCCGGCCTTCTTGGCCAGGACCCCCTCCAGCTGAAGCTCCGTGCTGGTGTCCAGCGCGTCGTCCAGCGAGTCACCCAGATCGCCGGGCACCTGCACATGCGCGCCCTCGTTCACCAGATCGCGGAGCACGGCCCGCCGCTCGGTGTACGGCTCGCGGCGCAGGCTGCCGTGCTCGGCGGTGTGCAGCACGTCGAAGACCATGTAGTACACCGGGATCCGGGACATCGCCTGCTCGACCTCGCGGGCGGAGGTCAGGCGCCCGCGCATCTGCAGCAAGCCGAAATCGGGCCGGCTTCCGCGACCGAGCGCCACCACCTCGCCGTCCAGCACGGTGCCCGGCGGAACCAGCTCGGATAGTTCAGCCAGTTCCGGGAACGTGCCGGTCAGGTCCGTTCCGTTGCGGCTGCGCAGCTCCACGCCGTCCCCGCCGATACCCGCGACCACCCGGTACCCGTCCCATTTGCCCTCGAAGACCCAGTCGTCCCGGCGGACATCGGCGGCGGATCCGGCGGTGGCGAGCATCGGCTGCGGCAACGGATCCGGCACGCTGGCCTGCGCCGATGTGTTCCGGTCCGCCGATGCGTCCCGGCGGCGGGAGGGGGACCGCGTGGCTGAGGACGCGCCGGTGGCCGCCGTGTCCGCCGTGTCTTTGCGCTTGTCCCGTCCCCCGGGCCGGGAGCCGCCGCGGGCCTCCGGCTGGTCCTTGGTCAGGCGGATGATCCAGCCGCTCTCGTCGTCCGTGCGGATGAGGGCGTAGCGCCTGGGGCGTCCGCCGAGCCCGCCGTCGGGCTGCCCGTGCAGGACCGCGACGACTTTGCCGTCCTCCCACTTCTCGATTTCCACGGTGCCGGAGTCCCAGATGCCGACCTCTCCGGCCCCGTACTCGCCCTTCGGGATGCGGCCCTCGAACGTCGCGTACTCCATCGGATGATCCTCGGTCTGCACCGCCAGACGCTGGGTGCCCGAACGCAGCGGCGGTCCCTTCGGCACTGCCCAGGACACCAGCACGCCGTCATGCTCCAGCCGGGTGTCGTAGTGCAGCCGCCGGGCATGGTGCTCCTGGATCACGAAGATGGGATCGTCCTCCCCAGCGGAGGGAGACTCCTGGGGCACCGGCTCGGGCGTACGGGAGGCATCGCGTTTTGACCGGTAGACGCTCAGCGAGTCCTGCGGCGGTGTCTCCTCTCCGCCGGGCCGAGTGGCATTCTTACCGCCGGTGTTCTTCTTCGGGGACCCCTTCCGCCCGACGCGATCGCCGCCGCCCGCCTTCGAGGAGCCGCGAGAGCCGGTGCCCTCCGGGGCCGGGGAACCGCTGCCCCCACCCTCAGGAGCCCCTGCCGCACCGAAGCCTTCGAGCGGATCGAAACCGTCGGCGACCCGCTCCATCACCTGCTGATAGTCCAGCTGCGCCAGACCGGGGTCCTCCAGCTCCTCCCAGGTGCGAGGCGCGGCGACGTTCGGGTGGCTGCGGCCACGCAGCGAGTACGGCGCCACCGTGGTCTTGTTGCGGTTGTTCTGGCTCCAGTCGATGAGCACCTTGCCCGTGCGGCGGGACTTCTTCATCTCACTGACCACCTCGTCGGGGTGATCCGCCTCCAGCGAGCGGGCCAGCTCGTGCGCCACCTCGGAGACCTGCTGCGAGGTGTACGTCCCGTCCAGTGCCGCGTACAGGTGGATGCCCTTCGACCCGGAGGTGACCGGAATCGATGCCAGGCCCATATCGTCCAGGATCTCCCGGCACCAGCGCGCGATCTCAGCGATCTGCGGCAGCTCCACGCCAGGACCGGGGTCGAGGTCCAGCACCAGCCGGTCTGGGGCGCCGGGGGAGCCGTCCTCGCCGAACCTCCACTGCGGCACGTGGACTTCTAAGGCGCCGACCTGCCCGAACCACGCCAGGACGGCGGGATGCTCCACGAGGGGGTAGACGTTCGTGTGGTCGGAGTGCTCCAGCTCCATCCGGGGCACCCAGTCCGGTGCGGAGTCCTCAAGGTTCTTCCGGAAGAACGGGGTTCCGGGGTGCTCGTCGGTGCCGACGCCGTCGGGCCAGCGCTTCCTGGTGGCCGGCCGGCGCGCCACATGCGGGATCATGACCGCCGCCACCGCCTGCCAGTACGCCAGCACATCGCGTTTGGTGGTGCCGGTGACCGGGTAGAGCACCTTGTCCAGGTTGGTCACCCGCAGCCGATGGCCGTCGACGGTGACCGTCTGCCGTGTCGCCATGGGCTCTCGCCTCCTGCCGCCGGTGGTCGCCTTTGCCAGCAGCGGTTCACTCAGGCTACCGACTGCCGGGCACCCTTCAACAGGGCGCCCCGGGTGTGTTCTGATGGAGTCAGGCGTGAGCGCGCTGGAGGAAGGTGATGGCGATGCGGGCACTGTGGTCGGGCGAGGTCTCCTTCGGGCTGGTGAGCGTGCCGGTCAAGCTGTACTCCGCGACGAAGAGCCACGACGTCTCGCTGCATCAGGTGCACGATGAGGACGGCGGGCGCATCCGCTATGAACGCCGATGCGAGGTCTGCGGCCGGGTGATCGACTACGGCGACATCGACCGGGCCTACGACGACGGCGACAAGACGGTCGTCATCACCAAGGAGGAGCTCGCCGAGCTGCCGGCCGACGAGAGCCGCGAGATCGCGGTGGAGCAGTTCGTCCCGGAAGAGCAGATCGACAGCATGATCCTGGACAAGTCGTACTTCCTGGAGCCTGCCTCGAAGTCGTCCAAGTCGTATGTGCTACTGCGGCGCACCCTCGAAGAGGCCTCCCGCGTGGCCATCGTGACGTTCACCCTTCGGTCCAAGACGAGGCTGGCGGCGCTGCGGGTGCGTGACGACGTGATCGTGCTGCAGACCATGCGCTGGGCGGATGAGATGCGGGATGCGGACTTCGACATCCCCAGCTCGCGCATCAGCAAGAAGGAGATGGAGATGGCCGCCTCGCTGGTAGAGGCGTACTCCGAGGACTTTGAACCCGAGCGGTTCACGGACGCCTACCAGGAGCAGTTGCAGACGCTGATCGAGGAGAAGCTCGAGCATGGTGAGGACATCGACACGGAGGCCACCTTCGGCGAGGTCGACGAGGATGAGGGCGACGGCGATGTCATCGATCTGATGGAGGCGCTCAAGCGCAGCGTCGATTCACGCCGTGGCCGGCGTTCGGGAGCATCCGGCTCGGGAGCATCCGGCTCGGGAGGCTCCGGTGAATCGGCCGGCTCCGGGGCGAGGAAGAAGTCCTCGTCTGGGAAAGCCGGAGGCGCTAAGAAGAGCGGCGGCTCCGGCAGCGACAGTTCCGGCAAGAGCGGCGGTTCCGGGAAGAGCGCTGGCGTTAAGAAGAGCGCAGCAGGAGCGAAGAGCAACTCCGGCAAGAAGTCCTCGGCCAAGTCCGGCTCGAAATCGTCCGGGTCCACCTCGTCGAAGTCGAAGGCTTCGACAAGCTCCGGGAAGTCCGCGAGTTCGAAGGGGCCGAAGAAGGCCAGCTGAGCGCCGAGTGCTTCCATGTGATAACAGACGGGGTTATCGTGGGGCTATGGGTGTGGACTATGGGCGGCTGGTACGCAGGAGGAGAGAGATGCTGGGGCTTTCCCAGCGGGCACTCGCCCGGCGCGCCGGGGTAGCCCAGCCGCTGATCGCGGTGATCGAGCGGAACCACCGGCAGCCGTCCGGACGCACGCGTGCAGCTCTGGACGAAGCGCTTGCCGTGAAACCCTCGGTCGCGCTTGAGGCGTGCGCGGACCACGTGCGCGAGGTGTTCACGCGTTTCGGCCTCGAGGCCCCGCGCGTGTTCGGATCAGTCGCCAGGAAGGACGACGACGAGTCCTCGGATCTGGACCTGCTCGTGGATTTCACCGATTCCCATGACATCGTGGACCTCTTGGCGCTGGAAGACGAGTTGACGGATCTTCTTACGGTGAAGGTGGAGATCGTTGATGCCCGCGGCGAGAGCGCCGTGCTGGACCGCGCCCGGGAAGAAGCGGTGGCATTGTGACCGCTTCTCGAGACGACCGGCTGCGGCGCCGGTTGCGGGATCTCCAGCGTTTTGCCGACGATGCCGCCTACACGGTGGAACTGGGCGCAGCTGCTTATCTCGAAGACAGCTCCTACGGCCGTGTTCTGCGTAACAACGGCCGTCACATCGTGGTGCAGGTGGCCACCGTCGTGGAGAAGCTGCCGCCTGAGTTCAAAGCCGAGTATCCGGATGTCGACTGGGTGGCGATAGGGCGGATGCGCAACCTTATCGCCCACCATTACGACAATGTCGATGACCGGCTGGTCTTCGCCGCTCTCCAGCGCCGCATCCCCGCACTGATAGAACGGCTGTTCCGCGACAATGGCGCTTCGTGACGAGCCTCAGCCCGCGGGTTCCGCACGGTTCCCGCGCCTCTGGGCCGGTGAGCGATCCCGAGTCGAAGTCCCCAGCGCCACACTCGCCGCCTGCCGCATTGTGGTCCAGCACCCTCGGCGGTGCCCGGATGAGTGAACTGCTCGTCGCGCGTGTCAGAATCGAAGGCATGCACGACGGCGATGACGCTCCCACCTTCTTCCTGCGCAAGGCGCTCGATGCCTTCCCGCCCTACCTCCCCGGCAAACCCGCTCGCGAGGTCCCCGGGCTGACGGCGTACAAGCTCGCCTCCAACGAGCAGGCCGCCCCGCCGCTGCCGGAGGTGCTCGACGCCATCGCCGAAGCCGGCCGCGAGCCCCGTTTCTACCCGGACACCTTCGGCACGGTCCTCATCGGAGAACTCTCCCGGCTGCTGGACCGTCCCCGCGACTGGTTCATCCTCGGCACCGGCTCCTCCGAGCTGATCAACGCGATCGTCCAGGCCACCTGCGACGACGGCGACGAGGCCATCTACCCGTGGCCCAGCTTCGAGATGTACCCGCAAGTGACCGGCATGGCGGCCGCCCGCCGACTGGAGATCCCGCTCACCGCGGACGCGCGCCTGGACCTGCCGGCGATGGCGGCCGCCTTCAGCGAGCGCACCCGCCTGGTCTTCCTGTGCAGCCCGAACAATCCCACCGGACCCGCCCTGCGGCACGCCGAACTGGAGGAGTTCATGAGGCAGGTGCCGGCGGGCGTCATCGTCGTCCTGGATGAGGCGTACCTGGAGTACGTCACCGTCCCCGACGCCGCCGACGGCCTGGAGCTGCAACGCCGCTGGCCCAATCTCGTCCTGCTGCGCACCTTCTCCAAGGCGCACGGCCTGGCCGGGATGAGGATCGGCTATGCGGTCGCGCACCCCCGGGTGATCGAGGCGCTCACCAAGACCGTGATGCCGTTCGGCGTCTCTGCGGCGGCGCAGATGGCCGCTCTGGCCTCGCTGCGATGCGCCGATGCGGTCAGAACTCGCGCAGCCGCGCTCAGTGCCCGCCGCGACCAGATCGCGCAGGAACTGCGGGACCTGGGCTACCGCGTGCCGGAAGCGCAGGGGAACTTCGTCTGGCTTCCCCTGGCGGAGCATTCCGGGGCGTTCGAGGACTACTGCGCTGACCATGCGCTCAGCGTGCGGAACCTCGATGACGGCGTGCGGGTCACCATCGGCGAGGAGCCGGGCCTGCAACGGTTCCTCGGCCTGGCCCGGGAGTTCCGCGGCCGGATTCCCGAAGGCCATCCGGCGCTCGCGGACGTGGTGGTGCCCGGCCGGGCCTGAGCCGTCGCCATCGACGTCGAGGGCGGTATCGTCGAAGGCATGGACGCCCAGAACACCCGGACCGCCCAGGAAACCCAGGCCGCCGGAGAACCGGCCGCAGCGGCCGGCCCCGGCACCGGGACGACCGCCGGCACCCGGACGGAGCGGCCCGGGGCGGGCGACGCCGGCCCGCCCGTCTCCGCGCTGCCGGCGGCGCCTGCTCCGGACTGGAACCGGGGCGAACTCGCCGCGGTGCTCAGTCGCCCCGGCATCCTGAGCGTCGACCCGGCTGTGCTGGAGTCGTATTCCGCCGATCACGCCCTGTGCGAGCCCCTCGGCGCCGCGTCCGCGCTCGTGCGGGCCGAGACTGTCGAAGACGTGCAGACGACGCTCCGCTTCGCCCACGAACACGGTATCCCGGTCGTCCCGCAGGGTGCCCGGACCGGTCTGGCCGGTGGTGCGAATGCGGTGCCGGGGTGCATTCTGCTCAATGTCTCCCGGATGAACCGGATCCTGCACGTGGACGCGGCCGAGCGGACCGCGACGGTCGAGCCCGGCGTGATCAATCAGGACCTGAAGGATCATTTGGCCGGGTATGGCCTGGCGTATCCGCCGGACCCGGGTTCGGTGGCGATCTCGTCCATCGGCGGGAACATCGCCACCAACGCGGGGGGTCTGTGTTGCGTGAAGTACGGCGTGACGCGGGACTATGTCCGTTCGTTGAAGGTGGTCCTGGCCGATGGCTCGCTGACGACGCTGGGGGCGCGGACGGCTAAGGGTGTGGCGGGGCTGGATCTGCGGGGGTTGTTCATCGGGTCGGAGGGCACGCTGGGGGTGGTGGTGGAGGCGACGGTGCGGCTGGTGCCGGCGTTGCCGGACCCGCTGACCGCCATCGCCGTCTTCGGCGCGGAACTGGACGCCATCCGCACCGTCACCGCCGTGATGTCCAGCGGCCTGCAGCCGTCCATGCTGGAGTTCATGGACGCCCAGACCATCTACCAGCTCAACGAGCTGGGGGACTTCGGCCTGGACCCCGAGGCGGGGGCGATCCTGCTCATGCAGGCCGACGACGCCCACGCCGCCGCCCAGCTGGAGCGCTTCACGGGCCTGGCGGAGCAGCATGGCGCCACCGAGGTGGTCTACAGCGACGACCCCGAGGACAGCGAAGCACTCATCCACATCCGCCGGCAGGTATCCGCCGCGGCAGAGCTGTTCGCCGCCCGCAACGGCGGCGGGGACCTGGTGGAAGACCTCTGCGTCCCGGTCACCGCCCTGCCGGAGTTCTATGCCGGGGTCGCGGCGGTCCGTCGCGAGTACGACGTCGTCATCTCCTGCGCCGGTCACGCCGGTGACGGCAATCTGCATCCGGGTATCTTCTTCGACGCCGCCGATCCCGACGCCGTCCGCCGCGCCGACGCCGCCTTCGACGCGCTCATGGCACTCGGCCTGGAACTCGGCGGTACCATCACCGGCGAGCACGGCGTCGGCCACCTGAAGAACCGCTGGCTGGCACGTGAACTCGACGACAGCGCCCGAGCGCTGCACCGGCAGGTCAAGCAGGCCCTAGACCCGCGGGGCATCCTGAATCCCGGCAAGATGCTCGCCGCGCTCTGAACCGCCGCCACCGCGGCCTCGGGCCCTCAGCAGCGGCCCCGCACTGCCGTCACGACGCATCGGGCGGCGGGAGCGGTGGCCAGTACACTCGTCTGGTGACTCAGCAGCAGAACGACCGCAGCCGGTTCGGCTTCGAAGTGAAGCAGCGGCTGGACGGTCGCCAAGGGCGTACCGGGGTGATCCGCACCCCGCACGGGGAGATCAGGACGCCGGCGTTCATCCCGGTGGGCACGAAAGCCACCGTCAAGGCGGTGCGGCCCGAGGATGTCGCCGCCACCGGTGCCCAGGCGGTGCTGGCCAACGCCTACCACCTGTACCTCCAGCCAGGCCCCGAGGTGCTCGATGCCGCCGGGGGGCTAGGCGCCTTCATGAACTGGCCAGGACCCACCTTCACCGATTCCGGCGGCTTCCAGGTGATGAGCTTGGGCGCCGGCTTCAAGAAGGTCATCGCGATGGACGCCACCGGCGTGCAGAACGACGACGTCATCGCACCCGGCAAGGAACGCCTGGCCCACGTCGACGATGACGGGGTCACCTTCAAGTCCCATCTGGACGGGTCCCGGCACCGCTTCACGCCCGAGATTTCGATGCAGGTGCAGCACCAGCTCGGCGCGGACATCATCTTCGCCTTCGACGAGCTGACCACGCTGCTCAACACCCGGGGCTATCAGGAGGAGTCCTTGGAACGCACCCGCCTGTGGGCGCTTCGCTGCATCGCCGAGCACCGGCGGCTCACGGCCGAACGCGCGCATCGCCCGTACCAGGCGCTGTTCGGGGTGCTGCAGGGCGCGCAGTACGAGGACCTGCGCCGCAAGGCCGCCCGCGACCTGGGTGTCATGGACTTCGACGGCTACGGCATCGGCGGGGCGATGGAGAAGGAGAACCTGGGCACCATCGTCCGCTGGGTCTCCGAGGAACTTCCCGAGGACAAGCCGCGGCATCTGCTGGGCATCTCCGAGCCGGACGACCTCTTCACCTCCATCGAGAACGGCGCGGACACCTTCGACTGCGTCTCACCCTCCCGAGTGGCGCGCAATGCGGCCGTCTACACCGCCGACGGCCGGTTCAACATCAGCGGCGCCCGCTACAAGAAGGATTTCGGCCCCATCGACCCGGAGTGCGGCTGCTACACCTGCGCCCACTACTCCCGCGCCTATCTGCACCATCTGTTCAAGGCCAAGGAGATGCTCTTCTCCACGCTGTGCACCATCCACAACGAGCACTTCATCGTGCACCTGGTCGACCGCATCCGGGACAGTATCGAGGACGGCCGTTTCGAGGAGCTGCGCGCGGACGTCCTGGGCCGGTACTACGCCGGGAAAGCCTGAGCCGCCGGAACTCACCACCCGGGATAGGGCTCTGTGTGATCGGGCGGGGGCAGTCCCAGCGTCTCGGCATGACGGCCCAGCAGCGAAGGATCGGGCGGCAGTGCCTCCGGAGCCGTCACATAGGCGCCGGGCAGCACGACGCGCCAGGCGCGCACACCGGCGGCCGCCAGATCCGCGGTGGTCATGTCCACGCCGATCACCTGGAATCCGGCCGCGGCCGCCTGCTGCGCTGCCTCTCGCCAGGCCGGCGCCCCCTGCGCTCCGGTGACCGCATGGCCGGCTGATCCGGCGCCATCCGGCCCCGTGCCGGTACGCCGGCCAGCAGCCTCGGCCGCGGCCAGCCGGCCCCGCAGCAGTGCCTGCACATGCGGGTCCAGGGCACGCTGCAGCTGCATCATCGGTTCGAGCAGATCCCGGCCATCAGCGCGGTAGTCCTCCCGCCAGCGCCGGTCTTCCCGGTACGGGCGCAGCCCCGCGCTGCTGCCGCACAGGGAACCGGCCGGGTCGGCGATCTCGCGCGCGGAGACATACTGCAGGCCGGCGGTGGACAGGGCACGTTCCACTGCCTGCGCCATCGACGGTCCTGCGCCGTGGCCCACTACCGTCATGTCTCGTCCGGCATCGTGCAGCCGCACCAGGACACAGGGCCAGCTCCACGGCGTCAGGATCCGCCACGCCGTGACCTCCAGTTCCCCGCCCGCCGAGCTTCCGGTGCCGGGAACGGTCCCGCCGGCACCGGGTCCCCCGGGTGTTCCCGCATCCGGACGCCGCCGCCCCCGGCCCTCCTGGGCCGCGCGCTCCGGCAGGCATGCGAGATCCACCGGCACCAGCCCGGCACCGCACCGCCACCACAGCTGGGCGGCGTGCGCCGCGAGCACCATCGACAGTCCCTCTTCAAGGGCGGCGGCTTCCGTGTCGCCGGCGCCCATGCCGAAGAAGTTCGACGGGTTCGTCAGCGGAGCCGGCCGCAGGCTCGGTGCGGTCCAGTCCATGCACGCCAGACTGAGCGGCACCCACAGCGGCGTCCCGGCCGCGAGGTCCCGGCCCGGGGTCCACAGGACTTCGGTCGTGCGCTGCCAGGGTATGAGCGGGCAGCCCGGTTCGCGGGTGAGCGCCGGATCGAACAGCGATGTCTGCTCCGGGTCCAGCGCGGCGTCGGCGAGCTCGTCCCAGCGGGCGCGCCGGAGCGGGATCTGCCGGAGATACTCGCTGGCGTAGAAGGCGCCCGCCCGGATCAGCCCTGGCCGGGAGCCCCGGTCCGGGCTGACATCGGGAACCAGGGCGTCAGGGCGCCACTCCGGATCCACGCGCTCCAGCGCCGAGAGGGCCCACTGCCGATGCCGCCAGTGATCCAGGGGCACCGGCAGGTAACCGAGTTCCGTGACCGCCAGCACCACGCCGGCATCCGGGTCCAGAAGATCCTCCGGCTGCCCGGGCGAGGTGTCGTGCCGGACCTGCTCGTCCGGCAGCGGCAGCACGGGGACCGGTCGCCAGCCACCGTCCTGCCAGCGCCACACGCCGGCAGCCTGTGCGGCGTCCGGCTCCAGTGGCACGCCCTCCCCTGCAGGGCCGCGGAACGGCGCCGCCGGGCTCTCCTCCAGCCGGGCAGAGCCTCCCGGCGATGCGACCGGTGCCGGAACCGTCGGTTCCGGGACGGGATCCAGTGGCAGGTGGAAGGGGGTGCGCAGCCATAGCGCCGCGCTCTCCGGTGCGGCTCCGGCCACCAGCCGGGACCTCAAGCGTGCCAGCAGCGCCGTCGTGGCGCCGCGCAGCAGGAATGCGCGCCCGAGCTGCACGATCACCAGCGTTCCTGGCGGGCCAGCGTCCTGCGCCGCCTCGACGCCGCCGTAGACGGGCACGTCCCGGTGCCGGGCCCACTCCATCGCCGCACGCAATGCCGGCCAGGCGTCATCGGGTCCCAGCAGCCGCGCCGCGTCCCGGCCCGCCTCCGGCGGCCCGAGCAGCGCTTCGGCGCTGAGGCCGAGCCTGACGAGCCGCCCGGAACCGGCCAGTACGCACGAATCGTTGGCGGGGTACACCTCGGCGAACGGCTGGATCGTATCGCGCTCGCTCATCTTTCTTCTCGTCCTCGTCTGCCGCACCGGATCCCCGTCACGAGTGGGGCATCGGGAAGACGTTCAGCTCGTCCTCCGGCAGCGGGCTGTCCCGCCAGCCGAGCTCCACCGCCAGCTGCTGGACACGCTGCCGGCCCAGGTAGGGGAACGCCGCCGGCGAGTTGCCGATCGTCCCGGGCACGATCACCCGCACCACGCGCATTCCGGTGCTGGCGATGTCCGGAGTGGTCAGGTCCGCGACGAGCACCTCGTATCCCCGGGCGTGGAAACGGTCCAGATAGGCCTGCAGCGACCGTGCCGGAAGCTCCTGGAAACCACCGGCGGCGACGGTGTGCTGCGGTCGCAGCAGCGTGCTCATCCGCTCCTCGGCCCGGGGATCCAGGTACACCTGCTGTTGCACCATCAGATCGTCCACATCGTGCATGTCCGCGCGGAAGTCGTCCAGATAGCGGCGGTCCTCGCGCCAGGGTTTGTAGGACCGGCCGGGCAGGGTGCCGGCGCGGATGGCCCGCCAGTAGGCACCGTCCTCGAGGAGCAGATCGCGGGCGCCCTCCTGCAGGGTGAGCGCCTCGGTCCATGCCTTGAGGGCAGCATCGGCGAAGGTGGCCCGCGCTGAGAAGCCGATGTGCACCAGCTGCTCCTGCCGGTCCCGGACGATTCCGGCGGCCACCGGGATGCCGAACTCGTTCGGCAGGGAGATCACGGAGAACTCCTGCCCCTCGTGCGGGCCGATCCGCTCCAGCAGACCGGCGGTGTCGGCCAGCGGCAGCGGGTGGGCGTTCAGCCACCACGCCATCGTGATGTGCCGCTCGACGATCTCCTCCAGGGCGCTCATCACGGCGAAGTCGTAATCGGGTCCGGCGGCGACGCCCGCGAAAGCGCAGAAGTTGGTGTGCGGGGCGTGCGCGTAGGCGCCGATGAACCAGTTGACGTAGACCATGCTGGCCGGGACCAGCACCTCCTCCCCGGTGGACAGGGAGGTCGACGGCACCCAGTGGACCTCCGTCTCACGGGTGAACGGCGCGAAGGGGAAGCCCGGCGCAGCGTACTGCCGCTCGGAGAAGAGCACGAGGGACTCCGGATCCAGGACGCGCACCGGTCCTCGCGCCAGGCTCCGGTGAGATCCGAAGCGCAGCGGCAGCGTGTCCAGGACGTTGGCGGCGTATCTTTCGACCGCCTCGCCCACCGCGGCCGGGGTGATGTCCTCCGGCGGAGCGAAGCCGCTGCCCTGGCAGGTGGTCGTATTGGACCACGGGGAGATGCGGCGCAGATCGGCGACATCGGACTGCACCGTCGTCAAGGCGGCGGGAACCCGGGGATGGTGCGAGATGTAGCGCGTCCTGGTGATGAGCCCGCACAGCGGAGAGACCAGATCGCCCGGTTCGTGCGGCATGCGATCCGGGATGCTGCTGCCTGGCAGCGGCAGGACCGGGTGCCGGCGTGGTGGTTCGCCCGGGACCAGGACATGCACCGTCTCGGGTTCGAGTCCGGCTGCGATCAGCTCCGCCACCTGGCCGACGGCAGCCCGGGCCGCCTGAGGCGCTGCGCCCAGGGAGGCGGGCGCCCGCAGGGCCCGGTGCAGGCGCGGGTCGCCCGCGGCGGCGTGCTCCCGGCCGGCGAAGTCCTCGTAGCCGGCCCAGGACCCCGCGCGTGCCCGTGGTCCCACGACGAGAGTGTGGAAGCGCGCCTCGACGCAGATCCACTCGACCCGGAGGTCGCCCAGGAACCGGTCGATGTCGGTGAACAGGGCGGCGTCGGGCTCTACGGCGCACCACAGTAGCGGCAGGCGCTCGCGGAAGGCTCGATATCCGGCGTGGACGTGGCTGCCCTCGTGGTAGGCCGTGCCGATGCCGAGATCGGCCAGCCCGGAACCGAGCTCGGCGGCGAGCTGCGGATCCCCCGCGAGCAGGAAGCCGGTGGCCTCGGAAAGGCGGGCGCCAGGCTGCGGTCCGGGGACACCGGAGGCGGCAGCCCGGGTGGCGGCGGTGCCGTTCCGGGACTGTTCCGTCGCCGGATCGGCATGGGTGCGCAGCAGGGTGCGCCAGGCGCGGTCATCGCCGTCGACCGCCTCATGGAGTGCTCTGCTGGCCCGGTCCCAGCCCTCCGGGAGTCCCTCGCGCTCTGCGGGTTCGTCCCAGGCGCGGAGGATCCTCGCCAGGGTCCAGGTGTCCAGGTCGACGGTGAAATGCCGGCCCATCCGGGTGGAGACGAGGGACTGCCCGCGGTGCAAGGTTCTCAGCTCGGCCCGTAGGCCGTCACCGGGGATGCCTGGACGTAGGGGGCTCAAGGGGGAGTCCTTTCATAGGGCGAGCGCCCGGTCGCGGGGCTGTGCGAGTGCGATATGGAAGATGTGCACCCCGCGACCGGGCTTCATGGGGCATCAGCTCCAGGCGAACGCCGCGACGGCATGCCCGTGGTGATGCGAGTTGGGAGCGAGGATCTGCTCCGGGGTCTCGTTGAGGTTGACCTCTTCAATGACCAGGTTCTCCATGGGTGGCACCTCCTTTCTCATCTGCTGCGCGCCCGCCGGGTGCGGGCGGAGGATCGGGAAGCTGCGACGCCAGCAGACCGCGGTAGTCCTCGCGGTGCAGCAGCTCTTCATGGGTGCCCTGGGCGCGGACCCGGCCGGCGGCCAGGAACAGGACCGCGTCGGCGGCCTCGATGGAGCGGAGACGGTGGGCGATGAGGACGGTGGTGCGGTCTGCCCGGGCCAGACGCAGCTCGGTCAGGATGCGTTCTTCGAGTTCGGGATCGAGACTGGCGAGGGATTCGTCCAGGACGAGGATCTCCGGATCGCGCAGGAACGCCCGGGCCAGTCCGAGCCGCTGGCGCTCACCGCCGGAGAGCCCTTCGCCGCGGTCCCCTGGGAGGCCGTCGAGGCCGTCGGGAAGAACGCCGATGCGTTCGGCCAGCGCCGCCCGCCGCAGTGCGGACCAGAGCGCCTCATCGCCGGCTGCCGGATCGGCCAGGCGGAGGTTGGTGCGGACGCTGCTGGCGAAGACGAAGGAGTCCTGGGGGATCAGGGCGACGAGCCGCCTGAGCTCGTCCGGCTCCAGGGTGCGGGCATCGTGTCCGTCCACCCGGACCACCCCGTCGTTGGGGTCTGCGAAACGCAGCATGAGACTGCCCAGGGTTGATTTCCCGGCGCCGGATTCCCCGACGATCGCGAGGGTCTGTCCCCGTGGCACCTGGAAGGAGACACCGTCCAGGACGGCGGGGCCGCCGGGGAAGCTGAACCGCACATCCGCGAATTCGAGCGCCGGGGCGCTGTCCGCCCTCCCGGCGGACGGTGGCGGGGCTGTCTCCAGCGCATGATCGAGAGGATCGGGAAGATCCAGGATCTCCAGCACCCGGCTGCTGGCGGCGGAGATCTCGCCGATCCGCGCCAGGATCCCGGCGAGACCCATCACCGGGTTGAGCGCGGCCATGGCGAGGCCGCTCAGGGTGGGCAGCAGCAGAAGCGGGATCTCTCCGGCCTGGAACGCCAGCGCCAGCAGCACCAGGAGCGAGGTCGCCGCCAGGATCACCTCGACGAGCGCCCCCTCGCCGCCCCGCAGCCAGGCGATGCGTGCTTTCACGCGCTGGATGCCGGCGGTGCCGTCTTTCAGCTGCTGCTGCAGCGCATCGGTGCGGCCACGGCTGAGCAGCTCGGCGATCGACTGGATGCCGTCCAGAGCGGTGACCGCGAGGGCTCCGGTGCGTTCGCGCAGCTCGGTCCCCGCCTGACGTTGCCGGCGCTGGAAGACCGCCGGGACGAGCACCAGGAGCACGGCCGGGAGGAGCAGCAGGAGCGCCTGCGGACCGGTCAGGGCCGTGAGGACGCCGATGAGCACGCTGGGCGTGATCAGCGCCGCCAGCGCCGCTCCGAGGGTGTGCGCGAAAAACCACTCCAGGGTTTCCACGTCTCCCATCGCGCGGGCCACCACGTCCCCGGTCCGCCGCCGTCCCAGCCCCATCGGCGCGGCCCGTTCGATGGCGCGGTGGACGTCCTTGCGGAGGCCGCCGAGCACGCGGTAGGCGAAGGCGTGGGAGAACCAGCTCTCCAGCCAGACGAACAGCCCGTGCGCCAGCATCGCCGCCCCCGCGGCCAGCAGCAATGCCGCGACCACGCCGCCGCCTGCCGCCAGTACGGTACTGGTCACGGCAAGGGAGGACAGGGCGAGCGAAGCGGCCAGGGTCAGCTGCAACGCGACGATGCAGGCTACGGATACGGCGAAGTCGCGTCCCCGTCGGATACGGCGCAGCAGCGCGACGACCGGCGTCAGCGTGTTCATGCCAGCACCTCCTGCCCGCTGCCGGTCGCCTGCAGCCGGCCTCCTCCCAGCCGGATGGCGTGCGCGGCCCCGGTGACGGCGGCCGGCCGGTGAGTGATGACGACGAGGGTGCTGCCGGGCAGGAATTCGCGGATGCCGGCCAGGACGCGTTCTTCCCGGGCGGCGTCCAGCGCGCTCGTGGCCTCGTCCAGGATGAGCAATTGCGGCCGGGAGACCAGGGCTCGGGCGATGGCGAGGCGCTGGCGCTGGCCGCCGGAGAGGTTGGTGCCGCGTTCGGCTACCGGCAGATCCAGCACCTCGGAGCCGGTGGCGCCCTGGAGGCTCTCCAGCCCGGCGGCGCGCAGAGCCGCCGTCAGCCACTCGTCGCCGGCGGTGCGCCCGCCGTCCTGGTCCGCGGGGCCGCTTTCGGCGCCGAGCACCTCACGGACCGTGCCGGCCGGGCACGAGGCGCCCTGCCCGACGAGTGCCAGCCGTCTGCGCAGGACCCTTTCGGGGATGGCCTGCAGCGGGACCCCGCCGATCCGGATGCTTCCGCGTTCCGGCAGGGCGAAGCGTGCCAGCAGGCCCGCCAGCGTGGATTTCCCGGAGCCGGAGGCGCCGATGATGACATTGAGTTCACCGCCGTGCAGGCGGACGGTCAGTCCCGCCAGCGCGGGTGCGGGTGCTTCGTGCTGCCCGGCGTGGGCTTCGGTGCCGTGTTCCGGCCCGTGCCCGGGTTCGTGCTCAGCTCCGGGTTCAATTCCGGCTTCAACTCCGGGTTCTACTCCGGGCGGGTCGGCGAATGCGAATGTCACGGAATCGACCTCCACATCGGCGGCGAGGTCCGGCTCCGCACCAGCGCCGTCGCACTGCGTCCCCAGGGTGCCGCTCGCTTCTGGGGCGTCGCTCGGGGGAGCTGCCTGACGTGCCAGCCGCGCGTACGGGGTGCCCTCGGCGAGGAAACGCTGGATCCCGGCGGCGGCGAACCCGCCCAGGTAGCCGGCATGCCAGTGCGCGGACAGCTCGCGGAAGGGGCGGTACATCTCCGCGGAGACCAGCAGGATCGGGAACAGCGCGAGAGGGTCGAGGGCTCCGGCCCGGACCTGCCAGATGCCCACCGCCAGCCCGATGAGGGGACCGGCGACGTGCGCGGTGGCGGTGAGTCCGCTCTCGACCAGGGAGAGCTTCATCTGACGCATGGTGGAACTCAGCAACCGGTCCGACGCCGCCTCGAGCTCGCCCTGGCGCCGGCGTGCGGCGCCGAGCGCTTTGAGGGTCGTCATGCCCTGCATCGAGTCGACGATCTCCGCGTTGAGGGTCTCATAGGCGTCCCAGTGCTCCCCGCCCCTGCTGGCCAGGATGCGGTCCCATGCCCGGGGAAGGATCACCACGCCCAGGCCGCCCAGCAGCAGCGCGCCGCCCACCCAGGGACTGACCAGGAGAAGCCATGTCCCGGCCGCCAGGACGGTCATCACGGTGACCGCGATCTGGGGCAGGTACCTGCCGTAGAACGGCTCCAGGTTCTCCACCCCCTCGGAGAACAGCGTCTGCAGCCGGCCCGAGCGCGATCCGCTGAGCCCGAAGGGACCCAGATCAGCCACGCGCTGTCCCATCGCCTCCCTCAGCCGGGTCTTGTACCGGCGGCCCAGGCGGTTCACCTCCGCCTCCCGCAGCAGCACCAGGAGCGGGCGCAACGCCAGCAGGACGACCAGCCCCGCCAGCAGGGCACCCAGCAGGCGCAGCCACCCGGCGGGGTCCAGGGACCCGGGCGCGTCCACGCTGAAGATCGCGATGAACACCTGGGCGCTGAGCCACGCGCTGCCCAGGTAGGTCACCGAAACGGCCAATCCCAGGGCGATCACCGGTACCAGGGAGAGCGGTCGCAGGCCGGCGGTGCGCATCAGGGCCAGGGGAGCGGGGAGCGTCATGGATGGCTTTCTCGTCCGATTGGTGTAAAACTGAGAACCGTTATCAATAATTCGTGCACGGAGGGAGGATGTCAACTGGACGCCGCTGGAACCGCCCGGCGCTACGGCGCGCTCGCGATCTGGCTCTCCGTGCTGGTGCCCGGCAGCGTGCTCGTGACGGCGGCCGGCATCGCCGCCGGCCCCGTGCCCATCCCGCTCTCCTCACTGACCCGGATCCTCGGCCACGAGCTGGGCTTCGGTCCCGCGGAGCTCGGCGCCGAGCTGGAATCCCACCGGAACATCGTGATGAGTACCCGCATCCCTCGCGTCCTGCTCGGCTTCGCCGTGGGCGCCGGACTGGCCCTCGCCGGCTGCGTGGTGCAGGTCCTGGTGCGCAATATCCTTGCCGAGCCCTATCTGCTGGGGATCTCCTCCGGCGCGACTGCCGGGGCCGCCGCATCGATCCTCTTCGGCTACGGTTCGGCGCTCGGGGTGTGGGGCCTGACCGGCAGCGCCTTCGCCGGGGCGATCGCCGCCATCGTGCTGGTCCTGGCGGTGTCCGGCATCGGCGGCACCGCGAACAGCACCAGGCTGATCCTCGCCGGTATCGCGGTGTCCTTCATGCTCGCGGCGCTGACCAACTTCATGGTCTTCGCCTCTCAGGGGCAAAGCGGCGCGCGCTCCGTCCTGTTCTGGATGCTCGGCTCGTTGCAGCAGGCCCGCTGGGAGCAGCTGGCACCCACCTGGCTCACCGTGGTCCTGGCCGGTGCCGTGTTCTGGCTGTGGTCGCGCCGACTGGATGCGCTGGCCCTCGGCGACGATGCCTCCCGTTCGCTCGGCATCGACGCCCCGGCTTTCCGCCGTCTCGCCTTCCTGCTGGTGGCTTTCCTGGTGGCCGTCGTGGTCTCCGTCTCCGGGAGCATCGGATTCGTCGGTCTCGTGGTGCCGCATCTGGCCCGGCGGGCCGTCGGCGCCGTGCACCGGCTGGTGCTTCCGGTGAGCGCCCTCATGGGCGGTTCCCTGCTGGTGGCCGCCGATCTCGTCGCCCGGACGGCGTTCGCTCCCCGGGAGCTTCCGCTGGGCATCCTCACGGCGCTCCTGGGCACGCCGCTCCTGCTGATCCTCGTCCATCGATTCAACCGAAGGAGAAATGAGACATGACACGACACGCGTGGCGCCTGGTGGCTCCTGCCGGAGCACTGCTGCTCGGGCTGGCCGGATGCGCCCCGGGCGCGGAGGCGGACTCCGCCGATGCGGGCCAGGGCTTCCCCCGGACGGTGGAGAACTGCGGGCGGGAGATCGTCCTGGAATCCGAGCCGGAGAACGTGCTGACCATCGGTTCCAGCGCCCTGAACTACCTCGCCGCGGCCGGGGCTGGAGACCGCATCGTGGCCCGTTCCGGGGAGTTCTACGTCGAGGAGCCGGACTGGGCCAGCGAGGCGGTGGCCGGAGCGGAGAACATCACGCCGGAAGATCCCGGAACCGAGCAGGTGCTCGGGACCGGCGCGGATCTGGTGGTGCACTCCGGGCTGTTCGCCACGACCTACGAGGACCTTCAGGGCGCCGGCGTTCCCAGCCTCGTCACAGCCGGGGACTGCCTGCATGCCGGCGCGGACATCGGCGAGCCGCCGGTGGACTTCGGCACCATCAACCAGCAGATCCTCGAGTACGGCGATCTCTTCGGCACGCAGGAAGTGGCCGCGGCGAACGTCGAGGCCAATGAATCCGTGCTGGACGAGGCGACGGCCCAGGCGGCGGGCCTGCCCGAGCGGACCGCGGCCGCGCTGTACTACTTCGGCGACGGTGCCCCGCTGTCCGCGTACGGCGGCATCGGCATCATCAACACCCAGTTCGAGATCACCAATCTGAGCAATGTCTTCGCCACGGAAGAGACCGACTTCTTCGACGTCAGCCGCGAATCCGTGCTGGACGCCGACCCCGATGTCCTCGTGGTGGTCTACGGCTTCAGCGGCGAGGACTTCGAGGAGGCCTCCGAGCGGCTGCTCGCCGAGCCCGGCTTCGAGGAACTCACCGCCGCACGCGAGGGTGCGCTGGTGGGCATGCGCAGCGACTCCACGGTGAACAATCCCGAGGCGTTCGCCGGGCTGGCCTCCCTGGCTGAGCAGCTCGCCGAGCTGGATTGAGCGCGGTGGCCGCAGACCACCGCGAACCTGACCGGTCCCAGGCCGGCGCCGCCGCTGATGGCGGCGCCGGCCTGCTGGCAGCGAAGGACCTCGACCTTGCCTTCGGCGGCACCCGCGTGCTGCGGGGGCTGACGCTCTCGCCTCAGCAGGGGCGCACCTTGGGCATTGTGGGCCCCAACGGCAGCGGCAAATCCACTCTGCTGGGCTGTCTGTTCGGGGCGCTGCGTCCCGACGCCGGCGAGGTGCTGCTGGACGGGGAGCCCCTGCGCCGGTTCAGCCAGGCGGAGATCGCCCGGCGCCTCGCCGTCGTCACCCAGCAGCAGGGCGGCGACATCGACCTGACCGTGCAGGAGATGGTCCTGCTGGGGCGCAGTCCGTTCGTCTCCCCGTGGCGGGCCTACTCGGCCCGGGACCGCGCGCTGGCACAGGAGGCGATGGAGCATACCGGGGTGGCGCAGTTGCGGCACCGGTTGCTGGGAGAGCTGTCCGGCGGGGAACGGCAGCGAGCCCTCATCGCCCGCGCCCTCACGCAGCAGCCGCAGCTCATCCTGCTGGACGAACCGACCAACCACCTGGACATTCACTATCAGCACGCCATCATGACGCTCATCTCCGGCGCCAGGCACCGGTGCATCGTGGTCTGCCACGATCTGAACCTGGCGGCGCGGTACTGCGATGAGATCGTCGTCCTGCATCAGGGAGGGGTGATCGCGCAAGGCCCGCCGGACGCGGTGCTCCGGCGGGCGCTGATCGAGGAGGTGTACCGGGTCCGGGTACGCGAGCACCACGTGGACGGCGCGCTGCAGTTCTCCTTCCGGCTGCCCTGAACCTTGAGCGAACCCGGGCCCGGAACGGCGGGGTCCGCGGGGGCTCACCGGCTGCTCAGGGCGCGACCTCGACCTCGGTGCCGTCCGTGAGCCGGACGAGTTCCTCATAGCTCAGCGGGAACATGCTGTCCACGGTCCCGGCGGCGGCCCACAGCTGCGGGTAGCCCGACAGGGCCCGGTCCACGTAGGTCTCCACCGGCGCGGGGTGACCGCAGGGCGCCACGCCGCCGATGATCTGCCCGGTGGCTTTAAGGACCTGATCCGGGGTGGCCCGCTCGATCCTGGCGACGTCGATCACCTCCGCCAGGTGGGCGGTGTCCACGCGGTGCGCCCCGGACGTCATCACCAGGATGGTCCGCCCTGCCCCGGAGCGCCCGATGGCCCGGAAGATCAGGCTGTTGGCGATCGCGCCCACATCGACGCCCAGATGCCCGGCCGCCGCCTTGGCGGTCGGGGCGCCGTGGTCCAGGAACCGGATCTCGATCTCCAGGCCCTTGACGGCGGCCGATTCCACGACGGCGATGTTGCGACGATGCATGCCCTGTTCCCTCACTCCCGCCTCTTCCCTCACGGGGTCTTCACTCTTCCTCGATCAGTCCGCGTTTCAGCAGTAGCGGCCGGACGATGGCCGGACGCCCGCGCAGCAGGGCGAAGGAGTCCTCCATGTCACGCGTGCCTCCCGGTGCCAGGACGGTGCTGCGGAACTGCTCACCGAGGTCCTGGTCCAGTCCGCCGCGCTCCGAGAACCACGCGGCGGTGTCGGCGGCCAGCACTTCGCTCCACAGATACGAGTAGTAGCCGGCCGGGTAGGAGCCGGTGAACACATGCCGGAAGTAGGCGCTGCGGTAGCGGGGCGGCACCACCGCGGCCGGGATCCCGGCGGAGTGGAAGACCTCCTGCTCGAAGGCCACCACGTCCTCGATCGTCTCACCCGGCTCCAGGGAGTGCCAGGTCAAGTCCAGGAGCACGGCGGCGGCGAACTCCAGGGTGCGCACTCCCTCGCCGAACCTGTGCGACTGGCGGATCCGGTCCAGCAACTCGGCGGGGATGCCGCTTTGCCGGACGCGGTCCCAGGCGTAGTTCGCCACGATCTCCGGGTCGAACTGCCACATCTCGTTCAGCTGTGAGGGGTACTCCACGGCGTCGCGCGGCACATTGGTGCCGGAACGGCTGGGGAAGGTGACATCGGAGAACAGGCCGTGCAGCACATGTCCGAACTCGTGGAACAGCGTCGTGACCTCGTCGACGCTCAGCGTGGCGGGCTGCCCCGGAGCGGGCTTGGTGATGTTGCAGGTCAGCGTGATGACCGGGCGCGTCCCGGTCAGGCGGCCCTGGTCGACGAGCTGGTCCATCCAGGCTCCGCCGATCTTCTCCGGCCGGGCGAAGAAGTCCGCCAGCAGGAGCCCCAGTGGCGCGCCATCGGCGTCCGTCACCTCGTAGGCGCGGACGTCCGGGTGATAGAGCTCCAGATCGTCCCGTTCACGGAAGCCGATGCCGTACAGCCGGGAGGCGGCGTAGAGCACGCCGTCGGCGAAGACCGTCTCCAGCTCGAAGTACGGCGCCAGCTCGGCCGGGTCCAGGTGGAAGGTGCGCTGTTGGTAGGCGTGCAGGAGGAAGGTGACGTCCGCCGGATGCAGGTCCGGCGCGCCGCCCGGGTCCGCGTCCTGTTCCGGGTCCGGCTCGGCCGGGCCGGGGGGCTCGATCAGGCCCTCGGCGACGCCGAACTCCGCGAGGGTCCGCAGCTCACGTGCGGCCTTGCCGATCGCCGGCCCGAGCACCTGGGCGAGCAGGTCCCCGGCGGCCGCCGTGGTCTTGGCACAGGCGGCGTGCGTGGACAGGTCCGCGAAGCAGCCGAACCCCAGTTCTCCGGCCAGGTCGGCGCGGGCGGCGGTGAGCTCGGTGATGAGTGCCCGGGTGTCGTCCGGTCCGCCGTCGATGCCACGTCCCAGGGAGAGTTCCATCAGGCGGCGCCGGGTCTCCGGACGCGTGAGCGATGCCAGGGCCGGCTGCTGGCTGGTGTTGACCAGCGGCAGCCGCCATCGCCGCGCGGTCCCGGCGTCCGGCTCGCCGACGCTCTCCTCGGCCGCGGCGAGTTCCTCGGCGGAGAGTCCCTCCAACTCCGTGGCGTCGTCCGTGACGAGAGCGCGGGCATGCTGCTGGCGCTGCACCGCGGCGCCGAAGGCGGCCTCCAGATCGGCGATGCGCACCCGGAGCTCGGCGACCCGGGCGCGGGCCTCCGGGTCCAGGGCGGCCCCGGCCAGCTCGAACTCCTGCAGGGTGTGGGCGTGCACGAAGGAGTCCGCCGGCGTCAGGTCCCCGGTGGGCACCGCCCGCAGCCGCGCGTAGAGAGCGGTGTCCAGGTAGACGGCGTTCTCATGGGCGGCGAGCCGGGGCGCCAGGCGCTTCCACATGTCCCGGACGTCGCTGCCGGCCAGGGCGGAGATCATCAGGCGGATGAGCGCCTGGAGGCGGCGCAGCGGCAGGCCGGACTCTTCGAACCGGACATCGGTGTTGGCGAAGGTGGGCGCCTCGCTGAGCGCGGTGAGACGGGAGATGGCTTCGAGCTGGTAGCCGGCGGCGTGCTCGAAGGCCGCCTCGATCCGTTCCGGCGTGACCGCCGAGAACCGTGGCAGGCCCGCCTCCTGGGGCCCCTCGCCGAGCAGGTCCGCATAGGCCGGATCGAGCCCGGGCACCTCCTGCGCGCCGATGACCGGGATGCGGTCGGTTCGCGGTTCTTCCGTCACGTCTCGTCTCCTTCTGCGTCTCCGGGGCCGCTGGCGGCCCCGGTCAGGGCACCGGGGTGAGCGACGACGGTCGGGGAGGTGCCCAGGAACTCGCGGAAGAGCTGTAGCGCCGGGGTCGGCGCCGATGCCTGCCGGGTCGCCAGGCCGATGTCCCGGTGGGCGTCGGCTCCCGAGATCCTGGTCTGCACTATAGCCGCCGTCCCGGACGCCGGTCCCCGGGCGGTCCGGGCGTCGTCGACGCGCGGCAGGATCGCCAGGCCCAGTCCCGCCGCCGCCAGGCCGCGCAGCGTGGCCAGATCCGAGCCCTCGAACGCGGTCGCGGGGCTGACGCCGGCCTGGGCGAAGAGCCGGTCCACCAGCCTCTGCATCTGGTGCCGTGCCGAGAGTCGGAGGAAGGGATGGCGCGCGGCGTCGCCCAGCGCGAGCCCGCCCTCGGCATCGCGGTGGGCCAGGACCGGATGGTCTCCGGTGCTGGCGATGACGAGTTCCTCGCGGATCAGCGGCTGCCAGGCGGTGCCCGCCGGCCGGGTCTCGTCGACGATGGTGAGTACGGCGTCCAGGTCGTCGCTCATGAGCATCTCGTGCAGGTCGGTCGCCGCGGACTGGTGCAGTCGGAACTCCACCTCCGGTGCCAGTGCGCGGAATCCGGTCAGCAGCGGCGGGACGAGCCAGGCGCCGAGGGAATGCAGGAAGCCCAGCCTGATGGTGCCGTGATGGGGGTCGTCCAGCGCGCGCAGCGCGGCCCGGCCCGCTTCGATGCCGCTCAGGGCGCCGCGGGCGTGCGGCAGGAAGGCGCGGCCGTGGGCGTTGAGCTTGAGCCGCCGGCCGTGCCGGGCGAAGAGGGGGCGTCCCAGTTCGCGTTCCAGCCGGGCGAGGCTGCGCGAGAGCGTGGGCTGCGGCAGTCCGAGTTCTGCGGCGGTGACGGTCATGTTCTCCGTTTCCGCCAGCCGCGCGAAGAGGTGCAACGCCGCGAGGTCCATGCGGCGATTCTATCCGGCCTGCGGGCGTCTTATGCGTTGATCGAATCAACACCGGTCTTGCTGGTGCATTTCAGCTATCTGCCGCGCGGGAGCAGACTGGGAGATCATGAGCCAGACGCACGGACCCGGGGGATTCGAGGGGTACCGTGCCGGCGAACCCGGAGCCACGCGGATCAGCGTCGCCCTCCTGCTGGCCGGACTGGCGACGTTCACGATGCTCTACAGCACGCAGGCGCTGCTGCCGGCACTGGCGCGCACGCACGGCATCACGCCGGGCCAGTCGGCGCTCTCGGTGTCCCTGGCCACCGCCGGGCTGGGCATCGGCCTGCTGGTCGCCGCCCCGCTGGCCGAACGGCTCGGCCGCACCCCGCTGATCCACGGTTCCCTGTTCCTCTCCAGCGGGCTGGGCCTGGTGGCCGCAGTGGTGCCCAGCTGGGACGCCTTCCTGGTGCTGCGTCTGCTGCAGGGCTTCGTGATGGCCGGGCTTCCGGCCGTGGCGGCGGTCTACCTGCGGGAGGAGATGCACCGTGGCAGCGTCTCCCGGGCCACTGCCATCTACATCTTCGGCACCAGCACCGGCGGGCTGTCCGGACGGATCGTCTCCGCTGGCCTCCTGGAGCTGAGCGAGTGGACCGGGTTCCCCGACGCCAGCTGGGCCGATCTGGGGTGGATCACCCTGGCCGGAGAGCACTTCGCCCTGCTGGGCACCGCGGTGCTGAGCCTGGGCTGCGCGATCGTCTGCCGCCTGCTGCTGCCGGCCTCACGCCGGTTCGTCCCGCGGCCGGTGCCGGTGCGACGCCTGCCGGCGGACTTCGGACGCGTCTTCACCGATCCGGTGCTGCTGGGCCTGTGCGCCATCTCCGCGCTCATGATGGGCGTCTTCGTCGGGACCTTCAACGCCCTGGGCTTCCGGCTGGAGGCGGCGCCCTATCTGCTGCCCATCGGCCTCATCGGCCTGATCTACCTGGCCTATCCCATCGCCGGGATGGTGGGGGTCAGGGCAGGGCGCATCGCCGATGCCCGCGGTCCCAGTGCCGTGATGACCGCCGGCGTGCTGGTGATGCTGATCGGCGTCGCCGTGGTGGCGGTGCCGTGGCTGCCGGGCATCCTGCTGGGCGTGGTGGTGCTGTGCTGCGGGTTCTTCACGGTCCATGCCATCGCCTCCGCATGGGTGCCCAACCGGGCCTCCGCGACCGGGCGGAGTCCCGCGCATGCCGCGTCGATGTACGCCCTGTTCTACTACGCCGGCTCGAGCGTCAGCGGCAATCTGACGCCCCAGGTCTGGCAGGACGGCGGCTGGGGCGCGGTTCTGATGGTCACCGGTGGCCTGGTCGTGGCGGCCTTCGTGATCGCGGTGCTGCTGCGCCGGGGTGAACGGCGCCGATGATGCCATCCGGTGCGCTACGCTGCTCACGAAGCCTGTCCGCCCCGGTCCCTCAGGAGGTCCGCCATGTCGCCGGGCCCCGCTGAGCAGCCGCCGGCCGGAGCCGCCCGCCGGGCCGCGCCCGCCGAGCGGGTGGTGCAGCTGCGAGCATTCCAGATCGGGCTGCTGGGCACTCTGGGCGTGGGCGTGGGCCTGGCGATCATCGGCTCCCTGCAGACGGTCAGCACATTGCTGGCCTATGTGGGCCTGGCGCTGTTCCTCGCCCTGGGGCTCGATCCGGTGGTCAGCTGGCTCGAGCGCAAGGGCCTGCGTCGCGGCTGGGCCGTGGCCACGGTGTTCCTCGGACTGGTGGGTGTGGCGGTGGGGATCTCGTTCCTGATCGTCCCGGTGCTGCTGCGGCAGATCCAGGACTTCATCCAGGGCATCCCGCAGCTGTTCGAGGAGTTCCGGCGCACGGGCGTCTTCCAGGAGCTGGACGAGCGCTTCGCCGGGGTGACGGACGTGGACGCGCTGGCCGACAACCTCAACTCCTACCTGGCGGACCCGGAGAACCTGCTCTCCCTCGGGGGCGGTGTCCTGGCGATCGGCGCGGGCATCGTCGGCTTCGCCGGCGGTCTGCTGATCGTCCTCATCCTGACCCTGTACTTCGTCACCTCGCTGGCGAGCATCAAGCGGGGACTGTACCTGCTGGTCCCGGCCAGCTCGCAGGTGGAGTTCATGTCCGTGGCCGAGGAGG
Organism: Sediminivirga luteola; assembly: GCF_014639315.1. Classification (GTDB taxonomy): domain Bacteria; phylum Actinomycetota; class Actinomycetes; order Actinomycetales; family Brevibacteriaceae; genus Sediminivirga; species Sediminivirga luteola. Next base: position 52,876 of record NZ_BMFY01000014.1, read on the forward strand.
TCACCCGTTCGGTGGGGCGGTACGTGCTGGGTCAGACCAGCCTGGCCGCCACGAACGGCATCCTCAGTTTCACGGTGCTCTCCCTGCTGGGCGCGCCCCTGCCGGTGCTGCTGGCGGCCATCGCCTTCCTCGGCTCCATGGTGCCGCTGGTGGGCACGCTCACCGGTTCGACCATCATCGTGGTCTCCTGCCTGGTGGCCGATCCCCACGTGGCGTTCATCGCCGCCGTGTACTACTTGATCTACATGCAGGTCGAGGCCTATCTGCTCAGCCCCCGGATCATGAACAAGGCCGTCCAGGTGCCCGGCTCGCTCGTGGTGATCGCGGCGGTCGCCGGCGGCACGCTCGGCGGCGTGCTCGGTGCGCTGGTGGCGATCCCGCTGGCGGCCTCGCTGCTGATCGTGGTCCGCCGGGTCGTGGTGCCGCGGCAGGCCCAGCGGTAGGGAGGGGCCCTCAGTGGCCGCTGTGCGCCGCGCCGCTGCGGGGTCCATAGCCCCGGCGGCCGTCCGGCGCGGGTGACTCGAACGCCGACGGCTCGCCGGATCCCGGGCCGTCGACCACCGTGAACTGACCCATCATGCCCTCGTCCTCGTGATACAGCAGATGGCAGTGGTACATGTACGGCACTTCCGGATCGGTGTACCGCTCGAACCGCACCAGCAGCCGGGTGGTGCGCTGGGGCTCGACGTAGACGGTGTCCTTCCACCCGGCGAGGTCCGGCGGCGGTTCCGCGCCATCCACATCGTGCACCTGGAACTGCGCGTTGTGGATGTGGAAGTTGTGCGGGATCGGGTCCATATTGACCACCTGCCAGAGCTCCAGCTGGTCGACCGGTGCGGCGAAGTCGATCCGGGACATGCTCATCGCCCGCGAATTGATCTGGAAGCCCTGCAGCCGGAACTGGCGCGTCTCCACCGCGTCGTCCGCCCGGTGACGCGGCACCTCGGCCAGTACTGCCGGGAGACCCAGGTCCTCCGGCGCGGTGACCGCCGGGACCGTTCGGTCCGCGTCGGCGTCCTCCTGGGCTCCGGCGTCGGCTGCGGCCGGCGGCCCGGTGACGGTGAGGATGGCCAGTTCGTCGCGTGCCCCCACATCGTCCGGGTCGGCCACCGAACCCATCCGGGGTTCGGCGGAGATCAGCTGCGCCGTCTCGCCGGGCACCAGCCGCACGACGATCTCCGCGCGCTCACCCGGCGAGAGGTGCACCGCATCGGTGAGGAACGGCTCGGCCAGCAGCCCGCCGTCTGAGGCGATCTGCGCGAAGGTGCGGCCATCGGCGAAACGGAACCCGTATACCCGGGTGTTCGAGCCGTTCACGAGGCGGAACCGGGTCACCTCCCGCTCGGCCTCGAACAGAGGATTCACCTGACCGTTGACCACGATGGTTTGTCCCAGTACACCCACATTGGTGCCGAAGGAGGCGTCCATCAGCTCGCCGTCCTCGGCGAGGCGCTTGTCCTGCACGACGAGGGGCACATCGTCGACGCCGTACTCGGAGGGGATTCCCGCCTCGGCGGCATCGTCGTCGTCCTGCAGCCAGAGCAGCCCGGCCAGGCCGCGGTACACCTGCTGCGCGGTGTTCCCGTGCGGATGCGGGTGGTACCAGCCGGTCATGGCGGGCTGATCGGGGGTGAACTCCGCGCTCCAGGAGTCGCCGGGTTCGATGGGCTGATGGGGGCCGCCGTCGGCTGCGGCGGGCAGTTTGATGCCGTGCCAGTGCACCGTGGTGGTCTCCGGCAGCTCGTTGCGTACGCTCACGCGCACCGGTTGGCCACGCCGCAGCAGCAGCGTGGGGCCCAGATAGGCGCCGTTGAACCCCCAGGTGGCCGTCGTGGTGCCGGGCACGAACTCACTCGTCCCCGTCTGCGCCGTCAGCGTGAACGTCGCCACATCACCGTCCATGTCCGGCTCCAGCAGCTCCGGGATCGGCAGCGGGCGCGGGGTGCCCTCGACCGGCCCGGCCTCCTGCGTGCAGGCGGCCAGGGCGGGAACCACGGGAATGAGCGGGAGCAGGGCGCCGGCGCGCAGCAGGGAGCGTCGATGGAGATCCACCCCTCCATCATCGCGTGCGGCGCGTTCCGGATGCGCGCCGTGTCACGAGCTGGACCATTGTGTCCCAGTGGGCAGGAGCCTACGCTTGAGGACACCGGCGCGGGGCGCGTCCCGCGCACGGGCTGCTGACACGAGGGACTGGCGCGGCCGCGCAAGGAGGCGTCCGGCATCGCGGCCCCTCCGACGGGAAGGAGATCCTCCATGACCGCGGTCGCACTCGAAGCCCGCGCCAGGATCGCAGGTGAGGAGAGGTCCCGCGTCGCGCTGACCGAAGACGCCCGGGACTTGCTCCTCACCCTCATGCGTCGCCACGGTCCGCTCATGTTCCACCAGTCCGGTGGCTGCTGCGACGGTTCCTCGCCGATGTGCTACCCGGCCGGTGAGTTCCTCACCGGCGACGCCGATGTCCTGCTGGGCACGTTCCGGCTACCGGCGCCCGAGGGAATGCCCGCCGGGCTGCCCGGTGACGGGGGAGCCGATGCCCGCCCCGCCGATGAGGGTCACACGGCCGGGCCCGGGGAGGTCGACATCGACTTCTGGATGTCCCGCGAGCAGTTCGAGTACTGGAAGCACACACATCTCACCGTCGACGTGGTGGACGGCCGCGGATCGGGCTTCTCCGTGGAAGCGCCCGAGGGCAAGCGGTTCCTCATCCGCTCCGCGCTGATGGAGGACTGACCACCGGGGAGCCGGCGCTCCGGTCCCAAGTCGATTGATTCCGGTGTCGTGCGCTAGTTCCCCGTGAGCTCACGGGGAACTAGTGCACGACGCCGGAAGTTTCGCCGCCTCTTACCCTGTTCCGCTGCCGGCGGCAGGATGCTGCTCACAGCCGCGCCGGGTTCCGCCGCCGCGCGAGCCGGCACAGGCTGGGCGCATGACACCACGAACCGATATCGCCGCACCCCTGCCGCCGCGAGCCACTGCCGAGCCCGGCGCTGAGCCCGTCTTCCGCGCCGAGACCGCACGCATGCTCTACGCCCACCGCGTGGTCCTGTTCACCGGTGAGCTCGACGACGCCCTGGGCACCGAGATCATCGCCCGGCTGGCCATGCTCTCCCGGGAGAACTCGCGCGCGGACATCCACCTGTGGATCCAGTCACCCGGCGGTTCGGTGCCGATGATGCACGCCATCGCCGACACCATCGCCGCCATTCCCAACGACGTGAGCACCCTGGCTCTGGGCTGGGCGGCATCAGCGGGGCAGTTCGTCCTGAGCATGGGCACGCCCGGCAAGCGGCTCGCTCTGCCGCACGCGCGGATCCTGCTGCATCAGGGCTCCTCGGGAATCGGCGGGGCCGCCGCCGATGTCGAACTGCAGGCCGGTGATCTGCGCCGGGTACGGGACACCGTGCTGGGGGAGATCGCCAGGGCCACCGGGCAGCCGCAGGAGCGGGTCTTCGAGGACTCGCTGCGCGACCGCTGGTTCTCCGCCCAGGAGGCGGTGGACTACGGTCTGTGCGACCGGATCGCCGATGGCGCGGGACTGCTGCCGTGAGCACCTACACCATTCCGAATGTCGTCTCCCGCGACGGACGTGGTGAGCGCATCGTCGACGTCTACTCCCGGCTGCTGGAGGGGCGGATCATCTACCTGGGGACGGGCATCGACGACGGTGTCGCCAATGCGGTGATCGCGCAGCTTCTGCATCTGGACGCCGAGAGCACCGACCAGCCGATCAACCTCTACATCAACTCGCCGGGCGGTTCGCTCACGGCGGTGCTGGCGATCTACGACACCATGCGGTACACGCGGGCGCCGATCGCCACGACCTGCATCGGGCAGGCGGTCGCCGATGCGGCACTGCTGCTGGCTGCCGGCGAACCGGGGCGCAGATCGATCCTGCCCCATGGCCGGGTGGTGCCGCGCCAGCCGCAGACGGAGGGCGGCCGCGCCGCGATCCCCGATCTGATCGTGGCGGCCGATGAGGTGATCCGCCAGCGCGATCAGATCGAGCGGGTGCTGGCTTCACTCACCGGCAAGGAGGTGAGCCGGCTGCGGCGGGACATGGACCGGGACATGGTGCTCACGGCCGAGGGGGCGCGGGACTACGGCGTGGTGGACCGGATCGCCGGTAGCACCTGAGAGGTCCGTGGTCCGGGGCCCGAGGCGCGTCGGCTGGCGGGCTTAGTTCCGGAGATGTGCACAAATTCCGCGTCAGCTCACCCGGAATTTGTACACACCTCCGGAAACAGCGTGCATCCCTGGAAAGCCGCGGGAAAACTAGCCGGGCCGGTGAGGCCTGTCTAGGCCACGAGGGCGACCCTGGTTAGGCCACCAGGGAGAGGGACACCTGGTTGTGGCCGGACCCGGGCCGTGCGGGTGCTGGGGAGGCAGCGGCGGTGTAGAGGGACACCAGTGTGCGCCGGTCTCCGCGGTGCAAGGCGTCGAGCACGAGCATCAGGAGATCGGGCAGACCGAGCCCGAGGGCGCCTGCGGCCGCGTCCAGGACTTCCGATGACGGGTCTTTCACGCCGCGTTCGATCTCGGAGAGGTACTGGGTGGAGATCCCGGCGCGCCGGGCGATCTCGGCCAGGGTCCGACCCTGCGCGGTGCGTTCCAGTCGCAGGGCCAGGCCAAGGCGTTCCCGCAGCAGGGGCGGGGCGGCGTCGTGGCCCGGGCGGTGTGCTGGCTGCGGGATCTGCTCGTCCATGCGCTCAGCGTAGGTGCCGGCCGGCCGCGTCCGCGAGCCCTTCTGCCCACAGCAGAAGCGGCCCGCCCCGTGTCATCCAGGAGCGGGCCACGTATGTTTCATACGGTGTGATGTAGGCTAAAATAAATCAACCGTGCGAAATAATATGAGGTGCGCCACTGATGTGCCAGAAGGGTGGGATCGCCACTGTGGCGAGCGAATCGTTCCGTGTGCCGCTCCGGTGGCGGGATCTCGACAACCAGGGCCACGTGTATCACGCCGAGTACCTGACCCTGTTCGATCAAGCCCGGACCGCATGGCTGCATTCAAGCCTGGGAGTGCGTAACCCGGACGAGTATGTGATCGCGCGTATCGAGATCGATTATCTGGACGAGTTGGTGGTGGAGATTGCTGGGCCGCCTGCCGTAGACGTCTCCTTCACGATTGAAAAGCTCGGCAACAAGAGTGTCACTACCAGAGAGACGATGACCCGCCCGGACGGTACCCAGGTGGCTACGGCATCCACAGTGCTCCTCATGTGGGACCGGGACACGCGACGCACCCGCCGTTTGAGCACGGAAGAACGCTCCCTCATTATTCCGTACCTCTCTTCGGTGAGGAGTGAACCATGAACCAGGTTCCAGTCATCGTCGCTTCGGCGCGTACACCCATAGGCCGTGCCTTCAAAGGGTCGCTTGTCGAGGAACGGCCGGACGACATGGTGGCAAAGGTCATCCGTTCAGCTTTGGAGCAGGTCCCGCAGATTGAGGCCGGGGACATCGACGAGATTCTCGTAGGTTGCGGTTCGCCGGGCGGTGAACAGGGCTTCAATATCGCCCGGGTCGCCGCCGTGCTGTTGGGCTACGACACAGTGCCGGGGGCTACGGTGAACCGTTACTGCGCCTCGAGTGTGCAGACCACCCGCCAGGCCGCGCATTCGATCCTGGCAGGCGAGGCGAGATTCGTCGTGTCTGCCGGCGTGGAGTCTTGTACGTCTTACAAAAAAGGGGAAGCCGATTCCATCCCGGACACGATGAATCCGGCTTTTGATGAAGCGCAGACTCGTACGAGCCAGATGGAACGGATCTCCGCTACGGCATGGAGTGACCCCCGCGCCGACGGCCGGCTTCCGGACATCTATATCGCGATGGGACAGACGGCGGAGAACGTCGCGAACTTGCACGGCGTGACGCGCGCCCATCAGGACGAATACGCATTGTTGGCGCAACAGCGCACGGCCGCAGCCAGTGAACGCGGATTCTGGGCACGGGAGACGTCGCCCTATGTCAGGCGGGACGGCACTGTGGTTGAAGCTGATGACTCGCCTCGGCCGAACACCACAGCGGAGGCCCTGGCCGCCCTGGCGCCAGCGTTCCGTGAGGGCGGCACGGTCACTGCTGGCAACTGCTGTCCGCTTTCTGACGGCGCATCTGCCCTCATCATCGCGGGCGACCAAGACGCCGCGAATCTGGGACTTCAGCCCAAAGCACGGATCCAGGCTACAGCTGTCTCCGCCCTCAGCCCAGAGATCATGGGACTCGGTCCGGTGGAGTCAGTGCGGAAGGTCTTGGCGTACGCCGGCATGACCCTCGCGGATATCGACCTTGTTGAACTCAATGAGGCGTTCGCTGCGCAGGTGATTGCCTGTCAGCGTGAACTCGATATTCCCTTGGACAAGCTCAACGTTAACGGCGGAGCCATCGCGATCGGCCATCCCTTTGGATCAACCGGGGCACGGATGACTAATACGCTCATCCACGCCCTTGAAGAGCGTGACCTGGAACGCGGGATCGTCACCATGTGCGTGGGGGGCGGACAAGGCATGGCCATGATTGTGGAGAGGATCTGATCGTGGCAGAGCGGTACCTGTCCGGGGCCCTCGGATTCGCCGACCTCAGGCCCGGCATGTGTTTTGAATCTGCGGGCCGGACGGTGACCGAAGCGGACATCGTCGCCTTCGCCGGGCTCAGCGGTGATTTCAACCAGCTCCACGTCGACGAAGAATGGGTCAAAGGCAACACTCCGTTCCGGAGTCGCATCGCGCACGGCTTGCTCGTTCTCTCCGTGTCGAGCGGGTTGCGTACACCTGGCTACGACGCTCTCAATATCCAGGCATATCTCTCAGTGCACCGGGACATGGTCGCCCCCACGTATCCGGGAGACACCATCGTCGCAGTGAACACGGTGACAGACGTTCGTCCCAGCGGGAGCCGGCCGGGCCACGGGGTGGTGCACATCGCGGTGGAAGTTCGGAACCAAGAGGGCGAGTGCGTGCAGCGCGGAACAGACACACTACTGATCGGGCCGCGCGAGGCCTGAGACGGGCACGTATAGCGCCTGCGACAGCGCGGCGCTTCCATGCCCGGGCCGGGCATGCGAGGAGAGGAGAGGTCCGATGAGTGAAGCCGGGAGGGCGGTCCTTATCACTGGTGCCGCCCGGGGAATCGGGCGTGCCACCGCGGAACGGCTCGTGACGGCAGGAGTCCGCGTTGCCGTCGCGGATATCCGCAGCGAGGCGGCTGAAGCCACCGCACAGGAACTCGGTGAAGGCGCCTTGCCGTTGACTCTTGACGTCTCCAGTCGGGAGTCTTGGCGTCATGCCTACAGCGTCTTGCAGGAGCGTTGGGGTAGCCTCCACGGACTGGTCAATAACGCAGGCGTGCTCCGTGATCGCACGCTGCTGAAGATGGACGACGAGGAATGGCAGCGGGTGATCGATACGCACCTGCGCGGAACCTGGCTGGGCTGCCAGATCATGCAGCCGCTCCTGGCTGAGGATGGCGGTGCGATCGTGAACGTCTCCTCCTCGGGCAGGCACGGAGCGTACGGCCAAACCAACTACTCTGCGGCGAAGGCCGGCATCGTCGGTCTGACCAAGACGGTGGCGATGGAGTTCGCCCGCTACCGGATACGTGCCAATTGTGTGGCCCCCGGCGCTATCGAGACTGAGATGACGTTGTCCGTACCAGAACGCGTCCGCCAGACCTGGCTCGAGAACATCGTCCTCGGACGTCTGGGGCAGCCGGAGGAGATCGCCAAAGCCGTCGTCTTCTTGCTGTCAGAAGAAGCTTCCTACATCACCGCGCAGGTGCTCGATGTGAATGGAGGCGAACTGCACGCATGACCACTTTCCCCTTGACGGGCTACCGTCCGTCCACGCCAGTGGCCGATCTGCTCCGGCAGGTGGCTACTCAGCCAGACAAACCACTGCTCTTGTGGGAAGACGGGCAGTGGAGTTACGCGCAGTTCGCCGACTACGCCAGACGCTGCGCTGCGCACCTGCGTCGGGGTGGGATCGAACCCGGTCAGCGGGTGGCCATCATCGCCCGGAACTCGGCGTGGCGGCAGGCATGGCAATACGGCGCATGGTGGATCGGAGCGGTCGAGGTCTCGGTGAACTACGACTTGAACGGCGAGCTGCTCCGCAATGTCCTTGCCGACGCTGAACCCGCTGTGATTGTGCTGGACGAAGAGTTCCGGGACACCGTCAGCGCGGCGTTCCCAGGGCATCCGACGCTCCTGGAGACGACGGGCGTGCCGGGCCGAAGTGATGAGGTATGCCCACAAGAACTCGACGAGCTAGCCGGAACCCCCAGACCTGGTGACCTTGCCTCGTTGATCTACACCTCCGGTACCACCGGCCCCTCAAAGGGGGTCATGCTCCCAGCCGGGTACCCTTCCGGACACGGCTACAGCATCCGGCACGTGCTGGATCTCAGGCCGGATGACGTGGGGTATTTCGTTCTCCCCTTCTTCCACGCTGATTTCCACGTCGTGATGGCGGCCGTCGTTCAGTCCGGCTCCGCGGTGGCCTTCCGGCACAAGTTCACCGCATCAGGATTCTGGGACGAGGTGAGGAGATACGGTGCCACATGGTGCTGGGTCGTTGGCTTCGTGCTCTCTGCGGTCATGGCGCAGGGAATCGAGGTGGCCCGAGGGCACACGATGCGACGGTTCCTTGGCGCCCCCATCCCCGAAGGCGCCTACGAGTTCTTCGAGGATCGCCTGGGAGTCACGATCCTCACCATGTACGGGCAAACCGAAGCTGACGGGCCGACATTCGACACGTTCGAACGCCGTCGCAGAGGTGCCGCTGGCTGGCCGAGCGTCGGCTTCGAAGTCCAGATCCACGACGACGATGGTGTAGCTCTCCCGCCCGGCGAGCCCGGCGAGCTCGTCTATCGCCCGCGTTATCCGCATATGACCATGCTTGGATACTGGAACCGGCCCGACGCCACGGTGGCTGCCTGGAGAGACCTGTGGGTCAGATCCGGTGACCAGGCCAGGATGGATGAGGACGGATTCCTGTATTTCATGGGTCGCATGACCGACAGCATTCGGCGTCGCGGCGAGAATGTCTCCGCGTACGAGGTAGAGACGATTCTGCGGCGGCATCCCGGCATCGCCGAGTGCGGCATCGTAGGGGTGCACGACGAGTTCAGCGGAGAGCAGGAGATTAAGGCTTTCGTCGTCCCGGAGGACGAGGATCGCTTCGATGTGGACGATTTCGTTCGCTACTGCCGGGAACACCTCCCTCGGTACGCCGTGCCGCGGTTCTTGGAACTGACCGCTATGGAGAACATCGTCCGTAGCGCGGGAACCGGCGTTGTGCAGAAACACCGCCTACTCAGCTTGCGGGAAGAGCAACGGCGAGCCGTATACACCATCGATGTTTCACCGGAACAGGACCGCCTGTCGGACGGTTCCGTGCCGGAGTGCGCAAAAGCTGAAGGTCCCCCTACGCGAGGAGCAGCCACATGAATGACGAGTGGAAGGCCAAACTCACTGAGTTTGAGTCCCGTCGGAAACGTGCCCGTGAGCTCGGCGGACAGCGCCGGATCGACCGCGCGCACACAGCAGGACGGTATACGATTCGTGAGCGCTTGGAACGCGCCGCGGAGAGCTTCTCCGAGGTGGGAGAATTCGCCACCTATGACGATGTCGACGCGCTGGGAAACCTACGCGGACAGCTGCCGGCCAGTTACGTTATGGGCCTGGGCACGTTCGCAGGGCGGCACGTCGCCATCGGCGGCGAGGACTTTACTGTCCGTGCCGGTGCGCCGCAGACGTATCTGGATCGGATGAAAGGCGGCCTCGGCGGTTTCATCGAGGATCTCGCCCATGAGTATCGCATCCCCCTTGTCATGTTCATGGAGGGGGTCGGCGGCGATGTTGCTGCGCAGGGGGAGAAGGGCCATTCCTACCTGGTCAGCTCTCTGTCGTGGAAGCGCTCCTATGAGCTGCTGGCCGAGGTACCCGTCCTGGCCATGGTTTCCGGTGCTTCTGCCGGCGGCACCGCCGGGCGGACGGTACTCAGCCACTTCTCCGTGATGACAAAGGACTCGGTCTTCTTTGCCGGCGGTCCGCCTTTGGTCAAACGGGCTCTCGGTAAAGATCTCACCAAGGAGGAACTGGGCGGAGCCCAGGTGGCCACCCGCTCCGGTGCCATCGACAACCTGGCCGAAGACGAGGACGACGCCTTCGAACAACTGAAGACGTTCCTGTCTTATATGCCGCAGAATGTCTGGGAGATGCCGCCGCGTGGCGAGCGGACGGATCCAGTGGACCGGCCCCTCGATGAGATTCTCGATATTCTGCCCACCAACGGGCGTAAGCCGTATAAGGCGGTCAGTGTCATCGAGCCGATCGTGGACCGGGGTTCCTTCTTCGAGATCGGCAAGTACTGGGGTAAATCCGTCACGACCGGATTGGCGCGCCTGGACGGGATCCCGGTCGGCGTGCTGGCCAGCAACCCTATGCACCTGGGCGGTGCCATGGACGCTCAGGCGGCGGAGAAGCAGATCCGTTTCGTGGACATGTGCTCGACATTCCACCTGCCGCTGGTGTACCTGGTCGATGTGCCGGGTTTCATGGTGGGCCCGGACGCGGAGCGCAACAACGTGGTGCGCTGGGGTATGCGCGCCATTCAGTCTCTCGTGGAGGCAGAAGTGCCCGTGGTCACCGTGCAGGTGCGGAAGGCATACGGCATGGCAGTCTCGGCCACGTCAGATCCGGACGGTTTGAGTCTCCGCATCGCCTGGCCCACAGCTGAATGGGGCGACCTCCCTGTGGACGGTGGCGTGGACGCCGGATTCCACCGCGAGATCGAGGAGGCGGAGGACCCGGACGCGTACCGAACGGCCGTGCAGCAGCGGATGCGCGATCTGGCGGATCCGTGGCGCACCGTGGAAGCGTTCGGGGTGGAAGCCATGATTGACCCCAGAGAGACCCGGGCGATGGTTGCTGACTTCCTCAATGCTTCGTTGCACAAAGTCCGTACCGACCTGGGACCCCAGAAACGCCAGTGGACCATCCGCCCGTGAGGCTCGAGAAGAAGGGACATGCCGCCATGGCCACACACCACGCACCCACCGATGCCACCGTCTGGAAGATCGTCAAGAACGTCGGCGACGTCGTCGCGGAAGGTGAGGAGATCGTCATCCTCGAATCCATGAAGATGGAAGTTCCGGTGCTGGCAGAGCAGGACGGCACAGTGACGAAGCTGCACGTCGAGCCGAACCAGGCCATCGCCGAGGACGAGCCGGTCGCGGACGTCGAATGAACGCGACGAGCCACTTGAGGTGGACTCGGGACGTTCAGATCGCACTTGCGGTCAGCGCCTCGGGGAGCCTGGTCGAGGACAGGAGGAGACGACGATGATCACGAAGGTCCTCGTGGCCAACCGCGGCGAGATCGCTGTGCGGGTCCTTGCGACACTACGCCGACTCGGCATCGCCAGCGTGGCCGTGTATTCCGAGGCGGATGCCGAGGCGCTGCACACCAGACTTGCGGATGAGGCTGTGTGCATCGGCCCGGCGCCGACCTCCGACAGTTATTTGCAGGCCGAACGAATCATCGAGACAGCGCGCTCCTGCGGTGCTGATGCGATCCATCCCGGTTACGGGTTCCTGGCGGAGAACGCTGGTTTCGCTCAGGACTGTGAGGACGCGGGGATCATCTTCATCGGGCCTCGTCCGGAGACCATCAGGGCGATGGGGTCGAAAATCTCTGCGCGCGCACTCATGGATGCTGCCGGAGTGCAGACCGTCCCCGGCACCCTGGAAGCACTTACCACCCTGGAGGAGGCCTACGTTGCCGCGGAGGGGATCGGTTATCCCGTCGCGGTGAAGGCCTCTGGAGCAGGCGGGGGAAAGGGCTTCCGCGTCGCTCAGGGACCGGATCAACTGGAGAGCGCTTTCACTGGGGCTCGAGGAGAAGGGGAACGCTTCTTCAGCGACGGAACGGTTTACCTGGAACGGTACCTGGACGATCCACGCCATGTGGAGGTTCAGATTCTCGGGGATGTTCACGGTAACATCGTTCACCTCCATGAGCGGGATTGTTCGATCCAACGGAGGCATCAGAAACTCGTCGAAGAAGCTCCGTCTCCGGTGGTGGACGCCGAGTTCCGCAGTCGGATCACGGACCAGGCCCTGGCCGCTGCTCGCGCCGTGGGCTACGTCTCGGCCGGCACCGTCGAAGGTCTGGTCGCAGGAGGGGAGTTCTACTTCCTGGAGATGAACACGCGTATCCAGGTGGAGCACGGCGTGACCGAACTGGTGACCGGCGTGGACATCGTCGAACAACAGCTGCGGATCGCCAACGGCGAGGAACTGAACCTCCGGCAGGACGATATCCGCATCCGTGGGCATGCCATCGAATGTCGCGTCAACGCGGAGAACGCGGCGAAGGGCTTCCTCCCGGCGCCGGGGACGATTACCGCGTATCAAGAGCCCCACGGCGACGGTATCCGGGTGGATTCAGGCGTAGAGACCGGTACGAAGGTCCTGCCGTTCTACGATTCGCTCCTGGCGAAGGTGCTCGTCGTCGCGGAGGACCGGGCGGAAGCCACGAACAGGATGATCGCGGCTCTGGAAGAGTTTCAACTGGAGGGGCCCAAGACACTCATCCCGTTCCACTTGGCGTTACTGCGGTCAGGAGAATGGCGAAGCGCCGGCACGGCGCGGGAGATCGTAGCCGATCCAAGAGCCTTCCTGGATCGCGGATGACGGAACAGTACGAATTCGACCATCTTTCCATCGGGCTGCAGGACCCTTATGCCGGGGCTACGGAGTTGAGGTCCCGTTTGGGTGCGGTGCCGCTCATCGGCGGAGTCCTGGACGATTTCCGGTATGTCCTGGCCCATGTCGGTACGGTGGATCGTGGCGGGCGGTTAGAGATCATCGGACCTGGGACGGCAGGCACGGGATTCATGAACCGTTTTCTGGCCAGGCACGGCCCGATGGCGCATCACCTCTCCTTTTCCGTCCCCGATCTCGCCGCGACGCGGACGCAGCTCCAGGATGCAGGCTTCACCTGGGTGCGGGAAGACCTGGGCTATCCTCGTTGGCAAGAGCTTTTCCTCCCGCCAGACGACGTGCATGGCCTAGTGATCCAGATCGCCAGCACACAGACGCCCCTCCCGCCCCTGCGGGAGCTCTTGGCTACCCGGAAGCGGAACTACGGGGTGATGCCGAACAACCGGGGCGCCCGCCAACCGGATTGGTGGGAAAGCGTATGGGACGTGCCGGTGGAGAATCGCGCCGTGCTGGGACCCGTGCTTCTGGACAGCACGGATCCGGCCCGTACGCATGTTCTGCTGCACTGGATTCTCGGCGCTGAGGTAGTAGCACACTCACCGGTGCCGGGCAGTCGCCTATATCGGTGGCCGACTGGGGAGATCGCTGTGCGTCGGGCGGCCACCGGTGGAGTTCGGACGGTGCTGTTGACCCAGAGCGCGTTGCCGGACGTGCGCATCGGAGGAGTCGTCCTCAGCCGCACCGACGCCCTGGGCGGCATCGGTAATCCGGGCGAGCATCCATCATAAAACGGACTCCAAGGTCCCAGGAGGAGCGCATGAGTACATCTACTGACGTCCGCCAAGAACGTCCGGGGGTTCTGCATGTGCGGATCAACCGGCCGGAGGCCAGGAATGCGATCAATGATGTCGTCGCAGGGGAGCTGGCCAGAACGTTCGAGTCGGCCGAGAACTCTCGGGAGGTCCGGGTTCTGGTGCTCTCGGGCGCGGGCGAAGGGTTCAGCGCGGGACTGGACCTCAAGGCGTTTGCGGACCACGGCGAGACCGGTGAGGTTCCGGGCCGCGGCTTTGCCGGAATCGCGAAGCGGCCTCCCTCGAAACCGCTGATCGCCGCAATCGAGGGGTTCGCCCTCGCCGGCGGTTTTGAGCTCGCGTTGGCGTGCGACATGATCGTGGCGTCCAGGGATGCGAGAGTGGGGTTGCCGGAGGTCAAGCGGGGCCTGGTGGCCGACGGCGGCTCGCTTCTTCGCCTTCCGGAGCGGATGCCCTTACCGATCGTGATGGAACTGGCGCTGCTAGGCCACACCGTTCCGGTGGAAACACTCCATCGCTGGGGAGTCGTCAACCGGGTCACTGAACCGGGTGGGGCGGTGACCGAAGCACTGGAGCTGGCCTCGGCGATTGCCGCCAACGCTCCGTTAGCGACTGCGGCCACCAAACAGGTACTGGCGCATTCATCCCGGGCGTTGCATGCTGCTGGCTGGGAAGAGCAGGCTCGAATCACACAGCCGGTGTGGGCCTCGGAGGACGCTCGGGAGGGGGCGCGCGCTTTCAAGGAGAAGCGGGACCCGGTCTTCCGAGGTTCCTGATGTACGTGACGGCGACTGCTTCAGGCTCAGACCGGGGCATGCGGGATTTTGACAGCACGCCAACTGTCGTCGATGAAGGAGATCGTCACGGTGCCGCCGTCTGTGAGAAGCGGAACGAGAACGTCAGGGTCCAACAGCGCGTGCATAGACAATCCGTCGGTCATCGCCACGAGCTCTACGGCGAGGGTTGAAGCCTCCCGTGAGCTAGCGATAGAACCTTCCTCTTTGCATTGCTGAATCAGCCTAGTTGCGGCATTGCGCCAGTTTCGGAGGTACTGCGCCACCTCCTCCTGTGTGTCTGCTTGCGCGTTCGACTGCGCGTAGTACTCCAGGAATATCTTCGTCATCGCGACTCGCCGCTCATCGAGCGGGAGAATGCTCTCGGTCATTCGGTGTAACCGTTCCATCGGCGTGGCATCGCCCCGGTGCAGGATCCTTTTGAGTTCCCGTCCTTGGAGTTGAGCGGCTCGCCGGAGCGCTCCGAGCATGAGTGCTTCTCGGGACTCGAAGTAGTGATTGACGGTGCCCGCGGACCACCCCGACTGCTTGGCGACGTTCCGCGTGGTGACGGCCTTGGTGCCACCGTTGGCGATGAGCGTGAGGACCGCGTCGGCGATCTCGTTCCTGCGCTCACCGTGATCGACAATCTTCGGCATCGAGACTCCCGTTGTGACAGGTTTCGGCATATGGCGTCCAGGCCTGATGGCCTTGCCGCGGTATTGCGAATGTACACGAGGAGCTGGGCCGCGACTTCCGCCGCGGCCCAGCTCCTCGTTATGGTGTATGCGGATGTTCAGCTGGCAGGCCTGGTGTCAGTGCCCTTACCGCTCCCCCGTCTGACGAGAGCCCTGTCCTTGAAGAAGATCAGGTAGACCCCCCGCGTCAGCAGCGGTAAACCGAAGATGATGAGCATTCCGTAGGCACCGGCGGTGTAACCCTGCGCCACGAGATCGATGATGCCGAGACGCGAGATCAGCAATGCCGCGACTAAGACCACGACCGCTGTGATGCCTCGGGTTCGTGCGGACAACGGTCGCCTTCCGAAGTCTTCGAGATTGACGCTGATGCGGGTGAGTGAGCCTTGGATCAGACCGACAGCCGTCGCCAGCAAGGTCCACCCGACCAGAAGGCCGAAGACCACCACGACCCAGTTGCCGTAGCCGCTGAGCATGGACAGCCACGGGATGGGGGATTCCATCACATCGGCGTCGGGATAGAAGGACATCAAGGAGAAGAATGTGAGGAACAGCGGAACAGCGATTAGCCAACCCAGGTTGAATGCTGCCCACGCGGCATCGGACCTGCTTCGTTTGTACCGGGATGCGGGCATGGACGAGGGAAAGATCACGAGATAAAGAGCTCCATACACCAGCCCGGAACGGATCGTATCCCACAACGTGCTCTCTGGGTTGAGCGGTGGAGCACCGGAGGTCATGGTCTCGACCATCTCGTCCGCTCGAGTACTGAGCACGAGTACCGCGAAGAGAACGAATCCGGCGGTCAACAGGATGGTACCCGTGCTGTTGAACTTCTCCATCAACTCCTGTCCGTAGAAGAGCACGACCGCAACGATGACGACCAACGCCACCGACGTCACCCAGCTCGGTATGCCAAGAGTGTCGTGCATGATGTTGCCGGCCGCGGAGATCAGCACACCGACGATCGTGAGGCCGAGCATCAGGTACAGCAAGTCGTACAACCAGTGAGCCGGTCCTACGAGTAGCTTCAATAGGCTTCGGTAGTCGAAGATCTGGTACTTGCGGCACAGTTCGAACACCAGGAATGCGAAAACGGTGAGAATGGCGAAAGTCGCAAGGACGGACAGCCACCCCTGCGGGCCGAAGCGGGCCGCGTACTCGACGCTTTCACGGCCTGTGGCGTAGGCCCCGCCTATTGCTACCGACTGAAAGATGAGGCCCCCGAGAAAGAGGCGCTTGAAGACCCCGGGGGAGGACTGGACGGGTGCGGTTCCGTTTGTTGTGGCCATGTGTGCTCCAGGGTGCAGGCAGCGGGCGCTGCAGGACATAGCCCGTCCGTGTGTGCTAGAACACTTTATTTCGGACGGTTGAACTACAACCTAGGCCAAGCAGACGTGTGATTCAAGACACGGGCGCGTGAGTTACGGCGATTTAATACGACGCCACAGCAGAAGCGGCCCGCCCCGTGTCATCCAGGGGCGGGCCGCTTCGTCTGCTCTGGAGCCCGGCGCGGCAGGTGGTGGCGCGGCACCGCGTACGGGCAGCCGGATATCAGCTCAAGGCGTCGATGAGCGTTCCGCTGAAGGCGTCCAGATCACCGGGGTTGCGGCTGGTGATGAGGTTGCCGTCCACGACGACCTCGGTGTCCTCCCACTGGGCGCCTGCGTTCTTCAGGTCCGGCTCGAGGGAGGTGTAGGAGGTGAGCCGGCGGCCCTCCGCCTGCCCGGCGTCGATGAGGACCCAGGGAGCGTGGCAGATCGCGGCGACGGTCTTGCCCTGCTCGAAGAAGGACCGCACGAAGGCGACGGCGTCCTCGTTGATGCGCAGGCCATCGGCGTTCAGGGTGCCGCCGGGCAGAACAAGCGCGTCATAGTCCGCGGCCTGGGCCTCGGCGACGGGCTTGTCCACCGGGAACGAGTCGCCGCGGTCCCAGTCGTTGTTGAGCGCATGCACCTGGCCCTCATCCGGAGAGACCAGCACGGTGGTGGCGCCGGCATCACGCAGCGCCTGCCATGGATGCGTGAGCTCCACCTGCTCGACGCCCTTGCTGGCGAGGAATGCGATGGTCTTGCCGTTCAGCGTTGCCATGTTCACTCCTATCCGGGCCGGCGATCTGTCCCGGGGCTCCTCCGGTCCGGAGCCCCGCGCCGCCCTTCATACGGTTGTCCTTGAGGTAGCGGGACAGCGCCGCTGATTATTCCTTCGGTTCCGCTGGCGCGGGAGTCCGGATCGTTCCCGGGCCGCGCTCCGGTCCGGGATCTGCATGAAACATCTCGCTGCCCGCGGGCCGCGGCGGGCTGAACACGGTTCGCGCGGCCTTCGTCGCCTGCCGTACCGCCACCTGCCAGGTAGCGCCAGCCCGAGGCGGCATGGGAGCCGGCCGCCGCCAGCACTCGGCCCGGCGCCAGGATCAGCCGCGGCGGTACTGGGCGATGATGGGGCACTCGAACGGATCGCGTGCGGCCAGTCCGACCCGGTTCAGATAGGCGATGACGATGCCGTAGGACCGCCACAGGCTGGTCTCCGTATACGGCACGTCCTCGATCCTGCAGACATCGCGGACGATCCTGCGAGCTGCGGCAAGGTGAGGACGCGGCATGCTCGGGAAGAGGTGATGCTCGATCTGGTAGTTCAGGCCGCCCATCAGCCACGTCGCCCACCAGCCGCCGGCGATGTTCCGGGAGGTGCGCACTTGCTTGGAGAAGAAGTCGAGTTTGGCGTCCCGGGCGATGACGGGCATGCCCTTGTGGTTCGGGGCGAAGGATGCGCCCATATAAACGCCGAAAACGGCCAGCTGCACGCCCAGGAACGCGAACGCCATGCCCAGCGGCAGCAGCCAGAACACCGGCACCAGCACGACGGCGAACCGTGCCGTGAGCATGCCCAGCTCCAGCCAGCGGCCCTTCACCTTGCCGGGCGAGACCAGGTACCGCACGCTCTGGTAGTGCAGGTTGAGCCCCTCCAGGGTCAGCAGCGGGAAGAACGCCCAGCCCTGGTAGCGGGTGATCAGCTTCTGCAGACCTGTGGCGCGGGTGGCATCCTCCGCGAGGAAGGAGATGGTGTCCACCGCGATATCCGGGTCCTTCTCCACGCGGTTCGGGTTGGCGTGGTGGCGGGTGTGTTTGGAATCCCACCACGAATAACTCATCCCGACGATGGCCGTGCCGAGGACACGGGCGAGCCGGTCATTGGCCGGGCCGGTCGTGAGGATCTGCCGGTGTGCCGCCTCATGTGCCAGGAACGCCACCTGGGTGAAGAGGATGCCGAGGGCGCCGGCGATGAGCAGCTGGAACCAGCTGTCGCCCAGCAGCAGGAAGCCGGTGATGCAGCCGGCGAAGCCGAGGGCCAGGACGCCGCCGACGAGCGCGTAGAACCAGCGCGTGCGGTTCAGGAGCCCGGCTTGGCGGACGGTTTTGGAGACCTCGGCGTAGGTACGCACGAGTGGCGGGAACGTAGACGCATCCGCGTACTGGGTTGAGACGGCAGGGTGGACGGCGATGGGGGAGGGTGAAGAGATGAGCACCTGCTTAATCGACGGCGACACCGCTGTGCGCCGGAAGTGAGGCGGCCGACCCGAACGCCAGGCCGCTATTGTCAGGCTAACAGCGCCGATCCCGCCGGCCGCCGGTGCCCGGTGCTTTCACCGGCTTTCCGCTTCGGACGCCCAGCTCGGGGTCAGGGGGCGGCCGGTGCGGGTCTTACCGGCACATACGGCCCGGCGGCCCGAGCATGCGGGTGGGCGCCCGGCATCCCGGAGGGGTACTCGGGGCGGCGTCGGCCCGGAAGGCAGACCCGTCGGACCGGCCGTGGTCCGGCAACGCAGTCACCTTCCCTCGCGACCGGGAACCCATATGTGTGCCCCTGGCCCGAAACAGACAGCGTCCAGAAGGCAGGGGCGAACCGGCCGGATGTGAATGGCGGAAGGCCCCTCGCCCGGTGTTCTCAAGGGCGAGGAGCCTTCCGACCTGCGCGGAGGATAGGGGATTTGAACCCCTGAGGGCGTTAACCCAACACGCGTTCCAGGCGTGCGCCATAGGCCGCTAGGCGAATCCTCCGGGAGGACACTCTACCGGAACCGGCGGGCGAACGCAGAATCGTGGGCGTCCGGACGTCCTCCGGGCGTCCAAGGGTCCGAGAGCCGGGGGGCGCCCGCCCGCGAGCACAGGTGAGCAGATGAGCCGGGGCGCCCGCCCGCGCGCGAGCACCCGTGAGCAGATTAAGCACAGCGGTCGTCATCGGCGGCCGGTCAGATACTCCTCGTCGGCTGTCAGTCCGGCGGCTGGGGCGACCCCGGTGTGCGCGGGCGTGCAGCACCATCATGAGGCCCCTTACCTGGCAGGCTCCGGCTGAGCGCGGATCCGGTGCGATTCGGCACAGCGCGCACGGCTCACGTAGACTGGTCTCCGGCTCCCCGCGCGGCGTCATCCTGTGAACTCCCCCAGGGCCGAAAGGCAGCAAGGGTAAGCGGGCTCTGGCGGGTGCGCGGGGAGTCCTTTTATGCCTCTTCCCCCGGGATGAACGGACTCTCTCCCGTGGGGCGAGCGGACTCGTTCCGGCGTCGTCGCTGCGTTCTCACTCTCCATGATCGTCTGCGGCCAGATGACGACTCCTCACTGCGACAGCCAACACCACGCCAGTCTGCGCAGAAGGCATGACCTTCCGGGTTGATACCGAGAGCGTGTGCGGCCCGGGTGTGTCACCGGCCCCGTGCGGCCCAGCCCTTCCCGCCAGCGCATGGCCTTCGCGTTACGATCGCGCCGCCGACGATGCGGTTCTGGTGCAAAGAGTTGGCGCCAGAGAAGGTCGTACTTCGTGCCGCACCCGCTCATCCCCCTTCTTCGTGCCGCGCCGCTACTCCGGCCTTGCGGTCTTCTCGCCGCCCTGTACCAACAAAAACCACTAGACCAACAAGAACCACTAGACCAGCAAGAACCACTAGATTGCGTGTCTAACTAGTAAGGCATACCATCTAGCTGTGAATCCGAGTCAGGAGTGGCCTGCGGAGTGGCTCCGCGGAGTGCTGGAGATCTGCGTGCTCCGCGCTCTGGCAGCTGGCCCCACGTACGGGTACGAGATCTCCGCGCGGCTCGAAGCGAGCGGCCTGGGAAAGGTCAAAGGCGGGACGCTCTACCCGCTTCTGAAACGCTTCGAGGCCAAAGACTGGGTGGAGGTCGAATGGAAACCCGGTGAGGGCGGTCCGGGGAGAAAGTACTACGAGCTGACCGGTGAGGGCCGTTGGCGGCTGGCGGAGATGACCGCCCTCTGGAAAGAGTTCGCCGCCGTGACCGGCGGGCTGCTCAGTGAATCCGAAGCAGCCTCTACCGCCGATGAGAAGTGAGGACAGCATGACCAAGAAGAAAGAACACCGGTACACGCTGGAGGAAGAGATCGCTCCCCACATCGACCCGCGGTGGTCGGAGGAGTTCATTCTTGAGCTGCGCCTGACCGGTGTCTCCGGTAAGCAGATCGGCGCGGCCCTGGCGGAAGCGGATTCCCACTGCGCAGAGAGCGGTGAAAGCGCCGAGGAGGCTTTCGGCGCGCCTGCCGTCTATGCACGCAGCCTGGATCTTCCCGTGCAGAGCGAAGACCGGAGCCTTAGCCGGGGGCCGCTCCCCACCGTGGTGAAGCTGACGGGCATGCTCATGCTCGTCTGGGCCGTGTCCTCATTCGTGCAGGACCAGCCGGCCTCGATCCGGCTGGGCGGCATGCTCAGCCTCGTCCTCCTCGCCGGGTTAGTGGTCTTCACGATGCGTAGTGCCGAGGCGGTCCTCAGGCTGGCGGTGCAGAGAACGGGACTCGTCATCCTGGCGAACGTCCTGGTCGTGGCCACGGTGGTGCTGCTCTCGTGGTTCCTCAGACAGGAGCTCTTCTACGTTCCCTCCGTGCTGCTGATGACGGTGGGAGCTGCGGCGCTGGTCGCCGGGACGCTCTGGGAGTTCGTGATGCTACGGAACAGGCCGGCGGCGTCCGGCGACCTGCTCATCTCCCCGCTGGAGGGGCACGAGGCGGCGGCTCGCAGGGGTGCGGCCCTGGGATGGGCGGAGTATGCCCAGGTGTTCCTGCTTCCGGCGGCGACCGGCGTCATCGTGCTGCTGTTGATCCTGGTGGGCTGAAGGACGCAGCATGGACCGCGGGGCTTCCCGTGGTTTTCCGACCGGCAGGAGAGACGATGACCAACCAGCAGGTGGGTGACGCACTCGTGGCGTTGTCCCGGTGGATCGACGAGGGCAACGCGGACCGCGACCGGGAAGCGGTGACCTGGGGGCGCCTTGCCAAGATCGCGGAGGAACACGGCGAGGCGATCGCCGCGTTCATCGGGGCCACCGGTCAGAACCCCCGCAAAGGCGTCACCCACAGCATGCAGGACGTCAGGGACGAGCTTCTCGATGTCGCCGTCACCGCACTGGCCGCCTACGAGCACCTGGACGCCCATAGAGGTCGTGCGCTGATCGAGCTGGAGAAGAAGATCACGACGGTGGCGGCACGGGCGGGAGCCACGGCGCCTCCCGCCGGGAAGTAGAGTGCTGAGCAAGCTGGGAGTACCCATCGTCTGCCGCAAGGAGGCCCGTTGATCACCGTCGATGCGCAACGTCTGAAGAAGGACCTCATCGATCTGGGAAGCATCGGGCGCACGCCGTCCGGCGGGCTGAGCCGGACCTCGTTCTCCGCGGAAGACCTCAAGGCCCGCGAGTGGTTCACCGATCGCTGCACTGAAGCCGGGCTGAAGGTGGAGACCGACGGCATCGGCAATCTCATCGTGTCGAGCCCGCGTGCGGACGCCCTCACTGATCCGAGCCTGCCCGCCGTCTGGTCGGGCTCCCACATCGATACGGTGCCGGACGGCGGCGCCTTCGACGGGGCGCTCGGTTCGATCGCCGCGCTGGAATGCCTGCGCCGCATCCATGAGACCGGGGCGGCGCTGAACCGTCCGGTCCGCTGCGTCGTCTACGCCGACGAGGAGGGCAACTATGCCAGCCTGCTTGGCTCCCGGGCATTGACCCGGGGCTTCTCCCGCGCCGAGCTGGAAACCCTGACCGGTCGCGACGGGGACCGGTTCGCCGACACCTTCACCGCGGCCGGCGGGGACCTGGACGCCGCAGCAGCGGCGAAGCTCCCGGACGGCATCGTCGATTCCAGCGTCGAACTGCACATCGAGCAGGGTCCCGTGCTGGAGGAACGGGGAATCGACATCGGCGTGGTCACGGGCATCGTCGCCCTCGGCAGCGGCACTGTCACGTTCCACGGCCGAGCTGATCACGCCGGCACGACGCCGATGAATGCCCGGCAGGACGCCGGTGTCGCGGCCGGCGCCTTCCTGGCCTCCCTGCCGGAGGTCGCGGCGCGGGCCGGCGAGCGCGCTGTCGTCACCGCCGGGATGGTGACGTTCATACCCGGCGGCGCCAATGTCGTGCCGGAGGCGGCACGGGTGACCCTCGACTTCCGCGAGCCCACGGCCGATGGCGTCGCAGTGCTGGAAGCACTGCTCATCGCCCAGGCCCACGAGATCGCCGCCGCCCACGGGCTCGAATGCACGGTGGACTTCGCGCCGACCGTGCCGCCGGCACCGCTGGACGAGGGCGTCCAGGCCATCATCGCCGACGCGGCCTCTGCACGCGGACTCAGTCACATGCCCATTCCCTCCGGTGCCGGGCACGACTCGCAGAACATCGCCACCATCGCGCCCACCGGGATGATCTTCGTGCCCAGCGTCGGTGGCAGGAGCCACTGTCCCCAAGAGAACACCCGGTGGGACGACGTCGCACGCGGTGCGCAGGTGCTCATGGATACGATCCTCGCGCTCGCGAACCGGTGAGCCGGCATGCCGCCGTGATCGGCGGACCGTCTCCTTTCAGCTGGCGTTCACGACGTCACGGGGAAACACATCTAGCGCGGCCCGCCGCGGGCCGAACAGGGCTTACGCGGATGCCATGACATCCGTCACGGCGAAAACCTGACACGCGGCCTGCGCGGGTTGCCGTCCTGACGACGACACTGCTGTCATGAACATGATCAGCACAGACAGGAACGCGGCACCCGTCATCGAGGTCCGCGAGGTCTCTCGGGGCTTCCCCGACGGCGATGGCGGCTGGATCACCGCGGTGGACCGGGTCACCCTCGGCTTCCAGTCCGGCGAGGTGACCGCCCTCCTGGGCCCCAACGGCGCGGGGAAAACCACGTTGATCGACATGCTGCTCGGCCTGAGCGCACCGGAGTCGGGCACCATCGTCGTCGCCGGTACCGCTCCCCGTACGGCGGTGCGGGAGGGCCGCATCGGCGCGCTCCTGCAGACCGGCGGGTTGCTGCCGGATCTCACCGTCAAGGAGACCGTGCGCATGATCGCCGCGCTGTACCGCGACCACGCACCGGTCGAGGAGGTCATGGAGACCGCTGGCCTGACCGATTTCGCCGCCCGCAGGGTCGGCAAGTGCTCCGGCGGACAGCAGCAGCGGCTCAAGTTCGCCCTCGCGCTGCTGCCCCGACCCGCGATCATCGTGCTGGACGAGCCCACGACCGGGATGGACGTCACCGCGCGGCACGAGTTCTGGGAGCGGATGCGGGCCCAGGCCGAGACCGGGACCACGGTCATCTTCGCCACGCACTACCTGGAGGAGGCCGAGCAGTTCGCGCGCCGCACGGTCCTCATGCACCGCGGACGCGTCATCGCCGACGGCCCCACCGCCGAGGTGCAGCGCAAGGCCGGAGCCGCCAATGTCACCGTCACCTGGTCGCCCACCGAGGATGACCTCGCCGCCCTGCCCCGCATCGCCTCCGCCGAACGCCGCGGCGGGCAGATCACCTTCCGCACCGAAGACGCCGATGCCCTGGCCAGACACCTGCTGACCGCCACCACGGCGCACTCGATCGCCGTCCGCCCGGCGAGCCTGGAAGAGGCGTTCATGCTGCTCACCGACGGCGTCCGAGCAGACGGACAGGACGGTGCGGACGGCGTTGCCGCCCCCGTGGCTCCCGCGGAGCGTCCGGCCACCACCGAAGGAGCGTCCCGATGAACCTCGCCACCTACATCGCCATGGATTTCTGGCGGAACTTCCGCAATGCCGGCAACACCTTCTTCATCGTGGTGCTCCCGGCCATCCTGTTCCTGTTCTTCGGCGTGAACATGGACAACACGGATCTCGCGGTGGGCCACGGGAACGTCAGCGCCTGGATCATGATCGGCATGGCGACCTACGGCGCCATTACCGCCACCACCGCCCTGGCCGGCTCCGCGGCAGTGGAGATCCAGCAGGGCTGGGGACGGCAACTGGCGTTGACGGCGCTCCCGCACGGAGGGTTTGTCCTGGCCAAGACCTTGATCGCGCTGGGAATGGCGGTTCTGCCCGTGGCTGTTCTCAACGTTCTGGCGCTGGTCACGACGGCCCAGATGCCGCCCCTCACGTGGCTGGCGTCGGCGGCCCTCACGCTTCTCGGTTCAGTGCCGTTCGCCTTGTACGGCCTGGCCGTCGGGCTGCTGTTCCGCTCCGACGCGGCCGTGGGAGCGGCGTCCGGGGTCGTCGTGGTGCTGGCGTTCTTCGGCAACGCTTTCAACCCGATGGCGGGCGTCCTCCTGGACATCGGGCGTTTCACGCCGATGTACGGCCCGGTGGCGCTGGCCCGGTACCCGCTCATGGAGGGAGAGATCGTCGGCACCTCCGGGCCGGTCGGAACAGACCCGCTATGGGGCATCCTGCTCAATGTGGTCGCGTGGAGCGTCGTGTTCGCCCTCGCCTGCCTGCTCCTCCAGCGCCGGCGTACCGCACGGCAGTGAGCCTTCGGAAAAGACCCGCACCGTGAAAGGCTAAGAGCCATGGGACACGCATCGGCGCCCGGCCGGGATGAGCTCAAGGAAACCGGGAAGGCGACGCAGAGGCACCTCGCCGCCCGGCATATCGCCGGTTTCGTCTACGCCGGCATCTGGGCGGTCTTCCTGGTGGTGCCGGCGATCGGCACGGCCTACAGCGATGCCGCCCTGCCGTGGAAGGTCCTCGCTTGGACCGCTACCGCGGTGTTCACAGCCGGGTATCTCGCCCTGGCCTGGCGGTGGTTCTCCGATGAGGCGGAAGATCCCATGCTGGCCGGTCAGGGCGCGGTGCCGTCGCAACGGGAACTGGTGACCGGCGTGCTCGTGCTCGCCGCCGTCGCGGTCCTGGCGATCCCCGGCGCCGGTGCTTATGTCTCGGCCTTCGCCCCGTACCTGTCCGCGCTCATCATCTTCACCCGGCCACCACGTCTGGGTGTGCCCCTGGGCCTGCTGATCTGGGCGGTGCCCAGCACACTCGCGTATCTCCTGGACGGCGGCGGTGTGCTCTGGATCGTGCTGGGTCCCGGGATCGGTTTCGCGTTCATCGTGATCATCCGGCTCACCGAGTACTACGACACCCGCGACCGGCAGCGGGCAGAGGAGCTGCGGCACGCGGCCGAACGCGACGCCATCGCACGGGACGTCCACGATGTGCTCGGCCACTCGCTCACCGTCCTGTCCATCAAGGCGCAGCTGGCGGCGCGGCTGCTCGATTCCGACCCGGCACGGGCCAGGGACGAGCTCACCCAGATCGACGCTCTGGCGCGCGAATCCCTCGGCCAGATCCGCTCCACCGTGTCCCGGCTGCGCACCCCCGAACTGCGCGGCGAGCTCGATGCGGCCCGCAGCGCCCTGGAAGCGGCGGGCATCGACGCGGAGATCACCGTCGGGACGGACACAGCGGCCCACGCAAGGATCGGCACCGCCCTCGGCCGTGGGGCTGGCACAAGGACCGGCACGGGGAGCGTCGATGCCGGTGACCTCCGGGACCCTGGCGGTCTGCTCGCCTGGGCGCTCCGGGAGGCGGTGACGAACGTGCTCCGGCACTCCGGCGCCGGCCGCTGCCGGATCCAGCTCGCGCCGGGCCTGCTGCGGGTCGCCGATGACGGGACCGGGATGACCGGGCAGGAGGGCAACGGACTGCGGGGTCTGCGCGAGCGGGCGCGGGCCGCGGGCGCCACGGTCCGCCTCACGCCCGCGCACCCGCATATGGAGGGCACCAGCCCGCAGCGTCCGGGCACCCTGATCGAGGTGAGGAAGTCATGAGCGAGCAGATCACCGCCGGGCGCCCCATCCGGGTCGTCCTGGCCGATGACCAGGACCTCGTGCGTGGCGGCCTGGCCGCGCTGCTGAACCTGGAACCGGATCTGGAGGTGGTGGGCCAGGCCGGCCGCGGGGACGAACTGGAGGATCTCGTCCGGCGGACGCGCCCGGACGTCGCCCTGGTCGACATCGAGATGCCCGGGATCGACGGCATCGACGCCACCCGCCGGATCGTCGAGGCCGGCCTGGGGTGCCGGTGCCTGATCGTCACGACGTTCGGGCGCCCCGGATACCTGCGCCGCGCCATGGACGCCGGTGCCTACGGCTTCGTCGTGAAGGACACCCCCGCCGAGCAGCTCGCCCAGATGGTGCGCAAGGTGGCCGCCGGGCAGCGGGTGGTCGATCCGGCGCTCGCGGCCGACTCACTGGCCGGGGGAATCGACCCGCTAACCGAGCGGGAACGGGACGTCCTCCGGGCGGCCGCCGACGGCGGCTCGATCAAATCCGTCGCCGCAGCCCTGCACCTGTCCGCCGGGACGGTACGCAACCACCTGTCCAGTGCCATCGGCAAGACCGGGGCGGAGACCCGTTACGAGGCAGCCCGGCTGGCGCGCGAACGCGGCTGGATCTAGCGCCGGGCCAGCAGGCCGCTCAGGACGGTCAGCAGCATCAGTAGTACACGGCCAGCGGCCCCTTGGGCCCCTGGATCACCTGGACCGCGGTGTTGAACACCCGGGTGAGGACCTCGTCGCGCATGATCTCCTCGGGCGTGCCGTACTCCGCGATGGTCCCGTCCTTCATGGCGAGGATGCGGTCGGAATAGTGCGCCGCGAAATTGATGTCGTGCAGCACGATGACCACGGTGCGGCCCAGCTCGTCGGCGGCGTTGCGCAGCTGCGACATCATCTGCACGGCGTGTTGCATGTCCAGGTTGTTCAGCGGCTCGTCCAGCAGCACGTAGTCGGTGTTCTGTGCCAGCACCATCGCCACATAGGCGCGCTGGCGCTGGCCGCCGGAGAGCTGGTCCAGGTACCGGTTCTCCAGCTCGGTGAGATTCAGGAAGTCGATGGCCTCGGAGATGTAGTGCTCGTCCTCCGCGGTCAGCCGTCCCCGCGAGTAGGGGAAGCGACCGAAACCCACCAGCTGGCGGACGGTCAGCCGGGTGACGAAGTGGTTCTCCTGGCGCAGGATGGACAGGATCCTGGCGATGGCCTTCGACGGCGTGTTGACCACATCGTGCCCGGCCACCTGGATGCTGCCGTGGTCGATGTCCAGCAGCCTGCCGATCATCGTCAGGATGGTGGACTTGCCGGCACCGTTCGGGCCCACCAGGGCGGTGATGCCGCCCTGCGGGATCTGCACCGTGACGGGGCCGATGCGCACATCGGAGGCGTAGTCCTTCCGCACACCGGTCAGTTCGATCACAGGCGCCCCTTCCGCAGCAGGAACACGAGGAAGACGATGCCGCCGACCAGCTCGACGACGATGGTCACCGCGCCGCCGGCGTTCCAGACGTGGCGGAGGGTGAAGTAGGCGGCGGCGAGGATGGTGTAGCCGAACAGGAAGCCCATCGGGAACAGCAGCCGGTGCGAGTAGGTGTCGGCGAACTGGTAGGCCAGCATCGCTGAGAGGAATCCCAGGAACATCATCGGGCCCACCAGGGCGGTGGCCATCGCGATGAGAATCGAGACCAGCATCAGCACGACGATGAGTGCCCGCTTGTGGTTCAGCCCGAGGTTCAACGCGGCGGTCTTGCCCAGCGACAGCACGTTCAGCTTGGGCGCCCACAGCCAGAGCACCACGGTGACGGCCAGCGCGATGGGGATGGCATAGGGCAGGTAGTCGGCACGGGCATTCGAGATGTTGCCGAACAGCCGGGCGGTGAGGACGTCGAACTCGCTGGGCGTGAGCATCCGCTGCATGAAATTGGACAGCGAGCCCAGCGTTCCGCCGATCACGACGCCCACGAGCAGCATGATGTGCACATTGGAGAAGCGGCCCGAGAGCAGCCAGGTGTACAGCATGGTGGCCAGGAGCAGCATCGCCACGGTCTGCAGGAGGAACGGCGTGACGCCCACGAGCATGGCCGCCGCCGGGACGCCGAACAGGTAGACCAGCGCCGTCTGGATGGCGGTGTACAGCGAGCCGAAGCCCATGATGCCTGGGGTGATGATGCGATTCCCCACGGCGGTCTGGAAGGCGATGGTCGCCATGGCATGGCAGAGCGCGACGACGCCGATCGTCAGCAGGGAGTCCCGGCGCATCCCGGCGATGGTCCAATAGCCCTCGGAACCGAACGGCATCGGATTGTTCCAGGTCATGATGGCGACGGTGAAGCCGATGGCGAGCACCACCAGGACGGTCATGACGAGTGCGTACGTGCGCAGGTGACGGGCGTCGGAGAACGGCCCGGATTGACGGCGCCCGGACAGGAGCGGCAGCAGGGTCCTCCGGCGGCGCGCGAGGGGCGGAACGCCGGCGGTGACCTGGCCGGAACCGGCCGTGCTCATCCCGGTGCGGCCGGCGATGCCGCCGGTGTCGGCACTGGCGCTGCGGTGCGCGGTTCTCGCGTGCGGCTGGATCGTCATACCGCTAGGCCTCCCTTGCGGCGCTGGCGCAGCAGCAGGCCGACGAACACGATTCCGCCGACGAGTCCCAGCACCAGGCCGACGGGAATCTCGAAGGGCGCGCGGATGACCCGGCCGATGAGATCGCAGACGGTGACGGTGCAGATGCCGACGAGGCACACCCAGGGCAGGTTGGAGCGCAGGTCGTCGCCGCGGAACAGCGCGACGATATTGGGCACCACGAGACCCAGGAACGGCAGTGTGCCCACGACGGTCGCGGTGACGCCGGTGGCGATCGCCACCATCGCCGTGCCCAGGAACAGGACGAAGGCGTAGTTCAGGCCCACATTGGTGGCCATGTCCTTCCCGAGGCCGGCCACCGTGAACTGGTCGGCGACGAGGAAGACCAGGACCGTCACGGCCAGCACGATCCACATCAGCTCGTACCGTCCTTCGATCACACGGGTGAAGGAGCCGGCGAACCAGATCCCCAGGTTCTGCAGGTTGTCCGAGACCAGCGCCAGGTAGGTGGTGAAGGAACTGACGACGGCGCCGAGCATGATGCCGATGATGGGGACGATAAGGCTGGACTTGAGCGAGACCCGGCGCAGGAAGAGGAAGAAGACCATGGTGCCCAGGAACGCCATCAGCGTGGCGCCGGACATCCTGGCGAAGAGGCTGGCGGTGGGGAAGAACCACATCATCAGGATCAGCCCGAGCCCGGCCCACTCGGTGGTGCCGGTGGTGGAGGGCTCGACGAAGCGGTTCTGGGTGAGCAGCTGCATGATCACGCCGCACATGGCCATCGACGCGCCGGCCAGGACGAGCGCGATGGTGCGGGGTATGCGGGTGACGCCGAACATCCAGAAACCCTCGGCGCTGAAGACGTCGTATTGCCCGGTGGCCAGGGAGAGGAGGAGCAGCGCCACGGTGATGGCGAGGCCGATGAGCAGGGCGGGCGTGAAGAGCCGCTGCCGGCGCTGCCCGCGTCGTGTTCCCGTCGATGCCGCGGCGCCCTGCGCGCCGTGCCCCGGAACGGGGTCGCCGGGCCGGAGCGTGGTCCGGTCCGGATGTGGTGCGGGGGAGAGCGGCATGGGCGGGTGTTTCGTCCTGATCTGGGTCGTAGCCGGAAGGCGCGGTCAGTAAGTGTGCGCATCCTCATCTATGTGAGGCAACCCTTCGATGATGTCATCCACAGCCGAGGATGTGAAGCGCGCGCCAGCCGGGTCCGTCGAAGGGGGCGAAAGGACGCATCGGCGCCCAGGCTGAAGAACCCGGGCGCCGATGCGAAAGGCGCGACAGGGAGCGCCGGGCTTCCCTACTGCTGGGACTCCAGGGCGTCGGCGAAGCTGTTGAGGAACTCCGTGTAGGCCTGGATGTCCTCGGTGAGATACATGTTGTCGGGGGCGTAGACGATATTGCCCTCCTGCACCGCGGGCACGTTCTGCAGTGCGGGGCTCTCCTCAATGAGCTCGGCAGCGGGCTGGTAGTCCGGCTCATCGGAGTTCATGGCGTCGCGGTCCAGGACCAGCATCCACTCCGGGTTCGCCTCGGCGATCGCTTCCACCGAGATGTCGTCGCCGTGCGACTCGTCTTCCGCCTCGCTCTCCAGCGCCGGGACCAGTCCGAACTCGGTGAACAGCGGACCCACGGAGCGGCCATCGCCGGGTGCGGCGTAGTTGATGGTGCCACCAGAGGTCAGGACGCCCATGACGCTGGCCTCGCCGTCGTACGCGGCTTCCACCCGCGCGGCGGCGGCGTCCAGATCGTCGACGAGTCCCTGGGCCGCCTCCTCCTCGCCGAAGAGCGCACCGAGCTGCTCGGTCTTTTCCCGCAGCCCGTCGAAGAACGTCTCGGGATCGCGCGTGGCCTGGTCCCATTCGAGGATGACGGAGCCCTCGGGCAGGAGTGCTTCGATGTCCCCGTAGTACTGGGCGAAGCGCTGGCCGTTGATCACCACATCGGGCTGGGCCTCGACGATGGCCTCCAGGTTCGGTTCCTGGTGCGAGCCGAGGTCGATGAGGTCCTGGGAGCCGTAAGCGGATTCGCGGGCCAGGCCGAGGGGCGCTGCGGTCAGTTCCACGCCGAAGGCTTCCAGGGTGCGGAAGGAACGGTTGTCGGTCGCGACGATGCTCTGCGGATCGGCGGGGACCTCGTGAGCGCCGTGGTCGTCCTCGATCTGGATCGTCTCGCCGCTCCCGGCGGCCTCGGATCCGGTGCCGGTCTCGTCCGAGGCGCCGCCACAGGCGGTCAGGGCGAGGGCGGCGCCAGCGGCGAGGGCGACGGTGGTGCTGCGGTGACGGCGGAGCATGATGCGCATCCGGTGATCTCTCCTTGAGTGTGGTCAGGGCGGGAGGTTCGCGGCTCGTCTCTCAGCGTTCGCGCACTCAGAGTTAGCCGAGCCTTAAGGAACTTACCCGAACCTATCCCGGTCAAGGGAGGATCGTCAAAGGATTGCCTTACTTCACTTCCGCGATGTGAGGGAAGTCACTCTCGCGCGTGGTCAGTTCACTGTGAAAGTCGCCGATCGGAGGCCGAGGGACGTGCGCAGCTGGGTCCCGCTGCGGGTCGCGGTCTGGCCCGTGCTCGAGGTCGCGGTGGCCTGGCGGACCATGCTGCCGGCGCTGTTGTTCGCCACCTGAATGCTCACCACATCGGACAGGCCGAAGGCGCGGGCCATATCCGACTGGCTGATGGTCGCGGTCCACGAGCTGTACGGGTTGTTCGCCGCCGCGGTGTGCGCGGCCGAATCGTCCCGGGACTGCAGATAGGGGGTGTTGCTGCCCCACACATCGGCGCCCGGATTCGTCCGGCCTCCCGAGGAGGACGAGTACACCGCGTCGATCAGTGCCCCGTTGTGCCGGACCACCCGGGCGCGGGTCACGGTGGAGCCCGAGACGGTCTGGGTGGCGCGGACCGCGCGCACCCAGTTGCCGGCGGCGTTCTCCTGGTTCCAGCCGCGGAACACCTGGGACTGCACCTCGTCGTAGACGTGGCACTCGCAGGCGGACTTCACCGAGGCCATGTTCCGGTAGGCGTAGGTGCGGGCGGCGATCGCCTGGGCCTGCAGTGCCGCGTCCCGCCAGCCGTTGGGGACCTCGGCCACGCCGGGCAGGTACTCGGAATTGACCTTCAGCACGTTGATGACGTTGAGGTTGCCGCCGGTGCGGCGGACTTCGATGCGGCCGTGCCGGTAGGTGCCGGTGGAGCCGCTCTGGGCATGACTGACCCCGACCGTCGCCGCCGAGCCGGACCAGTACCGGGTGCCCTCCCACTCCACGGTGATCCACCCGGCCTGCACGGTGCGGCCGTCGATGGAGGCGCGCACCTGGCTGCCGGAGGTGTTCACCGTGATCTGCCCGCTGGAGGCGACCGTGGTCGGACCGGCCTTCACCCGCAGCCGTCCACCCGAGGGCGTGATGGTGATCGAGCTGCGGTCGGCCAGCAGCTGGACGCGGATGTCGTCATCGGCGCGGGCTGTGATCTCCTCCACCTTGGCGGGGTTGTAGTAGTGCTCGAGGATCTGCGTGGCGCTACGGCCCTGCGCCGCCATGCCCTGGGCGCCGTACTGGCTCATGCCCACGCCGTGACCGAATCCGCGGCCCTCCAACCGGAACGACGAGGGTGCCCGCTGGACGTGCACCCGGGCGCCCTCGCCGCTGCGCCAGGTGATGTAACCGCCCTCGAAGTCCTGCCGCACGCCGCCACCGGAGGAGTACTCGCCGCTGGTGGGGTAGCCGAGGCTGCCGTTCTCCCAGCCGGCGTTGCGCCAGGCGGTGCGGATGCCGCCCCAGGTGGCGTGGGCGCCGTTGCCGGGGCTCCAGTGGACGGAGCCGCCCTGGAATTCCTGGAAGCAGCCTCCGCCGCGCAGGGTGCAGCGTTCGCCGCTGGTGGGATAGCCGAGTTTCCCGTTCTCCCAGCCGGCGTTGCGCCAGGCGGTGCGGATGCCGCCCCAGGTGGCGTGGGCGCCGTTGCCGGGGCTCCAGTGGATGGAGCCGCCCTGGAATTCCTGGAAGCAGCCTCCGCCGCGCAGGGTGCAGCGTTCGCCGCTGGTGGGATAGCCGAGTTTCCCGTTCTCCCAGCCGGCGTTGCGCCAGGCGGTGCGGATGCCGCCCCAGGTGGCGTGGGCGCCGTTGCCGGGGCTCCAGTGGATGGAGCCGCCCTGGAATTCCTGGAAGCAGCCTCCGCCGCGCAGGGTGCAGCGTTCGCCGCTGGTGGGATAGCCGAGTTTCCCGTTCTCCCAGCCGGCGTTGCGCCAGGCGGTGCGGATGCCGCCCCAGGTGGCGTGGGCGCCGTTGCCGGGGCTCCAGTGGATGGAGCCGCCCTGGAATTCCTGGAAGCAGCCTCCGCCGCGCAGGGTGCAGCGTTCGCCGCTGGTGGGATAGCCGAGTTTCCCGTTCTCCCAGCCGGCGTTGCGCCAGGCGGTGCGGATGCCGCCCCAGGTGGCGTGCGCGCCCGTGGACTGGGTCCAGTGGATCGAGCCGCCGCGGAACTCCTGGAAGCAGCCGCTGTTCCTCAGCGTGCACCGTTCCGGCCCGGTCGGCTGGCCCAGAGCACTGCCGGCACCGCCGAGCGAACGGTACAGGTTCCCGATCGCGCCGGCCACGGGGTACGAGGCATGGACGGGGGTGAGGCCACTCATGCTGAGCGCGAAGCCCAGGGCGAGGGCGATGATGGAGCGGCGGGCCCGGAGACGGGCCGTCGAGGCGGCACGAGGTGCCCGCGGGGAAGTCGGCATACTCAGATCATAGGGAGCCGGATGCTTGACCGGTAGAGCGCCTCGCCGCAACGATGTACAGAACGCCCGCGATGATGTGAAGCGCCGCGCCGGTCCACAGCAGCGCGTGCGCGCCCGGGAGCAGCCAGGCCGGCTCGAAGCCGCCCGCGGCGACGGCGGTGACCAGCCCGGTGAAGAGCACGAAGCTGCGGGCCTTGCCCGCCAGGGACACCGTGAGGGCGCCGGAGGCGGCGGCCCGGCCGGCCAGCACGACGACGAGCAGATCGACGATGACGACGATCAGCACCACCGGCCACGGGACGAGCCCGGCCCACGCCAGAGCGGTGGCCACCACCGCGATGCCCAGCCGGTCCGCCACCGGGTCGAGGATCTCGCCGGTGCGGGACTGCCAGCCGAACCTCCTGGCGAGCCAGCCGTCGATCCAATCGGTGTACGCCCACAGCGCCACCAGCACCAGCAGCGGCCAGCCGAAGTGCTCGGCGGCGATGAGCCAGCCAGCCGGGACGAGGAGGATCAGCCTGATCAGGGTGATGCCATTGGGGATGGTGGCCCAGTCGGGGCGGACGCCAGAGGAGGCATCCCGGCCGGTCTCCGGTCCCATCGTCCCTCCCCTGACGTCCGCGCGCCGGCGCCTGGAGGCGCCGCCCTGCCACGTACTGCCAGCTTAACGCCCGCGCCGGCGGGCCGTGCCACGCCGGGCGGCCGGCGGAGGGACAGCGTGGAGAACGTCGCGCCGAACCGGCGATCTCCCCGAACCGGCCGGACGTCT
The DNA here is from genome assembly GCF_014639315.1 of Sediminivirga luteola. GTDB lineage: Bacteria > Actinomycetota > Actinomycetes > Actinomycetales > Brevibacteriaceae > Sediminivirga > Sediminivirga luteola. The sequence goes on from NZ_BMFY01000014.1 coordinate 87,018, forward strand.
ATATGATCTGGCTATGAGGCGCCTGCTCTCCCTTCTCATCGCCGTGCCCCTGAGCCTCCTGGCCCTGCCCGCGCTCTGGACGGTCGACCCGGCCCGGATCGGCGCGCAGCTCGCTGGCGGCCCTCCTTTGCTGGACCCCTTCGCCGCGGTGCTCGGCATCCTCGGTGTGCTGCTCCTGGCGGCCGCGGCCGCCTCGGCGGCACTGTCCTCCCTGGGGGCTCTGGTGGCCGGGGCGATCCATGTCCTCGCGGGGCTGGTCCTGTTCGCCGTGCCGCCCGGGCAGCGCTACCCCGTCGTCATCGATGCGAGCGGTACGTTCGGCACCGGCGGTGCCATGGACAGGGGCATGCTGGAGTACACCGTCTCGGGGTCCTGGATCATGGTGGGCGTCCTGCTGCTGGCCGCGGCCGGTGCGGCGAAGCTCCGCCGTCCCGCCGCGCCGCCTCCCGCCCTGATGGCGGTCCTCACGCTGGGAGGCTTCCTCGTGATCTCCGCCGGCGTGGTGCTCGGTCTGCTGGCGCCGGAGGGCGTCACCCGGGCTTTCGCCACCCTCCTGTTCGAGGGCTTCGCCCTCCCGGTCCTCGGCATACTCGCCGGGGCGCTGCTGGCCGGTGGCGGCGTCCTGGCCTCCATCTGGACGCGTCTGCCGCTGTGGCTGGCCGGTGCCGTCCTCCTGGTCCTGGGCCTGGTGTTCGTCTTCATGCCGTGGCTGCCGTTCGGGTTCGGGCTGAGAAGCGCCGCCTGGGTCTTCCTCCCGCTGTGGGGCGGCGTGATCCTCGGCGCCGCGGCCGGTGTCCAGTTCCGCCGCAGGGCCGTCCCGGGCGGCCCTGCGCCCAGCCGGACGGCGGCACCCCAGGCGTAGAATCGGAGCTATGGCTCCGGTGATCCGAGACCCCATGGCCGGCATCGGCTGGCCCTTGCCTCGCGGCGGGGCTTCTGACGCCTACCGTCTGCTGGATCCGGCACGTACGACCGTCATCACGGGCGCGGGCATCAGCACCGATTCGGGCATCCCGGACTACCGCAGCCCGGGTTCCCCGCCACGCAACCCGATGACGGTCCAGACTTTCCGCTCGCATGAGCGCAATCGGCGTCACTACTGGGCCCGCGCCTATGTCGGCTGGGCCCGCCACCGCGTCATCCAGCCCAATCAGGGCCACCGCGACCTGGCGGTGATCGACCCGGCGTGGACGGTCACCCAGAACGTCGACGGCCTGCACGCCGCCGCCGGCAGCCGCCGCCTGATCGAGCTGCACGGCGCCCTGGACCGGGTGGTCTGCCTGGACTGCGGCACGGTCTTCGACCGCGACTGGCTGCAGGAGGAACTCACCCGGCTGAACCCGGGGTTCCTGGAGCGGCTGGAGATCTCCATGACCGATGTGGAGTCCAATCCCGACGGCGATGTGGAGCTGGCGCAGACCGCCGGCTTCCGCATCCGCGACTGCGCCGTCTGCGCGGGGCCGCTGAAACCCGATGTGGTGTACTTCGGCGAGGCCGTCCCGCGCGAGCGGACCGCAGAGGCCGAGGCGGCCATCGACGCGACCGAGGCGGTGCTGGTACTGGGATCCTCGCTCGCCGTGCATTCGGCGCTGAAGCTGGTCCGCCGCGCGGTCCGCGCCGGCAAGCCGCTCGTCATCGTCACCGATGGCCCCACCCGGGCGGACGCGGACGCCGATGTCCGCCTCGTCACCCGCGTGGGTCCGTTCCTGGCCGGGTGGCGCCGATGGCTGAGCCAGAAGGGCCGGACCCCTGTGCGGATGTCCGTACCCGCCCGTAAGGTGGGGGCATGAGCTCACTCGCGAAGGAAGAGCGCGCCGCCTTGGCTTCGGCCCTGCGCCGTGTGGGTCCCGATGCTCCGACCCTGTGCGAGGGCTGGGACGCCAGGGACCTCGCCGCGCATATCGTCACGCGCGACGCCCGGCCGGACGCGATGGTGGGGAAGTCGCTGCCGTTCGTCGGCGGCAAGGCGAAGAAAGCCATCGAGCAGATCGAGGATCTGGACTTCACCGAGCTGGTGCAGCGGATCGAGGCGGGCCCGCCGTCCTACAGTCCGGCACGGCTGAGCCCGGTGAACGACCTGGTCAACGCCACCGAGTTCTACGTCCACACGGAGGACGTGCTGCGCGCTCAGCCGGACTTCGATCCGGAGCATCCCCGGCGCGTCTCCGAGGAGCTGAGCAAGAAGCTCTGGAACGTCAACGCCGAGACCATGCTGCGGGCCGCCGCCTACAAGCGGCGCGAGCGCATCACCTACTTCTCACCGGGATTCGGCGCCATCACGGTCGGCAGGAGCAAGGACCCGCTGGTCACGGTCCAGGGCCGGCCCGAGGAGATCGTGCTGTGGGCCTTCGGCCGGCATGAGAAGGCCCAGGTCATCGTCACGGTCGCCTGAGCCGGGCACGGCCTCCGCAGGTGCCGCGGGTCTCAGCGGCCGAGCCGCTGCCGGTCCCACCAATTGGCGTGCCGGGCGCTGAACGTGCCCCAGCCGACGTTCCCGGTCACCCGGATGAGCGGGCTGCCGGGGCGGGGTTCCACGGCGACCTTGGAGCGGATGCTTCCCCAGGTCTTCTTCAGCCCGTCGACGTTGACGCCCCAGTCTTCCGGCACCACGACGAGCGTGGTACCCCAGCTGGAGGTGACGTCCAGGCTGATGACCGAGTGCGGCGTGCTGGCTTCCAGGAAGTTCCACTCCACGGTCGCCATCGACGGATCCGAGCGGAGATAGGCCGGCACGGTCCAGCGGCCCCTGCGGCGGGTGTCCTCCATCCCGGCGCTGAGCTCGAACGGATTGTCCGGGCTGCTGCCCGCGGCCTGGGCCGGCACGGGCACATGGCCCGCTGCGGCACCGTACGACGGCGCCGGCGGGAAGCCGCCCTGCGCCAGGCCGGGATTGCGTGCCGCATAGGCCTGCGAGGGCGGGACGATGGGCAGATCGGCCACCAGCGGGTCCAGGTCCGCGAAGGTCTTCGCCTGCAGCGCCGACTCGATCCGCTCCGTCAGCTCCTCCAGTTCCAGGCGGCCTTCCGCGGCGGCCTCGTGCAACTGCTCGACCACCGCATCACGCTCGGCGTTGCCGACGCGGGTGCGCAGGACGGGGTTCTCGTCGGGGGAGTGGCTCGCGGACATGCCCCTATCTTCGCACTGCCTCCTGCCCGGGGCCACGAGCGCCGCCGCGCTCTTCGCGGATGAGTCCGGTCTGGCCGGTACGGGTTCAACCGCTGGACATGCAGACCGGCCACCTGGCGCTCGCGGACTCCTATGGACTGCGCGTCGCGGACGCCGCACATCTCGCCATCGCAGTGGTCGCGGTCAGTGGTCGCGGGCGCGGACCGGACCGGTTCGCCACGAACAACCGGAACGACTTCCCGCGCGCGATCACCGGGATCGGCATCGTCTATCCGGACGGGCTGCCCGAGCCCTGAGCATCCATAGCCGGCCGGCGCATCGGGACATGCGGGATGCCTGCCTCCATGTACTCGTCTCCGCGGCGCTGGTAACCGAATCCGGCGTACCACTGCTCAAGATAGGCCTGTGCGCTGATGGCGATCTCCTCACCGGCCCAGCGCTCGTGCGCGGCACGCAGCAGCCGGCCGGCCAGGCCCTTGCCGCGCTGATCTTTCCTGGTGGCGACCCGGCCCAGATGCAGAATGCCGTCGGCGTCGCGGTAGACGCGGATGTAGCTGGTCGGTCCTTGCGCGTCGGCGAACCAGAGGTGCACGGTGCCCGGCAGGAGGTCCAGATCGTCCACCTCCGGCTCCTCGCAGTGCTGTTCGAAGGCGAAGACGAGGTCCCGGATCTTCCAGATCCCGTAGACCTCGGCGGCGGTCAGCCCGGGGCCTTCCACGATGCGCGGCTCGGCAGTGCTCATGACCTCCATCATGCCGTGTTCTCCGCGGTCGTGGCCGTCATCGTGCCCGCTGTCCGTGCCGGCCGATAGTCTTCTCTGCGTGACCTCCTCCCCGACTTCGCCGGTGGCGGTGCTGGACTCCGTCTTCGGCTACGACTCCTTCCGCGGTGACCAGGCGGAGATCATCGACCACGTGGTCTCCGGCGGCGACGCCGTGGTGCTCATGCCCACCGGCGGCGGGAAGTCACTGTGCTATCAGGTGCCCTCGCTGGTGCGTCCGGGCACCGGGGTGGTGGTCTCTCCGCTGATCGCCCTCATGCAGGATCAGGTGGACGCGCTGGCCGCCCTGGGCGTGCGGGCGGCCTTCCTGAACTCCACCCTGGACTCCCGGACGAGCGCCGCCGTCGAGGCCGATCTCCTCGCCGGGCGGCTCGATCTGCTCTACCTGGCCCCGGAACGGCTGGTCCAGGAGCGCACCCTGCGGCTGCTGGACCGCGCCCGGCTCGCGCTGTTCGCCATCGACGAGGCGCACTGCGTCTCCCAGTGGGGGCACGACTTCCGCACCGACTACCTGGGGCTCTCGGTGCTGCATGAACGCTTCCCCACAGTGCCGCGCATCGCGCTGACGGCCACCGCCACCCGGGCCACGCACGAGGAGCTCACCTCCCGGCTGCGCATGGAGGGCGCCCGGCACTTCGTCGCCAGCTTCGACCGGCCCAATATCCGCTACCGGATCGTGGAGAAGCAGCAGCCCCGCGCCCAGCTGCTCCAGTTCCTGCGCACGGAGCATCCGGGAGACGCCGGGATCGTGTACTGCCTCTCGCGCCGCAGCGTGGACCAGACCGCGGAGGCGCTGCGGGCCGCGGGGATCGACGCCCTGGCCTACCACGCGGGACTGACGGAGCAGGAGCGCGCCGAACGGCAGGCGCGGTTCCTCCGGGAGGACGGCGTGGTCATGGTCGCCACCATCGCCTTCGGCATGGGCATCGACAAGCCCGATGTGCGCTTCGTCGCGCATCTCGATCTGCCGAAGTCCGTGGAGGGGTACTACCAGGAGACCGGCCGGGCCGGCCGCGACGGGCTGCCGGCCACGGCATGGATGGCCTATGGGCTCTCGGACGTGGTGCAGCTGCGCCGGATGATCGACCAGTCCGAGGGCTCGGAAGCGCATAAACGATCGCAGCGGTCGCACCTGGACGCGATGCTCGCCCTGTGCGAGACCCTCGGCTGCCGCCGGCAGCAGATCCTGCGCTACTTCGGTCAGGACTCGCCGCCGTGCGGCAACTGCGACACCTGCCTGGAACCGCCGGCCGGCTGGGACGCCACGGTACCGGTCCAGAAGCTGCTCTCCGCCATCATCCGGCTGGACCGGGAACGCGGTCAGCGTTTCGGTGCCGGGCAGATCGTCGATGTGCTCCGGGGGAAGGACAATCCGCGTTCGGCGCAGGCCGACCACGCCGCGCTGAGCGTCTGGGGTATCGGCGCGGACCTGGACGAGCAGGCGTGGCGGGCCGTCATCCGCCAGGTGCTGGCCAGGGACCTGATCGCTGCGGTAGGGGATTACGGCACCCTCGTCGTCACGGAAAAAGCCGGGCCGGTGCTGCGCGGGGAGGAACGCATCGAACTGCGCAAACCCTCGGGCACGGGCGCCGGTGCGCGTTCCCGGGCCCGCGGATCCGGGGAACGGACCGCGGCGGCGGCCCTCTCCGGGGCGGAGGCGGAACTGTTCGAACGGCTGCGCGCCTGGCGGGCCCGGCAGGCCAAAGAGCAGGGGGTGCCGGCGTACGTGGTGTTCGCCGATGCCACCCTGGCCGGGATCGCGGAGTCCCGGCCGGCCACGCTGGGCGAACTGCGAGGAATCAGCGGAGTGGGCGACAAGAAACTGGAACTCTACGGAGAGTCTGTCCTGGGCGTCGTCGGGGCAGCGGGCCCGGAACCTTCCTGAGCGAGCCGGAGCGCATCGCCACCTGTCCGTGGCACCACGTACCCTTGTCATGTGTCCACCGCTCTCTACCGCCGCTACCGCCCCGACACCTTCGACGAGGTGATCGGCCAGGAGCATGTCACGGACCCGCTCAAGGCCGCGCTGGCGCGGAACCGCGTCAATCACGCGTACCTCTTCTCCGGGCCCCGCGGCTGCGGGAAGACCACCTCTGCGCGCATCCTGGCCCGGTGCCTGAACTGCGCCGAGGGCCCCACGCCCACCCCGTGCGGCCAGTGCGACTCGTGCCGTGAGCTGGCCCCCGGCGGCGGGGGCTCGCTGGACGTCATCGAGATCGACGCGGCCAGTCACAACGGCGTCGACGACGCCCGTGATCTGCGGGAACGGGCCGTTTTCGCGCCCGCTCGGGACCGGTTCAAGGTGTTCATCCTCGATGAGGCGCATATGGTCACCACGCAGGGGTTCAACGCCCTGCTGAAGCTGGTGGAGGAACCCCCGCCGCATGTGAAGTTCATCTTCGCGACGACCGAGCCGGACAAGGTGATCGGCACGATCCGGTCGCGGACGCACCACTATCCCTTCCGGCTGGTCCCGCCCGAGCGCCTGGTGCAGTACCTGGAACAGCTGAGCGAGCGCGAGCGCGTCCCCGTCGGCAAAGGCGTGCTGCCGCTCGTGGTGCGTGCCGGCGGCGGTTCGGTGCGAGACACCCTCTCGGTGCTGGACCAGCTCATGGCCGGCGCGGGTGAGGACGGCATCGACTACGAGCGGGCGGTCGCGCTGCTCGGATACACGCATGCCGCGCTGCTGGACGATGTCGTGGACGGCCTGGCCGCCGGCGACGGTGCGGCGGTGTACCGCGTCGTGGAGCGCGTCATCGAATCCGGCCACGACCCGAGGCGGTTCGTGGAGGACCTGCTGGAACGGTTCCGCGATCTGATCGTCATCGATGCGGCCGCCGATGCCGCCCCCGCCCTGCTGCCGGATCTCCCGGCGGACCAGCTGGAGCGGATGATGCTGCAGGCTCGCGGACTCGGTGCCGCGGAGCTGTCCCGCGCCGCGGACGTCGTGCACGCCGGGCTGGGCGAGATGTCCGGGGCGACCTCGCCCAGGCTGCAGCTGGATCTCATCTGCGCCCGGCTGCTGCTTCCCTCGGCGGAGGGATCGGCTCAGGCCCTTCAGGCTCGCCTGGAGCGGATGGAACGACGCATCGGCATGGGGGCGACCGGCACCGCCGCCGGCGGGACAGGCGCCATCGCTGAGCCGTCCGTGGCGCCCGCCCGCGCCGCCAGCCACACCCGCGGCCGCGAGTCCTCCCCGGAGCCAGCCGCCGCGCTGCGGCAGGATCAGTCTCCGGCAGCCCAGTCAGCTCCGCCGGTCCAGGCGAAGACGCCGCCCCCGGCCGCAGGCTCGGCCGGACCCGTGACAGCCCCGCAACCGGTCACAGAATCAGCTACAGAATCAGCCACAGAACCGGGACCGGCGTCTTCACTGTCCGCCCCGGCGCAATCCGCGCAGCCACAGCCAGCAGAGGCCACCCCGTCAGTGGCGGCGCAACCGGAGTCCGCACAGCCTGCGCAGGCTGAAGAGCCCGCACAGTCACAGCCCGCACCGGCGGGAGAGGACCCTCGCGCCACGGCTGCAGAGACCGCGTCCCACGGGCAGGGGACACCAGGGGCGCCAGGCCCTGGCGGCACTGAGATCGACGCGATCCGGCGCGGTTGGCCGGGGATCCTCAACGAGCTCTCCGGCATCCGCAAGCTCGTCTGGGCGCTGGTCAACCAAGACGCCACGGCCCATTCCTTCGAGCGTGGTGTGCTCACGCTCGGCTTCCGCACGCCTGGCCTGGCACAGCGCTTCACCAAGAGCGATTTCGGCCCAGCCGTGGCGCAGGCCGTCCAGCAGCATCTGGGCATCTCCTGCACCGTCGCCGCGATCGCCGATGACGGCCCGGCCGGACATCCCCCTGCGGGGCAGGATCCGGAACCGGACGGGCCTGGCCCGGTGCCGCAGGGTCCGCCGGCCACGCAGCAGGGCGCGCACGTGAGGCAGCCGGAGGCTGCTCGTTCCGAGGTGCACCCCGCCGGCGTTGATTCCGGCAGCCAGGACGCCGTCCCCGCCGATGCCAGCCCGGCTGGCGGTGAGGCCCCGCCGCCCCCCAGGAACGAGGGGATACGCTCCGCGGCACCGGCACAAGAGTCCAGCGGCGCCGTGGACGAACCCGTTCCCTCCCCTTCCTCCGTGGAAGATCACTGGCGGCCGGTGGAGCCTCCCTCCAACGACCCCGAGGATCCCTGGTACACCCCGGCTGAGGACTGGGGGGAGCCAGGCCTCGAACCCGAGCGACCTGACCAGAACCAGCCCGCCGCCGGGCCGGCCCCGGAACCGCAGACGAGCGCGGGGGACCGCTGGGTCGAGGCCCCGGCGCCCATCGTCCCGGCCCCGGAGGACCTCGACGAGGACCCCGAGCCGGCCTCGGCGTCGGCGCCGGAGAGCGAGGGCTACCAGCCGACCGATTACCTCGGCGCCTACGCGGACCTGGAAGGGGCTTTCGATGACCACCCGGCCCAGCCCGCGCAGCCTGCCGGGCCGTCCGGCGCGACCCGGGGCAGTGGTCCCGGCGGGCCCGAGGCGCATGGTGGCTACCCCGTCACCGGCCAGCCCGCTGACACGGAGAGCGCGCTGCACGCGGGCCCGGAGTCCGCTGCCGCGGGCTCGCGGATCGCCGAGGCGCAGCGCGGGCGGGAAGAAGCCGCCGCACGCCTGCGGCAGTTCTTCACCGAACCGTCGGTCACCGGCGCCACCGCCACCAACGGCGGCGGACCCGGGAACAACGGCGCGGTCCCTGCGAACGACGGCGCCCGCTGGAGTGAGAGTTCCACCGTGCCCACCAGCACCGGCCCGTCGAGCAACGGCATTGGCCCCTCGGGCAGTGGGACTGGCCCCCCGGGCAACGGCGCTGGCCCTTCGGGCAATGGGACCGCCTCTTCCGGCAATGGCACGGGGCCGAAAGCAGGCGGCGCGGCGGCACATCAGGAACCGGGTCACGGTACACCGCGGCCGGGCCCCTTCCAGCAGCCGGTTCCGTCCCGCGACGGGACGTCCGACCAGCCCGGTCCCTTCCAGCAGCCGCAGCCGGCCCGCGGGGACGGCGCTCAGGCACCGGGCGGCCAGCGTCACGGCCGGGGCACCGGCGGCCGCGGCGCCCGGCAGGCGGCGGACCCCCAGCACCATGAAGACGATGTGGTCAGCGCCGACGATCCGGACGAGGCCACCCGGTACATGGAGGCTCCGGCGCTGATCGAGCAGAGGCTCGGCGGCGTGATCATCGAGGACATCAGGGAATGAGCATGCTCTACGACGGCGCCATCCAGGACCTCATCGAGGAGTTCAACAAGCTCCCGGGGGTCGGTCCCAAGTCCGCGCAGCGGCTCGCCTTCCACGTCCTGCAGGCGGATCCGGACGACGTCTCCGCCCTCGCGCAGGCACTTGTGGAGGTCAAACGCCGGGTCCGCTACTGCGAGACCTGCGGCAATGTGGCGGAGCGCGAGCTCTGCGCCATCTGCGAGGACGCCCGGCGGGACGGCTCCATCATCTGCATCGTGGAAGAGCCCAAGGACGTCATGGCGATCGAGCGGACCCGGGAGTTCCGCGGGCTCTACCACGTGCTCGGCGGTGCCATCGACCCCATGCGGGGGATCGGGCCGGACCAGCTGCGGATCCGTGAACTCCTCGGGCGGCTGCAGTCCGATCAGATCGAGGAACTCGTCATCGCCACCAACCCCAATGTGGAGGGCGAGGCCACCGCGACCTACCTGACCCGGCTGCTCCTGCCGCTCGGCGTCACCGTGAGCCGGCTCGCCTCCGGCCTCCCGGTCGGCGGCGACCTGGAGTACGCCGACGAGGTCACCCTCGGCCGGGCCTTCGAGGGCCGCCGCGTGCTGACCGCCTGAGGATGCCCGGCCCCGAGCGTCTCCCCCATCGGCCCTGAGCCCGGCGAGTTCTCGGCCCTGAGCCCGGCGAGTTCCGGCGTCCGGAGCGACCGCCGGAATGGTGCGCCACGGGTCCTCCGTATCGGCAGGTGAGACGCGCGCCCGACCGCGGATGAGCCGGGGCGCCCGGTCATGGAACAATATGGCGGGAAGCCCAGCAGGAAGCAAGGAGAATCAGCGTGAGCTTGGTCGTGCAGAAATTCGGCGGATCGTCCGTAGCGGATGCCGAATCCATCAAGCGCGTGGCCAAGCGCATCGCGGAATACAAGAAGCTGGGGCATGACGTCGTCGTGGTGGTCTCGGCGATGGGTGACACCACCGACGAGCTGATCGACCTGGCCGAGCAGGTCTCGCCGGTGCCTCCCGCCCGGGAGCTGGATATGCTGCTCACCGCCGGAGAACGCATCTCCATGGCGGTCCTGGCCATGGCGATCGCTAATCTGGGCTTCCGTGCCCAGTCCTTCACCGGCAGCCAGGCCGGGGTGATCACCGATGAGGCCTTCGGCAAGGCCCGGATCATCGACGTCACCCCCGGCCGCATCCAGCAGGCCATCGCGGAGGGGAACATCGCCATCGTCGCCGGGTTCCAGGGAGTCAGCCAGGACACCAAGAACATCACCACCCTGGGACGCGGCGGCTCGGACACCACGGCGGTCGCGCTGGCGGCGGCCCTGGACGCCGACGTGTGCGAGATCTACACGGACGTCGACGGCGTCTTCACCGCCGATCCGAGGATCGTGCCGGCCGCCTCGCGCATCAACGTCATCAGCTATGAGGAGATGATGGAGATGGCCGCCTCCGGCGCCAAGGTCCTCATGCTCCGCTGCGTCGAATACGCCCGCCGCTACCGGGTCCCTGTGCACGTCCGCTCCTCCTTCTCCCAGCGGCCGGGCACCTGGGTCACCGACGCCCCGGTCCCGGAGGAATTCGCCACCGACCCGCTCGCACCGCAGGAACTGGAAGAGGACACGACAATGGAACAGGCCATCATCTCCGGGGTCGCGCACGACCGCTCCGAGGCCAAGGTCACGATCGTGGGCGTCCCGGACGTGCCCGGCAAGGCCGCGGATATCTTCAGGACGGTCGCCGCCGAGGAGATCGACATCGACATGATCGTCCAGAACGTCTCCACCCGCGAGCAGGGCCTGACGGACATCTCCTTCACGCTGCCCAAGACCGACGGTGCCCGCGCGCTCAAGGCGCTCGAGGACCGCAAGCAGGCCATCGGCTTCGGTCAGGTCCAGTACGACGATCAGATCGGCAAGCTCTCCGTGGTCGGCGCCGGCATGCGCTCGCACCCGGGCGTGACCGCCACCCTGTTCGAGGCGCTGTCCAAGGCCGGCGTGAACATCGATATGATCTCGACCTCGGAGATCCGCATCTCCGTGGTCACCCGTGCCGACCTCTTGGATCAGGCCGTGCGCGCCGCCCATACCGCCTATGGGCTGGATTCCGAGGAAGGCGAGGCCGTGGTCTACGGAGGTACCGGACGATGAGTGCACTGAACGTCGGCGTCGTGGGCGCCACCGGCCAGGTCGGCGGGGTCATGCGGGCCTTGCTGGAGAACGATCCCGGCTTCGAGATCGGCGAGCTGCGGCTGTTCGCCTCGGCGCGTTCGGCCGGCTCCACGCTGCGCTGGCGGGACCGCGAGATCACCGTCGAGGACGCCGCCACCGCGGATCCGTCCGGACTGGACGTCGCCCTGTTCTCCGCCGGCGGCGCCACCTCCAAGGCGCAGGCGCCGCGGTTCGCGGCTGCGGGCGTCACCGTGGTGGACAACTCCTCCGCCTGGCGGCTGGACCCGGACGTCCCCCTGGTCGTGAGCGAGGTCAACCCGCAGGAGATCGCGAACGCCGGCAAGGGCATCATCGCGAACCCCAACTGCACCACCATGGCGGCGATGCCGGTGCTCAAGGCGCTGCACGACGAGGCCGGTCTGGAGCGGCTGCAGGTGGCCACCTACCAGGCGGTATCCGGTTCGGGACTGGCGGGCGTCGAGGAGCTCTTCGGCCAGATCGAGGCCGCCCTCCCCGGTAGCCGCGGGCTGGTCCACGACGGGCAGGCCGTCGGCTTCCCCGAGCCCGGCGTGTACCAGCGGCACATCGGCTTCAACGTCATCCCGCTGGCCGGCTCGATCGTCGACGACGGCGAGGGCGAGACCGACGAGGAGAAGAAGCTGCGCAACGAGAGCCGAAAGATCCTCGGGCTGCCGGATCTGCGCGTGGCCGGCACCTGCGTGCGCGTGCCGGTGTTCACCGGGCACTCCCTGAGCATCCACGCCGAGTTCGCCTCCGCGATCTCGCCGGAGCGTGCCCGCGAGGTCCTCTCCGCCGCTCCCGGGGTGGCGCTCTCAGACATCCCGAACCCCCTGGAGGCAGCGGGCAAGGACCCCAGCTTCGTGGGCCGGATCAGGCAGGACCAGTCCGCTCCCGAGGGCAAGGGCCTGGTGCTCTTCGTCTCCAACGACAATCTGCGCAAGGGCGCGGCGCTCAACACCGTGCAGATCGCCCGGTTGATCGCGGAAAGCCGCTGAAGGACTGTTCTCCCTGAGCCTGTGTGGAACTGCTCTCGCTGAATCCATGAGGGCCGGCGGCGCTGAGCCTGCCGAGGCACGTTGACGCATAACGGGACGCTAATTAGATCCATTATCACCGCAGGAGTAGGCTCGGGGCGTGAACCGACGCACGCAGATCGCCCCGAGCCTTATCCGTTCCCAGGCCGGACAGCGCCGCCGTCCCGCTGTCGTCATCGGCGCTGTGGTCTCGGCGCTGACGCTGGTCGCCGGTTGCGGCTCCGGGCAGGGCGCCGATGCGGGCCAGGGTGATTCCGGCGCGCTTCAGGTCGTCACCTCCACGGATGTGTACGCCGATATCGTCAGCACGATCGGCGGGGACCTGGTCGAGGTGACCCCGATCATCGACGACCCCGCGATCGACCCGCACTCCTACGAGGCGACCGCTCAGGACCAGCTCGTTCTCTCCCGCGCCGATGTCGTGGTCATCAACGGCGGCGGCTACGACGAGTTCGTGGAGATGATGCTCGCGGCGGCAGACTCCGAGCCTCCGGTCGTCAACGCGGTCGAGGCCTCCGGTCTGGAGGGCGCCGACGACGCCGGACACGATCATGAGCATGGCGAGGAAGCCGGTGACGAGCACGAGCACGGCGAGGAAGCCGGCGACGAGCACAGCCACGACCATGACGAGCACGAGCACGGCGACGAGGCTGGCGACGAGCACGGCGACGATCATGAGGGGCACGATCACGAGCACGACCACGGCGCCTTCAACGAGCATGTCTGGTACAGCATCCCGGCGATGGAGAACCTCGCCGCTGCGGTCGCCGAGGAACTGACCGCCCTCCTGCCCGAGGATGCCGGCACGATCCAGGCGAACGCCGAGGCGCTCACCGGGGAGCTCGAGACGCTGCACGAGCGCCTGCACGGCATCGAGGAGGAGCACGCCGGCACGGTGGTGGGCGTGACGGAACCGGTGGCGCTCTACCTGTTCGAGGACATGGGCCTGGAGAACGCGGTGCCGGAGGACTTCATCTACGCCGTGGAGTCCGGGAGCGATGTGCCTCCGCTGGTCCTGCGCGACACTCTGGAGACAGCGCAGTCCGGGGACCTGCAGCTCCTGGCGATCAACACGCAGTCAGCCGGGCCCGAAGCCGAGGATCTCCGCCGTGCCGCCGAGGAGGCCGGCACCCCGGTCGTGGAGGTCGTCGAGACGCTCCCGGAGGGCCTCACCTACGCGGTCTGGATGAACGACGTGATCACGGCCGTCGAGGATGCACTCGGCTGAGCCGCCCGTCCCGCTTCGCGCCGGCGTGCCCGGCCGGCATGGTCCAGCCCGGCGCGGCCGCCATGCCCTGCACTACGCTTGAACTGTCATGAACCCACCCGTCGAACTCCGTGATGCCGGCCTGCGCTTCCACGACCGCGTCCTATGGCAGCACCTCGATCTCTCCGTCGAACCCGGGGAGTTCCTCGCCGTGCTCGGGCCAAACGGCACGGGCAAGACCTCTCTGCTGAAGGTCCTGCTCGGCCAGCACGCACTGTTCCAGGGCACCGCCCGGATCAATGGCCGGCCGGCGCGGCGCGGCAACTCGGACGTCGGATACGTCCCGCAGCAGAAGGGCCTCGACGAGCACGTCCCCATGCGCGGCCGGGACATGGTGCGGATGGGGATCAACGGGCATCGCTGGGGCCCCGGCCTGCCCAGCCGCAGGTTGCGCGCCCGGGTGGACGAGCTGATCGCGCAGGTCGGCGCGGAGGACTTCGCCGATGCTCCGGCCGGGGTCCTCTCCGGCGGGGAGCGCCAGCGCCTCCGGGTCGCGGCGGCGCTGGGCTCGGATCCCTCGGTGCTGCTGTGCGATGAGCCGCTTCTCTCCCTCGACCTGCACCATCAGCAGGTCGTCTCGAACCTGCTGCACCGCCAGGCGGCGGAGCACGACACGACCGTCCTGTTCGTGACGCATGAGATCAATCCGGTGCTGCCCTACGTCGACCGCGTGCTCTATCTGGCCGGCGGGCGCTTCCGGATCGGCACGCCCCGGGAGGTCATCAACACCGAGACGCTGAGCGAGCTGTACCGCTCCCGGGTGCGCGTCGTCGAGGTGGACGGGCAGCTGCTCATCGTCGGCGGCGACGAGGGCGCCGCCCACCATCATGAGCCGCCCGCGGATGCGGCGCCGGAGGGGAGGATCCTGTGAACGGCCTCTTCACCTTCGAGGACTACGGGGACCTCGTCCTGCTGCTCTCCGACTCCATCTGGGCGGCCGCGCTGCTGGGCGTCGTGGGCGGTTTGATCAGTGTCTTCGTCATGGCGAGGGACATCGGCTTCGCGGTGCACGGGATCAGCGAGCTGTCCTTCGCCGGTGCCGCGTTCGCCCTGCTGATCGCCGCCGACGTCGTGATCGGATCCATGGCCGGCGCGGTGATCGCCGCTGTGGCCATCGGGCTCGGCGGCGCCAAAGTGGGGGAGAAGAACGCCATCATCGGCGTCATGATGCCCTTCGGGCTGGGGCTGGCGATCCTGTTCCTGGCCCTCTACGACGGCCGGGCAGCCAATAAGTTCGGCCTGCTGACCGGCCAGATCGTGGCGATCCGCCCCGATCAGCTGCAGCTCCTGGTCTGGTGCGCCTTGCTGGTGCTGGTCCTGCTGGCGGTGCTGTGGCGGCCGCTGATGTTCGCCAGCGTCGACCCCGAGGCGGCGCAGGCCCGTGGTGTGCCCATGGCCCGCCTGTCGGTGGTGTTCATGCTGGTGCTCGGCGTCGCGGTGGCGCTGAGCGTGCAGGTGGTCGGCGTGCTGCTGGTGCTGGCGCTCCTGATCACCCCGGCCGCGGCGGCGACGCAGCTGACGGCCTCGCCGCTCTGGGTGCCGGTGCTCAGCGTCGTCTTCGCCGTGACGTCCTCCGTCGGCGGGATCCTCATCGCCCTCGGATCTCCGGCGGTGCCGATCAGCCCGTTCGTGACGACCATCAGCTTCGCCATCTACCTGGTGTGCAGACTGTTCGGCGGGCGGCGCCTGGCCCGTCACCGCAAGCTCTCCACCCGGCGCGCCGCCGCGCACGCGTGAACCGGAGCCCCCGCGCCGCGGGCAGCGAACGCTGCGGACGGCTGCCCCTGGGGTGAAGCACTAATGCCGGGTGAGCTCACGCGGAGTTAGTGCGCAACCCGGAACCAGCGCGGCTCGTTGAACGCGCCGAACGCGGCCGGGCGGCTAGTGCGGCTCGTCGAACCCAGCGGGTCCGCCGGGCCGCCACGCCAGGCCCTCCCTGGCGCGCACCAGCTGATGGGCCGGCAGGACGCCGCCGGTATGCAGCTCCTCGAGGGCTTCCGGGGCGAACCAGCCGACCGCGGTCGACTCCTCATCGGCGACGCGCGCTGTTCCCGCGTGCAACCGGCACCGGAACAGCGCGGTGAGGTAGCTGGCTCGATCCCCGTTCGGATAACGGACCTCGTCGCCGCTGCGTAGGCTCACCAGCCCCTCGATCTGCACCGTGACATCGCACTCCTCGGCCAGCTCACGGTGCAGGGTCCGTGCCGGTTGCTCACCGGGTTCGACGATGCCGCTGGGCAGCGCCCAGTACCCCAGGTCGCTGCGCCGCGTCAGGAGCAGGCGGTCATCGGCGTCCAGGACGACGCCGGCGACCCCGGAGAGGAACAGCGGCGCGTGCCCGACTCGCTCACGCAGGGCACGGAGGAACTCAGGCATCGGCATGTGCCTCACGCTAGCGCAAGCAACCGGCCCGCCCGTCACCAGCCGTGATCGGGCTCGCAGGCGTCGTGGGAGGACGGTTCCACCTGGATGGTGGAGTGGCTGATGCCGTACTCCCGGTGCAGCAGATCCGATGCCGCGTCCAGCACGTCGTGACTGCCGCCGTGGGCCACCAGATGGACGGTGGCCACGGGCATTCCGGAGGTCAGCGTCCAGATGTGCAGGTCATGCGCGTCTTCCACGCCGGGAAGCCCGGTCAGGGAGGTCATGACCTGCTCCGGGTCGATGCCGCGTGGGCTGTGCTGGAACAGGACGCTGAGCACTTCGCGTCCCAGGACGACGGCCCGGACCACGATGAACGCGCCGATCGCCAGCGCCGCCACGGTGTCCCACAGCGGGTTTCCGGTGGCGATGATGAGCACGCCGGCCACCAGGACGCCCACCGAGCCGATGGTGTCCGCGAGCACCTCCAGATAGGCGCCTTTGACGTTGATGCTCTCGCCGCTGCCGCCGCGCAGCAGGGCGAGGGCGGCGATGTTCGCCCCGAGCCCCAGCACGCCGACGACCATCATGATGCCGGTTTCGATCTCCACCGGCTGGCCGATCCGGCCGATGGCCTGAGTGAGCACGAAGGCAGCCATGCCCAGCATGATCAGCGCGGCAAGCCCGGCGGCGAGCACTTCCGCGCGGTAAAGGCCGAAGGTGCGGGTCCCGCCCGGGGCCGTCCGGGAGGCGAGCACGCTTGCGGTCAGCGCCGTGGCCAGGGTGATGACGTCGGCTCCCATATGCGCGGCGTCGGTGAGCAGCGCCAGCGAACCGGAGAGGATGCCGCCGATCAGCTCCACCAGGAAGAACCCGCCGATGATCGCCAGCGAGAGGGTGAGCCGTCCGCGGTGGCGGGAGCTGGCGGGGGCGTGGGAGTGGCCGGCGCCCATGCGAGGACCTCCAATACATAAACGACTACTAATATATATGGTCCCAGCTGGGAGCGCCCTGCGTCAACGTCGCGGAATGTGACGTCCGTTGCGCCGGCCCGCCCCGGGCGGGGCGGGGACGCCGCGTGCCCAGGCGGGCCGCAGGCTGAGTGCGCGCGTAGCATGAGGGCGACCCGGTCATCGGGCGACAGCAGGATGCGGCAGACGCCGAACGAGAGCCTTCGAGGAGACGACATCAGCATGAGCACGGTCGGGCACGTGGCGGGGACGGCAGGGCGCATCTGCGCGGGAGTCGCCGCCGCCGGCGGAGCGGTTGCGGCGTGGTCGTTCCTGGTCGAGCCGCACTGGTTCGTGCTGCGCCGGGCGACGCTGCCGGTCCTGCCGTCAGGCTCGCCGTCGCTGCGGCTCCTGCACATATCGGATCTGCACCTCGTGCCCGGCCAGGCCCCCAAGCGCCGATGGGTCTCCCAGCTGGCGCGCCTGGAGCCCGATCTCGTGGTCACCACGGGCGACAACATCGGCTCCGCGCGGGCGCTGCCCGATCTGTTCGACTGCCTGGAACCGCTGCTGGAGCGGCCCGGAGCCTTCGTGTTCGGTTCCAACGACTACTACGCGCCGGTGGTGAAGAACCCGCTGGGATACCTGCTCGGACCCTCGAGCCGCGGCCGGCCCCGGCACGGTGCGCTCCTGCCGGTCGAGGATCTGCGGTCCGGTCTGCGGCGAGCCGGCTGGCTCGACCTGAACAACGCGACGGGTGTCCTGAACCTGGGTGATCTGCGAGTGTCCCTGGCGGGCATGGACGATCCGCACATCGGACGGCACCGCTGGCCGCAACCAGCGTGGGCTCCGGCCGGGGACGCGGAGGCCCTGCAGCTGGGCGTCGTCCACGCGCCCTACCGGGCGGTCCTGAACCGCTTCGCGCGGGCCGGCGCCGATCTGGTGCTGGCCGGGCACACGCACGGCGGTCAGGTGCGGATCCCGTTCTGGGGGGCGCCGGCGACCAACTGCGATCTGGGGCGGGATCAGGCACGCGGCGTGATGGCCTGGGACCGGGCCGTCGTCAATGTCTCGGCGGGGGTCGGCT
This sequence comes from Sediminivirga luteola, assembly GCF_014639315.1. GTDB lineage: Bacteria > Actinomycetota > Actinomycetes > Actinomycetales > Brevibacteriaceae > Sediminivirga > Sediminivirga luteola. The sequence goes on from NZ_BMFY01000014.1 coordinate 105,033, forward strand.
GCGCGCCGATGGCGCCGGTGCGGTTCGCCTGCCGCCCCGAGGCCTCGCTGCTGACCCTCGTGGCGCGCTGAACGTTCCAGGCCGGGGCCGCCGGGGCGGCTCCGGGGGGCGTGCCGGGGCCGCCGCATGGGCGTCAGCTGAAGAAATGCGGAGGATTCTCCCACCAAGAGAACGCGGGCCGGGCTTGTGCCTCTCGGTAGACTTCAGCATATGGCGTCTTCCGAGTCCACGTTCTCAGGCACGTTCAGCGCCCTGTTCCAGTTCATCGCGGTCAGCGTGATCACCGGTGTGGTCGGCGCTGGCCTGGCGATCCCTGCCGTCGGCGCGGCATCGGCCGGTGCCGAAGGCGCGGTAGACATCTTCGACGCGCTGCCGGCGGAGCTGGAGGAGCGGCCGCTTGCTCAGCAGTCCGTCATGCTCGCCGCCGACGGCTCCGAGATCGCCCGGTTCTTCTGGCAGAACCGCGAGGAAGTGCCGCTGGAGGACATCTCGCAGCGGATGCAGGACGCCACCGTCGCCATCGAGGACGAGCGGTTCTTCCAGCACGGCGGCGTGGACATCGAGGGCATCGCCCGCGCCGCGGTGGTGAACCTCATCTCGGACAGCACTCAGGGCGGTTCGACGCTGACGCAGCAGTACGTGAAGAACGTGCTGATCGAGAACAGCCACGCCGAGGGCGATGACGAGGGCATCCAGGAGGCCCGCCAGAGCGACGGCGTGGCCGGCTACGCCCGTAAGCTCCGCGAGGCCAAGCTGGCCGTAGCGGTGGAGAAGCGGTACTCCAAAGAGGAGATCCTCAACCGCTACCTGAACATCAACAACTACTCCGGCTCGCCCAACACCTACGGCGTGCAGGCGGCGGCGCACCACTACTGGGGCATCCCCGCCTCGGAGTTGAACCTCCAGCAGTCGGCCATGCTGGCCGGGATCGTGCAGAATCCGTCCCGCTTCAACCCGGAGACGAACCCGGACGAAGTGCTCCAGCGCCGGAACGTCGTGCTGGGGAACATGCTGCGCCACGACTTCATCACGCAGGAGGAGTACGACGAGGCGACGGCCTCCGATCTGGACCTGGACGTGCACCGCACGCCGAACGGCTGCTCTGCCGCCGAGGGCATGGAGTACTTCTGCGACTACGTCACCTCGGTGATCGCCAACTCGGACCTGTACGGCGAGGACGCCGAGGAGCGGGTGCGCTATATGCAGCGCGGCGGCCTGACCATCCAGACGACCATCAACCCGGAGATGCAGCGCATCGCGGTGGAGCAGGTGCACAACCGCATTCCCGCCGACGACCCCTCCGGCGCGGGCCACACCATCGTCACGGTGGAGCCGGGGACCGGCAAGGTCCTGGCGATGGCGCAGAACCGGAACTACACCGTGAACCAGAACGAGGAGGAACACGACCCCTCGGCCACGAGCGTCAACTACAACGTGGACCGGCTGCATCGCGGAGGCAACGGATTCCAGGTCGGCTCGACGTGGAAGCCCTTCGTGCTAGCGGCATGGCTGAAGTCGGGTCGTTCGCTCTCCACAACCGTGGACGCCACGAAACGGGTCTTCCCGGCGAGTTCCTGGACCTACAACGGCTGTGACAACAACGCCGGGGACGCGGATCCGAGCAACGCCGGCGACGGCCGCGGCAGCTCCTCGATGACTGCGCTGCAGGCCACCACGGGCTCGGTCAACACGGCGTACACGGCGATGGCCAACCAGTTGAACATGTGCGACATCCTGGACACCGCGATGGATCTGGGCCTGAAGCAGGGCAACGGCCAGCCACTGGACACGCCGATGGACAACGGGCTGACCGAGGCGCTGCTTCCGTCGTCCGTGCTGGGTACGCCCAATATCGCGCCCATCGACATGGCAGCGGCGTACGCGACGTTCGCCAACCGCGGCGAGTACTGCGCACCGCTGGCGCTGGAAGGCATCACCGCCCGGGACGGTGAGGAGGTCCCCGTGCCCGAGCAGGACTGCCACCGGGCGCTGGATGAGGACGTCGCCGACGGCGTGGCCTGGGCGCTCAGCCAGACGTTCAACGGCGGCACCACCTCCGGCCTCGGGATCGGGGTCCCGGCTGCCGCCAAGACCGGTACGACGAACTTCGAGGTCGGCGCGACCTGGCTGCTCGGGTTCACCCGCACCATGTCCACTGCCGTGTGGACCGGCGATCCGGAAGGGCGTCGCGACTGGCGCCGGAACAGCGAGGGCGTCGTCCGCGGCAACATCTACGGCGCCACCATCTCCGGTCGTACATGGCAGGCGTACATGTCCCGCGCGGTGGAGCACACCCAGGGCAACACCGGCTTCCCGCGCCCAGGCTCCTCGGTGATGGGATCGAGCCCCCGCAGCACAGGCGGCGGTGACCGCGGCGGAAACGGTGGCGGCGGAAACGGCGGCGGCCAGAACAACAACGGTGGCGGCGACAACGGTGGTGGCGGCGACAACGGCGCCGGCCTCGGCGGCGGCTGAGCCCGCAGCCTTGACGGGCGGCACCGGCCGTTAAGCTGGGCGTGGGACGGACGCTCGCCGAGCGGACGATGCCGGTGCGATTCCGTCCCGGGCAACCCCGCTTTACGGAAAGGACCGCCGGGATGACCACGTGGGAATACGTCACCGTGCCGCTGATCGTGCACGCCACCAAGCAGATCCTCGACCAGTGGGGTGAAGAGGGCTACGAGCTGGTGCAGGTGGTGCCAGGGCCCGACGGCAACGGCCTCGTGGCGTACATGAAGCGCCCCAAGGACTGACGGAAACCTCCGTCTCATCGACGAGAACACAGGAGTGATGGCAGTGGAAGCAGAGACCCGCATCAGCGATCTCGGTGTGGACAAGCGGCTCGCGGACCTGGGCCTGAGCCTCCCGGAGGTGGCCACCCCGGCCGGTGCCTACATCCCGGCGCTGCGCACCGGGAACGTCGTGCAGACCTCCGGGCAGCTCCCGCTCGTGGACGGCGCGCTGCCGGCCACCGGCCGCCTGGGTGCCGAGGTCAGCCTCGAGCAGGGATACGAGCTGGCGCGCCAGTGCATTCTGGGTGCGCTGGCCGCGGTGAAGTCCGTCACCGGTTCGCTCGATGACATCGCCCAGGTCGTCAAGGTCACCGGCTTCGTCTCCAGCGCGGTCGACTTCTACGACCAGCCCAAGGTGGTCAACGGCGCCTCCGAGCTGCTCGGCGAACTCTTCGGCGAGGCCGGCCGGCACTCCCGCTCGGCCGTGGGCGTCGCGGCGCTGCCGCTGAACGCACCCGTGGAGATCGAGCTCCAGGTGCTGCTGCGCGGCTGATCGCCATGTCACGTCCGCTGCGCCTCGTACGCGCCGCCAATCCGGGCCCGATGACACTGGAGGGCACCAACACCTATGTGCTCCTGGCCGATGACGCCTCCACCGCGCTGCTGATCGACCCAGGACCGGCGCTGGAGGACCACCGGCAGGCCTTCCTGCAAGCCACCGGCGGGGCGCGCATCGAGGGCATCGTGCTCACCCACCATCACGCGGATCACTCCGAGCTGCTCCAGACCGCCGACGACTGGGCTCCCGGTGTGCCGGTCTACGCCGCCGACGAGTCCTTCCAGCGTTACGCGCCGGCCCCCGGCCAGGGGCAGGAACTGGTATTCGGCCCCGGGCCGGGTGACCAGGTCGTCTTCGAGCTGACCCCCGGCCACACCCGGGACTCCTTGTGCCTGCTGTGGCGCGATGTGCTGTTCGCCGGTGACACGATCCTCGGCCGCGGTACCACGGTCGTGACCTATCCCGAGGGCACGCTGGCCGGGTACCTCGCGAGCCTGGACCGGCTGATCGGCCTGGCCGACTCCGGCAGGTTCACCGCCATCGCGCCGGGGCACGGCCCGTGGATCGACGCGCCGCTGGAGGTGCTGCACCACTACCGCAGCCACCGGCTGGAACGCCTCGACCAGGTCCGTGCCGCGCTCGACGCCGGCGCGGAAAACGCCGAGGACATCGTCCGGCAGGTGTACGCCGGGCTGGGCGAGGACCTCGTGCCGGCGGCCGTGCAGAGCGTCCGCGCCCAGCTGGAGTACCTGCGGCAGCAGGGCTGAACGAGCGCACAGCACACAGAAAAACGACGACACCCGGCGGGGAGATCTCCGCCGGGCGCCGTCGTCTGCTGCTTCAGCTGCTGGGCTTCTGCTGGGCCTCTACTGTCCTCTACCGGGCCCGGGCGGCCATCCGGTCCAGGTCGAGCAGGACGACGGCGCGCGCCTCCAGGCGCAGCCAGCCGCGCGCGGCGAAATCTGCCAGCGCCTTGTTCACGGTCTCGCGGGAGGCGCCCACCAGCTGGGCCAGTTCCTCCTGGGTCAGCTCGTGGGCGACGAGAACACCATCGGCGGCGGGCCGGCCGAACCGGTCGGCCAGGTCCATAAGCGCCTTGGCCACGCGGCCGGGCACATCGGAGAAGACCAGGTCGCCCACCGTGTCGTTGGTCTTGCGCAGGCGCTGCGCGAGTGCCTTGAGCAGGTTCAGGGAGGCATGAGGATGATCCCCCAGCCAGGTGACCAGGTTGGGGTGCTTGAGCGTCAGCAGCTCGGTCTCGGAGACGGCCGTGGCGGTCGCGGAGCGCACACCCGGGTCGAACAGCATGAGCTCGCCGAACATCTCGCCCGGGCCCAGCACGGACAGGAGGTTCTCGCGGCCATCCGGCGCGGTGCGCCCGAGCTTCACCTTGCCGGAGAGCACCAGGTACAGCTCGTCGCCGCTGTCGCCCTCGTGGAAGAGTTCAGTCCCACGGCGCAGAGTCAGCGGGGTCATCAGGTCCACCAGCGCTTTGATCGCCTCATCGTCGATGCCGGCGAACAACGTGGCGTTCTTCACGCTCTCGATATCCACGAAACCTCCCGTTAATAAAGCTCAACTACGGTAATCTACCGCGTCATCGGCGCCTTCACCATGCGCACGGTGTACGGATACGCTTGAGTCGTGCCCACAGTGCTTGAGAAGAGTGCCAGGAGATTCGCCACAGAGACGCCGCTGGGGCGCACCCGGCGGGCGCGGAAGATCCACCGGATCCTCACTGAAGTCTATCCGCATGCGCGGTGTGAGCTCGACTACGAAACGCCATTCCAGCTGCTCATCGCCACCGTGCTTTCCGCCCAGACCACGGATGTCCGGGTCAACTCGATCACTCCCGCCCTGTTCGCGGCCTACCCCGAACCGGCGGATCTGGCTGCCGCGGATCCGGCGCGGGTCGAGGAGATCGTCCGTCCCACCGGCTTCTACCGGGCCAAGGCGGCCAACATCATCGGCCTCGCCCAGGTGCTCGTGGACCAGCACGCGGGCGAGGTGCCGCCCCAGCTGGAGGCGCTCGTGCGGTTGCCCGGCGTCGGCCGGAAGACGGCTCACGTCGTCCTCGGCAACGCCTTCGACGTCCCGGGGCTCACGGTGGACACCCACTTCGGGCGGCTGGTGCGGCGCTTCGGCTGGACCCGTGAGGAGGACCCGGTGAAGGTGGAGCAGGCCATCGGCGAGCTGTTCCCCGCTAAGGACTGGACCATGCTCTCGCACCGCCTGATCTTCCACGGCCGGCGCATCTGCCATGCCCGCCGGCCCGCCTGCGGCGCCTGTCCCGTGGCGCAGCTGTGCCCGTCCTTCGGCACCGGGGAGCCCGATCCGGTCAAGGCCGCGCGGCTGCTGCGCTATGAGATGGCACCGGTGGAATGAGTGCACCGGAGGGCCTGCGGCGCCTGGTGGAGGCCCGCGGCCAGGAGAGCTGGCTGAGCCACCGGCCGGCCGGCGGCGGGGCACGGGAGGCGGGAGTGCTGCTGCTCTTCGGCCGCGGGACGGCGCCGCGCACCCCGGCGGGCCTTCAGGAGCGCGCACGGCTGGAACCGCTCGGCGCCGGCGATCTGGACATCCTGCTGCTGCAGCGCTCCACCGCGCTGCGGCACCATGCCGGGCAGGTCGCCTTCCCCGGCGGCGGGCTGGAGCCCGGCGACGCCGATATCGTGGCCGCGGCACTGCGGGAGGCCCAGGAGGAGACCGGGCTCGACCCGGCCGGTGTGGAGGTCGTCGGCGCTCTCGCCCCGGCGCACGTCCCGGTTTCCGGCTTCGACGTCACACCCGTGGTGGCGTGGTGGCGCCAGGAGAGCCCGGTACGGGCCGTCGACGCGGGGGAGACGGCCCGCGTGGCCCGCATCCCGGTGGCGGATCTGACCGCCCCGGAGAACAGGGGCCGCTACCGGCACCCGCGCGGAGTCGTCACCACCGCCTTCGATCCGGGAGTGTTCCAGGTGTGGGGATTCACCGCCATCGTGCTGGACTACGTGCTCGACCGGCTGGGCTGGACGACGGACTGGGACACCGGCCGCCGCATCGCGATCCCGCCGCCGTAAGAAGGCCGCAAAAGAAGAACGCCCCTGTTCCCTTCAGCCGGGAACGGGGGCGTCTTCTCGCACTTGTCTTCGCCTACCGCGGTCCTGCCGCCGCGGCGCTTCCGGACGCGTCCGCGATGCGGTGGACGGCGGGGGCTGGACCGCCTCAGCGCCGAGGTCCGCCGGGGTTCTTCAGCGCGCGGCGGAACGACGCGACGGCGCCCTTCGCCTCGGCGATCGCCGTCTTGGGCGTCGGGTTGGCGGACTTCAGGATCGGCACGGCGCTCACCACGAGGACCACGGCGACGATCGCCAGGGCGGCGAACACCACCAGGAAGCTCAGCCACCACGGCCAGCCGGCCCCCTCGTGCAGCGCGGCGACCACCGCGAACAGCGCCGCGAAGGCGCCGAAGTACAGGAACACGAGTCCGCCGATCGCCAGGCCGGCGCCGATGCCGAGTTTCTTGGCGCCCTCGGACACCTCGGCTTTGGCGAGCGCCTTGCTCTCGTTCGCCAGCGCCCGGGTGTCGGAGCCGATGTCCTTGATCAGCTGTGAGATCGAGCGCTCGGCCATGGGGGTCTCCTCTTGAGCTCTTGACGCCTACGGATCGGTCCCGCCCCTCGCCGGCTCCGTCCCCGGAGGGGCCGGAACCGCCGGGAGAGGCGCTTAGCCTCATCCTAACGGGCACCGCACCCGCCCCGCGGCGAAGGGGGCGGGTGCGGCCAGATGGACTCAGCTGCCCTTCTTCAGGTTCTCCTGGATCAGGTCCATCACGGAGGAGTCCGCCAGCGTGGTGGCGTCGCCGACCTCGCGGTTCTCGGCGACGTCGCGCAGCAGGCGGCGCATGATCTTGCCCGAGCGGGTCTTGGGCAGCTCGGAGACGACCAGGACGCGCTTCGGCTTGGCGATGGGCCCGATCTCCTGGCCGACGTGCTGCCGCAGCGCCTCGGTGATGCCCTCGTCCTCGGCATGGGAGGAGCGCAGGATCACGAACGCCACGACGGCCTGGCCGGTGGTCTCATCCGCAGCGCCGACCACTGCGGCCTCGGCGACCGCCGGATGGGAGACCAGGGCGGACTCGATCTCCGTGGTGGAGAGCCGGTGCCCGGACACGTTCATGACATCGTCCACCCGGCCCAGGAACCAGATGTCGCCGTCGTCGTCGCGGCGGGCGCCGTCGCCGGCGAAGTACATCCCCTCGAACGTCGACCAGTAGGTGTCCTTGAACCGCTGCGGATCCCCCCAGATGCCGCGCAGCATCGACGGCCACGGCTCCTTGACCACGAGGAAACCGCCGACGTTGTTCTCCAGCGGCTGGCCGGCGTCATCGACGACGTCCACCACGATGCCCGGCAGGGCGCGCTGGGCGGAGCCGGGCTTGGTGGCGGTCACGCCCGGCAGCGGGGAGATCATCAGCGCGCCGGTCTCGGTCTGCCACCAGGTGTCCACGATGGGTGCCTTGTCCCCGCCGATCACGCGGCGGTACCACATCCACGCCTCGGGGTTGATCGGCTCGCCCACCGAGCCGAGCACCCGCAGCGAGGACAGGTCGTACTTCTCCGGGATGTCGTCGCCCCATTTCATGGCGGCGCGGATCGCGGTGGGCGCGGTGTACAGGATGGTGACCTTGTACTTCTCCACGATCTCCCACCAGCGGCCGCGATGCGGGGTGTCGGGAGTGCCCTCGTACACCACCTGGGTGGCACCGTTCGCCAGCGGTGCGTACGTCAGGTACGAGTGCCCGGTGATCCAGCCGATGTCGGCGGTGCACCAGTAGACGTCCTTCTCCGGCTTCAGATCGAAGACGTTCTTGTGGGTGAACGCCGCCTGGGTCAGGTAGCCGCCGGTGGTGTGCAGGATGCCTTTCGGCTTCCCGGTCGTGCCGGAGGTGTAGAGGATGAACAGCGGGTGCTCGGAGTCGAAGCCCTGCGGGGTGTGCTCGGGGGAGGCCGGGTCGACCACCTCGTGCCACCACAGGTCCCGGGACTCGTCGAACTCGGTGTCCTGCCCGGTCCGCTGGACCACGAGGACCTTCTCCACGGTGGTCTCGGACTTCGCCAGCGCGGCGTCGACGGCGGGCTTGAGCGCCGAGGGCTTGCCGCGGCGGTAGCCGCCGTCGGCGGTGATGACCACCTTGGCCTCAGCATCGACGATCCTGCTGTGCAGCGCATCGGCGGAGAATCCCCCGAAGACGACGCTGTGGGTGGCGCCGAGCCGGGCGCAGGCGAGCATGGAGATCACGGCCTCGGGGATCATCGGCAGGTAGATGGCGACCCGGTCCCCGGCTGCGACGCCCAGCGAGGCCAGGGCGTTGGCGGCCTTGCTGACCTCGTCCTTGAGCTGCGCATAGGTCAGCGTACGGGTGTCGCCGGGCTCACCCTCGAAGTGGATGGCGACGCGCTCTCCGTTGCCGGCCTCCACATGCCGGTCCACGCAGTTGTACGCCACGTTCAGGGTGCCGCCGACGAACCACTTGGCGAAGGGCGCCTCGCTCCAGTCCAGGGTCTGCTCGAAGTCCCGTTCCCAGCTGATGAGCTCACGGGCCTGCTCGGCCCAGAACGCGAGCCGGTCCTGCTGGGCCCGCTCGTAGAGGTCCGCGCCGGCGACGGCTTCGCGGGCGAAGTCCTCCGGCGGGGGGAAGGTGCGATTCTCGTGGAGGAGGTTGCTCACGCCCTTGCTGTCCTCTGCCATGATGTTCTCCTTCTGACCCTGTCGTCGTTGACGTGTGATGTCATGTGACATGTGGCACAAGCCCGACTTTAGTGCGTGATCCGCAGATTTCACCATTCACCGTCATAGCGTCGCAACGTCCGGCGCGTGGCTCCGGGCCGGGCACGCCTTCGGTGCCTCACACCGGGGCCTCGGGCTGGTGAGGCGGACGTGATGGGAGAACGCCGTGCTGTGACGGTCCCGGCACAGTTCGCCGCCCGGAGATGCAGGTGCCGTTGCTAGTGTGAGGGGAGGAGCGCCGCCGGTAGGGTGGCGCGTACCGGCATCCCAGGACGATGAAGGGCGGATCATGAGCTCCCCGTACCAGCCTGACGGCCCGTATCAGGGTCAGAATCCCCAGCCGTACGGCTCCGCGCCGTATCCTCCCGGTCACGCTTCCGGCCAGCCAGCCGGCCCCGGCTCCCAGCCCGGCCAGTTCGGGCAGCAGGGGCAGTTCGGGCAGCAGGGGCAGTTCGGCGGTCCCGGGCCGCAGGCCGGCCAGTACGGCCAGCAGGATCAGCACGGTCAGCAGGGGGCCGCTCCGGGCGGCTATCCCGGGGGCTTCGGCGGTCCGGCTCAGCCGGGTCAGCCAGGTCAGCCCGGGCCCGGTCAGCCGGGTCAGCTCGGCCACCCGCCGCAGCAGAAGCAGCCGCGTAAGCCCGGTGAAGGCGTCCTGGGACCGTTCACCGTGCGCGAACTGCTGCTCATGGTGGCCGGTCTGCTGGCGATCGTGCCCCTGGTGAGCCCGATCATGCGCTTCGACTACCTCGGCAACACCTGGATCTGGGGCTGGGGCTCCAGCACGATGACGGTGCTGTTCCTGGGCGTGGTGCCGCTGCTGGCGACTGCAGTGCTGACGATCCTGGGCAAGACGGCCGGAATCAAGCGGATCGGCTCGTTCAGCGTGGACCAGACCGCCTCCGCGCTGGCGCTGGTGTCGTTCGCCGTGTCCTTCATCTTCCTGATCACCTCGGCCCAGTACTGGCACGTGGGGATGGTCTTCCTGTTCCTGGCGGGTCTGCTGGCGGTCTTCGCCGCGACCCTGACGATGATCCCGTTCTTCTCCGCGGAGCTCGAGGCACGACCGGGCGTCGACGCCCACCCCAAGGCGCGTCCCGCGGTCGTGGTGAAGCGCTCGCCCGCACCGGCCGCCCCCGTGCAGGGTGTGCCCGGCAGCTCCGGCCCGGGCCAGCACCAGGGCTTCGGCAGCGGTCCGGCTGCGTTCGGCTCCCAGCCGTACGGTTCCCAGTCCTACGCGGCCGGGTCGCAGCCCCAGAGCGGCTACGCGGCCTCGCAGCCGCAGGCTGATCACGCCGGGCCGCAGTCGTACGGTTCGCAGCCTTACGGTCAGCAGTTCGGTTCGCAGCCGGGCGCCCCCTACGGTGAGCCAGCGGGCTCTCAGCCGGCCCAGTCCGGCTCTCAGCCTGAGCCGTACTCCCCGCAGTACGGACAGGAGCCGGCCCAGCAGTACGCGCAGGAGCCGGCCCAGCAGTATGAGGCGGATACCGCGCAGCCGTACGGTTCGGGTCCGTCCGCCGGGTATGACGCGCCGCAGTACGGGCACGATGCCGCAGCCACTCAGCACTCCGCCGAGGAGGCGCAGGCCGCGTCCGCCGCTGACGAGGACGCCGCTATCGAAGCGGCGGGTGGCCAGCAGGCCGGAACCTCGACGGCTTTCGGGCAGCCGTCCGAGCCTGCCGGCGGAGAGGACGAGCAGACAGCGACCGCCGCGCCGTGGACCGCGTCGCAGCAGGGGACCGGCTGGGCCGGTTCCGGGCAGTATGCCGGTGCCGGTGAACAGGCGTCGGCGGACGAGGTCGCCTCGGCGGGAGGTACCGAGCCCGAGCCCGCCGAAGGTCCGGTCGAGGCGCACGTGGAGACTGCCGACGCGGGATCGCCGGAAGCCGCCGAGACCGTGCAGGCCCAGGCCAGCCCGTGGGCCGCCCCGGTGCCCGATGAGTACGCGGCGCCGCAGACCGGCATCGAGCAGGATGCCGCGGTTGCCCCGGCGGGAGCCGATGCGGCCCCTGCCGAGGTGGCATCGCAGGACGAGAGCGCGGAGCAGGGCGTGGCTCAGAGCTTCCCTGCGGATCAGGAGTCGCAGCCCGCGTCTGAGGGTCAGGAGAGCCAGTCGGAGCAGGTCAGCCCGTGGCTCGCGCCGGACCAGGAGGCCAGTGGGCAGGAGGCGGGGACGCGCCAGGACGAGACCGGCGGTCCCGCGGAGACCGCTCAGAGCCCGGCGGTGGGCCAGGAGGGCGAGCCGATCACCTACGCCACCTCCGATCTGGCTGCGGACCAGGGGCGCGGCGCTGAGCCTGAGTCCCACGAGCCCACTCAGGTGTTCTCACCGTTCCAGCTGTCAGAGGAGGCCCGCCGGGAGGTCTCGGCGCAGGAGACGGCACCCGATCAGCAGGCGGTGCCGGCGCAGGCGGAACCCGAGCCGGTCCAGCAGGAGGCACAGGCTCCGGTGCAGCAGGCGTTCTGGTTCGCGGTGCCCGAGCCACGGCCGGCATTCGATCCGCACACCGGCGAGCAGCTCTATGTGATCCAGCCCGGCGCCTGGTTCCTGGCGCTGCAGGATCACGGCGACCGGTTCACGGTGCGCAGTGAGACGGGGCAGGTTGCCGAGCTGCGGGACGTCTCCGGTATCCAGCGAGGCTGACAGTTGTGGACTGACGGTGCCGGCCGTTGAGCCGGCAGGTGCGGCGCCGCTCGTGTGTCGCCGGGCCCCTTGAGGGCGGTCCGGCCGGTTGAGGTGGCACAGAACGGCGGCGCCGCGCGGAAACGGATCAGGACCGCATCGGGCGTTTGGTGTCTTGTGGTCCGCCGCTCTACGCTTCGGCATCGTGCGCTCGGGCCAGTCCAGATCTGGGCGGGTTGTCCGTTGAGGACAGGAGGGACGGGGCGAGGTCCTACGCTCAGGCCAGCACGGACTTGGGCAGCCGGTGCACTGTGACGGCGCCGACCGGGCGCATCGGGTGCAGCGGGTCGGGCTGCTCGGAACCGGTGGGGCCGCCGAGTTCGGAGTGCGCCGCCGCGCTCATCACGACGTAGGCGTCCGCGGGGGACCAGCCGTGGTCCTTCACCAGGAAGTCGAACATGTCCTCATAACCCCGGGCGATGGACTCCTGCACCGGGTCGCCCAGTCCCACGAAGAGCCATTCTCCGCTGGTCTCCAGGCGCGGCGCGCGCAACGGGCGTGCCTTGAGGAGATCGATCGTGACGACGGCGGTCCCGGCCGCCTCGATCGCCACGAAGGAGGACTCACCGCGGGCCATCACCGCGTGAATGTCGCCGAGGGACAGGAGCGCACCGTCCACCTCGATGGGGAGATGCACCGTCGTTCCCGGGGCGCAGTCGGTCAGGTCCATGTTCCCGCCGCCGGCATAGCTGGGCATCACCGTGGAGGCGCTGCCTTCCGCCGGCGCCGTGCCGATGCAGCCGATCATCGGCGCCACCGGGACGCTGATGGTCTCGGTGAGCTGCGCGAATCCGTCCTCCAGCGGCACTCGCCGGGTCATCGGCTCCCCGCCCATCCTGCGCTGCAGCGCACCGACCGCGGGTAAGTACACCGACCAGCCGTGCTCGCCGAGCACGATGTCGTGCACCGTGACGGTGAGGGTATCGCCGGGCTCGGCGCCCTCGACGTACACCGGGCCGGTCACCGGGTTCACCTGCTCGGTGACCCGGTCGAGCGCCTGCAGCTCGTGCAGCTGCGCGTACCAGGCGTCCGAGGTCTGGAACCCGATGCGTTCACCGGTCCCGGGCGCTATCCGCAGCACCGGCTCCTCGTCGGCGCGGAACGCGCCCTTCCCCAGCTCCTTGCCGAGCAGATGGTCCACGGTCATGTCCCGGTCCCTCCTCGTATCGTCGTCTTCGGCGGTTCAGGTCGTCTTACGTTCCACGCCGCCCCTCGGGTGACTCGCTCAGCCGAGGGGCAGCTGGATCAGGCGGTCGTCATCGGCGCCGGGATCGCCCCGGCCGTCGGTATTGCCGGTCAGCAGCCACGCCGAGCCCTCCGGCCCCGCCACCACGTCCCGGATGCGGCCGTACTCCCCGGTGATGAGCGCCTCGGCGCCGTCCTCGCCCTCGGAGGTCTCCGCATCCGCGTCCACGGGCACGGACCACAGCCGTTCCCCGCGCAGCGAGGCCACCAGCACCCGGTCGCCGACGACGGCGATGCCGCTGGGGCTGGCCTCCGCGGTGGCCCATTGGTGCACGGGGTCGATGAACTCCGTGCCGCCGCCAGCCCCTTCGGTCTGTGGCCAGCCGTAGTTGCCGCCGGGTTCGATGAGGTTGAGCTCGTCCCAGGTGGCGGCGCCGAACTCCGAAGCCCAGAGCCGGTCCTCGGCGTCCCAGTCCAGGCCCTGCACATTACGGTGCCCCAGGCTGTACACCGGCGAATCCGGGAAGGGGTTGTCCTCCGGCGCTGAGCCGTCCGGATTCACCCGCAGGATCTTCCCGGCCAGCGACTCCGGGTCCTGGCTGGCCTCGGGCGTGCCGGCGTCTCCCGTGCCGATGTAGAGCAGGCCATCGGGTCCGAACGCGATCCGTCCGCCGTTGTGGGTAGTGGACTTCGGGATGCCCTCGACGATCGTCTCCGGTTCGCCGAGCCGCGGGGCCCCGCTGCCGTGCGCGTCCATGGGGAAGACGAGGACGCGGTTATCCTCCGCGGCGGTGAGATAGGCGACGAGGGTGCTGTGCTCCGCATCGGCGGCCAGCCCGAGCAGGCCTCCCTCACCGCCGGGGACCGCGTCGGGAACCTCGGCTACCTCGTGCTGCTGGCCCTCCGCGTCGAGCATGACGATGCGTGCCTCGTCTCGCAGCGAGACGAGCGTGCGGTCCTCGTCCAGACGCTGCAGTGACCACGGCACGTCCAGGCCGGTGGCCAGGACGACGGGTTCCTCCGGGATGGCGCTCTCCGGAGTTTCCGCCGCGGGCTGCGTGGTGGCCACGGTAGCGCCCTCGTCCGGTGTCTCTCCCTCGCCCGGCGTGCACGCGGCCAGCCCGAGCGAGACGGCTACTACCGGGACGGCGGTGCGGACTGCTGTGCGGCGCATGTCTTCCATGCTCTCGCGTTCAGCGCGGCAAGGCCAGGGTGGGGCTGGTCAGGGGAGCACGGGAGCACAGGAACACGGGAGCAGAGGAGCAGGGGAGCAGGGGAGGGCGCGAGACCCCGTAGGCATGTCGCGCGTCCTGCCGGGATGAGTGGCGGGGTACGCCGGGGAATCCGGCACGCCCGGAGACCTTAGGACGGCTGGATGTGCCCGGGAGCTCCGGTCGGCGAGGACCGTCGTGCGGCTCCCGTCAGAGACTGGAAAATAGGTACGTGACCAGACCTGTGACACGGGCTTCCGTACTGCGTGCCTGCCGGGCGGCCGCTCTTGCCTGCATGATCGTGCTCGCCCCCGCATCGGCGTCCGCCCTTCCGGAGACCTCGGAGGCCGCCACCGCGCGGACAGCGGCCACGCAGACGCCCGCCGAGGTAGAAACGGAACCCATCGAGGCGGCCTTGGGCCACGCCTACCGGCAGACCGTCACCTACGAGGTGATCACGCGAGGGGAGATCACCGCGGACGTCGATGAGTTCAGGGCACAGGCCGCGCAGACCCTTGCCACCCATTACGGCTGGCGGACGCTCGGCCTGCTATTCGAAGAGGTGGACTCCGGCGGCGATTTCACCCTCGCCCTGAGCGCGGACGCTCAGGTGCCGTCCTTCGGCGGGGCCTGTACCACGTTCTACAGCTGCCGCTCGGGCGACTACGTGGTGATCAACCAGGACCGCTGGCTGAACGCCACACGGTCCTGGGAGGCGGCGGACGGCTCCCTGCGCGACTACCGGCACATGGTCGTCAACCATGAGGTCGGCCACTGGCTGGGGCACGGGCACCGCGGCTGCGCCGGCCCAGGCGAGCCGGCCCCGGTCATGATGCAGCAGTCCAAGGGCCTGGACGGCTGCGCGCCCAATCCCTGGCCGCTGCCGGACGAGCAGTTCTCCTCGAACCTGGGCATCGAGAGGTTCGCGGGCTGAGCCGGGGTTCGGGCATGCTGACTGCTTCGGGTGGGCGCTGAGCACTCAGCACTGCCCCGCAACGCCGAACGCCGGCGGGGAGTCAGATGTCCCCGCCGGCGTTCACGTTCGCTCGGCCCCGGCAGCCGGGCCGCCGGGCGATGGTCAGCCTGGTAGCCGGGCAATGATCAGGCGATCAGCCAAGTAGTTCCAGCCGGGCCGCCGGGCAGTTCTGGCTCAGAGGCTGCCGAGCGCCGAGTCGATCAGCTCCAGGCCACGCGTGGCCTCCTCATCGGTCACGACGGCCGGCGGCACGACGTGCAGGCGGTTGTCCGCGGTGAAGGGCAGCAGGCCGTCCGCGATGAGCTTCTTCTTCAGCGCTCCGATGCCGGACGCGGCCAGCGGCTTCTTCGTGGCGCGGTCCTCGACCAGCTCGAGCGCCCAGAAGACGCCGGTGCCGCGGACCTCGCCGATCACGTCGTGCTTCTCGGCCAGTTTCGCCAGGCCCGGTCCGAGGACGTCCTGACCGATCCGCTTGGCGTTCTCCACGATGCCCTCGCGCTCGAAGGCCTCGATGGACGCCACGGCGGAGGCGGCCGCCAGCGGGTGGCCGGAGTAGGTCAGCCCGCCGGGGAACACGCGCTCGTCGAAGGCGTGGGCGATCTCGCTGGAGACGATCACGCCGCCGAGCGGCACGTAACCGGAGTTGACGCCCTTGGCGAAGGTGATGAGGTCCGGCACCACGTCCTGTCCCTGGAAGGCGAACCATTCGCCGGCACGGGCGAACCCGGCCATGACCTCGTCGAGAATCAGCACGATGCCGAACTCGTCGGCGATCTTCCGCACCCCGGCCAGATAGCCCGGCGGCGGCACCAGGATGCCGGCGGTGCCGGGAATGGACTCCAGCAGGATCGCGGCGACCGACTGGGGACCTTCGACCTCGACGACGCGGCGCAGATGGTGCAGGGCGCGCTCGCACTCCTGCTCCTGGGTCTCGGCCCAGAACTCGCTGCGGTAGAGGTAGGGACCGAACACGTGCACGTGCCCGGTCGCGTACTCGTTGGGGACCCGCCGCCAGTCGCCCGTCGCGACGATCGCGGCGCCCGTGTTGCCGTGGTACGAGCGGTAGCGGGAGATGACCTTGTCCCGGCCGGTGACCTGGCGGGCCATGCGGATGGCGTTCTCATTGGCGTCGGCGCCGCCGTTGGTGAAGAAGACCTTCTCGAACTTCTCCGGGGTGTGCCGCAGGATCGCCTCGGCGGCCTCGGCACGGATCTCGCTCGCGTGGGCCGGGGCGACGGTCGCCAGCTGTGCGGCCTGCTTCTGGATGGCCTCGACCACGGCCGGGTGCTGATGGCCGATGTTCACATTGACGAGCATGCTGGAGAAGTCCAGATACTCCTTGCCGTCGTGGTCCCAGACCCGGGTGCCCTCGCCGCCGGCCAGCGGAAGCGGGTCGAGCGATCCCTGGGCGGACCAGGAGTGGAAGACGCTGGAACGGTCGCGCTTGGATACAGAGGCGTTGTCTGCCATATGGAAGTCCTTTCTCTCCACCCTCATTCTCCGCCCCTCGGGTACCCACGCGCGACTGGACATCTGGCGGGGTAGAGTCCGTCTCAGAGGACGAGTGTCTAGCGACGCGGCGTGCGCGCCGGAGAGGAGCATCGCGTGCCGGTGACATTGCAGGCGCTCCTGGCCGAGCGCAGATTCCGGCTCCGCCTGGCGACACCGGCCGGGGAACTGCCGGATGAGGCTCTGAGCGTGCCGATCAGCTGGGTGCACAGCTCCGATCTGGAGGACCCGACCCCCTTCCTCGACGCCGGCCATCTGCTGCTGACAGACGGCACCCAGTTCCCGGTGGAGCAGACGGCGCCGGAGTTCTACGAGCAGTACGCCCAGCGCCTGGTGGACCGCGGCATCCGCGGGCTCGGCTTCGCCACCCAGGTGGTGCACGGTCACCTGCCGGACGCGGTCCGACAGGCGTGCCGGAGGATGCGGCTGCCGCTGTTCGAGGTCCCCGAGCGCATTCCCTTCATCGCGATCATCCAGCATGTGGCCGAGGCGAACGCCGCGGAGCAGAACGCGCGGATGTCGTGGCTGCTCACCGCGCAGCGCGCCATCGCCCGGGCCGCCCGGCGGCCGGACTCGCTGCCGGCCATCCTGGGGGAGCTGGAGCGGCAACTCGATAGCTGGGTGGCGCTGTTCGACGCCGCCGGCGAGCCCGTGCACCTGCCGAACCTGCGCTCCGCACCCGCGCGCTCCCTGCCGGCGCTGCGGCGGGAGGTCCAGGCGTCGCTGGCCCGCGATGTCCAAGGGCTGTGGCGGATCGAGAACGAGGAACTGGCCGTCACCTTCCAGACCATCGGCCGGCGGGGGAGCATGCGCGGGGTGCTGGCGATCGGCCGCGGCGATCCCCTGGACATCGCCAGCAATGAGCTGGTGGGCAGCGTGATCGGCTTCGCCAGCGTGGCGCTGGATCATCACCGGAGCCTGGACGCCGCTCGCGGGTCGCTGCGCTCGGCGGTGCTCGAGCTGCTGCTCCAGGGTAGCCCGGAAGCGGCGGCCCGGGTGGCGCGACCGGTCTGGGGGAGCTTGCCCGGCGGTACCGTGCACCTGGTCTCGGCGCTGTCCGCTGTGCCCCCGGAGGGAGAATCCCACCGGCCGCGGCATCCGGTCCGGGGGCTCGAAGGGCTCGTGATGCCCGGGGCCAGCGCGCGGCGGCGCTTCCACGCCGTGCTGGACGGGGAGGTCGTGGTGGTCTGCGTCCCGGACGAGCTTCCGCAGGTGCTGGACCTGCTCCGGCGGCACGAGGTGGTCGCCGGAATCTCCGGTCCCGTGCCTGCGCAGCACTGCGCCCAGGCGCTGCGCGAGGCCCGCCGCGCCCGCGAATGGGCCGCGCAACACGGCCGCGAGAGCGCATTCATCGACGAGTTCGCTCGTGCCGGTGTGCTGGGGATGATTCCCGATGCGGACGCCCGCCTTTTCGCCGGCAGGCTGTTGAGCCCGCTGCGGGAGACCGGGCGGAAGGACGGGGCGGAACTGCTGGAGACGGCGCGCGTGTGGCTGAAACACGAGTGCGCCTGGAACGCCGCCGCCGCGGAGCTGGGGCTGCACCGGCACAGCCTGCGAAACCGGATCGACGCCCTCGGCAGGCTGCTGGAACTGGATCTCGGCACGATCGCGGGCCGTTTCCAGCTGTGGGCGGCACTGCAGGCGGCGGACGAGGAATAGCCGGACGCGAACGGCGCCCCGTCCCGCCAGATGCGGGACGGAGCGCCGTTCAGGGGGCCGTGTGCACCGCCCGGAAGGTTACGCGCGTGGTTTAGGTGTTGGCGGGGAAGCCGAGGTTGATGCCCTCGGGGTCGGCTGCCGGGTCCGGCCAG
>NZ_BMFY01000015.1 GCF_014639315.1 Sediminivirga luteola
CACTCTAGGGGGTGTGGGAGAGTAAGACGCTGCCGCAATTCTTGTTGGGGGGTCTGCCTGTGTGGGTGGGCCCCCCTTTTTTTTGGTTTGTGTGTGGGTGTGTGGTGGGGGTTTCTGTCATTGGCCATCGTGGTGCTGGATGAGGGGGTAGGTCTGCCCCTTCGCCGCCTGCGACCTCGCGGGTGTTGTCCACAGCACGGATCAGCGGCAGCGGTAGTTCGCTATGATGGAGCCTCGTCCTGCCAGCCGACCGCGGCAGTGACAGCTTGAGAATCCAAACTTTATAGGGAGTGCCGTGACCGAGCCCGAATCCGACCGCCCGCGCGACCGCCGGGAGGACCGCGCCCCCGGAGCGCGTCGCCCGGGTGGCTCAGGCGGTTCTCCCGGACCGGTCGCGGTAACGCTGAGCAACGATACGGCCGTGATGCACCGCGTGACCGCGGCGACAGCTCGGCGCGCGGTGGTAACCGCCAAGCTCCGCGCGATCGCTGGGACGGCTCAACCCCTGACTCTCGTGCAGGCAACCGGGATGAATCGCGCGACCGGAGGGATGGAGCACCGCGAGACCGCGGTGGCAGTTCTTCCCGCGGTCCCCGCGACAGCCAGGGCCGACCGCAGCGTCGCAACGATGGCAATTCCTGGCAAGGGAAGCCCGCAGGCAAGGCCTGGGACCGCGACGGCGATCGTCCGCAGCGTGGGAACAGGGAGAACACCGGCCGTACCGGTGCCGGCTACGATCGGCGCGACGGTTCGTCTCGTGGTATTCGAGACGGCTACTCCGGCTACGATCGTGACGACCGCCGGGGCGATGGCCCCCGAGGCCGCTCGGATCGGGGAACCGGACAACAGCGTGAGTACCGCACCGGCGGGCCGGCCCGGGGGAGCGGCGGCGAAGCCGCGCCCCGTAGGGGCGAAGACCGTCGCGAGACGCGGGGGCGCTGGGACAGCGGTACGGGACGTCGCGACGACCAGAACCGGCGCGGCGGTAGCGACAACAACGGCCGGCAGGAAGGGCGACAGCCCTCGTCTCGCGGCGACCAGCGTTTCCGGGAGTCCGGTCCGGCGCGCGGTGGACGCCCGGCGTCCCGCGGCGACCAGTCGTTCCGGGGATCCGGCCAGGCACCCGACGGACGCTCCGGCGCGAGCCGCGGTGATCGACGCCCCGGCCAGGACCGCAGGGACTCCAGCCGGCAGAGCGGGCAAAGGCCAGTCGGCGGCTCCGGCGCGCCGCGGACGCCTCAGCCTGGCCGGCGACGGTACGAGCCGCCGGTGCCGGAAGACATCACCGGACGCGAGCTCAGCGGCGCTGTGAAAGCGGAACTCAGGGCGCTGTCCAAGGACAATGCGGAGCACGTCTCGCGCCACCTGGCCGCCGCGGGCCTGTTCATGGAATCCGATCCGGAACTGGCATTCGCCCACGCGGAGACCGCGGTGCGCTCGGCCGGCCGGGTAGGGGCCGTCCGCGAGGCGCTTGGCCTGACCGCCTACGCCCTGGAGCGCTACGAACTGGCCGGACGCGAGCTGCGCACGCATCGGCGGATCACCGGCAGAGACGACCACCTTCCGGTGATCGCCGACTGCGAGCGGGGACGCGGCCGCCCGGAAAAGGCCCTCGAACTCTACGAGGAAAGCCGCGAACTCCAGCTCACCCCCGCAGTGCGCACCGAGCTGACGATCGTCGCCGCCGGCGCGCACATGGACAGCGGCGACACCGCCTCCGCGCGGCGCCTGCTGGAGCGCGAGGATTTCCGTCAGCCCGCATCCCCGGCGCTCGTGCGGTTGCTCTCCGCCTACGCCGACGTACTGGAGGCTGAGGGAGACCCGGACGCCGGACGCTGGGAGGAACTGGCCCGTCGCACCGCCGGCGCCATCGGTACGCAGTACGGAGACGACGTCGACCCCAATGAGGACATCGAGTTCCTCGAGGTCGAGGAAGAGCTCCAGGAGAACGCGGAGGACGACGACGAAGCGGCAGGCGAGGCGGGGAGCGGCGATGCTCGCTGAGCGGTACGACGCGCTGCTTTTCGACCTCGACGGCGTCGTGTACACCGGACCGGATCCGGTACCCGGTGCGGTGAAATCGATCACTGCGCTGCGGGAGCTGCGGCCGGTGCGGTACGTCACCAACAACGCCTCCCGCACACCGGAGCAGGTCAGCGATCAGATCTCCGCCCTCGGCGTCCCCTGCACCTCTGCCGAGGTGACGAGCTCCGCGCACGCCGTCGCCGAGCTGCTGCGTACCCGCTACCCGGCCGGCACCCCTGTCCTCACGGTCGGCGGCAAAGGACTGCTCACTGCCCTGCGCGAGCGGGAGCTCGAACCGGTCGGCACCCTTGACGAGGGCCCTGCGGCGGCGGTACAGGGCTTCGACCCGGAGGTGAGCTGGCGCCGCCTGGCCGAGCTCGCCGCCGCGGTCCACTCCGGGATCCCCTGGTACGCCTCGAACCTGGACCTGACCATCCCCACCGACCGCGGCATCATGCCGGGCAACGGCTCCCTCGCCGCCGCGGTCACCAACGCCACCGGCCGGCAGCCGGAGTCCGCGGGAAAGCCGGAGCCGGCGATCTTCCGCACCGCCCTCCAGGACACCGGCGGCAGCACCGCACTCGTCATCGGAGACCGTCTCGACACGGACATCCTGGGCGGGAACCGCGCCGGAATGGACACCGCGCTCGTGCTCACCGGCGTGCACGGCCTGGCGGACGCGCTCTACGCGCCGGAGGCCCAGCGGCCCCGGTACATCCTGCGCTCGCTGCGGGATCTGCAGGAGGACCTGGACCAGCGCATCGACCAGGCGTACGCCGGAATGACGGTCGCAGACGGCGCACTGCGGATGCAGGACGCGGCCTCCGGTGCCGGTGCCGGTGCCGACGCAGCTCCGGCACCCGGCGGAACCCCCGGGGCAGTGGTGCCGGGCCATGCCCGCGAGGTTACCGCCGCCGTGGGGAACTCGGCCGGGACCACCGGCCGCGCAGCCGTCGCCGGCAGTTCCTCCGGGACGCTTGCCGGGAACGTCACCCCCGAGAGCGCCACCGGCGCTCCCGCCCTCGCGGACAGCCCCGGGCTCGCGGACCGTCCCGACGCCGCAGTCCTGACCGCCGCGCTGCGCCGGTGCTGGGAGGCACTGGACGCCGGTGTCGCGATCGACGAGAGCCCCCTGCCCGGGAGCTGGCCGCGATGAGCACCTCAGCCCCGAAGCCCGGACCCCGGCCAGGCGCGGCGGATCTCGACGAGGAGGCCTACGCCGCCCGGATCGCGCAGCTGCGCGCGATCCTGGACGAAGGCGAAGCCGATCCGGAGGCACTGGCTGCCGCCGCGGAGCAGCTGGCCGCGCTGCTGAGCGGACTCGACGCCGAACTGGGGGAGCAACCGGGATCGTGATGCGTCTGGACCGTGCCCTCGTCGACCGCAGACTCGCGGAATCCCGGACACGCGCGGCCCGGCTCATCGCGGACGGCCAGGTCAAGGTGGACGGCGTCACCGTCACCAAGACCGCTCATCCGGTCGGCACGGGCTCCCGCATCGAGCTCAGCGCCACCGACCGCTACGTCGCCCGCTCCGCCCACAAGCTCGCCGGCGCGCTACGGGATATGGGCCTGTTCTCGCGGATCGCCGGCCGTCGCTGCCTGGACGCCGGCGCCTCCACCGGAGGCTTCACCCAGGTGCTGCTGGAGCACGGCGCCGCCCGCGTCGAAGCCGTCGACGTCGGGCACGGCCAGCTCCACCCGCGCATCGCCGCCAGGCCCGAAGTGAGCAACCGCGAGGGCACCACCGTGCGCGGTCTCGCACCAGAAGACATCGGCGGCCCGGTCGACCTCACGGTCGCGGACCTGTCCTTCATCTCCCTGGAACTCGTGCTGCCCTCGCTGGCGGCCTGCACCCGGCCCGGCGGCTGGCTCCTGCTGATGGTCAAACCGCAGTTCGAACTCCAGCGCGCCGACCTCGACTCCCACGGCGTGGTGACCGACCCGGGCGCCCGTGCCCGCGCTCTCACCCGGGTGCTCCATGCCGCCGCCGGGAGCGGGCTCCAGGTCTCGGGCGCGGCGGCGTCGCGGCTGCCGGGACCGAGCGGGAACCTGGAGTACTTCCTGTTCTGTGACAGAGTGGAGGAGGACCGGGACCCCGATCCCCGGGTACGGTCCTTCATCGGGCAGATCGCCGCCGGGCACGGCGCCCCCGCGGTGGTGGAACCCGTGCGGCCCGCGGCCGCACCGCGCAGTGAGGAGGGTACATGAGCAGGCAGGTCATGGTCGTGCTGCACACCGGACGCGACGATGCCCTTGAGGCTGCGCTGTCGGTATGCCGTGCCCTCGCCCAGGACGGCATCGTGCCCGTCCTGCTGGAGCCCGATGCCGCCCGGTTGCGCGCGCACGCCTCCACCCGGCCGCTGCCGCCGCTGCGGGTGGTCGCCGATGCCGAACTCGCGCAGGTGCGGGACGGCATCGAGATCGCCATCGTGCTCGGCGGCGACGGGACGATCCTGCGCTCCGCCGAACTGTTCTACGGCACCGGCGTGCCCATCCTCGGTGTCAACCTCGGTCACGTCGGCTTCCTGGCCGAAAGCGAACGCGAGGACCTGGACCTCGCGGTGCACCGCGTCGCCGACCGCGACTACGACGTCGAGGAGCGCATGGCCATCGAGGTCACCGCCCACGCCGACGGCGAGGAGATCGGCCGCACCTGGGCGCTCAACGAGGCCACCGTGGAGAAGAGCGAGCGCGAGCGCATGATCGAGGTCGTGCTGGGCATCGACGACCGGCCGATCTCCGGCTTCGGCGGCGACGGCGTCATCCTGGCCACGCCGACCGGTTCGACCGCCTACGCCTTCTCGGCCGGGGGGCCCGTCGTCTGGCCGGAAGTGGAGGCCCTGCTCGTGGTGCCGCTGAGCGCGCACGCGCTCTTCGCCAGGCCCCTCGTGGTCTCGCCCGACTCGGTGCTCACCGTGGACGTGATCCACGCGCCCTCCGGCACCGGCGGAGTGCTGTGGTGCGATGGCCGCCGCGCCTTCGAAGTTCCCATCGGCACCCGCATCACCGCTCGCCGCTCCGCCACCCCGGTGCGGCTGGCCAGGCTGGCCCGAGGTCCGTTCGCGGACCGTCTCGTCGCGAAGTTCAAGCTGCCCGTGGCCGGGTGGCGCAGTCAGGCGGAGCAGGCATGATCGAACGACTCAAGATCGACGACCTGGGCGTCATCTCCTCCGCGGAGGTGGAGTTCGGGCCCGGGCTGAGCGTCGTCACCGGAGAGACCGGCGCCGGCAAGACGATGGTGGTGACCGCGCTGGGCCTCCTGCTGGGGGCCCGGGCCGACTCCGGGCGGGTACGCGCCGGAGCCGACCGCGCCGTGGTGGAGGGGGACTTCGCACTCCCGGAGCCGCTGGCCGCAAGACTCGGGGACCGCGTCCGCGAAGCAGGCGGGGACCTCGACGGCGAGGTGCTGACCCTGGCGCGGATCCTCTCGGAGAAGGGCCGTTCCCGTGCCGTCGCCGGCGGCCGCACCGTGCCCAACGGCGTCCTGGGGGAACTCGGGGAGCACCTGGTCAGCGTGCACGGCCAGACGGAACAGCTGACGCTTCGCCAGCCGGCCGCCCAGCGGGCGCTGCTGGACCGCTTCGGCGGGCAGCCGCTGGCGCGGGCGCTGGACCGCTACCAGGATGCCTACGCCGCATGGAAGGACAGCGCCGCGACCCTCGCCGAGCTGACCGCCTCGGAATCGGAGCGCCACGAGCGCATCGCGCAGCTGCGCCGTGCGCTGGAGGAGATCGCGGAGGTGCGCCCGGAACCTGGTGAGGACGTCGCGCTGGCGAACCTCTCCCAGCGGCTCGGCGCGCACGAGGAACTCCGGCAGGCCGCCCAGCTGGCCCATGACGCGCTGGCCGGCGGCGATGCCGAAGAGACCCCGTGCGCCGTCGACCTGGTCGAGCAGGCCCGCCGTGCCGTCGACGCGGCTGCCTCTTCCGACAGCACCCTGACCGCGCATCAGGAGACGCTGGCGGACCTGTCCTACCGGCTCGCCGACGCCGCCCAGGAACTCTCCGGGTACCTCAGCGACCTCGGTGAGGCGGGCGAGGCCGATATCGAGCAGATCGAGGGCCGGCGCGCGCGGCTGGCATCCCTGCGGGTCTACGGAGAGACCGCCGATGAGGTGCTCGCCTATGAGGAGCGTGCCGCCGCGGAACTGCTGCGGTTGGAGAACGACGACGCTTCCCTGGAAGGCCTGGCCGCCCGCACCGAGGAACTCGCCGCCGCGCTCGCCGAGGCCGGCGCGGTGCTGCGCGCGGAGCGGGAACGCGCCGCCGCCGCCCTGGAAGAGGACGTCGCGGTGGAGCTGGCCGCCCTGGCAATGCCCGGCGCTCGCCTGTCGGTGCAGCTCGACGAGCCCGGCGAACCGGGACCGCACGGCACCGAAGGCGTGCGCATCCGGCTGCAGCAGCACGCCGGCGCCCAGCCGCAGGACATCGCCAAGACCGCCTCCGGCGGCGAGCTGTCCCGCGTCATGCTCGCCCTCGAGGTCGTCATCGGCGAAGTGGACCCCGTCCCCACCTTCGTGTTCGACGAGGTCGACGCCGGTGTGGGGGGCCGCGCCGCGGTGGAGATCGGCCGCCGCCTGGCCCGGCTGGCCCGCCACTCCCAGGTACTCGTCGTCACGCATCTGCCTCAGGTCGCGGCCTGGGCGGACGCGCACATCAACGTGGTCAAAGCGACAGGGGAGGAAACCGGCCACAACGCGCCGATCTCCGGGGTCGAACGCCTCGACGACGCCCAGCGCGCAGCCGAGCTGGCCCGGATGCTCGCCGGACAGGACGAATCCGAGGTGGCCCTGGCACATGCTCGCGAGCTCATCGCCTCGGCCCGGGAGGAGATGTCGTCCTGGTGAAGGCCGTGCGAAGATAGGGCATTATGAAGCTGCGCAAGGCCCGTAAACCGGGGGACAGGAACTCCGCGATCCCGGAGACCTCCGACTCCCTCGCCCGCCTGGACCGGCGCACGAAGGACCTCACCAAGCGGCTGCAGCCCGGCGAGATCGCCATCATCGACCACGAGGACATCGACCGCGTCTCCGCCGAGGCCCTCGTCGAGTGCCGGCCGGCGGCCGTCGTCAACGCCGCCAAGTCCATCTCCGGCCGCTACCCGAACCTGGGCCCGGGGATCCTCCTGGACGGCGGCATCCCGCTGATCGACGATGCCGGGGGCCAGCTGTTCGAGCGGATCACCGAGGGCGACCGGATCCGCGTCGAAGGCGGCCGGGTGCTCCGCGGCGACGAGGAGATCGCCGCCGGGGTCCTGCAGACGAGGGAAAGCATCGACGCCGATATGGCCACCGCCGAGGCCGGCATGGACGATGCTCTGGTCTCCTTCGTGGAGAACACCATCGAGTACGTCCGCAAGGACTCCGACCTCCTGCTGGGCAAGGTGGGCGTGCCGCACGTCCGCACGGACTTCACCGGGCGCCAGGCGCTCATCGTGGTGCGCGGCTACCACTACAAAGAGGACCTGGCGATGCTCCGGCCGTATATCCGCGAGTACCGGCCCATCCTGATCGGCGTGGACGGCGGGGCCGATGCGATCCTGGAGGCCGGCTACCAGCCCGACATGATCGTCGGCGATATGGACTCCGTCTCCGACACCGCCCTGACCTCCGGCGCCGAGCTCGTCGTGCACGCCTACCGCGACGGCCGCGCCCCCGGCGTCGAGCGCCTGCACGATCTGGGGCTCGAATGCGTGCTCTTCCCGGCCTCAGGCACCAGCGAGGACATCGCGATGCTGCTCGCCGACGACAAGGGCGCCAGCCTGATCGTCGCGGTGGGCACCCACGACACCCTCATCGAGTTCCTCGACAAGGGCCGCAAGGGCATGGCGTCCACCTTCCTGACCCGGCTGCGCGTCGGCTCGAAGCTCGTGGACGCCAAGGGCGTGTCCCGGCTCTACCGCCAGCGGATCTCCAGCCTTCAGCTGGCCCTGCTGGTGGTAGCCGGATTCGTCGCGCTCTCCGCGGCCGTCACCGCGACCCCCGGCGGGCAGACCCTGCTGGGCCTCATCGGCGCGAACTTCGACGGCTTCTTCCAATGGCTCCGCGGCCTGTTCGACTCGACCCCGCCGACCGCCGCGGACCTCGGCATCGTCTCCCCGCTACTGAAGGACTCCCTCACGCCGTGATCGACTTCCGTTACCACCTGGTCTCCCTCATCTCCGTGTTCCTGGCGCTGGCGATCGGGATCATCCTGGGCGCCGGCCCCTTAAGGGAACCCATCGGGGAGTCGCTGACTCAGCAGGTCGAGTCGCTGCGCGAGGACCGGGACCAGCTCCGCCAGCAGGCGCAGGCCGCCGAAGCGCTCAGCGAAGCCCAGGGCGCCTTCGTCGAGCAGAGCGCGCCCCGGCTGCTGCGCGACTCCCTGAACGATGTGCCCGTCGTAGTGATCGGTCTGCCCAGCGCCGATGACGAGGTGCTCGCCGGTCTTCAGACCCGGCTGGGCGAGGCCGGCGCCGGACCAGTCACCACCGTGACGCTCGCCGAGGACTTCCTGGACGCCCAGGCGGACGACGCCCGCGCCGCGCTCGACGAGATCGACCCCGGTCTGCCACAGGACACCGCCGGCCTGCTGGAGGCACTCGCCCGCGGGGTCTCGCCGGCCGCGCAGAGCGGCTCCGGCAGCGACGGCGAGAACGCGGCAGAGGACGGCGACGGCGCGCCCGAATCCGGCGAGCCCGGTGCGCCGGAGGACTACCTGCAGGCGCTCGTCGACGCCGGGCTGATCGGGACCAGCGAGAACGCCGCACCCGACGCGCGGCTGGCCATCGTGGTCGGCCGGGACCACAGCGCGGTCCAGCCCGCGCCAGCGGAAGAGACGCAGACGGCCGGCCCCACAGAGGAGAGCGACCCCCTGCAGACCGTGGACAGCGGCGCGACCGAGGCGTTCACCGGTTTCGCCCACTCACTGGAGAACAGGATGGACGGCGTCGTCGTCGCCGGTGACGGGCTCTCCGCCACCGAGGGGCTGGTGGCCGCGCTGCGCGCCGAGGAACCGGCGCTGTCCACCGTTGACGGCATCGTCAGCCCCGCCGGCCAGGTCATCGCCGTGCTCGCCGGTGCCGAACAGCTCGACGGAGGCCGCGGCGACTACGGCTTCACCGCCGATGAGCTCCTCCCGCCCGAGCCCCGCACCGCGGGCGGGAACGACCAGCAGGACGACCAGGAAGGCTGATCATGCTCCGCTCCCTCGCCTCCATCGCCCTCGCGGCAGGTGCCGGATACGGCGTGGCGCGCACCGTCATGGTGCTGCGCGGCGCCCTGCCGGGAAGCGCCCGGCTCGAACGGCCCAACCACCGCGGTGACACCGTGACCCTCCTGGAGGGTCCCGCCTACGCCGCGGGTGCGCTGGCCGGGATTGCCGCCGGCACGGACGGCCGGGTGGCCGCGGCCGCCGCCACCGCCACGTCCTGCGCCGCGGTGCTCGGGGCGGTCGACGATCTGGCCGACCGCGGCGACTCCAAGGGCTTCCGCGGTCACCTGCGGGCCCTGTCCGAGGGCCGGGTGACCACGGGCCTGCTGAAGGTCGCCGGCATCGGCGCGGCCGGCCTGGGTGCCAGCGCCATCCTCCTGACCGGCGGCAGGCCTCCGGCGGCGCGCGCCTCCGGTGCGGTGGCCGGCGCGGCCGATGTGCTCGTCTCCGGTGCCCTGATCGCCGGCAGCGCGAACCTCGTGAACCTGCTCGATCTGCGGCCCGGACGGGCGCTGAAGGCCGGCTACCTGGCGATCCTCGCCTCCGGCGGAGGGCTGCGGCCCGCGCCACTGGTGGCCGCGGCAGCCGGCGCCGGGGCCGCCGTCCTGCCCGACGACCTCGCCGGCCGGTCCATGCTGGGCGACTGCGGCGCCAATGCGCTCGGCGCGCTGCTGGGCGTGCACGCCGTGCTGAGCCGCACACCGCGCAGCCGCGCCGTGCTCCTGGCGGGCATCGTCGCGGCGACCGCGGCCAGCGAGCGGATCAGCTTCACCCGCGTGATCGAATCCACTCCCGTCCTCCGCGAGCTCGACGCGCTCGGCCGGTGAACGCCCCCGCGGGCATCGGCGCGGCCCGGCTGGCCCGGCTGCTCGCCTCCACCGCCCTCCTGGTCTCGGCCATCACCCTGGCCAGCCGGATCTTCGGCTTCGGGCGCTGGCTGGTGTTCTCCCCGGCGGTCGGCGCCGGCGGCGTGGGCACCGCCTACCAGTCGGCGAATCAGCTGCCCAATGTCCTTTTCGAGGTGATCGCCGGCGGCGCGCTCAGCGGCGCCATAGTCCCGCTGCTCGCCGCGCCGCTGGCCGCCGCCGACCGCGCCACCGTCAGCCGGATCGCCTCGGCGCTGCTGACCTGGGCGCTCACCGTCACAGTGCCGCTGGCGCTGCTGGTGGCCGTGTTCCACCGGCCGCTGGCGGCCGTACTGCTGTCCACCTCCTCGGGAGCGCACGAGCCGGGCACCGTGGACCTGGCCGGGCGGCTGTTGCTGATGTTCGCCCCGCAACTGGTCTTCTACGCCCTGGGCGCCGTGCTGGTGGGGGTGCTGCAGGCGCACCGGAAGTTCCTGTGGCCGGCGTTCATGCCGCTGCTGTCCTCCGTCGTGGTGATGGGCAGCTACATCGCCTTCGCCGCGACCAAGGACGGCATCGGCCCGCGTGAGGCCGGGCTCACCGCCGAGCTGTGGCTGGGCCTGGGCACCACCGCCGGGGTGCTGGCCCTCTCCGTGCCGCTGCTGCTGCCCACCCGGAACGCCGGGGTGCGGCTGCGCCTGAGCTGGCGGTTCCCGCCGGGCGTGGCCCGCCGGGCGTTCCGGCTCGCTACCGCCGGTATGACCGCGCTCCTGGCGCAGCAGGCCTCGGTCGTGACCATCATGCTACTGGCCAACCGCGTCGGCGGCACGGGCGCGTATGTGGTGTTCACCTACGCCCAGGCGGTCTACCTGCTGCCCTATGCCGTGCTGGCGGTGCCGCTGGCGACGGTCGCGTTCCCGCGGCTGAGCGAACGGGCGCAGACCGGCAGCCGGGAGGAGTTCGCCGAGGCCGCCGCCAGGGGCCTGCGCACCATCCTGCTGGCCTCTGCCGCCGGCGTGGCGCTCCTGATCGCCGCGGCCGCACCGCTGCAGGAGTTCTTCCTGACCATCGACGCGGCGGGTGACCAGGACGGCGTCCCGCTGACGGGACTGGGCACCGCGGTGCTGCTGATGAGCCTGGGCCTGCCCGGGTGGGCGCTCGTGGCCTATGTCTCACGTGCCTGTTATGCGCAGGAGCGCTCGCGGTACGCCGCCGGCAGCACCGCGGCCGGCTGGGCCGCCGCCGTCGTGGCGTCCCTCGTGCTGGTCCCGGTGCTCATCCGCCTCTCACCGTCCTGGGGCACGGACGGACCCGCCACCACGGGGGAGGCGACGCTGTGGGCGCTGGCCCTGGGGAACTCCGCCGGCATGGTCGTCGCCGGTGTGCTGCTGCTGATCGCCCTGCGGCGGATCTCCGGAGCCGGGGCGCTGGCCGGAGTTCCCTCGACGCTCCTGGTCCTGGTGCCGGGCGCGGTGCTGGGCGCCTGGGCCGGCCGGACCGCGGGGGAGTGGCTGATGACGGTGCTGGAGTTCGGCCCGGCCGCCTCGGCGGTGCTGGCAGGCCTGGCCGCCGGCACGCTCGCCCTGGCCGTGGTCGGCGTGCTCGTGGCGGGGCTGCGACGCGGACTGGTGCACGATATCCGCGCCCTGTGACCTTTCGCTGTGCCCGGCGCGGGCACAGACGCGGCCGGGCACGCTGGGCGGGGCCCGAGCATCACGGGCAGGCAACGACTCTGCGACGACCGGCCCTGGAGGCGCCGGAGGGTGCGGCGCACGGCTAGTATGGCGGTAGAGGTTGTTCGCAGAGAGGAGTCCGGGTGTCCACCACGCGCATCGTCCTGGTGCTCGGTTCCTCCGCCGGGGGTGTGGGCGTGCACATCGCCGGGCTGGCCAGGGAATTCGCCGAGCGCGGACACCGCGTGGGCGTGATCGGCCCAGCCGAGACCGATGCCCTGTTCCGGTTCTCCTCAATCCCCGGTGTGAAGTTCGCCGCCGTGCCCATCCCCGCTCATCTGTCGCTCAAGGAGACCGCCGCCGTGAGCGCCGTGCGTGCCCTCGTCGCGGGATTCCACGCCGATGTCGTCCACGCCCACGGTTTCCGCGCCGGGCTGCTCAGCGCCCTGGCCATCCGCCGCATGCGGCGCTCGCGGCGGCCCCGGCTCGTCTCCACCTGGCACAACGCCATCCTGTCCACCGGGGCCCGGCGCCGGCTCGAACGCGGCGTGGCCCGGCTGATCGCGCGCAGCGCCGACGTCGTCCTGGGCGCCAGCACCGATCTGG
The DNA here is from genome assembly GCF_014639315.1 of Sediminivirga luteola. Classification (GTDB taxonomy): domain Bacteria; phylum Actinomycetota; class Actinomycetes; order Actinomycetales; family Brevibacteriaceae; genus Sediminivirga; species Sediminivirga luteola. The sequence continues at coordinate 12,342 of NZ_BMFY01000015.1, forward strand.
TGGATCTGGCCCGCGAGCTGGGCGCCGAACATGCCGCTTTCGCTCCCGCCGCCGCGCCCACGCCGACGTTCGGCGAGGACGTCAACTACTCCCTGGCGCGCCGCCGGCTGCTCTCCGAGCTGGGCCTCTCGCCGGACGCCATCCTGGTGCTCACCGTCGGCCGCGTCGCCCGGCAGAAGGACCTGGGCACCCTTCTGGACGCCGCCGCACTCTGGCGGCAGACGCATCCGCGGATCCACTCCATCGTCGCCGGCGGCGCCGACGCCAAGGTGCTCGAGCCGCTCGAGGCGCGGGTGCGCGCCGAGCGGCTACCCGTGCGATTCCTCGGCCAGCGGCAGGACGTCGCGGCGCTCAACATCGCCGCCGACATGGTCGTCCTGACCAGCACCTGGGAGGCCCGCGCCCTGGTGATCCAGGAGGCCATGCTCACCGGCAAAGCCGTCATCGCCACGGCGGTGGGCGGTCTTCCCGAGCTCATCGGCGATGCCGGCATCCTGGTGCCCGCCGGAGACGCCGAGGCCGTCGCCGACGCGGTCCGTGCCCTCGCGGACGATCCGGTGCGCCGCAGCGAGCTCGGCCGCCAGGCCGCCATCCGCGCCCTCGATTTCCCCGATGAGGCGCACGTCGCCGACGTCATCGAGGAGTTCTACGCCAGCCGCCCCGCGAGCCCTGGCAACCCCGGCAATCCGAAGGAGAGCACGACGCCATGACGCATCCCGGCCCGCAGACCGCCCAGCTGGACGCGCCGCCCGCGGGGGCCCGCATCCTGCACGTGGTACAGGACACCGGGGATGCTCAAGGCTCCCTGAGCCCCGTCGCCGAGCTGGCCGGGATCGCGATCGGCGCCCAGCGCGAGGCGCGCCTGGCCGCCGGCGTCGCGGGCACCAGCCGCATCGTGGAAGCCGTACTCGCGCAGGCCGGCACCCCCGAGGAGGAGGTGCTCCGCCTGGAGGCGCCCATCGGCGGCCAGCCCTCCCCGGCCGATCCCCGTAGCGCCTTCACCCTGCACCGCGCCTACCCCTTCACGGACATCGTCCATGCCCACGGCCTGGGCGCCGGCGTGATCGCCGCCCTGGGCATGACGGGGCTGCCCAGGCGGCTCCGCCCGGCGCTGGTCGTCACCCTGGGCCGGGACTCCGGTGAGAGCGGCAGCTCCGTGCTGGACCGCTCCGGGCAGGCGCTGATCGCCAAGCACGCCGATGTGCTGCTTGGCTCCACCGCCGGGATCACCGAGGCTTTCGCGGACCAGGTGCCGATCACCCGCCGGGCGCCGCTGCTGCGGCCGGAGGACCCGCCGGCCCCGCTGGTACCCCGCAAGGACCGGTCCACCGTCCGGCGGGAACTCGGGCTGGGCGAGGACACCTGGCTGATCGCCGCGCCGATCGCGCTGCAGGACTCCACCGCGCTGACCACGATCGTCGACGCCAGCCGCCTGGTGGGCAAGGGGCGCGTGGGGCGCAGCGCCGTGCTCGCCCTGACGGGCACCGGATCCGAGCGCAGCACGATCGCCCGGGAGTTCGCCACCCGCCGCGACTTCTCCCTGGTGCTGCCCGAGCCAGCGGACCAGCCCAGCGTGCTGGCCGCCGCGGACGTGGTCATCGCCTCCGAGCGGATGTCCGGCGTGGATGGGGACGCGCTGCTCCAGCTCGGCCGCCCCGCCATCGGGATCGGCACCCGCAAGCTCGGCGCGCTGCTGGGCGACGAACTCGTCCTGGTCCCGGAGGACGACACCGATGCGCTCGTCAAGGCGGTCCACCTGCTGCTGGACGACCCCATCGCCCGCGGCCGCATGGGGCACGCGGCGAAACGCCGCGTCAGCGCCTCGAACCCCGCCGAAACCGCTGCCACGGAGCTGCTGGACGCCTATGCGGCGGCCCTGAGGAACCGCCGCGCCGGCCGCTGAGGACGCCGGTTCCGGACTGGTCCGCGATGGTATAGTGAAGGTCCGTGGATCAGCGAATCGCCCCGGGCGTCGGGGACAAAAAGACCCAGCACATCTTCGTCACCGGGGGCGTCGCGTCCTCGCTCGGCAAGGGCCTGACCGCGTCCAGCCTCGGCCACCTGCTCGCCCAGCGCGGCCTGAAGGTCGCCATGCAGAAGCTCGATCCCTACCTCAACGTGGATCCGGGCACCATGAACCCGTTCCAGCACGGTGAGGTCTTCGTCACCGACGACGGCGCGGAAACAGATCTGGACATCGGGCACTACGAGCGCTTCCTGGGCACCAACCTGGACGCCAGCGCGAACGTCACCACGGGCCAGATCTACTCCACCGTCATCGCCAAGGAGCGACGCGGCGCCTACCTCGGCGACACCGTCCAGGTGATCCCGCACATCACCGACGAGATCAAGAACCGGATGCGCGCCCAGGCCACGGGCGCCCGCGCCACCAGCGAGGACGGCGGCGCCCCGGACGTCATCATCACCGAGATCGGCGGCACCGTCGGCGATATCGAATCCCAGCCTTTCCTGGAGGCGGCCCGTCAGATCCGCCACGACATCGGCCGTGAGAACGTCTTCTTCGTGCACGTCTCCCTGGTGCCCTACCTGGGCCCCTCGGGCGAGCTGAAGACCAAGCCCACCCAGCACTCCGTGGCGACGCTGCGCTCGATCGGCATCCAGCCGGACGCCATCGTGCTGCGCTCCGACCGGCCGCTGCCGGACTCCATCCGCGCCAAGATCGGCTCCGCCTGTGACGTCGACTTCGAGGCGGTCGTGGCGTGCATCGACGCTCCCAGCATCTACGACATCCCCAAGGTCCTGCATAACGGCGGCCTGGACGTGTACGTCATCCGCCGCCTGAACCTGCCGTTCCGCGATGTCGACTGGACCCGCTGGGATCAGCTGCTCGACGTGGTCCACAACCCCGCGCACGAGGTCACGATCGGCCTGGTGGGCAAGTACATCGACCTCCCGGACGCCTATCTGTCCGTGACGGAGGCGCTGCGGGCCGGCGGTTTCGCCAACGACGCGAAGGTGAACATCCGCTGGATCCGCTCCGACGACTGCGAAACCGAGGCGGGCGCCCAGGAGGCACTCGGCGATGTGGACGCCATCTGCGTGCCCGGCGGCTTCGGCATCCGGGGGATCGAGGGCAAGGTCGGCGCGCTGCGGTACGCCCGCGAGCACGGCATCCCCACCCTGGGCCTGTGCCTGGGCCTGCAGTGCATGGTGATCGAGTACGCCCGGCACAAGGCCGGCATCGAGGGCGCCTCCTCCAGCGAGTTCGATCCTGACACCGCCCAGCCCGTCGTGGCGACGATGGCCGAGCAGGCCGAGTTCGTCGCCGGCGACGGCGACCTGGGCGGGACGATGCGGCTGGGTCTGTACGAGGCGCAGTTGCTCCCCGGCTCCGTGGTGGCATCGGTCTACGGTCAGGAGCGCGTGACGGAGCGGCACCGGCACCGCTACGAGGTGAACAATGCCTACCGCGATCAGCTGACCGAGGCCGGCCTGGTCGTCTCCGGCACCTCCCCTGAGGGCACGCTCGTGGAGTTCGTCGAACTCCCCCGCGAAGAGCACCCCTACTACGTCGCCACCCAGGCGCACCCGGAGCTGCGCAGCCGGCCCACCGAGCCGCATCCGCTGTTCTCCGGTCTCGTCGAGGCGGCGCTGGCCCGCCGCGGCGTCCATGCCTGAGCCCGCGGAGGGGACGCCTGCGCCCGAGCCCGGCCTGCCGACGGGCGCGCCGGGATCTGCGGGACGGGCCGGAGCGTCAGCAGTGGCCCGGACGGCGGCAGGGGCCGAGGCGGCAGGTGCCGGTGACCGGGAGACTCCCGAGTTCGTTCCCGCGCTCGCCGATGAGCTGGTCCCGCTGCCGGTGCTGCGCCGCGAGGTCGTCCATCGCAGCTACGTCTGGGACATCGTCGACGAGGAGATCCGCCTGCCCGGGCAGGACGAGTCCTTCCAGCGCGAATACGTGGACCACCCGGGGGCCGTCGCGGTCGTCGCCGTGAACGACCGGGACGAGGTACTGCTGATCCAGCAGTACCGGGTCCCGGCCCGGGCCCGGCTCTGGGAGCTCCCGGCGGGGCTGCTGGACATCGACGGCGAGGACCCGGCGGTCGCCGCGCGGCGCGAGCTGGAGGAGGAGACCGATGTCACCTGTGGCCGGCTCGACCACCTCGTCGACCTGTTCAACACGCCCGGCGGATCGAGCGAGACGCTCCGGATCTATCTGGCCCGCGATCTCTCGCCCGTCCCGGAAGACCGCCGTACCGAGCGGCAGCACGAGGAACGGGAGATCGTTCCCCGCTGGGTGCCGCTGGATGAGGCCCTGAACGCGATCATGGCGGGCACGCTGCACAATGCGCCGCTGCTCATCGGCCTGCTCACCGCGGAGCGCTACCGCGCGCAGGGCTGGCAGGGACTGCGCGGCGCCGATGTGCCCTGGCCGTCCCGGAGGCTGCGAGGCCAGTGACCGGCCCGACGCCCTCCGCTGGCTCCGCAGACGCCGCGACGGGCACTGCCCGGGACCTCGCCGTGCGCAGCCGGGACGAGGCCGCCGCAGACGGCACCGGCGAGGCCCGGGCGGGGAGCTCCGGCGGGAGCCGCGCCGGAACTCCCGGTCAGCAGGACCTGCCGGCGTCCATGGCGGAGCAGCTGCAAGGGTACCTGCAGCATCTGCGATTCGAACGGGGCCTCTCCGTCAACACCCTGAGCGCCTACCGCGCCGATCTGCGCCGCTACGGTGCCTGGCTGCATGCCCGCGGGGTGGACGATCTGGCCGAGGTGCACCCCAGCGACGTGGCCGCCTACGCTGCCGCGCTGGCACAGGGGCACGACGGCCTGCCGCGGCTGGCGACCCGATCGGTGAGCCGCAGCGTGACCTCCGTGCGGCGGCTGCACCGCTTCCTCGCCGAGGAAGGAATCACCGCCCAGGACCCCGCCGCCGACACCGCCCCGCCGCGTGAGGGCCTGCGCCTGCCGAAGGCGCTCGGCATCGACGAGACGATCCGGCTGGTGGAGGCCATCGGCGGTGAGGAACCCGCTCGGTTGCGGGGGCGAGCCCTGCTGGAGCTGCTCTATGCCTCCGGCGCGCGCATCTCCGAGGCGGTGGGCGCCGACGTCGATGATCTCGACCTGACCGAGGGCCTGGTGCGGCTTTACGGCAAGGGCGGCAAGGAACGGCTCGTGCCGGTCGGCGGGCAGGCGGTGGCGGCGCTCGACGCCTGGCTGGTCCGGGGAAGGCCGGCCTTCGCGGCCCGGCAGCGCGGAACCCAGCGCGCCGGGGCGCTGTTCCTCAACGCCCGCGGGGGGCGGCTGAGCCGGCAGAGCGCCTGGAAGCTGATCAAGGAGGCCGCCGGGCTGGCCGGCATCACCGCCGAGGTCTCCCCGCACACGTTGCGGCACTCCTTCGCCACGCATCTGCTCCAGGGCGGTGCGGACGTCCGCGTCGTGCAGGAACTCCTGGGCCACGCCTCGGTGACGACGACGCAGATCTACACCAAGGTCAGTCAGGATGCCTTGCTGGAGGTCTACGCCACGGCTCACCCGCGGGCGCGCTGACCGGCCACCACTCGCTGTCCAGACGCCCTCTCCGCTGAGCGGACCCGGGGGCGCGCACAGGCTTCCGCCGCCTCTGCCACTGCCGAAAGCCCGCGCACGGCGTACCCGCGCGGGCGGAGGCCTCGACTTCTCCGGTGGTGGGGTGCGTCAGCCGGGCGCGGTGTAGGAGGGGCGTGCGTCAACCGGGCGTGGTGCCGGAGAGTCACGTGACAGGACCACATCGTAGTGACGGGACACCACCGTCTACGGTGTCGTTTTGTCACTAGCGTGTGGTTCTGTCACTTGGGTGTGGTTTCGTCGCGCGCCGGCGTAGCCAGTGTTTCCCGGCCGCCTCCGGTGCCTTCGCCGGTATACGCTAGAGCGTGGAACGTCTACTGTGAGGAACGATCATTGACTCAGGAAGTGCGCCAGGGAAAGCAGGAGGAACTGGGTCTCGGTGAGGTCGAGCGCACCGGTCCCACCGGGCGCCCGCTGCGGGACTTCCCGGAGCCGCCGCCCCTCGACGGGCACGGCCCGGCGCGCATCATCGCGATGGTCAATCAGAAGGGCGGGGTCGGCAAGACCACCTCCACCATCAACCTGGGCGCCGCGCTGGCCGGGTACGGCCGCCGCGTCCTGCTGGTCGATTTCGACCCCCAGGGCGCACTCTCCGTGGGCCTGGGCATCAACCCGCATGAGATCGAGCTGAGCGTGTACAACGTGCTCATGAGCTCCCGCGTGGCCGCCAGCGACGTGATCGTGCCCAGCGGCATCGAGGACATCGACATCCTCCCGGCGAACATCGACCTCTCCGCGGCGGAGGTGCAGCTGGTCGGCGAGGTGGCCCGCGAGCAGGTGCTGCTGCGGGCGCTGCAGCCGGTCAGCGACGACTACGACGTGATCCTGATCGACTGCCAGCCCTCACTGGGACTGCTCACCGTGAACGCCCTGACCGCCGCCCACGGCGTGATCATCCCCCTGGAGACCGAGTTCTTCGCGCTGCGCGGCGTGGCGCTGCTGGTGGAGACCATCGAGAAGGTCCAGGACCGGCTCAACCCGGCCCTGGAGATCGACGGCATCCTGGCCACCATGTTCGACTCCCGCACGCTGCATTCCCGCGAGGTCATCGACCGGGTGATCGAAGCCTTCGGCGAACGTGTCTTCGACACGGTCATCTCCCGCACCGTCAAGTTCCCGGACGCCTCCGTCGCCGCCGAGCCGATCACCTCCTTCGCCCCGCGGCACGCCGGTGCCGAGGCCTATCGCCAGCTGGCGCGCGAGCTCATCGCGCGCGGCGGGGCGCCCTGAGCCCGGAGACCTCTGTGGCCGCCATGGAGTCAGGCACTCCCGCGCCCGCATCGGCGCCTGCTCCTGTGCCCGAGCCGGGCGCCACGGTACCCGAGCGCGGGAACACCGGCGTGGGGAGCGGGCAGGCGGCGCCGGATGGGACGGCGGACACCCCGGAGGGCAAGACAGACACCCCGGAGGAGAGCGGCTTCCACGTCGCCCTGGAGAACTTCAACGGCCCGTTCGACCTGCTGCTCACCCTGATCGGCCGGCGGAAGCTCGACATCACCGAGGTGGCGCTGGCCGAGGTCACCGACGAGTTCATCGGCTATGTGCGGTGGCTGCACGAACGGTACGGCGAGGATCCCAAGGCGGGCGTGCGCGCCCTCGACGAGATCAGTGAATTCCTGCTGGTCGCCGCCACGTTGCTGGACCTGAAGGCGGCCCGGCTGCTGCCCTCCGGGGAGGTCGAGGACGAGGAGGACATCGCGCTGCTGGAGGCGCGGGACCTGCTCTTCGCCCGGCTGCTGCAGTACCGCGCCTACAAGAGCGTCTCGGCGGTGCTGTTCGAACGCTGGGAGCAGGCGCAGCTGGCAGTGCCGCGGCGTGTACCGCCGGATCCGGCGGTGGCACGCGCGCTGCCGGAACTGGTATTCACCGCGACCCCGGCCCTGCTCGCCGCCCTGGCCGCGGGACTGTTCTCCCGCCCTCCGGCGCCGGAGCCGGAGGTGGGGGTGAGCCATCTGCACGGCTCGCCGGTCTCGGTGCGGGAGGAGTCCCTGGAGATCTCGCGCCGGCTGGCCTTCGCCCCCTCCGAGGGACTGGACTTCCGCGAGCTGATCGCCGATGCGGGTGATCGCCTGACGGTGGTGGTGAGGTTCCTGGCGCTGCTGGAGCTGTACCGTGCCTCGGTGATCGCCTTCGAGCAGGACTCGCCGCTGGGCTCGCTGCGGGTGCGGCGCGTGGGCGAGCTGACGCAGGAGCAGGCGGACCGGATGGAGGAGTTCGAGGCCGATGAGTGAGCAGGCGCTGGAGAATCCCCGTGCCGCGCTCGAGGCGATCCTGATGATCGCCGAGGAGCCAGTGCAGATGGAGCAGCTGGAACTGGCTCTCGTCCAGCCGCGCGAGCGCCTGGAGCAGTTGCTGCAGGAACTGGCGGAGGACTACGACGGCACGGCGCCGGGCGCCCGCCGGCGCGGATTCATGCTGCAGCGCGCCGCCGGGGGCTGGCGGATCGCCGCCCGGCCGGAACACCACGAGCTGCTGGGCCGCTTCCTCAACGCCGGGCAGACCTCCACCCTGTCCCAGGCAGCGATGGAAACCCTCGCGATCGTCGCCTACCGGCAGCCGGTCTCCCGTGCGCGGATCGCCGCCGTACGCGGGGTGAGCGTCGACGCGGTGGTCCGTACGCTGCTGCTGCGCGGGCTCATCGCCGAGGTCGACACCGACCCCGCGACCGGCGCGCGGCTGCTGGGCACCACCCGGCTGTTCCTGGAACAGCTCGGCCTGGAGAGCATCGACGAGCTGCCTGACCTGGCGCCGTTCCTGCCCGATGACGAGGACCAGCCCGAAGGCCTGTAGGTACCGGCGGCGTTCATGGGCGATAATGGAGGCCATGCCCCGAAGCCAGCCCTCCCGCCAGAACCGCACGCCCGACGCGCCGCGGCCCAGCCGCCGCGATCGCGCCCGCAAGACCCCTCCGCCGCCGGCGGACCTGCACAAGCCCGAAGGGGTCCGGCTGCAGAAGGTGCTCGCCGGTGCCGGGTTCGGATCCCGGCGCTCCTGTGAGCAGCTGATCCTCGACGGCCGGGTCGCGGTGGACGGCCACACGGTACGCGAACTCGGGATCCGCATCGACCCGGCCCGCCAGACCGTCCACGTCGACGGGCTGCGCGCGACGCTGGACGAGGCGCTCGTGTACCTCGCTTTCAACAAGCCGGCCGGCGTCGTGACGGCTCTGGAGGACCCGGATGGCCGTCCCACGCTCGCGGAGTACCTCACCGACCGCGACGAGCGGCTGTTCCACGTCGGCCGCCTGGACATCGAGACCGAGGGACTGCTGCTGGTCACCAACGACGGCGATCTGACCCATCGCCTCACCCATCCCTCGTGGGAGGTGCCCAAGGTCTACCTGGCGGAGGTCCGCGGCCCCGTGCCCCGGGACGTGGGCCGGCGCCTGAAAGACGGCATCGAGCTGGACGACGGCCTTGCGCGGGTGGACGATTTCAAGCTGGTCGATTCCACGCCCGGCTACGCGCTCGTGCAGATCACCCTGCACTCGGGGCGCAACCGGATCGTCCGCCGCCTGATGGAGGCGGTCGGGCACCCGGTGCTGCGCCTGGTGCGCACGGAGTTCGGGCCGATCCGGCTGGGCGAGCAGCGGCAGGGCACGCTCCGCACCCTCGGGCAGACCGAGGTGGGTGCGCTGATGAAAGCCGTGGGCCTGTAGTGGGCTCTCTGCCGAACGCCGGAGCGAGCAGGGGAGAGAACACCGGAGAGGTCGCGGCGGCGAGTCCGGTGAACACCGTCAAGATTGTCGGCACCGGCCTGCTGGGCACCTCGATCGGGCTGCGGCTGCGCACCCGCGGTGTGCGGGTCCTGCTGGCCGATGCCTCACCCACGATGGCCGCCCTGGCGCGGGACATGGGCGCCGGGGAACCCGATGACGGCAGCGCCTGCGACCTCATCGTCGTCGCGGTGCCGCCCGATGTGGCCGGTCAGGTGATCGCTGCCGAGCTGCGCCGCGACCCGGGCGCCACAGTCACTGACGTCGCCAGCATCAAAGGCCTGCTCCTTCAGCAGGTGCGCGGCCTCGCCACCAAAGCCGAGCTGGACCGCTATATCGGTTCGCATCCCATGGCCGGCCGGGAGAAGTCCGGGGCCGTGGCCGCGCGGCACGACCTGTTCATCGGCCGCCCCTGGGTGGTGTGCTCCGATGAGGACACCCCGCCGGGGCGTCTGCGGCAGGTGCTGGCGCTCATCGAGACGATGGGGGCCACTCCGGTCCACCTGGAGCCGGACTTCCACGATGCCGCCGTCGCCCGGGTCTCCCACGCCCCGCAGGTGATCGCCTCGCTGATGGCCGCCCAGCTCGTGGACGCGCCGCCGGAGGGCGTGGGCCTGGCCGGGCAGGGGCTGCGCGACGTCACCCGCATCGCCGCCTCCGAGCCCGGTCTGTGGGCCAGGATCCTCAGCGGGAACGCGGCTGAGGTGCGACGCGTGCTGCTGGGCGTCCGGGACGGGCTGGACCGGGTCATCGACGCCCTCGACACTGGCGAGGGTGCTGGTGCTGACGCCGGTGCTGGTGTTGACGCTGGTGCCGGCAGCCGGACGCTCAAACCGGGCGCGGTCGCGGAACTGGCCGGCGTCATCGCCGCCGGCAACGAGGGCTACGACCGGATTCCCGGCAAGCACGGGCAGGCGCAGCGGCGCTTCGAGCCGGTCACCGTGCTGGTGGACGACTCGCCGGGCAGCCTGGGGCGCCTGTTCGCGGCCATCGGCGAGATCGGCGTCAACATCGAGGACGTACGGATCGAGCACGCCGCCGGGCAGCCGCTCGGCATCGTAGAGGTGTTCGTGGAGCCGCGGGTGGCACACGAGCTTGCGGAAGCGCTCCGCCGGCGCGGCTGGCGGGTGCCCGTGGAACGACTGACGGAGGAGAACACATGACGATCATCGCCATCGACGGCCCCTCGGGCGTCGGCAAGTCCAGCGTCTCGCGTGAGGTGGCGCGCCGGCTGGGCTACGCCTACCTGGACACGGGCGCGATGTACCGGGCGATGGCATGGCTGGCGCTGGAACGCGGCGTGAGCGATCCGCACGATGTGGTCGAGCTGGTCCGCGGGGCGTACCTGGAGATCAGCACGGATCCGGACGTCAGCAGCGTGGAGATCGATGGGCACGACGTCACCGAGGCGATCCGCGAGGAGCGGGTCAGCACCTCCGTCGTCCTGGTCTCCGGCAATCAGGAGGCCCGGGCCGAGCTGATCGAACAGCAGCAGGACCTGATCGGCGCGTACGCCGAGCCGGGCATCGTGGCAGAGGGCCGGGACATCACGACGGTGGTCGCCCCGCAGGCCGAGGTCAGGGTCCTGATGACCGCCCGCGAGGAGGTGCGTCTGGCCCGCCGCGCCAAGGAACTGCACGGCGAGGCGGACGAGGCGGCGCTCGCGGCCACGCGCGCTCAGGTGATCGACCGGGACAAGCGCGACTCCGAGACGACGAGCTTCCTCACCGCCGCGGACGGCGTCCACACGCTGGACACGAGCGACATCGACTTCGCCACGGCGGTCGCCGCCGTGCTGGAGCTGGCCGAACGGGCCGGGGGAACGAGCGCGGCCGAGTGAACGTGATCGCCGGTTCGAGCGGTACGCCCGTGATGGCCGGTACGGGGAACGGGTCTCGGACGCGTGCCTGCGCGCCGGAGCCGGCTGGCGCGTACGGCGTGCCCGGTACCCGGTTGCGCGCGCATCGTGGACCGCGCGTGCGGGCCAGAGGGCGTGAGCAGCGGCCTGTGCGGCACGAGGAGCAGATGTGAACGCCGTCGCGCGCCCCGGCACCCCCGCCGCCCGGCGATGGATGGGCACCGTGTTCTCCAGTCCGTGGCGAGTCCGGGCGCACGGGCTGGAGCGCCTTCCCGCCGAGGGCGGGGCGCTGCTGGTGGCCAACCACATGACGCTGGTGGACGGTCCGCTGGTGTACACGGTGGTCCGCCGCGGTCTGCACATGCTGGTCAAGAAAGAGATGTTCAGCGGCGTGGTGGGTCGTCTGCTGCTGGACGCCGGTCAGATCCCGATCGACCGCACCGGCAACGACCGTACCGCCTTGAGCACCGCGACCGAGGTGCTGCGCCGCGGTGACCTGGTGGGAATGTTCCCGGAGGGGACCCGAGGGGGAGGGATGCCGGCTGCAGTACGCGGCGGTGCGGCCTTCCTGGCGGTGGGCGCCGACGTTCCCGTGGTGCCGGTGGCGGTCCTGGGCACGAGGCGCCCGGGTGACCGTTCGCGCTTCGCCCCGCCTCCGGGCCGTAGAATCGATGTGGTCTTCGGCGCGCCCGTGCGCCTGGCCGATCAGGAGGGGCTCAGCGGACGCGAGCGCAGGCAGTTGGCCAGCGATGAGCTTCAAGCACTTCTGGCCGGGCACATCGAGGCCGCCTGCCGGCTCACCGGCCAGCGGCTGCCGTGACCTGAAGAACCGACGAGGAGCATGATGACCGAGCAGGGCGAGGAATACCAGCCGGATCCGGAGTTCGCCGCGCGCGTGGCCGGGATCGACGAGGCCGAGGCCGAACAGCGGGCCCAGTCCCTGCGTGCAGGGCTGGAGAGCTACGAGCTCGACGCGGAGGACCTCGCGCTGCTGGACGGCGGGGAGAGCGCCGGGGACACGGACGAGGTCAAAGGACCCGCGCCGGTGCTGGCGATCGTCGGCCGGCCGAACGTGGGCAAGTCCACGATGGTCAACCGCATCCTGGGCCGCCGGGAGGCGGTCGTGGAGGACACGCCCGGCGTGACGCGCGACCGGGTCAGCTACCGGGCTGAATGGAACGGCCGGCCGTTCACGCTGGTGGACACCGGCGGCTGGGACAGCCAGCTCAAGGGCATGGGCAACCGGATCACGGAGCAGGCGGAGATCGCCGTGGAGCTGGCCGATGCGGTGGTCTTCGTGGTGGACGCCACCACCGGCCCGACCGCCACCGACGAGGGCATGGTGGCGATGCTCAGGAAGACGAGGAAGCCCGTCCTGCTGGCCGCCAACAAGGTGGATGACGAGCGCGGTGAGCTGCAGGCAGCGGAGCTGTGGTCCTTGGGTCTTGGGGAGCCGTACCCGGTGTCAGCCATGCACGGCCGGGGAATCGCCGATCTGCTGGATCTGGTGATGGAGAAGCTGCCGGAGGTCTCCGGCGTTCCTGGTGAGGTCGAGACCGGCGGGCCCCGGCGGGTGGCCCTCGTCGGCCGCCCGAATGTGGGCAAGTCCAGCCTGCTCAACAAGCTGCACGGTTCCGAGCGCGTGATCGTGGACAATGTGGCGGGCACGACGCGGGACCCGGTGGACGAGCTGATCGAACTGGGCGGCAAGCAGTGGCGCTTCGTCGACACCGCCGGTATCCGCCGCCGGGCGCATCAGGCCTCGGGCGCAGACTTCTACGCGGCGCTGCGCACCCAGACGGCCTTGGAGAAGGCTGAGGTCGCGATCGTCCTGATGGAGGCCAACGAGCCGCTGAGCGAGCAGGACATCCGGATCGTCAAGAACGTCCTGGACACGGGGAAAGCGCTCGTGCTGGCCTTCAACAAGTGGGACATGCTGGACGAGGAGCGCCGGTACTACCTGGAACGGGAGATCGAACTCGATTTGGCGCATGTGAGCTGGGCGCCGAGGGTGAACATCTCCGCGCGTACCGGACGTCATGCGGAGAAACTGGTCCCGGCGATGGAGACCGCGCTGGAGTCCTGGGAGACGCGCATCCCGACCGGCCGGCTGAACGCCTTCCTGGGCGAGCTGGTGGCGGCCCACCCGCATCCGGTGCGCGGCGGGAAGCAGCCGAGGATCCTCTTCGGCACGCAGGCCTCCACCCGGCCGCCGAAGTTCGTGCTGTTCACCACCGGGTTCCTGGATCCGGGCTACCGCCGGTTCATCCAGCGGCGCCTGAGGGAGACGTTCGGTTTCGAGGGGACCCCGATCGAGATCGCCATGCGGATCCGGGAGAAGCGCAAGAAGCGCTGAGGCGCTGGTCCGCCGGGCTGGCGAGGCGCTGTTCCGCCCGGCTCAGCCGTGCAAGCGCTGTCCCTCACGCCTGGCTCAGCCTATCGCCGGGTTCCACCGCGCAAGCGCTGGACGTCATGCCGGCCTTAGCCTCACCCTGGGCTGCGCCGCGCAGGCCCACCCGCGCAAGCGCCGGACTGGTGTCGTGTTAGCCGCGCAGGCCCAGCGCGAACGGAAGTATCAGCTCGGCTCCGGCACGGCGCAGCTCCCGCGCGATTACCGTCAGGGTCCAGCGGGAGACGATCTCGTCGTCCACCAGGAGCACCGCGCCGCCCAGCAGATGGGCCGCCATCTCCTGCGGCACGGCGAAACGGTCCAGGAGGCCCGCCAGCCGGAATGCGCTGTTCGACTCCGGAGAGCTGCGAGGGCCTCCGTTCGCCCAGGCCAGCTCTCCGCCGTAGGGCAGCCGCCCGGCTTCGGCGAGACCGCGGGCCAGGCTGCGCACGAGTTCCGGGTGCCGCCGCGAGGGCACTGACACGATCACATCGGGGCGGCGCGGCCAGGGCCACTCGGCCAGTACCCTGACGGCGGCGCGCACCAGGTGCTCGGGCACGGGGCCGTCCGGCCCATGGAGAGCCTCCCGTACCGGTGCGCCCCAGCCCAGGTCGCTCAGTCGTGCCAGCGCGCGTCCCTCTGCGGCCAGTTCTGCCGAGGCGATCTTGCCCTTCAGCTCGATGCCCAGGGCGGGAAGCCCGGTAGGCCATTGCCGGCGGGCAGGGATCTCCACGCCGACCCGGTCCAGGCTCGCCCTCGCCTCGTCGAGCGCGGTGTCGTCGATGCGCGTCGGATACCAGGGCCCGGCGCAGGTGTCGCAGCGACCGCACGGACGGGCGCCGGCATCGTCGAGGGCCGAGGCGAGGAACGCCATACGGCACTGCCCCTGCCCGAGCCGTTCATAATCCAGCATCGCCTGCTGTTCCTCGCGGCGTAACCGGAGAATGTGCTCATAGCGGTCCGCGTCGTAGTGCCACGGCTGCCCGGTCCCGCGCCAGCCGCCGCGCACGCGCTCGACCGCGCCGTCCACTTCCAGGACCTTCAGGAGGAGTTCCAGCGGGCCGCGGCGGACTTCGACGAGCGCTTCGAGGCGTGCCACGGACAGGGGTTCCTCTGCGGCTGCAAGGGCGGTCAGCACCGCATCGGCGCGTTCCTGCGTCGGCATGGAGGCCTGCGCGAAGTACTCCCAGATCCGGACGTCCTCGGGCCCTGGCAGCAGAAGGACATCGGCGTGCTCGACCGCGCGTCCGGCACGGCCGATCTGCTGGTAGTACGACACCGGCGAGGACGGCGCCCCCAGATGCACCACAAACCCCAGATCCGGCTTGTCGAAGCCCATGCCCAGGGCGCTCGTGGCGATGAGCGCCTTCACCTCGTTGTCCTTGAGCTCCTGTTCCAGCCGCTCGCGGTCATCGGCGTCCGTGCGGCCCGTGTACGCCGCGACCCGGTACCCCCGGCCGGCCAGATGATGCGCCAGATCCTCCGCCTGGGAGATGGTCAGCGCATAGACGATGCCGCTCCCGGGGAGATCGGCTAGGTGCTCGGCCAGCCACGCCATTCTCTGCTGCGGCTCTTCCAGCATGAGCACTCCGAGGCGGAGCGAGTCCCGGCTGAGCGAGCCCCGCAACACGAGAACTTCCTGTGCCGCAGAACGCTGCGCGCCGGCAGCGTCCGCGGTGCCGGTGACTGCCGCATGCTGCGCGCCGGCAGCGTGGTCGGACTCGGCGGGTTCCGCATCGCGCTCTGCCGCGGCCCCGGCAGCAGGGCGGAACGGATCCGGGGCCGTTGTGTCCGAATCCGGGTTTGCCCCGTTGGGTGTGCCCCTTGTCCTGGTCGAAGTCGGCGTTGCGCTGCCCAGATCCGGTCTTGTCGTTCCCGGTGTTGTCCCGCCGGGGTTGCGGGTCGTGCTGTCCCAGTCCGGCGCTGCGCCATCCGGACGCGGGGTGGCGCGGTCGGGATATGGGGTTGCCCTGGCCCGATCCGGGGGTGTCCTGCCTGAATCCGATGTTGCGCTGTGCTGGTCGCTGCGCGGAGCCTCCCGTGCACCTCGTCCCGCCTGGATCGCGGAAAAGCCGCCGCCCGGGACCAGCTGGGCGGCGACGTCATCGACGACGCGGGAGTTTGCGGTGGCCGTCGTCGCCAGCACGGGCACTTCTGCCGGCAATCCCGCCACGATCTCGCCGATGCGCCGGTAATCGGGACGGAAATCATGCCCCCAGTCGGAGATGCAGTGCGCTTCATCCACGACCAGCATGCCGAGCCGTGCGAGCACGCCGGGCAGAACTTCGTCCCGGAACCGCGGGTTGGCCAGCCGCTCGGGGGAGACGAGGAGCACATCGAGTTCATCGGCGGCCAGCAGGCGCAGTACCTCGTCCCATTCATGTGCGTTCGCGGAGTTGAGGGCTTGCGCCCGTACGCCCGCCCGTGAGGCCGCAGCGATCTGGTCCCGCATGAGTGCCAGCAGCGGAGAGACGATCAGGCTGACGCCGCGCCCGCGCCGGCGGAGCAGATGAGCCGCCAGGAAGTACACGGCGGACTTTCCCCAGCCGGTCTTCTGCACCACGAGGACGCGTCTCCGGTCTTCCACGAGCGCCGAGATCGCCTCGAACTGGCCCGGGCGGAACTCCGCCCGGCCGCCAGTCAGCGCAGCGAGGCGCTCGGACGCCTCAGCGTGGAAGGAGGAGTCTCGCGGGGGAGCTGTGGTGGTCATGGTGCCACCCTAGCGGCGGCCACGGACAGCACCGCCGGGCCGCGAGCCCCGTCGCCCGGTCTTGGTAGGCGTCGAGCGGCCCCATTCCGCATCGAACCCGAGACTGGCCAGGTCGCCCGGTCCCGGTACGCGTTGACCGGCCAGGGGCAGCGCTGCCGGGTCGTGGGACCGCCGCGGGGTCTCCTCCGGTATGCGTGGGCGGCCATGTCGTCCGGGGCGAACAGGGATACCCTCCCACGGGGACTCCTGTACGCGCCGGCCGACCGCGGCTTTGCAGGCGATGCCGGCCCGTGGAAGCGGCCCGGAATCCACTTCTTCCTCAGGGGTCTTCCATTCCGGATTAATAGAACATATGATCGATTACATGACGGATGGCCGAGTTGTTGAGCAGGTGGGGGGGCAGCAGCGTGGTGCTGCCGTCCGTCGCGCGCGCCGCGGATGCTCTTCGCTTGGACCAGGAGCGCGTGTTCGGCGCCGGCGCGATGGAGGGGCTCGCCGACGAGGAACTGCTGACGCTCGTGTCATCCGTGGCTGAACTCGGCCGCCGGATCGACGCCATGCTCATCGCCGCTGCGGATCAGGTGGACATGCGGACCCGGATGCGTCCGGGCGGTGAGACGATCACCGCGCGCACGGGCACACGCAGCGCACACGAGCTTCTCCGCCGGGTGACGCGGCTTTCCGGCGCTACCGTGGGCCGGCTGCTGAAGGCAGCTCGCATGGTCCGGCGTTCGCCATCCAGCACGGGACTGGAACCCGCTCGCTATCCCGCGGTGCGCGAGGCGCTCGCGGACGGCGCCATCGGCGTGGACGGCGTTCTGGCCGTCGCGGGTCCCCTGGAAGCCGCTCGGGTGAGAGCGAATCCGGAGGCCGTCCGTCACGCGGAGGCGGCCATCGCGGAGACGGCACGCGGGACGGGTGCGGGAGCAGAACCGCCAGCAGGAGCGGATGCCTTGCGTACCATGGCGGACACCTGGGCGGAGTTCCTCGATCCCGATGGTGCGGAGCCCAGCGAGGAGGTCGCCATGCGTGGCCGCGGCCTGACGCTG
This sequence comes from Sediminivirga luteola, assembly GCF_014639315.1. Lineage (GTDB taxonomy): Bacteria > Actinomycetota > Actinomycetes > Actinomycetales > Brevibacteriaceae > Sediminivirga > Sediminivirga luteola. Next base: position 29,628 of record NZ_BMFY01000015.1, read on the forward strand.
GGGAAGCTGCGGCACGGGCTCGTCCCCGTCCAGGGGCGCATCCTGCCGGAAGTCGCCAGCGGTCTGAGCCGGATGATGGACTCGATCCTCAATCCCCGGCTGCAAGCGGCTGCAGAACGTTCACAGACAGACGCGATAGGAGCGGCGGCTTCCGCCACCGCTCGTCCGGGTGGAGCTGCTGCATGTCATCTGGGCGAGGACGCGGCTCCGGAACCGGGAGCGCCTGCCGCCAGCGGGCGGCAGGCCGCTGACGACGGCTGGGACACGCCGGTCTCGGACGATTTCCGTTCGCAGGAACAGCGTCTCCATGATGCCTTCGCCACCATCGTCAAAGCGGCCGCCGGCTCCGGCGCGCTGCCGCTGCTCGGCGGTGCGCCGCCCACACTGGTGGTGACCGTGCGCGAGGAGGACCTGCGGGCCCGGCGAGGCTGGGCGCACACTGGTGATGCGGAGTCCGGACGCATAAGCGTACGGGCAGCCGAGCACACCGCCTGCGACGGGGCGGTAGAGCGCGTGATCCACGATGACGCTGGGCGGGTGGTGTCGGTCGAGACGATGGGCCGTGTGTTCACGGCCGTGCAGCGCCGGGCGATCGCTGCCCGGGATGGCGGCTGCGTGATTCCTGGCTGCGGTGTCAGGCCCGAATGGTGCGAGGTGCACCATGTGCGCGCCTGGGCCGATGGCGGCCAGACCCACACAGACAATGGTGTGCTGCTGTGCTGGCGGCATCACAGGACTCTGGGAACCAGCGGCTGGGAGATCAGGATGCGCGGGGGAGTGCCGCACGTGCGTGCTCCCGGCTGGTGGGACAGGGAACGTCGATGGCGCCCGGTCACCTCCTCGCCTGTGCGGCTGATCAACCGACTGGAAGGGAAGATCGCGGCGCGGTCTGGGCCTGATCCCGCGAAGGCGGGCGTCGACGCGGCCAATGGGAAGGCCGGGACATGGTCTGATCCCGCTGCGGTGAGCGCAGACGGAGCCGGCGAAAGGACCGGGGCGCGGTCCGGTCCTGTTACGGCGAGTGCCGGTGGAACCAAGGCGGGGGCGGTGGCATGGTCTCATGCCGCGATAGCGACCGCCGGAGGAAGCGGGACGATGACCCGCCCGCCCTCTGATCCCGCAACGATGAGCGCCGTTGGAACCATGGTGGGAGCCAGAAAGCGGTCCGGCCCTGCAAAGGTGAATGCTGGAGGATCCGCGAAAGCCCGGGCGGGGTCCGCTCCAGAACCAGGGGGTTGCGCGGCGGCGCCGACGAACGTCAGAGCGCGTGAGTGCCCCGGTGCCGGCGCTGATCGTTCACGGGTGGTGAGTTCGCGCTCCGGTCCGATCAGCGCGGAAGGGCCGTGAGCGTCCGCCCCCGTAAGGCTGCGTGCCGGCGCCGATGGCCCCGTCCGGGGACACGCGTAGCATGGGCGCATGGCCACGTACCTCGAGATCCATCCCGAGAACCCGCAAGTCAGGCTGCTCCGACGGGCCGCCGGCATCCTTCGCGAGGGCGGCCTGATCGCCTATCCCACGGATTCCTGCCATGCCATCGGATGCTCTCTGGACAACAAGGAGGGCATTGAGCGGATCATCCGGCTCAGGCAGCTGGACTCCAAACACCACTTCACCCTCATGTGCCGTGACTTCGCGCAGCTCGGTCAGTTCGTCGAAGTCGACAACGCCGCGTTCCGCACCATCAAATCCCTCACCCCCGGCCCGTACACATTCATCCTGCGGGCCACCAAAGAGGTGCCGCGGCGCATGATGCACCCGAAGAAGCTCTCCGTCGGCGCGCGCATCCCCGACCACCGGGTCGCGCAAGGCCTCGTGGAGGAGATGGGCGAGCCGATCCTCTCCTCCACCCTGCTGCTCCCCGGCGAGGAGGAGCCGCTCACGGAGGGCTGGCGGATCCAGGAGGAAATCGGCTCGCAGCTGGACGGGATCATCGACGCCGATGTCCCCGGCACTGAGCCGACCACCGTCATCGACTACCTGGACGGGCGCGCCCCCGTGGTCGTCCGCCGAGGAGCAGGAGACACCAGCAGATTTGAGTAGACGTTCCCTCGACCGGGACATCGCCAGGCTCGCGATCCCGGCGCTCGGCGCGCTCGTCGCCGAACCCATCTTCCTCCTGACCGACACCGCCATGGTCGGGCACCTGGGAGCCGAACCCCAAGCCGGGCTCGCCATCGCCTCCACCGTGCTGCAGACGGTCCTGGGTCTCATGATCTTCCTCGCCTACGCCACCACGCCGCGCGTAGCGCGCATGATGGGCTCGGGCGATATGCGAGGCGCCGTGTCCGCCGGAATCGACGGACTCTGGCTGGCCGCCCTGACGGGAGTCGTCCTGGCCGGAGCCGGCGTGCTCGCCGCCGCGCCCGTGGTGGCCGCGTTCGGGCCGCCCACCGACGGCGTCGCCGAGGCAGGCACCACTTACCTATTGATCTCCCTCGCGGGGCTGCCGGCGATGCTGATGGTCATCGCCGGCACCGGCCTTTTGCGCGGCCTGCAGGACACCAAGACGCCCCTGTGGGTGGCCAGCGCCGGGTGCCTCGTCAACGTCGGCCTGAACGCGGTGCTCATCTACGGCGCGGGACTGGGCATCGCCGGTTCGGCTCTGGGCACGGTGCTCACGCAGTGGGCGATGCTGGCCGTGTACCTGATCATCGCTGCCCGGGCCGCCGCCCGGTACGGTTCCCCGCTGCGGCCGGACTTCAGAGGCGTCGGCAGGGCCGCCGCCACGAGTGGATGGCTGCTGGTCCGCAATGCCGCACTGCGTGTGGCGATGCTGGCCACCGTGGCCGCCGGCACGGCCATGGGGGTCGCCGAACTGGCTGCGCTGCAGATCACTCTCACGATCTTCGCGACGATCGCGCTGGCCCTGGACTCGCTGGCCATCGCGGGGCAGGCACTCATCGGCCACGGGCTGGGCGCCGGGAACCGGGCTCAGGTCCACGCTGTGACCAGGCGGTTGCTGGCGTGGGGACTGTGGTGCGGCGTCGGTGCGGGAATCCTGCTGGCGGCATTGGCGCCGTTCCTCGGCCCCGTATTCTCCCCGGACGCCGGAGTGCGGGAAATCCTTCCCGCCGCATTGTGGGCGATGGCCATCGGGCTGCCGGTCGCCGGGTACGTCTTCGTGCTGGACGGGGTCCTGCTGGGCGCCGGCGACGCCCGGTTCCTCGCGTTCGCGGGACTGGGCAGCACCGCCGCATATCTGCCGATGCTCTGGGCTGCCACCCTCCTGGAGGCATCCCCCGCGTGGAGCATGGCCGCGCTCTGGGTGGCCTTCGGCGTCGGGTACATGGTGGCCAGGGCCTTGCCGCTGGGGTTGCGTGCCCGTGGCGAGCGCTGGATGATCACCGGCGCCACCAGGTGAGTCTCGCCGGTGCCTGCGGGATGGAGCTGACCGATGCGCCGTGTCGCCGGTGAACTGGGCTCGCCCGGAGCCCTCACGGAACCGGTGAGATCGGGCGGGGCTGGTGTGCCGGGAAGTTCACCGGCGGGCCCGCCGGAATCCCAGCAGCCCGTCCGGCCGGGCCGTGCTGGCTGCGCCAGCGGGCGGCCTGAGCCCGAAGCCAGTCCGCCCCGCGGATTAAACCGCATCGGCGGGAGAATTAGGATGTTACGCGTGATGGACGATTTCGCTCCCGTGACCCTGCGTCCCCTTCCCGCGGACACCGGAACCGAGGCGTTCCTGCGCCCCTTCCTCGGCCTCGTGGTCAACTGGCTCGACCTCCGGCCGGCCCTCAGCGAAGAGGCCATCGCCACCGACGACATCCTGAACGGCTATGTCGCCGGATGGGGGCGCGAGGGCGATCTGGCGCTCGGTGCCTGGGCTGCGGGCGACGAGGAGCTCATCGGCGCGGCCTGGCTCAGGCTGCCCACCGAAGACTGGCACGGTCACGGCTACGTGGCCAGGGACATCCCGGAACTGGCGATGGCGGTCATGCCCGAATACCGGGGCGGGGGGACCGGGCGCCGCCTTCTCACCGCGCTCATCTCGATGGCCCGCATGGCCGGGCACCCCAGCCTCAGTGTCTCGGTCGAGGACGGCAACGACGCCGCCACCCTCTACGCCTCGCTCGGGTTCACCGTGGTCGGCCGTTCCGGTACGGCGGACACGCTGCTGCTGAGCCTGTAGCCCCCGGCGACGCGGCAGGCGCCCCGCAGCATGTCCCCGCCGGGCTGCCGTGTCGGATTCCCGCCAGACAATCGCCGTCTGCGGTGCCAGACTGGAACGCATGAACTTCGACGAGTGCTACGCAGTGATCGCCGCACGCGATCCGCGCTTCGACGGGCGCTTCGTCACGGCCGTGCGCACCACCGGGATCTACTGCCGTCCCAGCTGCCCGGCCCGGACACCGCGCCGGGAGAACGTCGAGTTCTACCCCGTCGCCGCTGCCGCGCACCAGGCCGGCTACCGCGCCTGCCGCCGATGCCTGCCCGAGGCCGTTCCCGGTTCCAGCGAATGGAACACCCGGGAAGACACCGCGGCCCGCGCGATGCGGATGATCGCCGACGGCGCAGTCGACCGCATCGGCGTCGCCGGTCTCGCGGCCGCACTCGGATACTCGTCCCGGCAGCTCGAACGCGTCATGCGGGCCGAGCTCGGCGCGGGACCGCTCGCGCTCGCCCGCGCGCACCGGGCACAGTGCGCTCGCCAGCTGCTGGTCGGCACCGGCCTGTCGATGCCCGATGTCGCGCATGCCGCGGGGTTCGGGAGCCTCAGGCAGTTCAATGACACCATCCGGGACGTCTTCGGTCTCACCCCGAAGCAGATACGCGCCCGCGCCCGCACCGCCGAACGTGGTGCGCGCTGCCACGACGCATCGGCCGATGACGACCAGGCCCGTGACCATCAGATCGCGGCGACCATCGACGTGGCACTGAGCCATCGGGCGCCGGCCGACCACGCCGGCACCTTCCGCTGGCTGGCCGAACGCGCCCTCGACGGGATGGAGGACGCCGGCCCGGCGCATTACGGGCGAACCCTGCGTGCCCCCGGCGGACCGGCGGCGCTGCGGGTGGAACTCCAGCCGGACGGCACCCTGCGGGCACGCGTCACCGTCCGCCGGATCGCCGATCTGGGCTATGTCCTGGCCCGGGCCCGCCGGCTGTTCGACCTCGACGCCGATCCGCAGGGAATCGACGCGGCATTGCGCCGCGAGCCGCGCCTTACGGCTCTGGTCGATTCGGTTCCGGGCATCCGCCTCCCCGGTGCCGTCGACGGTGCCGAGATGCTGGTCCGCGCCATCGTGGGACAGCAGATCTCCGTCGCCGCCATGCGCACCACCCTCAGCAGACTCACCGAGCGGGCTGGGAGCGCAACCGGGCTGGGCCACGGTCCCGCTCTGCTCTTCCCGGAGCCGGAAGCCATCATCGACGCCGGCGGCGTGCCGGGGCCGGAAAGCAAGCGCCGCACGCTGCTGCGTGCCTGCCAGGCACTGCTGAGCGGTGACATCGCCATTCACCCCGGCGTGTCCCGCGAGGAACTGACCACGCAGCTGACGGCGCTCAAGGGCATCGGGCCGTGGACCGCGGACTACGTGTGCCTGCGCGCTCTGGGCAGCAGCGATGTCCTCGTCCGCGGAGACCTGGTCCTGCGCTCGGCCGCGGCGGCAGCTGGTTTCCCCGCCGATGAACGGGAGCTGGATCGTCAGACCGCGGCCCTGGCGCCGTGGCGCAGTTACGCGAGCATCCACCTGTGGCGGAGCGCGGCTGCCGCGGGAACACGTCCCCGGGCGGACAGCGAAGTCGGTAGGGCAGGTACGACACAGGGACGCCGCGCTGCCGGGACGCCAAGTGCGGCAGGCATCGCCGTCGCGGGGAGACCAGATAGCGCCGCCGTTGACAGACCCAGCGCACCGAGGCGACGCACTGCGGGGACACGCAGCGCATCGCGCAGTGGCACCGCGGGGACGTCTGCCGCAGCGGAGCGGCCCGACGCCTCATACATCGACACGGACGAGAGAAGGACTGCCAGATGAACCGCTACCCTTACGCGACCGTCGAAACCCCCGACGGCCCGTTCACCGTGATCGCCGACGCCGACGGCGCCGTGCTGGGTTCCGGCTGGAGTGCCGACGCGGTTCTGCTCGGCGCCCGCGCCAAGCTCGGCGCGGGCCAGCTCGCCGAACACCCCGAACCCGGCGTCGAAGAACTGCGCGCGGCCCTTCACGCGGTTGAGCGCTATTACGCCGGCGAGGTGCAGTCCGTCGTGACGGTGCCACGGGCAGCCAGCGTCGGCACGGCGTTCCAGCAGCAGGTCTGGAACGCCCTGACCGTTATCCCGCCCGGCGCGCCGCTCAGCTACGGCGTACTGGCCCAGACCCTGGGAGCCCCGCGCGCCGTCCGCGCCGTGGCGGCGGCGTGCGGGCGCAATCCCGCCGCGCTGTTCGCGCCGTGCCACCGCGTCGTCGGCAAGGACGGCAGCCTCACCGGCTTCGCCTTCGGCATCGACATCAAGCGCAGCCTCCTGCGCCGCGAGTCCGAGGCGGCGTTGCACCCCTCCGGGCAGCGCGTGGCAGGCGTGTTGAACTCGTCACACGGCACCCCGTAGGGTCGGCGGCATGAACCTCTACCTGCGGATGCTCCTGCTCATGCTGCGTGCCCGCCGGGCGCCGGAACTGGGCCTCTGGGACACCGCCATGACACCGTTCCGGGTAGTGCCGAGCGACCTCGACCCGCTGCTGCACATGAACAACGGCAAGTATCTGTCGCTGATGGACCTGGGCCGGCTGGATCTCATGCTGCGCTCCGGTTTCTGGGACAAGCTCACAGCCCGCGGCTGGTATCCGGTGGTGGCCGCCCAGACCATCACCTACAAGCGGTCGCTCGGCCCGGGCCGGAGGTTCGTGCTCTGGACCCGCATCCTCGGGATCGACGAGCGCTCCGTCTACCTGGAGCAGACCTTCCGCATCGGCGACACGGTGTATGCCTCCGCGGTGGTGCGCGCCCGACTGCTCAAACGGTCCGGCGGCGCGGTCTCCTACGCGGAGCTCGAGGAACTCTCCGGCGGATTCCCCGATCACCTGGAGGTCCCCGCCTGGGTGCGGCGCTGGGCCGAGGACACCCGGATCTCCGGCAGCGGCTTCGTCGGTTCGCCCAGCGACTCGGGCAGCAGCGATTCGGACGGCGACCCATCACCTGTGACACATGCCGTGAATCCGGACAGCAGTGACCCAGGCAGCAGCGCCCCGGACGGCAGTGACTCACCAGCGGCGCATCACGTGTGACACATGCCCTGAAACCTGACAGCCGCGCGTCAGGTACCTCGGTGAATTCGCTGCATCGGCGAATCTGCGTAGCCCGTTCAGGTCCTCCCGGATGAGGGTCCCGCCGCTCAGGGCACTGTTCCTCAGGACCCTGGTGATGAGTACCCCATCGTCGGCCGGGCGGGGGCGGACCGGCTGCCGCTCCCGCGGCCAGGCGCTCTGCCGCCCAGGGGGCGCTCGACCTTCTCTGAACGCTGGTTGTTCTCGTCCGGCGACCGGCTGTCCCCGGCCGGGGGAGTCCCCGTCGCCAGCACCCACAGCAGGCCGCCGATGATCGCCAGCGCCGGTGCTGCCACCAGGATGTGATTGAGCGCCTCCGCCGTGCGTACGGGTGCGCCGTCGACGATCCGCAGAACCGCCACCACGCAGGCGCTGGCGGCCAGCGCAAGGGCGCCCAGCGCGAACAGCGCCAGGCCAAGACCGGAGAGCGTCCTGCGCAGCGCTCCCTCGGCCGCGAGCCCGGCGACCCGGGGTACCGCGCAGACCAGCGCGGCCACGGCGCCGACCAGCAGGATGCCGCCGACCACGTCACTGGGACGGTGCCAGCCATTGGCGACGATCAGTGCCCCCGCGTAGGAAAGCACGCCGGTCATCGGCAGCGCGGTGACCAGCCTGGCCCACGGCGGCAGTACGATCAGCAGCGCCACGAACGTCGAGGCGAAGGCGATGGTGTGCCCGCTGGGGAAGGTGTTAGGCCCCTCGGCGATGAGCGCCGGCCGCTCCAGCAGCTGATACTTCAGCACCTGCCCGAGGGCGTTGCTGAGCGCCATCACCGTCAGCGCACCCAGCCCCGCCATCCACTGCCGCCGCAACGCCGCGATGAGCGCCATCACGGCGCAGGCGACGACGAGATTCGGCACCGACACCAGATGCAGCAACGGCTCGCTCGTGTCATAGCCCGCCACGGCGTTCATGTACCGGGTCTCCCACCGCTGCCCGCGCGCGGTGAGGGTGCTCGCCGCGTAGACGCCGATGAATCCGGCCGCGCCGAGCAGCCCCGTCCACAGGGCACGCCACTGCAGAGTCGTCATTCTCATCACGGCGCCTCACTCTACAAAGCGGGCCTCGGCGGACGCTGGACCCACGCCGCATCCTCCCTCAACCGCGCCGCATGACGGCTGCGCGGTAGAGCGCTGGTGACACGGCACGCGGTCACAGGCCCAGGACCAGGATAGCGACGGAGAAGTACACCAGCAGGCCGCTGGCGTCGCAGAACGTGGCGATGAACGGCGTCGAGAAGACCGCCGGGTCCACCTTGCAGGCCCGGGCCACGAGCGGGACCACGCCGCCGACGGTCGCGGCGATGGGACAGTTGAAGATGAGCGTCAGGGCGATCACCGCGCCGATGTCGGTGCCGTAGAAGAGCGAGGCGATCAGGAACGCCAGGCACGCCAGCAGCCCGCCGAGCAGCAGCCCGGTCCGGATCTCCTTGAACGCCACCTTCCAGCCGTCCCTGATCTCGATCTCCCCGAGTGCCAGGGCGCGGGTGACGGTCGTCGCCGCCTGGGATCCCGTGTTCCCGCCGATGCCGATCAGCAGGGGGATGAACAGCGCCAGCGCCACCTGCTGCGCCAGGGTCGCCTCGAACAGATCCAGCACCTGCACCGTGAGCACCGCCGAGATCGCCAGCACCAGCAGCCAGACGATCCGCGCCCGGGCCACCTGGCGGATCGGGGTGAGCAGGTACGAGCGCCGCAGCGGCTCGGTGCCGCCGGCGCGAGCCTGGTCCTCGGCGACGGCGTCGCGGTCGATGCGTGCGGCATCGGCGATCGGCAGGATCCCCACCAGCCTGTCCTCGCGATCCACCACCGGCAGCAGCAGGATGCCCTCGTCCAGCGCGTGCCGGGCCACCTGCTCCCCGTCGTCGTCCGTGCGGGCGAACTCCGGCTCGGAGACCATGACGGTCCCGACCTCGGTGTCATCGGAGTGGCGCATCAGTTCCAGCAGGTCGACCTGGCCGACGAGGGTGCGGTCGCGTTCCAGCACCGGGATGGTGCACAGCATGTCCATGCCGTCCTCATGGCCCCTGACCCGCGCCAGCAGCTCGCCGACGGTCTCCGCGGGCGAGGTGTGGATCACCTCCGGGGACATCCGCCGGCCCGCCGAGCCCGGCGCATAGCCGAGCAGGTTCATCGCCGCTTCGATCTCCGCCCGGTCGAGGGAGGAGACGAGCCGCCGGGCGACCGCGGCGGGCACCTCGTCGAGCAGCCACGCCTGCTCCTCGGGGTCCAGCGCGGCGAAGACATCGGCGATCTCACTGTGGCCCAGCTCGGAGATGAGGTCCGCCTGCGTCCCGGAGTCGAGGTCGTCGAACACCTCCACCGACTGGTCCTTCCCGAGCATCCGGAACACGACCGCGGCGTCGTCGATGGTCAGGGAATCCAGGACGGCGACGACGGCCGGGACCGGCAGGGAGCGGACCTTGGCCGCGAGCGGGGCCAGATCGCGGGACTGGATCAGCTCACGGATCTTCTCGACATCCAGGGCAGCGTGCATGGCAGAGACCTTCCTCGGCGCTGGGAACAGGCGCGCATGTGACTACGGGAACGGGGCTGCGCATGTCCCAGGGTCACGGGCGCGCGACCGGGTCCTGGGGGCGCTGGCAAGATCGACTGCATGGGTCTGCCATCATGCTCACCCCTTCCAGGTCCGCGCTGAGTCTCCGCTGGAGAAAGGCCTGTGGTGTGCGCGGCTGCCTCGTCCCTCGGACAGGACGTGCCGCGTCAACCGGCCGTTCCAAGGATAGACGAGATTTGGTCCGGTGGTGTCACCGGGGTGGCGGCATACAGAGAACGACGCCGTTGCGGTGCAGCTCAGGAGTGTGCCGCCGCAGTACGTCTCCTGCCCCGACAGCGCCACGCCCCGACCGTGCCTCACCTCGACCGGTGCCTCGCCCCGGCAGCGTCCCAACTCGCCCGGGACCCCGGCCGTGCCGTCAGCCTCACGGCGCGCGCGGTGATCGCCACCGCGGAAGCGCGGCGCGATCCCGGCACCAGCGCCGGTACCATGAGCCGGTGACCGTCCGGAGAACCCAAGCCCTGCCCGCGCCCGCCGTCACGTGTCTCGCGGTGATCCTCGGCGTGCTGTTGGGCGGATGCCAGGTGCCTGGCGGGGCCGGGGAGCGTCCCTCCGCCGTGCCCGTGGTGGCCATCGTCGACGGCGATACCATCCGGGTGGACCTCGGCGGGGAGACCGAACGGGTCCGGCTCCTGGGAATCGACACACCCGAACTCGGCAGAGGCGGAACCGCTGACGAGCCCTGCGCCGTGGAGGCGCGCGAACGCCTCGCCGAGCTGATCGGCGACCAGATCGTCCTGGTCCCCGACCCCGCCCAGGGCGACCGGGATCGCTACGGGCGCCTGCTCCGCTATGCCGACACGCCCGAGGGCGTCGATGCCGGCCTGGTCCTGGTCGCCGAAGGCCTCGCCGATCTGTACTGGGCGGCCGACGACATCACGCGCTGGGACGACTACCTCCGCGCCTATGACGAGGCCCCGGCACCGGCCTGCGCCGGATGACGAGGCCCCGGTCTGCGCCGGATGAGGAGGCCCCGACCTGCGCCGGATGACGAGGCCCCGGTCTGCGCCGGATGAGGAACGTCCCGTAAGTCGCTGAGGCGGGGGCGTCCGGGAAGTCACGCCGGAGCGAACGCAGCGCCCGCCGTCGCGGTCCGCTATCAGCGGCGAGCGCGGTCCCGGTCCGAGGGAACGAGCCTCCGGGCCGTCGTCGCGTCGATGATCAGATCGGTGATCAACCCGGCCTGAAGCGCCCCCTCAAGAGCGGCGAGCTTCGCTTCCCCCGCCAGCACGCAGATGCGGCGCGGCGCCCGCCGCAGCGTCTCCAGGTCCGGGCCGGAAGAACGCTGATTGAGCGCGATGCCATCGTCGGTCCCATCGGCGCGGAAGAAGACAGTCGCCACATCGCCCACCACCCCGGCCTCGGCCAGCGCCCGGAAATCCTCCTCGTCCAGGTATCCGCCGCTGTACACGTGACTGGGCACCCCGGAGAACGGCGAACCCAGCCCGAACAGGGCCACATCGAGCGCCTGCTGCATCTCCAGGACCCGCCGGATGCTGCGCTCGCGCCACAGCGCCTCCTTCGTGGCCGGATCGTCGAAGATGGCCGGGACCGGGAACTGCTGCACCGACATCCCGAACGCCCGCCCGAAGCGATCCAGGATCTCCGAGGCGTACAGCAGGCCGGTCGTGTGGGGGTTCGCCGCGCCGTTGAGCTGGACGATCTTGGAGTTGTGGGTCGGATGCGAGCGCAGATGCCGGCTGATGGCCGTCATCGTCGACCCCCAGGCGATGCCGATGTTCATATTCGAGTCGAAGAAGCTGCCGAGAATCCGTGCAGCGGTCAGCGCCACCCGTTCCAGCCGGTCGCTTTCGTTCATCCGGTCCGGCGTGGGGACGACGTGGGCCGTCACCCCGAAGCGCCGCCGCACCTCCGATTCGATCCGGCGCGGCTCCTCCAGCGGGGAATGCACCGTGATCTCCACCAGGCCGGTGTCCCTGGCATGGCTGAGAAGCCGGGAGACGGTGGAGCGCGAGGTCCCCAGCTCCCGGGCAATGGTGTCCATGGTCAGATCCTGCAAGTAGTACATCTGCGCGGCGAGCAACGCGTCCCGGGTGCGGCGGGGCAGGGAGCTCGCCGAGTTCGTAGCGGCCATTGCACATCCGTTCATTTGTCTTGCTCTCTTCGTGAATCTAGCTGAATGATCGATCACACGACACCGGACCGTAAGCGGATCCGGCTCATGTCGGCGGGTACACAGATAAAGGAGTCTCCACGTGACCAGCTCAGGGCACCCCGGCGATGCCACCGTCCCAGCGCTGACCGGACAGTCGATTGCGCGCCTGACCGAACGTCCGAACGCCGAGGTCCTCATCATCGGCGGCGGCATCAACGGAATCTCCACCTTCCGCGACCTGGCGTTGCAGGGCGTCGATGTCGCCCTCGTCGAACGGGCCGATTTCTGCTCCGGCGCCTCGGCCGCCTCCAGCCACATGATCCACGGCGGGATCCGGTACCTGGAGAACGGCGAGTTCCGGCTGGTGCGGGAATCGGTCATGGAGCGCAACGCCCTCATCTCGCTGGCGCCGCACTACGTCAAGCCACTGCGCACCACGGTGCCGATCTTCACCACGTTCTCCGGGCTGCTCAACGCCCCCATGCGGTTCCTGACGCACCGCCAGGGCAAGCCCAGCGAGCGCGGCGCCGTGCTGATCAAGGCCGGCCTCGTGCTGTACGACTTCTTCTCCCGCGGCGGCCGCGCCGTACCCCGGCACCGGTTCCAGGGCCGGAAGGCCTCGCTGGCCGAACTACCCCGGCTCAACCCCTCGATCAAGTACACCGCCACCTACTACGACGCCTCCATGCACGACCCCGAGCGGCTCGCCCTCGACGTGCTGCGCGACGGGCTGGAAGCCGGCGGGGACCGCGCCCGCGCGGTGAACTACGTGGAGGCGGTCGGCGCCGAGGACGGTGGCGTGCTGCTGCGGGACCACCGCACCGGCGAGGAGTTCGCCTTCGACGCCGATCTGGTGGTCAACGCCTCCGGGCCGTGGACCGATCTGACCAACCGCGCCCTCGGTGAGGACACCTCCTATATGGGCGGCACCAAGGGCTCGCACATCGTCCTGGACAACCCCGAGCTGCTGGAGGCCACCGACGGCCGGGAACTCTTCTTCGAGCACTCAGACGGCCGCATCGTACTGATCTACCCGCTCAAGGGCCGCGTGATGGTGGGCACCACCGACATCGACGCCGACCCGGCCGAACCGGCGCTGTGCACCGAGGAGGAGGTCGACTACTTCTTCGACCTGATCGCGCACGTCTTCCCGGACATCCCCGTGGACCGCTCCCAGATCGTCTACCGGTTCTCCGGGATCCGGCCGCTGCCCGGCCACGGCGACACCCAGCCCGGCTTCGTATCCCGCGACTACCGGATCGTCCCCTCGGCCGTCGACGGCGTGAAGACCCTGTCCCTGGTGGGCGGCAAGTGGACGACGTTCCGCGCCCTCGGCGAGCAGCTGTCCGATGAGGTCCTGGCCCGGTTGCGCCGGCCCAGGCGGCAGCGCACCGCCGAGCGGCCCATCGGCGGCGGCGACGGTTACCCGCGCAGCGAGCGCGAGCGGGAGAACTGGCTTGCCGAGCATCCCGGTGTGGAGCGCGCGCGGGCGCTCACGCTGCTGGAGCGCTACGGCACCTACGCCGCCCGGCTGATCGAGGCGATCGCCCGCGAGGGGGAGAAGCCGCTGACCTCGGCGCCGGACTACACCGACACCGAGCTGCGCTATCTGGCCCGGCACGAGTCCGTCGTGCAGCTGGCCGATCTGGTGCAGCGGCGCACCTCCCTGGCCTTCACCGGCCGGGCGGACGCGGCCGTCCTCGCTGAGGTCGCCGACGTCGTCGCGCCGGTCCTCGGCTGGGACGCCGAGCGCCGCGACGAGGAGGTCCACCGGCTGGCGGTACTGCTCGCGCAGCGGCACGGCGTGGCCTCGGCGCTCGGCTCCGGGACCGCGGCGGACCCGGCCCACGGCACCGGGGAGGCCCAGCTCCAGGAAAACCAGGAAGACCGGGCACACCGGGTGTCCTGAGACGACGGCCGCCCGCGCCTACCCGCGGGCACGGGCGGCCGGCACTGCCGGGAGGCAGCGCGCCCGCGACGGCACAGAGCGGTGCCGTCGGAGAAGAGGAAAGAAGGTCAACGTGGACATCACCGTAGGAACAGTGTTCCTCTCCGAGGTCGTGGGCACGGCGATGCTGCTCCTGCTCGGCGGAGGCGTCGTCGCCAATGTGGTCCTCGCCAAGAACAAGGGCGAAGGCGGCGGCTGGCTGCTGATCAACTTCGGCTGGGGCCTGGCTGTCTTCGCCGGCGTCACGGTCGCCTACGCCTCCGGCGCCCACCTCAACCCGGCCGTCACCTTGGGCATCGTCACCAGCGGCGCCACCGAATTCGCCCCCGGCGTGCCGGTCGACGCCTTCTCCATCCTGGCCTACATCGGCGCGCAGATGATCGGCGCGATCCTCGGCGCCGGCCTGGTCTACCTGGCCTACAAGAAGCATTTCGACGCGACCGCCGATCCCGCGCTCAAGCTCGCGGTCTTCTCCACCGGCCCGGAGATCCGCAGTTACGGCTGGAACCTCGTCACCGAGATCATCGGCACCTTCGTCCTCGTCTTCGTGGTCCTCGGCTTCGGCCGCGCCGGCGACGGAGAGCTGGAGTCCCCGGCCGGGCTCGCCGCGCTGGGCGCCCTGCCGGTGGCCTTGCTCGTCGTGGCGATCGGTGCCTCCCTCGGCGGCCCCACCGGCTACGCCATCAACCCGGCACGCGATCTGGGCCCGCGCATCGCCCACGCTCTGCTGCCCATCCGCGGCAAGGGCAGCAGCGACTGGTCCTATTCCTGGGTTCCCGTCGCCGGACCGCTGATCGGAGGCGGCCTCGCCGGGCTGGCCTCCACGGCGCTGCTGCCGATCGTCTGAACCAGCGACACCCGCACCGTCTACGACAGAACCAGCGACACCCGCACCGTCTACGACAAAGGAGTGAGACACATGGCGGACTACGTCATCGCAATCGACCAGGGCACCACCTCCACGCGTGCCATCGTCTTCGACAAGCAGGGCAACATCGTCTCCGTCGGCCAGCTGGAGCACGAGCAGATCTTCCCCCGGGCCGGCTGGGTGGAGCACGACCCGATGGAGATCTGGCGCAACACCCGTGAGGTCATCGGCCTGGCCCTGGCGAAGGCCGATATCACCAGGCACAGCATCGAGGCCATCGGCATCACCAACCAGCGCGAGACCGCCGTGGTGTGGGACCGCACCACGGGGCGGCCCGTCTACAACGCCATCGTCTGGCAGGACACCCGCACCCAGGACATCGTGGACAGGCTGGCCGCCGACGGCGGGGTGGAACGCTTCAAGGACACTGTTGGCCTGCCCCTGGCGACCTATTTCTCCGGCACCAAGATCGCGTGGATCCTGGAGAATGTCGATGGCGCCCGCGAGAAGGCCGAGGCCGGCGACCTGATCTTCGGCACCACCGACACCTGGGTGCTGTGGAACCTCACCGGCGGCGCGAACGGTGGCGTGCACGTCACCGATGTGACGAACGCCAGCCGCACGCTGTTCCTGAACCTGGAGACGCTGGAATGGGACGAGGAGATCCTGGCCGCCTTCGGCGTGCCCCGGTCGATGCTCCCCGAGGTCAAGAGCTCCTCCGAGATCTACGGGCACGCCGCGCCGGCGAGCCTGCTGCGGGAAGTGCCCATCGCCGGCATCCTGGGCGATCAGCAGGCGGCGACCTTCGGCCAGGCCGCGTTCGGCAAGGGCGAGGCGAAGAACACCTACGGCACCGGTAACTTCCTCATCTTCAACACCGGCGAGGAGATCATCCGCTCCGAGAACGGGCTGCTGACCACCATCGGCTACAAGCTCGGCGATCAGCCCACCCACTATGCCCTGGAGGGCTCCATCGCGGTGACCGGCTCGCTGGTGCAGTGGCTGCGGGACAATCTGGGCATCATCTCCAGCGCCCCGGAGGTGGAGACCCTCGCCACGCAGGTGGAGGACAACGGCGGGGCGTACATCGTGCCCGCCTTCTCCGGCCTGTTCGCGCCGCACTGGCGGCCGGACGCCCGCGGGGCGATCGTCGGGCTGACCCGCTACGTCGACAAGCGCCACCTGGCCAGGGCGGCACTGGAATCCACCGCGTTCCAGTCCGCGGAGGTCCTCCAGGCGGTCAATGCGGACGCCCAGGTGCCGCTGAGCGAGCTGAAGGTCGACGGCGGCATGACCGCGAACGACACCCTGATGCAGTTCCAGGCCGATGTGCTGGGCGTTCCCGTGGTGCGGCCGGTCGTCGCCGAGACCACGGCGCTGGGCGCGGCCTATGCGGCCGGGCTCGCGGTGGGATTCTGGAAGGACCTCGACGAGCTGCGGGCCAACTGGCAGGAGGACACCCGCTGGGAGCCGCGCATGGACGAGTCCGAGCGGGCCCGCCGGCTCCGGCTGTGGGGCAAGGCCGTCACCCGGACCTTCGACTGGGTGGACGAGGACGTCTGAGCACCAGGACGCGACCCGGCGTCGATGAGACACGACGGCGGCTGCGGCACCCCTCCTCGGAAGGGGACCGCAGCCGCCTGTCGTTTCAGCCCCAGAGGCCGATGATGTACGCGATGAAGACCAGCAGGGCGATCGCGACCACCACCGAGATGAGGATCACCGGGATCCGCGAGCTGGGCGGCCCCTCGGCGGTCGGATGCGGTGAGGACGCCGTGGCCGAGTTGGACTCCGGCGGGGTCTCGCCGGGCGGTACGCCGCCCCCGCTTTCCAGTCCCGTCGTGCCGGCGGGCGAAGGGTCGATGTTCGGATTGCGCCCCTGGCTCTGCTCCGGTGCGGAGTCGTCGTCGCCGGGCCCGACGTTCCCGGCGTGGCCGGCATTCGTCGGGTGCGTGGGGTCGTTGAACGCGTTCGGTCCTGAGTTCTTGTCCTGAGCCATTGCGGCATCATCCTTTCGGGTCGAGGACCACTTTGATGCAGCCGTCGGTCTTCTTCTGGAACATCTCGTAGGCGTCCGGTCCCTGCGTCAGCGGGAGCCGGTGCGTGACGAAGTCGTCCACCCCGAGAGGATCCGCCGGATCCTCCACCAGTGGCAGCAGCTCGTCCACCCACCGGCGGACGTTCGCCTGGCCCATCCGCAGCTCGATCTGCTTGTCGAACAGCGTCAGCATCGGCAGCGGGCTGGCCTGACCGCCGTAAACGCCGGAAAGCGAGATCGTGCCGCCGCGGCGCACCAGCTCGATCGCGGTCTGCAATGCGGCGAGCCGGTCCACCCCGGCGGTCTCCATGGCCTTCTGCGCCACCGCGTCGGGAAGCAGACCCGTGGCCAGCTGGGTGGCTTTCGCCACCGGCGATCCGTGCGCCTCCATCCCGACGGCGTCGATGACGGCGTCGGGACCGCGGCCCCCGGTGGCCTCGCGGATGGTGCCGATGGCCTCCTCGCCCATGTCATGCACGGTCACGCCGTGCCGGGCGGCCATCTGGCGCCGCTCGGGTACCGGGTCGATGGCGTGTACACGCATCCCCAGGTGGACGCCGATGCGGGCGCAGAACTGGCCGATGGGCCCCAGTCCGAGGACGGCGAGGTCGGCATCGCCGGACAGCCCGGTGTAGGCCACCGCCTGCCACGCCGTCGGCAGCACATCGGAGAGGAACAGGTAGCGGTGGTCCGGGAGCTCGGCACCCACCTTGACGGGCCCGTAGCCGGCGTGCGGAACCCGCAGGAACTCCGCCTGACCGCCCGGGACGGAGCCGTAGAGCTCCGAGTAGCCGAACAGCGCCGCGCCCATGCCCTGCGCCCGCACCTGGGTGGTCTCGCACTGGGTCTGCAATCCCCGGCGGCACATGTAGCAGTCGCCGCAGGCGATCTGGAAGGGGACGACCACGCGGTCGCCGGGGGAGAGGCCTGATTCGGGACCGGCATCGACGACGACGCCCATCGGCTCGTGGCCGATCACGTCGCCCTTGTTCATGAACGGTCCCAGCACCTCGTAGAGATGGAGATCGGAGCCGCAGATCGCGGTGGAGGTGACCTCGATGATCGCGTCATCGGGCTGCTGGAGGATCGGATCGGGCACGGTGTCCACGGTGACGGAGCGGATTCCCTGCCAGGTGAGTGCCTTCATGCTGGTGCTCCTCTCTATTCGTGCTGTGCCTGCGACGTTACGTGGGTACGGCCTGTCGTGTCGATGGCCGTCCGCCCACTATGCGCGAATGCTCATGCATCACCCCGTGCGCCGGTCGTCCTCCCCGGTCACGCGCGCGATCCGGCTTTCGAGTTCCGAGACCGCGCGGCGCAGGTCGATCTCAGGACTGATCACGTGCACCGCGATGCGGTTCCCCTCCAGCTGCGCCGAGAGGGTGCCTGGCATGAGATTGAGGACGAAAGCGAGGGCCACCCGTCCGCCCGTGGTGCCCAGCCGGGTGGTGTGGCTGGTCCAGTACGGGTCGATGTCCGCGGCTGGTAAGGCCAGGGCGCGCCGTGCGACGTCGAGCCCGCCGGCGATGGAGCGCCACAGCACCCATCCGGATAGTCCGGCCACCGCGCCGGCCGACCGGAGGGCGCGGGCGCCGAGGCTGCGCCGGGCCGCGCTGCCAGCGCCATCCCTCCTGCCGGGAGCACCTGTGATGGCGTAGCTGGCCGCCGCGCAGAGCGGCACCGCGACGGCGCCGTAGCCGAATGCGGACGGACTGCCCTCAGTGATGGCCAGCCAGAGCACCGCGCCGGCGAGCAGCCGTGCCAGCAGGGACGCCGCCCATCGTGCCGGGCGCGCAGACGTGCCGGCCATATCAGCCGCCCCCTCTCGTCGTCGTCCACCAGGCGGCCGCCGCCAGCACCAGCAGCAGGAGCACGCCCGAACCGGTCCAGGCGCCCAGCCGCTCCTGCACCCTGCCGATCCCGGCCAGCGGCGACGGCGCCGCGGCCACCCGCTCCCTGACGTCGCCGGCGACGCCTCGCGCCGCAGTCATGCCACGGCGCAGCAGACGCAGCAGCGCGGCCGCGGCGCGTTCCTCCACGGCGATCAGGTCTCCCGGCGGCACGGTGTCCCCGCGTGGATGCGCCAATCGGTTGTCCTCCAGTTCACGGCGGCGCGCGAGGGCGGCGGCCGCCACGGCGAGGAGGGCGCCCAGCAGCAGCGGCCAGCTCTGCCCCCACAGCGCGGCCGGGTCGGTCCAGCCGGGCATGGTGAACGCCGGCCGGGCAGCGGCCACCAAGGCCACTGGGACCGCCGTGAACAGCGCCAGGCACGCCCAGGCGGCCCCGCGCAGTGCCGGCGCGGGCTCCCGCCGCCGGTCGCGCCGCCAGAGCACCACCGCGAAACGGGCGAGCAGAAGAGTCGATCCCAGCCCGACCCACGGCAGCACCTCGGTGAGCTCGAGGCCACCGGCGGCGGGGACGGTCGCGTCGCCCACGGCCTCCTTGGCCCCGTACTTCGCCACGTAACCGCCGGTCAGCGGCGCGCCGATCACGGACAGGCCCGCCATGACGAGGCCCAGGACGACCACGGCCCGCGGCAGACGCTCCCGGTCCCAGGCCTGGACACCCAGGAACAGGGCACCTTTGGCGAGGCCGTGGTGGACCGCGTACACGG
Organism: Sediminivirga luteola; assembly: GCF_014639315.1. Lineage (GTDB taxonomy): Bacteria > Actinomycetota > Actinomycetes > Actinomycetales > Brevibacteriaceae > Sediminivirga > Sediminivirga luteola. The sequence goes on from NZ_BMFY01000015.1 coordinate 49,048, forward strand.
TCGCGGCGACGATGCACGCGCCGGCCAGCTCCGGTACCGCCAGGGCGGCCCCGACCAGGGCGGCGAGGAATCCCATCTGGCTGATGCTGCTATAGGCCAGGATCACTTTCGGATTGTCCTGCAGGAGGCCGACCGGCACCGCCAGGAACCCGCCGGCCAGGGCCAGCACCATGAACGCGGTGCCCCACCCCGTCAGCGGCTCGGATTCGCCGAGCGGGAGGAACCGCAGCCAGCCAGCCAGGCCCGCCTTGACCATCGCGCCGGAGAGCACGGCGCTCGCGGGCGTCGGCGCGGCCGGGTGGGCCAGCGGAAGCCAGACGTGCAGCGGTACCGTGCCGGCCTTCACGCCGAAGCCGATCAGCAGCAGGGCGATGATGGCGTCCCGGTGCGGTGAGTCCGCGACCGCCGCCGGGGCCTCGGCCAGCACGGTGATGCCGGTGCGGGCCACCAGGAGCAGGCCGGCGAGCACGGCGCACTCGCCCAGCACCGTCATCACCAGGTAGATGCGGCCCGCTCTGCGTGACTCACGGGATCTGCTGTGCACGACGAGCAGATAGCCGGTGAAGCTCATCACCGTGAAGGACAGATAGAAGGTCACGATGTCCGCGGCCAGGAACACCCCGGCGTTGCCGGCGAAGCAGAGCAGGAGGAACGCCGTCAGAGCGGGCCCGCGATCCACCCCGGAACGCGGGATGAAGGCCAGCGCCAGACCGTACAGCACTGCCGTCATCCCGAGCAGCGGCCGGGCCAGGGCGTCCATCTGCACCGAGGTGCCCAGCACCATCCAGTCCACCCGGGACAGCTCTGCCGGCCCGGCCAGCGCCGCCACGCCCGCCGGGACCGTCGCCAGCCAGCCGAACCGGCACAGCAGGCGGCTGAGCAGCTCGGGCAGCGGTTCGGCGCCGTCGTCGCGCGGGCGGCTCTCGGCCGGACCGCCGTCCGGGGCCGGACCGCCCGGCGCCGGCGTGAGGCGGGCCGCACGTCCGGCCGCGGCGAGTGACTCCATCCGGAGCAGGGCGCAGGCGCCGATCACCGCGGCCACCGTCAGCGGCAGGCCGAAGACGAGGATCCAGATCATCCGCCCTCACCTCCGTAGCCGGTCTCGGCGATCATCCGCGCCAAGGTCCAGGGGGAGTAGTCCCACCCCGCCGCGATGCCGAGCAGGAGCACGAGCGCGCCGGTGACGAGCGCCGGCAGCAGCAGGGCGGCGGGCGCTTCCAGCCGGCGTGCCGGTGTCCTCCCGTGCGGGGCGGCCGGCGCGCCGGCTGCCGCGGAGCCCTCCGCCGAGGTCCCAGCGTCAGGCGCGCCCGCGGTGTGACCGGTCGCCTCTTCAGCACCGTCGGCCGTCGCTCCTGCGCCGCCGTCACCGATCGCCTCTCCCGGATCATCGGCCGCTGCATCTCCCGTGTCTCCGGCGTGGTCCCTCTCCGGCAGCCAGATCCGGTAGATCACGGGCAGGAAGTAGGCGGCATTGAGCGCCGTGCTCATCAGCAGCACGCCGAGCACCCAGGGCTGGCCGGCGTCGAGCGCCCCCGCGCCGAGCGCCCACTTGGAGAGGAAGCCGGCCGTCGGAGGCAGGCCGATCATGCCCAGGGCGGCGATCGTGAACACCAGAGCGGTCAGGGGCATCCGCCGGGCGGCCCCGTCCAGCTCACTGATCCGATGCCGCCCCAGGACCTCCGCGAAGAGGCCGGCGCAGAAGAACAGGGTGATCTTCATGATGCCCTGATGGACGATGTGCACGAGCGCCCCGGTGGTGGCCATGGGCGCCACGAGTGCCGCCCCCAGCGCCACATAGGACAGCTGCGAGACGGTGGAGAACGCCAGCCGCTTCTTCAGGTCGTCCTGCGTGAGCGCCCGCACCGAGCCGTAGACGATCGTGAATCCCGCCACGCCGGCCAGTGCCGGCAGCAGACCCAGGGAGGCGCTGAGCTCGGGCCCGTAGGTGTCGTGCACCACCCGCACGATGCCGAAGGCGCCCGCCTTGACCACGGCCACCGCGTGCAGCAGCGCGCTCACCGGGGCCGGGGCCACCATCGCGATGGGCAGCCAGCCGTGCAGCGGGAAGAGCGCCGCCTTGACTCCCATGCCGGCCAGCAGCAGGGCGCCGATGGCGGTGGCGGTCCCCGGCCTTTCGGCGGCCAGCTCCGCGACCGCGTCCACGCCGCCGGCCGTGAACTCCACCGGCCCGACCAGGAGGGTCAGCCACACCACGCCCAGCAGCAGTATCACGCCGCCACTGAGGGTGTAGGCCAGATAGGTCCGGGCGCCGCGCAGCGCCTTCGTGGTGCCGCGGTGGGCCACCAGCGGATACGTCGCCAGCGTGAGGAGCTCGTAGAAGATCAGGAAGGTCAGGAGATTGCCCGCCAGCGCGATGCCGACGGTGGCGGTGACGCACAGGCTGAAGAAGCCGAAGAACCGGCTCCGGTTGGGCGAGTCCTCCAGATAGCCGATGGCGTAGATCGTGGTCAGCAGCCACAGACCGGAGGACAGCGCCACGAAGAACAGCGAGAACGGGTCGGTGGTGAACACGATGTCCAGTCCCGGCGCCCAGGAGAAGGAGGCGCGCAGGGTGGAGCCGGCCACGACCGGCGGGATGAGCAGCACGACGAGCACGATCTTCGCCAGCGCCCCGGCCAGGTTGAGGCCGATCCGGAGCCGGTGCTGCTCCTCCCGGAGGGTGAAGATCAGCAGGCCGGGGAGCAGGGACGTCAGCAGCATGACGTAGGGGATGACGCTGTACTCCACCGAGGATCCGGTTCCGGTCATGAGCCGTCACCTCCCGCGGCACCGCTCGGCGGCACGTCACCGGCGGCGCCCGGCGCGTCCCCGGCGCCGGCCGTCACATCCCCGGTGCCGGAACCGAGGAACTCCAGGAGGCCGGCCGGGGCGACGCCCAGCAGAACCGAGCCGGCGGCCAGCACGAACGGGCCGAGGACGAGGGTACGCGGCAGCCGCCGGGCCGGCGGCTCCGCATCGGGCCCGCCCGGCTGGTTGAAGGTGGCCCGCACCATCAGCGCCGTATAGGCCACCGTGAGCAGACCGCCCAGGAGCAGCACCGGCACCCACCACCACTGCCCGCCGGCGAGGGCGGACGTCAGGAGCTGCCACTTGGCCGCGAAACCGAGCGAGGGCGGCAGCCCCGCCAGGCTGACCCCGGCCAGCCCGATGGTGGCCACGGTCAGCGGCATATGGGTCACGGCGCCGCCCAGGCCCCTCAGCCGGTCACCGCGATAGGCGAGCGCGAGGTTCCCGGCGGCGAGGAACATGCCGGCCTTGGCCAGGCCGTGCGCGAGCACGAGCACCACCCCGCCGGTCCAGCCCGGCCCGCTGCCCTCACCGGCACCGAACGCATCGGCGCCGACCGGCCCGGCGGTCAGCGGCAGCAGCAGTACCAGGTAGCCGACCTGCGCGACCGTGGAATACGCGATGATCGGCTTGAGCCGTCGTCGCCGCAGCGCCATGAACGAGCCCCAGAGCACGGCGATCGAACCGGCTGCGCCGGCCGCCAGGCCCAGTCCCTGCAGGACCACGGGTTCGGCGACGGGACCGAGGATGCCCCACAGCCGCCACAGCAGGAACAGCGCCGCCTTGATGACCAGACCGGAGAGCAGTGCGCTGACCGCGGCGGGGGCCGCGGGGTGGGCCACCGGGAGCCAGGAGTGCAGCGGGAAGAGCGCGAACTTGGCTGCCAGGCCGACGAGGGCCAGCGCGAGCGCGACGTGGAGCAGCGGGCCGGGGCCGATGCGCTCGGCAGCCAGCGGCAGATCGAGTGTGCCCGCCTCGGCGTAGACCAGGGCGACCGCCATCAGGAACAGCAGCGAACCCACCACCGCGACGAAGAGGTAGCGCAACGCCGCCGCCGCGGCACCGTTGCCAGCACGGCCGCCGAGGGCCACCAGCGAGACCGCCGCCAGGGTCAGCAGCTCCAGCATCACATAGGCGTTGAACAGGTCGCCGGTCACGTAGACGCCGTTCAGGGCGGCGAACAGCGCCAGCCACAGCGGCCAGAACGCCGGACCGCCGTACAGGGAGGACATCGACGGGAGCGCATCGGCGTCCCGGCCGGCCGCGAGGGCGTGCACGGACACCACCAGTCCCACCACGGAGGTGAGGAGGAGCAGCACGGCGCTGAGCGCATCGGCCCGCAGCACGATGCCCACCGGGGCCTCCCATCCGGCCAGCGCCAGGGAGAGGGCATCCTCGCCGGACCCTCTGCCGGGCAGCCCCGCGACGCCGGCGGTGATCGCCGTGACGACGACGGCGGTGCAGGCGACCGTGGCCAGGCCGAGCCAGGCCCGGGCTCTGGCCGGCAGCAGGGCGGCGAGGGCCGCGGCGATCAGCGGCAGGAAGACCGGCACGGGAAGCAGCCCGGGAAGCAGCCCTGGAACCAGCCCGCTCATGGGGTCTCCTCGTCCCGGTCGTCCTCGTCCGCGGGGTCCTCCACGCGCCGGGCCAGAGCCAGGGCCAGGCCGGTCACCGCGGCCATGATGACGATGCCGGTCAGGACGAGGGCCTGCGGCACCGGGTCGGGGTCCTGATCGCCGGGACCGCGGACGGCCAGGACCAGCAGCAGCATCATCACGCCGCCGGAGGCGACGTTGAGCGAGATGATGCGGCGGAAGAGGTCTGCGACGAGCAGATGCGCGCTCAGCCCAATGACCAGGACGGCGCAGGCCAGCACGGTCATCAGCTCGGGCAGCCCGGACACGGTCATGACGGCGCTCCCGCAGGCGGCTCCGCCTCGGCGGCACGTCCGGGTTCCCCGGCCGGACCGTTCTGCTGCAGCGAAGCGCTGTTGCTGAGGAAGATCAGCGCCAGTCCGGCGCCGATGCTGACCGCGAGGATCGCCTCGATGGCCAGGATCGCCCCGGGCGCCCAGGCGGGATCCAGGACCAGCCAGCCGGCGCCGAACACGGCGGTGCCGGCAGCCAGGGCCAGGAAGGACAGCAGCCCCGCCAGGGTCCAGGCCAGTCCCGCGAGGCCCTGCGGCCGGGCGAGGCCGATGCCCGCGAGATGCGCGATGACGAGCGCGGCCCCCAGCAGGGCGCCGGCCTGGAACGCGCCGCCGGGCTGGCTCGTCCCGGCCACCAGCAGCCAGGCGGCCAGCAGCAGGAGCACCGGCAGCAGCACGAGCGCCAGTCCCCGCACCGCCGGCCGGGACCGGACGACCGGCCGGTGTCCCTGGGCCAGCGCGGCCGCGCCGAGGGCGGCGACGGCGAGGACCGCGATCTCCAGCAGGGTGTCATAGCTGCGGTAGTTGAGCAGGACCGCGGTCACGGGGTGCTCCACGCCGGAGACCGGGATGCGGGCGTAGGCCTCCTCCGCCAGGGGCGCACGCGCCTGCGGGACCGCCCGGACGCCGATCAGCAGGGCTGCCAGCAAGGCCGCCCCGGCGGCCGCTCCGGTGATCCGCGCAGCCCACGATGAGGCGGCCTGTGGCTGCGGGGGACGGCGTGAGTGCAGCGCGTCGACCAGCAGTGCTCCGGCCACGCCTCCGCCGAGGGCCGCCTCGGCCAGCGCGATATCGGGCGCTTCCAGCCGGGCCCACAGCAGCGCCAGCAGCACCCCGAAGATCAGGAACGCGGAAGCCGCGGCGTCCCGCCTGGGCGCGAGCACCGCCAGCACGGCGGTGACCAGCACGGTGCCGGCGAGGATGAGGTCGAGGAGGGGCATCATCGGCGGCCGCCCTCTCCGCGCTCTTTCCCCTTCCCGTCCGTCTTGCCCGGTGGAGGCACCGCGAGGAGGTGGCTGTTGGCGGCGGTGCCGAGCAGCGCCAGCAGCCAGATCAGCAGCAGCTTCAGCGCGACGCCCCAGCCGGCGGGATCGTCCGGGGCGGAGGCTTCGCGCAGGACATGGACGACGAGGGCGGCGACGATCAGCCCGAGACCGAGGTTGTCGGCCTTGGCGACGGCGTGCAGCCGGGTGGCGAGGTCGGGGAAGCGCAGCAGCCCGACGGTCCCGACGGCGACGAATGCGGTGCCGGCCGCCAGCAGGGCGATGATGACGATGTCCAGGGCGATGTCCAGCGCGATCACCGCCCGGCTCCGCTGCGCAGGACCAGGGTGACGACGGTGGCCAGGGCCACGACGGTGATGGCTGCGTCCCGCAGAGCCGGCGCGCCGGTGGCGGCGGCGAGGACCACGAGGAGCGCCGCGCCGGTGGTGCCCAGGAGGACGAACGCGGTGATGCGATCACCCGTCCCCGGTCCCGCGGCGGCGCGCCACAGACCCGCCACCACGCACAGCAGGAGGACGGCGGCGGCTGCGACGAGCGCGATATCGACCGGGCTGATGGCGGACACCTCCCTTACAAGACCATCGTATGGAAGACGTTCTCCCAGATGACGGCCGGGGGTGCGGCTTTCAGAACCGGGAGGAACTGCCTGAGCCGCGGAATCCGCCGCCGGAGGATCCGAAGCCCCGGGTCACCGATCCGCCCGAGGACGAGGAACGCTGCTGCGACTGACGGTACTGACGCATGCCCAGCCGGTGCCCGGCGATCAGGGCGGCGGGCATCATCGGCGAGCGGCCGTAGTAGCCGGTGATGGTGGCCGGCCGGTGGCTGCGCAGCTGTTTCGCGGTCGCCTTCTCCACGTACCGGCCCTGGGTGCCTTCGAACAGCCGGGACTCGTCCAGGAACGCCTGGGTGCGCGCCCCGAGGTCCCCCTGCAGCGCTTCCAGTTGCGCCAAGGCGATATCGGTCGTCTCCGCGGTGCGGTCGCCGGCGGCGCCGCGCACCTCGGAGTCGAGCCGGTCGAGCTCGCGCTCGGCCTCGTCCGCGTACGCCACTAGCGCGTCCCGGGCGGCGCCGCGCTGATTCGTGAACAGAGGAGCGGAACGCACCTGGCGCAGCTCCTCCCGGATGCCCTGGAGCTGCGCGCCCCACACCTGTTCCCAGCCGGGGGCGTGCTCGTACAGGGTGAGGGAGTCCCGCACCACCTTCAGGTCGGCGGTGAAGTCGTCCACCCGCCGGGAGAACCGGCCGGCTGCGGCGACGGTGCCGGGGAGGGCTAGACGGAACCAGGAGAGGGACCGGAGCCGGTCGCGTTCGGCGAGCAGATCCGTGTACTCCCGCAGCGAGGAGTGCGCGGTGCCGCGGATCTTCTGTGCGTATTCGCCGATGATGATGTGCTCCACGCGGTCCATCAGATCGTCGATGCCCGTCGTGGCCTCGCCCAGGCGACCGGCGGCGGCGTCGATGCGGCCGCGGGTCCAGCCGATGGTGATCCCGGCGGCCAGCAGCAGGACGACGATGATCCCGGGCGCCACCATGGTCACGGCGGGGGAGGCGTACCAGGGCCGGTCCATCAGCCGTGCCGCGGCACCGGCGACCTGGACGATGCCATCGTTCCAGTTGTTGCTCTGGAAGGCGTCCCGGCCAGCCTGCTGGATGCGGGTCTCGGCACTCTCACCGGGGGCCAGGTCCTCGCCGAAGTAAGTGCCGATCTGACCCTGTCCGCGGGCCGCGTCCTCCACTGAGAGCGTGATCAGCAGCAGCCCGTCGCGCCAGTAGGGATGATCGATCAGCTCGGGGTGCTGCTCGCGGGCGAACGTGAGCGTTTCCTCGTTGACATTGTCCGCGTACTGTCCTTCGCGGACGTAGACGACGACATCGACGTCGGTGTGGAAGCGCTGTGCCGCGAGGTCTTCCTCAAGGAGGACGGGATCGACGAGGCCCGCCGTGTCCTCGACGAGGACGTCCCCGGGCGGCGCGGAGGGGCGCGTGAGGGTGTGCAGGACCGCGGCCGCGGCGATCACCAGCACAGCCAGGAGTGACAGGACCAGGACTTCGGGCTTCTTCACGGTGCCTCCTCGTCCCTCATCCTATGCGGCGCCCCGGCCGGGGGGTGAAGCTTGTGCCAGCGCGGGTCAAGGCGAGACCGCGGCGACCCCCGGCAGGTCACCGAACCGTGCGGTGGGATCCCGGCTGAGTACGGTCCGGCCGGTCTGCGCGGCGTGCGCGGCGATGATCAGATCGTGTGCCCCGCGCTGTCTGCCTGAGCAGCGGGCGTGCGCGATCATGCGTGCGTGATGCGTGATGCGTGATGCGTGATGCGTGATGCGTGATGCGTGATGCGTGGCGGTGGCTGTGGTGTACTCCAGGACCTCGACCGCGTCACACCTGTGGCACCGGCACGTCCTGGCCGGCGACAGCGATGCGCACGGCGTCGTCCTCGACGGTGACATCGGTGAGCTGTACACCTTCGGGCAGGGCCTCCATGCCGATCCGCAGATCCTGCACGAGGTCGCCCAGGAATCCCGGCAGCGAATCCACCTGCACCGTCACGCCGCCCATCCGCACGGCGAGCACATCGACGGCGATCTCCCGTCCCTGCGCCCGCGGCACCATATCGGCTTCCAGAGCGAAACCGAGGTACCGCGCGGTCACGACGAGCTGGCCGTCCTGCGCCGCGACCTCGACGTTCTCCGGGATGGCGGGGTCCTCCTGGGCGGCACGGGTGAGCGTCTCGCCCGGAATCAGGGCGCTCATCCGGGCCTCGTCGATGGTGCCCTCGCCGCTGGCGGGCACTCCTCGTGCGGTGACATCGACATCGGTGTAGTCCAGCCCCGCATAGGCGACCGAGTCGGCCTGCAGGCGCACCTCCCGCAGGGACCCGGTGGCGTACTGCAGCAGGAAAGGGAAGCCGGCGACGTCGACGCTCAGGCCGGAGACATCGTCGGCCGCGTCGATCAGGGCGCCGCCGATCCGGCGCTCGGCTTCCGCGTGCGCCCAGCGATCCGCCGCCAGCGCGGCACCCAGGAGAACGGCGACGACGAGCACCGCCGAGAGCGCCAGGCCGATGCGCCGGGCGGGGGAGCGGTAGGGAGCGTCGAGGCGGCGAGTGGGGGCGCTCATCACCCTCACTCTATCGACTCCCGGCCCAGGGCGGGACGGCGCGGTTCCCGCTGAAGGCGACCCGATTGCTCCAGTGGTCGCGGGGCGTGCGCAGAACTTCGCGGCGCCCTGTCTCAGGTGCGCCCTGTCAGGTGCGCCCTGTCAGGGGCGCGCTGTCAGGCCAGGGGCTTCTCGTAGAAGTGAGTGGCGTGAGGGTTGTCGTTGTAGCGCTCGATCCTCCGGTAGCCGGCCCGCTCGTACAGGGCGATGGCCTCGGTGAGCGCGGCGTTCGTATCGAGCCGGGCGAGCCGGTATCCCTGTGCGCGGGCGAGTCCCTCCAGGTGCTCCAGGAGCCTGCGGCCCATGCCTGCGCCGCGCCAGCCGGCGTCCACCCACATGCGCTTGATCTCTGCGGCCCCGTCGTGGTCCCGCCATCCTCCGCCGGCGACGGCGCTGCCGTCGCTGATCGCGAGGACGAAAGCCCCGGCTGGCGGGCGGAAGGCGTTCTCGTCCTGGGGCGTCGGCATCGGGGGAGCGTCGTGCTCGGGGAAGCGCGCATCGAGTTCGTCGAGGTACGTCCGCACCGCCGCTCGGGCCGCCGGTGAGGCCGGATCGACGGTCTCCAGGCGTACCGTGGCGGCGCGGATCAACAGCTCGGCAGTGTCCAGGGCCTCTGCCAGCCTGGTGCGCTGACGGCCGGTCAGGGGCTCCAGGAGAACGCCGGCGCGCTCTTCGGAGCGGTTCTCCAGATCCTGCCAGGCGCGACGGCCGGCCGCGGTCAGGCGGATGCGTCGCCGTCGCCGGTCCTCAGAATCCGGTGCGAGGTCCAGCAGCCCGTCGGCCGTGAGCGCGCGGAGCAGCCGGCTCAGATACCCGGAGTCCAGGCCGAGGCGCTCACGGAGGTCCTGGGCCAGGACCCCGTCTACGCCCGCCTCATCCTGTGCGGCTCCCTTCCCGCCCCGCTCCCGGCTGCCGATCTCGTGCAGGAGCCGGGCCTGCCCCAGCGGGCGGCCCGTCCCCAGGAAGGACTCGTCCAGGGCGCCGATGCGCTGGGTGTAGCTGAGATTGAACCGCCGCACGGCCGCGACGTGGGTATCTGTCATATATCTGACTTTAGTCAGGTATATGGGTTTCGGCAATGCCTGGGCCTGCTGGGACCGCTGCGGCCGGAGTCCATGTTCTCCCTCGCGCGCCCGGGCCTGAACTGAACGTCCGCTGCCCGCCAGCTCCGGCGCCCATCCGCCGCCGGGCCCGGGCGACGGATGTATACGATTGCAGTGTCACGCGACCGTGAGGAATAACCCGGCGCGGTCCCGAGTTGGGGGACGGATGCCGGGGCATCTCCGCCTACGGCGCTACACCCTGAACGAAGGAGTCCTACGTGACTGCAGTTCCCAGCATCACCCTCAACAACGGTGTGACCATCCCCCAGCTCGGCTTCGGCGTCTACCAGGTGCCGCCCGAGCAGACCAAGGACGCCGTGCTCACCGCCTTCGAGGTCGGCTACCGCCACATCGACACCGCCGAGATGTACCGCAACGAGGCTGGCGTCGGCGAGGCCCTCAAGGAATCCGGGCTCTCGCGTGAGGACGTGTTCATCACCAGCAAGCTCAACAACGGCTATCACCGTCGTGACGACGCGCTTCGCGCCGCCGACGAGAGCCTGGCCGCGCTGGGCGTCGAGCAGATGGACCTGTTCCTGATCCACTGGCCGCTGCCGACCATCGACGTGGACTACGTCGAGACCTGGAAGGCCATGATCGAGATCCATCGTGCCGGCAAGGCGCGCGCCATCGGCGTCTCCAACTTCCAGGTGCCGCATCTGCGGCGGCTGCTGGACGAGACCGAGGTGGTGCCGGCGGTGAACCAGATCGAGGTGCATCCCTACCTGACCAACGAGCAGGTCCGCGCCTTCGGCGCCGAGCACGGCATCGCCACCGAGGCGTGGTCTCCCATCGCCCAGGGCGCCGTCCTCGGCGATCCCGTCCTGCAGCGAATCGCCGAGCGTCTTGGCCGCACCACCGCCCAGGTGACCCTGCGCTGGCACATCCAGCGCGGCGACATCGTGTTCCCGAAGTCCGTCACCCGCTCGCGCGTGGAGGAGAACTTCGCGCTGTTCGACTTCGAGCTCAGCGATGAGGACATGGACGCCATTACCGGGCTCAACCGCGATCAGCGCACCGGCCCGGACCCGGACGTGTTCGACTACATCCCGTCCTGAGCGAACCTGCGCCCGCGCGCTGACGCGGGCGTGCCCCGCGAGGCCCCGGCAGGCCCACCTGAGTCGGTGATTCCCGGCCCGTGCACTAATTCCGCGTGAGCTCACCGGGAAATAGTGCACCACCCCGGACGCAAGACTCATGCCCTGCCGGGGCCTCGTTGTGCCCGGCTTGGTGTCCGGCTGGCTTGCGCCGGGGCGGACGCTCTGCAAAAGTACTGCCATGTTGTCCGTACCATTACGGGCGCGCTGATCCGGCTTCAACGAAGAAGGGCACCACCATGGCCACCGACGTCCACGGCACATCCCGCCGTTTCCAAGTCCCGCTGTTCGACGGCATGAATCGCATTCCCGGCGGGCTCATGCTCATCCCCCTGATCCTCGGCTCCATCGTCGGGACGTTCTTCGGTCCCGCCCTCGAGGTCGGCAGCTTCACCACCGCGCTGTTCAAGGACAGCGCCATGCCCCTCATCGCGCTCCTGATCTTCGCCACCGGCACCCAGGTCAGCGCCAAGGCCACCGGCCCGGTCCTGGCGCACGCCGGCACCGTGCTGCTCACCAAGTCCCTCATCCCGGCCAGCCTGGTGATCCTGCTGGGCCTGTGGGTCGGCCTCGACGGCATCCTCGGCGTCTCCATCCTGGCGCTGCTGGTGATCGTGGACAACAGCAACGGCGGTCTGTGGCTGGCCTTCACCGGCAAGTACGGCGACTACCGCGACCGCGGCGCCTATATGGCCTCCGCCGTCAACGACGGTCCCTTCCTGAGCATGCTCTTCCTGGGCGTCTCCGGGCTGGCCGAGATTCCCGTGCTCGCCCTCGTCGGCGCCATCATCCCCTTCCTGCTCGGCATGCTCGTGGGCAATCTGGACGAGAAGTGGAAGAACATCCTCATCCCGGTGCCCAATATCGTCATCCCGTTCTTCGCCTTCGCCCTGGGCACCGGCATCGACCTCGGCGCCGTCGTCTCCGGCGGCGCGCAGGGTCTCGTGGTCGGTCTCATCGCGGCACCGGTGACCGGTTTCCTGGTCTACCTCGGCTACCGCTTCATGCTGCGCCGCGGGAAGAAGAGCGGCATCGGCTTCGCGGCCGGCACCACCGCCGGCAATGCCATCGCGACTCCGGCCATCATCGGCGGCATCGATCCCGCCTTCGAGCCGTATGTCGAAGCCGCCACGGCACAGGTCGCAGCGTCAGCGCTCATCACCGCGATCCTCGCGCCGCTCATCGCCTCGCTCGTCCTCAAGCGTGCCGGGGCGCTGGATTCGCCCGATGACCAGGTGCTCCACGAAGCCGCGACCGCCCACGAGGGGCCGCGGCTATGAGCCAGCCCGCGAGCCCCGGCGGCGCAGGACCCTCCGGGCAGCCGGTCGCCCCCGTCGTCGCCCTGGTCGCCGATGACCTCACCGGCTCCACCGACACAGCAGTCCAGTTCGCCGCTGCCGGCTGGGACGCGCGGCTGCTGCTGGACCCCGCCGCCAGCTCAGATGCCGGACCCGGCGTGCGCACGCAGAGCTCCGGCGTGCTGTTCGCGGCCACCACGGACGCCCGCGCGCTCGGGCACGATGAGGCCCGGCTGGCGACCGGCCAGATGGTGCAGCGCCTGAACGCCCTCGGCGCCGACCGTCTCTATCTGAAGATCGACTCCACCGTCCGTGGCAGCGTCGCCGGTCAGATCGACGGCGCCCTCGAAGCACTGGGCTCGGGACACCTGGCACTGCTGTGCCCGGCCTATCCGCTGATGGGACGCACGGTCGACGGCGCCGCCCTCCTGGTGGACGGGGTACCGGTGGCCGAGACCGGGCTGCGCGACGATCCAGCGACCCCCGTCACGCAGAGCGACCTCCGCGCGCTCGTCCCCGGCTCGGTGCCGCTCGATGCGGTTCCCGGCGACATGGCCGCGCTCACCGCGGCGCTGGAGCGAGCGCTCCAGGCCGCCCGGTCCGGCGGCCCGAGAGTCGTGATCGCCGATGCCACCGCTGAACATGACCTGGACGATCTCGCCCGCGCGGTGGCGCACCTCGGTCGGACCGCACCCGCCGGCACCGGGATCGTCCCGGTCGGCTCCGCCGGGCTGGCCGCCGCGCTCGCCCGCGCCTGGGCTGCGGGGGACCATGGCGGGGGAGAGCCAGACGCGAGGGCGGATGGCACGGTCATGGGAAGCACCGTCCCGGCCGGCCCGGATAGGCTCCTCGTCCAGGTCAGCTCTCTCAACGCCGTCTCACGCCGGCAGCTCGCCGTGCTGCAGGACGCCTGGTCCGGCCGGGCGCTGGTCCTGACGCCCGAGGCGGAAACCCTGATCCGCGGAGAGGCGGAGGCCGCCGCCTGGCTGGAGGACCAGCTGAGCCGGTGGACCCGGGACGGCGACGGCTGGCACACTCTGCCCGAGCTCGTGCTGCTCAGCGCCCCGGAAGAGCGGGCCGCCACCGCCGATGCCGCCCGCACCGTCGCCGCAGGCTTGGGCGGCCTTACCGCCCGGCTGCTGAGTTCCGGCGTATTCGGGGGCGCGGGCCTCGTCGGCGGGGACGGGGCACGGGCCGCTCTGGCCGCGCTGGGCACCAGCACCGTCCGCGTGCTCGACCAGCTGGAGGAGGGCACGCCGCTGAGCGTGACCCTGGACGGGAAAGCCCGCCACCTGCCGCTCTTCACGAAGGCCGGCGGCTTCGGGAAGCCCGAATCGCTCACGACCACCGTCGCGCGGATGCGCGCGCTGTTGCAGGAGGATGCATGACCAAGCCGACACTCGCCGTGACCCTCGGCGACGCCGCCGGGATCGGACCGGAGATCGCCGCGAAGACCCTGCTGCGCCACCCTGGCCTCCGGGAACGAGCCGTGCCCGTCGTCATCGGCGACGCCGATGCGATGCGCCGCGGCGCCCGGTTCGCCGGCCTGGACCCGGAGGCGGTGCGGGTGATCGAATCCCCGCGGCAGGCCAGCAACGACCCGGAACTGATCGAACTCGTCCAGACCGGCCCCTCCCTGGGCGACGTCCCGGTCGGGGAACTCTCCGCCGCCGCCGGCGACGGCGCCTACCGGTTCGTGGTCGAGTCCTGCCGCCTGGCCCGGGAAGGCGAGGTGGACGGCATCGTCACACCGCCGCTGAACAAGGCTGCCATGCATGCCGGCGGCCACAAGTTCCCCGGTCACACCGAGCTGCTGGCCCACGAGTTCGGCGTGCGCAACTACTCGCTGGTGCTCTCTGCCGGTGAGCTGTACGTCTTCCACCTCACCACGCACGTCTCCCTGCAGCAGGCCATCGAGGGCGTCACCGCCGAACGCGCCGACGCCGTCCTGCGGCTGGTGGGCGCCTTCGCCCGCTCCGCCGGGAAGCCCGAGGCCGCCATCGGTCTGTGCGGCCTGAACCCGCACGCCGGGGAGAACGGCCTGTTCGGGCACCAGGACGCGCAGATCCTCGCTCCGGCCGTGGAACGCGCACGGAAGGCCGGGATCAACGCGCACGGCCCAATCGCCGCCGATGCGCTCATCCCGCAGGCGGTCAAGGGCAGATGGGACTTCGTGATCGCCTGCTACCACGATCAGGGCCACGCCCCGTTCAAGGCGGTCTACGGCGACGACGGCGTGAACATCACCGTCGGGCTGCCCGTGGTGCGGGTCTCGGTGGACCACGGCACCGCCTTCGACATCGCCGGCAAGGGGATTGCCCGGGAGGCCAGCCTGGTGCTGGCCGTCGAGCGGGCCGCGGAACTTGCCCCGGACTGGAACCTGGTCTGGCAGGCGGCGCAGGAGAGCGAGCAGATGCTCGGCTGAGGGCCCTCTAGAATGCCCAGCATGACCGACCCGGAGATGAGCGGCACCGTCCTGGACCCCGCCGCGAAGACGCCGCTGCACGCCCAGCTGGCCGGTCTGCTGCGCGAGCGGATCAGCGACGGGCGCCTGCAGCCGGGCGACACGCTGCCCAGCGACGCCCAGCTGCAGGAGATCTTCGGCGTCTCCCGGTCGGTCGCGCGGCAGGCGATGACCACGCTCGTCGCCGAGGGCGTCGTGCAGCGGGCTCGCGGCCGGGGTTCGGTGGTGGCGCCACGGCGGGAGCACCACCGGCTGGCGCACCGGGCCGCCGGGCTGTCCAGCCAGGCGGCGCAGACCGGTTCGGTGGTGACCACGCGCGTCCTGGATCTCCGCCGGGAGACGCCACCGGCCCACGCCGCGGCGCTGCTGGGCGTGCCGGGGGACACGCAGGTCCTCAGGCTGGAGCGGTTGCGCGCCATCGACGGCACGCCCGCCGCCTTCATCCGCACCTGGTTGCCGGACCGGTTCGCCGAGGGCCTCACCGCCGACGGCCTCCGGAACGCCTCCCTGCACGAACAGCTCGCCGCGCGCCATCGCGTCAGGCTCACCGGAGGATCCCGCCAGGTGCGTGCCGTCGCCGCCGACGAGCACCTGGCCGCACTGCTGGACACCCGGACCGGCGCTCCGCTGCTGCTCCTGGAGGGGACCACCACGACGTCCTCGGGTGAGGCCATCGAGGCCTTCTCCACCTGGCACCGCGGGGACCTGATCACCTTCGACCTCGCCGTCGACGAACGAGGACGGGCCGAGGCGGCCGGGAGCGAGCCCGCCGGGAGTGCGCCGACGGCCGGGCCAGCCGGGAGTGAGCCGGCGGCCCATCCGGCCGGTAGTGAGCCGGCCGGGGGTGAGGTGGCGGCCCATCCGGCCGGTAGTGAGCCCGCGGCCGAGCCGGCCGGGCGCATGGCGGCTGGTGAGAAGACGAGCGCCGGACGGGAAACACGGTCAGGGGCGACCGCGGCCGAGCGGGGAGCCGACGTGTCCTCCGGTCGACGCCCCGCGGCTGCAGGCGACCAGAGGAACCCGGACACCGCGCGGCTCGCGGAGATCGAGCGGCTGGCCCGCACCCTGCTGGCAGAGGTCGAGCGTGCCCAGCGACGCTGAACCGCAGCGGCCCGCCGGCACGTCAGCGCGGGAACTCTCCTCTGAGGAGTCCCTCGTGCAGCCGCATCGTGACGCTGGAGCGGATGCGCAGCCGCGCTCTGACGTTCAGCCGGGTGCGCAGCCGGCCCCTGGACCGGAGGCGCAGCCGAGGCCTGACACCGGGCCGGAGGCACAGCCGAGGCCTGTGAGGGATCAGGCGCGTGATGGACGGGCCGGGAGCGCCGCGCACCCGGCTCCGGTTCCGGCGGAGAACCGCCCGGAAGCCGCCGAGGGCTTGTCTGAGGCGGTATCCGCCGCCGCGCCGGCTGCGGAGCCTGCCACTGCGGCGCCTGCTGCGGGATCGGCCGCTGGCCCGGCCGCATCGGCGCACGGCCTCGTCCGGGCAGTGGTGAGCACCGCGCCCGTCCCCGGCGCGGACCTTGAACGGCTGGCAGCGGGCCTGAACGTCGGGCCGGCCGAGTTGGCGCCGCTCCTCGACGCGGTGCGCTCCGCCCGCGAGGAGGTCGCCTCGCTGCGGGAGCGTCGCCGCGAACTGACCGCTCTGGCCGACAGCGCCCGCATCATGGCCAACGCCACCGATGTGGAGGAAACCCTGGCGCATGTGGTGCGGCTGGCGCACAACCTCGTCGTCTCCGATGTGACATACCTGTCGGAGTACTATCCGGAAACCGGGGATCTGCGGGTCCGCGCCACCCAGGGCGCCGCCACCAGGCTCTTCGCCACGCTTCCCGTGCCGCAGGGATACGGCCTGGCCTCCTATGTCGCCGAGACCCGCGCTCCGCATGCCGTCCACGACTACCTGGAAGCGGCGCATCTGCGGCATCACGGCCCGATCGACACCGCCGTCGCCGAGGAACGGCTGGTGTCCCTGGTCGGCGTGCCGCTGATCTCCGGGGGCACCGTCCTGGGCGTGCTGTTCGCCGGGACCCGTACGGCGCACCGCTACAGCCCCGAGGAGATCGCGATCCTCAGCGCCCTGGCCGACCACGCGGCGATCGCGCTGCTGCGCTCGTTCAAGCTCGGCGACCTGGAGCGCAGCGGCCAGGAGGCGGCCACCGAACTGGCCCGCTGGGAACGGCTCTTCGCCCACCACCGGCACGCCTCGGAGATCGTCGACGCGCTCTTCGCGCAGGTCCTGGACGGTGCCGATGTGCACCGCGTCGTGGCCCGGCTCGCCGCCGCACTCGACCGCTCACTGCTGCTGGTCGACGACGACGGCCGGATCCTGGCCGACTCCGCGCACCGGCCGGGGCACCGCTTCACCGAGACCACCCTGCTGGCCGCCCTCGGTGAAGGGGGCACCGCCGGAGGCACGCAGTACCGGCCGGCACCGGAATCCGCCACGGTCGAAGGCACCGTCGCGGTGCCCACCGGCGCCTCCGGGGCGCTGCACCTCATCATCGAGCGAACGCCTGTCCCAGGAGAGCAACTGCACCCCGAGACGGTGGCCCGCGGCGCGCAGACCTGCGCCTTCGCGTGGCTGCTGGGGGAAGCCGGACGCGTGCGCGAGGACCAGCGCCGGGATCACCTCCTGGCGGAACTCCTCGGCCAGACCTACGCGCCCGAGAGTCTGCTCGGCGCCGCCGCCGATGCCGGTCTCACCGCGGCCGGACCGCTGCGGCTCTGCATCGTGGACGGCCCGCCCGGGCGGCTGCGCGCGCTCCGCTCGCGGCTGACGGCGCAGATCTCCGCCGGCGTCCTGTGCGGGATGCACGCCGGGCACCTGGGCGTCCTGAGCGCGGAGGACTCCTCGGCCCCCGTGCTCCAGATCGTCCGGCAGGCGCTCGAGCCGGGCACCGGCCTGCTTGCGGCCACCGCCATCGCCGGTGAACCCGCCGGCGCTGAACCCGTACCCGCTTCTCGCTCCGGGACGTTCTCCGCGGGCGCGGCCGCGCCGGATCCAGGCGATGCCGCCGTTCCGGGCACCCTTCGGCATGACGGAGCCGCCGGCCCTCGCACGCGGCCGGACCCGTTCCGCCAGGTGCGCGCGCTCTGGGACGACTGCGTCCGTGCCGTGTCGGTCCAGCGGGCCCTCGGCTGGGGCGCCGAGGTCGTCGACGCCGGTTCCCTGCTGCCGTACGCCCTGCTGCAGGGCATGGACCGCGCCCGGTTCGATCAGTTCGTTGCCGCCACCATCGGCGCGGTGCTGGAATACGACGAACGGCGCGGTGCGAACCTGTTCGAGACATTGCGCGCCTACTACGATGCGGGCCGAAGCATCAGCGCCGCGGCGCAGGCCAGCCGGTTCCACGTCAACACCGTGTCTCAGCGCCTGTCCCGGGTCGATGAGCTCCTGGGCGCAGGCTGGCGGGATGCCCAGCGCAGCTTCCTGGTGGAGACCGCGGTCCGCCTGGTCCACCTGGACCAGCGGCTGCGCGGCTGAGCTCCCGAGGCTGGGCCCTCGCACGGAGCCCTGCGGGCAGGCTCCCGGCGTTGAACTCTCGCATCGAGCCCTGCCGACGGTTCCTGGTGCTGAGCTCTGTCGTTGAGTCTGGTGCTGGGTCTTGCCCGCAGCCCTGGCGCTGAACTCTCGCGTTAAGCCCTGCCAGTAGCTTCTGGCGCTCAACTCTGGCGTTGAATCCTGCCCGCAGTTGGCGGACATATCGGGTGCATGCCACATTCTCCGATCGTGATCGTGTGTGTGCCACACATACCTCGCCTGGCTCGCCATTCCTAGGTTGGTAGCAGCCATCGGCAGGTGCGCGTTGCTGCGCCGCCAAGCGGCGGGAAGTCCGTCGCGCCGCCTCCGAGCGGAAGCGAGTGAAGCGTCCGGGCCGCGCCCCGGCGCGGTCACGCACGGCGGCCGCCGCCCAGCCCGCCCGGTGGTCTGCCGCACGGCAAGCTCGTCACAGCGTCGTCACGAAGGAAGGTCGCCATGCCCCGTTCCCGATGGTCGGGAATCAAAGATCTGTCTCCCGCCGAGCGGCTCGCCGGACTGCGGGAGCGCACCGGACTGAGCGAAGTCGATCTGGCGGCGCTGGCGCCGGAGCAGGGCCTGAGCGTTGACGGCGCCGACCTGATGATCGAGAACGCCATCGGCGTCCTGGGCGTGCCCGTGGGCCTGGCGACCAACTTCATCGTCGACGGTGAGGGCGTCTTCGTGCCGATGGCCACCGAGGAGCCGTCCGTCGTGGCCGCGGCCAGCAACGCCGCCCGCCTGGCCCACGCCACGGGAGGCTTCCGCACCAGTTCCACCGGGCCGGTCATGCAGGCCCAGGTCCAGGTCACCGGCCTGCCCGATCCGCACGGCGCCCGCGCCGCGGTCCTGGAACACCGCGAGGAGCTCATGGCCGCCGCGAACGAGGTCGACCCGGTCCTGCGGAGACTCGGCGGCGGCTGCCTGGACGTCGTGGCCCGCATCGTGGAGACCCGGCGGGGCACCCACCTCGTCGTGCACCTGGTCGTCGATGTGCGTGACGCGATGGGCGCCAACGCCGTCAACACCATGGCCGAGACGCTCGCGCCCCGGATCGGCGAACTCACCGGCGGCTCGCCGCTGATGCGGATCCTGACCAACAAGGCCGACCGCCGGCTCGTCACCGCGCGGGCCGTGTTCCGCACGGCGGACATCGGCGGCGCAGAGGTCGCCGAACGCATCCTCGACGCCGCGGCCCTGGCCGAGGCCGATCCGTACCGCGCCGCGACCCACAACAAAGGCATCATGAACGGGGTCTCCGCCGTGGTCCTGGCCACCGGCAACGACACCCGCGCGGTCGAGGCCGGATGCCACGCGCATGCCGCCCGCGAGGGCGGTTACACCTCACTGAGCCGGTTCGAAGCCACCGCGGACGGCGACGTCGAAGCGACCGTGGAACTGCCGATGCCGGTGGGACTCGTCGGCGGTGCCACCCGCTCCAACCCCACCGCCCGCGCGGCCTTAGGCGTCGTCGCCCCGGACTCGGCTGACCGGCTCGGCCGGATCATCGCCGCCGTGGGCCTGGCACAGAACTTCGCCGCCGTGCGGGCACTGGCCGACGAGGGCATCCAGCGCGGGCACATGACCCTGCACTCCCGCACGGTGGCCATCGCCGCCGGTGCCCGTCCGGACGAGGCCGGGGAGGTCGCCCGCCGCCTGGTGGCCTCCGGTGTTGTCCGCAGCGACCGTGCCGAGGAGATCCTGGCGGAACTGCGCGCGGAGCGGGGAGCGCAGGGCGGATGACGCTGCACTCCTTCGACACGCCACCCGGCGCCCGCGTCAGCCCGCCGGCCGGCGCGCCCGCGCGGGCGAGGATCCACGAGGTCGGGCCCCGGGACGGACTGCAGGCCGAACCGCTCCCGCTGGACGCGGAGCTCAAAACCGGTTTCGCCCGCGGGCTGCTCGGCGCCGGCGTGTCCTCGCTGGAGGTAGCCGCGTTCGTCCACCCGGCCCGGGTCCCGCAGATGGCCGACGCCGAAGCCGTCGTGGCGGGCATTGGCCGCCCCGCGCCCGGCGTCCGGCTGACCAGCCTGGTGCCGAACGAACGCGGACTGGACCGCGCGCTCGCCGCCGGCGCCGACGCGGTCGCCGCCATCGCCAGCGTCACCGAGTCCTTCGCCCGGGAGAACATGGGCATGACGCGGGACGAGAGCCTCGCCGCGGCGGTCGGCGTGACCCGCGCCGCGAAGGACGCCGGGCGGCATGTGCGCGGCTATCTGTCGATGTGCTTCGGCGATCCCTGGGAGGGCCCGGTCGACGTATCCGAGGTGGTCGAGTCCGCCCTGGTGCTCGCCGAAGCCGGCAGCGACGTCGTCGTGCTCAGCGACACCATCGGCGTGGCGCACGCCGGGCAGGTCGAGACGGTGCTGGAGGCGCTCGCCGCGGCCGGCATCCCGGGGGAGCGGCTGGCCGCGCACTTCCACGACACCTACGGCCAGGCGCTGGCGAATGTGCGTGCGGCATTGCCGGCCGGCGTCGCGGAGTTCGACGCCTCCGCCAGCGGCCTCGGACGATGCCCGTTCGCACCCGGCGCTACGGGTAATCTCGCCACGGAAGATCTGGTCTGGATGCTGCACGGCCTGGGCTACGACACCGGCATCGATCTGCGGGCGCTGATGGGTGCCTCGGATCCGGTGGACCGGGCGCTCGGGCGGACCACGGCCTCGGCGGTGAAGAAAGCTCTGTCGGCCTGAGGCCGGCAGCGAGTACGACGCCCGGCACCACCGGTGCCGGGCACATCACGTGAGAAGGAAAGGGGACGCAATGTCGCGCTCACCCGAGCCGGGCACGCCCGGCGATCCCGGGACGGCTCCCGTTCCCGGCCCCTCCGGGGAGACGAAGGGGCAGTATCTCTTCGTCTGGAACGACACCGTCAGGGGAAACCGCCTCGTCATCGGCGTGGTCATCGGCATCGTCTGCGCGCTCGTCGGGCTGTACGGGGGCCGCGCACTCATCGGCCTGTTCATCAGCGAGGAGGAGCTCATCGACGTCTGGTCCCTGGTGACCGGCATCGTCGGCTGCGTCGTCGCGGGCTTCATCACCGCGATCGCCTTCCGGCCGGCCCGCGTGGTCAGCGAGGACGCGCACGAGTCGGGACGCATCGCCGCCGCCGTCGAGGAAATGGCCGCCGAACCGCAGGGGCTGGGCACCCTGGAGGAGGCCAGCGAGCTCTCGCGCCGCGAGATCGAGGAGGCCGGCCTGACCGAGGTCTTCCGTGAGGCTGAGGCGCGCGCCGCCCGCGAGGGGAGTGAGCGTTGATGGAGATCCTGCTCCAGGAACTGCCCATCGCGATCCTGATGGGCCTCATCGGCGCCATCGTCTTCGCCCTCATCGGCGTGGTCTCCGGCACCGACGAGACCGCCACGCTGGCGCCGCTGACCCTCGTGGTCATCCTGATCGGCGTGCCGCCGGCAGGCGTCTTCACGTTCTTCCTGGCGGGCGCGATCTCCAAGCACATGACGCATGCCATCCCGACGATGCTGATCGGCATACCCGGGGACACGATGGCGGTGCCGCTGCTGGACGACGCCGCCCGGATGCGGGCGCTGGGCGTGCCGCATATCGCCCTGCGCAAGGCCGTCTCCGGCGCGGTGATCTCGTCGTTCATCGCGGTGTGCGCCGCGGTGCTGTTCGCCTGGCTGCTCTCGCCATTCGGGGACTTCATCGGCGGCATCGCCCCGTGGCTGTTCCTGGTGGCTGCGGTCGGCATCGCGTACTCCTCGCCGGCCAAGCTGGCCGGCGTGCTGGCGCTGGTGCCGTTCGTGGCGCTCGTCCTGGGCCTCCAGGCATGGACCGGCACGCACGAGGTCGCGCTCACCATCAGTTACTTCCTGGGCATCGCGATCGGGCCGATGATCGTCGACCTGTTCGCGGTCCTGGCGCCGCTGGGCCGGGCCGAACTGCGCCGGGACGAACCCTCCCAGGTGTACCTCGCCCCGGACACCGGGTTCCGCAAGGGCGGTTCGCGCAGCTTCCCGAACCCCTTCCGGATCCTCGACCGGCGCCAGGTCACGGCGGTGGCCGCCACCTCAACGATCTCCTCCGCCACCTTCGTGTTCTCGCCGGTCGCCATGACCGTGCTGATGGGCGAGCTGGTGCGCGCGCGGATCAAGCAGGGTTACCAGCGGCTCAGCAGCACCCTCACCGCCAAGAACGGCACCACCGAGTCGACGTACATCGCCGAGGCGCTCATCCCGCTGATCGCCTTCGGCCTGCCGCTCAGCCCCGTGGCCGCCGGTCCTGCCGCGCCGCTGTTCAACGCGCCGCCGGTGTTCGAGACGAACCCGGAGACCGGGACCATCGACAATCTCTCCACGGCCCTGTCGACCTCGCAGTTCTTCGCCTACGGCCTGCTGGCCGCGGTGCTGGCGACGATCATCGCCTACCCCTTCGCCATGCGGTACGCGCACGCCGCGGCCCGGTTCGTGGTCACCAAAGTCAGCCACGAGGCGATCATCGCCGCGTTCGTCGGGCTCGTGGTCGTGGTGAGCCTGTGGGAGGGCGGGATCTTCGGCCTGCTGGTCTCGCTCACGGTGGGCCTGGTGGGCGGCATGCTCATCCGCATCGTCAAGGTCCACGCCGGCGTGCTGTTCATGGGCTTCTACGTCGCGGTGCTCAGCGTCCCAGGCATCCTGGCGGTCTTCTCCTAGCGGTCTTCTCCTCGCGGCGGAGCCCGTGGTAGGCGCGGGTCACGGTCCGTGGCGTGGACGGGTCACGGCGCGTGGTAGGCGCGGGTCACGGCCGGTAGAATGGCGAGCGCCGCGACCGGTGAGGAGACGCCGTGACGAATCCCGAAGCCCGCCCCGCCGAGGTAGAGTGCGCGCCCGCCTCCTGCGCCGAGTCGATCGAGGTCCTCACTCCCCGGGACGTCCCGCTCGGCGGGCCGCGCGCCATGACGGTCCGGCGGACCCTGCCCCAGCGGCAGCGCTCGCTGATCGGTCCCTGGTGCTTCATCGACCATTTCGGTCCCGACGACGTCGCCGCGACCGGCGGCATGCAGGTGCCGCGGCACCCGCACACCGGCCTGGCCACCGTCACCCTCCTGGTGGAGGGGAACATCGAGCACATCGATTCGACCGGTTTCGCGAATGTGGTCCGCCCGGGCGAGGTCAATCTGATGATCGCCGGACGGGGCATCTCGCACTCGGAGTTCTCCGCCGACGGGACGCGCACGCTGCACGGCGTGCAGCTGTGGTACGCGCTGCCGGACGCGTTGCGCCACGGGATGCCGCAGTCGCAGCATTTCATCGCCGAGCCGGTGGGCGTGCCCGGTGGAACGGTGCTGACCTACCTGGGCTCGTTCGCCGGGCGTGCCGCGCCGATCGACACACGGGTACCGGCTCTGGCGGCGGAAGTGCGGATCGACGCCGGCGCCGAGCTGGCTCTGGACCTCGACCCGGAGTACGAGCACGGGCTGCTGCTGGACTCCGGGACGCTGGAACTGAGCGCCGCCGATGCCGTGCGGCAGCTCGGCCGCGATGAGCTCGGCTATCTGCCCGCGGGTCCGTCCCGGCTGCTGCTCCGTGCCGGCGACGCCCCCGCGCGGGCGATCCTCATCGGCGGCAGGCCCTTCGGCGAGCGCATCGTCATGTGGTGGAACTTCATCGGCCGCTCGCATGAGGAGATCGTCGCCTACCGGCGTGCCTGGCAATCCGAGATCGGCAAGGACGATGCCGGCGCCGGCGCGGCGACGGGCTCCGGCGGCGATGACGGGAAGGCCCCTCCGGCTCAGGGCTCTGGTGCAGCCGCGGGCGGGGAGGACGCCGGTGGCGTGAGCGCGGTGGAGGACGCCGGCTCCGGCCGGCGCTTCGGCACGTTCCCGCCCGGGACGCCGGCGCCTTTGCCCGCCCCGGTCCTTCCAGAGGTCCGGCTGAGGCCGCGCGACTGACCCCGTGGCAGGACGACCGCCGCCGCTCAGACCGTCCTGGCCCGTCCTAGCCGCGATATGGCCGAAACAGTCGCGTCGACCGTGAATATCTGGGCAACGCGGCCTGGTCAGATCAACCAGCCGCCGAACGGGGCGGCAAGGCCCGTGGGACTGCGGTCCACGGTTCCTGGTGCTGGTGCTGGCGCGGGCCGGGGGAGCGCGGCATCCCGGCGTGCCTTGCGGGGAGAGCCGGGGCGCGCTAGACTGTATCTTTGCGTTGTAATGTGCCTGTTCGTGCCTTCATATGGCGGTGGGTCGAATAATTCCGAGGCCAGCAACGATCGAATCGAAGCAGAATCATCGGAAGGATCCCATTGGCTGCCGCGAGCCCAAACGAGAAGTCCTCTCACCTGCCCGAGCGAATTTCCTTCGCCAAGATCCATGAACCGCTTGAAGTACCGAACCTGCTGGGCCTCCAGACCGACAGCTTCGACTGGCTGATCGGCAACGAACGCTGGCAGGACCGCGTCATCGAGGCCACCGAGCGTGGCGACGACTCCGTTCCCACCACCTCCGGCCTGGAGGACATCTTCGAGGAGATCTCCCCGATCGAGGATTTCTCCGGCGCGATGTCCCTCTCGTTCCGCGAGCATCGCTTCGAGGCGCCCAAGTACTCGATCGACGAGTGCAAGGAGCGTGACATCACCTACTCGGCTCCGCTGTACGTCACGGCCGAGTTCATGAACAACAACACCGGCGAGATCAAGTCGCAGACGGTGTTCATGGGTGAGTTCCCGCTGATGACGGACAAGGGCACGTTCATCATCAACGGCACCGAGCGCGTCGTCGTGTCCCAGCTGGTCCGCTCTCCGGGCGCCTACTTCGAGCGCACCCCGGACAAGACGTCCGACAAGGACATCTACACCGCCAAGATCATCCCCTCCCGCGGTGCCTGGCTGGAGCTGGAGATCGACAAGCGCGACTTCGTCGGCGTGCGCCTGGACCGCAAGCGCAAGCAGTCCGTGACCGTGCTGCTCAAGGCGCTCGGCTGGACCGGCGAGCAGATCCTGGAGGAGTTCGGCGAGTTCGAGTCCGTCCGCGAGACCATGGAGAAGGACTCGGCCCACACCCAGGAGGAGGCGCTGCTCGACATCTACCGCAAGCTGCGCCCGGGCGAGCCGCCGACGGTCGATGCCGCCAAGAACCTGCTGGACAACCTGTACTTCAACCCGAAGCGCTACGACCTGGCGAAGGTGGGCCGCTACAAGGTCAACCGGAAGCTCGGCATCGACGTGCCGCTCAGCGACTCCGTGCTCTCCACCGAGGACATCGTCGCCGCGATCCGCTACATCGTGCACCTGCACGCCGGCCGGGAGACCGTCGCCGGGGTGCGTGAGGGCGAGCCGGCGGAGATCCGCGTGGCCGTGGACGACATCGACCACTTCGGCAACCGCCGCATCCGCGCGGTCGGCGAGCTGATCGAGAACCAGATCCGCACCGGCCTGTCCCGCATGGAGCGGGTCGTCCGCGAGCGGATGACCACGCAGGACGTCGAGGCGATCACGCCGCAGACCCTGATCAACATCCGTCCCGTCGTGGCGGCGATCAAGGAGTTCTTCGGCACCTCGCAGCTGTCGCAGTTCATGGATCAGAACAACCCGCTCGCGGGCCTGACCCACAAGCGGCGCCTGTCCGCGCTGGGCCCCGGCGGCCTGTCCCGCGACCGCGCGGGCATGGAAGTCCGCGACGTGCACCCCTCCCACTACGGCCGGATGTGCCCCATCGAGACCCCCGAAGGCCCGAACATCGGCCTGATCGGCTCGCTGGCGTCGTTCGCGCGGATCAACTCCTTCGGCTTCATCGAGACGCCGTACCGCAAGGTCGTGAACGGCAAGGTCACCGATGAGACCCAGTACCTCACCGCCGATGAGGAGCTGGAGTTCAACATCGCCCAGGCCAACGCGCCGCTCACCGACGACCAGGTGTTCGAGGAGGACCTGGTGCTGGCCCGCCCCAAGGGCGGCGGCGGCGAGGCCGAGCTGATCCACGCCAGCGAGATCGACTTCATGGACGTCTCCGCCCGGCAGATGGTGTCGGTGGCCACCGCGCTGATCCCGTTCCTGGAGCACGACGACGCCAACCGCGCGCTGATGGGCGCGAACATGCAGCGGCAGGCCGTGCCGCTGGTGAAGTCCGAGTCGCCCTACGTCGGCACCGGCATGGAATACCGTGCCGCCGTCGATGCCGGCGATGTGGTCATCGCGCAGAAGTCCGGCGTGGTCACCCAGGTCTCCGCGGATCAGGTCACCGTGCAGAACGACGACGGGACCTACACCGCCTACAAGGTGGCGAAGTTCCACCGGTCGAACCACGGCACCTCCTACAACCAGCGCGTGCTGGTCAACGAGGGCGACCGCCTGGAGGCCGGCTGGGTGATCGCCGACGGTCCCGCCACCGAGAACGGCGAGATGGCGCTCGGCAAGAACCTGCTCGTGGCGTTCATGTCCTGGGAGGGCTACAACTTCGAGGACGCCATCATCCTGTCCCAGCGCCTGGTGCAGGACGACGTGCTCTCGTCGATCCACATCGAGGAGCACGAGGTCGACGCCCGTGACACCAAGCTGGGCGCCGAGGAGATCACCCGGGACATCCCGAACATCTCCCCGGACGCGCTGGCGGACCTGGACGAGCGCGGCATCATCCGCATCGGCGCCGAGGTCTCCGACGGCGACATCCTGGTCGGTAAGGTCACACCGAAGGGCGAGACCGAGCTGACCCCGGAGGAGCGCCTGCTGCGCGCGATCTTCGGCGAGAAGTCCCGCGAGGTCCGCGACACCTCCCTGAAAGTGCCGCACGGCGAGCGCGGCACCGTCATCGGCGTCCGGGTCTTCGACCGCGAGGACGACGACGAGCTGGCGCCCGGCGTGAACCAGCTGGTGCGGGTCTACGTGGCACAGAAGCGCAAGATCACGGTGGGCGACAAGATGGCCGGCCGCCACGGCAACAAGGGCGTCATCTCGAAGATCCTCCCGGTGGAGGACATGCCGTTCCTGGAGGACGGCACCCCCGTCGACGTGATCCTGAACCCGCACGGCGTGCCCCGGCGGATGAACATCGGCCAGGTCTTCGAGCTGCACCTGGGCTGGATCGCCAAGCAGGGCTGGAAGATCGAGGGCAATCCGGAGTGGGCGGCCGAGCTGCCCGAGGCCGCCCGCGAGGCGGAGCCGGGCTCCAAGGTGGCCACGCCGGTGTTCGACGGCGCCCACGAGGAAGAACTGCGCGGTCTGCTCGACTCCACGCTGCCGAACCGTGACGGCGACCGGCTGATCGACTCCACCGGCAAGGCGCGGCTGTTCGACGGACGCTCCGGCGAGCCGTTCCCGTACCCGATCTCGGTCGGCTACATGTACATGCTCAAGCTGCACCACCTGGTCGACGACAAGATCCACGCACGGTCCACCGGTCCGTACTCGATGATCACGCAGCAGCCGCTGGGCGGTAAGGCCCAGTTCGGCGGCCAGCGCTTCGGCGAGATGGAGGTGTGGGCGCTGGAGGCGTACGGCGCCGCCTACACCCTGCAGGAGCTGCTGACCATCAAGTCCGACGACATCCCGGGCCGCGTGAAGGTCTACGAGGCGATCGTCAAGGGCGAGAACGTGCCGGATCCGGGCATTCCGGAGTCCTTCAAGGTGCTGATCAAGGAGATGCAGTCCCTCTGCCTGAACGTGGAGGTGCTCTCCTCGGACGGCTCCAACATCGAGATGCGCGATGCGGACGAGGAAGTGTTCCGGGCCGCTGAA
Organism: Sediminivirga luteola; assembly: GCF_014639315.1. Classification (GTDB taxonomy): domain Bacteria; phylum Actinomycetota; class Actinomycetes; order Actinomycetales; family Brevibacteriaceae; genus Sediminivirga; species Sediminivirga luteola. The sequence goes on from NZ_BMFY01000015.1 coordinate 77,091, forward strand.
GAGCTCGGCATCGATCTGTCCCGCCGCGAGGCGAACACCGTCGAAGAGGTCTGACGAGGAGCGCACGCTTTTCGTTTCAGACCCCTACCACTACCGATCACTGACGAGACTGACAGTCAGGAAAGAGAAGGATCTACGTGCTCGACGTTAATTTCTTTGACGAGCTGCGCATCGGCCTCGCGAACGCCGACGACATCCGCCGCTGGTCCCACGGCGAGGTGAAGAAGCCCGAGACGATCAACTACCGCACGCTCAAGCCGGAGAAGGACGGCCTGTTCTGCGAGAAGATCTTCGGCCCCACCAGGGACTGGGAGTGCTACTGCGGCAAGTACAAGCGGGTCCGCTTCAAGGGCATCATCTGTGAGCGCTGCGGCGTGGAGGTCACCCGCGCCAAGGTGCGCCGTGAGCGGATGGGCCACATCGAGCTGGCCGCGCCCGTGACGCACATCTGGTACTTCAAGGGCGTGCCGTCCCGGCTGGGCTACTTGCTGGATCTGGCGCCGAAGGACCTGGAGAAGGTCATCTACTTCGCCGCCTACATGATCACCTCGGTGGACGAGGATTCCCGCCACCGCGATCTGCCGACGCTGCAGAACCAGATCGATCTGGAGAAGAAGCAGCTGATCGATCGCCGGGACGTGGACCTCGACCGGCGCGCCAAGAAGCTCGAGGAGGACCTGTCCGCGCTCGAGAAGGACGGCGCCACGGCAGCGGCGAAGAAGAAGCTCAAGGACACCGCCGAGCGGGAGATGGCGAATCTGCGCAAGCGCGCGGACGCCGACATCGACCGCCTGGAGACCGTCTGGGACCGGTTCAAGAACCTCAAGGTCTCCGATCTCGAAGGCGATGAGACCCTCTACCGCGAACTGGTGGAGCGGTTCGGCATCTACTTCGAGGGCTCGATGGGTGCCGAGGCGATTCAGAAGCGCCTGGCGAACTTCGACCTGGAGGCCGAGGCGGAGAAGCTGCGTGAGCTCATCCGCACCGGCAAGGGCCAGCGGAAGACCCGTGCGCTCAAGCGCCTGAAGGTCGTCAACGCGTTCCTGACCACGAGCAACTCCCCGCAGGGCATGGTGCTCGACGCGGTTCCGGTGATCCCGCCGGAGCTGCGCCCGATGGTGCAGCTGGACGGCGGCCGCTTCGCGACCTCCGATCTGAACGACCTCTACCGCCGGGTGATCAACCGGAACAACCGCCTCAAGCGGCTGCTCGACCTGGGGGCCCCGGAGATCATCGTCAACAACGAGAAGCGGATGCTCCAGGAGGCCGTGGACTCGCTGTTCGACAACGGCCGCCGCGGCCGCCCGGTCACGGGTCCCGGCAACCGCCCGCTGAAGTCGCTCTCCGACATGCTCAAGGGCAAGCAGGGCCGGTTCCGCCAGAACCTGCTGGGCAAGCGCGTCGACTACTCCGGCCGTTCGGTCATCGTGGTCGGCCCGCAGCTGAAGCTGCACCAGTGCGGTCTGCCCAAGGACATGGCGCTGGAGCTGTTCAAGCCCTTCGTGATGAAGCGGCTCGTGGACCTCAACCATGCCCAGAACATCAAGTCCGCCAAGCGGATGGTCGAGCGCAAGCACGCCCAGGTGTGGGACGTCCTCGAAGAGGTCATCACCGAGCACCCGGTGCTGCTGAACCGCGCGCCCACCCTGCACCGCCTGGGCATCCAGGCCTTCGAGCCGCAGCTCGTCGAGGGTAAGGCCGTGCAGATCCACCCGCTGGTGTGCTCCGCGTTCAACGCGGACTTCGACGGTGACCAGATGGCGGTGCACCTGCCGCTGTCGGCGGAGGCCCAGGCCGAGGCGCGCATCCTGATGCTGTCCTCGAACAACATCCTCAAGCCCTCCGACGGCCGCCCCGTGACCATGCCCAGCCAGGACATGATCATCGGCCTGTACCACCTGACCTCCATCCGTGAGGGCTCCGCGGGCGAGGGCGAGTCGTTCTCCTCCGTGGCCGAGGCCATCATGGCCTTCGATCGCGGGCAGCTGGACCTCGGCGCGCGGATCACCCTGCGCGTGGACGACATCGTCCCGGGTCCGGACCACGAGGTGCCCGAGGACTGGGAGCCGGGTCAGCCGCTGCTGATCCAGACCACCCTCGGCCGGGCGCTGTTCAACGAGACGCTGCCGGAGGATTACCCGTACGTCGAGGTCACGATGGACAAGAAGCAGCTCTCGTCCATCGTGAACGACCTCGCCGAGCGGTACCCGAAGGTCATCGTGGCGAACACCCTGGACAACTTCAAGGAGCACGGCTTCCACTGGGCCACCCGATCGGGTGTCACGGTCGCGATGTCCGACATCGTCTCCCCGGCCAGCAAGCACGAGATGCTGCAAGCCGCGGAGAAGGAGACCGCCAGCATCCAGGAGCAGTTCGACCTGGGTGCGCTCACCGACGAGGAGCGCCGTTCCGAGCTGATCAAGCTCTGGACCCAGACCACCGACGACGTCGCCGAGGCGATGCAGGGGAACTTCCCGACCGAGAACTCGGTTCTGCGGCTGGTCAACTCGGGTGCGTCCGGTAACTGGATGCAGGTGCGTCAGCTGGCCGGTATGCGCGGTCTGGTGACCAACCCGAAGGGCGAGATCATCCCGCGGCCGATCAAGTCGAACTACCGTGAGGGCCTCTCCGTCCTGGAGTACTTCATCGCCTCGCACGGCGCCCGTAAGGGCCTGGCGGACACCGCGCTGAGGACCGCGGACTCCGGCTACCTGACTCGTCGTCTGGTGGACGTGTCCCAGGACGTCATCGTGCGCAACGCCTCGACCGACTCCAATAAGGGCATCGTGCTGCCGGTCGCCCAGGAGCTGCCGGACGGCACCCTGGTCCCGCACGAGCACGTCGAGACCAGCGTCCACGGCCGCCTGACGGTGTCCGATGTGGTGGACGCCGACGGCGAGGTGATCGTCCCGGCCAAGAGCGACGTCAACACCGAGGTCGTGGCCAAGCTGATCGCCGCCGGCATCAAGGAGATCAAGGTCCACTCGGTCCTGACCGCCGACACCGACGCGGAGATCTCCGCCGTGCACTACGGCCGCTCCCTGGCCACCGGCAATCTGGTGGACATCGGCGAGGCCGTTGGCACCGTCGCGGCGCAGTCCATCGGCGAGCCGGGCACGCAGCTGACCATGCGGACCTTCCACGCCGGTGGCGTGGCCTCCGCCGGCGGTGACATCACCCAGGGTCTGCCGCGTGTCACGGAGCTCTTCGAGGCGCGTACCCCCAAGGGCTTCGCGCCGATCGCGGAGGCCTCCGGCAAGATCAAGATCGACGACTCCCGCAAGTCCCGCTACGTGATCGTCGTTCCCGACGACGGCTCCGAGGAGATCGAGCACCCGGTCGCACGCCGCGCCCGGCTGCTGGTCGAGGAGGGGCAGCACGTGGAAGCCGGCGACCAGCTGGTGCAGGGCGCCGTCGATCCGAAGCAGGTCCTGCGGATCAAGGGCCGCCGCGCCGTGGAGCGCTTCCTGGTGGACGAGGTGCAGAACGTGTACCGCAGCCAGGGCGTGGCCATCCACGACAAGCACATCGAGGTCATCGTGCGGCAGATGCTGCGCCGGGTCACCGTCATCGAGGCGGGCGACACGGATCTGCTGCCCGGTGAGCTGGTCAACCGCTCCCGCTACTTCGCCGAGAACAAGCGGGTGCTGGCCGAGGGCGGCCGTCCGGCCCAGGGCCGCGACGAGCTGATGGGTATCACCAAGGCGTCGCTGGCCACGGAGTCCTGGCTGTCCGCGGCCTCCTTCCAGGAGACCACCCGCGTCCTGACGGAGGCGGCGATGGAGGGCAAGTCGGATCCGCTCAACGGTCTCAAGGAGAACGTGATCCTCGGTAAGCTCATCCCCGCCGGCACCGGCCTGCAGCGGTTCCGCGATCTGATCGTGGAGCCGACCGAGGAGGCCAAGGCGGAGATGTTCAACGCCACCTACGGCGATCTGGGCTACGGCGTCGGCAGCGACGTCGGGACCGCGATCCCGCTGGAGGAGTACGACTTCGGCGATTTCCGCGCCTGAGCGCTCCTGCGATGCCGCCGGTGCTGCCCCTTCACGGGCGCGGCACCGGCGGCATCGCCGTTTTACGCCCTGGCCGGCGCAGGTGCGCTTTGACCGGCCTGGACATCATGCCCCGGGGCGGTCACGCCACAGGCAGAGACGAAAGACAGCACGAAGGGCCGGTACCCGGTGACGGGTACCGGCCCTTCGTGCTGTCTAGCCGTGGTCCATCGAGGTCCCGGGCTGGCCGGTGCGGCCCTGACCGGCAAGCGCCGTCCTGAGCGATACGAGGCGAGAGCTGTGAAGACCCCGCCCCGCGGAAGCCCGCTGGCGACCATTCGTCAAAGCCCGTCGGCGCGCGTCGTCCAGGGAGCCCGAAGCAGGAAGGGACGTCAGACCAGGAGATCTCAGGTACTGCGGATCACCGCACCGGAGGCCGAGGTCCCGGACCCGGCCGCATGAAAAGGCGCGGGGTGCCCGGGGGATTTCAGCCGGAGGGAACCCGGCCGCTCAGCCGAGCAGGATCTGCGCTTCCTCCCAGCGCTCCAGCGGGACCTTCTTCAGGCCCTCGGTGGCGGCGGAGAGCTCGACCAGTTCGATGCGGGTCCCGCGGAGGGAGACCATCTTGCCGTATTCGCCGGTGAGCGCGGCATCGGCGGCGGCCATGCCCAGCCGGGTGGAGAGCACCCGGTCGTAGGCGGTGGGGGAGCCGCCGCGCTGCAGGTGGCCCAGCGTGGTGGCGCGGGTCTCGATGCCGGTGCGCTCCTCGATCACCGGTGCGAGCATCTCGCCGATGCCGCCCAGGCGGGCCCGCCCGTGCTTGTCCAGGCCGCGGTCGGCCACGGGGGTGTCGTCCTCGCCGGCGACGGTGAAGCCCTCGGCCACCACGACGATGGGCGCGCGGCCGCGGTCCGCAGCGGAGGTGACCCAGGCGCAGATCTGCTCGTAGCTCTGCGGGAACTCGGGGATGAGGATGGCGTGCGCACCGCCGGCCATGCCGGAGTGCAGCGCGATCCAGCCGACGTGCCGCCCCATCACCTCCACCACCATGCAGCGGTGGTGTGACTCCGCGGTGGTGCGCAGCCGGTCGATCGCCTCGGTGGCGATGGCGGCGGCGGTGTCGAAGCCGAACGTGTAGTCGGTGCCGTCCAGGTCGTTGTCGATCGTCTTGGGCACGCCGACGATGTTGATGCCCTCGCCCGCCAGGCGGGCGGCGCCGGCCAGGGTCCCCTCGCCGCCGATGGCGACCAGGGCGTCGATGCCGCGGCGTTCCATCACCTCGCGCATCCGGGCGGGCCCGCCGCCGGAATAGGGATGGGTCCGCGAGGTGCCCAGGATCGTGCCACCCCGCCCGGAGAGGCCCCGGACATCGGTGACGTGCAGCGGATGGACATCGTCTTCAAGGAGGCCGCGCCAGCCGTCGCGGACCCCGGTGAACGACGCGCCATAGGCACGGATGCCCTTGCGCACGACGCCGCGGATCACGGCGTTCAGGCCGGGGCAGTCACCGCCGGAGGTGAGGATTCCGATGTTCACGCTTCGCTCCTGTCGGTTCGCACGTCTTCAATGGGGTGGGTAAGTCCGTTCCTCACCCGGCCGGGCGGGCGCAGGCGACGCCGCCCGCCTCAGCGGGGCTGTACGGAGATGGTGTGCCCGGCCATGAGGGAGAACCCCTTCAAGACTAGTCTGCCCTGCTCGCCCGGCTGCGTCTCGTCTTCGGTGGACCGGCGGCTGATGTCGTTGCCGGCCATGAGATTCACCGACTGGTCGTCCACCCGCACCGAATCGGTGATCTTGAACTCATTCCCGGCCATCATATTGACCGTCTTGTCCACGATCTCCACGCCGGGCGGCACGATGATCTCGTTGCCGGCCCACATCGCGAAGCAGAGCACCTCGAACTCGACGCCCGGGCCCAGGACGGAGCGCAGATCAAGCGTGTCCCCGCCCATCAGCGCGAGCGAGTTCACCGCGGGCGTGCCCGGTGCGACGACGACCTCGGAGCCGCTGAGCACGGCCACCCGGAGCCGCGCGTCCCCGTCCTGCCGGACCGGCGGCTGCACTGGAGGACGCGGCACCAGGGCCTGGCCGTCCTTGCCGGCGGCCCGGCCGCCCCTGCGTCCTGGTGCAATGCCGGAGAGGCGCTCGAGTTCGGGCACCAGGGCCGCGCCCTCGGGCAGATCGTCGATCAGCGCGGGCAGCTCGGCCACGTACCGGGCGGCCAGCGCGGCGCTCTGGCGCTCATCAAGCTCTTCCGGGGTGAGCCGTCCCGCTGCATGGGCGTCGGAGAGCACCGTGAGCACCTTCTCACGTTCGGTGTCCCCGGCGCGCAGCCCCCGCGGCCGGGGGGCCGGGGGCTGGTCGGCGTCGTCTTCGCGCATGCCCACGAGTCTAACCGTTCGGACTTCGCCGGCAGGCCGGTCCCGGACAACGCGAAGGGCCGCCCGGAGCGTTCCCTCCGGGCGGCCCTCGGTGCGGGCCACCGTGAAGACCCCGGCGGCTTAGGCGGCCTGCGCCTGCGCCCCGCGGACGACGTTCTCCACGCGGGCGCCGAGATCGGCGTCCACGTTCTTCCAGTACTCGAACGCCTTCACCAGGATCGGTTCCGTGACGCCGCCGAGCAGGTGGCCGGCGATGTTGCCCACCAGCCGGTCGCGTGCGGCGTCGTCCAGGACCTCCCGGACGAGGGTGCCGGCCTGGCCGAAATCGTCATCGGCGGCGCGCAGGGTGTACGCCTGCCGGACGAACTCGCTGTCGGTGGTCCAGGCATCCGTCTCGGTGACCCGGGAGGCATCGGCGTGCGGGCCGCCGTAGCTGTTGGGCGCGTAGACCGGGCGGTCCTTGGGGTAGTTCTGGTACCGCATGGGACCGGCCTGGCTGTAGGAGTGCACGTCCACCTTCGGGGCGTTGACCGGAAGCTGCGCGTAGTTCGGCCCGATCCGGTACCGGTGGGTGTCCGCGTAGGCGAAGACGCGGCCCAGGAGCATCTTGTCCGGGGACAGCCCGATGCCCGGCACCAGCGTGGACGGGGAGAACGCGGCCTGCTCGATCTCGGCGAAGAAGTCTTGCGGGTTCCGGTTCAGCTCCAGGGTGCCGACCTCGATCAGGGGGTAGTCCCGCTGCGACCAGACCTTGGTCAGGTCGAAGGGGTTGAAGCGGTACTCACGCGCCTCGTCGTACGGCATGATCTGCACCTTCAGGGTCCACCGGGGGAAGTTCCCGCCCTCGATGGCCTCCCAGAGGTCCTTGCGGTGGTAGTCCGCGTCGATGCCGGCCATCGCATCGGCGTCCTCCTGGGTGAAGAAGTCGATGCCCTGCTCCGTCTTGAAGTGGTACTTCACCCAGAAACGCTCGCCGGCGGCGTTGATCCACTGGTACGTGTGGGAGCCGAAGCCGTCCATGTGCCGGTAGGTCTTCGGGATGCCCCGGTCGCCCATCAGCCAGGTCACCTGGTGCGCCGACGCCGGCACCTGGGTCCAGAAGTCCCATTGGATGTTGTGGTCACGCAGGCCGTTGTCGCTGCGTCGCTTCTGCGAGTGGATGAAGTCCGGGAACTGGATGGGGTCCCGGATGAAGAACACCGGGGTGTTGTTGCCCACCAGGTCGTAGTTGCCCTCTTCGGTGTAGAACTTACACGCGAAACCGCGGGGATCGCGCCAGGTGTCTGGGGAGCCCTGCTCGCCCGCCACGGTGGAGAACCGCAGCAGCGTCTCGGTGGTGGCGCCGGGCTGGAACACCGCGGCCCGGGTGTACTTGCTCACGTCCTGAGTGACCGTGAAGGTGCCGAACGCTCCGGAGCCCTTGGCGTGCACCACCCGCTCGGGCACGCGCTCGCGGTTGAAATGGGCGAGCTTCTCGATCAGGTAGTGGTCCTGCAGCAGGATCGGGCCATTGGGACCGACGGTCAGCGAATGCTGGTCGCTGCCGGCCGGGGCGCCGAAGTCGTTCGTCGTGTATGGCTGTGCCATGGTGACTCCTTCGTGCTTGCTGTGCGGATGTGGTGCCGCCGGCGCGCGGGACGGGCCTTAAGCGACCTGCCCCGCCTGCCGGCATTCCGGGCACACGCCCTGGAAGACGACGATCGCCTCCTCGATCAGGAAGCCGTGCAGAGCTTCCGCGGGGGCACCGAGGGAGACGTCGAGGCAGTGCGCGGGGCCCTCGACGTGCGCAACGTCGATGACCTTGCGACACGAGGTGCAGCTGAGGTGATGGTGGCCGTCGTGACGGTGCAGCTCGAAGCACGCCGCGGGCTCTCCGGGGATGTCGAGCCGGCGGACCAGCCCGGCTTCCTGGAGGGCGTGCAGCACGTCGTACACCGTCTGCGTCGACACCGTGCCCAGGCGGGACCGGACGGCGGCGGCGATCGCCTCGGCGCCGGGGTGGTCCGGCAGGCCCGCGAGGGCCTCCAGCACCGCGATGCGCGGGGCGGTCACCCGGAGTCCGGCTTGCCGCAGTGCGGCGACGGGTTCGGTCACCATCGTGCTCATGACCCCATCATCGCAAGTTTTCTGGAATCATTCAAGTTCTGTAACGCACCCAGGTTGCGGGACGTGCGACCGGTCGCGAGATGCGCGTTCCCGGGATATGTGACGTCCGTTACACGATCGTGATGCAGGGTGCCTTGCCGCCGCGTAGGCTCCTGCCATGTCCATCGACGCACCCTCGCATCCAGTTCCCGACCCGGACCCCGACCGCGGCGCCGCAGCGGATCCCAGCCGGGAGGTCGACGCTGGCCTGGGCGCCGACCTTCCCCACGGTCCGCCTCAAAACCCACCGGCTCCCGACGACGCGTACCTGCGTGAGATCGCCCGCGCCACCGAGACGCGCGCCATGGCCGCGACGCCGCTGGAATCGCCGTTCCGGGGCGCTCCCGCCGCGCACCTGGACGCCGTCGCGGCTGAAGTGGAGGGTCTCCGGGACGAGCTCGCCGCGCTGTCGCAGCAGATTCACGCTTATGCCGAGACGGCGTTCGAGGAGCGCCGCTCCGCCGCCGCGATCGTCGCACTGCTGCGCGCGCACGGCGTCGATGCCGAACTGGGCGCCGGCGGCGTGGACACCGCGATCCGCGCGGAGACCGGGGGAGAGCAGGGCGGCAGGACGATCGGGATCCTCGGCGAGTACGACGCCCTGCCAGGGATCGGCCACGCCTGCGGCCACAACGTGATCGCCGCCGGCGGCGTCGGCGCGTTCCTCGCGCTCGTGGAACTCGGCCGCGGCGGGCTCGACCTGCCCGGCCGCGTGGTCTTCTACGGCACCCCCGCCGAGGAGGGGCACACCGGCAAGGAGGTGATGGCCCGGGCCGGTGCCTTCGCGGAGCTGGACGCCGCCATCATGCTGCACGGTTACGGCTACGACTGCGCCGATCAGGTGTGGCTGGGCCGCAGGCTGCTCGACGTCACGTTCACTGGGGTGCCGGCGCACGCCTCGGCGCAGCCGTTCATGGGCCGCAACGCCCTCGACGCCGCCAGCCTGATGTACCAGGGCATCGGGCTGCTGCGGCAGCAGATGCCGCCCGTCGACCGGATCCACGCCGTCATCGCCGAAGGCGGGACCAGGCCCTCCATCATCACCGAGCGCTCCCGGCTCGAGCTCTATCTGCGCTCGGCGCACCCCCGGACGTTGCGCGACCTCTCCGCGCGCGTCGCCGAGATCGCCCGCGGCGCCGCCCTCATGACCGGCACGCAGGTGCGGCTGGAATGGGACCGGCATCCGGCCAGCCTGCCCGTGCGGACGAATCAGCCGCTCGCCGCCCGCTGGTCCGGTCATCAGCGCCGCCGCGGCCGGACGCCTCTGCCAGGCGGCGTGCTGGATCCGTCGATCGCGGCCTCGACGGATTTCGGCAATATCAGCTACCGCATCCCCGGGATTCACCCGCTGCTGAAGATCGCCGGCCCCGATGTCGCACTGCACACGCGCGAGTTCGCCGAGGCAGCCGCCTCCCCGGCGGCCGTGCAGGGCGTCCTCGACGGTGCCTATGGGCTGGCCGGCACCGCATTGGACTACCTTAGCGACGACGCTCTCGCCGAAGCCGTGCACGACGAGTTCGCCGCCGCGGGAGGCGCCGTCGACGTCGCCGGCTACTTCGGCTGACACCCGCGCTCGCATACCCCGGGCACGCGTCCCCTTCGACCCCCGAGAACGCGCCCCTTCGACCCCGCAGGAGGAACACATGTCCACCAGCACCCCCGCCGGTTCCCGCCAGCCCGGATCGGGTGGCGACCCGGCAGGCCGGCCGGGCATCGGCGCCCGCATGCTCGACGCCGTCGAACGCGTCGGGAACAAGCTCCCGGAGCCGTTCACGCTCTTCCTGGGCCTCTTCCTGATCACCGGTCTGCTGTCCACCGGGCTGGCGCTCGGCGGCGTCCAGGTCGCCATCCCCGGCGGCGAGGGCGAGATCGTGGAGATCAAGGGACTGTTCACCGGCGAAGGGCTGGCCTGGCTGACCACCAGCATGGGGGACAACTACCTGGGCTTCCCGCCGCTGGCCACCGTGCTCCCGATCCTGCTGGCGGTGGGCGTGGCGGAGAAGACCGGAATGCTCGCCGCGCTCGTGCGATCGGCCTTCGGGCGGGCGCCGCGCTGGCTGCTTCCCTATGTCGTCGCGTTCGTGGGCGTCATCGGTTCCGTGATGGCCGACTCCGCCTTCGTCCTGATCCCGCCGCTGGCCGCGCTGGTGTTCAAGGCGGCTGGGCGGCATCCCGTCGCGGGCCTGCTCGGCGGCTTCGGCGCGGCCGGCGCCGGGTACTCCACCTCGGTCGTCCCGACCTCCCTCGACGCGCTCTTCGCCGGCATCACCACTGCGGTCATGGAGACCCTGCCCGGATACGAGTACTCCGCCGTGAACCCCGTCTCGAACTACTTCTTCAACGTCGTGGCGGCCCTGGTGCTGACCGTCATCGCGGGATTCATCATCGACCGTGTCCTCGAGCCGCAGCTGCTGCGCGCCGGGACGCCCCGTGACCAGACGACCGCCGAGGGCGAGCAGGTGCATCAAGAGCTCAGCCCGACGCTGGAGCCGGGGGAGAAACGGGGACTGTGGCTTTCCCTGGGCGCCGCGGCGGCGCTGGCCGCGGTGTTCGTCGCCGCGGTGCTCGTCCCGGGATCGCCGTGGCGCAACGAGGACGGCGGGTTCCTGCCCAGTTCACCGCTGCTGTCCTCCATCGTCTTCCTGGTCTTCGCCTTCTTCATGACGATGGGGGTCGTCTACGGCCTGGCGGTGGGGACCATCCGTTCCATGAACGACGTGGTGCGGATGATGGGCGAGGCCATCACGGACATGCTCAGCTTCCTGGTCCTGGCGTTCATCCTGGGGCAGTTCATCGCGCTGTTCAACTGGTCCGGGATCGGTTCCTGGATCGCGGTGAACGGCGCGGCCGGCCTGGAGTCGATGGAGCTGACCGGCTTCGGCGTCGTGCTGGGATTCATCGTCCTGGCCAGCGTGCTCAATCTGTTCATCATCTCGGGCTCCTCGCTGTGGACCATCATGGCGGCGGTGTTCGTGCCGCTGTTCGCGCTGCTCGGCTATGAACCCGCCTTCATCCAGGCCGCGTTCCGCGTCGGCGACTCGGCGACCCAGGTCATCACCCCGCTGAACCCCTACATGATCGTCATCCTGGGACTGCTGCGCCGCTACGAGCCGCAGGCCGGCGTGGGGACGGTCGCCGCCCGTATGCTGCCGTTCGTGATCCCGTTCTGGCTGGCCTGGGCGGGTCTGCTGGCGCTGTGGTTCTTCCTGGATCTGCCGCTGGGACCGGGCAACGGGATCTTCTTGGAGTGAGGCGGGTGGTGCGCCGCTCAGCGACGCGGCTCCCACCGGAACAGCCGCACGGGCCGGCCTTTTCGGGGAAGCGCTGGCGGGTGGCTCAGGCGACAGGACCGGTGAACTTCTCGCCCGGCCCCTTGCCGGGAGCATCCGGGTGGGAGGACGCCTCGCGGAACGCCAGCTGCAGGCTCCGCAGGCCATCGCGCAGCGGACGGGCGTGATGGTCGCCGACTTCCGTGGCGGCCGCCGTCACGAGCCCGGCGAGCGCGTGGATGAGCTTGCGCGCCTCGTCCAGGTCGATGTGGGCGGCGGCCTGTTCCGGGGTGTCCTCCTCGGCCAGGCCGCATTTGACCGCCGCGGCGCTCATCAGGTGCACGGCGGCGGCGCCGATGATCTCCACGGCGGGCACCTCGCTGATATCCCGTGCCGCCTGGGCGGTAAAGCCGTCGCCGGCCTGGGCCGGGTGCTCTGCGGGCGAGCCCGCCGGGGAATTCGCCGCCGCAGCGGCGGGCTGTGCGGGGCTGGCGGCGTCGTGGTGATTGGCGTTGTCGTCGGTCATGGCTTAAGCTTGGCACAGAACCGGCAGTGGGCCGATTTGACGTTTCGCCGAATCGCCCGCCAGCCGTGCGCAAGAGGACTCTGTGAGGAATCCCACCTTGGTCGCTTATGGCGATCGGGTCGAAGCGCAGCACGAGACCAGCGGTCGTGCCCCGGCGTATCCATCGTACGGGACCCCGCTGTTTTAGGCTGCGTCCTCATGGGGCCTTCTTGCACCGCGGTGCGAGTGGCCCCTTTTTTCGTGTGCCGATCGCATTGCGGGAAACGCCGATGACGTCATTGTGAAGGAGAGAGCACATCAGCGAGCCGCGCATTAACGGCCAGATCCGCGTCCCCGAGGTGCGCCTGGTCGGGCCCAACGGGGAGCAGGTCGGAATCGTCGCGATGAAGAAGGCCCTCGATCTCGCCCAAGAGGCAGATCTGGACCTGGTCGAAGTCGCGCCGCAGGCCAAGCCCCCCGTGGCGAAGCTCATGGACTACGGCAAGTTCAAGTACGAGTCGGCGCAGAAGGCGCGAGAGGCCCGGAAGAACCAGACCAACACGGTCCTGAAGGAGATCCGCTTCCGGCTCAAGATCGACGACCACGATTACGAGACCAAGAAGGGTCACGTGACGCGGTTCCTCTCCGCCGGTGACAAGGTGAAGGTCATGATCATGTTCCGCGGGCGCGAGCAGTCTCGCCCCGAGGCCGGCATCCGCCTGCTGCAGAGGCTGGCGGAGGACGTCCAGGAGCTCGGCTCGATCGAGTCGTCGCCCCGGGTGGACGGCAGGAACATGGTGATGGTCATCGCCCCGCATCGCAGCAAGGCGGACGCGAAGGCGGATGCCCGCCGCGCGGCCAAGAAGAACGACGACCGCGGCTGAAGACGCCCGCCTGTTACGACCAGAGTTCGACACCAGTCGACGGACCGGGACTCGCGGTTCAGTGCGCCACGCGCCTGAGCCACCGGTCCCGAGTAAAGGAGACAAGGCTTACCATGCCCAAGCAGAAGACCCACAGCGGTATGAAGAAGCGTGCCCGCCTCACCGGCTCCGGCAAGGTGATGCGCGAGCAGGTGAACAACCGCCACCTGGCCGAGCACAAGTCCTCGCGGCGCAAGCGCCGCCTGCAGATGGACAAGGTCCTCGGCAAGGGCGACGGCGCCAAGGCGCTGAAGCTGCTCGGCAAGCGCTGAGCCAGCTCCCTCGTTCACCACGGCGCTTGAGCACAACAGCGCCGGCACGCATCGGCGGGTCACGGCGAGCGGCATGAGAGCCGCCGCCGGCCGCGCCCTTCAACCAGCACGCAAGAGTCAAAAGGAGTACACACGTGGCACGTGTGAAGAGGGCGGTCAACGCCCAGAAGAAGCGCCGGGTCATCCTGGATCGCGCCAGCGGCTACCGCGGACAGCGTTCGCGGCTGTACCGCAAGGCCAAGGAACAGGTCATCCACTCGCTCGTCTACAGCTACCGGGACCGCCGCGCCCGTAAGGGCGACTTCCGCCGTCTGTGGATCCAGCGCATCAACGCCGGCGCCCGCGCCAACGGCATGACCTACAACCGCTTCATCCAGGGCCTCAAGGCCGCTGGCGTGGAAGTGGACCGCCGCATGCTCGCCGAGCTCGCGGTGAACGACGAGGCCACTTTCGCCACGCTGGTGAAGGTCGCCAAGGACGCTCTGCCCAAGGACGTCAACGCGGCCAAGACCTCCGCCGCCTGACGCTGCCTTGGCAGCACAGACCCCGCACGAGCGCCTGCCCGGGCCGGTCGTCGCGAATCCGCGCAATCAGCGGATCCGCGAGTACGCCGGCCTCAGCAGGCGCTCGGCGCGTTCGAAGGCCCGCCGCTTCCTGGCCGAGGGCCCGCAGACGGTGCGGGAGGCGCTGCGCGGCGATGATGCGGCCGGGCTGGTCACCGACCTGCTGGTGACGCCGGAGGCGGCGGACCGCCACCAGGACATCCTCGACGCCGCCGCGGAGCACGGCCTCGTTCCGCGGGCGGTGACGCCGGAGGTCCTCGCCGCGCTCACGGACACGGTCACCAGCCAGGGACTGGTCGCGGTGTGCCGCTTCCTGGACGTCCCGCTGCAGCAGGCGGTCGACGCCGGCCGCGACGGCTTCGTCGTGATGCTGGCCCAGGTCCGCGACCCCGGCAACGCCGGCACAGTCATCCGGGCCGCCGATGCCGCCGGAGCCGCCGCCGTGATCCTCAGCTCCGGAAGCGTCGATCTGTACAACGCCAAGACAGTGCGCGCCTCCGCCGGAAGCCACTTCCACCTGCCGTTGTCCATCGGCGCGGGCCTCGCCGAGACGACCGAGGCGCTCAGAGGCGCCGGCTACCGGATCTGGGCCGCCGACGTCCACCCCCCGGCGGCTGATCTGCACGCACTCGACCCGGACGCGCTCACCCCCGGGCACGCTTGGCTCTTCGGCAACGAGGCCTGGGGCCTGCCCGCCGAGGACCGCGCGCTGGCCGACGGCGCGATCGCCGTCCCCATCTACGGCGCCGCCGAGAGCCTCAACCTGGGAACCGCCGCGGCCGTGTGCCTGTACGAGTCCGCCAGGGCCCTGCGCTCCGGGAAGTAGGCGCCGGCGGGCAGTAGACTGGGCCTCGCGCTCCTTGCGCCATCTGTGCTGCTTGCGCCGTACGTGCTGTCTTCTCGTGCAAAGGAAACCCATGACCACGGGTCACACCGCCCAGGACACCCCGCTCGATCCCCGCGACGAGACCGGCGTGGACGCCGCCGTCCGCGAGGCGGAGCAGGCCTTCGCCGCCGCCCGCACCCTGGATGAGCTGAAGTCCGCCCGCATCGCCCACACCGGCGACCGTTCGCCGCTCGCCCTGGCCAACCGCGCCATCGGCAGCCTGGACAAGACCGAGAAGGCCGCCGCGGGCAAACTGCTGGGCCAGGCCCGCGGCCGGGTGAAGAAGGCGCACGACTCGCGCCTGACCGAGCTGGAGGCCGAAGCCGAGGCCGCGGTCCTGGCCGAGGAGACCATCGATGTCACCCTGCCGGCCGACCGCAGGCCGCTGGGCGCCAGGCACCCGCTGCAGCTGCTCCAGGAACAGGTGGCCGACTACTTCGTCGGTCAGGGCTGGGAGGTCGCCGAGGGACCCGAGGTGGAAGCCGCCTGGCTGAACTTCGACAGCCTGAACTTCGGGCCGGACCACCCTGCCCGGCAGATGCAGGACACCTTCTTCGTCGACCCGCCGGAGTCCAATCTGGTGCTGCGCACCCACACCTCCCCGGTGCAGTCCCGCTCGCTGCTCGAGCGCGGCGCCCCGGTGTACGTCGTGTGCCCGGGCAAGACCTTCCGGACCGACGAGCTCGACGCGACCCACACCCCCGTGTTCCACCAGATCGAAGGCATCGCGATCGACCGGCACCTGTCCATGGCCCACCTGAAGGGCACCCTGGAGGCATTCGCCAAGGCGATGTTCGGCCCGGAGTCCGCCATCCGCCTGCGCCCGAGCTTCTTCCCGTTCACCGAGCCCAGCGCCGAGCTGGACTTCTGGTTCCCGCAGAAGGTCGGCGGCCCGGGCTGGATCGAATGGGGCGGCTGCGGCATGGTGCACCCGAACGTCATCCGCGCCGCCGGACTGGACCCGGATGAGTTCCGCGGCTTCGCCTTCGGCATGGGCATCGAGCGCACGCTCATGCTCCGCGAGGGCATCAACGACATGCACGACATGGTCGAGGGCGATCTCCGCTTCTCCGCCCGCTTCGGAAGGAAGGCCTGAACCCCGATGCGCTTCCCGCTCACCTGGCTCGCCGAGCTCACCGACCTGCCCGCGGACCGCACCGGCGAGGACATCGCCGCCGATCTGGCCGGCATCGGCCTTGAGGAGGAAGGGCTCTTCGGTCCCGAGGTCACCGGCCCGGTCGTCGCCGGCCGCGTGCTCTCGGCCGAACCCGAGAAGCACTCCAACGGCAAGACCGTCAACTGGTGCCAGGTGGACACCGGCGACGGCGAACCCCGCGGCATCGTCTGCGGCGCCCACAACTTCTCCGCCGGGGACATGGTGGTCGTGGCACTGCCGGGCGCGGTGCTGCCCGGCGGCTTCGCCATCTCCGCCCGGAAGACCTACGGTCACGTCTCCGACGGGATGATCTGCTCGGCGAAGGAGCTGGGCCTGGGGGAGGACCACTCCGGGATCATCGTCCTGGCCGAGCTGGGCCTGGACGCCGATGACCTCCAGCCGGGGCAGGACGCCATCGCCCTGCTCGGCCTGGACCAGGTCGCGCTCGACGTGAACGTCACCCCCGACCGCGGCTACCAGCTGAGCCTGCGCGGCCTGGCCCGTGAGGCCGCCGCCCTGTACCGCCGCCCCTTCACCGACCCGGTCGCCCGGCTGGCCCCGCCGGCGGCAGGCGAGAACGGCTTCCCGGTCGTGCTGCGCGACGAGGCGCCCATCCACGGCGCCGCCGGCTGCGACGCCTTCGCCGCCCTGGAGGTCACCGGCTTCGACCCGGCCGCCCGCACCCCCTACTGGATGCGCCGCCGCCTCCAGCAGGCCGGGATGCGGCCCATCAGCCTGGCCGTCGACGTGACCAACTACGTGATGCTCGAACTCGGCCAGCCCCTGCACGCCTACGACCGCGCGCTGCTGGGCGAGCGGATCGTGGTCCGCCGCGCGCGTCAGGGCGAAACGCTCGTGACGCTCGACGACGTCCCCCGGAGGCTCCACCCCGAGGACCTGCTCATCACCGACGAGACGGACGGGACCTCCCGCATCATCGGCCTGGCCGGCGTGATGGGCGGTGCCGAGCTGGAGGTCGGCGACTCCACCTCCTCCGTGCTGATCGAGGCCGCCCACTTCGATCCCATCAGCATCGCCCGCACGGCGCGGCGGCACAAGCTCTCCACCGAGGCCTCCCGCCGGTTCGAGCGCGGCGTCGACCCGCTGCTGGGCGCAGCGGCGGCCCAGCGCTGCGCGGAGCTCCTCACCGAGTACGGCGGCGGCACGATCGAACCGGCCGCCACCGTGATCAGCCGGGTGCAGGCGCCCGCGCCGCTGCGCATCTCCGCGGCCGCGGCCAGCCGCTACATCGGCGTCGACTACGAGCCAGAGCGGGCCGCCGAGCTGCTCGAACGCATCGGCGCGGGAGTCTCCGCCGAAGGCGACTCGCTCACCGTGACCCCGCCCAGCTGGCGTCCCGATCTGAACGCCGAGGTCGACCTGTACGAGGAGATCGCCCGCATCGGCGGCTACGCCGAGATCCCCTCCGTGATCCCGGCGGCGCCCGGCGGACGCGGCCTGACCGACGAGCAGCGGGCCCGCCGGCGGGTCGCCAATCTCCTCGCGGCGGACGGCTACACCGAGGTCCTGACCTACCCGTTCACCTCCGCGGCACGTTTCGAGGAGCTGGGCATCGGCGAGGACGACCCGCGCCGTGCCGCGCTCCGCCTGGCCAATCCGATGTCGGAGGACCAGCCGCTGCTGCGCACCGAGCTGCTGCTGACCCTGGTGGACGCCGCGGTGCGCAACCTCGGACGCGGTTTCAAGGAAGTCCGGCTGTTCGAAGCCGGTCTCGTCGCCTGCACCGGCAGCGCAACCGGTGGCGCCGCGCCCGGTCGCGGGCCGAGCTTCCCGCCCGGCTACCACCCCAGCGACGAGGAGCTGGCCGCTATCCTCGGTTCCGTCCCCGCGCAGCCATACCATGTCGCCGGCATCATCGCCGGCGGGCCTGGCACGGGTGAGCGCGCCGGCGTCTGGGGGCGGGGCCGCCCCGCCGAGGCGGGCGATGTGATCGACACCGTGCGCCGGATCGCCGGCATCCAGGCGGCCGGGGTCCGCACCCGTGCCGCGCAGCGCGCCCCGTTCCATCCCGGCCGCACCGCCGAGTTCGTCCTCGCCGACGGGAGCGTGCTCGGCCATGCCGGCGAACTGCACCCGAAGGTGTGCCAGCGGCTGGGCCTGCCGGCGCGTTCGGTCGCCTTCGAGATCGAGTTCGACGCCCTGCTGCGCCAGCCCGACGAGCGCTCCTGGCCCGGCGTGCTGTCCACCTACCCGGTCAGCCGCCAGGACGCCGCGCTCATCGTCGACGATGCCGTTCCGGCCGAAGACCTGGCCGAGACGCTCCGCGAGGGCGCCGGCGCGCTGCTGGAAGACCTGGAGCTGTTCGACGTCTACACCGGCGACCAAGCCGGTGAAGGCCGTAAATCGCTCGCCTTCCGCTTCACGTTCCGGGCCCCGGACCGCACGCTGACCGCCGATGAGGCCTCGGCGCTGCGCCAGGCCGCCGTCGAGCTGGCCGCCGAACGTCACTCCGCCCAGCTGAGGGGATGAATCCGATGAGCGATCTGTCCACCACCACCCGGCGCGCCCCGGCCGCTGGCACCCTCGTGCTCGTCACCGGCGGCACCCGGGGCATCGGGCGCATCCTCGCCTCAGCCTTCGCCGGGGCCGGCTACGCCGTGGCCCTGACCGGGCGCGACGCCGCCCGCGCCGAGCAGGCCGCCACCGAGATCGCCGCCGAGCTCGCCACTGGGGTCGCCGGTGAGGCCGATGCGCGGACCGGCGAGACGGTCGCCCAGGTCCCGGCGGGATCCGCCGCGCGCGTGCGCGGGCTAGCCCTCGACGTCGCCGATGCGGCAGCAGTGCAGGCGCTGCCGGAGACCCTTGCCGGGATCGAAGAGGGAACCGGCACCCGCCTTGGCGTGGTGGTGAACAACGCCGGACTGGTCGGGCGTACCGAGGGACCGCCCTGGGAGGCGGACTACGATGACATCGAAGCGGTCATCCGCACCAACGTGCTCGGACCGTTCTTCGTCGCCAAGGCGCTGGCCCCCGTGCTCATGGCACATTCGGCCGCCGATGGCACCGCCCGCACCCTGATCGACCTCAACTCCGGTTCCGGCGCCAAGGGCACGCCGGCGTACGCGGCGTACTCCGCCTCCAAGGCGGCGCTGTTCCGGCTTGCCGACGCGGTGGACCACTACGGCCGCGCACACGGGCTGCGGATCTTCGAGATGTCTCCCGGCGTGATCCGGTCCGATATGACCGCGGGCATGCCCATGCACGCGCACCGCGGCGAAGGCGACTGGACCGACCCGGCAGACCTCACGGGCCTGGCCCTGGCGCTCGCCTCCGGCCGGCTCGACGACTACACCGGACGCTACGTGCGCGCCGGCGCCGATGACCTGGCTGCGCTGGAGAGCGCGCGCCCGGCTGAGGGCGAACGCCGCCTCGGACTGGGCTGAGGCCGCCTGGGCTGAGATCGCCGCCGCGCCCCGTCGATACTTCCGGAACCGGTAGTTCGGGGAGTCGACAGTTCCGGGGTCGTGCACTGATTCCGCGTGAGCTCACCCCGGGAGACAGCGCACAACCCCGGGGGTAACTTCCCTGTAGCAGGGGAGTGGCGCCGGCAGCGCGGCAAGACCGTCGTACTCGCCGGTATCGTCCCTGTACCAGGGGAGTCGCTGCCCATCACCAGGGTGCGCGCGGCCCCTCGCACGTGACGTCCCTGTACCAGGGGGCGTCGCGCTTCACGGCGACAGGCAAGCAGGTCCGGGAGGTGACGTCTCTGTATCAGGGGAGTCGCCAAGGCTGATATGACGTCTGCCGGACTGGCGGTGCTGCCCGCCGCGGCGGGCTGCCACCGCTCACGGAATGCGACACCGAGTGTGACATCCTGTGACACCGCCGGGAATCATCGGCGGCGGCAGCGACTTGAATGGGAAGAGCGTTGCCGCGCCGTACCGCGATGGCGGGCGGGTCGCGCTCACACCTCGTCAGTATCGCCGCTTCCGAAGGGAAGAGAGTCATGGCCTCACATCCGCGGGTCTACATCCTGCACGACAACCCCGAATGGATCCCGCCGCTGCTGGCGGCCTTCGAGGCCGAAGGCGTCCCCGCCGAGGAGTGGCTGCTGGACGGCGGCTCCATCGACCTGTCCTCGCCGCCGCCGGAGGGCGTGTTCTGGTCCCGGCTGAGCGCCTCCGCGCACACCCGCGGGCGCGGGCACGCCAAGGAGTACGCCCGCAGCATCCTCTCCTGGCTGGAGGGCCACGGACGCACCGTGGTGAACGGCAGGAACGTCATCGAGCTGGAGGTCAGCAAGGTCGCCCAGCACGCCGCGCTGTCCGCCGCCGGCATCGAGGTGCCCCGCACCGCGGCCGTGTTCGGGACCGCTGACCTGAAGAGCCGCGCGCGCGAGTTTCCCGCGCCGTTCATCACCAAGCACAACCAGGGCGGCAAGGGACTGGGCGTCCGTCGTTTCGACAGCCACGAGGAGTTCGACGCCTACGTCGACTCGGCCGGGTTCGAGGAGCCCGCGGACGGCATCACCCTGCTGCAGGAACTGCTGGTCGCGGCCGAGCCCTTCGTCACCCGCGCCGAGTTCGTCGGCGGCGAGTTCGTCTACGCCGTTCGCGTCGACACCTCCGCCGGCAGCTTCGAGCTGTGCCCCGCGGAGGCCTGCGCGCTCCCGGAGCCGGGCAAGGAGCCCGCCCCGCTGTTCCAGCTGCGGCCCGAGGCCGCCGAGCTGCCGGTGATCGCGAAGTACCGGGAGTTCCTGGCGGCCAACGACATCGCCATCGCCGGCATCGAGTTCATCGAGACCGCCGACGGGCGCCTGGTCACCTACGACGTCAATACCAACACCAACTACAACCCCGATGTGGAAGCCGCCTCGCCCGTGTCCGGTCCGCGCCGGATCGCGCGCTACACGGGTCAGCTGCTGGAATCAGGAGCACGTCTGTGAGTCTTCGCCTCGGCCTCTGGGCCCCGACCTTCGGCGGCTGGCTGCGCAATATCCCCGCCGAGGAGGAGCGGACCCCGGCGACCTTCGCTCATCTGGCGGAGGTCATCACCACCGCCGAGCGCGTCGGCTACGATCTGACCCTCATCCCCGAGCTCAACCTCAACGATCTGCGCGGACCGCGCGGTCCGGTGCTCGACGCCTGGACCGCCGCAGCCGGGCTGGCCGCGGTCACCAGCCGGATCGAGCTGCTGACGGCGGTCCGCCCGGGCTTCCATCACCCGGCGCAGGCGGCGAAGAAGGCCGCCACCATCGACGACATCTCCGGCGGCCGGTTCACGCTCAACGTCGTCTCCGCCTGGTGGGAGAGCGAGGCCAAGCAGTACGGCGGCATCTTCACCGCGCACGACGAGCGGTACGCCCGCACCGAGGAATGGGTCGAGGTCGTGCGCGGGCTGTGGCAGGAGACCCCGTACTCGCACGAGGGCCGGTTCTACCAGCTTCAGGACACGCATCTGGAGCCCAAACCCCAGGTGAAGCCCCTGATCTACGCCGGCGGGGAGTCCCCGGCGGGACGAGCGGCCATCAGCCGCTTCGCCGATGCCTACCTCACCCACGGGGGGACCCTGGAGGAGGTCTCGGCGAAGGTCCAGGACATGCGTCAGCGCCGCGAGGAAGCCGGCCTGGAACCCTTCCAGCGCTTCGGCATGGCGGCGTATGTGATCGTCCGGGACACCGAGGCCGAGGCCCAGGCGGAGCTGGAACGCATCACCGACGTCCGCAGCGGCGACGCGTACGCCTCGTACCAGGAGTTCGTCACCAAGTCGAAGCTGGACACGGCCGTCGACTTGAAGGACTACTCGGTGTCCAACCGCGGGCTGCGTCCCAATCTGATCGGCACCCCGGAACAGGTGGCCGAGCGGATCGCCGCCTATCACGAGGCCGGCGTCGAGGTCCTGCTGCTGCAGTCCTCGCCCCAGCTGGAGGAACTGCAGCGGTTCGCCTCCCAGGTGTTCCCGCTGCTGGAATCCCTGCGCGTCCCCGGCGTGGTGCCGGCCGGCGCCTGAAAAAGCCGTACCCCATCTACGCAACGAGGAGCTCGCCATGACCGACGCCAACCACTACCACTCGCCCGAGGACGCCTCCTACGGCAAGGTCTACAAGAAGGAGACCCCGGAGATCCTGGAGGCCTTCGGCGCGTTCAACAGCGCCGTGTTCGCCGCTGAGGGCCGCGAGCTGGACCTGAAGACCCGCGAGCTGATCGCCATCGGCGTGGCCACCGCCACCAAGTGCGTCTACTGCATCGAAGCGCACGCCACGAACGCCGTCAAGGCCGGCGCCACCGACGCGGAGATCGCAGAGGCCGCCTGGGTCTCCACCGCGATCCAGGCCGGCGGTGGCCTCACCCACGGGCGGCTGGCGTTCAAGTTCGCCGAGCACGCGCACTGACGCCGCCGATGAGCCAGCAGTCCGGATCCGCCCCGGCGCCAGGAGATCGCGTTCCCGGGTCTCCTGGCGTTCCCGGGACTCCTGCGGCCGCCGGGGCGATGCTCGGGACGAAGGGGTTCGAGACCCGGCAGATCCACGTCGGGGACATTTCCGCGGAGGACCCCTTCGGCGCCCGCATCCCGCCCATCTACGCCTCGAACGCCTTCCGGTTCGACTCGCTGGAGCATGCCCGCAGGCGCTTCGCCAACGAGGAGGAGGGGCAGCTCTACTCCCGGCACCTGAACCCGACCACGCAGGTGGCCGAGCGGCGCATCGCCTCGCTCGAAGGCGGGTCCGAGGCGATCGTCGTGGCCTCCGGGCAGGCCGCGGTGTCCTCGGTGCTGCTGACCCTCGCCGAGGCCGGAGACCACATCGTCTCCGCGCCGAGCATCTACTCGGGCACGCAGATCCAGTTCAACCGTGCCCTGCGCAGGACCGGTATCGAAGTGGAGTACGTCTCCGACCCGCATGACCCGCAGCAGTACCGCGCCCTCATCCGGCCGCAGACGAAGGCGCTGTTCGTGGAGACCATCCCGAACCCCAAGAACGACGTCGTCGACATCGCCGCGGTCGGGGAGATCGCGCGCGAGCACGGGCTGCCGCTCGTGGTGGACAACACCATCGCCACCCCGGTCTTCGTCCGGCCCCTGGAACACGGCGCGCATATCGTCGTGCACTCGGCCTCGAAGTACCTCGCCGGTCACGGGGCCGTCATCGCCGGGGCCATCGTCGACGGCGGAACGTTCGACTGGGCCGGCGCATCCCGGCGGTACCCGCTCGTCACCGATCGTCCCGGCCCCGACAGCCCCTCGCATCTGGAGCGCGTCGGCGCCCGGCGCGCTTTCGCCGCCGCGGCCAGGTTCACCTCGGTCAACGACTTCGGCCCCGCGGTATCGTCGTTCAACGCCTTCCTGCTGCAGCAGGGCATGGAGACGCTGTCCCTGCGAATGGAGCGCCACGCCGCCAATGCCGCCGCCATCGCGCGGTGGCTCACCGGGCGCGCGGAGGTGGAGTCGGTGGACTACGCGGCACTGCCGGGGAACCCGAACCACGGGATCGCGCAACGGTACTTCGACGGGCACTCCGGGGCGGTGTTCTCCTTCACCCTGAAGGGCGGCCGCCCGGCCGCGGAGGCGTTCTTCGACAGCCTCCAGCTCATCTCGAAGATGACGAACATCGGCGATGTCCGGTCCATGGCGCTGCATCCGGCCACGACCACCCACGGCGGATTCACCGAGGAGCACCGGCAACGCCTGGGCATCGGGCAGGGCCTGATCCGGCTCTCGATCGGCATCGAGACCCTGGACGATCTGCTGGCGGACCTGGACCAGGCGCTCGGCAAGGCGACGGCTGCGACCAGCTGAGGCTCGCGCGTATGGTGCGACCACCCGGCGATGATGGGCTCCGCCCGGCATTGAAACAGCGATGCGGCTGACCCCGGGGTTCACCGGGACCAACCGCATCGGGGCCCAGCGCGTATGGGGGTCTAGTTCCGGGGTGGTGCACTAATTCCCGGTGAGCTCACGCGGAATTAGTGCACTGCCCCGGAACTACCGTGCGCCCGCCGGTCCGTGCGCCGGGCGGTCCGGGTGGCGGGCGGTCAGTGCCTTAGGGGACCAGGACGACCTTGCCCGTGGTCTTCCTGCCCTGCAGATCGCGGTGGGCCTGCTCGGCCTGCGCCAGGGGATAGGTCGCGCCCACCCGGAAGGACAGCCAGCCCTCCCGAAGGCCCGCGAAGATGAACGCCGCGCGCTCCTCGAGCTCTTCGCGGGTGCGGGTGAACCAGACCAGGGACGGCCGGGAGAGGAACACGCCCCCGGCGGAATTGAGCCGCTGGATGTCGAAGGGCGGCACCTGTCCCGAGGCGCCGCCGTAGAGCACGAGGGAACCGCGGACGGCCGTGGAGGCCAGTGAGGCGTCGAAGGTGTCCTTGCCCACGCCGTCGTAGACGACATCGGCGCCCTTGCCGTCGGTCAGCGAGGCGACGGTCGCGGCGATGTCCACGCCCTCCCCGTACAGGAACACCTCGTCGGCCCCGGCCTGGCGGGCCAGCTCGGCCTTCTCCTCCGTGCCGACGGTGCCGATGACCCGGGCGCCCAGGTGCTTGAGGATCTGCGTCAGCAGCAGGCCGACGCCCCCGGCGGCGGCATGCACCAGGGCGGTCTGCCCGGCCTGCACCTGATGCGAGTCGGTGGCCAGATACTGTGCCGTGAGACCCTGCAGCGGGATGGCCGCCGCGGTGACGTCGTCGACGTCCTCGGGCACATGCAGCGCATGCGCGACCGGCACCCGGACGAGCGTGGCGTAGGAGTGCAGGGCCTCGTGCCAGGCCACCCGGTCGCCCACCTCGAAACCCTCCACGCCGGGACCCAGCGCGACGACGGTGCCGGCGCCCTCCCGGCCGGGGATGTGCGGGAACTGCTCCGGATAGACACCGGACCGGCGGTAGGTGTCGATGAAGTTGACGCCGATCCCTCCCGTGCGCACCAGCAGCTCACCGTGCTGCGGCACCGGGTCTTCGATCTCGTGGAAGCCGAGAACCTCGGGTCCGCCTGCTTCCACCGCCACGATTGCGTGGGCCATGACTCCTCCTAGTGAATAATAACCGCCGACAGTGTATGGTTATTCATATGACGACCTTGTCCGTAGCCGTGTCGGGGGCTACCGGCTATGCCGGGGGAGAAGTCCTCCGGCTGCTCGCCGGCTCGCCTGTGTTCCACGTTACAACGGTGACCGGTGCCAGCAGCGCGGGATCGACGCTTGGCGCCCATCAGCCGCATCTGGTCCGCTATGCGGACATGACCGTCCAGCCCACCACCGCGGAGGTCCTGGCCGGGCACGACGTCGTCTTCCTCGCTCTGCCGCACGGGCACTCCGGGCGCGTCGCCGCCGAACTGACCGCCGCGCACCCGGACACCCTCGTAGTGGACCTGGCCGCGGACCACCGCCTCGTCTCCGCCGAGAGCTGGCAGGCGTACTACGCCTCCGAGCACCAGGGCACCTGGCCTTACGGCCTTCCGGAGATGCTCATCGCCGGCGGCGGCAAGCAGCGCGAACGGCTGCGCGGAGCGCAGCGGATCGCCGTGCCCGGCTGCAATGTCACCGCCGTGACCCTCGCGGCGGCACCGCTGCTGCAGGCCGGGGTGATCCGGCCGGAGGCACTGACCGCCGTCCTCGCCAACGGCCCCTCCGGCGCCGGCAGAGCCCTCAAATCCCATCTGCTGGCAGCGGAGATCCTCGGCTCGGCCTCGCCCTACGCCGTCGGCGGCAGTCACCGGCACATCCCCGAGATCGAGCAGAACCTGAACCAGGCGCTCGGCGCCGATCCGGTCACCGGCCCGGTCCGCATCACCTTCACCCCCACGCTCGTGCCGATGGCCCGCGGCATCCTGGCCACGGTCTCGGCGCCGCTCGCTCCCGGCCTGGACGCGGGGCAGGCCCGCCGGAAAGCGCAGCAGGCCTTCACCGCGGCCTACGGCGACGAGCCCTTCGTCCGGGTGCTGCCGGACGGCCAATGGCCGGCCACCGCCAGCACTGCCGGGAGCAATGTCGCCCAGCTGCAATGGGCACTCGACGAGCGGGCCGGCAGCGTCGTCGTCGTGATCGCCCTGGACAACCTCAGCCGGGGGACCGCCGGGCAGGCCATCCAATCCGCGCAGATCGCCCTCGGCCTTGACGAGGGCGCAGGACTTCCGCTCGAAGGAGTCGCACCATGAGCACCACGTTCCCGCGCGGTTTCCGTGCCGCCGGGGTCACCGCCGGCCTGAAGCCCAGCGGCAAGCCCGATCTGGCGCTCGTCGTCAATGACGGCCCCGCCCGCACCGCCGCCGCTGTCTACACCTCCAATCGCTGCCGCGCGCATCCGGTCATCTGGAGCGAACAGGCCAGCGCCGACGGCAGGGTCGCCGCCGTCGTGCTCAATTCCGGGGGCGCCAACTGCTTCACCGGCCCGGCCGGGATGACCACCGTGGAACGGACCGCGGAAGCGGTCGCCGACGGGCTGAACGTCGCGCCGGGCGATGTCGTGGTGTGCTCGACCGGGCTCATCGGCGTCTGGGAACAGCAGTGGGAGGACGCCCTGCTGGGCGGGATCCCGCCGCTGCTGGACTCGCTCGCCGCGGCCGGCGGCCAGGCGGCCGCCGAGGCCATCATGACCACCGACACCGTGCCCAAGACGGCGCAGCTCGAGCTGGACGGCTACCGCATCGGCGGCATGGCCAAGGGCGCGGGCATGCTGGCGCCGGGGCTGGCCACCATGCTCGTGGTGCTGACCACCGACGCGGACCTCGGCGCCGATGCGGGTGCCACCGACGCCGCCCTGCGGCACGCCACCGCCCGCACCTTCGACCGGCTCGACACCGACGGCTGCATGTCCACCAATGACACGGTCGTCCTGATGGCCTCCGGTGCCTCCGGCGTCACACCTGAGCTCGAGGCCTTCGCCGCTGCGGTGGAGCAGGTCTGCGCCGATCTGGCCGCGCAGCTGCACGCCGACGCCGAGGGCGCCAAGCACGACATCGTCATCACCACCCGGGGCGCCGCCAGCGAGGAAGAGGCGGTGACCGTCTCGCGTGCCATCGCGCGCTCGGCCCTGTTCAAGACCGCCATCTTCGGCGAGGATCCCAACTGGGGCCGCGTGCTGGCGCAGATCGGGACGACCGACGCCACGTTCTCCCCGGATGCGATCGACATCGCCATCAACGGCGTCCAGCTGTGCCGCGGCGGGGTGCCGGACGAACCACCCGAGCTGGTGCGGTTCGGCCGCCGCGTCGAGGTGCTGGTGGACCTGCATGCCGGCGAGGGGGAGGGCACGGTGCTCACCTCCGATCTGACCCACGACTACGTCGAAGAGAACAGCGTGTACTCCACATGAGCGAGCACCCCCACACCAGCGGACAGGCCCCCGCCGGCGGGGTCGCGGGCGCTCATGCCCCCGCCCCCAGCGAGCGGTCCACGATCCAGCACGCGCGGCTGGCCGCCGCGCAGGCCAAGGCCGAGGTCCTGATCGAGACGCTGCCCTGGATCAAGCGCTTCGCCGGCGCCGTCATCGTGGTCAAGTACGGCGGCAACGCCATGGTCAACGAGGACCTGCAGCAGGCCTTCGCCGACGACATCGCCTTCCTCCGGTTCGCCGGGCTGCGCCCCATCGTGGTGCACGGCGGCGGCCCGCAGATCACGGCGATGCTCGACCGCCTGGGCATCGCCAGCGAGTTCCGCGCCGGCCGGCGGGTCACCAGCGAGGAGGCCGCCGAGGTCATCCGCATGGTCCTCGCCGGGCAGGTCAACCGCGACGTCGTCGCCCGGATCAACCAGAACGGGGAGGCCGCCGTCGGGCTCTCCGGCGAGGACGGCGATCTGCTGCTGGCGGAGGTCGCCCGCGTCGAGGTGGACGGTGAGCCGGTCGATCTGGGCCGGGTCGGGGAGATCGTCTCCGTCAACACCCGCTTCCTCCACCAGCTGCTGGACGCCGGCCGGGTCCCGGTGATCTGCTCCATCGCCGCCGAACGCGGCGGCGAGCCGGGCAAACCGCTCAACGTCAACGCCGACACCGCCGCGGCCGCCGTGGCCGCCGCGATGCGCGCCGACAAGCTCGCCGTGCTCACCGATGTGGAAGGGCTGTACCGCGACTGGCCCGACCGGGACTCGCTCATCAGCGAGATCGACACGGAGGAACTGCGGCAGATGCTGCCAGGCCTCTCCGCCGGGATGCTGCCGAAGATGGCGGCGGCGCTGCACGCGGTGGACTCCGGAGTCCGGCAGGCGCATATCGTCGACGGCCGCTTCGCCCACTCGCTGCTGCTGGAGATCTTCACCACGGCCGGCTTCGGCACGATGGTCGTGCCCGCGGCCGCCGGCCCAGTCAGCCCCTACGCACCCGATGAGGAGAACCGCCCATGAGCAGCAGCCTGCAGGACCGCTACGCGAACGCGCTGCTGGGCGTCTTCGGTACCCCGCAGCGGGTCCTGGAACGCGGCAAGGGCGCGCACGTCTGGGACACCGAGGGACGGGAATACCTGGACCTGCTGGCCGGCATCGCGGTCAATGCGCTCGGGCACGCACATCCGGCCGTCGTCGACGCCGTGTCCCGCCAGTGGAACACCCTCGCCCACGTCTCCAACTTCTTCGCCACCGAGCCGCAGATCCGGCTCGCGGAGAAGCTCCTGGCGCTCAGCGGCGCCCCGGCCGGATCCGGCGTCTACTTCGGAAATTCCGGCGCGGAGGCGAACGAGACGGCGTTCAAGATCGCGCGCCGCCACGGCGGCCCGCAGCGGGACCGGATCCTCGCCCTGGAGGGAGCCTTCCACGGCCGCACCATGGGCGCGCTGGCCCTCACGGCCAAGACCACCTACCGCGAGCCCTTCGAACCGCTGCCCTCCGGCGTGACGCATCTGCCGTTCGGCGATCTCGCCGCACTGGAGGAGGCTCTGGACGAGCGCACCGCCGCCCTGGTGCTCGAGCCGGTGCAGGGAGAAGCCGGCGTGCGCCCGCTGCCGGAGGGCTATCTGGCCGCGGCACGGCGGCTGACCCGTGAGCACGGCGCCCTGCTGATCGTGGACGAGGTGCAGACCGGAATCGGCCGGACGGGGGAGTGGTTCGCTTTCCAGCGCCAGCTGCAGGGACCGGACGCATCCGGCGATCTGCCCGATGTGATCACGCTCGCCAAGGGCCTCGGCGCCGGCTACCCCATCGGCGCCGTCATCACCGTCGGCGCGGCGGTCTCCGGCCTGCTCACCGCCGGTTCGCACGGGACCACCTTCGGCGGCAACCCCGCGGCGGCCGCCGCGGCCCTGGCGACCCTGCAGGAGATCGAGGACGCCGGCCTCCTGGCGCATGTGCGCACGGTCTCGGAGGCGATCACCGATGGACTGGCCGCGCTCGGCGACGAGCGGATCACGGCCGTGCGGGCCGCCGGGCTGCTCATCGCGATCGATCTGGCCCCAGACGAGACCGCCGCGCCGGGCGCGCCGGTCGCCAAGCGGGCGGTGGAGGCCGCGCTGGAGCAGGGCTTCATCGTCAACGCCGTCGCCCCCGGCACCCTGCGGCTGGCGCCGCCGCTCATCCTCACCGCCGAGGAGGCAGCCGGATTCGTCGCGGCACTCCCGGCCATCCTGGACGCCGCCGGGCAGGCGGCCACCCCCGCCGGACCACGTGAAGGAGAGCAGTCATGACCGCCACCACCCCTGCCGGCGCAGTCCGGCACTTCCTGCGCGACGACGATCTCACGCCCGAAGAGCAGCGCGACGTCCTCGACCTGGCCGACGAGCTCAAGGCGGCACGCTTCTCCCGGCGGCCCCTGGAGGGGCCGGAGACCGTCGCGGTGATCTTCGACAAGACCTCCACCCGTACCCGGGTGTCCTTCGCCGCGGGAATCGCGGAACTGGGCGGCTCGGCGCTCATCGTCGACCCGGGTGCCGCGCAGCTGGGCCATAAGGAGTCGGTCGCGGACACCTCGCGGGTGCTCAGCCGGATGGTGGCGGCCGTGGTCTGGCGCACCTTCGCCCAGTCGGGTCTGGAGGAGATGGCCGAGTACGGCACCGTCCCGGTGATCAACGCGCTGTCCGACGACTTCCACCCCTGTCAGCTGTTGGCCGACTTGCAGACGGTACGCGAGCACCGCGGCACCGGGACCGGGAACGGCCTGACCGGCCTGACGATGGCCTACTTCGGCGACGGCGCCAACAATATGGCGCACTCCTATCTGCTGGCCGGCGCCACCGCGGGCATGCACGTGCGGATCGCCACACCGGCCTCGCACCAGCCCGCACCTGCGGTCCTTCGCCGGGCCGGGGAGATCGCCCGGTCCACGGGAGGCAGCGTCTCCGTCACGGAGCACGCCCGGGAAGCGGCCGCCGGAGCGGACGTCCTGGCCACCGACACCTGGGTCTCGATGGGCCAGGACACCGCCGGCCGCGACGGCGAGGCCTCGCCGTTCCGGCCATACCAGGTGGACGCCGAACTCCTGGCGGCCTCCAACGACGCGATCGTGCTGCACTGCCTGCCGGCGTACCGGGGCAAGGAGATCACCGCCGAGGTGCTCGACGGCCCCAGCTCAGTGATCTGGGACGAGGCAGAGAACCGCGTGCATGCCCAGAAGGCCGTCCTGACCTGGCTGCTGGAGCGCAGCCGTGGCTGAAGAACGTCCGCCACGGCCGCCCGGCCCGCCCGGCCCGCAGGCGGGCGCCAGCACGGTGCAGACCAAAACGGCCCGTCAGGCGCTCATCATCGAACTGGTCACCACCCACACCGTGCCGTCCCAGTCGGCGCTCGCCGCGCTCCTGGAGGAACGCGGCATCGCGGTCACCCAGGCGACTCTCTCACGGGACCTGGAGGAGATCGGCGCGGTGAAGATCCGCGGCGAGAAGGGCCTGGTCTACGCCGTCCCGGGTGAGGGCGGGGACCGGCGACCGGAGGGCGGCATCGGGCAGGAGGTCCTGGACGCCAAGCTGCAGCGGCTGTGCGAGGAACTGCTGGTCTCCGCGCAGGCCTCCGCGAACCTGGTGGTGCTGCGCACGCCACCGGGAGCCGCGCAGTACCTCGCCTCCGCGATCGACCGGTCGATCCTGCCGCAGGTGCTCGGCTGCATCGGCGGGGACGACACGGTCATGGTCATCGCCGCCGATCCCGACGGCGGCGCCGCACTGGCCGAGCGGTTCCGCGCCCTGACATCGCCGGCCGGCGCCTAAGGCCGCATCGGCGCCTGAGGCGCATCGACGACAATGAAACCCATGAAGAACACCAAGAAGAATTCCCTGTGAAGAATTCCCTGTGAAGGAGATCCCGTGACTGATCGCGTAGTGCTCGCCTACTCCGGCGGGCTGGACACCTCGGTGGCCATCGGCTGGATCAAGGAGGCCACCGGCGCCGATGTCGTCGCGATGGCCGTCGACGTCGGCCAGGGCGGCGAGGACCTGGAGACCATCCGCCAGCGCGCCCTGGACTGCGGCGCGGTGGAGGCCTACGTCGCCGACGCCCGGGACGAGTTCGCCGCCGAGTACTGCATGCCCGGCCTGAAGGCGAACACCCTGTACATGGACGCCTACCCGAACGTCTCGGCGCTCTCCCGGCCCGTCATCGTCAAGCACCTTGTCACCGCCGCCCGCCAGTTCGGCGCCACCACCGTGGCCCACGGCTGCACCGGCAAGGGCAACGACCAGGTCCGGTTCGAGGTGGGCATCACCTCCCTGGCCCCGGACCTGAAGTGCATCGCCCCCGTCCGGGACCTGGCGCTGACCCGCGAGAAGGCGATCGAGTACGCCGAACGCAACGACTTGCCCATCGTCACCACCAAGTCGAACCCGTTCTCCATCGACCAGAACGTCTGGGGTCGCGCCGTGGAGACCGGCTTCCTGGAGGACATCTGGAACGAGCCCACCAAGGACGTCTACGACTACACCGACGACCCGGCCTTCCCGCCGCCGGCCGACGAGGTCACGATCACCTTCGCCCAGGGCATCCCGGTGAAGGTCGACGGTCGCGACGTCACCCCGTTGCAGGCGATCGAGGAGCTCAATACCCGCGCCGGCGCCCAGGGAATCGGCCGGATCGACCTGGTGGAGGACCGCCTGGTGGGCATCAAGAGCCGTGAGGTCTACGAGGCGCCGGGCGCCATGACGCTCATCGCCGCGCACCGTGAGCTGGAGAACGTCACCCTGGAGCGCGAGCAGGCCCGGTTCAAGAAGCTGGTGGACCAGCGCTGGACCGAAGTCGTGTACGACGGCCAGTGGTTCTCCGAGCTGAAGCGCTCGCTGGACGCGTTCATCGACGACACCCAGACGTACGTCTCCGGGGACATCCGCATGGTGCTGCACGGTGGCCGGGCCACTGTGACCGGGCGCCGCTCGGAGACCTCGCTGTACGACTTCAACCTCGCCACCTACGACGAGGGCGACAGCTTCGACCAGGGCTCCGCGCGCGGGTTCATCGACATCTACGGTCTGTCCTCCAAGCAGGCAGCGGCCCGCCAGGCCAAGCTGAACGGGGCCTGAACCGATGGCCGGCGAGACAGACCAGACAGCGGGGACCGGCGAGCGGCTGAGCCTGTGGGGCGGACGGTTCGCCGGCGGTCCCGCCGAGGCGATGGCGCGGCTGAGCAAGTCGACGCACTTCGACTGGCGCCTGGCCGGGTACGACATCGCCGGTTCCAAGGCGCACGCCCGCGTGCTGCACCGCGCCGGGCTGCTCGACGAGGAGGAACTGGCGGGCATGCTGTCCGCGCTCGATGAGCTCCTGGCCGATGTCGAGTCCGGCGCGTTCACCGCCGCCGAGTCCGATGAGGACGTGCACTCGGCGCTGGAGCGCGGCCTGCTGGAGCGGGCCGGCGCGCAACTGGGCGGCAAGCTGCGCGCGGGCCGTTCGCGGAACGATCAGATCGCGACGATGGGCCGGATGTACATCCGGGACGCCGCGCGGCGCCTGGCCGGCGGACTGCTGGAGATCGTCACGGCGCTGCGGGACCAGGCGGAGGCGCACTTCGGCGCGCCGATGCCCGGCCGCACCCACCTGCAGCACGCCCAGCCGGTGCTGCTCAGCCACCACCTGCTGGCGCACGCCTGGCCGCTGCTGCGCGATATCGAGCGGCTGCGAGATCTGGACGCCCGGGCCGGGGTGTCCGCCTACGGCTCCGGCGCCCTGGCCGGTTCCTCGCTGGGACTGGACCCGCAGGCCGTGGCCGAGGAGTTGGGCTTCGCCTCCTCGGTGGAGAACTCCATCGACGGCACCGCCTCCCGCGATGTGTTCGCCGAGTTCCTCTTCGTGACGGCGATGATCGGCGTGGACCTGTCCAGGCTGAGCGAGGAGGTCATCCTCTGGGCGACGAAGGAGTTCGGCTTCGTGGTGCTCGACGACGCCTATTCGACCGGCTCGTCGATCATGCCGCAGAAGAAGAACCCCGACATCGCCGAGCTCGCCCGCGGCAAGGCGGGCAGGATCATCGGCGACCTGACCGGTCTCCTGGCCACGCTCAAGGGCATCCCGCTGGCGTACAACCGGGACCTTCAGGAGGACAAGGAGCCGGTCTTCGACGCGGTCGACTCCCTTGATCTGCTGCTGCCGGCGTTCTCCGGGATGATCGCCACCCTGCGCTTCGACACCGAGCGGATGGCGAAGCTCGCACCGGAGGGCTTCGCCCTCGCCACGGACCTCGCCGAGTGGCTGGTCCGCCGCGGAGTGCCGTTCCGGGAGGCGCATGAGCTCTCCGGGGCCGCCGTGAAGCTCGCGGAGTCCCGCGGCCAGGAACTCTGGGACTTGAGCGACGAGGATTACGCTGGGCTCTCGGAGCAGTTCACCGCCGAGGTGCGTGAGGTGCTCACCACCCTCGGCTCGATCGATTCCCGGTCCGCGCGCGGCGGCACGGCGCGGCAGGCAGTGCGCGCCCAGCTGGAGGAACTGGCGACGGCGATGTCCCGCGCGAGCGAGTTCGCCGCCCCCTGAGCGGGGCACTAGAATTCCGGGTGAACGGCGGGCTGTCTCCCGCCGCGCCCCGGAAGGACCGATCCGGACGCCGGCCGCGCTGGTGAGCTGGCGTCGTCGCCGGGGGTTTCCCATCGAGACAAGGACGGAAGAGTCACGTGACCGATGTGCTAGGTGAGCTGAAGGCCCGGGGACTGCTGGCGCAGTCCACTGACGAGGAGGCCCTGTCGCAGGCCCTCGCCGAGGGGCCGGTCACCTTCTATATCGGTTTTGACCCGACCGCGCCGAGCCTGCACATGGGCAATCTGGTGCAGCTCATCATCGCCCGCCATCTGCAGCGCGCCGGCCACCGGCCCCTGGCCCTCGTCGGAGGCGCCACCGGGCTGATCGGCGATCCGCGGATGTCGGGGGAACGGACGCTCAACCCGCAGGAGGTCGTCGAGGGCTGGGTGGAGAAGATCCGCAGCCAGATCCAGCGGTTCCTGGACTTCGAGGGACCGAACGGCGCGACGCTGGTGAACAACTACGACTGGACCAGTGAGCTTTCCGCGATCGACTTCCTCCGGGACGTCGGCAAGCACTTCAATGTGAACACGATGCTCGCCAAGGAGGCGGTCGCGGCCCGGCTGCAGAGCGAGAGCGGCATCAGCTTCACGGAGTTCGCCTACCAGATCCTGCAGGGGAACGACTACCTGGAGCTCTACCGCCGTCACGGCTGCACCCTCCAGACCGGCGGCAGCGACCAGTGGGGCAACCTCACCGCCGGGGTGAGCCTGGTCCGTAAGGTGGAGCAGGCCCAGGTGCACGCGCTGGCCTCTCCGCTGGTGACGAAGGCGGACGGCACCAAGTTCGGCAAGACGGAGTCCGGGACGGTCTGGCTGGACCCGTCGATGACCAGCCCTTACGCCTTCCTGCAGTTCTGGCTCAATGCGGCCGACGCCGATGCGGTCAAGTACCTGAAGATCTTCTCGCCGCGGCCGGTGGCGGAGATCGAGCAGATCGCCGAGGAGTTCGCCGCCAAACCGCATGAGCGGCTGGCGCAGCGCATCCTCGCCGAGGACGTGACCACGCTGGTGCACGGCGCTGAGCCGACTGCCCAGGCGCAGGCCGCCGCAGCGGCGCTGTTCGGCAGAGGCGAACTGCGGGAGCTGGATGCCGCGACCGTCGATGCGGCCGCCGCGGAACTGCCGCACGTCGTCGTCCCGAGGGCACGGCTGACGGAGGGCATGGGCCTGGTCGAGGCGCTGCTGGAAACCGGCATCGTCAAAAGCAAGGGCGACGCCCGGCGGGCGATCCGGGAAGGCGGCGCCTACGTCAACAACACGAAGGAGACCGAGGAGGAGCGGACCCTCGGCGAAAACGACCTCCTGGCCGGTACGGCGGTACTGCTACGCCGCGGCAAGAAGACGCTCGGCGCGCTGCGCCTGACCGACTGATCCGCGGCAGAACGGGGGAGAGGGCGTGGCCGGACTCAATTCGGTCACGCCCTCTCGCGTGTGGCAGAGGGCTTCGTTTGGCGGGCCCGCCGAGGGCCGCCCGGTACTGTGAGGGAGCACACCCCGGCTCCGAGTTGCGCGTGCGTGTGGATCTGGGTAAGTTATTACCTGTTGCCCGCGCCGATGAGGCGCCGGACCGGCCAGGTCGGATGCCGATCGCCGAGTACGAGAAGGCAGCCACCCACCTCTTCACGAAGACACGGAAGTGTCGCGTGGATGGGCGCGCCCTGGAAACGGGGAGCGGAAACGGGTGACGGGAAGCACGAAAAGCGGATTTGCAGCCAAGCGAGAATCTGCTAGAGTTCTTCTCCGGCGGGTTGATAAACGAATGAAGCGGCTAAACCAGATTCTCGCTGAGAATCGATTTCCGATTACTCGGAAATCGCGGTGAAAGCGTCGATTTGATTTCGTGAAGCGATCTGCTAAAGTAAATATAGAAAGCCCCACGGCTGGGTGGTTGAGTGTGACTGGCCTGGTTGTGGTGTGTGTCTGTTCTTTGAGAACTCAATAGCGTGTCTGACATTGTCA
>NZ_BMFY01000016.1 GCF_014639315.1 Sediminivirga luteola
CCCGCCCGGCCCGGCGGTGGCCTCACCCCACGGTGGTCTGGCCCCCGGGTCTGGCCTGGTGGTGGTCTGGTCCCGGGTCTGGCCCGGTGGTGGTCTGGCCCGGCGGTGGGCGTTCCCGTGTGCGTGAGGGGGCACGGTCGTGGTGATAGGACACCACGGTAGTGACGGGACACCACCGTCTACGGTGTGGTTTTGTCACTAGGGTGTCGTTCTGTCACGAACCTGGTGCCCCGGGGTGGTCTGACGTGGACACCCCTGCTGCCCTCCGTTCTTCGGTGGGTAGCGGGGGTGTTCTCATGTCGCGGGGTGTGCGGGTGGCGTGCGGGAGAGGACACCTACCTGGCAGCCGGGCCGGGTCGGGAGTCGGTAGGCGCTTCCCGGCTGCGTGAGGGGACACCATCGTGGTGACAGGACACCACGATAGTGACAGGACACCGCCGTGGTGACAGGACACCACCGTCTACGGTGTGGTTCTGTCACCAGGGTGTGGTTTTGTCACGAACCTGACGCCCCGGGGCGTGTGGGTGTCGTTCCGGCGGACCGCCACGGATACGGGGCGTTCACCCTGCCGTCCTGTCACTAAGGTGTGGTTTTGTCACCAGGGTGTGGTTCTGTCACGAGCCCGACGCCTCGGGGAATGATGCCCGCAGGTCTCGTTAGTGCCCGTTAGTGCCCGTAGTGCTCGGCGAGGCGTTCCAGGCCCTCGTCGATGCTGATCCGCGGGCGCCAGTCCAGCGCTTCGCGGGTGCGGCGCTGGTCGAACCAGTGCGCGGTGGACAGCTGCTCGGCCAGGAATCTGGTCAGCGGCGGCTCGTCCTCACGCTCTTTGAGGTTCCACACCTTCTCAACGGCCGCCCCGGCCACCAGCGCCGGCGCCACCGGGATGCGCAGCTTAGGCGCGGGCGCGCCGGCCGCCTGGGCGATGCCGGTGATCAGCTCACCGATGGGCCGCGGCTCGCCGTTCGTGACGACGAGCGCTTCGCCGTGCACCTGCTCCACCCGGTCCACGGCCGCCACCGCCGCGTCCACCGCGTTGTCGATGTACAGCGTGTCCACGAGGGCAGCACCGGAACCCAGCACCGGCATGCGACCCTTCCGGGCGCGGTCGGCGATGCGTTCGGTCAGCTGGGTGTCCCCCGGCCCCCACATCAGGTGCGGGCGGATGGCCAGGACGCGGAAGTCATCGGCGTCCGCGGCCAGGGCCGCCAGCTCGCCAGCCGCCTTGGTCCGGGCGTAATCGCCGCGCGCCCGCACCGGATCGGCGGGACCGGCAGGAGCGCCGATGAGCGAATGCCCGGCGTGCGCCACCGAGGGCGAGGACACCTGCACCCAGCGGCGGACACCGGCGGCGCGGGCCGCGGCCAGCAGCGTCTTGGTGCCGCCGACGTTGACCTGCTCGAACTCGCTGGCCGGGCCCATCATGGAGACCTTCGCGGCCACGTGGAGGACGGTGTCCACCCCGCGCACCGCCTGCTCCACGGCCTGCGGATCGGTGACGCTGCCCAGGATGTCCGTGGCCCCGGCCACGCCGGATGGCCGCCGCTGCAGGGTCACCACATCGTCGCCACGCTCGGCGAACCGTCGTGCCGCGCCCGAGCCGAGCAGCCCGGAAGCACCCGTGACCAGGATCTTCATGGCGTGCCCACCGCCTGTCCGCTGAGGACCCGGTCCGCCCAGACGGCCAGCCGGGAACGGTCGATCTTCGAGTTGTGCCGGATGTCGGTGGGGAACTCGTGCGTGACGAGCACCGCGGCGATCTCCACCGGCGCGGGCAGGGCCCTGGCGGCGGCGCGCACCGCCCGGGCGAGGGGCTGCGGCGCCAATCCGGTGCGCAGTCGCGGCGCACCGCTGCTGCGGGCGTCCCCGGTGCGGGCACGACTGGCGCGCTCGGGATCCGCCGCGAGCGCCTCGGGCTCGGGTTCGATCACGGCGACCGCCACCTGCGTACCGGCGGGGCCGACGCCGACGACGGCCGAGCGGAAGACCCCCGGCACCGTGTCGATCGCCGCCTCAGGGCCGCCGGGTCCCAGCGGCCCCTCAGGGGTGCTGATCACGTGCTGCAGGCGTCCTTCGATCCACAGCCGGCCCTCGGCGTCGATATGCCCGATGTCGTTCGTCCGATGCCGGGCCAGCGCACCGGAGACGTCCCTGGCACCGGCCGCGCCCGCAGCGCGCCCCGCCGGCTTCCCGGTGTCTCGTTTGCTGAGCGCATCGGTGTACCAGAGCCGGTCGTAACGCTCCTTGATGTGCGGGGCCGAGACGATCACCTCACCCAGCCGGCCCACCGCCTCCGCCGGCGGTAGCAGCTCCTCGGTAGGGCGGCCCAGGTCGTCGAGCGGGCTGATGAGCAGCTCCACGCCCTCCACCGGCCGGCCCACGCACACGCCGCGTTCGCTCGTGGTGCGGGCCCGGGCGACCTCGTGCCGTTCGATGTCGGTCAGCAACAGCCCCTCGGTCATGCCGTAGGGGGAGTGGATCTCCGCGTTCGGGAAGACCTGCGCCACCTCGTTCATCAGTTCCAGCGGCACCGGCGCGCCCGCCGAGAGGACGAGGCGCACCCTCGCCAGGGCGCGGTGCCCGGCGAGGTCGAGCTGGCGGGCGGTGGCCACGACGTTCACGAGTGCCGCGGGCGAGGCGAATACGATGCTGGCGTCCCCGGCCTCGGCGGCGCGGGCCACCGCGGTGGCCGTCAGGGTGGACGGCTTGGTCACGGACATGTCCGGGGTGACCGTGGTGGCGCCGATTCCCGGGCCGAGCAGCGCGAACGGCGCGAAGCCCGCCACCAGACCAGAATCCGGGGTGATCCCGAAGGTGTCGATCAGCCGCCGCACCAGCGCCGAGAGCCGCCCGTGGGTGTAGAGCACGCCCTTGGCCGGACCGGTCGACCCGGAGGTGAACAGCACCGCCGCCGGGTCCTCCGGCGCTGGGTCGGGCAGCCGCTGTGAACCCGGCTCGGTGCGGGCCAGGGCGGTCAGGCTGGTCTCCACGCCCAGCGCTTTGCCCGCGGCGCCCGTCATCGGGCGCACGGAGATCCGGCGCCCCTTCCATCCCTTCGCCCGGGCCAAGGTCAGCCCCGGCGTCTCGCCGATGATCCAGGACGGCCCAGCGGCACGCACGGCACGGGTCATGCCGGCCGGGCCGAGGCCGGCATCGGCGACCACGACGACGGCGCCGATGCGCACGCAGGCGTAGAGGGCCGCGGTGAGGTTGTTGCCGGGCGGGATCAGCAGCGAGACGCGGTCACCCGGCCTCACCCCCTGGGCGACCAGGCCGGCGGCGATGCCGTTCACGACCCGCGCGAGCTTGGCCCAGCTGACCGGCCGCGGCTCGGGCCCGGACATGTCCACGCTGGCGATGGCGTCATCGCCAGCGCGTTCGTCGATGAGTGCCCACAGCGGCGGCAAGGGGTGGCCCTCACCGGCGGTTGTCTCGGCTCCGGTGACCCCGTCAATGGCGGCGCTGGCGGCGCCTTGAGCAGTCTCGTTCTCGGTCGCACCGACATCCGCCGTGCCGGTGGCGCCTTGAGCAGCGCCGCTCTCGGTGAGTCCGCCGGTTCCATGGGCGGCCACGCCGGCGCCCGCGCGAGCGCCGCGCTCGCCGTGGCGTTCAGCGCCTTCGCCGTATCCCTCCGCGACAGTCGCTGCCGCTTCCCTTAGGGAGGCCTGCGCAGCATCCGCCGGACCCGCCTCCGGCTGTGAACCCGCGACGGTCACCACACCGCGACCTGCCGCCGGCACCGCGTCGCCGAGCCAGCGCAGCACGGCCGCGGAGACATCCGCCTCTTCGGCCAGGAGGTGCCCGGCCTTCTCGAACCGGTGCACATCGGCGTGCGGCAGCCGTGTCATGAGGTCTTGCAGGTGGTACTCCTGGAACACCGGATCGCGCGGCCCCCACAGGATGAGGGCAGGCCGGTCGAAGGAGCGCAGCTCGGTCCCGATGCGGGCCAGCTCATCGGCGCTCGGATGCGAGGGACCGGCCGGGATGTCGGCGACGAATCCGCCGATGCCGCCACGCAGGGCGGGCGCGGCGTAGGGCGCCAGGTACGCCTCCTTGACCTCGGGCGCCAGCGGTTCAGCGGTCAGGCGCAGTGTGACCTCGGAGAACGCCTTGGTCAGCACCGTGGAACCGGGCAGTAGCGGGCCGGCCAGGGCGGCGCGCAAGGGCGCCGGCACGGGTTCGCCTTCCGGCTGATGGACGGCGGTGTTGAGGGTCATCGCGGCGGCGATGTCTGCCCGGTGCCGGGCCGCCCAGCCGAGCGAGATGGTGCCGCCCCAGTCGTGGCCCAGGGTGACGAGCGGCCGGTCGTCGCCCCGGAGGTCCAGGCCCTCGGCAAGCACGTCCAGGTCCGCGATGCGTTCCCCGAGACGCCGGTAACCGGCATCATCGCGCCCCTCGCCCGGGGTGGGAAGCGCAGGGTGCTCCAGCCGCTCCGAGTAGCCCATGTCGAGCTGGTCCGGCGCGACGAGGCGCCAGGCATCCCCGCCGGCACGCGCCTGCCGCAGGGTGGCTTCGGCGAGGTGACGCCATAAGTAGCTGTAGGTGGGATTGCCGTGCACCGCGAGGATGGTGCCGCGGGCCTCGATGCCCTCGGCCTCCAGCAGCGGGCCAGTGTCCAGCAGATGGAAGCCTCGCGACCCGTCGTGGGCCTGAACCGTGAGGAGCCGGCTGAAGCCGGGATTCCAGCCGGCCAGTCCGGTGGGCAGGCTGGCGGCGCGCGGGGGGAACCTCACCAGACGATCTCCGTCATGGCCGTGTTGATTCCCGAGCCGACGCCCATGCATAGCACCCGGTTGCCCGGCTGGAGGTTCTGGGTCTCCCGGGCCAGGGTGATCGGCAGGGAGGCGGGGCCGACGTTCCCGAGCTTCGGGTAGGTCAGCGGCACGCGGTCCCGGATCAGGTCGATCGCCTTGACGATGGCGTCGGTGTGGATATGGGAGACCTGGTGCATCACGTAGCGGTCCATCTGACGCCAGTCCCATTCCTGCTGCGCCTCGCGCCACGCGGCCACCACCAGCTTCATGCCGTTCTCCAGCAGCGCCTTCGCGTTGGTGAACATGCCCTTGTGGTCGCCGACGCAGAGCTCGTGGTGCTCGGTGCCGGCCCGTGCGATGCCGCCCTTGATCCGGTGGCCTTCCGGGTGGCGGTCGGCCGGGCCGATGACCGCTGCGGCGGCGCCGGAGCCCAGGGTCAGGCTGGCGAACTCGTTCATGAACTCGTCGCGGGTGATCTGGGGCTCATTGAGGCGGTTGAGCGTAGCCTGCTGCACTTTGGCGGCGTCCTCACCGTCGACGATGAGGGCGTAGTCGATCTGGCCGGAGTCGATCATCGTCGCGGCGAGGGTCATGCCGTTGACGAAGCCCAGGCAGGCGTTGGTGATGTCGAAGTTCATCGCGCCCGGCTGCAGTCCCAGGCCGTGGTGAATCGCGACGGCGACACTCGGTTCGAGGTTCTCCCGGGTGACGGACGTGTTGATCAGCAGGCCCACCTGGTCGGGGCGGATGCCGGCCTCGGCAAGGGCTTTCTCCCCCGCCTCCACGGCTCCGGCCTGGAAGTCTCCGGAGTCGTGCCAGTTGCGGCGTTCGGTCACGCCGGCGACCCGTTCGAGCAGGCCCTGAGGCAGCCGGAGCCGCTTGAGCGTAGGGGCCAGTACCCGGTCGAACTCGCTGGAGGGGACAGGGACGGGAGCGGTGACCTCAGCAACCGAGAGGAGCGCAGCGTTGTGGTGGCGGAAAGTGGTATTGCCGGTCACTCAAGTTCCTTGTCAGTCGGTTAACAGTGCGACCACGGGCAGATCGACTCAATTCTAGAGGGCGAGCCTGCATGAAACTCTAGAGGCCGAGTCTGCGTGAAACATGAAACGCGTCATGCCGGCTTCGCGGGCCGGTCCCGTCGTCCTCCAGAGGCTCCGGCCCGGCCTTCCCGGAGTCCCCGCCGCCGGCGTCGTCACCTGCGCCGGACGCGGAAACCGTGCCGGTTGCTGCAGCGAACGCCGCGGCACCTCGCGCGGGGCGTCCGCCGCAAGGCTCAGGCCCCGGCCCGGCTCAGATCCCGTCCGGCCGATGCCGGCCGGCGGGGATCAG
Source organism: Sediminivirga luteola (assembly GCF_014639315.1). Taxonomy (GTDB): domain Bacteria; phylum Actinomycetota; class Actinomycetes; order Actinomycetales; family Brevibacteriaceae; genus Sediminivirga; species Sediminivirga luteola. The sequence goes on from NZ_BMFY01000016.1 coordinate 6,081, forward strand.
GCGGGCTTACGGCAGATCATCAGTTCCGTGCTCGGTCCTTCCGGCATCGCGCGCACCAGGCGTTTCTCCAGCGGGTAGAGCGCGGCACCGGTAGCCCAGCCGAGCGGCGGCAGCGACGTCGCGGCACGCATCGCCGCTCCCCAGGCACGGCGGCGCAGCCACCCCGAATCGACCTGGGCGTTCATCAGGACGAACATCGGCGTGTGCCGGACGACCTCGAAGCCGGCGCCGAGCAGGGAGCGTTCGATCCGATGCCGCGACCGGTTGGCCTGCCGAGGACCGCGCTGTTCGGGCACGTGCAGGAAGTTCTCCGAGAAGACGAACCAGCCGCCGGGACGCAGCAGCCGCCAGGCGTTCCGGATCGCCTGGTCGTGGCCGGCGTCGTCGGTGATGTGGAACAGGACGTCCATGGCGTTGACGACGTCGAAGGTGCCTTCGGGCACGGGCAGCTGCGGATCCGTGGCGTCGAACTCATGGAACTCGTGCTCCGGGAAGCGCTCACGCAGATTCGCCACGGCCGCCGCGGTGATGTCCGAACCGGTGATCTCGGCGGCGCCGAGCTCCTTCCACAGGCGGACGTAGAAGCCGGTGCCGGAGCCGATGTCGAACACCCGAGAGGATCCCGGGTCGATGGGGGACTCGCGGATCTCCCGCAGGAAGACGTCCCGGCGCAGCCGGTACATCCACATGTTGAACTGCTTGCCCAGGGCGCGATAGCCCACACCGGTCTCGCTCCAGTCCTGGCTCAACCGGTCCTGCCAGAAGTCACGGTTTCCGCTCGCCATGAGCCCACACTACAAGGTGGCCCGCCTCGTCCTCGACCGCCGTCTGTGTTCGTGCCGGCGCCTGTGGGGAGACACTGCGCTCAGAGGCACCGCGAACGTGCGGCGACCGCGGTCTCGCTACACGGATGGGGCCCGTCGATTCGATGCGACTCGATGCGATGTGACTCGATGCGCCGTCGTCAGTCCTTCCAGCGGCGACTCATACGGCGAGGGCCGTTATCGCCGGAGCCCGGACGCTCATCACCGACGGCGCGTGGCAGGCACAGACCGCCGATGATGCACTGGCGGCCCCGCGGCCCCGTCAGTCCTTCCAGAGGCCGTAGGAGTCGGCCAGCGCGGCGATCTTCTGGGCGCGCTTGAGCCGGGGCAGGTACGAACCGTCGCCGATCTCCTCGCCGGCCTCGTGACGGGCGATCATGTCCTTGGCCCAGCGCCGCTCGTCATCGCTGGGCGAGAGCGCCGTGTTGATGGCGTCGACGTGGTCCACGTTCAGGCAGAGCCGGCCGGTCATGCCCATCTCCACGGTGGCGCGGCTACCCAGCCGGGCCTCTTCGGCGGTGTCCGTGACCGGGGGCGGGCCGTCGATGGCGCCCGGCAGCTTGCCCACCCGGGAGGCCACGACCAGCTTGCCGCGCGCGTAGGCGAGGGCCAGCGGACTATCGGAGACTCCGGTGTCCTTGCGGAAGTCATTGGTGCCGAAGGCGAGGCGGAAGGTGCCCGGCGCCAGTGCGATGTCCGTGGCGCGCTCGATGCCGCGCGCCGACTCGATCAGCGCGATCACCGGGACGCCGGCGTGCAGCCGCATGGCGGTGAGCGTGACCTGCTCGGGGCGTTCGGTCTCCGGCAGCACGATGCCGCGCAGGCCCTCGACGGCGTCCAGGGCGTCCAGGTCCTTGGCCCAGTGCTCGGTGTTCATGGCGTTGACGCGCACCCAGGCGGGCATCCCGGAGCTGAGCGCGCGGACCACGTTCTCCCGGGCCTCGTCCTTGCGGTCCTCCGGGACGGACGCCTCCAGATCGTAGACGACCGAGTCGCTGTCCGACATGAGAGCGGGCTCGAAGAGCTCGGTCTTCACGGCGTTGACGAGCAGCCAGGAGCGGGACAGTTTGGCGGGAAGAGCGGCAGCGCGCTTGTTGCGGATACCCATGATGCTCAAGCCTAGTGGGTACGGGCTGCCGCCGTGAAGAATCGCCACAACTCCCCGCGGTCGCATTGGCGTTTCCCGCCAAGCGAGGCACATCAGCCGGCGGTGCGCGTCGCCGCGCCGCTATCTCCCGAGCTGTGCACTAATTCCAGGTGAGCTCACCCGGAATTTGTGCACCCCTCCGGAAGTAAGCCTTCCTGCCGGACCGCTCTTCAGCGCTTGCGGGCGCCGAAGATCAGGGAGGCGGCGCCCATGGCCGCGGTGACACTCGCCACGGACGGCCAGGCGCCGATCTTCTTGGCCAGCGGGTGCGAGCCACCGAAGGCGCCGATGTATGCGGCCGTGAGCAGGCTCGCCGTCAGCGGCCCCGCATCGCGCTTCCACAGGGCGAAGGCACCGACGCCGGCCGTAGCAAGCACCGCGCCGCCGAGCTGCCTGTTACCGGTGTCGCGGGCGACCTTGTAGCCCAGGACCAGGCCGGCCGAGCTGACGAGGGAACTGGGGATCGAGCTCATCGCACTCCTTGTCTCATGCGGCCCGCAGCTTGGCACAGCGAGCCGTGTCGTTCATGCACCACCACACTATCGAGCGGCCGGGCAGCGCGTGACGCGGCTGCCGGGCCCGACGGCCGCGCCCGGCCGCGTCTTACCGCTCGGTGATCCGCCATACGGCGGCATCGGGCACCAGATGGCCGTCGGTGAGCGCCGAACGGCGGCTGGTCACCTGCGTTCCCTCGTGCGGGCCGACCCGGACCGGCTGCGTACCGAGGTTGACCAGCACCTGCAGATCCGAGCTCTCGGCCGTCACCGTGAACGCCAGGAACCCCTCCTGCGGATCGTTCAGCTCGTGCCAGGCGAACTCCCCGCGGCCGAATCCGTGCTGGGCCCGCAGCCGCAGCAGCGTGCGGTACAACTCCAGCGTGCTCGTCTCGTCGCCGCTCTGGCGGTCCACGGCGTAATGCCGGAAGCGCTCCGGCTGCGGCAGCCATGGCGTAGCGTCCTCGCCCGCGCCGAACCCGAAAGCGTGCTCCTCCGCGGCCCAGGGAAGCGGTACCCGGCAGCCGTCGCGACCCATCTCGCCGCCGCCGGTGCGGAAGTACGCCGGGTCCTGCCGATCCTCCGGCGCCAGCGTGGTGTGCTCGGGCAGGCCCAGCTCATCGCCCTGGTAGACGTACGCGGAACCGGGCAGGCCCAGCTCCAGCAGGGCTGCGGCGCGAGCCCGCACCAGCCCCAGCGCCTCATCGGGCTGCGGATCCTCCGGCCCGATCCCCCGCTGATGCGGCGGGACGAACTCCAGGCCGAAGCGGCTGGCGTGGCGTACCGTGTCGTGATTCGAGAGCACCCAGGTGGAGGTCGCGCCCACTGTGGCGGCTTCGCGCAGCGAATCGGTGATGGCCTCGTGCAGTGCGGCCGCGTCCCACCCGGCGGAGAGGAACACGAAGTTGAACGCCTGATGCATCTCGTCGCCACGCACATACCGGAACAGGCGCGAGAGCGGGTGCACCCAGGCCTCGGCTACCAGGATCCGGTCCTCGTACTCGTCCAGGACCCGGCGCCATTCGCGGTAGATCTCGTGCACGCCCTCCTGGTCGAAGAACGGCGCCCGGCGGTCCTCGTCCTCGCCGCCGACCATGTGCACGCTGCCCTCCCAGTCGGGCAGCCCCTCGGCCTTCACCATCCCGTGCGCCACATCGACGCGGAAACCATCGACGCCTCGGTCCAGCCAGAACCGGAGGATCGCCTCGAATTCGGCGTGCACCTCCGGGTTGTTCCAGTTCAGATCCGGCTGGCTGGAATCGAAGAGGTGCAGATACCACTCGCCGCCGGTCTCATCGTCGTCCGCACCGGCGATGCGGGTCCACGCCGGACCGCCGAAGATCGACTGCCAGTTATTGGGCGGCTGCTCACCGCCGGGGCCCTTGCCCGGGCGGAAGATGTACCGTTCGCGGGCCGGTGAGCCCGGCGGTGAGGCCAGGGCCTCCTGGAACCAGACATGCTGATCGGAGGTGTGATTGGGCACCAGGTCGACGATCACTTTCAGGTGCCGCGCGTGCGCCTCGGCGATGAGCCGGTCGGCGTCCTCCAGTGAGCCGAACATCGGGTCGACGTCCCGGTAGTCCGCGACGTCGTAGCCGGCGTCCTTCTGCGGCGAGACGTAGAACGGGGAGAGCCAGACGGCATCGACGCCAAGATCAGCCAGGTAGTCCAGGCGGCCGATGACACCGGGGAGGTCTCCCATCCCGTCACCGTCGCCGTCCGCGAAGGAACGCGGGTAGACCTGGTAGATCACGGCATCGGACCACCAGCGGGGGGCAGCAGTCATCAGGGTCACCTCACGTGGCTGGCCGGGCATCGCTCTTCAGCAGTCTAAACGCCGCACCGCCTCGCACAGCGCGGGCCCGTCGGCCGTACCGGCCGCCGGTCCGGAGGGTGCCGGTGGTGAACCGGTCGCCGATCTCCGCAACCGGGAAGGGCAGCCTTACCTGCCGTAGCGCGATGTCAGCAAAACGGCACCCAGATGTAAGAAAGTCCTTATTTCTCGTTCATCTGCACACGGTCAGCTAACAAGGCCCCCTGACAGAAGTCAGCACTGCCCTCCCGAGGAGCCCCGCCATGCCCGACGTCCCCCGCCCCACCGCGATCCCCCTGACCCTGCTGCCCATGGCCGGGCATACCCGGGGCAAGCGGAGTCCCGTCACCTGTCATCTGAAGTGCGCCAGCGCCTGCGCGAAAGAGCTCTGCAACACCTCGGAGAACAGTTACTTCCGCGATATCGTCAATGCGCGGCTCAGCCGCCGTGCGGCACTCGGGCTCGGACTCTCCGGCGCCATCGCCGTCGGCGTGACCGGCCGCAGCAGGCCCGCCGTCGCCTCGGGCCGGCCCGAGTCGGTCTCCGCGACGCTCCCGTTCACCCCCATCGACCCGGTCGGCTACGAGGTCGATGAGTTCACGGTGCCGGCCGGTTATGCGTGGATCCCGCTCATCCGCTGGGGCGATCCGCTCTTCGACGACAGCCCGGCCTTCGACGCGATGAACCAGACGGCGGAGTCGCAGGCCCGGCAGTTCGGCTACAACAACGACTACACCGACGTGCTGCGCCTGGACGACACCCACGCCCTGCTGTTCGTGAATCACGAGTACACGAACGAGGGCATCATGTTCCCCGCCGCGCAGATCGAGAACGAGCCCGAGCGCGTCCGCGCGGTCGCCCGCGCCGCCCATGGATTGAGCGTCGTGGAACTGGAACGCCCCCGGGTGCAGGCACCGTGGTCGGTCGTCGTCGGCGCATCCCGCAACCGCCGTTTCCTGATGGACACCCCCTATGAGCTGACCGGGCCGGCCGCCGGCGGCGAACTGCTGCGCACGAGCGCCGACCCGACCGGCACCCGGGTGCTGGGAACCATCGGCAACTGCGCCGGGGGCACCACGCCCTGGGGGACCATCCTGTCCGGCGAGGAGAACTTCCACGGGTACTTCCGCGCCTCCGGCACCTCCGAGGCCGAGCGGCGGTACGGTCTGGCGGACGAGCCGTCCGTCTACGGCTGGGAGCTGGACGAGGAGCGGTTCGATACCCGCAACCCCGGATACGAGAACGAGGCGAACCGCTTCGGCTGGATCGTGGAGATCGATCCGGCGGATCCGCAGTCCACTCCGCGCAAGCACACCGCGCTCGGCCGTTTCAAGCACGAGGGCGCCAATGTCCGCGTCGACGGCAACGGGCACGTCGCGGCATACATGGGCGATGACGAACGGTTCGACTACCTGTACAAGTTCGTCTCCTCCGGCACCTACCGGGAGGGCGACCGTGCGAACAACATGCAGCTGCTGACCGCCGGAAGCCTCTACGTCGCGCGGTTCGACGGCAATTCGGAGAGCGAGATCGACGGCAGCGGCGAGGTGCCCTCGGACGGGCGCTTCGACGGCACCGGGGAATGGCTCCCGCTCATGGTGGACGGCGAGTCCCGGGTGGAAGGCTTCACGGTCGAGGAAGTCCTGGTGCACACCCGCCTGGCCGCGGATCTGGCCGGAGCCACCAAGATGGACCGCTGCGAGGATGTGGAGCCGAACCCCGCCACCGGGCGGGTCTACATCGCGTGCACCAACAATTCCGAGCGCGGCGTGGGGGACGGTGCCGTCGCCGATGAGGCCAATCCGCGCGCTGACAACCGCGACGGGCACATCATCGAGCTGATCGAGGACGGCGACGATGTGACCGCCGCACGGTTCAGCTGGAACATCCTGATGCTGGCCGGCGATGCCTCCCAGGGCGATCCGGTCTACTTCTCCGGGTTCCCCGCCGATCAGGTCTCCCCGATCTCCTGCCCGGACAATGTGGCCTTCGACTCCGAGGGCAACCTGTGGATCTCCACGGACGGCGCACCGGACGGGATCGGATACAACGACGGCCTGTTCAAAGTCACGCTGGAAGGCGAGCGGCGGGGGCTGGTGGAGCAGTTCCTGTCCGTGCCGACGGAGGCGGAGACCTGCGGGCCGGTGATCCACGATGATGAACGGCACGTCTTCGTGGCCGTGCAGCATCCCGGTGAGGACGGGGCGTTCGGCGCGCAGCACTCGTACTGGCCCGACTATGCCCGCGAGGGCGCCACGGGCACCGACGGGACGTTCCACGGACCGCGGCCGGCCGTGGTGCAGGTACTGCCGGCGGCGGAACTCGACGATCCGACCACCCCGACGCCCGCGCCGACGACGAGCCCCACGCAGGAGCCGACGTCCTCCCCGACGGCTTCGCCCACCTCGTCGCCGACCGGCTCTCCGAGCGCTTCGCCGAGCACCTCAGTCACGCCGGGGCCCGGCGGCTCGACTCCCGCGCCGGGTGGCGGCGAGATGCCCCGGACCGGCTTCGACCCGCTTGGCGGACTCCTCACCGGCGCCGCCGCCGTGGCCGCCGGACTCGGCGCCACCCTCCTGGCTCGCCGGAACCGCGGCGCTCAGAACGACGGGGAAGGTGCGGGCGAGGACCTGTAACAGGAACACCGGCCGTCCGCCCCGCGCTGCCGCGGGGCGGACGGCTGATCGCGCCGGACATTGCGACACCGGCTTCGCACGAGGGGCCGCTCACGGATCAGTCGTGGCGTCCGTCCCGAACGATGCGGACAACGCCGGCCCGGCAGGACTGCGGGGGCGGTCGTGGTCGTCAGCGCTGCGGGGTCTTCGGCTGACGCAGCAGAGTGACCGCCAGGCCGATGGCGAGGGCGACCAGCAGGGCTCCGGCACCGGCACTGACCACCACGCCCGAGTCGAATGCGCTCTTGGCGGCCTCGGCAAGCTGAGCGCCCTGCACACCGCCGAGCTGCTCGCTCACCTGCAGCGCACCGGCGAGGGTTTCGCTGGCCCGCCCCGCCTCATCGGCGCTCAGACCGGCCGGCAGCTGGAGATTGCCGCGGTAGGACGCGGTGAGCACGCCACCCAGGATCGAGGTGCCCAGGACTGCGCCGATCTCGTAGGCGGTCTCCGAGACCGCTGAGGCGGCGCCGGCCTTATGCGGCGGCACGCTGGCCAGGATGATGTCGTTCGACAGGGTCTCGGCCACGCCGATGCCGACCGCGAGGGCGCTGAAGATGAGCGCCAGGACGGCGGCCGGGACGTGCGCGCCGCCGGCGGCCATCGCCACATACGCCATGGCCGAGAGGCTCAGGCCCGTGCTGACCAGCGTGCGCTCGGAGAACCGGCGGACCAGCCGGACGACGAGGATGCCGGCCACCACCATCGACACGGTGCCGGGCAGGAGCAGCAGACCGGCCTGCATCGGGCTCAGGCCCAGGACCAGCTGGATGTGCTGGGAGAGGAAGAACAGCAGACCGATCAGGGCCAGGACGCTCAGCAGGTTGATCAGCACCGAGCCGGTGAACGCCGGGTAGGCGAACAGCCGCACGTCCAGCAGCGGGTTGGGCTGGCGCAGCAGCCTCCGCACCAGGAGCCAGCCCGCCATGAGGCCAAGGCCGGCGCAGCCGATGGCGATCAGATCCAGGCCGTCCACGGCGATGTGCTTGATGGCGAACACCACCGGGGTGATGGTCAGGACCGATAGCAGCACCGACGGCAGATCGAACGGGCCCGGGTCGGGATCGCGTGATTCGGTCACGAAGACCGGTGCCAGGATGAGCAGCGGCAGCAGGAGCGGCACGGCGATGAGGAAGACCGAGCCCCAGTGGAACCGCTCCAGCAGGACACCACCGACGATGGGGCCGATGGCGGCGCCGGCGGAGAAACCGGTGGCCCAGATCGCGATCGCCAGGCGCCGCTGCTCACGCACGGCGAACATGCAGCGGATGAGGGAGAGGGTGCACGGCATGAGCGCCGCGCCGAACACCCCCAGGCCGATCCGGGCGGCCAGGAGCGCCTCGGCCGTCGGCGCGAAGGCCGCGAGGACGGACACCACGGCGAACCCGGTGGCGCCGATCAGCAGGAGACGGCGACGTCCGATGCGGTCGCCGAGGTTACCCATCGGGACCAGGAGCGCGGCCAGGACGAGCGGGTAGCTGTCGACGATCCACAACTGGGTGGCGGCGCTGGGCTGCAGCTCGCGTGAGATCGAGGGCAGCGCGAAGCTCAGGACCGTGTTGTCGATCGAGACCAGGAGCACGGCCAGCAGCAGCACGGCCAGGCCGGCCCATTCCCTCGCGCCGGCGCGGCGCATCGGTTCTTCCGGCGCCCGCTGACCGGTGGGGACGGCGGAGGGACCGGCCGGCACGGAGACGACCTCGTCGCTAGCCGGGGAGGCCGGCTGGCGGAGGTCGCCCGCAGGGGCAGGCTGATGGCGCGGGGCGCGGGTCGAGGACACGGTCGGTTCGGACATAGTGCCTTCACTGTACCGTCTGGACGGTTCAGTGGCGAGGCGATGGGCGGGGTTTGTGAGCAACCCCACCATCGGCTGGCACGCACGCCTCCCGGGGGCCCGGGGGCTTGCTAGGGTGACGTGCATGTCCGAAACGCGCGAGCGCATTCTCGATGCCTATGAGCGGATCCTGATCGCCCAGGGCGAGCGGGCCGCGACCCTGGAGGCGGTGGCCGAGGCCGCCGACCTGTCCAAGGGCGGCCTGCTCTACCACTTCGGGTCCAAGGCCGCGCTCGTGGAGGGGCTCATGGGCCGGCTGCACACCCTCGCCGCACAGGACGTCGAACGGATGGGCCACGACGTCCGCGGAGCCATCGATTACTTCCTGCGGTCCTCCATCATCACCGCGCAGGCCAAAGAGCAGACGTTCCTGGCCGCGCAGACCCTCGTCCTGGCGGGAGACGGCGCCGCCGCCGAGGCCGTGCTCTCCGCGGAGCGCGAATGGCTCCGGGCGCTGGAGGAACGCACCGGGGATCCGGTGCTGGCCAAGATCGTGCTGCTGGTGGGCGACGGGCTGTACTTCGGTTCATCGCTCGTGCTGGCCGCCGAAGCGGCCGGCGCAGGCACCGACGAGGACGGCGTGCCGGCGCGCACGAGCATCCTCCCGGACGACACCCGGCTGGCCGAGATCCTCGAGACGCTCCTGTCCGCCCGGAAAGCCTGAACCGGCCGCTCCTGCGGGCGGGTTCGCTCGCCGGACGATCATCCTCAGTGCTGGGCCCCACTCCGCCGAGGGCCAGGTATGGTCCAACACCCCCGAGCGGCAGGCGTGGTTCCACCGCCCCCCAGAGGGCCAGGCCCACCGCCTCGGACAGGCTCGGCTCCGTCGAGCAGGAGCGGACGCGCCGGACAGGCGTCGCGCCCCGGTGCGAGCACCCCCGACGCATGCCCCGGCTGGTGCGACCCCGCCTTTCAGGCGCCTATAACCGCGCCTGGAAGGCAAGGATCCGGCGTAGCGCCTCAGCGACGGCCTCCTCGCCGGCGGCGAGCGAGAGCCGGATGAACCGTTGCCCTTCGACCGGGTCGAAATCGTCGCCGGGCACGACGGCGACACCTTCCTCCTCCAGCAGCGCGGTGGCCCAGGCCGAGGCGTCCGCGTGCGGTCCGAGCACGGGACCGATCCCGGCATAGAAGTAGAACGCGCCGTCAGCGGGCGCCACATCCACCCAGCCGAGCTGCGGCAGGGCGTCGAGGACCAGGTGCCGGGCACGGGCGAATCCGGCCAGCGCCTCACCGGCCTCGGCGAGCGCTTCCGGGGAGAAGGCACGAACCGCGGCGTGCTGTGCCGGCACCGGCGGGCACAGCGCGTAGTTGCCCGCCAGCGCCGCGACCGGCTCCTGGAGGTCCTCCGGGATGAGCGCCCAGCCGAGCCGCCACCCGGTCATCCCCCAGTACTTGGAGAACGAGGAGATGATGATCGCCTCCGGGTCCGCTTCCCAGGCGCAGACGCCGGGCGAGCCGGTGAAGCTGATCCCGTGGTAGATCTCGTCGCTGACGATCCGGACCCCGGCGGCGCGGGCCCAGCCGGCCAGCGCCTGCATCTGGTCGCGGTCGATCATCGTCCCGGTGGGGTTCGCCGGCGAGGCCAGCATCAGCCCGGCCAGCGGAGCCTCGGCGTGCACCCGGGCGAGCTGGTCCACCGTGGGCTGGAATCGCTGGGCCGGACCGCAGTCCAGCTCCACCACCTCCACGCCGAGCGAGGAGAGGATGGTGCGGTAGGCCGGATAACCGGGGCGGGCGAGCGCCACTCTGTCCCCGGCGTCGAAGGCCGCCAGGAAGCTCAGCAGGAAGGCACCGGAGGAACCGGTGGTGACCGCGACCTGCGCGGGCGTGACGTCCAGGCCGTACAGCGTGCCGTAGTGGGCGGCGATGGCACCGCGCAGCTCGGGAATGCCCAGCGGCGCGGAGTACCCCAGCGGCGTTCCGTCCAGATGCACCTCCGCGGCCCGCGCGCGGACCGCGCCGGGCGCACCTTGCGCCGGCTCTCCCGCGCACAGCGAGATGACGTCCCGTCCGGCGGCGCGCAGCCGGTCGAGGCGGTCGAGGATGCTCATCACGGTGAAGCCCGGCACCTGGCCACGGGCGGAGATCTTCCGAGTGCTCATATTCCCACCCTGCCATGCCCGCGCCCGCACCCGATGCCCGCGTCCGGCAGGGATGACTCCGGCACCCGCGCGGCTCAGCTGCGGATGGCGTCGACGATGCGGACCCGGGTTGCGAGCACGGCCGGCACCAGGCCCGCGAGCGCGCCGACCCCCACCGAGACCACCAGGCCCAGCAGCGCGGCCGAGAGCGGGAACGGCGGCGCGTCCATCACCACTCGCTCCAGCTCCGCGGTCACCCGCGGGGACTTCAGGATCAGCATCGCCGCCAGCACGCCGACGCCGCCGGCCACGGCGGTGGCGACGACGCTCTCCATCATCACCGAGAAGAAGATCCGCCCGCCCGTGGCGCCGAAGCTGCGCCGGATGCCGATCTCCCGGATCCGCTGCTGGATGGTCACCAGGGCGATGTTCATCAGGCCCAGCGCGCCCAGGAGCAGGATCAGGCCGCTGATGCCCAACAGCGCCGTCCGCAGACCGCCCAGCGCGACCGGGTCCTCTCCCCAGGCGGCGTAGTCGGTCCGCCAGACGCTGACCTCCGCGTCCGGCAGGGCACGGGCGACATCGGCGGCGACCTGCTGCGCCAGTTCCTCGGAGATCTCCTCCGGCAGCCACATCTCCAGGGAGACATATTCCAGGTTGGCGGCGAGCTCGGGGACCTGCGCCGCCGTCTGCGAGAGCAGGAACATGGCGGGCTGATCGCTCGCGTAGGGCGCCGGTCCCACGCCGATGATGGTGGCGGTCATCCCGCCAGAACCCGGCAGTTCCGTGGTGACGGGCAACTGCGCGGCGGAGAGCCCCCGCCGGTCGAGGAACAGCTGGTCCACGACGATCGGAGGGGAGAGGTTCTGCGCGTCTTCCGCCGTGAACCATCGGCCGGCGGTGACGCGCTGGCGGTGGATGACCGCGTAGTCCGGGTCCACGACGAAGACCTGCGTGAACGCCCCCAGCTCGAACGACTCCATCCCCGTCCCGGCCGCGATCCCGCCGTCCGCCGGCACGGCGTCGTCGATGCTGGTGGGCGAGTTGACCGAGGCGTACCGGATTCCGGAGCGCTCCAGCGCCTCGTCGGCGGCGGTCCGGACCGCCGTGTAGCCGGGTGAGGCCGCGGTCTCGAAGAACACCTCCATCGTGTAGGTGGCGGGACGGCCGGATTCGCGTTCGAAGGTCTCCCGCAGGCCCTGGGACATCATGTCCCCGAGGGCGACGACGACGGTGAGCGCGCAGACCGCGACGCCGACGCCGATGAGCGAGAGCAGCACCCTGAGCTTGTGGATGCGCAGTTCCTGCCAGGCCTCCACGCAGGCGGCGGCGAAGGACGTGATCATGCCCCCTCCTCCGCGTTCGCGACGCCGGCGTTTCCGCAGGCGGCAGGGTGCAGCGAACCGCCGGGGTGGCCCGCCTCACCGGGGTGCAGCCGGCCTCCGGCGAGCCGGAACCTGCGCCCGGCCATCATGGCGATGGCCGGGTCGTGGGTGATCGTGATCAGGGCGCTGCCGCTCTCCCGGGTGGCCTCGTCCAGCATGCCCATGACCATGCGGCCGGTCTCCACGTCCAGGGCACCGGTGGGCTCGTCCGCCAGGACGACCCGAGGGCCCCGGACGAGGGCACGGGCGATGGCGACGCGCTGCTGCTCCCCGCCGGACAGATTCGTCGGGAGTTCATCCAGCCGGTGCCCCAGGCCAAGGCGGTCGAGCATGGCCGCGGCGATGTCCTTCCGGCGGCGGAACTCCCTGCCGGTCGCGTAGAGCAGCGGCGCCGCCACGTTCTCCAGCGCGGTGCGCCCCGGCAGGAGGTTGAACTGCTGGAACACGAATCCGATGTCCCTGCCGCGGATGCGCGCCGCCGCCCGCCCCGACAGGCGCTGCACAGGTGTACCCGCCCACAGCATGGCGCCGTCGCTGGGCCGGTCCAGCAGCCCGAGCAGGTTCAGCAGCGTGGACTTCCCGGTGCCGGAACGGCCGACGATGCCGATGTGCTCGCCGGACTGCACGGTGAGGTTCACCCCGGCCAGGATGGTCAGCAGCGAATCGTCCGGCAGGCGGACGCTCCGGGAGGCGTCCTGCAGTTCGATCAGCGCGGGCTGCGGGTCGGGAGCCTGCGGCGGCGCGCTCACGCTCCGTCCTCGAAGGACTCCTCATAGCCCTCGTCGTAGACCTCGCCGAACTCATCGAACTCGCCGAACTCACCGGGATCCTCGGCGCCGGAAGGCCCTGTGCCTGGGACGTACTCCTCGATGAGCTCACCCTCCTCGAGCCCTTCCATGATCTCCGCCATGACGCCGTCATTGAGCCCGACGACGACCTGCCGCTCCTCGCTGGCGCCGTCCTCAGCCAGGACCCACACGGTCCCGTTGCCGGTCAGGCCGCGCACCGCGGTGACGGGTACCAGCAGGACATCATCGGCGGTGCCGGCCTCGACGCTCATGGTGACCGGCAGATCGTGGAACACGCGCACGTCATCGGGCACCCGGCAGGTGAGTCCCGGCCCGCCCCCGGCGTTCTCGGCCGGCTCCTCCCCCTCGCCGGCCGGGGCACCGGCCTGGTCGATGCGCAGCCGGTCGCAGTCGAAGGGCTCGGGGCCGCCGATGATGGTGATCGTCGCCGCGCCGGGCACCTCGGGAAGCCGGTAGAGCTGACCCGGCTCGATCTGCGCCACTGCCCGGAAGCTGTCCTTGGCGAGGGTCGTCACGATCCCGCCGCGCTCGACCTCGTCGCCGGCACTGATCTGGAACTCCCCGACGGTGCCGGCCTCGGGCGCCGTGACGGTGTGGTACCGGTAACGCTGAGCGTCTGAGGAGGCGGGCGCGGGTGCTTCCTCACCCGGCTCGCCCGTGTCCGCAGGTGGCTCGGGAGCGTCTTCGGTGCGGATCTGGAAGAGTTCGGCGCCGCGCAGGACCTGCTGCCCGGGCTCGGCGAAGATGTGGTTGACGGTGCCGGTCTGGCTGGCCTTGACCTGGACCGGGGAGTCGACCTCGATCCTGCCGTTGAGCTGCAGGACATTGGAGATGCTGCCGCGCTCGACCGCCACCTGCGAGGACAGCAGCTCCCCGGTGGGGCTGAGCGCGTCGTCGGCGTTGGCTTGCCCGCTCGGGCGGAAGGCCATCCAGGCCAAGGCCACGGCGATCACCGCGAGGACGGCGAGGTAGGCGATCGGCAGGACCACCCGGCGGAAGACTCTCATCGGCGCTCTTTCCAGTGAGAACGGCGGGCGGCCGGATGCTCCCGCGCTGCCCGGGCGCCCTCACGCGGGAAGAACACGCCGAGCTGCGCTGCTCTCATGGTAGAGCCTCGCGCGGGCCGCCCGGCGCCGGTGCTCTGGCGACCGACGCCGGCACCAGCGTAGGAGCACACGGACCGTCCGCACATCATCCGCACGAGGTATCGACCACGGCACGATGACGTGGTACAGCGAGAGGTCGCGCACCAGTGTGATTTCAGTCTCGTTCCCCCCGCGGGCGATCAAGGCGTACTAGCGTAGATAGGTGAGCCAAACCTCACCGGGCGCCTGGATGCGGCGGCCCGGACGACCCGAAGGAGGACCAGCGATGCACCCCCACCACCGTCCGGAGGAACGCCGCCTCAGCACGTCCGTTCTCGTCATCGGCACCGGGGGCGGCGGCCTGCGCACCGGTATCGAACTGGCCGAGGCCGGCCAGGACGTCCTCCTCGTCGGCAAACGGCCCCGCATGGACGCCCACACGTCCCTGGCCGCCGGGGGCATCAATGCGTCACTGGCGACCATCGACGCCGAGGACTCCTGGCAGCAGCACGCCGCGGACACCATCAAGGAGAGCTACTTCCTGGCCGATCCCCGCACCGTCGAGATCGTCACCCAGGGCGCCGCCCGCGGCATCGCGGACCTGGAGCGCTACGGGATGCCCTTCGCCAGGGAGCGGGACGGGCGCATCACCCTGCGGTTCTTCGGGGCGCACACCTACCGGCGTACCGCGTTCAGCGGCGACTACACCGGTCTGGAGATCCAGCGGGCCCTGCTGCGGCGGGCCACCGAGCTGGAGATCCCCGTGATCGACTCGCTCTACATCACCCGTCTCCTGGTGTCGGAGGGAACCGTGTTCGGGGCCTACGGCTTCGACGTAGGCGACGGCACCCGCTACCTCATCCACGCCGATGCCGTGGTCCTGGCAGCCGGCGGACACAACCGCATCTGGCGGCAGACCTCCTCCCGCCGGGACGAGAACACCGGGGACTCCTGGCGGCTGTCGGTCGAGGCCGGCGCCAGGATCCGCGACGCCGAGCTCGTCCAGTTCCATCCCTCCGGCATCCTGGAGCCCGCGCACGCCGCCGGCACGCTCGTCTCCGAAGCGGCGCGCGGCGAAGGCGGCATCCTCCGCAACGCGCTCGGCGAGCGCTTCATGGAACGCTACGACCCCGAGCGGATGGAGCTGTCCACCCGCGACCGGGTGGCGCTGGGCGCCTACACCGAGATCAAGGAGGGGCGGGGCACCGAGAAGGGCGGCGTATGGCTGGACGTCTCCCATCTGCCGCGCGAGACCATCATGCAGCGGCTGCCGCGGGTGTACCAGACGATGATCGAGCTGCAGATGCTGGACATCACCAGGGAGCCGATGGAGATCGCGCCGACCGCGCACTACTCCATGGGCGGGGTGTGGGTGCGGCCGGAGGACCATGCCACCGATGTCGACGGCCTGTACGCCATCGGGGAAGTGGCCTCCGGGCTGCACGGCGCCAACCGGCTGGGCGGCAATTCGCTCATCGAGCTGCTGGTCTACGGACGCGTCACGGGTCAGGCGGTGGCGGAGTACGTCGCCGGGCGGCAGACGCATCGGCGTTCACCGGAGGCCGTCACCGAGGCGCGCGCCGAGGTGGACGGCCTGCTGGCCGCGGACGGGGACGAGAACGTGCGCACCCTGCAGCGGGCCATCAGGGACACCATGACCGAGCATGCCGGCGTGGTCCGGGACGAGGCGGGCCTGCAGGCGGGCCTGGCACGGCTGAGCGAGATCGAGGAGCGGATCTCCGGCATCGGGGTCCACCCGGACATCGCCGGATTCCAGGACCTTGCGCACGCTTTCGACGTGAAGGCCTCGGCGCTGGCCGCCAGGGCCACCCTCCAATGCGCGCTGGAGAGGCGTGAGACCCGCGGCTGCCACAACCGCAGCGACCACCCGGAGACCGATCCGGCACTGCAGGTGAATCTGGTGTGGTCCGCCGACGGCACGATCGAGCGCGAAGCCATCCCGCCAGTGCCCGAGGAGATCGCCGCGCTCATCCCCGAGGCGGTCTCCCAGGAGGGCAAGCTGGTGGAGTGAGCGCGCGCGGCCGGCGAGCGGACGGATGGGTCACAGCCAAGTGACCTCCTCGCAGCAGGATGGCAGTGCTTCCCCAGCTTGCCGAAAGTTGCGCCCGCACGCAGATCACCGCTTTCGACTCCACGGCACGCGGTGACGATCGGGCGGGTTCCGACGTGGATCTCCTCGTGCAGCCTCCCGCGGACGCCGACCATTTTGACATGATCTGGCTGGAAGAAGCGTTCGAGACAATCCTGGGCCGAGACGTCGATCTGGTCAGCTATGGCGGCCTCGATCCACGCCTGGATCGCGACATCCTTCGCGACAAGGTTCTGTTGTGATGGAGGTTCGAGTCGCGAAGGAGTTGCTGCACATCGCACACGCTTCCGCCACGCTCGATCTCGACGCCTGATCCGGTCACCAGAATGCGCGGCGAGCCGGACGAGCCAGCTACATCTCGTCGCACAGTCCTGCTGTACCTCTGGACGGATTCCTACTGTACTTTTCGCCGGGTTTTCGTCAGGACAGTCCGAGCCCGATGCCCGCCCCGCCTCAGCGCAGGAACAGGCGCTTCATCCGGTAGGCCGCGAGCGCGCCGCCTGCGACGATCATCGCCAGGTAGTAGCCCAGGTGCACGAGGGTCAGCCCGCTGAACTGCCAGAACGCGATGTCCCGCATCAGTTCCACGCCGTGCCACAGGGGAAGCGCCTGGATCACCCACTGCACGCCGGCCGGGTAGACGTCGATGGGGAACAGCGTCGCGGAGAACAGGAACATCGGGATGAGCACCATCATCATCCAGTCCATCTGCTGGAAGCGCTTCATGAAGCTGGTGGCGGCCATGCCGATGCAGGCGAAGCCGAGGGCGATGAACAGCGCGGTGAACCACATCAGCACCGCCGAGGCCGGTCCCACCAGGCCCGCGCCCAGCAGCACGCCAAGGAACCCGAGCGCGTAGATCCCGCCGCGGAACAGCGCCAGGCAGATCTCCCCGACGGCCACGTCCACGGGACCCAGCGAGGTGGACATCATCGTCTGGTAGAGCTTGGTGATCTTCAGCTTGAAGAACACGTTCCAGGTGGAGTCGAAGACCGCTCCGTTCATCGCGGAGACCGCCAGCAGGGCCGGCGCGATGAAGGCCGCGTAGCTGATGGTGTCCTGCCCGGCGAGTCCGGCCTGCTCGGCCTCGATGCCGCTGATCATGGGGGACACCCCGAGGCCGAAGCTGGTCAGGAACAGCACCGGCTCTAAGAATCCGGACAGGAAGATCACGCCACGGTTGTTGCGGATCGCCGCCAGGCCCCTGGCGAAGACGGCGCGGATGTTGCCGGAGTAGTAGCTTGATGCCACTCCGGTGCGGAACGTGACCGGCGGCAACCCGGCGCCGACACCGCTCCCGGTGGCCGGTGCGTTCGCCCTGGGGGCCGCTCCCGTCATCTGGGCACCGGCGACGCGACCAGCCTCGGCGCGGGCCTCATCGGCGTCCTTGGCGTCCTGCTTGGCCTGCCGCCGCAGATCGGATTTCAGGCCTGGCACCCGGCCGGGCCATTCCTCGTAGCCGAGGCGCCGGATGAAGACCCGGCGGACGACGAGCCACGCCAGGAACGCGACGCCGGCGAGGTACCCCAGATGCACCGCGACCATCCACGGCGGGCCTGGCTGCCCGAAGGCGAGCACCCGGCCGAGTTCGTTGGCGTGCCAGATCGGGGAGATCCAGCCGACGACCTGCAGGAACCCCGGCAGATTGGTCAGCGGGTAGAAGGTCCCGGAGAACAGGAACAGCGGCATGATGATGAACCGCTGGATGAGCGCCGCGTGGCCCTTCTCGTCCCGCAGCGTGGAGATGTACGCCATGATCGGCAGCCCCATGGCCAGACCGCCCAGGACGGCGGAGAAGACCATGAGGACCGCCAGCGGGGAAGCCAGCACGCCGAAGGCGAACAGGACGCCGATGAAGATCAGGGCGTGCACGGCGAACCGGCAGCACACCCCGAGGATGTGCCCGAGCGCGATCTGCTGCGGGCTCAGCGCGGTCGCCTGGGCGCCGTAGTACTTGCGGCGCCACTTGAACCCCTCCATGACCGGGAAGGTGAACTCGGTGCCGGCGGTCATCGCCACGGTGGAGGCCAGGATCGCCGGGGCGATGTACATCAGGTACGAATCCGCGCCATAGGCGGAGAAGTCCGTCTCCGCGCCGATCAGGACCCCCAGCCCGAGGCCCATCGCCAGGATGTACACGATGGGCTGGAACGTCGAGGAGAACAGCACCACCCCGCCGTAGGCGCGCATCGACCGCAGCGTGGCTTCCGCCTGGTAGAGCGCGCCCCAGCGGCGGACGCGCCGGGCGAGCACGTCCTTGTCCGCAGCCGGCGAGCCGGTCATGGGAGCCGGAACGGCCGTCGGCGCGCCGGCCCGGGGTAGCCGGGTGCTCGCAGGCTCAGTCAACGAGGGACCGTCCCGTCAGACGCAGGAACACATCCTCCAGGCTGGAGCGGCGCACCAGTGAGGTGAGGGGTTTGTGACCGGAGGCGTGCAGGCGCTCCATCGCGGCCTCGGCCTGCCCGGCGTAGACCAGCAGCCGGTCCGGCAGCACCTCGATGTGGCTGAAGCCGATCATGCCGGCGACCTCCGGGGCGTCGAGCAGGGCGGTGAGCTCCCGCGCGATCTCCGCGTTGCGGTCCATGCCGAACCGCAGCTCCAGCACCTCCCGGGTCGAGTGCTCAGCGATCAGGCCGCGCGGCGAACCCTCGGCCATGATGGCGCCCTGGTCGACGACGATCAGCCGGTCGCAGAGCTGCTCGGCCTCGTCCATGTGGTGGGTGGTGAGCACCAGCGTGGTGCCGGACTCCTTGAGCCGGAACAGCCGGTCCCACAGCACATGCCGCGCCTGCGGGTCCAGGCCCGTCGTCGGCTCGTCCAGCAGCAAGACCTGCGGCTCGTTCACCAGAGCGCGGGCGATGGTGAGCCGGCGCTTCATCCCGCCGGAGAGGTCCTCCACCCGGGCACGCGCCTTGTGGCTCAGCTGCGCGAACTCCAGCAGTTCCTCGGCTTTGGAGACCAGATACCGGCGGGGCAGGCCGAAGTAGCGGCCGTACATGATGATGTTCTCCCGGACCGAGAGTTCCTCGTCCAGATTGTCCTGCTGCGGCACCACGCCGAGGCGGGCGCGTACCTCGGGGCCGTGCCGTTCGGGGTCGAGCCCCGCCACGAGCAGCTCGCCGCCGGTCCGCTCGGACACCGCGGCGATCATCCGCATCGTGGTGGACTTACCGGCGCCGTTCGGGCCGAGCAGCCCGAAGGACTCGCCACGGGCCACGGTGAAGTCGATGCCGTCGACGGCGGTGAAATCGCCGTAACGCTTGGTCAGGGAGCTTGCCGTGATCGCGGGAGCGGCGGAATCAGCCGCCTGCTGCCGGGCCGGGGACAGAGAAGACGTCACCTCGTGCAGTGTACTCGCGCGGGCGCCTCACGCGAGGGGCCAGGTGTGCACCGGTTCGTTCCCCCACTGCCGTTCCAGATAGGTCCCGGTGATCGTGGCGAGCGCCTCGCGCCTGGGCTCGGGCACCGGCACGGGGTCGTCGCCCGGTTCCGCGCCGCCGGCCGCCCGGTCCAGGCGGAGGCCCCCGTCCAGTCGGTCCAGGGAGTCCAGCAGCCAGCGGGACCCGTTCATACCGGTCAGCGCCCGCTCGCGGACGATGCCGATGTAGCGGTCGATCAGGTCGGCGTCGACGCCGATGGCCGCCAGGCCCTCCGCCGCCTGCGGGATGAGCACCTTCACCAGCAGCTCGCTGACCGGGACGGTGCCGGCGCGGGGCCAGAAGACCTGCGCGTCCAGGCCGTGCTTGGCGCATTCGAAGAAGTTCTCGCGGGCGGTGCTGAACGACATCCGCGACCATAGCGGCCGCGCCTCCGAGGCGAGGTACCTGACCAGGCCGTAATAGAAGGCGGCGTTCGCGGCCGTGTCGACCACGGTCGGCCCGGCCGGCAGCAGCCGGTTCTCCACCCGCAGATGGGGCCGGTCCTCCCCAGGCACGTAGATGGGCCGGTTCCAGCGCCAGATGGTGCCGTTGTGCAGCAGCAGCTCGTGG
This sequence comes from Sediminivirga luteola, assembly GCF_014639315.1. Lineage (GTDB taxonomy): Bacteria > Actinomycetota > Actinomycetes > Actinomycetales > Brevibacteriaceae > Sediminivirga > Sediminivirga luteola. Next base: position 26,327 of record NZ_BMFY01000016.1, read on the forward strand.
ATGGTCGGCGCGCCCGACTCGGCCCGCTCATCGGCGCCGGCGTCTTCCTTGGATTCCGGCAGCAGCGCCGGGAAGTAGCGGACGTTCTCCTCGAACAGATCGAAGACGCTGGTGATCCAGCGTTCCCCGAACCACACGCGGGGCCGCACCCCCTGGTGCACCAGTTCCGGGGGACGGGTGTCGATGGCCTGGGTGAACACGGGGATCCGGGTCTCGTGCCACAGCCGCCGCCCAGCGAACAGCGGGGAGTTGGCCGCGAGCGCCAGCTGGGGCCCCGCCAGAGCCTGCGCGGCGTTCCAGGTGCTGGCGAAGTCGCCCGGCGCCACCTGAAGGTGGAGCTGCACCGAGGTGCAGGCGGATTCCGGGGCGACGCTCTCGGCGTAGAAGTCCACGGACTCCTCGCCCTGGATGCGGATCCGCACGTCCTCGCCGCGGGCCTCCAGCACCGAGGAGTTGAGCGCCTCGTAGCGCCGGGCCGGGCTCATCCACTCCGGATGGGAGAAGAAACCGGCTTCCAGGGTGGGGAGTATCCCGGCGGTGACCAGTTCGATCCCCTGCCCGCGAGCGGTGTCGCGGGCAGCGTGCAGTCGCCGGGTGAGCCCCTGTTCCAGCTCCTCCAGTCCGCGGCCGGTGACATGCAGCACCGGGTGGTTGAGCTCGATGTTGTAGGCGCCGATCTCCGCCTGGAACTCCTCGCCGAGCTCTTCCAGCAGCGCGATGTTCCGCAGCGCTGGCGCGTGCGGGAAGGCCCGGTCGGCCAGGTTGATCTCCATCTCCAGCCCGATGGTGCCCTCGCCGGCGAACTCCGCCTCCTGCAGGTACCGGTCGAAGGCCTCCAGATTCTCCTGGAGCCGTTCGCGGTAGCCGGTGCGGTCTTTCCGGGAGAACGACTCCGAGGTGATCTCATCGCCCATGAAGAAAGCAAACCACACCAGCCGTGACCGTCGTGCATGCGGGAGGTGTGAATGCGCTGAACCGCCGGGCCAGGCCAGGGGCGCATGCGTAGAGTGGAGGTATCCCTGCTCGGACTCCACGCCCGAAAGAGACGACATGCCTGCAGTCAGCACCACAGTGCCTGATCCCTCCCGCCGGTACCGCGCGGTCATCCTGGACATGGACGGGGTGGTCACGGATACCGCCAGCGTGCACGCCCTGGCCTGGAAACAGCTCTTCGACGAGGCGCTCTCGCAGATCACGAGCACGCTCCAGGCGCCTTTCGACGCGGTGCACGACTACCTGAACTATGTGGACGGCAAGCCGCGGACAGGCGGTATCGAGAGCTTCCTGGCCTCCCGCGGGCTGCGGGTGCCACCGGGCAGCCCGGACGACGAGCCCGGCGTGCTCACGGTGCACGGCCTGGCCGCCGCCAAGCAGGGGTACTTCCAGGCGATCCTGGAGCGGGACGGCATCGCGCTGTTCGGTTCCACCGTGGAGCTGCTGCGCGTGCTGCACGCCCGGGGGGTGCCGCTGGCCCTGGTGAGCTCCTCGAAGAACGCCACGGCGATGGTCCAGCAGGCCGATCTGGAGAAGTACTTCAGCCGGATCGTGGACGGCAACGAGGCGGCGCGGCTCGGGCTTCCGGGCAAGCCCGCCCCCGATATGTTCGTCACCGCCGCCAGGGACCTCGGAGTCGAGCCCGCGGAGGCGATCGTGGTGGAGGACGCCATCTCCGGCGTGCAGTCGGCGAAGGCCGGGGGCTTCGGGCTGGTGATCGGCCTCAACCGCGAGGGCGCCGCCGAGCGGCTGGCCCAGGCCGGCGCCGATGTCGTCGTCGGCGATCTGGCCGAGCTCGACGTCGCCGCCCTCGTGGTGGCGCCCGGGGAATGACGGCTGCAGGTTCCGCGCCGCGGCGCACCGTTCGCGGCCGCGTCACGGCTCTGGTCGAGTCCGCCCGCTTCCAGACGTTCATCATCGGCGTCATCCTGATCAACGCCGTCATCCTGGGCGTGGAGACCTACGAGGGGCTGCCGGCCGGGGTGACCCGGTCCCTCGGCTGGTTGAACCACGTCGCCGTCGGAATCTTCGTGGTGGAGATCGCGCTGCGGATCTACGCGCACCGGGGGAGGTTCTTCCGGGACCCCTGGGGCTGGTTCGACATGCTCATCGTCGCGGTGGCTCTCATCCCCGCCACGGCCGGCGGCGAGGTCTTCCGGGTGCTGCGGGCGCTGCGGATCCTGCGCCTGCTCTCCACCGTGCGGTCGATGCGGATGGTGGTCGGCGCGCTGCTGGCGTCACTGCCGGGCATCGCGTCGATCAGCGGGTTGCTGCTGATGGTGATGTACATCTACGCGGTCATCACGACCAGCCTGTTCGCGCCGGCCGAGCCCTACCGGGACCTGGGCATGGCTTTCGCCAGCCTGTTCCGGCTGCTGCTGGGCGACGGCTGGAGCGATGTGGTCGTCCCCGTGGCCACCACGCCGTGGGCCTGGTTGCTGTTCATCAGCTACTCGGTGATCACGACCGTCATCGTGCTCAACCTGCTCATCGCGGTGGCCGTGGAGGCCATGGAGCGCTTCAAAGAACGGGAGCGGGCAGGGACGGCCGAGGGCGGCGCTGCTGAGCTCAGCTCCGGGACGGACGGCATGCTGGGGGACGGGCGCGATGCCGGAGACGCGGAACTGCTGGCGGAGGTCCGCGCCCTTCGCGCCCAGCTGCACCGGCTGGAGTCCCGGCTCGATGCGGCTGTGAACGTTCCCTCGCAGCTCGCGCATGAGGCGGGTATGACTCCCCCGGCGAGCCGGGCGGGGACCGCGTACGAGGGCTCTCCGTCTCCGGCGAGCAGGCACGACGGCCCGGGCGAGCACGGTTCCGTGGGAGACGAATTCCGCTCCCAGTCAGGACCAGCACACCCAGGTTCCCGGTAGCGACAGGCAGCGACGCTCCACGAGAGCCTGCGCCCGGTGGCGGGCCCGCGCCCGGTTGGAGGCCTGGGCCCGGTGGCGGCACAGCCCATCAGGTTGCGGACCTGTGCCCGGTGACGCCACCGCCCGCCAGGATTGCACGGTCTCGACAGCGGCAGGGCCCGAATGGCTGGTGCCGACCGCGGGCGCTCCGGTAGGGGTTCCTGCCACGCATTCCGGCAAGCTGCCCTGCATCTCCTCGGCATGCCCCGGTATACAGCGCTCTCACCAGGAAAAACATGCCTTGCCGCAGGCCTTGCGCCGGTCTATGTTTAAGGAGCCGGACGGATGGCGCCGGTATGGCCTGAAGGGCGCGCATCGGCGCGAGGCTCTTCTTCCAGACAGGATCCGCACGTGAAGAATCGCATATTCGCCGCCGCCGGCGTCACCGCCCTGGCAGGACTGCTCGCTTTCCCCTTGACCGCCATGGCCACGCCGGCTCCGGATGCCCCGGCCACGACCACGCCGGGCACAACCACCCCGGGCCCGGACGCGGAAGTCCCGGGCCCCGCGGCGGCTGGCCCCGCCGATGAGTCCTCGGCGCCGGGGGAGACCGCACCGGCTGAGCCGCACCGCACCATCAATGACACCCCTGGCGCTCTGACCGCCCCCTTGAGGCTGGCGGAGGAAGTACTCTCAGACGACGGGTTCGATATCACCGCCGAGTGGGGCGAGTTCTGGCTGGACATGGAAGCGGAGTACGAGCGGGCCGAGCTCAACCGCGACGGCCTGACAGTCTCCTTCCGCGACGCCGACGACGACGCGGTCGTCCCGGATGCGGAACCGGAGTTCTCCTTCGTCGAGTACACCGAGGCGGACGACTTCGACTACCAGGAGACCCCCACCGACCGGTTCGTCCCGGCCGGCGGCACCGGCGACAGCTGGACGTTCACGCCCGCGGAGGAGTTCCCTGCCGGGTATGAGGGCTTCTTCGGGCTGAGCGCCGTGGTCGTCCTGGACGGCGAGGAATGGGAGTTCTGGTCGGACTTCTACGTCTTCGACGCCGAGACGGTCTTCTGGGTGGAGGTCGATCCCGAGCTGCTCAGCCCGGGCCGCCTCGCCCAAGAGGGCGTGAGCCTTGCGCTGCGGGACTACTGGGACGAGCCGGTGGACGCGGCTGCCGATTACAGCTTCTTCGGCTTCGACGACGAGACGGAAGAGATCGTCGAGCTGGATGAAACGTTCGTCCAGGACGGCGGCACGTTCACCGCGGAACTCCCGTCGGACTACCAGGCTCCGGTGTTCGTCATCGCGCAGTTCTCGCAGAGTGAGGAACCGCGCTCGGCCCTTGGCGTCTTCGATGTCGCGAGTTACCTGATGACCATCGACCCGTACGAGTTCACCGTGCCGGAACTGGCCGAGACGGGCGTGACGGTGCAGATCGACCCGGTGGATGCGGCGGTGGCGCCGGCCGGCTCCGCTGTGGACTTCGTCTTCGAGGCCGACGTCTATGACGAAACGAGCGACGAGTACGAGTGGCGTGATGTGACCGGGCTCTTCAGCCACGTTCCCGGCACCACCTGGACCTACACCGCTGAGCTGGACGAGGACTTCGAGGGCTTCATCGATGTCACCGCCGTCCTGGACGCAGAGGCAGGACAGTTCACGCTGTGGGACTGGTTCTACGCCGAGCCCGGTGAAGCGAGCGCCTCCCCCTCCCCGGCTCCGCCGTCGGCCGCGCCCGAGGACGATGCGAGCCAGGCCCCCAGCGCAGCTCCGGAGACCGAGAGCCCGGCTGCCCCGGGCGGGCAGGCGCAGCAGTCCCTGCCGCGTACCGGCACCGGGCTCGGACCGCTCACGGCCGGGCTGGTCCTTCTGGTCCTCGGACTCGGCGCTCTGCTGTTGACCCTCCGCCGCCGCGCCTAGACACACAGCGGCCCCGGCAGCGCATCGGCACCGCGGCGAGTGCCCGAGGGCGTCAAGTGCACGGCACCGGCTCGCCCCTATTACCGCGGCAACGTCCTTATGTCACCGCCGCTCTTACGTCACCGCCCCGCCCGTACGTCGCCGCTCCGCCCGTACGTCGTCACCCTCCATGCCTGGGGGACGACGACGCACGGGCGGAGCGACGATCTAAGCGCCCTCGGGACGGGCCCGGGGATAACCTCACGCCACGCGGCAGGCCGCCCTGCGCAGCTGCCGGTTTACACTGGGAGCGGAGCGCACAGGAGGGAGCTTGCAAGTGCCCGACTTCCGGCGGAGTCGCCGAGCCCGACGGCAGAGCTGGTACGGCGCGAAGAAGCACGTGAAGACCGCTTTGAGCCTTCCGGTGCTGCACCCGCTCATGCGCCTCGTCGCCCCGCGGATCCCGCGCATCACCGTGCGCCGCCTGCCGGCGCCCAGGCGACTGCGCGAGGTGCGCGGTTACGCCGGCGGCGCAGGCTTCGTCATGGTGCGACCCGACCGCTGTGAGATCGCCAAGGAACTCTACTGGGGCCACGGTCACCGGCCCGATCCCCAGGACGCCCTCGCCCTGGAGGTCATGACCGCCCTGGCGAAACAGGCCCGGACCTTCCTGGACATCGGCGCCTACACCGGGGTGTTCACCCTGGCAGCGGCGGCCGCCAACCAGCACATCCGGGCGCACGCCTATGAGATCGTCCCTCCGGTGGCGCTGGCGCTGCGCGCGAATGTGGAGCGGAACCGCATCGCCGACCGCACCACGGTCCATCACGTCGGGGTGGGCGACCCAGCCACGACGATGCGGGTTCCCACCTCCGACGACGGTTCCGCGCTGCCGTCCTTCTACTCCTCGGACATGGCTTTCGACGAGGGCACCACGGTCGGTTTCGTCTCCCTGGACTCGCTGACGGACGAAGTACGCGGGCCGGTCGCGATGAAGGTGGACATCGAGGGCGGGGAAGCCTCGCTGTTCGGCCACGGCCAGGAGTTCCTGGCCCGCCACCGCCCGGACATCCTCTGCGAGGTGCTGCCGGACGCCGATGCCTCCGCCCTGGCGGCGCTGCTCGCGCCCCACGGACTGCGCTACTACGTCGTCGGCGCCCAGGCGCTGGAGCCCCGGAACGCCCTGGAGCCGGACGCCGCTTACCGTGACTGGTTCTTCAGCCCGCGCACGCCCGAGGAACTTCGGAAGCTGGGCGTGCCGGTCGCCGGCTAGGCTTTCGCCATGCCGGCGCCGGGTTCTCCGCTAGCAGCCCCGGCAGCCGGCAGAGACGAGCATCAGGCGGGTGCCTCACCTGGGTAGGGCAGTCCCAGAAGATCCCGGAGCGTGGCGTTGGCGGGGTATTCGGTGCGTAGGGCGCCGCGTTCCTGCAGGAGCGGCACCACGCGTTCCACGAACGGTTCCAGGCCGGCGGGGGTGATGTGCGGCACCAGGATGAACCCGTCGCAGACCCGGGTGCCGACAGCGTCGATGAGTGCTTCCGCCACCGTCTCCGGGCTGCCGACGAAGGTCTGCCGGCTCTGCGTCTCGATCACCGTCTGACGCAGGGTGAGGTTCTTCTCCCGGGCGAGCGCGCGGAGCCGCGCGGCTTCCGCGGCCCTGTCATCGATCTGCCGGGCACGACCCTGGAATACGGTGGTCTCCGACAGATCCGGCTCGATGTCCGGCAGCGGCCCGTCGGGATCGTAGCCGGACAGATCACGGTTCCACACATGTTCCAGCAAGAGGATGGCGGTCTGCCCGCTGACCTGCTGGGCACGGATCGCGGCCGCCCGCTCCCTGGCGTCCTCGTCCGTGTCGCCGATGACGAAGGTCACGCCGGGCAGCACCTTCAGGTTCTCCGGGTCGCGGCCGTGGGCCTGCGCACGGGACTTCACATCGGCGTAGAAGGCGCGTCCGGCTTCCGGTGTGCCGTGCCGTGTGAAGACGGCGTCCGCGTTGCGCGCGGCGAAGTCCCGACCGGCGGCGGAGTCTCCTGCCTGGAAGATCACCGGATGACCCTGGGGCGGCCGCGGGACGCCGGGATAGCCCGCCACGTCGAACTGCGTTCCCGTATAGGAGACCCGGCCCGGTTCGATCCGCGGATCGGGCCAAGAGTCCCAGAACAGGCGGGCCACATCGAGGAACTCCTGGGCGCGGCTGTAGCGCTGGTCGTGGGGCAGGTAACCGGCGCGGCGGAAGTTCTCGCCGGTGAACGCGTCTGAGGTGGTGACGACGTTCCAGGCGGCCCGGCCCGCGGAGAGATGATCGAGCGTGGCGAACTGGCGGGCCACTTCGTACGGCTCGTTGTACGTGGCGTTGATCGTCCCGGCCAGGCCCAGATGCGCGGTGACCGCCGCGAGCCCGGACAGTACCGGGAGCGTGTCCGGGCGCCCCACGACGTCCAGGTCGTGGATCACGCCCCGCTGCTCTCTTAGCCTGAGGCCCTCGGCGAGAAAGAGGAAGTCGAAGAACCCGCGCTCGGCGCTCTGAGCGAAACGCCGGAAGGACTCGAAGGCGATGTGACTTCCGGAGGCGGGGTCGCTCCACACGGTGGTGTTGTTGACCCCGGGGAAGTGCGCTCCCAGGATGATCTGCCGGCCTGCGGCGTGAGCGCGCGTCATGACTGCTCTCCCGTTCCGGGGCTGCTGCGGTGCAGGCGGGAGTCCTCACCGGTGAGCTCGTCACCGTCCGCCTCTGGCCCATAGCGGTTGACGGCCGGCCGGAGGCCCAGCCGGGTGCGCAGGGTGCCGCCGGGATGAAGCGCGGCGTCTGGCCGCAGCCCCCGGGCGCGCAGCAGGCCGGGTATGGACTCGGCCAGCAACGGGAGGTCCGCGTCCTGGTCGGACAGCAGGAACCGGACCCCGTCGTACCCGAGGGACGCGAGATCGGTCACCTGCTCCGCCAGCGCCTCCGGAGTGCCGGGCTGCCCCGCCTGCCCGGCCAGCCGCACCGGTACATCGGCGAACACCTTCAAAGCGGCGCCCCGGCGGTGGTGCCGGCGCTGCGCTTCCCTCACCTCGCCCAGAGCCGCTGCTGGGTCGTCGCTGACGACGGGGGCGGGGATGAGCACCGCATCGGCGCCGTCGACGGCGGTGCGAAGCGCCGCAGGCGAGTCCGCGGGGATGACGACGACCGGCTGGCCCTGCGGCGGGCGCGGGGTGATCGAGGGCCCTTTCACGGAGAAGTACCGGCCGGTGAAGTCGATGTAATGCACCTTGTCCCGGTCGATGAAACGCCCGGTCGCGGTGTCGCGGATCTCCGCGTCGTCCTCCCAGCTGTCCCAGAGCCGTCGGGCCACCTCGATGGCGTCAGCGGCCTCGGCCTGCAGCTCCCCGTCGAGGTCACCACTGGTTTCCCGGTCTCCTGCCCCGGACCGCTCCGCGCCCGCCCCCGGCCGCTCCGTGCTCGCCCCGGGCACCGCGAGGGCCGGATGTCCCCTGCCGACGAGCCGGGACTCCTCCTCGGTACGGGAAACCGCCACCAGCCATCCGGCCCGGCCACCGCTGATGTGGTCGAGGGTCGCGAGGTTCTTCCCGACGTGAAACGGCTCGGTGTGCGTGGTCGTCATGGTGGGCAGCAGCCCTATCACGGCGGTGCGCGCCGCCAGCCAGGACGCCAGCAGGCTGGTGTCCAACCGGGGCAGTCGTCCCGGTCCGAACCGGTCGTGCAGGGTCACCAGGTCGAAGCCCGCCCGTTCTGCCAGCTGGACGGCCCCCAGCCAGTAGCCCGGGTCGAGCAGCCGGCCGGGATCATGTGCTGCCGCACCGGGATGATCATCGGCTACGCCGAGTCCGGCCGCCAGGGTGAACGTCATATCCCCGCCTCCGCCCAGGCCCGGGCCAGCAGCTCGTATGAGCGCCGTCGCGCCTCGTAGTCGTGTGTGATGGTGCTGATGAGCAGCTCATCGGCGCGTGTGGCCCGACGCAGTCTCCGCAGCTGATCCACGACGTCCCCGGGGGTGCCGACGAAACGGGTGGCCAGGCGGTCCTCGACGAGGGCGAGTTCGGCAGGGGTCAGGCGGTGGTCTCTGGCGTCCTCGGGCCGGGGGTAGGCAATCGCGCCGCGGCCGGTGCGGATGCCGAGCACCCAGGCGTCGTAGCCGTGGGAGAGGTGCTCCGCTTCCGCGCGGGTGGGCGCCACGAGCACTTCCGCGGAGACGCTCACATAGGGGGCGGCGAGCTGGTTCTGCCCGCCGGTCCCGGGGGCGCCCGGATCCGCGGCGGCGTGCGGGGTCTGAGCGGCCGGGCGGAAAGCACGACGGTAGTGTTGCACCGCGTCGATCACGCCGCTGGGCGCGACGTGGTAATTGGCGCCGAAGCGCAGACCGCGGGAGCCGGCGACCTCTGCGGATAGACCCGCGGAACTGCCCATGATCCACGTCTGGGGCGTGGTGCTCCGGACCACGGCTTCCGGGAAGTCCACCCCCTGGGCGTGCGCCCGCCCGACGAAGGCGGCGAGTACCTGGTCGATGAACTCCGGATAGCTGGGCGGCGTGGCGCCCTCGGTGTAGAGCAGGGACGTGGAGGCGTGGGCTCGGGGCGAGTCGAGGACCCCGGCGAGGTCCGGGGGTGCGGGGATCAGCAGGCCCTCGGGCGTCCGGCGCTCCCCCGCCTCGTCGTGTCGTCCCGCCGGATTTCCGGACGCTGGCACGTCGTTGCCGGTCTCACGGCGGCGCTCCCCCGTCCCGCCCGCGGACCGGTGTTGCCCGGGCGGGACGGGGCCGGAGGCGTCCTGTGCTCCCGGCGGGGCGGATGTCTTGGCGCGAAGCGCCGCACGTCCCAGACCGAGGTCGATCCGCCCCGGGTACGCGGCCGAGAGGAAGGCGAATTCCTCGGCGATGGACAACGGCGTGCGATGGCCAGCCAGCACAGCGGCCGAGCCCAGGCGGATACGCGAGGTGACGGCGCCGGCCAGGGCGATCGTCAGGGCCGGTGAGCTTCCCAGGACTCCGGGATTGAGGTGGTGTTCGCCGTACCAGATGCGGTGGTACCCGGCCTCCTCGGCGGTACGTGCCAGCCGCAGGGTCTGGGCGATGGCCTCTTCCGGCGTGGACCCCTCACTGCGGGGCACGAGGTCGAACACGCTCAGCGGGGTCGGCATCCGGTCGCGCTCCTGTCCTGGTGCGGTCCTTCTTGAGCAACTCACACCATCTGACCTCCGGACCACGCCCTGCCGGTGCAGGCGTGTCGCACAGCGCTATACGCCGTAGCGAAACGTCACACAGCATCCGCGGATTCTCGTGCGACGGCGTCCCAGGCGACAGTGTCGCGGCTGCCGCTGGTGGCACTCGCTGCGGTGCGCACGCTCCCCGCATGGGCTCAAAGTGCGCGTGCCGAGGCCTCTGGGGGCGGCGACGACGTGGCCACGGGCGTGCACGCGGGTTGGCGGTGCCGGTGTGAAGGGCACGGCGGCGTGTCTCAGCGGGGTCCTTCGGCACGCCTCGCTGACATCCTGCTGTGCCTCAGCCAGGGCCTGCGGCTTCTCCCACACCGATGAAGGCGCCCAGCTCCCCCAGTCCTCGGGGCGTGCTGGGCAGGTACGCCGTCAGCCGGGGCGACCGCAGGATGTACGCGGCCCACTGCGCCCGGGAGATGGCGACGTTGATGCGATTGCGGGAGAGCAGGAACTCCATGCCGCGGGGCACCTCCTCCGGGGAGGAGGCCGCCATGGAGACCAGCACAACGGGCGCCTGACGTCCCTGGAACTTGTCCACGGTGCCGACGGCGACCTCGTCCAGGCCCTCCGCGGCGAGCGCGTCCTGCATCAGGCCGACCTGAGCGTTGTAGGCCGCGACGATCAGGATGTCCTGCTGCCCGAGCGGACGCGGGCCGGCCGCACCGGCGTCCCAGCGCGTGCCGAGGAGCGCACGCACCCGGCGGACCGCCTCGGCCGCCTCTTCCACCGAGGCGGTGGCGTTGCCCTCATGCTCGACCAGCACGGTGTGCACACCCGGGGCGATCCCTTCCAGGCGCCTGCCCGCGGCGGCCGGCGCAGCTCGCAGCCGGCCCTCGTAGGAGAGACGGGAGACGACCCGGCACAGGTCCGGATGCATCCGCCAGGATTCGGCGAGGAAGTAGCCGAACTCCGCGGGCAGGGTGTCATGGCCCGCGGCGAGCCAGCCGAGCGCCGAGGCGTCGACGGGTTCGGGATGCAGCCCCTGGCTGACCTGGGGAAGCTGCTGCGGGTCTCCCAGGAGCAACAGCCGCTGGGCGGCGCGGGACACGGCGAGAGTGTTGGCGAGGGAGAACTGGCCCGCCTCGTCGATCACGAGCAGATCGAGCTGCTTGTCCTCGAACCTGTTCGGATTGACGAAATCCCAGACGGTGCCGCCGATGACGCGGCCCGGGCCGCCTGGGTCTTCCACGTCGGCACCTGCGGCACCCGCGACGGGCGCTGCGCCGCGGGTCCTCCCAGCGGCGCTCAGGAAGGCGGGGAATTCGGCGGTCTTGGTCAACCTGAGCGGGCCGGAATCATCTGCGCCCTCGTCGTCCTTGCGCGCGCGGCCGCTCTCGGCTTTCTTGGCCACGTGCTCCCGCGGGACGCCCGCGGCGATCACCCCGGCCAGCATGTTCTCCACGACGGAGTGGGACTGCCCGACGACGCCGATCCGCCAGCCCTCCCGTACGAGGGCGGCGATGACCCGCGAGCCGGTGTACGTCTTGCCCGTTCCCGGCGGCCCCTGAACGGCCAGGTAGGAGCCGGTCATGGCGCGCAGGGCCTGGACGATCGCCTCGGCGTGGTCCCGTGCGACGAAACCGGACGATGCGCCGACGTCCGGACCTGGGCTTCTCGCGCTGTCCGGGCCTGGTTCATCCGTGCCCGCGCCGGTCGCGGCTGCCTCCGCGCTGACCACCCCGGCCCAGCCTGTCTCCCCGCCGGCCGCACCGGGCAGGTCCGTGTCCCCGCCGGCCGCGCCAGGCAGACCCGTTTCCTTGCTGTCGGACGGGACCGCTGGCAGCCCGCCGGGTACGACCGGGGGGCGTCGGCGGAAGATGTCCAGGGCACAGTCGTCCGGGAGCTCCGGCAGCGTCCGGGCCAGCTGCTCGGCGGTTTCCGCTACGGCCGCCTTCTGACCGTCGGTGCGCAAGGGGAGGCCTGGAGTCAGGGCGGACGGTAGCGCGGGATAGGGCTCCATCCCGGTCTTGAGTTTCTCCTTCACGATGACGGTGTCGCCGTCAGCGTGGCTCTCCAGCTCCTCGATCACGGTGCCGTCCAGCCATGCCCGGCCGCCCCCGCTGCTGCGGGCCAGGCCTGGGACGTCGTCCTCGTAGAGGCTGAGCACCGAGGCGCCCGGACGCACGGCGGAGCCTTCCGCCCAGCGTCCGCGCAGCAGGAGCCGCCGGGACTGCAGTCGCGCCCGGGGCGGTGTGTGCCAGTCGTCCAGCACCTCGGCGCCGGTGACGGTGAAGACGTCCCGGTCCTGCGCGAGGTCTTCGGCCGGGGCGGTGAGCCGGGCGAAGTGCGCCCACCACTGCGGTTTCTCCTCCCGCCGGTAGAACTCCACGGCGGCCGCGACCAGGGCGGCTGCCTGCTGATCGGCGGTGCGCTGGCCCGGCGGTCCGGCGTACTCCTCCAGCGCCGCGACGGCACGGGCCCGGGCGGCATCGGCGGCCTCGCGTTCCCGGCGCTTCTCCAGCAGGGCCGGATCCTCGGGCTCCTCGGAACCATGACCGGCCTCGCCGCGCGGAGGCAGCAGCGAGCCTGGGACGATACCGCGTTCGGCTGCCAGGGTGAGGAGCCAGTCACGCAGGCGGAGCGTGGAGAGGCAGTCGTAGCGGTTGTATTCGCGGATACCCTCCAGGATGCGTGCTGCCTCGTCCTGGCGGCCCGCGTCCCGCGCGGCGCAGTATTCGGCGTAGGCGACCACGGAGTCGGCGGCGTTCTGGACGTCCGCCTCCCGGTATTCCTCCCCCATGTAGAGCGGTTCGAGCTTCTTGATGCTGTAGGAGCGCTGTGAGACCCGCAGTGCCTTGCGCACCACCGGGTAGAGGTCCACCAGGACGCCCTCACGCAGCAGCTCGTCCACGGCGTCCTCGCCGAGCCCGTGCCTGGCGGCGAGCCGCTTCAGCGCGGCGTTCTCATAGGGCGCGTAGTGGTAGATCCGCATGTCCGGCCAGCGCTCCCGGCGCTGCCGGACGTAATCGAGGAAGTCCGCGAGCGCCTGTCTCTCCTCCGCGCGGCTGTGCGCCCAGAAGGGTACGAAGCGTCCATGCCGTTCCCCCGCCTCCGGCGTCTCCATGATGCCGAAGAGGTACTCCAGTCCGGCTTCTGCGGCGCCGGCAGCAGAGGCAGCACCATTGCCGCCGCCCGGTTCGGTGTAGAGCGGATCGCCTTCGAAGTCGAAGAAGACGTCGCCCAGGCTCGGCGCGGGGATCGCCCCGAGCTGCGCAGCGTTCTGCACCAGGTAGGCCACTCCGCCGATGACGCCGTCGGCGGATCCGGTTCCCTGCTGCATGCGGGCCTGATGCCAGAGACCCGCAGGGACGCCAGCGGGCGGCTGCGGGCGGCGGGCCAGGGCGGTGACGCTGGCGATGCCCTGCGCGTGCAGGCGTTTGCGCTGATCCATCCGCATCCCGGCGACCAGCAGCAGATCGTCGTGCTCGTGCACCTCGGGCTCGCACACCTCGCATCTTCCGCAGGCGGGAAAGCGCGGATCGCCCCAGGTGACGGGGCCGCTGGGGGCACTGTCCTGCCTGGGCGTCCCAGGGTCCGGCGTCAGCACCTGGATCAGCCGGCGCAGTTCGGCTCGCCGTTCCCGGTAGACGGGGAGGATGTCCGAGCTGCGGAACCCTTCCCAGCTGCCGGTGCCCAGGACGAGGTACGCATGGTCTGCCACGGCGATCCCGGCACGCTGAAGCTGGTCGGCGTAGGCGCCGAGCTGGAGCAGCGCCGAGACCTTGGCGCTGCGGGCGAGCTTGGCATCGACGACGGCGTAGGCCGGAGACGGCAGCGCATGCGCTCCGCCACGCTCGCCGGGCTGCTCGTTCGAAGAGCCGGAGAGGCGCTCAGCGGCGCTGGCCGCTAACGGGCCTCCGGAGGTCTGCTCGCTCAGCAGCCCGGGCAGGCGATCCGCCCGGACGACGAAGTCGGCCCGGCCGCTGAACTCGCCGTCGAAGAAGGTGGCCTGGCAGACCACATCGGCGCCGGATCGCAGGGCCGTCAGTGTCTCCTCGTGAAGCCGGCGCAAGGCAGCCGGGTCCCGGCTGGGATGGTCGGTGAGCGTATGCACCCCGCCGGGCTGTCCCGGCTGCCAGGTGCCGAACTGCCGCTGGAACCGCAGCAGGAGCCGTCTCTCGTGCTCGGCGCCGAGCTGCGCGGTCCGCGCGAGCATCGCCTCGTCCCGCTGCCCCGGCACGGGCTCGCCGCGGCCGTAGAGGGCATCCACTCTGCGCGCCGTGGCGAAGGCACAGCCGGAGGCCGCCGCGATGTCGCTCGCGGAGACGATGATGCGTTCTCCGGCCCTGAACACGCCGTCCTCCCGCCCGTGCCGTAGTGGTCTGAGTCGAGCGTATCCGAGCGCACGGACAGCTCCGGCTGGGTCCAGCGCGCGGACCGCGAGACCGGGACGAGGGCGTCGACACATGAGAGCATCAAGAAACTCTGCGCCTGCGACAGCCACCGGGGACAATGCGGCAGCGCTCGCCGGATCGACCCTCGGCCCCGGCAGCGGCGGCGCCCGCTGTCAGGCCCCTGGCTGCACGACCGTCAGGCCGGACCGCACCGCAGCCTCACCACGCCGTCCCGCGCCGCGCTGAGCCCGGCCCACCGCGCCGCCCGGCCCTACGCCCTGCCAGGTCCGTTCCATCCCGTCCCGCGCCGCGCTCCACCCGCTGCCGGCGCGCCGCAAATTTGAATGACTCCAGAAAATGCGGCATGCTTGTGCCATGACCCTCACCGATCCCGTGGAGCAGCTGCGCAGCGTTGGCCTGCGCGTCACGCGCCCGCGTCAGGCGGTGATCGGCGTCGTCCGGGACCACCCCCACGCCACCGCGCCCGAGGTCTTCGCGGCCGTCCGCGAGGCCCTCCCCAGCGTGTCCCAGCAGGCGGTGTACGACTGCCTCGGCGCGCTGTCCGAGGCCGGTCTGCTGCGACGCATCGACATCGGCGGCGGGGTCTCCCGCTATGAGAGCCGGGTCGGGGACAACCACCACCATCTGGTCTGCACGTCCTGCGGCACCATCGTCGACATCGACTGCGCCACCGGTGAGGCACCCTGCCTGTCACCGGACCACGACCACGGCTTCGACATCGCCCACGCCGATGTCGTCTACCGGGGCCTGTGCCCCGCCTGCCGCGCCGCACGCGAGTGACCGAGTGATTCCGCCGGCGCCCTTGAACCCATCGTCCGCACCGACACCAACCCCGCCCCACCGAAAGGAACATCCGTGACGCAGAACGACGCGCCTGCGCCCGCCGGCGAACCGACTTCCAGCTCCGGCGGCTGCCCCGTCATCCACGACGACGGCGACGCCCCGCGCCCGGCTCACACCGCCGGGCCGGCTCACCCCACCCAGGGCTTCGGCAACAAGCACTGGTGGCCGGGCCAGCTCAACCTGAAGATTCTCGCCAAGAACCCGGAGGTCATCGACCCCTACCGGGGTGAGGACTACGACTACGCCAGCGAGTTCCTCTCCCTTGACCTGGAGCAGGTCAAGAAGGACATTCACGAGACGATCACCACCTCCCAGGACTGGTGGCCGGCGGACTTCGGGCACTACGGCCCCCTGATGATCCGCATGGCCTGGCACTCCGCCGGCACCTACCGCGCCGTGGACGGCCGCGGTGGCGGCGGCACCGGGCAGCAGCGCTTCGCCCCGCTGAACTCCTGGCCCGACAACGTGGGCTTGGACAAGGCCCGCCGTCTGCTGTGGCCGGTCAAGAAGAAGTACGGCAAGAAGCTCTCCTGGGCCGATCTGATGATCCTGGCCGGCAACGTCTCGCTGGAGTCCATGGGCCTGAAGACCTTCGGCTTCGCCGGCGGACGCGCCGATGTGTGGGAGCCCGAGGACGACGTCTACTGGGGCGCCGAGGAAGAGTGGCTCGGCAGCAACAAGCGCTTCAGCGGGGACCGCGAGTTGGACTCGCCGCTGGGCGCCACCCACATGGGCCTGATCTACGTGAACCCGGAGGGTCCGGAAGGCGAGCCCGATCCGGTCAAGGCCGCCCATGACATCCGCGTGACCTTCGGCCGGATGGGCATGAACGACGAGGAGACCGTGGCCCTCATCGCCGGCGGCCACACCTTCGGCAAGACCCACGGCGCCGCGCCGGACTCCAACCTGGGTCCGAACCCCGAGGGTGCCGATCTGGAGGAGCAGGGCCTGGGCTGGAAGAACGGCCACGGCACCGGCAAGAGCGACGACCAGATCACCTCGGGTCTAGAAGTCACCTGGACCTATCACCCCACCCGCTGGGACAACGAGTTCTTCCACATCCTGTTCGCCTACGAGTGGGAGGTCTTCAAGTCCCCGGGCGGCGCGTGGCAGTGGCGTCCGGTGAACGGCGAGGGCGACGGCCTGGTGCCGATGGCCCACTCGGACGGCAAGCGCGAGCCGCGGATGCTCACCACCGACCTCTCGCTGCGGTTCGACCCGGAGTACGAGAAGATCTCGCGCCGGTTCCACGAGAACCCGCAGGAGTTCCAGGACGCCTTCGCCCGCGCGTGGTTCAAGCTGACCCACCGCGATATGGGCCCCAAGGCCCGTTACCTGGGCGCCGAGGTCCCGGATGAGGACCTGATCTGGCAGGACCCGCTGCCGGCCGTGGATCACGAGCTGATCGACGAGGCCGATGCGGCCAAGCTGAAGCAGGCGGTGCTGGACTCCGGACTGACCGTGTCCGAGCTGGTCTCCACCGCATGGGCGTCCGCGTCCACCTTCCGCGGCGGCGACAAGCGCGGCGGCGCCAACGGCGCCCGCGTCCGGCTGGCGCCGCAGAAGGACTGGGAAGTCAACAACCCCAAGCAGCTGGCCAAGGTGCTCGGCGTGCTCGAAGGCATCCAGGAAGGCTTCAACGCCGGCGCCGCGGGCACCGGGAAGAAGGTCTCCCTGGCCGATCTGATCGTCCTGGCCGGGAACGCGGCGGTGGAGAAGGCCGCCGCCGATGCCGGAGTTCAGGTGGAGGTGCCCTTCCACCCCGGCCGGACCGACGCCACGCAGGAACAGACCGACGTCGAATCCTTCGCCTACCTGGAGCCCATCGCCGATGGCTTCCGCAACTGGACGGGCCCGGACGCCACCGTCGAGGCCGAACGCCTGCTCGTCGACAAGGCGAACCTGCTGACCCTCACCGCTCCGGAGATGACGGTGCTGGTGGGCGGCATGCGCGTGCTGGGCGCCAACTGGGACGGCTCCTCCTATGGTGTCTTCACCGACCGGGTCGGCGTGCTGACGAACGACTTCTTCGTCAACCTGCTGGATCTGGGCAAGACCTGGAAGGCCCTCGATCCGGGCAAGCACGCCTTCGAGGCGACCATCGACGGCACCGGCGAGGTCTTCGGCCGCGGCACCCGCGCCGATCTGGTGTTCGGCTCCAACTCGGAGCTGCGCGCCATCGCCGAGGTGTACGCCAGCGACGACGCCCAGGAGAAGTTCGTGCAGGACTTCGTCCGCGCCTGGACCAAGGTGACCGAGCTGGACCGCTTCGACCTGCGCCGTCCGGCGGGGAAGAACGCGGCACCGGCCGCGGTCTGACGACCCGGTCGCTCTACGGCCCGCTCGCCCCGGGAGCAGTGCAACGGCCCCAGGGCTGAGCTGGCTCTGACGCGCGACGACCGGCCTGCGTTGGTCGCGACGCCCCTGGAAGGGTTCCCTTCCAGGGGCGTCGTGCGTGCAGGGAACCAGCTTCTCCAGGATCGCCGCCTCCAGGTCGATGCCGAGGGGCGTCCTGCGGCGAACGAACGGTGATCGCTTGAGCCAGTTGGCGCCTTAGCCCGCCCCCCTGCACCGCACGCCGTGCCTGCGAAATCGCGGCACTCATCGCCGGTGGTGCACAGAACACCACGTAAGTGACAAAACCACGCCGTAGACGGTGGTGTTCTGTCACTGCGCTGTTGTTTTGTCACCACGCGATCGCTCACCGGGCACGGGCGCCTGGCACTCCAGCAATGCCGCGGTCAGTGAGGATCCCGGCCGTCACCCGTCGACGGGACCCTTAGTCCCGCGTGACCAGCCGAGAGCGGGACCGAGGCGTTGGGCGATGTCGGTGAGGATCTGGACGTAGTCGTCCTCGTCGAAGCTGAACGGCAGGGCGAAGGCCACCTCATCGACTTCCCGGAAACCGGCGTGGGCGTACAGTTCCGCGGCGATCTCCTCGCTGCTGCCGATGAGATCCTTCGCTGGGAGGAAGCCTTTGGGGCCGGAGGGTTTCAGCGTGCGGGGAGTGCGCTGGTCGACGTACTGCCGGTACTTCCGGCGCTGAGTCTCGGTGGCCGAGTCGGTCGGGATGACCACCAGGCCCTGTGAGACTCGCGCTCGCTCGCCGTCGGGATGCTGCGCGCGGAACGCCCGGACGTGCCCGGCCTGGATCTCACCGAAGTCCGGATCGGCCTCACCTGAGGCGAACACGACGGAGGACGTCAGCAGGTTCAGTCCCGCCCGCCCCGCCCATTCGGCCGAGCGGAGGCTACCGGCGCCGTACCAGAGCCGGGAGCGCAGTCCCGGCGAGTGCGGCTCGACCCGGTCGGAGAACTCCTCGACCACGCCTTCCTTCCCGGAGAAGTCCCGCACCGGCTCCCCGGAGATGAAACGGACCAGCCGTTCCACCCGCGCATAGCTGAAGTCCTCCGCCTCGGCGGTGTCCGGGTACAGCGCATCCTTGACGGTGTCCCAGTGGAAGGGCTCACCGACGCTGATGCCGGGGTTGATCCGGCCGCCGGAGAGGACATCCACGGTCGCCAGGTCCTCGGCCAGCCGCAGCGGGTTCTCCCAGGCCAGGGGCGTGACGGCGGTGCCCAGTTCGATCTGCGAGGTGCGCTGCGAGGCGGCAGCCATGACGGCGACGGGAGAGGAAATGCCGAACTGCAGGTGCCTGTGGCGCAGCCAGGCCGAGTCGAGGCCGAGGCGCTCACCGAGTTCGATGATCCGCAACGTGGATTCGTGGCCGGTGGCCGGCTGATCGGGATCGAACAGGCCGATGGTGAGGAAGCCGAGCTTCTTCAAGGGCGTTCCGGGTAGGGGCACGGCAGCAGTCTCCCAGACGCCGACATCGGCGGCCAGTATGTGACGTCGAAAGACCCGCTCCTGCGTCCCGCGGGCCTCATCGCAGGTGCATGAACCAGCGGGATTCGAACGGCTCCACTTCCTGGGCGATGGTCTCGGACCACACCGGCCACTCCTCGCTCACCCAGTACTGGCCATCGTGGCGCTGCATCCAGCGGTAGTCCACCAGTTCGCGGCGCAACGTCGCGAAGTCCGGATGGGCAGCGCCGAGGATCTGGTTGACCTCCCGCTCCGCGTACGCCCTGCCGCGCTCAAAGCGCTGCAGCAGTTCAAGCAGCACCACCACTTTTGCGCGTCGCTTGCCCGGGATGCGGTGCAGGCGCCCGTCCCGGTCAAAGGAGGCGCGCACCGTGCGCGCGTAGAAGTCGCGGGAGGCCCGGTCCGCGCCGGCCATCCAGGAAGGGACGTCGTTATTCTGCCGGGTTCCCGGTGACGGATCGACACCGCCTGATGAGGCGGTGGGTACCGGGGAATGCGCCAGCATCGCAGCTCTGGCCTGGGTGTAGCTCTCGCCGGTGCGCTGCATGCGTGTCCGGACGAGCTTCTTGAAATCGGCGTCGGAAGTCACGTGGTCCACGTCCCTCGTGATCGCGGCATCCCCGGCATGCTCGTGATCGGGTCGTGACGACGGATCGATCACATCCGAGGATCTGCTCCCCTTCGCCGGGCTCCCCCGTACCGGGGCGGGGGCGGCTGGGCGTCGGACTCACGCCGTGGACACGAGAGTACTGCGGGCCGCGGCCAGCGAGCAAGCGAGGGGTCGCGTCCCGGCGGGCAGCGCACAGCCTGCCACTTCGGTGCGAAGAAGCCGCGACCGCGCGGCGTTCAGGGGCGGCGCTTCACCGATAGCAGGAGGACGCCTCCGAGGCCGAGCAGCATCGCGCCGGCCACCATCGCCGCCGCCACAGCGGAACCTGTCCTGGGCAGCTGTCCAGCAGGATCACCCCCGGCCGGAACCGACGGGGACACGCTCGGCGCGGGAGCACCAGGAGACTCGGTCGGATCCGTCGCGGGCTCAGTCGTCGAAACTGTAGTGGGGTCCGTCGTCAAGTCCGTGCTCGGCTCAGTCGTCGGCTCAGTTGTGGGGTCCGTCGTCGGGTCCGTCGTCGGCTCAGTCGTCGCGTCCGTAGTCGGAACCGTGCTGGGGTCCGTCGTGGGCTCAGTCGTCGGGTCCGCGCTCGGCTCGGTCGTCGGCTCAGTTGTGGGGTCCGTCGTCGGGTCCGTCGTGGGCTCAGTCGTCGGGTCCGTAGTCGGAACCGTGCTGGGGTCCGTCGTCGGGTCCGTGGTCGGCTCAGTCGTCGCGTCCGTAGTCGGTTCCGTTGTCGGCTCAGTTGTAGGATCCGTCGTCGGCTCGGTCGTCGGGGAGGGCGTCGGCTGAGGCTCGTCGCCCGAACCGCTGCCCTCGCCGTCGTAGTAGGTGTGCTCCCATGAGACCGCGACCTCGCCGATCAGGACGTCGTTGACGAATGTGTCGCCGTCTTCCACGCCCTCCGGCAGCGGTGTCTCATAAAGGATCCGGTACACAGTCGTTCCATCGCCGACGACATCGTGCAGCGTGACGTTGAGCGGCCAGTCAGGGTCCGCGCCCAGCGTATAGCCGGACTCGGGCAGCTCGTACCAGGGCCCGCGCTCCTCCTCGACCCACGTCTCGGCCAGCGCGTACTCGATCTGCAGGCTGCCGGGGACAAGCTCCAGTCCGGCCAGGTTGTCCACCACCAGGAGATCGGCGGGTTCTGACGGCAAGGCGTCGTCGGTGATGGAGATACCCCAGCCGATGCGTCCCTCACCGTAGGGGATCGGCCACGAGGACTTGTAGCTGTCCCACGGGTAGGGGAACTCGTACTCGTCGGGCGACCGCACCGGGCCGCCCGGGACCGGCACCTCGATCTCGACGTCTTCGCCGGTCAGGAAGACCAGGGTGTCCTCGCCCTCGGCGTCGGCTTCGACCAGGGCTTCGAACCGGACCCAGCCATGGACGTTCTCGTAACGCTCGACGTAGTCGGTGAAACGGCAGACGATCTGCCCGGCGGACACCTCGCACCGGCCGACCTCGGCGTTGTCCCGGCCTTCGTCCAGGAGGGGGAACTCCATCACGAATCCGGTGAGCTCCTCGGGCAGGATAATGACGAACCCGTCTCCGGCCACCGCGGCGGCGTCGGCTTCCCATTCGGCGTAGATGCTGATGGACTGCCAGACGCTGACCACACCGCCCGGTCCCTCCGCCTCACCGTCATCGGTCTGGATCTCGATGTGCGTGACGGTCCCGCCGGTCTGCGCCAAGGCCGGCGTGGCGAACGGCAGAGCGGCGAAGACGGCGATGGCCAGGGCCAGCAGGACCGCCGCAGCAGAGAACAGGCGCCCCCGGAACGAAGGGCGCTCGCTGCTGCTGGACGATTGTTCCGCTGACACCACGTACCGGCTCCGCTCCTAGGGAATGTTTCCTGATCAACCTAGGCGAGGCTACTGAGTGCCACCCGGTGCGTCAACCGTGTGCTGCACCCCACATCACGCGGTTCACAACGCAACTTGACCGGAACCGGA
Organism: Sediminivirga luteola; assembly: GCF_014639315.1. Taxonomy (GTDB): domain Bacteria; phylum Actinomycetota; class Actinomycetes; order Actinomycetales; family Brevibacteriaceae; genus Sediminivirga; species Sediminivirga luteola. Next base: position 47,872 of record NZ_BMFY01000016.1, read on the forward strand.
TCGTTCCCGTGCGCTCACTCAGCTGCGATTGCGCGTTCGCCCAGCAGCCGGGCCCGGGCGACCCGAGGGTTATGGGAGATGAGCGTGCGGGCGTTGCGCCAGTGCCGGTCCAGCGCCAGGCCCGCGGACGTCCCGGAGGCACCCAGCGCGTCGAACACGATGCTCGCCGCGGTCAGCGCGTGCTCGCCGATGGTCAGCTGGGCCGCCTCGACGGCGTCCTGGGACCGGGCGGCCAGTACGGCGCGGGCGTCCTCGTCGTCGGCGCGTTCGGCGGCCACTACGGCATCGATCAGCCGGGCCGACTCCTTCAGGGACGCATCGGCGGCCTGAGCGTGGGCCACCAGCCGGCCTATGACCTCCAGCAGCTGCGGGTCCCGGGCGGGCTCCTCCGCGACGTTGTTGCGGTGCGCCCGCCGCCGGGCTTTCAGCGCTGCCACGCCGTCCCTGGCGATGGCGCGGACGATCCCGGTCACGACGGCGTTGAGCGCGGTCTGGTAGTACTGCGACTGATAGGTGTAACGGGTCGCATAGGGGATGACGTCGATGTCCTCCACGAAGGCGTCCGTGTAGACCACCGTCCCGCTGCCGGAGAGCGTCTGGCCGAAGCCGTCCCAGTCGTCGCGGACTTCCACGCCGGACTGCGCCGTAGGCACCAGGGCCACCGCCTGTTCACCGTCGGGGGTGAGCGCCAGGACGGTGTTGTAGTCGGCGTGGTTGCTGCCGGTGGAGTAGTACTTGGTGCCGGTAAGCGTCCAGCCCTCCCGGTCGTGGCTGCGGATCAGGCGTGTGGTGACCTCGCCGGCGCCAGCGTCCTTATCTGTCCAGCCGCCGCCGATGAAGGTGCCCGCCGCCAGCTTCTCCAGCCACCTGCGGGTGGTCTCATCCCGGGTGGCGCTGATCCGGTCCTCGATGAAGGAGAAGTGGTTGCGCCACACCTGCGCCAGGTTGGGGTCGGCCTCGGCAAGCTCGGCGAGCAGACGGAACAGGTCCGAAAGCCGGGCGCCGAGGCCGCCGTAGTCCGCCGGCAGCCGCAGCAGCCCGAACCCTGCGTCCACCAGCCAGCGCAGTTCCTCGTGCGCGTGCGTGCGGGTCCGCTCTCGTTCCACGGCGCGCGCAGCGATCTTGCCGAACACCGGGCGGAACCGCTCCGCCAGCGCTTCGTAGTGATCATCGGCGGTATAGGCGGCGAGGCGTCCTTGGAGGTACCCGGCGCCGGCCGGAGCACGCGAGTCCTCATCAGCGACGGAAACACGCGGCCCCGCCAGCGTGTCCGGCCGGTCCGGGACGCCGCCGGGTTCTTCCAGGCGGGCCCGGGGGCTCCCGCCGGCCCGCGCGCTGTCCGTCTGCACACTGCCTGGGCGCCCGGGATCACCCGGGGCTGCGGGACATCGGTTCTTGTTCATCTCCGGCATAGGGTGCCTCTTCCTTCACACGGGGATCTCCCCGAAGTGTGCGCGAAGACCATGGGAGCGGGCGCGGCCGGATGTCACCGGCTGACACACTTCACGGCGAGAGCCAACCAAACCTGCCTAGCGGGCGCCCAGCGTGCGCACTGCGGTGTACCGCGCGTCGCACGCTGGGCATCAGTCCGAGCCGGCGCGAGAGCCTTCGGCCCGCGGGTCGATCAGCTCCAGTCCGGGATAGTTCTCGAAGTCCTTGACGTTCAGCGTGGTCAGCGACGCCTTCGACGTCACCGTCGAAGCGGCGATGTAGGCGTCGTTGACCGACGTGTTCAGCCCCTGGGACTTCAGCTGCGCGAAGCTCACGGCGTAGTGCTGGGCCGCGGCGGCGGTGAACGGGACAGTCCGCTGCCGGTAGGCCTTGCGGACGCTGTCGGCGTGCCGGCGCAGCTCGGTCTTCCGGCGTCCCTCGTCGACGAACTCGACGCCCAGGTAGATCTCGCCAAGGACGACCGTGGTGATCAAGGTGCGGTGACTGACCCGGCGGAGGTAGGCGAGGCCCTCCGGATCGGGCCGGGGTCTGGCGAGCTCGGAGACGACGTTGGTATCCAGGACGATCGGCTGCTCGCCCTGGGTCACTGGAAGTCCGCGTGCTCGTGCTCGAACTGGTCAGGCACCTCGACTGGCTCAGCGCCCCCACCGGCCATGCGGGCCAGGACGCGGCCCACGGGGTCATCAACCTCGGTGCTGCGGGCGGTGTCGAGGATGGCGCGGGCCTCAGCCTCCATGGAGCGGTTGTGACGAGCGCTGCGCTCCCGGAGCCACTGGTGCAGGGAGTCGTCCAGGTCTCGTATGAGCAGATTGGGCATGGCAACCTCCTCTTGTAGCGCTATCGCTGATATTCATGCTGTCGGTCACCGCAATCCGTGCGGGCCGCTGGTGGCGCCGCGGTGCGACGAGCACTCCCCGCGGGGATGATCCCGTTACGGACGTTAGTTAACGCCCGTAACTCCGGTGCTCCCCGCCGCGCGGAGGGGACTACCGCCGTCCGAAGGCCGCCGCTCAACCAGACAACAGGCGCCATCGTCTGCCGGAGTCCCTCCCCGCCCGGGGTCAGCCGCCCTGCCCCAGCACCCGTTCCGCGATTGCGGCGCCGAGCTCGGCGGTGCCGGCGGTGCCGCCCAGGTCCCGGGTGAGGTGCTCCCCGGCGGCAAGCGTCTCCTCGATGGCGCGCAACACTCCGGCGCCCGCTTCCTTCTCACCGAAATGGTCGAACATCATCGACGCGCACCAGATCTGACCGATGGGGTTGGCCAATCCCTTGCCCGCGATGTCCGGCGCCGAGCCGTGCACCGGCTCGAACAAGCTCGGGAACGTGCCCTCGGGGTTGATATTGGCGCTCGGGGCCACGCCGATGGTTCCGGTACAGGCCGGTCCCAGGTCGGAGAGGATGTCGCCGAACAGATTGCTCGCCACCACCACGTCGAACCAGTCCGGATGCAGGACGAAGTTCGCCGCGAGGATGTCGATGTGGAACTTGTCCACCCGGATGCCCGGGTACTGCTCCGCCCGTGCCTCCACCCGCTCATCCCAGTACGGCATGGTGATGGAGATGCCATTGCTCTTGGTCGCCGAGGTCAGATGCTTCTTCGGCCTGGACTGCGCCAGCCGGAACGCGTAGTCCAGGATCCGGTCCACGCCCTGCCGCGTCATCACCGTCTCCTGCACCACGACCTCCCGGTCGGTGCCCTCGAACATCTTCCCGCCGATGCTGGAGTACTCACCCTCGGTGTTCTCCCGCACCACGTAGAAGTCGACATCACCGGGCGCCCGCCCCGCCAGCGGGGAGACGATGCCCGGCAGCAGCCGGACCGGCCGCAGGTTCACATACTGGTCGAAGTGCCGGCGGAACTGCAGCAGGCTGCCCCACAGCGACACGTGGTCCGGCACGACGTCCGGCCAGCCGACCGCGCCGAAATAGATGGCGTCGAAGCCCTTCAATGTCTCGAACCAGTCGTCCGGGAGCATCTGCCCGTGCGCCTGGTAGTACTCGGCGCTGGCAAAGTCGAAATGCTCGAAGTCGACGCCGATGCCATACACCCGGGCAGCGGCCTCGAGGACCCGCACGCCCTCTGGGACGACTTCCTTGCCGATCCCGTCACCGGGGATGACTGCGATCCGGTACGTCTTTGTCATGGGGTCTCCTTACGCCCGCCGGATTCATCTCACTGTCATCCCCACGCTACCGGGCGCGCGGCGTAAGCGCCGCCCTTAACGAGACACCGTGCGCACGTGCGGGCTATCCGCCCGGGCAGGTGACGCGCCTGGTCCGGCGGTGCGCTGTGCGCTGGTCATATCGGGCTCCTTCCAGTCCGGGTGCGCCGCCCGGCCCCGCACTGGGAGCTATTCGGAACGCGGGCGGCGCCGCCGTGAGAGACCCCGGTGCGCAGGAGCGGTACTTCTCGCGGCGTGGCTACCAGTGTTGGGCCGGCCGGCGGTCGGCGGAAAGTGCTGTGACGCACCGTGTCCGCGCATGTCGGCGTGTGGCCGTCCGTGTCCGGAGGGCGCGTCATCGGCGGTCTGTCCGGCTTTAACTTGACCCGGAAGTGACAGGATCGCCTGCCAAGCACAGGCGGAGCCGCCGGCAAAACCAGCGGACACGACCGGCCGCACGAGGAGCCGGGCTCAGATGACTCAGCGAAGAACCAGCGCTGTGAGGACAGAGATGCGAGGACCAGAGAGGAGGCGCCGATGACCGCAGGAACCGCCAGCACCGGCAGGGCGGATGACGCCGGGGCGGCCGGGGAACCCCTCATCGAGTTCGACCGGGTGACCAAGTCGTTCGGCACCGGACCGGAGCAGGTGACCGCCCTGAACGGGGTCTCCCTGACCGTCGGCAGGGGTGATATCCACGCCGTGATCGGCCGCAGCGGGGCGGGAAAGTCCACGCTGATCCGCACCATCAACGGCCTGACCGGGATCAGCGGCGGGCGGCTCGTGGTCGACGGGGAGGACATCGCCGCCATCGGGCCCGGGGCACTGCGCCGCAAGCGCCGCGATATCGGCATGATCTTCCAGCACTTCAACCTGTACGAGCGCCGCACCGTGGCCCAGAATGTGGCTTTCCCGCTCGAGATCCACCGCCTCCCGCAGGCCCGGATCAGGGAGCGCGTCGCCCGCGTGATCGACCTGGTCGGTCTCAGCGACCGGGCCGGGCACTACCCGGCGCAGCTGTCCGGCGGGCAGAAACAGCGCGTCGGCATCGCCCGTGCCCTGGTCACCGAACCGCGGATACTGCTCTCGGACGAGGCCACCTCGGCCCTGGACTCGGAGACGACGTTGCAGATCCTCCATCTGCTGCAGGACATCCGCGACCGGCTGGGCGTCACGATCGTGCTGATCACCCACGAACTCGATGTGGTCAAGCACGCCGCCACCCACGCGACCCTGCTGGAACACGGCACGGTCGCCGACTCCGGCCGCGTCCGCGATCTCGTCCTCGACCGGTCCTCCACCCTGGGCGCCGCGCTGTTCCCGCACCGGCTGGACCAGCACGGGCGGCACGAGCATGCCGGTGAACTGCTGATGGTCACCTTCGAGGGGAACCTCGCCGCGGCACCGTACTGGAGCCAGATCGCTCGCGTCTTCGGGGTCGACGTCACCATCGTGTCCGTCAGCTCAGACCGCATCGCCGGCACCTGGTTCTCCCGCTTCCACCTGCGGATCACGCCGGCGCCCGGCGGTCACGACGAGGACGCCCCGGTCCCGCTGACCCCCATTGCCGCATGGCTGAGAGAGCGAGGCGCCGATGCTGTCCCTGTCTGAACGGTTCTTCCCCGGCTACAACTGGGACCGCGCCACCGGGAACATCTGGGAGGCCACGCGGGAGACCCTCTACACCAGTTCCATCTCCTTCGTCGTCATCGTGATCCTCGGCATCGCGCTGGGTGTGATGCTCTACATCACCAGCCCGCTGGGCGTCTCCCCCGCCCCGTGGCTGTACCAGCCGCTGGGCACCGCGGTGAACATCGTGCGCGCCGTGCCGTTCGTGATCCTCGCCGTCGCCGTGATCCCGGTGACCCGCGCCATCGTCGGCACCTACATCGGCCCGACGGCCGCCATCGTGCCGATCGTCATCTCCTCCGTGCCGTTCGTGGCCCGGTTGGCCGAGACCACGCTGCTGAACATCGGTCAGGGCAAGATCGAGGCCGCGCACGCGATGGGCGCCACCCGCACCCAGATCGTGTTCAAGGTGCTGCTGCCGGAGTCGGTTCCGGGCCTGATCGCGCTGAGCACCTTCGCCGGGATCGCCGTAGTCTCCAATTCCGCGATGGTCGGCGCGGTCGGCGGCGGCGGTCTGGGCAACCTCGCCCTCACCTATGGCTATCAGCGCTTCGACTACATCGTCATGACCGTCACCGTCGTCCTCCTGGTCGCGATGGTGCAGGCCCTGCAGAGCATCGGCGACGTCCTGGTGGCCCGGGCGTCCCGAGCGCAGAAGGGCGAATAGACGCACCCGGGACACAGGCCACCTGAACACCGAGCGTCTGAAACACCGAGCATCCGGAACACCGAACAGAAAGGCACCGCCAATGAACACCATCCGCGCCCCGCGCCCACGTGCCCGCCTCGTCCCCGGCCTCTCCGCCGTGCTCCTGCTGGGCCTCGGCGCCTGCGGCGGGAACGGCACCGGAGAGGGGGACTCATCGGCGCCCCTGCGGATCTTCGCCTCGGCGACGCCGCACATCGAGATCCTGGAGTACATCGAGGACGAACTGGTCACCGAGGAGGATGAGCTCAGCCTGGACATCACCGAGCTGACCGAGGGCGTGCAGGGCAATCAGGTCCTGCTGGACGGCGAGGCCGATGCGACCTTCCACCAGCATGTGCCGTTCCTGCGCCAGTGGCTGCAGGACGCCGGCGAGCCGGAGGACGCGATCACACCGGTCGCCACCGTCCATGTGGAGCCGCTGGGCCTGTACTACAACCAGGGCGGGGAGGTGACCTCCCTGGAGCAGGTGGGCGAGGGCACGTCCATCGCCATCACCAGTGACGTCGTCAACCAGAACCGCGCACTGCTCCTGCTGGCGGACAACGGTCTGATCGAGCTCCCGGACGGCTTCGACCCGGAGACCGATGTCATCACCGTCAAGGACGTCCTGGCCGATGACGAGCTGAACGTCCGGGGGCTGGACCTCCTGGAGGTCGACTACAACCTGACCGCCCGCACCGTGAGCGACGGTGAAACGGACCTGGGCGTGGTCAACGGCAACGTAGCACTGCAGTCCGGTCTGGACCCGGACCAGGACACCCTGGCGCTGGAGCGGGCCCAGGACAATCCGTACGCCAATGTCCTCACGGTGCTGCAGGAGAACGCCGACGACCCGCGCATCGTCACGCTCGCGCAGTACCTGGAGTCCAGCGAGGTGGCCGCCTGGATCTCCTCGGAGTACGGCTCCGGGGTGCTGCCGGTGAACGAGTAGCCGCAGCTACGCGGCATGCCTGCCGGCGCTGGGCTCCGCATCCCCGGAGCCCAGCGCCGGTGCAGGCCGGAGAGGAGGGACGACGGCCTTCCGCACCGTCCGGCCCCCAGCACCCATCAGCGCCCGTCAGTGCCGGCCAGCGCCCGTGCCATTCCGGGCGAAGCGGCCCGCCTCAGGCAGTGGACAGATCCCGCCGCCGGAAAGCGGCTGTACCCAGGGCGCTGAGCAGCACGAACACCCCGGCGAACCCGCCGATGGCCACCCAGGAGAGGTCCTCCGCCGGGTACTGCCCGATGTGCTGGAAGGGCGAGGTGTTCAGCACCGCCTCAGGGGTGTCGAGCATCTGCCCGAACAGGCTCATGAAGACGCCGTAGACGAACACCGCCCACACCGCCCCGAGCAACCGCGGGAAGGCGCCGTACAGGAACACCGCGAGTCCCAGCAGCAGCCACACCGCCGGTGCGTGCGCCAGGTGCCCCAGTACCGTCGGAGCCATCAGACCCCAGTCCCCGGTGCTCAACGCCGCACCCAGCCCCTCACCGATGCCGGCCAGCCCGAGCAGCAGCACCGCGCCGGCCGCGGTCACTCCGGTCCAGGACAACAGCCAGGCCGGCCTGCTCACTCCGGTCGCCAGGACCGGTTCGGCGCGCATCCCCTGTTCCTCGCTCCGCAGGCCCTGGAGGGAGATGATCGCGTAGGCGGCCACCATCATCGCGAAGTACAGCCCCATGAAGCCCAGGTACCCCTCTACGATGCCGTCGGCGCCGCCCATCAACGCCACGATCTCCTCCGGCATCTCCTCAGCTCCCTCGCGCATGGGCTGCACGAAAGCCCCGAAGGTGGCTCCGGCCAGGAGCATGGCCATGGACCAGCCGATGAGAGCCGAGCGCTGCAGGCGGAAAGCCAGCGAGACCGGGCCCCGCAACCACGCGGCGGCGTACGCCGCGCCCGGCCGGTCCGCCAGCAGGCCGGCACCCAGGTCCCGACGGGCCTGAAGCGCATAACCGGTCGCCATCAAGCCAGCCGCCAGGCCGGCTGAGAGCAGCAGCGGCCACCAGCGGTCCAGGGTGAACGGCGCCGTCTGCTGGGACCAGCCGAGCGGGGACAGCCAGGAGAGCCAGTCCAGGTTTCCGCCCTGCACCGCGGACATATCGCCTAGACCGCGGACGACGAATGCCACGCCCAGCACGCCGCCGGCCATGGAGGAGGCCGCCCGTGAGAACGGTGAGAGCTGCACCGTCACGGCCGCGACACCGGCGAAGACCAGGCCTGCGGCACCGATGCTGAGGGCGAAGAGGAACGACGGCGCCGGTTCCGGAGCCGGGTCGACCGCCGAGCCGATGAGGACGAGGCCCATCAGCAGCGACATCGCGAGGTTCATACCCACGGTGAGGATGAGCGCCGCGGTCAGCGGCGCGTGCCGGCCGGTGACATTGGCACGGACGAGTTCTGCCCGCCCGGTCTGCTCCTCCACCCGGGTGTGCCTCGAGACGGTGGTGAAACTCATGAAGGCAGCGCCCAGCATGAGGTAGGCGCCGTACATCCCGGCCAGGAACCGGGGCACGGTGATCTCGTCGAAGCCGTAGCCGGGACCACCGATGAGCGCCATGATCGGGTTGGCGGCGAATCCCGCCAGACCCGCCAGGTTCTCCCCGTCCATCAGGGTGCCGATCGCGTTGGCGAAGTACGCCATCATCACGGTCATGCCCAGCACCCAGGCCGGCAGCCGGACCCGGTCCCGCCGCAGCATGAACCGTAGCAGCACGCCGGTGCCGGCCAGCCGGCTACCCCGGCCGGAGGGCAACGTCCGGGTGGCGGCGCTCATCGGCGTGCCTCCTGCAGGTCATCGCCGTAGTGGCGCAGCAGGAGCTGTTCGAGCGTCGGCGGCGTCGCGGTCAGGGCACGCAGGCCCCGGCCGGACAGCTCCCCCATGACCCGCGGCAGCACGGCGGCGTCCACGTCGAAGCGCAGGCGCTCGCCCTCCTGCCGGAGATTGTGCACCCCGTCCCAGGCGGCGAGATCGCCGAGCGGCCGCTCGGTCACGGCTGTGACCGCAGTCCGGCTCAGATGCCGCAGTTCGCCCAGCGTGCCGGATTCGACGATGCGTCCCTTCCGGATGATCGACACACGGTCCGCCAGGACCTCCACCTGAGCCAGGATGTGGCTGGAGAGCAGCACCGTACGGCCCTGTGCTTTGGCCTCGCGGATGCATTCCTGGAACACCGCCTCCATGAGCGGATCCAGGCCGGCGGTGGGCTCGTCCAGCAGGAGCAGTTCCACGTCGCTGGCCAGGGCGGAGATGAGCGCGACCTTCTGCCGGTTGCCCTTGGAGTAGGTGCGTCCCTTCTTGTGCGGGTCGAGGTCGAAGCGCTCGCACAGCTCGTCGCGTTTCCGGGTGTCGACGCCGCCGCGCAGACGCGCGAACAAATCGATGGACTCGCCACCGGTGAGATTCGGCCACAATTCCACATCACCGGGCACATAGGCGAGCCGCCGATGCAGGGCCACGGCGTCCTTCCAGGGGTCACCGCCGAGGACCCGGGCGGTGCCGTGGTCGTGCCGCAGGATGCCCAGCAGGATCCGCATCGTGGTGGATTTCCCTGCCCCGTTGGGGCCCAGGAACCCGTGCACCTCGCCGGGGGTGACCCGCAGGTCGAGCCCATCGAGGGCGGTGGCACGGCCATAGCGTTTGGTGATGCCGGTGAGGTCGATCGCGAGAGCGCCGCTGCGCCCTGGTTCTGTGGGGGACATGATCAAGAAGCCTTTCGTGAGGGTGGTCGCCGGCGGTGCGGAGTGCGCGTGGCCGGAAGGGATGTCCCGCCAGGCCCCACGGCGACAAGCGGCTATGGCAGGGACGCACAAGAAGGCGGGTACGACGATGCGCCGCTACCGCGGAAGTGAAACCCAGGTGGTGACGGGACCAGTGAAAGACGGCGGTGCCGTCTCTTATATAGCCCGGCCGGCCGAGCTACGAGGCCGAGGGCGCCGCTGGCGGCGCGCCTCGGGTTCAGGCGGAGGTCTCCTCCGCGCCGCTCTCGCCGGGCGGGTCGCTCCGGTAGAGCATGTAATGCTCCAGCAGGGTGCGGTCGGCGAACAGCCCCTCCGCGTAGAGCTCCAGCGCAGGCATGAGCATCTCATCGAAGGTCCGCGCCCAGAAGTCCGCATCGAGCTCGCCGAGGTCCTTCTCCGCTGCGAGCACCGACTGCACCATCCAGCCGATGGAGATGCTGAAGGTCAGCTTCACCCGGAGCTCCTCGTTCCGGCTGGGTTTGAGGTGACCGGCTTTGACGCCCTCGGCCATCCAGGTGAGGGCACGGCTCCTCATGTCCTCCAGGAGGTTCCGCGCGACATCGCCGCCGGCCAGGAAGCTGCGCATGGTGTAACGGATGAGCGGCTGGAACTCCTCCATCCGCGCCATCTGGGTCATCAAGGTAGCGCCGAGGTCCGCGGACTTCATCGCTTCGGTCTTGTAGGCGCTGATGACCGCCAGGACATGCGCGTCGCATTCCCGGTGCAGTGATTCCTTGGAGCCGAAGTGCTTCATGACCGCAGCGGCGCTCACTCCGGCATCCGCCGCGATGGCGCGGAGCGAGGCACCGAACCCGTCCCGGCCGAACCGATCGACGGCGGCTTCGAGAATGCGCGTCCGGGTGTCGGAGGCGATCTGCGGTGAACGCATGTTCACAGTGTAAACACGTGTTCACCCGGAGGGCAAGAGAGGTTTCGCTGGGCTTGACCGCGACCCGTCGGGAAGCCGGATCCGCGCTCGCGTTCCGCCCCTGGCCAGCTGGGCGAACCACGCCGCTGTAGCCTGGCGGAATGAGCCAGGGACACGCGGCACCGCCTCCGGGGAACACGCACCGGGACCCCCGGGCGCAGCGTCCGTGGCCGGCACTGTGGGCCCTCGCGCTGGGCTTCTTCATGATCCTGGTGGACACGACCATCGTCTCGGTGGCGATCCCGGCCATCATCGACGGACTGCACGCCGAGCTGACCACCGCCGTATGGGTCACCAGCGCCTACCTGCTCGCCTTCGCCGTGCCGTTGCTGGTCACCGGCAGGCTGGGCGATCGCTTCGGCCCCAAGACGGTGTATCAGACCGGCCTCGTCGTCTTCACCCTCGCATCGCTGGCCTGCGGCCTGGCCGGCTCGGCGGAGGCCCTCATCGGCGCTCGCGTGGTGCAGGGCCTGGGAGCGGCCATGATGACCCCGCAGACGATGGCGGTCATCACCCGGTTGTTCCCGCCGCAGAACCGCGGCGCCGCCATGGGGTTCTGGGGTTCGATCGCGGGCGTCGCCACGCTGATCGGTCCGATCCTTGGCGGGGTGCTGACCGATGCCTTCGGCTGGGAGTGGATCTTCTTCGTCAACATCCCCGTCGGCGTTCTCGCCTTCATTCTGGCCGCGCGGCTGGTGCCGCGCCTGGATCAGGCGGCACGGCGGCTGGACTGGCCCGGCGTGCTGCTGAGCGCGATCGGCATGCTGCTGCTGGTCTTCGCGCTCCAGGAGGGCGAGCGCGCCGGCTGGGGCGGGATCCCGGTCGCGCTCGGCCCGCTGCACGCCGATGTCGATGTGCGCGTGCTGCTGATCGTGGGCGTGCTGGTCCTGATCGCCTTCGTGCTGTGGCAGCGGCGCGGCGGCGATGAGGCGCTCGTCCCGCCGGCCCTGTTCCGCGACCGCAACTTCACCCTGGGCAGCATCGCCATCATGTCGATGGGGTTCACCGTGACCGCGCAGATGTTCCCGATCATGCTGTATCTGCAGCACGCCCGGGAACTGAGCCCCACGCTGGCGGCGCTCTGCCTGGCCCCGACGGCACTCATCTCCGTGGTGCTGCCGCCGATCGTCGGGCGGCTGCTGAGGATCATCGACCCCAAATGGGTCGCGATGGCCGGGTTCGGCGGTTTCGCCCTGGGCCATCTGTGGCTGGCGCAGCTCATGCGCGCCGATGCCTCCCTGCCGTGGCTGCTGCTGCCGTTCGCGTTCTTCGGGCTCTGCCACTCGTGCATCTGGGCGCCGGTCTCGGTCACGGCGACGCGCCACCTGGATCCCGGCCGCGCCGGAGCCGGGTCCGGGGTCTACAACACGATGCGGCAGATCGGCGCGGTGCTCGGCTCAGCCGGCATGGCCGCGATGATGGAGGCGATGCTGGCCCGTCAGGAGGTAGACGGCGCGATCTCCACGCAAGGAGGCGAGGCGCCGGTCGTCACTGCGCTTCCGGCGGAGTCGCTCGACGCGTTCGGGGCGGCGATGAGCGCCTCGGTGCTGTTGCCTGCCGTGGTGATCCTGATCGGCTTCACCGCCGCGTGCCTGTTCCGGAGGGCGCCTGCCGCGCATATGCGCCGTCGCTGACCGGAACGCTGACCGGAACACCGGGCGCGTTCCGGTACGCGCCGCTGGGCGCTCCCAGGTCCGCAAGAACGCCGGAACCCCACGGCTGTTTCGAAGACCCACCGGAGATCAACAGTGGGAATTCGAAACAGCAGTGGGTTTCTCTCTGGTTATACGACGCTTTCCGGCGGGTGCGCGGCGCATGGCCGTGCGCGGGATCTCAGGCTTCCGGGTCGGCGGAGGCCTGCGCCTCGGCGGTCTCGGAAGGGTCCTGCGTGCCCGCGGAGGCGCCGGCTGCGCTGCCGGCCGGCCCATCCGTGCCTGCGGCTGCCGGTGCCTCGGCAGCGGATGCCCGGTCGTCGGCGGCGCTTCCGGCAGAGGCGGCACCTCCGGCGGCCGGACTGCTGCCCGGGGCGCCGACGGTGGCCTCGGTCTTGGCGATGTTCTCCGCAGCGCGGTTGACCGCGGCGCTCAGGTCCAGGCCGGTGGTGCCGCGCACCATCTCCAGCACCTGCGCCAGGTTCGAGGAGATGCTCCGCCCGATCTTCGCCTCGCCGTCGGTGGAGACGATGGAGAGCTCGCCGATGTTGCTGTACGGCTTGGCCAGGGCGTCGGCGATCTGCGGCAGCGCCTCCAGCACCTTGGACAGCACCGCGGCGTCGTTGAACTGCTTGTACGCCTCGGCCTGCTTCAGCAGCGCTTCGGCTTCCGCGGCGCCCTTGGCGGCGATGGCTGCGGCCTCGGCCTCGCCCTCCAGGCGAACCGCCTCGGCCTCCTTGGAGCGGCGATGCAGCTCGGCGGCAGCCTCGGCGCGACCGCGGGCCTCGATGTCGTAGGCCTCGGCGTCGGCCTGAGTCTGGCGGCGGTAGCGCTCGGCGTCGGCCGGCCGCTTGATCTCGGCGTCCAGCTGCTCGGCGCGCACCTCCGCCTGCTCGCGGGCCAGCACCTTGTCCCGTTCCAGCAGCTTGGCCTTCTGCTCGGCCTGCGCCAGGGGCCCGGCGGCATCGGCGGCCGCCTGCTTCCGGTCGGCCTCCTCTTTCAGCTCGGCCCGGCGCAGCGCGAGCTGCTGCTGCTGCTCGGCGATGGCCTCATCGGTGAGCGCCTGCTGCTTCTGCGTCTCCTCCGTCTGCAGGGCCTCCTGGACGGCCGCCTCCCGCTGCGCGTTCGCCTCGGCGATCGCGGCGTTCTTGGCGACCTGCGCGGCCTGCGGGCGACCCCAGTCGCGCAGGTAGTCGCCGTCGTCCTCGACGGCGGAGATCTGGAAGGTGTCGATCACCAGACCCTGGTTGTTCATGGAGTGCTCGGCTTCCTCCTGCACCTGCGAGGCGAAGGAGGCACGGTCCTGGATGATCTGCTCGACGGTCAGGGTGCCGACGACCGCGCGGAGGGTACCGGAGAGGATCTCCTGGCTGTAGTGGTCGATCTGTTCCTGCTGGTCCAGGAAGCGCTGGGCGGCCTTGCGGATGTCGTCGACGGTGCCGCCCACCTTCACCTGCGCGACGCCGCGCAGCCGCAGGGCGATGCCGTTGACGGAGATGCCGTCGATGGCCACCTGGATCTGCCGGGAGGACAGCGAGAGGGTGAAGGCCTTCTGCACGATGGGGTAGACCACGGCACGGCCGCCGATGATGATCCGGCCGCCGCCTTCCAGGTTTCCTCCCGAGGCGCCCCTGCCGGTGATGATGAGCGCTTCAGAGGGGGATGCGATCTTGTAGCTGCGCAAGACCACGATGACGACGATCAGGAGGAAGATCAGGCCGAAGCCGATCCCCACCAGGCCCAGAAAATCCATCTGTGTTCCTCACTCCAGGGGATGCGCCGTTCCTGGATGTCAGGACACGGTTGCCTACCAGTATGCCGGATATCCGGGCGCCCTGGGCAGTGGATCTCAGCCGCCGGGCGGGCCGGCCACCATGAGCGCCGCGAACACCACGGCGACGACCAGGAGAGTCACGGCGCCGGAGAGCGCGGGCCGGCGCAACGCCAGGGCGATGAGCCGTTCGACGGCGTGACGTGGTTCCCGGCCGCCGGGGGCAAGCTGCCAGCGCCCATCGAGATGCCCCTTGCGGGCAGCCCAGATCTCGTGCGGGACGGTGGCCAGCGGCAGGACGGAGGCGATGAGCGCGAGCACTCCCACGTGCGCGGGCCAGCGCTGCGAGATCCACACCAGGATCGCCACGGCCACGTAGGCCAGGAACGCGAATCCGTGCACTGCGCCGCCGATGCTGACCATCACATCGGTGCTCTGCGCGATGTACTTCAGGTACATCCCGGTCAGCAGCAGCACCCAGGTGAACGCCTCCGCGAAGGCGAGGGTGCCGAACAGCGCGCGCGGTGACATGGAGCTCCTTCGTTCACGGGGACCGCGCACCAGCCTAACCGGCCCGGACGGCACGGCGGCAATGATCCGCCTCACGCCTCGTGCGGCTACCGCTCTGTCCCGGGCAGCAGCCGCCGGCAGCACCCGGAGCGAACCCCCAGACAGGCGGCTACCGCTCCGTCCGGGGCAGCGCGTTCCCGGAGTCCCCCGGAACGACGAACCGGCCGCCGCCACCCTCGGGGAGGATGACGACGGCCGGTTCACGTCGTACTGAGCAGCACCTGCTACGAGCTGGCCGCGGACCCGTTCATCGCGGGCCCGCCTCTCCGGCCCGGCGGCGTAAGCGGATCACCGCTCGCCCCACCGGGCCGGGCCGGCATCGCTCAGTTCTGCCGGTAGCGCGCCTTGCTCGATGCCGCGATGAGCGCGCCCATCACGATCAGCAGCAGTGCGGTGGCCGCCAGCGGGAGCATGTCCGCACCGGTGGTCGGCAGGCTCGGGTCCTGCGCGCCCGGATCCTGCGGGGCCCCGCCGGGGCCGGGCTCGGTGGTCGGATCGTCCGTCGGAGCCGTGGTCGGATCGTCGGTGGGCTCGGTCGTCGGCACCTCGGTCGGGTCCGGCGTGGGCTCGGTGGGTTCGGTGGGCTCCACCAGGTCCCAGGCCAGGACGTGGGTCGAGTAGCCGATCGCCGGGGCGAAGATGTCCAGCGACTCCTGGTTCACGTTCTCCAGGGTGTCGTTGATGGTGTGGTAGTTGGTGTCGTGCTGCACGCCGGGGGTGCCGCCGAACAGCTCGGCCTCTTCTTCGGTCTTGACCCCGTCGGCGCCGGAGAACAGACCGCCGGAGGGGATGCCCGCCAGGATGAACGCCTGGTAGTCGGAGCGGCCGGAGAACTCGGAGTCCACCCAGGGCTGATCGACCGAGTCGAAGTAGTCCGTGTAGATCTGCTCCAGCTCGACCGAGCCTTCGGGAATCGGCACCGGTGCGGGGTAAGTGGACTCGTCGGCGTCGTAGACGCTGACCACGAAGTTGTCCGAGCCGATCATGTCGTAGTTCAGGTAGGCCTGGATGCGCTCCAGCTCAGCCGGATCGTTGGCCGTCAGGTCCTCGACGTAGTGGTAGGAGCCCAGCAGGCCGATCTCCTCCGCGCCCCAGAAGGCCAGGCGCACCTGCCGGTCGGGAGCGTACTCGTAGGCGGCGATCTGCTCGGCCAGGGCCAGCAGGGCGGCGGAGCCGGAGGCGTTGTCGTTCACGCCCGGTCCTTCGTCGACGCCGTCCAGGTGGGCACCGGCGACGATGACCTCATCGGGGTCGCCGGCGGTCGTGCTGGCCAGGACGTTGAACGTCTCGGTCTCGGTGAATTCCTTCTCCACCGTCAGCGAACCCAGGACCGTCTCCTCGGCCTCCGCGGCGGCGGTGACGGCTGCGGCGAGTTCCTCGCCCACTCCACGGGTCACGCCGATGGTGGCCGCGCCGCCTTCGATCCGCTCCCCGAGGGTGCCGCTGAAACCGGCGTCGGGATCGGCCTCGTTGTTGTAGATCACGACCGCGGCGGCACCGGCCTGGGTGCCGTTGAAGGCCTTGTCGTAGAAGGGGCACTCGCCGCGCTGCACCAGGAGGATGGAGCCGGCGGGGACATCGGCGTAATCGTCCGGGCTGCAGCCGATGCCGGCCTCATCGGAGGTGATGCTCAGCGGAGCGTCGACGATGGGCTCGTCGGTGCCTTCGCCGTAGGAGACGTGGAAGGCCGGGACCTCCTCGCCGGCGACCGTGAAGTCGATCGCGCCGTTGCTCTCACCCTCGACCGTGAAGTACTGCCGCTCGGTCTCGAAGGCGCCGGTACCCTCGAGCACTTCCTCGACGTACTCGGCTGCGGCTTCGTAGCCGGGCGAGTTGTAGGCGCGGTAGCCCTCATCCGCATACTGCAGGGCGAGATCTGAGAACACCTCGAGGTGCTCGTAGACCGCGGCGCCGGTGACACCCAGGTCGGTGTGCTCCGTGGGGCCGGGCGCAGCCTGGGCAGCCGCGGGCAGCGCGAACGCCGAGGCGCCGACCACCGCGCACGCCGCTGTAGCGGCGAGACCGCGCGTGACGTTCGCAGAAGATCGGCGACTGCTGGGAGGTCTCTTCATCGGACGCTTGTCCTTCCATGGTTCGGATCATTGCCTACTGCACGGCACCGTCGATGGCTGCGGGGAAGCCGCCGCAGGGACGATCATCACCAGCTTATGACCGGTGGGACTCACGTTCTGCGGGCAGGCCACTTTGTGACGCCATTGTGACTCTATATCGTATCTGTGACCCAGGTCACGAGAAGCTGTGAAAATTCCTTGTTACGGCCTCTCGTGACGTCATCCCACGTCATCGGGCGATTCTTCCGTCAGAGGAGGAGGCTGGATACCGTCTGAGACTGCTTTATGACGGCTGCACGGGGTGCATATGCGCGTATATGACGGGAAACTGGCGAGCGCCGCGACGCTTATCCGCAGAGCCGTGATTCCCCGGTTCCCGGTTCTCAATGACGGCTAACCGAGGACCTCCGTCAGGCCGCGCACGAGCGCACCCAGACCGCCCAGGCCGGCCAGCGCCAGGGCGGTGCGCCGGGCCCACGGGACCGGAACGATCCGCGCTAGGAGCGTTCCGGCGCCGATGCCGGCCAGCACCGTGAGCGCGATGCCCGGGAAGAGCCATTCCAGCCTGATCCCGGCATCGCCCAGCTCCACCGACCCCATCCCGAGCTTGGCGAGCACGGACGCGGCTCCCATCGTCATGAAGACCGGCTGCAGCGTGGCCGCGAAAGAACGGTGGTCCCAGCGGGACAGGCGCGAGTAGATCACCATGACCGGCGCCGCGACGCCGGAGGTGGTGTTGAAGAAACCGCCGATGAGACCCGCGGCGAGCGCGGGCACGCCCCCGCGCCATTCCGGCAGCCGGGGCAGCGCGACGCTGACGATCAGGGCCGCCAGCACTGTGCCGCCGAGGATGACGGACAACCAGCCGGAGCCCAGCCGTCCAACCAGCCAGGCGCCCGGTACGGCGCCGAGCACCGCCATCGGGCCGATCAGCCAGAACCGACGCCAGTGGATCCGGGACCACACCGCGAGCATGATCAGGAAGCCGGAGACCACCGTGGTCATATTGGTCAGCAGCACGCCGAACGCCGGGCCCAGCAGGATGGACAGCACCGGCGCGACCACGAGTCCCACGCCCGTGCCGGAAACGCGCTGGAGCACGGTGCCGATGAGCACTGCGGCGATGATGATCGCGACGGTCGCCGTCACGCGCCGCTATGCTTCCGGGCGTCGGCGACTCGTCGCCGCGAGGGGATGCGCATGACCGCCACTCTAGGCACACCGGGCCGGATCGCCGCTTCCGGGTGGAAGCGGCCAGATAAGAACAGGTTGCCGCGCGGTCCTGGCACCCTGAGAGCGAGCATGCGCCCTCGGTGGCCGCCGGAGGACTCCGTACGCGGCACGAACCGAGGACACCCCGCCCCTGGCGAGCGTCACTGATGCCCTGACCCAGAACCGGGCGGATTCCAGTGGACTCCGCCCGGCACCGCACGCCCCGCGACGCACCTCCACACTCGGGCGCGGCAACGCTCGGGTGTGACACGAATCAACATTCAATTACTTGCGCAAGTGTTATACAGTTGGTGTCCGGTCACGACGATTGGACATCATGCCCAGCGAACATCTCCCCGCAGATCCCGCGCAGGTGAGCGCCGCGGACCGGCGCCGCTGGCGGCGGTACCTCGCCGCCGAACGCCGCGAGGAATACGTCTATCGCTCCCTCGCCCGCCGCCGCGAAGGCGAAGAGCGCGAGATCCTGCTCGGCCTCGCGGAGGCGGAGAAACGCCATCAACAGCACTGGGTGACGCTGCTCCGCGCCGCCGGTGAACCCGAACGAGCGCTGCCGCGGCCCGGCATCGGCGCCCGCATCCTGGTCCTCCTGGGCCGGGTGTTCGGCAGCGTCCTGGTCCTCGCCCTGGCCCAGACCGCCGAATCCCGCTCCCCGTACGAGACGGACCGGGACGCCTCGGCCGCGATGGCCGCCGACGAGCGCATCCACGGCGAGGTCGTGCGTGCCCTGGCGCAACGGGGCCGCAACCGCATCTCGGGCAGTTTCCGCGCGGCGATCTTCGGGATGAACGACGGCCTGGTCTCCAACCTCGCGCTCATCCTGGGCGTGGGCGCGGCGGGCCTGGCCACCGGTGAGGTGCTCATCACCGGCCTGGCCGGGCTCCTGGCCGGCGCGCTGTCCATGGCCGCCGGTGAGTTCATCTCGGTGCGCAGTCAGCGCGAGCTGCTGGAGGCCTCGACGCCGGACCCGGCCGCCCAGCAGGCGCTGCCGGCGCTCGACGTGGACGCCAATGAGCTGGCCCTCGTCTACCGGGCCCGGGGTGAGACGCCCGGCGAAGCCGAGGAACACGCGCGCCGCACCCTCGCCCGCGTCGCCGCACCGGATGCCTCCCACGAACGAGCCCCCTCGCCGCACGCGCACGGCGCGTACGAAGAGATCGGCACCGGTCTGGGCGCCGCCGGATCGAGCTTCCTGTTCTTCGCCTCGGGCGCCCTCATCCCGGTGCTGCCCTATCTGTTCGGACTCGAAGGCGCGGCAGCGGTGATCGTGGCCCTGGTCGCGGTGGGCGTGGCACTCACGGTGACCGGCGCCGTCGTCGGCATCCTGTCCGGCACCCCGCCGCTGCTGCGCGCGCTGCGGCAGCTCGGGATCGGCTACGGGGCGGCACTGGTCACCTACTTGCTGGGTCTGCTCTTCGGGGTCAACCTCGCCTGAGCGCGGCCCTGCTTTCCGAACCGAGTAAGGAGCGCTGCGGGGACATGCGCACAGGAGCGTTCGGCGGGAACCGCCGACGGGAACCCGGGCACGACGAGTGCGGCACCCGGGTTCCCGAAGCACCCGAAGCAGGTTCCCCCCTCCTGCCGGCGCACCGGCAGGACGGCGGATGCGCAGCCTCGTCCACCGGCTGGGTGCGCTGGCCGGACGGAATCAGGCTCGGTCGCCCGGAGCCGTCGCGGAACCGGCGCCGGGTGCCGTCGTGACCTGCTCGCCGAGATAGGCACCCCGGTCTGATCGCGCTCCATCTCAGCCGCTCGGCGACCGGCCCGCCGGGCGGAATGCGCCCGCATACACTGGTCGGCATGAGCCCTGCACCCCGCCAGTCCGTCCTGCTCCTGCTGGACCCCGGTTCGGGCGTCACACACCTGGCCGACCCGGGCGACCCGGTCCTGACCGCCGACGATCGCTCGGCGCACCGCGGCGACGGGATCTTCGAGACGGTGCTGGTGGACGCGGCCGGCGTGCACAACCGGCGCCGCCACCTGGAGCGGTTCATCCGTTCGGCCGAAGCGCTGGAGCTGCCCCGGCCCGATCCGGCCATCTGGGAGTCCGCCTTCGACGAGGCCGTCCAGGCGCACCGCCGCGCGTTCCCCGAGGCAGCCGAGTTCTCCGTGCGGTACGCGCTCTCACGCGGGCCCGATGCCGCACTGGCCCCGCGCGGCTGGTTCCTGACCGCTCCCGCCCCGGCGGAGTACGCCCGGCAGCGCACCGAGGGGATCGCCATCGGCAGCCTGGACCGCGGCACGCCGGCCTACGTCGGCAAGGACGCGCCGTGGCTCCTGCAAGGTGCCAAGACCCTCTCGTATGCGGTCAACCTCGCCGCGGGCCGGTGGGCCGCGCAGCACGGCTATGACGACGCCCTCTTCTTCAGCCACGACGGCGCGAACAGCATCGCCCTGGAGTTCCCCACCGCGAACCTCGTCATCGCCCGCGGCCGGACCCTGCTCACCCCGGATCCCGGTGCCGGCCTGCTGCACGGCACCACGCAGCAGGGTCTCTTCGCCGCCGCGGAGGCCGCCGGCTGGACGACCGCGTACGCCGATCTGCGCCGGGAGGACATCTTGGGCGCCGATGCCGCCTGGACCACGTCCTCCCTCCGCCGGGCGCTGCCCCTGGCCTCCCTGGACGGCGAAGAACTCGCCCGCGATGCGGAACTGGAGCGGGAGGTCTTCGCCTTCGTTCACCCCGACCTCGCGCCGGACACCTGAACGATGGGCGAAATGGGCGAGCGGGACGGCGGGCGTGAGAGCACAAGCCGGACCGCCACGGCACGTAGTCCCGCTCACGGCTCGGGCGCGCCGGAACAGGCGGAGCTGCCGCCGTTCGAGCCGGAACGAGAGAGCGCATCGGCGCTGCACGCGCAGATCGAGGAGTGGCTGAGCGAGCTGATCGAGTCCGGCCGCCTGAAGACGGACACCCGCCTGCCGAACGAGCGCGCGCTGGCGCAGCAACTGCAGATCAGCCGGATGACCCTGCGCCAGGCGCTGCAGACACTGGAGTCCCGCGGCCTGATCCGCCGGGCACCGGGCCGTCACGGCGGGGCCTTCATCGCCGCGCCGCCCATCGCGGTGGACCTGACCGGGCTGCCGGGCCTGGCCCTGCAGATCCAGCAGTCCGATCACCGGCCGGGTTCCCTGGTGCGGACGGCACGGACGCAGCCGGCCGGGCACCGCGCCGCGGCGGCACTGGGGCTGAACGCCGATGACCAGGTGTGCTTCGTGGACCGGATCCGGCTGGCGGATGAGCAGCCGGTGGCGATCGAGCGTTCCAGTTTCCCGGCGGCACTGCTGCCCGGTTTCCTGGAGCAGGACCTGGAGGGGTCGTTGTACAAGGTGCTCAGCGGCTACGGCCTCGCGCCGGCCACGGCCGAGGAGCAGCTGGTGCCGGTGCTCGCCGGAAGCGACGCCGATGCACTCGGCGTGAGTGCGAGCCGCCCGCTGCTGCTGCGCATCCGCGTCGCCCGCGCCAAGGACGGCACGCCGGTGGAGTACTCCCGCGACCTCTTCCGCACCGATCGCGCCCGCGTCGTCGTCACCAGCCGCCTGACCGAAGCCTGACGCCGTTCGACCACCGCGCCCGCACCGCGTGGACGGACAGAACCGGTCAGGCGCCGATAAGGGGCGCGTCGAGCAGGTGCACGCCCAGGGGAGCCTCGTCCCAGGCCACCCGCACACCGATCATGCCGGCTCGGGCGGCCGCTTCCAGGCCGGGCGCGGAATCTTCGAAGACGACGACATCGGCGGCCCGGCCGCTCAGTCCGAGGACGCTCGCTGCCCGTAGGAACCCCTCGGGGTCCGGTTTGCCCTCCGCGACGTCTTCCTCCGTGACGAGGACCTCGAACAGCTCGCGGATTCCGGCACCCTCCAGCGCAGGCTCCACGAGGGCCCGCGAGGCACCGGTCACGATGGCCAGGCGCGTGCCGCGAGCATGCAGGCGCCGGACCAGCTCCCGCGCCTCGGCACGGATCAGCGTGCCGGTGCACGCCGCCTCCAGGTACCGGGCGGAGAGTTCCTCCCGCAAAGCCGCGAGCTCCTCCGCCTCACCGGCCCGGCCCGCCACATCGGCCTGGCCAACCCGGCCGGCCCGGCCGGCATCGCCGGCCCGGCGCAGGAGCTCCCGCAGGATCTCCCCGTCGCTCAACCCGCGCAGCCCAGCCTCGTACTCGTCTGCGCTCAGCTGAAGTCCCAGCCGGTCGGCGGCCAGATCCCGGACGATCCGCGCCAGGACGCCCTCGTCGTCGGAGAGCGTGCCGTTGAAATCAAAGAGGACAGCGGGGGCATCCAGGAGGGTTTGTGACATGCGGGTTACGGTATCAGATTCGGTCTAGACCATTATTCGCCCAATGGCTACGCTGAGTTCACCTCGTCGTCAGTCGCAGTCGCGAGCATCGAGGCGTCAGCTCACCGCCGAACCCGTGAGGAACTTTCCATGCGAGCTTCCACCCCCCTGCGCACGACCCGCCTCGGGCGGCCCCGCGCCGTCGTCGCGGCCGCCTCCCTCGCCGCGCTCACGGCCCTGAGCGGCTGTGGCGGCCAGGCCGCCGCGGAGACCACCGTCGGAGAAACCCTGGAAGAGATCGAGGCCCTGGCCAAGGAAGAGGGCAAAGTCCACCTGATCGCCTACCCGGAGAACTGGGCCAACTACGGAGAGTCCTTCCGCCAGTTCACCGCCAAGTACGACGTCGACGTGGAGGTCTCCAGCCCCAACGCCTCCAGCGCCGAGGAACTCCAGGCGGTCCGCAACCTGCGCGGCCAGTCCACCCAGCCGGACGTCCTGGACATCGGTTACTCCTTCACCACCCCCGCCAAGCAGGACGACCTCCTGGACCACTACGTGCCCAGCGTCGCCGACGAGATCCCCGAGGACCTGATCGATCCCGAAGGTTACTGGGTCGGCGCCTACTACGGCGTGCTCTCCATCGGCGTGAACGGCGACGAGGTCGACGTGCCCACCAGCTTCGCGGACCTGAAGGACGAGCAGTACAAGGGCAAGATCACCATCGGCGACCCCCGCGAGGGCGCCTCCGTCCTGGCGACCGTCTTCGCCGCGGCCCTGGCGAACGGGGGCAGCCTGGACGACATCCAGCCCGGCATCGACTTCTTCGCCGAGCTCGCCGAAGAGGGCTACCTGGTGGACACCACCTCCAACGCCGCGGCGCTGGAGACCGGTGAGGCCGCGGTGACGTTCGACTGGAACTACAACTACACCGGCATCGAGGACCAGCTGGACGCCGCCGGGGTGAACCTGGAGGTCGTCGTGCCCGAGGACGGCGTCTTCGGAAACTACTACGCCCAGCCGGTCACCGTGGACAGCCCGCAGCCGAACGCCGGCCGGCTGTGGATCGAATGGCTGCTGAGCGATGAGGGCGCCAACATCTACGCCGGCGCCGGCGCCGTCCCGGCCCGCTACCAGGCGATGGTCGACGCCGGAACGCTCACACCCGAGGCCGAAGCCGCGCTGCCTCCAGCCGACATCCTGGAGCAGATCGAGTTCCCCAGCCTGGAGCAGGGCGAAGCGGCCACCGAGGCCGTCGTCAGCAACTGGGGACCGCAGGTCGCCGGGGCATGACGTCCACCCCCGCACGCAGGCGCCCAGGACCGCTCCCGCTCGTCGCGGTCCTGGGCGCCCTGCCCTACTTCGCGTTCCTGACGGTCTTCCTGATCCTGCCGATCATCGTGAACCTCGTGGCCAGCGTGCGGGACTCCTCCGGCGCCTGGACCCTGGAGCCGCTGCTGCGGCTGCGCGAGGACCAGTACGTCAGCGCCTTCAGCAACACGGCCATGCTCTCGCTGACCACCACCGTCATCGGCGGGACCCTCGGCCTCGCCCTCGCCTGGGCGATCCTCACCACCGAGCGGCCCCGATGGCTGCGGGACGGCATCCTGTCCTTCTCCTCGGTGGCCTCCCAGTTCGCCGGCATCCCGCTGGCCTTCGCCTTCGTCGCGCTGCTGGGCACCCAGGGAATGCTGACCACCGCGGTGGCCGAGCTGACCGGCTGGAACCTCTCCGAGAGCTTCCGGCTGTCCTCCTTCGCCGGACTGACGATCGTCTACCTCTACTTCCAGGTCCCGCTCATGGCCGTGCTCATCCTGCCCGCACTGACCGGCCTGAAACGCGAATGGGTCGAATCCGCCCAGAGCCTCGGTGCCGGCCGCGCCCGGCACCTGCTCGACATCGCGCTGCCCATCCTGGCGCCCTCGGTCGGCGGGGCGCTCCTGCTGCTGTTCGCCAACGCCTTCAGCGCCTATGCCACCGCCTACGCCCTGGCCGGCGGCGGTGCGAACCTGGTGGCGATCCTGGTCGGCTTCTTCGTCTCCGGGAACGTCATGGTGGACAACAGCTTCGGCGCCGCCCTGTCCACCGGGATGATCGCGGTGGTCACCCTGGCCATGCTGGCACGCTGGCTGCTGACCCGCCGGAGCACGAGGTGGCTGTCATGAAAACGCTCAGAGTCACAGTGCTGCTGCTGGCCGCGGTGTTCTTCGCCGCGCCGCTCGTCGCCTCGGCCGCCTTCGGGTTCAGCCTCCCGGGACAGGGGTTCACATTCGAGCCGCTGCAGCGGGCCACCGGCAACCCGGCGTTCTGGCAGCAGGTCGGCCGCAGCGTCCTGCTGGCGGTCCTCACCGCCGTCATCGGTTCGGTGCTGCTGATGGGGACCCTGCTCTGGCTGCACCTGCGCGCCAGAACGCTCCTGCCGCTGGCTGAAGGCCTGTCCGTCCTGCCCTTCGTGGTGCCGCCGGTCGCCCTCGTGATGGGCGTGAACCTGGTCTTCCGCGCCATCTATCCCGGCTTCCTGACCAGCCTGCTCAGCCTCGTGCCGTTCTACGTCGTCCTCACCATGCCGCTGGTCTACCGGGCGCTGGATTCCGGCATCCGCGCCATCGACCTGCGCACCCTCGTCGACGCCGGCACCAGCCTGGGCGCCGGGCGGCTGCGCCTGTTCTGGGAGATCCTGCTGCCCAACCTCCGGCCCGCCCTGCTGGCCGGCGGCCTCATCTGCGTGGCCATGGTGCTCGGCGAGTTCGTCCTGGCCTCGCTCCTGCTGCACAACACCTACCCCGTGTTCCTGGCGCAGGTCGGTCAGGACAACCCCCGGGCCGCCGCGGCCCTGGCCTTCCTCACCCTCGCGGGCACCTGGCTGCTGCTGGCCGGTTTCGCCCGCACGCTCCGCTCGGAAAGGACGCGATCATGACCACCGATGCCCGCCTCGCCCTGGAGCAGGTGACGAAGGCCTTCGACGGGCGCACCGTCCTGGAGGACATCAGCCTTCAGCTGGAACCAGGCGAACTGCTCACCCTGCTGGGGCCTTCCGGCTGCGGGAAGACCACCGCACTGCGGATCATCGCCGGCTTCGAGCGGCCCGACTCCGGCCGCGTCATGCTGGGCGGACGCGAGATCACCGCCGTGCCGGCACATCGGCGGAGCATGGGCGTGGTGTTCCAGGCGTACTCGCTGTTCCCGCATATGACCGCCCTGACGAATGTGGCCTACGGCCTGAAGATCCGCCGCCAGGCCAAGCCCGCGCGGCTGGGCAGGGCCGGCGAGCTGCTGGAACTCATGGGCCTGTCGGAGCACGCGCACAAGTACCCGCATCAGCTCTCCGGCGGGCAGCAGCAGCGGGTCGCCCTGGCACGGGCGCTGGCGGTGGCCCCGGAGGTGCTGCTGCTGGACGAACCCCTCTCCGCGCTGGACGCACAGGTCAGGGTGCAATTGCGCGAGGAGATCCGGCGTATCCAGCGAGAGACCGGGACCACCACCATCATGGTCACGCACGATCAGGAGGAAGCGCTGACCATCGCGGACCGGGTGGCCGTCATGCGCGACGGGCTCATCCAGCAGCTCGGTGCTCCCGCCGAGCTGTACCGTCAGCCGGCCAACGCGTTCGTGTCCCGGTTCCTGGGCACCGTCAACCTGGTCCCCGTGACCGGTGACGGCACCCGCATCGCGCTCTTCGGGCAGGCGGTGGAGACGGTGGGCCAGCACGATCCGAAGGTCCCGCTGCGCGCGCACATCCGCCCCGAGGACATCGAATTGAGCATCGATGAGGCCGGTCCCGGCATGGTCTCCACGGTCCTCCTGCGTGGCGCCACCACCAGCATCGGCGTCATCTGGGATGATCTGGTCACCCCCGTCCGGGTGGACCTGCCGACGCGTGAGGCCGGCGGCATTGAAAGCGGGCAGCGGGTGCGGCTGGGCGTGCGGGTCCCGCACGTCCTGGTGGAGCCGGATCCGGCGGCAACCGGTTCGCAGAAGACTCACGCCTGAACGTCGCGTATCCGATCGACCTGCGCCGACGGCGCCAGGCCGGCCGGGCCGGTGCCGCCGGAGCATCAACGCCGCGGCGGAGACGTGCCCTCCGCCCCTTCCGCGGCGGAGGGAAAGCACGTGCTTTCGCCGGTCAGGCCGGTGCACTGCGCCCATCCGCGAGCTGCCTCGCCTGGATGGGCGGAACCCGCAAGACCAAGAAGTGCCCTCAACCCGAGGAGATGGGGAGACATGACACGGAAGATCCTGCTGATCGGCATCGACGGCCTGCGCATTGACGACGCTCTGGCGGGTGGCTGGATGCCCGCGCTCGGCTCGTTCATGGACACCACGGCGACGGCCCGGATCACGATGGAGGTGCCCACCATCTCCGGGCCGGGCTGGTCCTCGCTGCTGACCGGCGCTGATCACGGCGCCCACGGCGTGTTCGACAACTCCTTCCTGGGGCATCGCCTCGCCGGGCACCCGGATCTGCTGAGCGTGGCCGCGGCCGAGCATCCGGGTCTGACCACCTTCGTGGCGACGGGCTGGCCCCCGCTGGGCGATCCCGCCGGTCCGGGTCCGGTGTTCGCACCGCGGGCCGACTCACAGCGTGAGGGCCGGCACCGGCTGGTGATCCGCGACGGCGAGGTCTACGGCTACCGCTGGGCGGACGGAGAGATCGGTGCGGCCAGCCGGCTCGCGGTGCGCGAGGCAGGGCCGGACGCCTCTTTCGTGTATCTGGGCGAGATCGACGAGGCCGGCCACCTCTACGGCGGCACGAGCCCGGAGTACCGTCAGGCCGCCGCCCGGGTGGACGCGCATCTGGCCGGCCTGCTGCATGCCGTGGCGGTCCGGGCGCAGGCGGGCGAGGAGTGGAGCGTCGGCGTCACCACCGACCACGGTCATCTGGATGCCGGCGGGCACGGCGGCGGCGAGGACGTGGTCCGGCGCAGCTTCTTCGCCCTCGGCCGGTTCGCCGGGGAAACTTTCACCGCTCCGCCGTCCGGGTTGCCGGAGCAGATCGAAGCCGTGGACGTCCCCGGCTTCATGCTCGCCGAACTGCGTGGCTAGCGGCGATCAGGATCAGGGGCCCTGCTAAGGGCCGAGGTTCCCGCGGGGGAACGCTAAGGTTCCATCGGGTCGAAGGTGGCAAGACCGAGCTGTCCGGCGACGGATTTCATGTTCGCATCGTGAGTGACGACGGTGGGGTTCAAACCTGAGAGTATGGCCGCCGCCAGGTGGATGGCGTCCAGGGACTTGATATGGGGTTCGATTCCAGCCGCCAACCGCAAAGTGGCGTCCTGGATCAGGAGGAAGCGCACCCGGTCGAAGAAAGCTGCCGCCGGCCTGAGGTCAAGACCTTCGCGTCGCAGTGTTCTGGTGACCTCAACGCGAAGCAGCGCTGAGGAACAGAAGGACTGTTCCGCCTGGATGGCATCGGCAAACCGTTCCTTGGCGGCCGGGCTGCCGTCTGGCAAGACTCCGTGCAGCGCAACGGAGGAGTTCAGATACCACCACACTAGTGGTCGCCTTTCATCTCATCGATCAGCCGGTCCACCCGGCCAGGGTCCGGCTCGCTGGCTGATTCGTATGGCGGCCACGGCGCCGGGTTCGGCGCGGCAGGCGTGATCAGCCCCTGCGCTTCTAGCCGTGTGAGCGGATCCTCTACAGGCTGCCTGCGGCGGATCTCATACTTCTCCACCCCGCACTCCGTGATGACGATGGCATCCTCACCGGTATCGAGCACGCCGAGCACCTGTGCGGTCCTCTGGTCCAGGTCTCTTTTGGTGAACCTCTTCATAAACTCAACGTACTACCAACGTCATGGAATGCCCCCGGTGTTAGGTCCAGGTCTTATGTGAGTTGCGGGGATTGATCTTCTCTTCTGTGGCGGCAGCTCGCG
>NZ_BMFY01000017.1 GCF_014639315.1 Sediminivirga luteola
CCGGGGGCATTCCACACCGTCGTCACCGTAACTGACGAGGGAGTCGAAGACCTGGCGGGAGGTGTATGCCTGCTGCACCCAGCCGCCCCATAGGCAGGGTGGTTCCTGATAATGCGCATAGGTGATCGTCCCGCCCTCGATCCGCTCACCGTCGCCGGCCCCGGAACCGGCGGGGGCGCAGCCGGCGACTGCGAGCAGAATAGAGGTGGCGCCGGCAGTCAGGCCGGCAGAGTGATGAACGCGAGTAGGTTGAGTCATGGACGGCCTTCTTCGGAAGTTGGTCTGCGGAGAGATCTAGCGAGGCTGGCCGGGTGGCCGCTGGTTGACGAGGAAATCCCCGATGGCCCGGGCCTTGTAGCCCGACGGGTTGTGGGATGACACGGTTCTGGCGTTCCTCCAATGACGGTCGAACGCCTTATCAGCGTCCAGCGCGGAGGCGCTGGTGGCTTCGAAGAAGTTCCATGTCAGCGCCGGAAGACGGGCACCGTTCACGACCTGCGCGGCGGCCGACGCGGCCGCGGCGTGGCTGAGTGCCCTGGAAGTCGCGTCGCTGTCCGCGCCGGGACCCTGCCGCGCCAGCAGGTAGTCGTCGAGGGCCTCAGCGGCGGCGAGAGTCGTCGCACGCAAGGAGAAAGCCTCCGCGCCCACAGCGCCGACGGTGTGCAGCACCTGGGGATCCTCGCGCGGTTCGGCACCGCCGGGAGCGAGCGGGTACTTCCGGTTCCGATGACGCACCGCCTCGCCGAGGTCCTCTGCCACCCGCTGGGCGATTCCAGCCTGGGTAGCGGAGTGCACGAGCTGATAGAACGCCTGGACGTAGGTGAAGGCGTCTGCATCGTCATGCACCAGGACGTGGTCACGCTCGACGGGAACCCCGGTGAATCGGGCGGTTCCGCTGGCGGTGAGCCGCTGGCCGAAGCCGTTCCAATCATCCGTGATCTCAATGCCCGGGGAACTCCGGGGCACGACGACCTCCGCGTATGTGCCGCCGTACCGCACCAGCACGTTGAGCCAGTCAGCGAAGATGCTCCCGGTGGTGTAGAACTTCTCGCCGTTCAGGTACAACCCGCCGTCCGTTTCCTCCAGCACAGTGTGCAGTTGAAGGAGTTCGGTAACGCCCTCGCCCCGGCGGGCCTTCTCAGAGGCCGCGGGGCCGAAGAACTCTCCTCTTCCGGCTGCTTCGAGGAACGCTGTCGTGGCTGAAGTCCTGCGCCAGAGGAGAAGTAATTCGACGAACCCCAGGTGCCCCCGGATGATCTGGGTGAGGTTCGAGTCAGCGGCGGCCAGCTGAATGAGGGTCTCAGTGAGCTGGTGGACGTTCTGCTGTTGCCCGCCGTGCTCAGCGGGCACTCGCAGCGCGCCTATGCCTGCCCGTAGAAGGTCACGCACCGCCTGATCAGGGAGCAGACGCCCGCGTTCTCGTTCCACGGCTCCTTCTCTCAGCTGAGAGATCAGGCCGGAAAGCGCCTTCCGGGTGTCGTCGACAGATGTCATCAGCCGACCCGACCTATCCGCGTGCGGGGATAGCGACGCGGTGGGCGCGGTGCTCCGAAGCGATCCGCGCCCCGTCGCGGAACAGCTTCTCCCGCAGCGTTCCCGGGTGGTACTCGCGCTGCGCAAGTCCCCTTTCCTGCAGGACTGGCACGACGTGCTCTACCCATTCGTCCCACCATCCCAGCGTGGTGACGGGCACGACGTTGAACCCGTCGACGCCCGCGTCCGACCATCGCTGGACGTGGTCCGCGATCTGCTCCGGAGTACCCGCGAACTTACCCGGCAAGAACGCGTGGCTCAGCAGATAGTCCTTGAACGTCGCTTCGCCTTCGGTGCCGTAGTCGGCTTCGGCCGCGGCACGGATGATCGACCTGACATGGTCGCCCTTTTCCACCCGCTTACGCAGTTCTGACAGCGGGGTGTCCGGGTCGATGCCGGTAAAGTCGATCCCGCTCCCCCCGCTCAAGAAGCCCAGCAAAGCGTCGAAGTCGACGTTCTCATGCAGATGCCGTTGCTTCCGGCGGGCTTCGTCCTCCGTCGAACCAATCACCGTGGACAGCTGGACGATCTTCTTCAGCGCAGAGGGGTTCCGCCCCTGCCTACGGGACTCTTCATCCAGGATGCCGATGTCCTTGCGTGCCGTCTCCGGCGTATACGAAGGGAGAAACGTCACTTCCGCATTGCGCGCGGCGAATTCACGTCCCGCCTGGGAGTTTCCAGCCTGAAACAACACCGGGGTGCGCTGCGGTGAGGGTTCGACGATATGAGGACCGGCAACGCTGTAGTACTCTCCGCGATGGTCGATGCGGTGAATACGTTCGGGGTCGAAGAACCGGTTGCTTTCCGGATCGTGAAGGACAGCTCCGTCCTCCCAGGACTTCTCCCACAGTTTGTAGGTCACGTCCACGTACTCCTGAGCCCAGCGGTACCGCTCGTCGTGGGGAACGATCCTGTCATAACCGAAGTTCTCGAAACCGTTCGTGAGATACGAGGTGACGATGTTCCATGCCGCCCTGCCGTCGGTGAAGTGGTCCAGCGAGGACAGTTGCCGGGCAAACTGGAAAGGGTGGCTCTGCACGACGTTGCTGGTCACTGCGAAACCAAGGTGTTCCGTCACCAGACCCAGCGCGGAGACGATCGTGATCGGATCCGGTTCCGGGAACTGAGAACCTGCCCTGACGGTGGCGCTGTCATCACCTTTGTCGATGTCATAGACGCCGGAGACATCGGCAATGAACAAGGTGTCGAAGAGACCGCGCTCCAAGGTCTTCACCACATCGACGTACGGCTCCAGCTTGGAGTACCCATATTGCACGCGCCCTTCCTGCGTACGCCAGTAACCATGACTGTGATGGTTCGGGGTCAAATGCAGGAACGCGTTGTAAATCAACTCCCGGGACATCGGTCTCCTTGCCGAAAAAGAAAGCATCGTGATTCTGAGATCAGGCAATCCCCGGTTCCCGGGCGACCGCTCTGGTCACTCTACGGCCCTCAGACACGCAGACTTCCCGGAAAGTTCGTTTAGGTCTGCGCGTGAGTAAATATGAGGAAATGAGTCTCATATGTCCATTTATTGCTGACGATGTCCGTAACTGAAACTAGAGCCCAGGGAGCAATCGATGGCACCCGCGATGGATTGGCGGCTGGGCCGCCACAAGACCCGCAGGAAGCTGCCGACGCCGCGCTACGTCCGGGAGCGTCCAGGGCACATGCTCACGGCAGAATGGACCACACAGACACGACAAGCATGGGACCGGTGCAATGAACCAGGACCGCGCCGCAGCCGGGAAGACCGATTTCAAACGGGAACTCGACGCCTACCGTGCCCGCGCGGGCGAGTTCCGGCTCGTCGATGTCCCCGCCTTGGAGTACCTCATGATCGACGGGTACGGGGATCCCAACACCGAGCCTGCGTACCGGGCCGCGATCGAGACCCTCTACCCGCTGGCCTACACGCTGAAGTTCCTGAGCAAGCGGGAGCTGGGACGCGATTACACCGTGATGCCGCTGGAAGGCCTGTGGTGGGCGGAGGATATGTCCGCCTTCACCGTCGCGCGTGACAAAACGGCGTGGAGCTGGACGCTGCTGATCATGACACCGGAGTGGATCGGGCCGGACCTGTTCGCCGCCGGGGTGGAAGCACTGCGGCAGAAGAGTCGCAAGGCCGCCAAAGCACTGCCTCCGCGCCTCGGTGACGTCCGGCTGGAGACCCTGTCGGAGGGGCGGTGCGTGCAGACGCTGCACATCGGCCGGTACGACGACGAGGCGGAGGTCCTGTCCCGCATGCATCAGGAGTTCATTCCCGGCCAGGGATTGCGGATGACCGGCACGCACCACGAGATCTACCTCAGCGACGCCCGGCGGACGACACCGGAGAAGCTCCGTACAATCCTCCGGCAGCCCGTCGAGGCACTGTAGGGCCGCAGCCGCTCACGGCCGGAGGTTCTCCACTGGGTTGAACCACGTCAAACCGGGAAACTTTCCAAAGTCAGAGTCAACGGAACACACCCCAATGCCATGTTCCATGGCAAGAGCAGCCACGTGCGCATCTGGCACAAGGTTGCCTCGGGCACCTACCGTTATGAGCAATTCCCCCAGAATGCGCGCATGACCGGCACCCGGATTCGGTATCCACGCGGCATCCGCGGCAAGCCAGTCTTCTATGTATGACCATGCTTCTCCCGGGCTCATGGGCAAACGCGAAACACGCGGATGCGTGGATATCCGCTGAAACGCCATCAGCGAAACCCAGGGAAGGCCAATGCGCGCGGAACCGTTCAGTGCCGTTTCGATCCATTCCGCGCACGCCTCGTGGTGCTCGCTATCGGCATCTACTGCATAAAGCAGGATATTCGCATCGACGATCATGCACGGTGCTCGTCATCCAGTGACTCCAGCGTCTCCGCAACACGTGTGACATCTACGGCGAAGCCCACGGAACGGCTGCGCTGAACGAAGCGCCGTGTCTCTCCCCGCTGCTCTGCACCTGCACGAGCAAGCTGATTGACAGCATCGCTGAAACTGATGTGCTTCTCTTGCTGAAGTCGCTCAGCCGCCTTGCGCACATCGTCGTCAAGCCGCACTGCCGTATCCATGACACCATGCTAGACAGCTTCCCGAGACCAAGAAACCCCCTGTGGACGGCATCACGCCAAGGTCCACTCGCCATACGCGCACCACGGGCTGCCGAACACAAGGGCGGACCGGCTGCCCGTCCGGCTCACGACCGGAGGTTCTCCACCCACACGTCGTAACCGAGCTTGACGACGAGCACCGCCACGACGGCCAGGAATGCCACCCGGATGAAGCCGCTGCCCCGGGCGATGGCCATCCGCGAGCCGATGTAGCTGCCGGCCACATTGGCCGCCGCGAGCATCAGGCCCAGGCCGAAGAACACCGAACCGTGCGGGATGAAGAACAGCAGGGCGCCGATGTTCGTGGCCAGATTGACGATCTTCGCCTTGGCGCTGGCGTGCAGGAAGTCGTAACCGAGCAAGCTCACCAGGGCGATGATCAGGAACGTTCCCGTCCCCGGCCCCAGGATGCCGTCGTAGAAGCCGATCGCCACCCCCACCGCCGCCGCGATGCCGTGATGCCGACGGCCGGAGAAACGCAGTTGGGTCTCCACCCCGAGGGCCGGCTTCAGCGCCGTCATGAGCCCGACCGCCACGAGCGCGATCACGATGACCGGCTTGAACACCTCCGCCGGCAGCAGCGCCGCCGCGGATGCGCCCAGGAAACTGCCGGCGAGCGCGACGAGCGCCATCGGCGCCGCGGTGCGCAGATCCGGTTTCACCCGCCGGAAGTAGGTGATGCTGCTGACCGTGGTGCCGAACACGGAGGAGATCTTGTTCGCCGCGAGTGCCTGCACCGGTGTCATGCCCGGGATCAGCAGCAGCGCGGGCAATTGCAGCAGCCCGCCGCCGCCGACCACCGCATCGATCCAACCGGCCAGCAGAGCAGCGAGGAGGATCAGCAGGAGCGTCGCCAGTGTCAGGCCCTCGGGGAACAGTCCCTCCGGTGCTCCCGCGAAGATCTCCATCCGGCCCTTCCCGCGCACGTCCAGCCGGCAGCCGGAACGTCCCACCGCCGTGCCCCATCCAACAAAACCTCGCTCATCCTAACGACCGGGGCGCATGCCGGCGCCATCGGCCGCTCGTCCGAAGACCCTGAACGGGGCTAGCAGGAACGTCGGAAGGTCCTGAGCAGTGCTGGCGGGAGTATCA
The DNA here is from genome assembly GCF_014639315.1 of Sediminivirga luteola. Lineage (GTDB taxonomy): Bacteria > Actinomycetota > Actinomycetes > Actinomycetales > Brevibacteriaceae > Sediminivirga > Sediminivirga luteola. Next base: position 5,721 of record NZ_BMFY01000017.1, read on the forward strand.
CCGTCGCGCCGCAGCAGCACGCCCGGCACCGTCCCTGCGGACGGCACCGGGCCGCTCAGGCCGGGGGCGGCCCCGCGGTTCAGACCGGGAAGCGCAGCACGGCCGCGGCGGAGGCGCCTTCCGGGATGTCCTCGGCGCGTACGGCCAGCACCCGGCCGCCGGTCAGCAGCACGCGGCGGGCGATCTCGTCGAGGACGCCGTGGTCCAGCGCGTCACCGTCCTCGTGCAGGGTCACGGTGCCGTCCTGCTCGTCCACGAGACCCGGTAGCTGCCCGTCGATGTCCACCAGCAGCGTCTCCACGGCGCCGTACGTCGCAGCGCGGGCCACCTGCTGCAGATCCAGGGCGGCATGCTGGTTGGTGGTGCCGTCCTCCAGACGCTGCCGCACGTCCTCGACCTGCTGCCGGTAGATCCGGTCCAGCACCTCCCGTGCGGCGCGGTCGAGTTCGCTGTCAGGCAGGCCCTCGGGATTGCCGTCGATGTCGTCGTCAGCCAGATGCGCGTAGCTGTTGACCGCCCGGTAGATGCTCGACAACGGCTCCGTCGCGGCGAGGATCAGCGGCTCGGTCCGGCCGGTCAGCAGCGGGCGCAGGCCACGGTCCACCGCACGGGCGAACTGACGCAGCCGTACCTTCTTGCCTTCCTCGCCGACTAGCCGCAGCGACGGCTCGGTGTCCTCGGTCAGCGCGGCTCCCAGGGCGCTCTCGATGTCGGCGGGCAGGCTGTCCAGCTGCACGGGTGCTGGCGGGGCGTCCGGGGAGATCTCGATCAGACGGACCGAGTTCTGGGCCAGGGCCAGGACGAAGGCCGTATGCGGGAAGGTGACGGCGCGCAGCAGCGGGGTCAGGAAGAACCGGTCGGAGACCTCCACCGCTTCGCTGAGGCGGTTCGGCAGCCGGTAGGTGCGGATGGAATCCGTGGTGAGGAACACCGCCAGGGACGTGGACAGATACCGCCAGAAGCCCTCATCGGCGAGGAGTTCCTCGACGTGGGACTCCAGTGCGCCGACGGCCTCCTGTCCCTGGCCGGCCGCCTCCAGCTGGGCTGCGGCCTCCTTGAAGGCGTTCTTCACCGCGAGCTTGTCCCGGCCGGCGCCTTCCGGGCCCATCGGCACGGGGGAGGTCGGCACGTAGATCGAGACCGCCGGCTCGGCGCGGACGTCGGCGAGCGCCTTGATATCGGCAGGTGAAGGGATATCGGTGTGCAGCATGCTGATCACCTCATCTCATCGGGGTACCCACCCTAGCGAACGCCCGCCGCGGCTCTCACACGGGGCACCCCGCATGAGGGCCGCGGCACCGGACGGGGCCCGGGTCGCCGCGCGAAGTCCTCAGGCGCCGCGCAGGTCCAGGTGCAGGGCGGCCTCGGCGCCCTCGTTCACCGTGACCGGGATACCCCAGTCCTGCTGATACAGATGGCAGGCGGCGTGCAGCGGGATCTCCCCGCCGGGTTCGCCGTCGCAGGCCGCGGCCCGCGCAGTGACATGCAGGACGCCGGATTCGATGCCGTCCCTCAGCGTGAGGGTGCGGGAGAGTCCCTCGCTGCCGCCGGCGCCCTCGGCGATGAGCTCCGGCGGTGTCGAGGAGACCTCCAGCCAAGTGGGATCGCCCCACCGGTCGTCCAGCTTCTGACCGGCCGGCACGGTGAACCCGATCTGCACGTCCAGGGTTCCCGGCGCCACGGGCGTCGGCGGACGCGTCGTGGACTTGGCCCCGTCGTCGACGATCTGGGCGTCGGCCGGGATGGCGACCCGGGTCAGCCGGTGAGCGGCGGACTCCACCACCATCAGATGGTAGGGGTCCTCGCCGGTGCCGGCGCCTGCGACCAGGACGTCCGAGGGTTCGGCCAGGCCGCGCGCCAGGGTGCTGACCTGGCCGGTGGCCGGCTCGTAGCGGCGGATGGCACCGTTGTAGGTGTCGGCGACGGCGATGGACGCGTCGGGCAGCACGGTCACGCCCAGCGGATGCTGGAGGCGCGCCTGCGCCGCCGGGCCATCCTGGAAACCGAAGTCGAACAGTCCCTCCCCGACCGCGGTGGTCGTCTCCCGGCTGCCCGGATCCAGGGATCGCAGCGCCGAGGACTCGGAATCGGCGAGCCAGACGGTGCCCTCCGGTGCCCGGGCCAGGCCGGAGGTCTGGGAGAACCAGGCCTGCTCGGCGGGGCCGTCCTTGAGGCCCTCGTTCATGGTCCCGGCGAACCAGCCGGCCTCGCCCGTGAGCGGGTCGAAGGCCCAGATGGTGTGATGCCCCGCCATCGCGATGAGGACTCGCCCGGTCTCCGGCGAGTAGAGCACGTCCCACGGGGAGGACAGCTTGATGTCCCGTGCCGGACCCCAGTACCGCCCGGCCTCCAGGTCATGGGTGCCGGTCACATTGTCCGCGGCTCCCACCATGAACTGCTCCCCGGTCCCGGCCAGCGTGGTGACCTCGCCGGTGTCCAGGTTCAGGCCCCGCAGCAGGTGGTTCACGGTGTCGGCGACCACCACGTGGTAGCCGGTCTGCGCGGCGAGGTCTTCCGGCAGCAGCGCGAGTCCCTGCGGCTCGGAGAAGCTCGCTTCGCCGGGACCGCCATCGGCGCTGCCCCGCTCACCGGTGCCGAAGCGCCGCAGCACGGTCTCGCCGTCCGCGCCGAGTTCCACCAGTGAATGGTGACCGGAGTCGGACACCAGCCAGGTGCCCGACGGCAGTGCCAGCGCCTTGCCTGGGTACTTCAGCTCGTGGGAGGAAGGCGGCGGCGGGACGTAGGGGCTGTCGCCGCGGCGCAGCGTGCCCTTGCCCTCGTGCTCGACGATGAGGTCCTCCAGCAGGCTGGCCAGGCCCGCCGAATGTCCTTCCCCGGACATCGAGGCGACGAGGTACCCCTCCGGGTCGATCACCGCGAGGGTCGGCCAGGCGCGCGCCGTGTAGGCCTGCCAGGTGACCAGGTCCGGGTCGTCCAGCACGGGATGGGCCACCTCGTAGCGCTCCACCGCCTGCTCGACGGCGGCCTCGGTGCGCTCGAACTCGAACTTCGGGCTGTGGACGCCGAGGATGACCAGCACATCGGCGTACTTCTCCTCCAGCGGGCGCAGCTCATCCAGGACGTGAAGGCAGTTGATGCAGCAGAAGGTCCAGAAGTCCAGCAGCACGACCTTGCCCCGCAGGTCCGCCAGGCTGAGGTCCTTGCCGCCGGTGTTGAGCCAGCGCCGGCCGGTGAGTTCCGGGGCGCGCAGGCGTACACGTGAAGCAGTCATGCCTCAAGTGTTCCACTCCCGGCCGCTCCGTGCCGTACCGGCTGTCACACCAGGGGCGGGGCGGTTCAATCCTCGTCCGCTGTGTCACGGAACCGCAGCCGCTCACGCTGCCCATGGGTGAGGCGGCGGACATCGGTGCTGTCGTCGAAGCCCGAGCCCAGCGCCCCGGCCACGACGCCCATCGCCGCGCTGAGCCAGGCGATCTCCACGTACTGCATGAGGCCCGGCGTCCCGCCGAGGATCTCCGCCATGAACCCCGGGTCGATCACGATGAGGGCGCCGAACAGGATGAGGACGAACAGCAGCACATAGAGCAGCAGCATGCACATCAGGAGGGTGAGCGCGGTCGAGCAGTTGTAGTGGAACGTGGCGGTGCGCCGATGCGCCGACGACGTCCTCTCCCACAGGCCGTTGCGGATCATCAGCCAGGCCGCCATCGCGGTGATCGCCAGGGCGCCGATGGCGGTCAGCCGGAACGCGGACAGGTGGGCGGCCATCTGCCAGATTGAGTTGTAGAAGATGCCGAACGCTCCCGTCGCCGAGGCTGCCGCCAGGGCGCTGGACAACCGGGGCACGGTACGCAGCGGCTCGTTCGCCAGCACCATGCCGACCAGGATCTTCGGGGTGCGTAACAGCTTAGGGGTGCGCAGCACCAGCGTGCCGTGCGCGTGGTCGCGGCGCCAGTCCGGCAGCGTCCCGCCGGGATCAGGCGCGACGGCCCGATCAGCCGTGCCGTTGTCCGCGAGCGCCTCCACGCACGACAGCAGCACCCGGGCCAGACGCCGCCGGGCGCCGAACGCTCCCAGGGCGGGCACCGAGACGACGGCCAGTCCACGCTCGGGCACCGCTTCAGCCAGCAAGATCGTCGCGTCCCGGTAGCGGGGGATCTCAGTGAGCAGGACGAACAGGCGGGAGGCGTCATCGTCGGCGTACCGGTCGATCACGCTGGTGTCGAACGCCGCGTCCTCGTCCAGGGGCAGCAGCTCCGTGGACACCGTGATGCGCACCGGTGCCCGGTACCGCGCGGCGAGGCGGTCCTGAACCCGTTCCTTCACGCGGTTCACCAGCCGGGTGGGCATGCCCGGATCGGCGATGACGGTCACCTCGAGGTGCTCCATACGCCCCGAAGCTAGCACGTCACCGCCACCGGAAGGCGCCGCGCCCCCTCCCGCGCGGACGCCGGGCCGAGGCAGGTGTGGGCGCCGCACCGGGCGCGGGCAGGCACGGGCCGTGCGAACCGGTCGAATAAGCTGGAGGTCACCGGAACGCGCACCCCCGTACTCTGCTCGGGAACCGGGAACGCACCCGTCCGCCTGCCACCCGTCCGAGTCGTCTCAAGGAAAGTACTCGATGCCGAGAATCACCTGCCCCGTCCTGAAGACCAAGGTCACCACCGCCCAGGAGGCGGCCACGCACATCGGCCACGGTCAGCGGGTCGGGATGAGCGGCTTCACCGGTGCCGGCTATCCCAAGGCGGTCCCCGGGGCGGTCGCGGAACGGGCGAAAGCGGCGCACGGGCGGGGCGAGGACTTCTCCATCGAACTGTGGACGGGTGCCTCGACGGCGCCCGAGCTGGACGGCGTCCTGGCCGAGGCCGGGGTCATCGCCAAGCGCCTGCCCTTCCAGTCCGATCCGACGCTGCGGGCGAAGATCAACTCGGGTGCGACGGAGTACATCGACACCCACCTGAGCCATTCGGCGCAGCAGGCCTGGTTCGGGTTCTACGGGAACCTCGATGTGGCGGTGGTGGAGGTCGCCGCGATCTTGCCCAACGGCATGCTGGTGCCGGGCAGCTCGGTGGGCAACAACAAGACCTGGCTGGAGCTGGCGGACAAGGTGATCCTGGAGGTCAACTCCTGGCATCCGCGGGCCTATGAGGGTTTCCACGACGTCTACTACGGCACCAAGCGCCCGCCGGAACGCCGTCCGATCCAGCTGCTGGAGCCGATGCAGCGCATCGGCGACCCCTACCTGCGGGTGGACCCGGGGAAGGTGGTGGCGGTCGTGGAGACCGACGCCCCGGACCGGAATCTGCCGTTCAAATCGCCGGACGAGAACTCCAAGGCCATGGCGGGCCACCTGGTGGACTTCCTGCGGCACGAGATCTCCCACGGACGCCTGCCGGCGAACCTGTTCCCTTTGCAGTCCGGGGTGGGCAACGTCGCCAATGCGGTGATGGCCGAGCTGGCGGAGAGCGAGTTCGAGCACCTCACCGCGTACACCGAGGTGATCCAGGACGGGATGCTCGATCTGCTCGACACCGGCAAGCTCACCGCGGTGTCGGCGACCTCGTTCTCCCTCTCGGCCGAACGGGCGGCGAGCTTCAACGCCCGCGCCGAGGAGTACAAGGGCCGGATCCTGCTGCGCACGCAGGAGATCTCCAACCACCCGGAGGCGATCCGCCGGCTGGGAGTCATCGCCATCAACGGCATGGTCGAGGCGGACATCTACGGCAATGTGAACTCCACCCACGTGATGGGCAGCTCCATCATCAACGGGATCGGCGGCTCCGGGGATTTCGCCCGGAACGCCTATCTGAACTTCTTCGTCTCACCGTCCGTCGCCAAGGGCGGCGCGATCTCCTCGATCGTGCCGTTCGCCAGCCACATCGACCACACCGAGCACGACACCCAGATCATCGTCACCGAGCAGGGCCTGGCCGATCTGCGTGGTCTGTCCCCTTCGGTGCGCGCCAAGCGGATCATCGCCGCCTGCGCCCACCCGGACTACAGGGACCGGCTGCAGGACTACTACGATCGGGCCGTGGCCGCGAACCCCGAGGGGCAGCACACCCCGCATCTGCTCAGCGAGGCGTTCCGCTGGCATGAGAACTACCAGCAGCACGGGAGGATGTAGATGAGCGCCGACGCGTCCGGTCGCCCTGGTGTTCCGCCCGCCGAGGACACTCCCGGCGCCGATGCCGCTCCTGCCGTTGATGTGGCCAGCAGGCTGGCTGACGTGCAGGCCGGGGTGGACGCCGCCCTGGAGCGCGCCGGCCGGGAGCCGGGGAGCGCGGCGATCCTGCTGGCGACCAAGATGCAGCCGCCGGAGCCGATTCTCCAGGCGTTCCGGGCCGGGTACACGCTCATCGGCGAGAACCGGGTCCAGGAACTCGTCGGCAAGGCCGAGGCGCTGAGCGCGGTGCCCCATGAAGCGCATCTGATCGGGCCGCTGCAGTCCAACAAGATCAACAAGGTCTTAGGGCTGGCCTCCTGCATCCAGTCGGTGGACTCCGCCGGGCTGGCTGAGAAGATCCAGCGGCGCCTTGAGGACCGCGATGCCGCCATCGAGGTGTTCCTCCAGGTGAACACCTCGCGCGAGGACAGCAAGTCCGGCGTGGCACCCGAGGACGCCGCAGCGCTCGCCCGTGCGGTGAGCGGCATGGAGCGGCTGCGCATCCGGGGCCTGATGACGATCGGCTTCCCGGGGGAGACTCCCGAGGAGATCCGCCCCTCCTACCGCGAGCTGGCGCGGCTGCGGGAAGACCTCATCTCCTCCGGAGCGCTGCCGGAGCACGCCACCGAGCTCTCGATGGGCATGTCCGGCGACTTCGAGCTCGCCATCGAGGAGGGCGCCACGATGGTGCGGATCGGCTCGACCGTGTTCGGAGCCCGTCCCAAGCCCTGAGCAGGCGGCGCGGTCTCAGCCCGCCACGGCGTCGAGCGCCTCCCCAAGGATCTCCACACCGCGGTCCAGCTCGGCCTCCGTGATGGTCAGCGGCGGCGCGATGCGGAACACGCCGCCCATCCCCGGGATCTGCACGATGTTCACGTGCAGGCCCCGCCGCAGGCACTCCCGCGTCACCTCATCGACGAGCGCCTCCGTCCGGTCCTCCGCGCCGGCACGGCCTCCGCCGGGCTCGCCGAGTTCCAGGCCCTGCAACAGGCCCCGGCCGCGGACATCGGCGACGACGGCTGACCGCTCTCGCAGGTCGCTCAGGCCGCGGTGGAGGCGTGCGCCGAGGGACGCGGCGCGCTCCACCAGGCCCTCCCGTTCGATCACTTCCAGGACGGCCAGACCCACCGAGGCGGCGAGCGGATCGTTGAGGTGCGTGGTGTAGAACAGGTAGCCGCGCTCGTGGCAGCGTTCCTCGATCTCCGGTGTCGTCACGACGGCCGCCACGGGCAACCCGGCGCCGAGCGTCTTGGAGAGCGTCAGGATGTCCGGCACGACCCCGTCGCGCTCGAACGCGTACATCGTCCCGGTGCGGCCCAGCCCGGTCTGGGCCTCGTCCAGGATCAGGAGCATGCCGCGGCGTTCGCAGTGCTCCTTCAGCCGGGTGAGGTAGCCCGGCGGCAGCTCGATGATCCCGCCGGAGGAGAGGATCGGCTCGACGAGGCAGGCCGCGAGCGCGCCGGTGGACTGACGGTCGATGAGCGCGAACCCGTAGTCCAGCTCTCCGGCCCAGTCGTGGCTTCCGTCGGGGTTCCGGAACGGCGAGGCGGCCGGGTGCGGGGTCGGCAGGGCGAGGCTGCCGGGCATCCACGGACCGTAGCCTCGCCGCCCGGCCGAGAGCGTGGCGGAGGCGGCACCATAGGTCATGCCGTGCCAGGAGCGGTCGAATGCGACCACCTCGTAGCCGCCGGTGTACATCTTGGCCATCTTCAGCGCCGCCTCGTTGGACTCCGCCCCGGTGGTCAGCAGCAGGGTCCTGGACAGCTGTTCCGGAAGGGTGCCGGCCAGGCGCTCGGCGAAGTCGACGACCGGCCGGCTGAGCATGCCCGAGAACAGGTGGTCCAGCGTGGCGACGGACCTGGACACCGTCTCGACCACGGCCGGGTGGGCGTGCCCGAGCACGGCGCTCATCTGGCCGGAGGTGAAATCGAGGATCCGGTTGCCGTCGCCGTCGTAGATGTACGAACCGTTCGCGCGGTCGATGACGACGGGCGAGTACGCCCCGCCGTACCGCGCGACGTACCGCCGTGCCCTGTCCCAGAACTTGTCGGCCTGTCCGGCCTGTGCGATCTGTTCGGTCTGCTCGGCCTGTTCCGTCATTGCCTGTCCCCGCCTTCCCTCGCCTAACTCTCCGGTGTTCCCATCCTGGAAGGCATCGGCGTCCGGGACAAGCACACGATTCCGACGAATCGTTCGCCATCGCCTACGATTTCTTCATGCTCAGTCCTCATCGGCTCCGGGTGCTGCAGGCCGTGGTCGCGGCCCGCTCGGTGCACGGCGCGGCACGCAATCTGCACTACGCGCCGGCCACGGTCAGCCAGCACATGAGCGCGCTGGCACGGGAGACCGGACTGGTCCTGTTCACGAAGGACGGCCGTGGACTGCGGCCGACGAGCGCGGCCCTGAAGCTGGCGGAGCAGGCCGAGGAGGCGCTCTCCACGCTGGACCGCCTCGACACGGTGGTGGAGGATCTGCGGCAGGGCCGGTCCACGCGCCTGGCCATCGCGACCTTCTCTTCCGCGGCCGAGCAGTGGTTGCCGGAGGTGGTGCGAAGCGTGCGGCGGCAGGACCAGGAGACCACCGTCGAGATCAGCCTGAACGAACCCTCCGGGGGCGGCGGGCGCCGCCCGGCGGACATCGACCTGCGCAACGAGTCCCCGGATGACGCCGCCCAGCACTTCGAGGGGTACACGCGGGTGCCGCTGTGCGTGGAGGAGTTCGCGGTGGTGCTGCCGGAAGAGCACCGGCTGGCCGCCCTGCGGTCCGTCCCGATGCAGGAGCTGGGGGGACGAGATGTGGGTGGACCATGACATCTACGACAGCCCCACCGGCCGGATCGTCCTGGCCGGGTGCCAGGCCGCGGGGTTCACGCCGCGGTTCGCGGCCCGGCTGGACGACCATCATGCGGCGCTCAGCCTCGTCGCGGCGGGTCTCGGCGTGGCCGTGCTGCCGCGCCTGGCACTCGCGCGGCTACCGGAGGGCGCTGTGACGCGCCCGCTGGTCCGGCCGCGGGTTCAACGGCGCATCGTGGCCCACCTCAGGCAGGAGACCGCCGCGAACCCCCTCGTGGCGGCCGCGCTGGCGTCCCTCCAGCACCAGGCCGCCGCGACCCAAGGGCACAGATAGACCTGCGGACCGTAGGGTCTCCCCAACCACGAGTACTATCACCGTGCCGAGTTTCGCCGCAGCACTGCTACAGCCCCGCTTCAGCTCGCATAGACGTCCTGTGCGCTCTCCAAGGCTGACGCTTTGAAGAACGGGTTCTTCACCGAGCGCTCCATCACGAGATCGATTTCTCGACCGACGATCCGCTCCAGATCGACCTTCAGATCGAAGTAGTCCTGGAAGAGGTTCTCCCGGTTTGGCTGGAAGGCAACGAGGAAGTCGACATCGCTCGTCTCTGGATCGAAATGGTCGGTGAGCACCGAGCCGAAGACACGCAGGCGTTCCACGCCGTACCGCTGGCAGGCACGCCTGATCGCATCGATGTCGAGGAACACAGCGGTTTCCATGCGCTCGCAGATCGGGTACTCCTCGACCAGATGTCTGGGCAAGGACAGTCGCAGTGCGACCGCCGGGCAGTTCTTCTTCAGATCACGCGCTTCCGCCGGCGAGCGGGCGCAGACACGCCCGTCAGACCGCCCCGGCAGCGGCCGAAAAGCCGCCGCTGTTCCAGATTCCCACCGCTGATCACGAGTGGATATTGGAAACAGCCGTGGCTTTCACGGGCACGCACCCTACGAGCGGCCAGCGTTCCGGTTCAGCCGGCGAGCAGCACATGCCGTCCGCGCCGGATGCGGAACGACAGAAAGGGCTGGCCGATGGTGGGGTCATCGGTGTCGTAGGGATAGCAGAGCGTCTTCCGCCGACCCTGGTCGAAATGGTAAGTACCCGTCACGCCGTGGAAGACGAGTTCGGAGACCCGCCGGTTCAGGCCCTCCGCATCGCCGCTGAACCCGTTGGCGCGCCACGCCTCCACCAGCAGGTTCACCATGTCGTAGTGCACTGCCGCACTGCCGATGCCCGGTTCCTCCGCGTATCGCTCGCGGAAACCCGCCTCGAACTGCCGCCCGAGGTAGTTGTTCGAGTTGCCCACCAGCGTCGTCCACACCAGCCCCTCGGCCAGCTCGGCGTTGCGGTCGATGAACCCCGGGATCCCGGGCGCCCAGACGCAGTATTTGAGCGGATCGTAGCCGAGCGTCCTGAAATGGCGCAGCAGGCTGACGAGTGCCTGCTCGATGTAGATCCCGAGGTAGACCACCTGCGCGCCCGCCTGGTGAAGTTCCAGCGCCACCGTGGCCCATTCCTCGGCGCCGTCGTCGTAGGTGATCACGAGCGGATCAATGCCGTGCCGCTCCCGCAGGCTCTGCACCAGCGAATCGCGGGTGCTCAGACCCAGGTCGTCGTGGCGGACGACGAGTGCCACCCCTCCGCCGCGCCGGAGCGAGGCCACGTTCATATGCTCGTCGATGAACTCGGTGAACGCGCGGACGTAGACCGACTCGTCCGAGCACATCTGGAAGACGGACGAGCGACGGGAGCGGAAGTCGACGTACCGGGCCAGGCTCTCGTTGACCATGGAGTGCACCGTGGGCAGGCCGTCCTCGGTGACCAGGTCGAACAGCGAGCTCAGCCCGCGGGTGCTGGTATTGCCGATGATGAGCGCGTCGATCCCGGTCGCCAGCAGCGCGCGCAGATCATCCTCGCGCCGCTCCGGGCTGGTCAGGGCGCGCGTCAGCTGGACCCGGCAGGTCGCGGGCACAGTGGCCGAGCCGCTCAGCCGTTCCACCGCGTAGTCCTGACCCATCATCATGGCCCGCACATCGTGCTTGCGCGGCACGACGCCCTCGATGAGCGCGCCGATGCGGAACACGCGTTCCTGGGACTCGGCTGCCGCCAGCCGGAGTCCGTCACCGTCGGCGGGAGCGGTCTCCGGGCCCAGCACGGCGAGTTCCTCCAGGAAGCTGCCCGCACCCCCGTCGAGGCAGACCGGATGCACCCATCCGGAGCGGGCGGCCACTAGGCTCGCCAGTGCCGCGCGGGAGGGCAGCCCGAGCTTGCCGAGGATATTGGACAGATGCTTCTCCACGGTGCGCGGCGTGCAGGCGCACTGGAGCGCCGTCTGCGCATTGGTGTTGCCGGCCGCGACCAGGCTCGCGATGCGATGCTCGCTCGGCGTGAGCCCGCCGAAGCTCATCCCGCGTTCGATCAGGACATCGCAGCTCGGGCGGGCGCGCAGATGATGGCCGCGTTCCAGGGTGACCCGCGTGCGGGTGCCGCCGAGGTCGATCACGTAGAAGCGCAGCTGTGACAGCGAGGAGCGCAGGAAGCGCGGCACGACCGCCTCGACACCCCGGACCACATCATCCGGGGAGGCGCCCTGGAACCTGACACCGGTGCCGGTGTGCTCCGCCCGTAGCCGTACGATCTCCGCGCGGCGCTCAGGGACCGTCAGCCCAGCCACGCCGTGCTCTCCGGCGTGCCCAGCCGGTTGCCGCCGTCCACCGGGACCACCGCGCCGTTGACCCACGCCGACCGGGGGCTCAGCAGCCAGAGGTAGGTGTCCACCAGGTCGTCCGGGACTGCCAGCCGCGGTGTGAGGGCGCCCGAGAGCAGCTTCTCCTCGTAGCCGCCCGGGATCGCGTTCAGCTCGGAGCCCGCGGAGACATAGCCCGGGGCGACGATGTTGGCGCGCAGCCCGTCGACGTGCCGCTCCAGGGCGAGGGTCTGGACCAGGACGTCCAGCGCGGCTTTGGAGGCCGAATAGGCGGCGGTGCCGATCTTCAGCCGGGATGCCGCGAGACTGGAGGTCACGACGGCGCTGCCGCCGGGGCCGCCCGCAGGGGCGGCCGGCGCATCCGATGCGGCTGCCGCGTCCGGCGCCCCCAGGGCATCGGCGTAGGCGTTCAGCAGCGCGGCCGGGGCGAGGGCGTTGATCCGCATCAGCCGCTCGACCTCCGCGGCCGGGTGCTCACTGAAACGCCGGGCCGGATACAGACCGGAAGCGATGACCAGGCCGTCCGGTGCGCCGATGCGGCCGGTCAGCCGGCGGAGGGCCGCGACGGCCCCATCGACGTCGTCCAGGTCGATCGCGTCCCAGGAGGCGAAAAGGCCGTCACCGGGGGCACGCGGCTCCCGGTCGAGCCCGTGCACCTGCGCGCCGGCGGCCCGCAGCGCCGTGGACACCGCCGCACCGATGGCGCCGGCCGCGCCGACGACGGCGATGCGGGCCCCGCTCAGACCCAGCCAGGCGTGATCGTTCGTACTCATAACCGCAGCAGATACCCTCCGTCGACGTTGAGAACACTACCTGTGATGTACGTCGCCTCGCCGGAGACGAGGAACGCGACGGCACCGGCGACCTCGGCCGGCTCCCCGGGCCGCCCGAGCGCGGCCGGAGACAGCCGGGCGGAGAACTGCTCGGGGCTCAGATCGTCCGTGATCCCGGTCCGGAAGAGACCCGGCGCCAGGCAGTTCACCCGGATCCCCCGCGGCGCCAGTTCGGACGCCGTCAGGCGGGTGAGCGCCTCGATGCCGGCCTTGGCCGCCTGATAGGCCGGTGAACTGGGGATGTTCGGCGGGCCGGGCGGCGGGTTCTGGCCGTAGATGGAACCGATGGTCACGATCGACGATCCCGGTGGCAGCGCGGGGGCGCAGTGCTTGATGCCCAGCCAGGTGGAGGTGAGATTCGCACGCAGGAGCCGGTCCCATTCCTCCTCCGTGCAGTCGAGCACGGAGCTGCGGCCGCCTGCGCCGGCGGCGATGACCAGGGCGACCGGATCGCTCGCCGTCGTCGCCCCGGCCTGTCCCGGCGCGGTTTCCTCCTCCGGTTCACTCCGGCCCCGTGCCCTTCTCTCCCCGGGCTCTCCGTGGCCCGGCGCCGCGGAGCTGCGCTCTTCCAGCGCGGCGGCGACCCGCTGCCAGGTCTCGGCTACGCCGGTATCGCCGGGCACATGCGCATCGGCCTCGCTCTCCGGGCGAAGGTCGACGCCGATGACGTACCTGCCCTCCCGCTGGAGCCGCCGCACGATGGCGGTGCCCAGCACACCGGACGCCCCGGAGACGACGGCGGCCCCGCCTACCGCACCGCTCTGCTCGGCGCCACCCACGGCGTCAAAGCGCTCGGAGCCGGTCACCGGCGTCACCTCCCGGCGGCCAGGAAGTCCCGCGCCACCTGCTCGCAGGTGACGAACCCGGCGCCCGCCTCCAGCAGGCGGTCCAGATAGGCGTTGAAGTGCAGCATCCGCTGGCCGCGGCCGAGCACCTGCGGGTGGAAGGTGGCGATGGAGACGCCGCCGGGCTGGATCTGCGTCATATAGGTGAAGTCGTCGAAGTACGCCTCGAACATCTCCTTGGCCGTCTTGGGCCCGGGCTGGACGCCGGCATCGCTCTTGAGCCACTCCAGCTGCGGGTAGTCGTCCAGCGACCAGGCGACGGGGATCTCCACGATGCCGGTGGTCTCACCGAACACGAACGGCGCGTCCGGCGGGCAGGCGTCTCCCTTGCGGACGAAGTACGGCTCGTAGTCCTGGCCCATCAGGCTGGAGTCGTAGATCAGGCCGGCCTCCTCGATCAGCGGGACCGTGTGCGCGGTGAAGTCCCAGCTGGGGGTGCGCAGGCCTACCGGCTGGACGCCCAGGACCCGGTCGAAGGCCTCGACCGAGCGTTCGATGGTCTCCCGCTCGCCCTCCTCGGTCAGAGTGGAGACGAGCTCGTGCACGTAGCCGTGCAGGGCCAGCTCATGACCGGCGTCGCGGATCATCCGGCACTGCTCGGGGTAGGTCTCCACGGTGTGCCCGGGCACGAAGAACGTGGCCGTGATGTCCCGCGAGCGAAGGGAGCCGAGGATGCGCGGGATCGCGTAGGCTCCGAACTCCCCGCGGGAGACCGGGCCGGGCGAGGTCATGCCGCGGACCATCCACAGCGCGATCGCGTCGAAGTCCAGGGTGATGGCGACTCGGGGTGTCATAGGGTCACGGCCTCCTCGGCTCGGGTGTGCGGGGTACGGGGATCGAGTACCGTCTCGGGCTCGGGGTCGTCGAAGACCCGGTCCAGCTGCCAGGCGGTGTAGGGGTGGCGGCAGGCGTTTTCCGGCGCGATGGCGAACACCTTGCGGGTGAGGTCCATGACGACGGAGTACAGGGTGGAGACGGCGGTGTCCGGTGCCGCGGCCGGGTCGGCATGCCGGCAGATGCTCTCGGGGAAGGACAGGTGGTCGCGCAGGGCGCCGGCCATCTGGTCCTCGGTGAGCAGCGGCGCGGCGTCGTCCAGGAGCCGGTGCATCCGGGTGTCGCGGATCAGGGTGAGGGCTGAGCGCGGTGCGAACGCGTCCCGGTGCCCGATGGCGCTCTGGAAGTGGTTGGAGTGGGTGAGGATGCCTCGTTCGGGCAGTACGCGCCCGAACGTCCCGGGCGCCACCTCCAGGTCGATCACCTCGCCTTCCCCCGAGCCGAGCACGATGTTCCCCGAGGCGACGCGTTCGGTGTTGAGGATGGCCGTCATGGCGCGGCTCAGATTCGTGCTCTCCAGAGCGCCGCGGAGCAGGTAGTGATAGGGAACGCCGATGCCGGCGCGGTCCGCATCGGATGCGAGGAGGTTCGCGCAGACGCCGATGCCGGCGGAGTTCAGGCCGGACTTCGCCATCATGCCGGCTTCCGTGAGGGAGATGACCCGGTGTCCTGTGGTGTCCTCGGTGGCGATGACGAAGGTGGTGTCCTTCAACGCCACCCGCCAGTCCCAGTTCTGCAGCAGGTAAGTGGAGCCGTTCGCGGTGCGCTGGGGCATGATGCCGGCGGTCGTGCAGCCGTCGTCGTGGTAGCCGGTGCCGTAGAGGATCTCCGTACGGGCGTTCAGCGCCGCGATGGCGTAGGGCTCGACGCCGGCCCCTTCGGCCAGCCCGATCAGCTGGTCCCGGACCGTGGCGGAGTAGTCGCCGGCGACCCGCAGGAAGGTCTCGCCCCAGCGCCGGTGCTCGTCCCGGCTGAGACGGGCCTCGGCGGAGAAGCGCCTGGCGTAGTGCTCCAGGGTGGCCTGGATCTCCGCGCCGGTGGCGGCGCCGATCTGGGCGCCGATCTCGCGGGGCGTGCCCCGGGCGACGATCAGCCTGGGCGCGGCCTGCCCGCTCACCTGAGCTCCTCCTTGTAGGTCTCGCGCATCCGGACGATCACGATCAGCGTGATCAGGCCCGCGACCGTGGGCAGCAGCGCGGCGCTGAGCGCAACGCCGGTGGCGCTGACGACGGCGGTGCCGATGAAGGGCGCGGTGCCGCCGAACGCCATGACGGAGAAGTTGTAGCCGATGCCCAGTGCCGAATAACGCACGTTCGTGGGGAAGAACTCGCTGAGGGCGGCGATGCCGGCGCCGGAGAACGCAGCCAGGATGGTCGCGATGACGAACTGCGCGACGAGGATGAGGGCGTGCGAGCCGGTGGTCATGAGGTACAGCGCCGGGAAGCTGAGCAGCAGGAAGCCACCGGAGCCGACCAGCAGCAGCGGTTTGCGCCCGATGCGGTCGGAGAGCAGGCCGAAGGGCGCGATCAGCAGCATGAAGTAGATCAGCACGATGAAGTTGGAGAACCGGGCGAAGCCGGGATCGACGCCGACCGTGCTGCTCAGGAACGTCGGGACGTAGGTCAGGAAGAAGAAGTAGGCGACGGTCCACACCACGGTGAACCCGAAACCCCGGACGATGGCGGGGAACTGGGTCTTGATCGCGACCGTGAGCGGTGCTTTGACCACATTGTCCTTGGCTTTCTCCTCCCGGAAGGCAGGGGTGTCCTTCATGCCGTAACGCAGGACGATGGCGGCGATGCCGGTCAGCGCACCCAGCAGGAAGGGGATGCGCCAGCCCCAGGCGAGCATCTGCTCGTCGTCCAGGATGGTGGTGAGGCCGGTGACGACCCCGGAGGCGAGCAGGAAGCCGCCGGCGGTGGACACCTGGTTGAAGCTGCCGAAGAACCCGCGCCGGTGGGAGGGCGCGTACTCCACCAGGACGGCAGCGGAGCCGGACCATTCCCCGGCCACGGCGATGCCCTGGCACATCCGCAACAGGACGAGGAGGATCGGCGCCAGCACGCCGATGGTCTGGTAGGTCGGCAGCAGGCCGATCATGACGGTGACGGCGGCCATGCCGATGACGGACAGCAGCAGCGCCAGCTTGCGGCCGAACTTGTCACCCAGGTGCCCGAAGATCAGCGTGCCCAGCGGCCGGGCGACGAATCCGACCGCGAACGTCGCGAACGTCGCCAGCAGCGAGGCGGTCTCGTTCGTGGTGGGGAAGAACAGCTGCCCGATGTAGACGGCCAGGTACCCGTATACGAGGTTGTCGTAGCTCTCCATCAGGTTGCCGAAGCTGCTGGCGAAGACCGCGCGCTTGGCTCCCTGGGGCAGCGACTCCCGTCTCAGGTGGGACGCTGATTCCGTTGACATTCTGACCTCCGTGAGCTTGTGCCATGCGTCACATCAGTTAAGCGTCGGAGGTCGAGGCGGCGCCTGCGGGGAAACCCGTATCGGAGCGTATGGAATATAACGTTCTGATAACGGGAAGTGCCTGTAGTGCCCGCACGATGAAGCCGGCCGCCTGCAGACGAGGTGGGCGCCGCGGACAGCCGGCGCTTCCACGCTAGGCGGGCGTCGAGCACTCCGCCTAGCGGAAGACGGCGGTATTGGGCCCTCACGCGGACCCTGCCCGGCAGGCCCGCCGGGCTTTGCAGACCGAAACGGGACGGCCCGGGAATGACCCTTTCCGGCACAACCATCTAGTCGAGCGTATGATCCTAGGCATGTGGTCCCCTATCCGGTTCCCGCGGGTCCCGGCGCGCCGCTCGTGACACCCCCGGCCCGCACACGCCCGGGCGCTCTCGCGGCTGTCTTCTGGCTGACCATCCTCACCTCGGCCTCACGCACCTCCATCTTCGTCCTTGCCTTCCCCTGGCTCGCGCTGAAGGAAACCGGGAGTCCCGCGCTGATCGGGCTGCTCGGCGCGCTCACCCTCCTGGCCGGAGCCATCCTGGCGCCGCTCCTGGGACCGGTCATCGACTACGCCGGGCGGCGGCTGTCCTGCCTGGCGGCCGATGCGATGGTCCTGGCCGGGGCGGTGCTGTCCGCGCTCGCAGCCCAGGCGGGCGTCCTGACCCTCGGCCTGATGCTGGTGCTGGCTCCCGTCATCGCGGTCGCGCGAGGAGCCGGATCCAGTTCACGCAAAGCCCTCGTCCCCGATCTGGCCGAGCACACGGGGCTGCGCCACACCGTCATCACCATCGGCCGCGAATGCGCTCTGGCCGGAGGATTCGTCGCCACTCCCCTGGTCAGCGGGTTCCTGTTGCGGGACGATGCGGATGGCGCCCTCGTCTTCTGGCTCGCGGCGCTCCTGACCGCGCTGGGACTGCTGGGCATGCTGACGCTCCCGGCCGGATTGGGCCGGCCACGACCGCGCGCATCGGCGGCCGGCGCCGTCCCGCCGAAGACGACCGCCCCCGAGGCTCCGCCAGTGGGGCGATGGCCTCACACCGCGCGGTTGGTTCTGCGCAGCCATCCGGAACTCGTCCGCGCCGTGCTCATGGGCAGTGTGGTGGCCGGCGTCCTGGCCGTCTTCCAGCAGGTGGCCGCCCCCATCATCGCCGAGGAGGCCGGCGGCGCGGAGCACCTGGGATTCATCACCGCCGGCTACGCGCTGGGGACGATGACCGGTTCGCTCGCGCATCTGCCGCTCGCCCGCCGGGTGGGGCGGCGGGTCACCGTGATCTGCTCGCTGGCAGTGGGCGTGGCGGGCCTGCTGGCGACGCCGCTCATGCTCAGCCCGGCCCTGGTGTTCCCGCTGGGCGTGGTCATCGGCGCGGGCCTGGGCCTGTCCAATCCGCTGTGGGCGGCGGTCCTGGCCGAACGCTCGCCCTACCGCGCACGTGCGCGGATCGTCTCGGCACAGGCCCTGATGTCGGCGGCGGCCGGAGGGGTCTGCGTCCTGCTGGCCGGTGTCATGGCGGAACTGACCGGCCTGGTGCCGGTGGTGATGGGCGTCGCCGGGCTGTGGGCGCTCAGCGCCGTGCTCTGGCTTCGGCTGGCCGGCGAGGAGACGGTCATTCCTCCGGCGCCTGCGCACCCTGCCCCTCTGGACCGGCCGGCCCCCTGACCAGCACACCGGCCTGGTACGCCGCCTGGAGCGCCTCGGCCCGGGACTCCGCACCGAGCTTGCGGTAGAGATTCCGCAGGTGGGTCTTGACCGTGTTCACCGACAGATACAGCCGGTGCGCGATGACGGCCCGCGAGGAATTGTGGACGAGTTCCTCGAGCACTCGCCGCTCGGCGTCCGTCAGATCCGGTGCCGGGTTCCCCTGGACCTCCGGCGGCATCATTGACAGCAGCCCGCTCCGGTGCGGGGCGTAGGCCTGCACCAGCGCGGCCAGGTGCTCGGCCGGCAGCAGGAACACATCGGACAGGCACTCGCAGTCCTCCGCCAGCGCAAGCGCCCTGCCGGTCTCCTCCGCCGCGATCCCGGCGGCCTGCGGGTCACCACTGGCATGTGCCGCGGCGGCCCGGAGCAGCCGCGCCCCGATCTCCACGCGCGGGGTGAGCGGGTGGGACGTCAGCGCGAGCATCCGTTCCGTCAGCTGCCCCAGCTGGCCGCCCATCAGGTCCAGCAGGCCCTGCGCCAGCTCGACGAGCGCCCAGGTCCGCGCTTGCCGGCATCCGCCGCCGTCAGGTGCGGGACCGGGCCCGGTCTCCCCGGCGGCGGTTGCTGCATCGTTACCGGCCAGGGACGGGAAACCATCTGCCGGAACCGCCGCGGGACCGGCGTAGCGACCGGGCACCGCCTGGCGTGCCGTCGCGAGATACTCCTCCGCCTGCCGGATAGCCCCCGAACGCGCGGCCAGCACCGCGCCCATCGCGTACAGCTTCGCGCTCAGGTAAGCGCTGGTCGGCGGACGCTCCCGGTGAGCCTCGACCGCGGTGACGAACTCGCTCAGCCCAGTGCCGGCGGGTCCGTGCAATGCGGCGCGGGCGCGGATCTCCACGAAATACGGCCAGCTCTCGATGGTGCCCTCGTGCCGCCGCAGCTTGCCCACCTCGGCCCGCGCCACGTCCGGGCGCCGCTCGGCCAGCGCCACATACGCACGGGCCAGGACGGCGGGGGCACTGGCATAGGATTCGTCCCAGCCAGGCGGCAGGGTGAAGCCTTCAAGCCAGTCCAGGACCCGGCGGGCATCGCCGATACGCCCACTCGCCGCGAGCGCGAGCGCCTTGGTACCGGCGGCCTGGAGCCTGCGCCAGTCGAATCCGGCCTGCTCGGTGACCGGTGGCAGCACGACCGGCTCCACGAGTGCCAGCGCTCCGATGTGGTCGCCCTGGAAGAGCCGGTTCGTCGCAGCGTACTGGCGTAGGGTCCGGGCGACCCAGCTGCGGACGGCGACCACGATGAGGCGCTCCGCCGGTGCCAGCTCGGCGATGGCGCCCTCTCTCATGGCAAGCAGCATGTCCACCCGGGGAAGCAGCGTCCCGGCGATGGCATCGGTGAGGTCGAAATCGCCCACCGCCCGCGCGGTGGCGAACCGGATCGCATCGCCCAGGAGCAGCGCCGGACCCTGCGCCTCGGGGTCCAGGGCTGCGAGCGCCTCCTCGCCCGCGGCACGCAGCGCGGGAAAGGTGATCTCCTGCCGGCGGACCAGCGACATCAACCGGTACCAGGCCAGATGCGGGTAGCGCCGCAGCGCCTGGGCGGGGACCTGCTCGAACGCCTCGCGCATGGCCTGCTCACCATGTGTGAGCAGCTCGGTGCTGTAGAGCAGCGTGAGCGAGGCGATCCGGTCCCAGTCGTCACCTGCCAGCGCATGACGCAGCGCCTCGACCGGTTCTCCCTGCTCCGCGAACCAGGAGGCGATGACGGCGTGCGCGCGGCGCAGCTCCTGCTGGTCCAGACGCTCGCCGGCCAGCTCCCGAAGACCCGCGCCCAGCGCCCCGTCCACGCGGAAGAGCTGCCCGCCTGGGTTCAGCGACACCAGGCCGGCCCGGTGAAAACCGTCGAGCAGGCCGCCGGCATCGGCTTCTGGGATACCCAGCATGGCGGCCAGCAAGCCGGCGTCCCCGATGCCGCTGAGCCCCAGCAACAGGAGGGGCCGGCCATCGGCGCCGCCGGCGTGCGCCGCGAGCACTCGCTGCAACGACTGTGTCGCGACCTCTTTGCCCAGCTGTTCCGCCTGGGCGGCCGTGACGATCTGCTCGCCGTAGCGCCGTGCACGGCAGATCAGCGCGCGCACCATCAAGGGCGAGCCCTCAAGCAAACGGGTCACCGCCGGATCGGGGACGGACAGCGAGGCGCGGGCGAGTTCCTGCGCCACCTCCTCCTCGGTGAAGGAGAGCTGCGCAGCACCGATGACCCGCGCGTCCATAGTCATCTCGGCGCGCAGCAGGGCCGCCGGATCGAGGTGGGTGGCCAGGACCAGGAACCGCAGTCCACGGCACCCGGCGAGCAGCCCGGGAATGATCTCCAGGCCCTCCGGGCCGATCCGCTCGGCGCCGTCGACCACGATGTCCACCGGGCACCTTGCCGCCGTCAGCGCGCGGCCCAGCTCCTCGGTCATCCGGCCGAGCGGACGACGTTCGCCTGCGCCGCCGAGCAGCGTCTCGGCGTCAGGGGTGCCCAGAGCACCGGAAAGCTCGTCGATGAGGGCGGTCAGGAACTCCCAGTCCTCTCCGTCGGCGACGGCCCTGGCAGCGTCGATCCACACCGTCGGACGGGCACCGGGGCGGCGGGTCCAGTGCGCCGCGGCGGTCGTCTTCCCCGAACCGTGCGGGCCCAGCAGGATGGTCAGCCCGGTGGCGGCCATGGCCTCGTCGATCAGGCCATGCACGCGGTCCCTGGGCGCAAGATCGGGAGCGACCGCGGGAGCATGCAAGACGGACCTCAGCGGCCGCGAACGTTGCATCCCGGAGGCACCCGGGTCGGATACATCGGTCCTTCGCATGGAGCCTCCACGAACGGAGAGGAACGAAAGTCGCAGCACACACGCAGCGCGGGACGCTGCGAACGGACCAAGCCGCACCGCCCACGTCATCGGCAGTATAGGCCAGTACGCCGGCGCCCGGGTCCCGTCCGCAGCCGGTAGGCGCCGATGGGGCCGGACCCTGGCGAGGTCCGGCCCCATCGGGCTCTCAGGCGACGGCGTTCATCCGCCGCCGATCACGCAGGATCAGTTGTCCTGATCCGCTCCGGCGGTGCCGCGCTTGCGGCGGCTCAGGTAGAGCGCCGAGCCACCGGCGGCGAGGAGCACGAGCGCCGCCAGCAGGGCGCTCAGCTCGGTGCCGGTGAAGGGCAACCGGTCCGGGCCGCCGGCCTTGCCCGGGCCACCTGGCTGGGCGGGTGGCTCGCTGACCGGGTTGGAGGTGCACAGCGGGTTGTCCTCCACGCACTCCGTGGGCGGCTCCTGGCCGTCCGGGACGAGGAAGTTCGCCACTGCCCCGTCGCCGCGCTCGGCGTGCGGGTTGACCTTCACCTGGTAGGTGACGGTGCCCGTCGCGCCGGGTTCCACGGTTCCGGTGATCTGCAGCGTCCCATCCTGGGGGCCGTCCACGCTCAGGCCCTCGGAGACCTCGCCGATGCCGACCCACTCGGCGTCGTCGAGCACCTCGGCCAGATGGTCGGTGTAGGCCACCTGGGCCGCGCCCTTGCCGGTGTTCTCGAAGGACAGGGTGTAGGTGAGAACCTCACCGGCGTCCACCTCGGTGCCCGATTCGGGGTTGACCGATTTGCCGGGCTTGATATCGCCGACCGGGTTGCACGTGGCATGGTCGTTGTTCTCCTCGCACGCCTCGTTCGGGTCCTCCGGCACCTCCTGATCGGGATCGAGGACGAAGTTCGCGAGGACGTCGTCGCCGCGATCAGAGTCCTTGACCTTCACCGTGTAGGTGACGGTGGCCGTGTCCCCGGCACCGAGCTCACCCGAGATCCGGATGACCTCGCCGTCAAGGACCGCGGTCAGGCCGCCGTCGACGTCGGGGCCGCCAATGAGCTCCGCATCGTCGAGCACGTGCACCAGGCTGTCCACACGGTCGACCGTGCCGGCAGCCTTGCCGGTGTTGACGTACTCGATGGTGTAGGCGAGCTCCTGGCCGGGCACCACCGGGGTCCCCGAGGCCGGGTTCACGGACTTGGCGTCCGCGATCTCCGGGATCGGGTTCGTCGTGGAGCACTCCGAGCCGTCGACCGGGACGCACTCGTCGGTGCCGGTCTTGACGATCGCGTTCTCCAGCTGGTTGTCCCCGCGCTCACCGTCGGCCTTGACCTTCACGGTGTATTCCACCGCGCCGGTCTGGCCCGGATCGAGGGCACCGGTCACCTGGATGGTGCCGTCGGCGATCTGGGCGTTCAGGCCGCCGTCGACGACCACCGGGCCGTCGATCAGATCGGCGTCGTCGAGCACGCCGGACAGGTCATCGGTGAAATCGACCTTGCCAGCGGCCTGACCGGTGTTCTCGAACACGAGGGTGTAGGTCACCTCGTCGCCGGCGAGGACGGTCTCCTCGTTGCCAGCGTCCACGAGCTTGCCGCCGAGAACGTTCGGCAGCGGGGTCTCGGTGCACTCCGGGTTGTCAGCCTCGCACTCCTGCGGCGGGACCTCGCCGGGCGGCACCAGGAAGTTGCCGGCGAGGTTGTCGCCGCGTTCGGTCTCCGGCTTCACCGTCACCTGGTAGGTGATGGTGGCCGTCTCGTCCGGGGCGAGCTGACCGCCGATGTGGAAGCGCCCGTCCTGCACCTGGCTCACCGTGACGGACGGGTTGTCCGATTGCGGCGCGGCGGTCAGCTCGGCGTCGTCGAGCACATCGCTCAGGACGTCCTCGCGATCCACCGGGCCGGCGGTCGCGCCGGTGTTGGTGACGGTGATCGTGTAGGTCAGCACGGTGCCGGCCTCGATCGGATCGTCGCTGGCGGCGACGGTCTTCTCATAGGCCACCGCGGCGATCGGCGAGCAGGTGGAGGTGTCGGTGTCCTCGCACTCGTCCTCCTCGGACGGGGGCGGAGGAATCTCCTCGTCGCCGTCCAGGAGGTGGTTCACCAGTCGGTCGTCACCACGGTCGCCGTCGGGCAGCACCTCGACCTGATAGGTCACGGTGAGGCGGTCCCCGGCCGGCACGGAGCCGGTCACGCCGAGCTCATCGCCGTTCAGGGATGCGGTCAGCCCGTCGTCCGCGCTGACCGAACCGTCCACCACGGAGGCGTCGTCCAGGACGTAGCCGAGGTAGTCGGTGTGATCGACCGTGGCGGCGGCCTTGCCGTCGTTCTTGAACCACAGCGTGTAAGTCACCGTCGAACCGGCCACCAGCGGGTCATCGGACGAGACCGAGGTCTTGCCCCAGGTCAGATCCGATCCGGGCGTGATGGTGGAATCGCAGTCGAGCCCGTCGACGGCCTGGCCGCCGAGCACGCAGGCGGAGTTGATGAGTTCCTGGTTGCCCTCGCCGGTGTAGGTGACCGTGTAGGTCAGCACCGTCGTCTGGCCCGCGGTGAGCGGACCGGACCACTTCAGCGTCGTGCCGTCGATGGCCGGGGCGGCGCCGACGGTGGAGGACAGGGAGCCGTCCACCAGGGCCGCGTCGTCCAGGACGTCGGACAGATCATCCTCGACCAAGGCGGGGGCGCTCGCGGTGTAGTTCCCGGGGCCCACATTGGTGACCGTCACCGTGTAGGTGAGCGTCTCACCGACCTCGGGCAGTTCGGTCTTGTCCGCGCTCTTGACGATCGTCAGGCCGGGCAGATCGAACTCCTCACAGGCCACGCCGTCATCGCCGCAGTCCGGCGTGGTCGGCGGGTCATTGGGATCCGGAGGCGTATCACCGGGCCAGGCGACATTCTTGACCTCGCGGTCGCCGCCGTGCCGCAGCTCGACCTGGTACTCGATCACGACCGTCTTACCGGCCGCCAGCGGACCGCTCCAGGAGAGCAGGGTGCCCACCACGACCGGATCGCTCACCGGCTGACCGTCGACGGTGGCCTTGAGCGACCCCGGGACGATGCCGCCGTCATCCAGCACACCGGACAGATCGTCCAGGACGACCGCGGGATTCTGGCTGGTGAAGTCACCTGTGCCGGTGTTCGTCGCTTCAACGGTGTAGGTGACGGTGTTCCCGACGCGGGTCTCCACCGAAGCGTCTGAACTCTTCGTCACGTTGAGCACGGGTTCGCTGTAGAACTCGACCTCAGCCGGATCCGGCGGGTTGAGCCCGCGGTTGTCCTCGATGTTGTCGGGCCCGTTCACGTAGGTAACCGGTGATTCGTCGGCACCGCGCGGCGCTTCGGAAGTGACGTCCACCGAGATGGTGCAGGAAGCCACCCCTGTTGCCAGAGTTCCATTCGTCACCGTGATAGCTGATCCGCCAGCCGGTGCATCTATATCCGCTGTGCAGGTCGTGGACAAGTTGGGGTTGCCTGCCAGGACGAGACCTTGCGGAAGACGATCCGTGAAGCCCCAGCCGCCTTTTTCTGCCAGCTCTGAGGTGTTGGTCACCGTCAGTGTCAGCCGCGAAGACTCACCCACCGGTACGCGGGACGGAGCGAACTCCTTGTCTAGCTGCGGGGTGACGTCCAGTACCCGGATGTTGTCGTAGGCGCCGTCGTTACCGCCGCCGTTACCGTTCTCGTTGCGGAGAACGATTCCGAAATTGTCTCCATCGACCAGAATCGACGAATCTGCAGCGAAGCTGCCCACGCTGACTGGAACAGGCGTCCCATTGGCACGCGGAACAGTCAGTTCTGTTGCGCGAGGGTCGTCACATGGGTCGATAGCTGTGTTGGATACCGGTATTTCGTTGCCGTTCGCGTCTAGAAGGTAGAACCGGAGTTCCGGATGCGTGGCGTGGCAGTTCATGGCGCCTGCATCGACCGAGAACGTCAGAAACCGGTTCTCCCGTACCAACGGAAGCGGGTTGACAGTACGGAACTGGACGAGGTTGTCCGCCGCACTACCCGACGTGTAGGAGGCTGCGGCAGCATTCTGCGCCGGGTCAGCCGCCCCTCGTAGAACACCGAGCGCGTAAGGAACCGCACTGAGGTTGTTGTAGTGCTCCGGTCCCCCACAGTCCGACGGGTCCCTGGGGCTCTGCTGGTTGATGATGAAACCGTTGCAGTTCGGGCGGCTGACCCAGTAACCGTCGCCGGTGTACGTTGCGCCCGAGACGCCGGTGTAGTCAGTCAGGAGGATGTTCGTGTTCGGCTGGCGGTTCTCGAAGTCTTCCTCGTACACGACTTCTGGGTCACCCGGGATTCCAGGATTTCCCGGCGCTGCGTACGCCGGGGTTGTAGCCGGAGAGACGACCACGAGTGCCGTCCCGGCGAGCAACGCGAGGATCGCGAGGATCCCCGCTGACATACTGACGTTCTCGGCAGCCGTCGCGCTGCGCCCGCCATACCGGCGTGCGTGCGAGGGCGAGAACCGTCTCAGCAAGCTGAGCACAATTCGCTCCTTCTTCCATCTCAATAGGGAATACCCCGCTGTCCCTCGGGTCAATGCGACAAGCGCAGTGCGCCCCGGGAGCCAATGGGTCACTCTCACTCTGGGAAGTTCCTGAGTGCAGATCTACGTATTGAGGGGTTTATGGTCCCCGGGCTGGGCCTCGTCTCTCGTGGAGCGTGCAGGTGACACCGAGTACTGTGTTGCGTCCAGGACAGTTCAGAACGGTTCAGGCTCCCGCCCGGCCGCTAAGGCTCAGCGCTGCGCGAAGAGCCCGAGTTCATGGGCCCGCGTGATGGCCTGTTCCCGGGAGTTCACCTGCAGCTTCCGGTACACCGCCTGCGCCTGCTTCTTCACCGTGGAAAGGGCCCGGCACTCCCGCTCGGCGATCTCCTGCAGAGTGGCGCCGCTGTCGATTTCCCTGAGGATGTGGAGTTCCCTGCGGGTCAGCTCCACCACGAGCGCCTCATCGGGGAACACATCGCGCGTCCGGGCGGCACGGGTTCGCAGCGTCTGAGCGGTCACGCCCGTCTCACCGTGGCGAGCGGCGACGTCGTCCCACACGGGGTGGTCTTCCAGCAGCCTCAGCGCCACCTGCTTGAATCGCCCTGGCAGGAGGACCAGCGGAGTCAGGGTGCCCAAGCTCGCGCACATCTCCGCCGCACGGCGCAGTTCGCGCTCACCGCGGGCGGGCTGCCCCTCGGCGAACCACGCCATCGCCGCGATCGCGCGCAGCTCGGCGCGTTCGCGCATCAGGAGATCCATCGAATCGGTGTACTGCCCGGCCAGGTGCCCCGCGCGCTCATACTGCCCGCCGATCAGCCAGAGGCGCGCCGCCGGCACCCGGAGGCTGGAGACATCGGCGAGGTGCTCGTCCAGCAGCGCCTTCGCTTGCTGGAGACGTCCGGCCGCCAGCAGCGCCTCGACGCGCATCCGCGTGTAGACCGCGGTCGCCAGCCCCTTGGCCCGCAGCTGCGCGGGGTGACGGTGCGCCATGTCGTCGATCCGCAGCGACCAGCGGCCGGTCTCCCCGGACAGCAGGGTGTGCAGATGCTCCACCGCCGCCAGCAGCGGCCACAGGGCCATCTCCGTCAGCTGGCCTTCCCGGTCCGCGATGATCTTCCCGGCCTCCGGCACCGCCAGCGCGTCCAGCAGGGTCAGCGCGCGCGTGTACTCCCCCGGAAGGGAAAGGCCGCTGGGCTCCCAGGCGTCCGGGAGGGCCTTGCGGCCGCTCAGGAAGGCGTGGATCAGCGCGACGTAGTCGCCGGACTTCCGCGACACGGGTGTCTCGCACGCCTGGCGGACGCCCGGCGTAGCGGCGAAGGAGAACTGCTCCGCCGCGGCGTCCAGTTCCCCGGTGAGCCCGGCGGCCACGCCGCGGTGGTAGTGGAACATCTCCAGAGCCTGGCGGGCGGGCAGCTTGCCGGCCCTCGCCAGCTGCTCCAGCCTGCGCTGGGCGAGCAGACCGAGCCGGACGGCGTCGCCGTTACGGCCCTGAGCGTGCAGGGCGAAGGTGGCGTAGCCGGCGGTGACGGCGACCTCGTCGGCACCCTTGAGCACACTCAGGAAATCCGGCCGCAGCGACCGGGTCGCGGCGACGAGGTGGGGCCGGGCACGGGACAGCCCGCGCACCATCTCGCAGGTGGCGGTACCGCCGGGTTTCGGGGTGACGAAAGCGGCGTGCACGCCCATCAGCCGCAGCACGGGAGCGTGCTGCGCCACGGCGCGGGGCAGATTGTCCAGAGCCAGGCGCGTCTGCCGGTGATAGTGGGTGAGCGCGTCGCTGCAACGGTGGGCGCACAAGTGCACCAGGACGTCCCAGCGGCCGGCGCGGCGGGCCTGGATCAGCTGCTCGCCGAGCAGATCACTCGCGCGGGCGGCGGTCAGCGCGTCCAGGAGACCGGCGCTCAGCGCCCGGCGGTCCAGGTCGAGGGGCATGGCCTGCATGAGCGCACGGCCCACCGCCCAGGGCACAGACCAGCCGGGACGGGAGTCGTCCTGCGGGCTGATGCACACCCCGGCCGGTACCAGCACGCCGGCGGCGACCATGTCCACGACGAGTTGCGCGGGTTCCAGCGCGGCGTCCTGGAGGAAGCCCACGCCCAGGCGCGGCGCGCAGGCGGTGATGGCGGCCTGCAGGGAAGCCGGCGTGACCGTGTCGAGCAGAGAGGCGCACAGCGCCGCGGCGCGGAGAACATCACCGTCGTCCTGGTCCCACAGCGATCTCAGCTCCTCCGCCAGCGCGAGCGCCACGGCCCGGCTGTTCATCAGGTCCCGCACCCCGTGTGTTCCGGTCACCCGGAGCACGGCTGCCGCCCAGGCCGGATGGCCCGCAGTCCGCGCCCGCAGCAGCTCCGCGGTCTCGTCGTCGACGTGATGGCCGTCCTGAGCCAGACGGCGGGCGAAACCGGCGGGTGCGGTCCCGGGATGAGCACCCGCGACATCACCCCCGTGGAGCGCAGAGGACTGCTTCATCATCGAGGTCACCTTCCGACAGCACAGAAACGCCCGGGACACGGGCACGGTCTATCCACCTGAACGTAAAAGCCAGGGGCGCACGCCCCGGGCACGAAAAAGGCCCATCGAGGCAAAACTGGGCCCAATATCGGAACCTTGGTGGTCCGTCCACCACTATCGGGGGACGGCGACCGGAATATCGAGCTGTCAGAGGGCGACTTTCACAATCACCCTCGGGGTGAGAAGCACGGGAGAGGGCCGGAAAAGGATGCATCTCCGCAGGTCAAAGGCCTAGAAATGCGTTTATCCGGAGGGATGCGGGTGAGGCCTGGCCAGCGGGCGGCGCAGGATGCTGGCGCCGCCGTCAGTACAATTCCGGCGCCGGTAAACACTTTCCATGAAAATTAGCGGGCGTTCTGAACCGCGGCCTCCAGGCTCGTCATACGGCTGTTCTCCGCCTGTTTCCCGGCAGTCGGCGGAAACAGGAAGGACCCCGCGACGCACACGGCGAAATTGACCGCCAGGCCGTACACGCCGCCGTGAATGCCGAAGACGGTGCTGTTGCCGGTGAGCGTCATTGCCCCGGCCAGGACGGCCCCGGCGAGCATGCCCCAGAAAACCGGCCAGGCGGCCAGCCGCTTCCAGTAGAGTCCCAGCACGAACGCCGGGGCGACCTGCACCAGGATCTCGAACTTGAGCACGAAGATCTGGTACAGCGTGCCTGGCGGGTTCCACGCGATCCACAGCAGCAGCGCGATCAGCACGATGCCGGCGAGCTTGCCCACCATGACCTTCCGCTGCTGCGGCGCCTCCGGATCGATGTAGCGGCCGTAGATGTCGTGGGAGATCATCGAGGAGAAGCTCAGCAGCACCGAGTCCGCGGTGGAGACGATCGCGCCCACCACCGCGCCGAACAGGAGCACCATCGTCCAGTAGAAGAACGGGTGCAGCCCGGCGACGTCATTGGCCAGCAGCCCCACGAGCTGTTCCGAGGCGGAGACGTCCAGGCCCGGATACAGGTCGATGCAGATGATGCCCACCACGAACACCACACCGGAGGTGATGAACGGCATCCACGTCATCCTGGCCAGGGACCTCTTCAGGATGCGCTCGCTGCGGGAGGAGTAGATCCGCTGGACCGCGTGGGGGTACATCGCCGCCCCGAAGCCGACCAGGATCAGCATGCTGAGCCAGTTGATATTGGTCGCCAGGTCCGGCACGCCGATCTTCTCGGGTTGCTGGGCCGCGATGGAGGCCGTCAGGTCGCTCACCCCGCCGCCAGAGAGCACGAGCGCCCCGGCGAGCATGATCGCGATGCCGATCATCAGGATGATGCCCTGCAGCGCATCGGTGATCGCCACCGCCCGCATCCCGCCGAGCCATTCGTAGGTCAGCATGATGACGATGAACCCGATGACCGCCCAGCCGTAGGGGATCGCGCCGGCGGTCAGGCCCGCCACCGCGTGGCCGATCGCGACCAGCTGCTCCAGCAGGTAGTTCGCCAGGCCCCATAGCATCAGCACGATCGCCAGGATCGTCACGGCGCGGGACTGGAAACGGTGGGTGATCCAGTCCGTCGGCGTGATGAAGTTCTGCTTCTTGCCGATCACGTACAGCCGGGGCGCGAACAGCAGATAGACGCCGATGATGAGGATGAAGAACGGGATCGACTGCAGCCAGGAGAAACCCTCCCGGTAAGCCTGCGGCGCATAGCCGACGACCGTGTTGCCGCTGTACTGGGTGGCGTAGAGCGTGAAGAACAGGGTGATGACGCCGAGATTGCGTCCGGCGAGGTAGTAGTCCGAGACGCTCTTGCCCAGCTGCTTGCCGCGCCCGGACCACCACCCGATGAGGATCATCGCGACGCCGTACAGGCACAGGATGACGATCGCGTCGGTGCCGGCGAAGGCCAGTTCCTGGGTCTCCTCTTCCATCAGCCGGCCTCCCGCCCGTTCTCCTCCTCGTCCTCGACGAGGTTCCAGTGCCGCAGGCACACCCAGGTGAGGAACGCGCTCAGCGCCACGGACAGCAGCACGACGAGCACCACCCAGTACGGGATACCCAGCACGAACGGCTCGATGCTGCCCGCCGGCAGGTACCAGGGCGCATTGAAGACGACCAGCGCCACCAGGACGATCCAGATCCAGCGCGTGCGGATCGGTTCCCTCACGATGCTTCTCCTTCCAGGCACCCTTGCCCTCTTCGTGCCCGGCCAGCCGGCGGGCCCGGCTCACCGGGCGACGGCTAGCTAGCCGGCGGACCAGCCCGCGTCGACGCTGTGCGCGGCACCGGTGATGAGGCCGGCGGCATCCGTGGCCAGGAACGCGACCAGCTGCGCCACCTCCTCCGGCTCCGCCAGCCGCGGCACGGCCGACTTGGCCAGGAAGACCTCCTCGGTGACCGCTTCCTCGCTGATGCCCCGCGAGGCCGCCTGATCGGCGATCTGATCGGCGACCAGCTTGGTGCGCACATAGCCGGGATTGACGGTGTTGGCAGTGATCCCGTGCGGGCCGCCCTCCAGGGCGACCGTCTTGGTGAGGCCCTGCAGGCCGTGCTTGGCGGCGATATAGGCGCTCTTGAACGGCGAGGCGCGCAGCCCGTGGACCGAGGACACGTTGATGATCCGGCCCCAGCCGCGCTCCTTCATCGCCGGGAACGCCGCTCGGGTGAGCAGGAACGGGGCCTCCAGCATGATGCGGTGGATCAGCCGCCACTCCTGCGGCGGGAACTCCTCGACCGGATGGATCCGCTGGATACCGGCGTTGTTCACCAGGATGTCCGTGTCCAAGCGGAGCTCGTCCAGTTCCTCGGTGCGGCTCAGGTCCACCGGCCACGCGGTGCCGCCGAGCTCGGCCGCCGTGGCGGCACAGGCATCGGCGTCCACATCCGCGACCGTGACCTGCGCCCCGGCCGCGGCCAGGGACTGGGCGATGGCCTTGCCCAGTCCCCGGCCCGCTCCGGTGACGACGGCGCGCCGTCCTGTCAGTGCGTCCGGGGCGATCACCGTACGGCTCACCTGTTCTCCTGTCCTCGCGCGGCCCGCAGGTCCGCCCGGTAGTCCTCATCTGCCTGGTCCAGCGTAGTGAGGTCCACACCGCGCGTCTCCCGATAGGCGGCCACGGCGACGCCGGTGATGATGGCGGCGATGAGGAGGTAGATGGCGATGGGCAGGGAGCTCTGGTAGGTGCTCAGCAGCCAGGTGGCGATGATCGGGGCGAGCGAGCCCGCCACGATGGCGGTGACCTGGTAGCCCAGGGATACGCCGGAGTAGCGCATCCGGGTGGGGAACATCTCCGCCATGATCGCCGGCTGGCCGGCGTACATGAGCCCGTGGAAGATCAGCCCAGCGGTGAGCGCGATGCCGATGTTCAGCGGCTCGCCGGTGTCGTACAGCGGGAAGGCGAAGAACCCCCAGGTGGCCGCCAGTGCCGTGCCGATGCCGTAGATGGGCTTGCGGCCGAAGATGTCGGTCAGGCGGCCGATCAGCGGTACCACGATTGCGTGGATGACGTGGCCGATCAGCAGCAGGCCCAGGACGTCGCTGGAGCCCAGCTGCACGGAGAACGTCAGATACGTGATCGTGAAGGTCACCAGGATGTAGTAGAAGATGTTCTCCATCAGCCGCAGGCCCATCGCGGTGAACACGCCGCGCGGGAAGCGCTTGAACACCTCGACCACGCCGTAGCCGGCGTCGCCCTCCTGGATCTCCGCCTTGGCCGCCTCGAAGATCGGGGCGTCCTTCACCCGGGTGCGGATGTAGTAGCCGATGACCACGATGACGGCGGACAGCCAGAAGCCGACCCGCCAGCCCCAGGACATGAACGCCTCTTCGGAGAGCACGGCGTTGAGCACGTAAAGCACGGCGGTGGCCAGCAGGTTCCCCAGCGGCACCGCGGCCTGCGGCCAGCTGGACCAGAAGCCGCGTTCGTCCTTCGGGGAGTGCTCCGCGACGAGCAGCACCGCGCCGCCCCATTCACCGCCGACGGCGAAGCCCTGGATGAAGCGCAGCGTCACCAGCGTGATGGGGGCGAGGTAGCCGACCACGTCGAACGACGGGATGCAGCCCATCAGGAACGTCGCGGCGCCGACCAGGATGATGCTCAGCTGCAGCAGCTTCTTCCGGCCGTACTTGTCGCCGAAGTGCCCGAAGACGATGCCGCCGAGCGGCCGGGCGACGAAGCCGATCGCGTAGGTGCCGAAGGCCAGGATGACATTGTCGAGCGGGTTGTCGCTCTGGGGGAAGAACAGCACGTTGAAGACCAGCGTCGCCGCCGAGGCGTAGAGGAAGAACTCGTACCATTCGACGATCGTGCCGGCCATGGAAGCGGCGACGACCCGTCTGAGCTGGGTGCGCTCGGAGGGGGCCGTGGGAGATGCACTCATCATTGAGCTCCTTGTGCGCGAAGGCGCCGCACTGTGATGCGGCACACATGGTGGCCACATTTTACGCACAGCTTCGGCTCCGCTCGCATCCCTCCGAGGGGGGTGTCGCACACAAGCCGCCCTGATCGGCGCACTTACCGCTTAACGGTGCCCGCGCGCCTCAGTGCCGACGCGGCTGCCCGGCGGGGGCGAGCACCGTCGCGGCCCAGGCGAGCACGGCGACGACCGCCAGCACCGCCCACCACGGGAACGGCCGGGACGGCTCGGGCGGGGCGCCGCCGTCCGGCAGGTCGACGCGTTCGGCATGCACGATCAGACGATGGCTGTTGACGCCGATGGGTGTGCAGGTCACCAGCGTCAGCAGGTCCTCGCCGGGTCTGACCGCCAGCCCCGCCACATCGGTGGGTTCCACCACTTCCGCGCCGGTCACCCGGTAGGCGAGTGTGCGGTCGAGCACGTCGATGAAGACGTCGTCCCCGGCCCGCAGGTCGTGGACGGCGGTGAAGAGCTTGGCTTCCGGCAGGCCGGAATGCCCCGTCAGGACGGCATGGGTGCCCGGGCCGCCGACCGGCAGCGAGGAACCGTAGAGATGCCCGGAACCGCGCCGCAGGGTCTCCTCCGTCGCGCCGTGGTAGACCGGCAGATCGACGTCGATGCCGGGGACCCTCACCCGCGCCATGATCCCCTCTGGATCGTGCGCCAGCTGCGCCAGGTAGTCTCGCGCATCGTCGTCGATCCCGTGGGCGTCGGCGCCCTCGACATTGCTGAACGGATCGACGACGAGTCCCGTGACGCGCGTGGCGTTGTAGTCCTCGGCGGCGGTCAGCAGAGCCGACCGGGCGGCCGGGTCAAGGCTGCGGTTCTGCTCGGCGTGGACGGCAAGGCGGCCCGCGGCCGTGGACTCGGCCCACCACGAGGCCGCCGGCGGATAGAGCATCACGAGGACGCCGCAGAGCGCGAGCGTGGCCGCCAGGATCCGCCGGCGTGGCGCACGCCGTGGCGCCCGGACGCCGCTGCCCGGCGAACCGCTGGGTTCGCCGGGCAGCCCGGGCGCCGGGCGCGAAACTGGCAGACCGGTGCTCACACCGCGGGGGCGGCGAGCCGCTGCCGTCGCGCCGCGGCGTAGGCGCCGGCACCCACCAGCACCAGGCCGAGGCCGAGGACCGTGAACGCCAGGGTGCCGATGCCGCCGGTGGCCGGCAGCGCGAACGCCGGAACCTGCTCATTGGCGATGGTGACCACAGTGGCGTCGGTGAGGGCGCCGGCGGTCACCGTGACGGGGATGGGCGTGGCGTCCACCAGGTAGCCCGCCGGGGCCCGGGTCTCCACCAGCCAGTAGTCACGCGTGTGCGCCTGTCCCGTCTGCAGCTCGATCGAGGCGGCACCGTCGGCGCCGCTGCGGATCGAGGCGACCGGCGCGGCACCGGACGTGGACGGATCCACCGCGTAGACGTCGAACTCGGCGCCTTCCAGCGTCGCCGCCTGATCGCCCTGGGCATGCTTGACGATCCGCAGCGCGCCCCACTTCGTCTGAACCTGGTTGGATTCGTGGCCGTTCGACCGGCTGGGATCGTTGATGAACACCGTGGCGGTGTTGGGGATCACGCCGTCACCGAGTGCGAGCACCACGGTGGAGAGGTTCACCACGACCGCGGCGCCGGGGCCGGCGGAGTCCAGCTTGCCCAGGCCGGCCTCGGTGAACTCGACGGTCACCTCGCCATTGGCGCCCTTCGCGGGAGCGCTGACGGCGTAGTCACTGCCAGTCAGGGTACCGGCACCTTCCAGGGCGACCGAGATCGAGTCGAAGCCGAGGCGGGAGTCCAGGACATCCTGGATGACGTAGTCGGTGTACCTCGTGCTCTCCGGCAGCACCGGCACCGCCGAGCGCACCGTCCAGTCCACGACATCGCCGATGACCACGGCGGCGCTGTCGTCGACGCCCTTGGTGACGTCGCTCAGGGCGTTCTTCGGATAGACGTGGACATCGTAGTTCCAGGAACCGTCACCCTCCGGCTGGGGCAGGCCCACCAGGAACGGGACCGCCGGCTGGACGATGGGATTGCTCCCCGGATGCGTCTCCCGCACCAGGTAGAGGCCGATCCCCAGTCCGTCCAAGCGGTCGAAGGTCAGCGCGCCGTCGGCACCGGTCACGCCCGAGACCGGGGCGCCCAGCGGGTACGCGCCGGCGTCGGCCATCACCTCGGCGGCGGTGAGGTCCTCCGCGGTGTCCCAGCCGGCGACGGTCAGCAGATCGATGTTCTTGACCGGCCAGACGGTGAACTCGACGCCTGCGAGCGCTCGGGCATCCGCCGGGACGTCCTCGATCAGGGCGCCGTTGTTATTGCCGAGCGTGCCGGTGCCCGGCTGCTCGTACTTGTGGATGGTCAGGCTCACCGGCCGGTCAGCGTCGATGTTTCCCGGTGCCACATCGTGGGCGGCGGCCGGCAGGGCCAGCGCAGCCAGGGCGACTCCCGCGACGAGGGCCGACAGGCGTCTGGCCGCGCGGGTGATGGACTTCGTTCTCATATCTCTTTTCCTTCTTTCCTTCAGATCTCCGTGAAGCCTTCGTTCGTGAGGCGATGACGGGTGATGGCGGTGCCGTCCCCGTGCGGGGGACGGACTGGATTCCGGACCGCGGCTCCGCGGCTGCCGCGCTCAGCCGCGGAGCCGGTGGACACCGCCGGCACGATGTGCGCGGACGAGGAACGCCGCTGCCAGCAGGAGCAGCAGGACGCCGCCGGCCAGATAGGGCCACCAGCCCATCCCGCCGGCGATGGGCAGGACGACCTCGCGCTGCTGGTTCTCCAGCGGCACCGGGTGCACATAGTGCAGGGCGTCGCCGGAGATGACGGCACGGAACTCCGGCGGAGCCTCACCCAGCACGTACCCGGCGGGGGCTTCGATCTCGGTGACGGTGTACTCACCCCAGTCGAGCCCTTCCACCAGGAAGGATCCGCTCATCTCTTCGTCCTCGACGATGAGCGGGTCGTCCGCGGGGTGCCCGGGGCCGGTGATCCGCCAGGTCGAGCCGGCCAGGGGCTGACCGCTTCCGCCGATGGCCTTCTGCCAGCCGATCGAGCCGCGTTCGCGTTCGTTCACCAGACGGTAGGTCTCGTGTTCCAGCCGAGGCACGGACACCTCGGTGCCGTCCACCGCCTCCCAGATCTCCTCACCCGTTTCCGCGTCCGTCCCGGCCAGACGTTCCAGGGTCTGGACGTAACCCGGAGGGCCGTCCTCACCGAGGGTGTAGACGTGCTCCGGCCGTACCAGGACGGTGCTTCCCTCCGCGGGTTCCTCACTACCGGGGACGTGCTCGGCGTCCAGGCCGTCGATGCCGTCCTCCGGGGCGGCGCTCAGCGTCCAGTCGCCGGCGGCGTGGCCACCGGGCTGCGGGTCGACGACGTGCTTGAGCAGGGTCAGCGTCGACGTCTGATTGACCGCCGTGCACTCCATCGCCTGCCCGAGCGGCACGGTCGCACCGCCGTTGAGGCCGTCGACGGTCCCGGAGACCGGGTTCCCGTCGGTGTCGACGAGCACGCACTGCCAGCTGCCGGTGGAGTCCGGGTTCACCAGGGGCCGGGGCCGCTGATCGACCTGCTTGTAGCGCGGGTCGCCGCCGGATTCGGCCAGCTGGTACAGCGATTCCGGTGTCACCGGAGCGGTCGCCTCGGCTGTCCCCGACGCGCCCACCGGTCCCGGCAGCGCACCGTCGCCAGGGATCGCCGTCAGCGTCCAGCCGGCCGGGTCGGCGTCGCCGCCCTGAACCTCTTTCTTCAGCGTCAGCTCGCTGGTGCACTCGACCACATTGCGCACATCGATGACATTGTGTTCCTCCGTGAGGGTGACGCGCAGCAGATCGTCCTCCGCCGGCAGGTTTCCCTCCCGGGCCGGGAAGCCCAGCTCCGTCTGCCGGCCGTTGATGGCGGTGACGGTGGCGCTGACCAGCTCACAGCGGTCCATGGCGCCGTAGAACATCCCCTCGCCGATGCCGATGTCCTCGCCGATCCGGTAGCCGAACCGGGTGATGCCCCAGCCCTGGCCGGTGGCAGGCGCATCGTCCGGGCCGGTCAGCGCCAGGCCGGCACCGAGTTCGCTCGGCTGGGCGCCCTGCGCGTAATCCGTCCCGTTGACCCGCCAGGCCTTGTTCACCGTGACGTCCGCCTGCAATTCCGCCGCGGTGTTGTACACCAGGCAACTGATCTGCTCACCGCGGGCGGCCTCCACGCTGAAACCGGGGCGGGCCGCATCGTCGTCCAGTGCCTCCGCCTCGCGGGCGGCGGGGCCGCCGGGAGTGCGGACCGTGCATTCCTGACCCAGATAGGTGAAACCATCCTGCTGCGTCTCCCGCACGTCGATTCTGGCGCTGCCGGACTCCACCGTCAGCGGGAAGCTCACCGCGCCGGTGCCGTCATTCGTCGTGGTGCGCGAGTTCGGTGCCGGCACCGCCGGGCTCTGCGCGGTGAACTCCCAGCCGGCGCCGGCCGGTACCGCGCCGGAGAGATCGCCGGGTTCATTGCCCTCGGGAACGATCATCTTGGTCACGGTGAGCGAGGAGGCGCATTGCTGCTCCACGAGCTGGCGCAGCGCGTCCGCGGCCTCGGCGAAGTCGTCCAGCTGGTAGTAGTCCGCCGTCAGCACGTTCCCGCCAGACGGGTCGTAGGCCTCCTGGCCGGACAGCGCGGACAGGTTCTGACCGGTCAGCGGATCGGTGATGCCCGGCCCCACGCCCATGGCGATGACGCGAGTGCCCTTCGCCTTGAGCGCATTGGCCGAGAACACGCCGTTCTCCACCTCGCGGATCCGGGTGAAGTTGCCGTTCCCGTTGTTCGCGACTTCCCGGCCGCCGCTCGTGGTGGTGGCGTTGGGACCGTAGAAGGTCGGGTTGCCGTCGGTGACGACGACGGCCGCGTCGTAATGGTTGGGCGTGCCGGGTGTGCCGGCCGCCAGCGAGGGGATGTAGAGACCCTGGTCCCAGTTCGTGCCGCCTCGCATCGCGTTCCCGCCCATCGTGGGAGTCACCCAGTTGGCGTAGCGGCGCTTGAAGGCATCGGCGGCGGCCTGGGTCGTCACGGCGGTCAGATCGGGGTTGTTGGGCTGGGACGGCAGGGACGGCGAATAGGTGCCGAACGAATAGAGCGCCATCCGCGAGGGCGTTCCCACCAGGGCGTCGGTGAAGACGTCCGCCTGAGCTTTCAGATCGTCCAGCACGCCGTTGTTCGAGACCGAGTTGGACAGGTCCAGGACCAGCGCGACGTCCAGTCCGCAGCTGTCGGGAAGCGCGGGGTTGGCCCGCGACTGCTGCCAGATTCCGCCCGAGGCGTCCCGCGTGGCCTGCGTGTCCTGGGAGGAGGAGGTGTTCAGCATGAAACCGGCCTGCGTGCTGGCGTAGGTCGTATTGCCCAGCAGCTGCGGGGTGCGGAAGGCGTACCGCGTGCTCTGCGAGCCCGTGCCGTCGCCACTGCCGGTGCGCAGCGCGGAATTGACGAACCAGCCCTCGGGCGCGGCATGCTGCACCACCCAGAACCGCGCCGAG
This sequence comes from Sediminivirga luteola, assembly GCF_014639315.1. Lineage (GTDB taxonomy): Bacteria > Actinomycetota > Actinomycetes > Actinomycetales > Brevibacteriaceae > Sediminivirga > Sediminivirga luteola. The sequence goes on from NZ_BMFY01000017.1 coordinate 43,656, forward strand.
CGGTTGGCGCCGCCCTGCTGCGTGCCCGGCACGATGAAGCTGCAGTCCCCGGCCGTATCGGAGACGCACCTGGCCCAGCCGGCGCCGTCACCGCTCACGCCATCGGCGCGAGCCTCCCCCGGACCGCCGGTGCCGCCGGTCCGCAGATGCAGCACGACGCCCTCCAGCGGGGCGACGCTCGACCCGCCCGAACGGTCACCGCCGGTCTTGACCGTGACCACCGAGGTCGCCGGGGTCGGGGACGGCACCGCGGCCTGCGCTGTTCCCGGCGGCAGGGCGACGATGCCCGCCACGGCGATGCCCAGCGCCACCGGCATCGCCGCCAGCGTGCGCAGCAGGCGCCGATGGCCTGTCTTCGTGATGTTCATGCTCATGTGCTCCAACTCGTAGTGCCTCGTGGTCCGCGCGATGCGACTGCCAGGGCGGGCGATCGTGTACGCTCGGCACCCACGGAAGAGACGTGTGGCGGATGATCCACCGCGACAAGATCCGGGTCGACGCTAGTATTTGAATCGGCAGCTTCCCGGCCCGTTGACGGAATCTCGCCCCGCCCTCACCCCGCCGGTGCGCGGTTCCCGGCACGCATCGACGCGCATGCCCGCCGCGCGGCGTCACAAGAGGACTCCCGGGGGGCTTTCCGATCGCGCCGGCCGGGAGGGGAACTCACCCCGGCCTCACCCTCACCGGTCTGGTCATGCGCCCGCCGCCGGACCGCGGCGGGGCCGGTGCGGCGAAAGGAGGTGGACGTGCGCTCGAACCCCGAGCATCCTGGTGGCGGCCTGCAGCACGTCCCGCGGGTGTCCTCCGGCCTGGTGACGCGCCGGCACCTCCTGGAACGTCTCGACGGCCCGGCGCCCATCGTCGTCCTGCACGCCGGCAGCGGCACCGGCAAGACGACCCTGCTGGCGCAGTGGGCGCACCAGCACGCCAGCGCAGCCGCCGGCACCGTGGCGTGGATCGCCGCCGACGAGGGCACCCGCACCCGGACCGGCTACTGGATGCGCGTGCTGGGGCGGCTTCACTCGTGCGGCGTGATCGACGACGCCACCCTGTACCGGGAGATGGCCGCGATCGCCGACGAACCCGAGGCCATCGCGGCCACCCTGACCCGGCTCCTGGCGGCCGCGGGACGGAACCTGACCCTGATCCTCGACGACTTCGCCAATCCTGCGGGCGGAAGCTCCTGGGACGCGGTCTGCCTCGATCTGATCGAGATCGTGCGCGCCGTACCCGCCGTCCGGTGCATCGCCGCCGGCCGGTACCCGAGTCTGCTGGAGCGTCCCGGCACTGCGGCGTCCCTGGACATCGCCGTGCTGTCGGAACCGGAGCTGGAGCTGACGGAGCACGAAATCCGGCAGATGCTCGCCCAGCATGTGCCCGGGCTCGCCCCGGCGAGCCTGCAGCAGGTCGCCGGGCACCCGGCCGCGCGCCGGATCGCCTCCCTGCGATACGCCATCGATGCCCTGGGCCAGGCCCTGCTGGCCCGGGACGATGCCGGCGTGGACATCGACGAGGTGCTCATCGCCGCGGCGCGGCAGGACATCCTGGCGCGGATCTCAGATCCGGAGGTCCTGGACTTCGTCGGCGCCACCGCGCACGCGCCCGTGCTCGACGCAGAGCTGGCCGCCCGCCTGACCGGCCGGCACGACGCGGAGGCGCTGCTGACGGGCATCGAGCACGCCGGCGCCGGGCAGTGGTCGCACGGAGGACCGGACCGGGCTCCGGTGTTCCGCTACAGCGCGCATCTGCGCGCCGCGGCCGCCCAGGACTACGCCCGGCGCCATCCGGCTCGCGTGCGCCGGATTCACTTCCTGATCGCGCAGTGGCTCAACGACGTCCGCGGCGAACGGCTCGCCGCCTTCGAGCATGCGCTCCGCTCGGGCGATCTGGACTACGCGGCCCGGGTGCTGATGCGCGCCTATCCGATGTCCGCCGAGGACAATGCGCACGTGTCCCGTCTGCTCGGCTCACTGCCGGCCCTGACGATCCACCGCCATCCTCTGCTGGCGCTGCGCTATGCGCTGGTGCTCAACGCCTCCGCCGAAACCCAGAGCCGCGCCGCGGAGTTCTTCACCTCGGCGGGGCTCATGAGCAGGCTGCGGCCCGGCGCCCTCACGCCGCTCGAACGCGCCATCCAGCAGAGCCTGGAGTCGGCGGTGCAACGCCTGCTGGGACAGCACAAGCGCATGCGGGACCTCGCGCTGAGCGCCCTGCCCGTGCTGACGCAGGCGGTGGACGACCCGGAGCGGGACGAGGGACTGGACGCCATGACCCTGGTCTCCATCACCCAGTGCGCCATGGGGCTGTTCTATGCCGACGAGCCGGAGCAGTCGCGCGAAGCCCACCTCCTGGCGGCGCGGTTCGCCGAGCAACTGCACTGGCGCCACCGCCGCAATGAGGCCTACGCCAATCTCGGGATGATCCACGCCCTGGCCGGCAATGTGCGCAGTGCCCGCGCGGCGCTGGCTGCAATCGACCCCGGCGACTGGCCGGAGACCTGGCATGACAGCTACACGGTCACCCCCGAGCGCATCGCCCGGGCATGGGTGCTGCTCTCGGAGGGACGTCCGGAGGAGGCGCTGGAGGAGACCCGCGGCATCCTCCGGCACATCGACACCATCGAGCACTGGGAACTCATCTCCAGCGTCCGCGCGCTGGCCGAGGTCATGGCGGGCCGGGCGCAGGAGGCCTCATCCCGATGGGAGCACATCACCGGGCAACGGCGGGACCGGCGCACGCTGCCTTCCACGCACCGGCACATCGCCGTGACCGAAGCCCTGCTGGCGCTGGCCCGCGGCGCCGCGCCAGGCAATGACCGCCCCGGCCGTTCCCGGCGTCCGGCGGCGGTGTCCGCGCTCACCGCGCTGAGTGCCGCCGCCGAGGGCCGCTCGGACGAGGCGGTGCCGCTCCTGGCCGGCGCCAAAGTGGAGGCCCGTACGCCCGTGGACCGCATGATCGCGGCCGTGGTCGCTGTTCGGCTGGCGCTCAGCGGCGGGATCGGCCTGGACGCGACCGGGCCCGGGCTGCGCCTGGCCACCATCGTCGAGAGCGATCAGCTGCGCTGGCCGCTGGCACTGATGCCGGAGGCGGACCGGGCCGCGCTCCTGGCCGCGCTCACGGATGCGGGGTCCACCGGCGCGGCGCGGATCCTCACCGAGGCGTGCGCCATCGTCCCGCCGATGCTGCCGGACGAGGCGCCCCGGCACCCGGCACCGCCGGCACTGACGTCCCGCGAGCGCGAGGTCCTGCTGGTGCTGATCGAAACGGACAAGCGCAGCGAGATCGCCGCGCGCCTGTTCGTCTCGGTGAACACCGTCAAGGCGCATCTGCGCAGTCTGTACGCGAAGCTCGGTGCTTCTTCGCGGGAGGAGGCGCTGACCCGCGCGCTGCACTACGGTCTGCTGCGGCCGCCCTCCTCCGGTCACGGGGAAGACGCGCCGGAGCCGCCGCGCTCATCGCTCGGCTGAACCCCGGCGAGCCGCGGCACGGTCTCCCCGGCCGTCGGGCATCGTCAGCGCGGTGGCACGCGGCCCCCGGCGGCAGGCGCCGATGTGAAGGCCCGTCGGGCATGACCAGCGCGGCGACACCCGGGCCCCGGACCGGCGGACGCCGACGTGAAGGCCCGTCGGGCGTCGGCGCGAAGACCTCGTCGGGCCGTCATCAGCGTGGTGGCACGATGTCCCGGCGGGCGGGTGCCGTCAGGCCCGCCGCACGAGGGACCCGGACGGGCGCGGGCGTCGTCGGCGCGGCGGCGTAAGGTCCCCGGCGGACGTTCGTCAGCGCCGCGGGTCCTGCGGGCGCTTGGAGAGCGAGGCGAGCATCTCGTTGTAGGCGCGCAGCTCGGCATCGGAGGTCTTGTCCTCCTGCCGGTCGGAGCGGACCGCCTCGCGGCGCGAGCTCTTGGTCCATTGCACGGCCACGCCGATCGCCAGCAGCAGGGTGGGCAGCTCGCCGATGCCCCAGGCGATCTCCCCGCCGGTCTGCTGGTCCTCGATGGCCGAGACCCAGCCGTGCCCGATGTTGCCGAACCAGTTGGGCTCGATGAGGCTGGTGGAGGACATGATGGAGATGCCGAAGAACGCGTGGAACGCCATCGTGATGAGCAGCACCAGGAGCCGGATGGGGTACGGGTAGCGCTTTACCCCGGGATCGGTGCCGATGAGGCTCTGGGCGAAGAGGTACCCGGCCACGAGGAAGTGGGCGACCATGATCTCGTGCCCCAGATGGGTGTCCAGGGAGTACCACATGATCCCGGAGTAGTAGAACACCACGAGCGATCCGGCGAAGTTCACCGCCGCGACGATGGGGTTGGAGAGCACCCCGGCGAAGCGGGAGTGCACCACGCCGAGGATCCACTCGCGCGGCCCGCGGGAACCGTCCCGGCGGGGCGCGACGGCGCGCATCAGCAGGGTGATGGGCGCGCCGATCACCATCGGCAGCGGCACTGCCATGACCAGCAGCATGTGCTGGACCATGTGCCCGCTGAACAGGACCGTGCCATAGACGGCCGGCGCCCCGGAGGTCACGTAGATCAGGCCCGCCATGCCGAGCAGCCAGCAGATCAGCCGCAGCACCGGCCAGGAGTCCCCGCGGCGGCGCAGCGCGAGGAAGCCGCGGATGTAGGCGTAGGAGGCCAGCAGGGCCACTGCGATCCAGAACACGTCCGGGTGCCACTGGGTCCACACCGCCTCGACGCTGGGCGGAGGCGGCAGGTCCTCACCGGTGAGCAGGCGGGCGGCGGTGGCGACCTCCGGCGGTTCCTGCGGCACCGGCGGGGCAGTCCGGGACAGGGCGACCGCCAGTCCGGAGACGGCACCGAAGATGAGCGCCTCGACTCCGAGCAGTCGCCAGAACAGGGGCAGCGCACCGGCGCCGGACTCGACCCGGCCGATGATCCGGCTGCGATGCACCCAGCCGATGGCGCCCAGCACCACGGTGAGGACGAGCTTCGCCAGCAGCAGCTGCCCGTAGGGCGTCAGCAGGTCCTCGGGGCCGGCCATGCGAACGCTGCCGTTGATCATGCCGGAGGAGGCGATCAGCACGAAGCCGAACAGTGCGAGGGCGGAGATCCGGCGCAGCAGGGCCCCGGCATCGGCGCGCCCGGCGATCCGGGGCGCCAGGAAGCCGAACGGGATCAGCACGCCGAGCCAGGCGACGGCGCCGACCAGGTGCAGCCCGATGCTGTTGACCGCCAGGGAGTGGTTGTCCGAACCGGCCGCGTGGCCGGTGAGCGCCTGGGGCACGAGCGCGACGGCCGCGAGCAGGAGCGTCAGGCCCACACCGGTGTAAGAGCGCACGGCGATGCAGAGCATGGCGGCCACCGCGGCGATGCAGGTGATCACGAGCCAGGCCCGACCGGTGTCCAGGCCAGTGAGGAAGAACCCGAAATCGGCGGAGAGGCCGCCGGCCTGGAACGCCTGGGCGCCGGCGATGTCGATGTACATCAGCAGCGTGGTGCCGGCGGCCGCGACGGTCCATACCACGGCGGCGGAGGCGGCGTACTGCATCGCCGCCTCCCACAGCGGCTCGGGTGTGCCGGCGCCGTGCTGCTTCTGCTCGCGGGACCGGCGCAGCGAGCCCGTGCGCGGCAGCACGAATGCGGCCAGGGCCAGGGCGCCGATGCAGGTGGCGATGCTGAGGTTGTAGAGCACCTTCACGATCGGCAGGCCGTAGCGCACCCACGGGCCGGGGTCACCGAGGGTGTAGGCGTCGAGGGCCCCGGAGTAGGTGCCGGCCAGGAGGACCACGCAGAACGCGGCGACGAGCAGGCCCGGCAGGATCAGGATCCCGAGCCGGCGGGCGGTCACGGCGGTCACGAGGCGGGCGAGCCCAGCCGGCGGTCGTCCAGTGCCGGGAAGCTCCGGCGTCGCTCCGCGATCGCGTCGAGGTCGATCTCCGCCTGCAGGATGGTCTCGTCGGGGCCGGCTTCGGCCAGGACGGTGCCGTCGGCGGCCAGCGTGACGGAGTGCCCGCCCATCTGCGTCTTGGCATGATATCCGGCGGTGTTCACGGCGATCAGCGCGACGAAGTCCTCAATGGCGCGGGCCCGGGCCAGCAGGCTCCAGTGATCCACCCGGGCGGCGGGCCACGCGGCCGGGACCACTACGACCTCGGCGCCGTCGTCCAGCAGGGCGCGGAACAGTTCGGGGAAACGCAGGTCGTAGCAGGTGGCCAGGCCCAGGGTGACCGGCCGGCCGCCGACGACGATCTGGGCGGTGACGACGTCATCGCCGGCGGCGAGCACCTTGGGCTCGCCCACGCCGAAGCCGAAGCGGTGGATCTTCCGGTAGGTGGCGATCACCTCACCGGCGGGGTCCAGCAGCACGGAGGTGTTCCAGAGCCCGCGCAACTCGTCGGGGAGCTCGGGCAGCGCGGTGATGTCCCCGCCGGCCTCGGCCAGCCGGGTGGCAGCTTCCGGGGAGGCCTCGATGATGGACCCGGCGTGCACATAGGCGCCGATGTCCCGGGCGGCCTCGGCGATGGCGGCCACGACCGGGCCGTCGACGGCCTGGGCACGGTGTCCCCACTCGCGGTAGCTGAATCCTCCGGGCGCCCACAGCTCGGGCAGGACGACCAGATCCGCGCCGTGCTGGGACCGGACCAGCTGCGCCGCACGTGCAACGCGATCCTCCATCGGCTCGTCGTCACTGTAGGCCAGCTGAATCGAGGAAACTCGCATGGTTCCAGGGTACGCGCCCACCCTGGGAGGCAGCCAACGGCCCAGCCGCCGCCCCAGGAGCCCCTGAGTCCGGGGGTGTGCGCTAATTCCGGGTGAGTTCACGCGGAATTAGCGCACACCCCCGGAACTATGCGCCGGGTGTCGGCCCGGAAGCCGGGCGGGCACCACGAAGGCCCGCCCCCGGGAGATGGGGGGCGGGCCTTCGTGTTGCTTCTCAAGCGGCCCTACGCCACGCGTGTGGCCAAGGACGACCTAGGCTCAGTTGGGCGAGCCGGCAGCGGCCTTCAGCTTGGAACCGGCGGAGATCTTCACCGAGTAGCCGGCCTTGATCTCGATCTCCTCACCGGTCTGCGGGTTGCGGCCCTTACGGGCGGCACGCTCGGTGCGCTCCACGGACAGCCAGCCGGGGACCGTCAGCTTCTCGCCATTGGCAACGGCAGAGGAGAACACCTCGAAGACGCCGTCGAGCACATCGGAGACCTGCTTCTGAGTCAGGCCGGACTTCTCTGCGACCTCGGCGACGAGCTCGCTGCGGTTCTTAGCCATAGGTTGTCCTCCTTAGGACCGAGTCGATTGCGTACTGGTGGTACGAACGTAACCAGTACCGTACCAGCTCGTAACTTACCAGCTGGACTTGGTGATGCCCGGCAGTTCGCCCTTGTGCGCCATCTCACGGAAGCGGACGCGGGAGAGTCCGAACTTGCGCAGGTGGCCACGCGGACGGCCGTCCACCTGGTCGCGGTTGCGCAGCCGGACCGGCGAGGCATCGCGAGGAAGCTTCTGCAGGCCGAGGCGTGCCTCTTCCCGCTGCTCGTCGGTGCTGTTGGGGTCGATCAGCTGCTTCTTCAGCTGAGCGCGCTTCTCCGCGTAGCGCTCGACGACGATCTGGCGCTGCTCGTTACGGGCGATCTTGGACTTCTTGGCCACGCTGAGATCAGCGCTCCTCTCGGAAATCGACGTGCTTGCGGACGACGGGATCGTACTTCTTGAGCACGATGCGGTCGGGGTTGTTACGGCGGTTCTTCCGGGTCACGTAGGTGAAACCGGTGCCGGCCGTGGACTTGAGCTTGATGATCGGGCGGACGTCCTGTGCCTTGGCCATCAGAGCTTCACTCCCTTCGCGATGAGTTCACTCACCACGGCGTCGATCCCGCGGGCGTCGATGACCTTGATGCCCTTGGCGCTCACGTTCAGCGTGACGGTGCGGCGCAGAGAAGGCACGTAATAGCGCTTCTTCTGGATGTTCGGGTCGAACCGGCGCTTGGTGCGGCGGTTCGAGTGCGACACGTTGTGCCCGAAGCCGGGGACGGCTCCGGTCACCTGGCAGGTGGCTGCCATGACTCTCCTCCAGTTCACAGTTCTCGGCCGGCGCGCCCACGCGCAGCGGTGCTGCCGGCCGGTAGACATCTGTACCTTTGTCACCGGGCTCAAACCCCTCGGCTCTCACATTTCGAATGAGCCGAGCAGATTCATGCGGTGCACTGTCTTCATCAATCGCCCGGTGGCGGGCTATGTTCGCGTCACCCGTGGGTTGAGCGGGCGAACACGGATGTCTCACTGGCGCTGAAGCACCTCGCGTGAGTGTCGAAGAGCCTCGAGTGCAGCGCACAATGAGTGCGTGCCCACGTTCACGGCGCCAGATGACGCAATGGACGCAGACGACAGCTCTCAATTCTATGGACTTCCACGCCCCGGCCGCAACTTGAGCCGCTCATGCCCTTCACCCGGGCGCCCCGTCCGCCCCCCCCGCGGCCCGGGTAGCGCCATGCGGGTGCCGCAGTACGGCCGCGCCCGGGACATGGCTTTCACAACCACTGGGGCGCGTGCACGATGGGCCGGGCCCCGGTACGGCGGCGGCTTCCGGGGAGCGGCGTACAGCGTGCGTTCCACCGATCCCGCGGTGCTCTACGCCACCCTGTTGGCGCGCCGGCGACGGCGGGGTGGTGCAGTACTGCGCGGTCGGCCGTGGCGGCGGTATGGCACAGGGACCGTGGCCCAGCGCGTCCAGCAGCGGTATGGCACAGGCGCATGGGTCCGATCCAGGGCGCCGGGGCGAGAAGAAAGATGGGCAGCTGCGACGATCTGGCAGACGGGTACAGGTCCGGGGCCGTCCGGACAGGTCAGCGGCGCGCGGAACCGGAGCGAACAAGGGCCGCATCCGGCCGTGCTGTGGTTCCTGGCGGTTCGGCCCGCCGCACGGCCGCGGGGCACGTACACTTTCATCCGAAGACGCATCCGAACAGGAGGAGCCCGATGTCGAACCCCCCGCACGGCGGGGCCTCCGACCAGGGGACACCCGCCGGTTCCAGGAAACCCGGGAAATCCGGGCAGCCCGGCACGCCTCCGCGTCCGCGCATCCGGCCGGGAACCAGCGAGGCCTGGCTGGAACCCGGTGCCGCTCAGGCCCCGCCGCGTCCCCCGTGGCAGCCAGCTTATGGACCGGCGCGCCCTGATGGGCAGCCGGCATGGGCCGACCGGCTCGGAGGGTTCGGGAACGCTGGAGGGACGGATGCGCAGCCGGGGCCAGGTACGCCCGCCCCGGGACCACAGACGGGCGCGCAAGCTCCGGGCACACAGCCGGGGGTGCAGACCGGCGGCGTGCCGGTGCCGCCGCATTCGCAGCCGGAATACTCGAACTATTACGAGTACATCGAGCATCACACCGGTCAGCAGCCGGTAGTCAAAGCCTCCGAAGCGGAAGAGAAGAAGAAGCGTCCGGCAGCGGGCCCGATGTTGTTCCTGGTGGCCGGCGCGCTGCTGATCGTGGCACTCATGGTCGGCGGAGTGGTGCTGCTGGAACAGCGCAACCGCACCGCTCCGGAACCCATGACCCTGCCGGACCCGACCACCGCGGCCACCGACGGCGTGGCACCGGATCCGCAGAGCGCCCCGGAGGCGGCTCCGCCGGGCTCGGTGCCGGACACGGAAGCAGAGGCGCTGGCGGAGCTGGAGCGCATCCGCGAGGAGACTCTGGACTCGTCGTTCGACCGGCTCAACGACTCCTGGGTGACCCAGCTGAGCGCCAAGCAGGTCGGCCTGCGCGCCGAGGGCAAGACCTGGACCAACCGGGACATCCTGGAGTCCTACCAGCAGTATCAGGCGCAGTATCCGGAAGCGTTGCTGCTGTGGAGCGGGGACTGGAGCACCTTCCAGATGTCCGATTTCTGGGTGGTCGTACTGGACCAGCCGTACCGGGAAGCCGATGACGCGCTCGAGTTCTGCGCGCAGGAGGAGCTCTCCCGGGACGACTGCTTCGCCCGTAAGCTCTCCGATACCGACGACCCCGAGGGCTCCACGAAGCTCCAGCCCTGAGCGCCGCCCGCTAAGACACCGGCGCCGGGTCCCCGGAGCCGGGCGTCTGGGGCTGGGTCTCCGCGGCTGGGCGCACGAGTACCCGCGGCTGTTCCTGATTCCCACCGTCGATAAGCGGTGGCCGTCCTGCTTCAGGGGCCGCAGGCGGATACGGCCTTAGATCGTCAGCGCGCCCGTATATCGTCACCCTCCAGACCCGGGCGACGACGACCTAAGGGCACAGCGACGACCTACGGACGCACTGCGAGCGGACCCGGTGAGTCCCGGGCGGTGCGCACATTCCTGGTGAGCTCAGGTGGAATGTGCGCACCGCCCGGGAGATAGCGGCGCGAGAGACCGGAACAGGCGTCAGAGCATGACGGCCGGGTTCTCCATGGCGGCGCCGACATCGGCGAGGAACTTCGAGATGGTCTCGCCATCGACCACGCGGTGATCCGCGGAGACCGCCAGCTGGCATACCTCTCGGGGGACGATCTGATCGTCCACCACCCAGGGCTTCTTCCTGATCTGGCCGAATGCCAGGATCGCCGCCTCCCCCGGGTTGAGGATGGGCGTGCCGGAATCCACGCCGAACACCCCGACATTGGTGATCGTGATGGTGCCGCCCTGCTGCGCCGACGGCGGGGTCTTGCCCTCACGCGCCTGCCCGATGAGCTGGCCCAGTTCGCGGGCGAGGCCGGCCAGATCGAGCCGGTCCGCATCCTTGATGTTGGGCACCAGCAGTCCGCGGGGCGTGGCGGCGGCGATGCCGAGGTTCACGTAGTGCTTGATCGTGATCGCGTCATCGGCGTAGGTGGCGTTGATCATGGGATTGCGCCGGACCGCCCAGCACACGGCCCGCGCGGCGATCAGCAACGGGGAGACCCGCACGTCCTCGCCCAGCAGGCCGGTGGCCTTCAGGTGGCGCACCAGATCCATGGTGCCGGTGACATCCACTTCGAGGAACTCGGTGACGTGCGGGGCGGTGAAAGCAGAGGTGACCATCGCCTGCGCGGTGGCCTTGCGCACGCCCTTGACCGGGACCCGTTCCTCACGGCGTTCCGGCTGCCCCGTCCCCGCGGTCGCGGAACTCGCCGCGACGGGCCCGGATCCAGCGACAGCGCCTGCCTGACCTCCGCCGCCGGCACCGTCCAGATAGGCCAGCAGATCCTCCCGGGTGACCTCGCCGCGGCTGCCGGTGGCCGGCACCCGGGCGAGGTCCACGCCGTGGTCCTTGGCCAGTTTGCGCACCGGCGGCTTGGCCAGCGGACGTCCCGGGGACGCGAGAACCGGACCGGATTCCGCCGCAGGCGACCCGGCGGGAGTGGCCGGCGGAGCGGACGCCGGTGCCGCACCGCTCGTGGCCGCCGGAGTCGCGGTGGTCGTGTCCGCCGGCACGCCCGTCGTCTGCCCGGCAGGGGCGGACGATCCCGCGGCCGGCGCGCGGCGGGCTCGCCTGCGGGAGCCGGAGCCGCCGCGGTCTCCGTAGCCGACGAGGGTCGCCCCGCCGGCATCATCGGGTTCCTCCGCAGTTCCACCGGCCGGGGCGGCCGCATCGGCGCCGGCTTGCCCGCCGGCCCCGGATGCAGCTGCGGGGGCGTCATCGGCGCCGCCTGTCCCGCCGAAGCGCACGATGGGCGTGCCCACCTCGACGGTCTGGCCTTCCTGCACCAGCAGCGCGCCGATCGTACCGGCCTGCGGGCTGGGCAGCTCGACCAGGGACTTGGCGGTCTCGATCTCGACCAGCACCTGGTTCACCGTGACGGTGTCCCCGGTCTGGACCTTCCAGGACACGATCTCCGCCTCGGTGAGGCCTTCGCCCACGTCAGGGAGCGTGAAAACGTCGGTCATGCTCATCACCTTTCGTGGTCAGTGGGCGAGTGCCCGGTCGATGCCGTCCATGATCCGGTCCAGATCGGGGAGGTAGGCCTCCTCCATCCGGGACGGCGGGTACGGCGTGTGGTAGCCGCCCACCCGGATCACCGGCGCCTCCAGCGAGTAGAAGCAGCGTTCGGTGACACGCGCGGCGATCTCGGCCCCGAGCCCCAGGAAGGTGGGTGCCTCATGAGCGACGACGAGGCGGCCGGTCTTCTCCACCGATGCCGCGAGGGTGTCGACGTCGAGCGGCGAGATGCTGCGCACGTCGATCAGTTCGACGCTCGTGCCCTCCTCGGCGGCCGCCTTGACCACCTCCAGGCCGGTGCTCACCAGGGCGCCGTACGTCACCAGGGTCACATCGCTGCCCTCTTGCAGGACCGTGGCCCGGTAGGTGTCCTTGCCGCTGCGCTCGGTGTCGACCTCGCCCTTGAGCCAGTAGCGGCGCTTGGGCTCGAAGAAGACGACCGGATCGTCGTCGGCGATGGCCTCCTGGATCATCCAGTAGGCGTCGTGGGGCGTGGCCGGGCTGATCACCCGCAGACCCGCGTGATGGGCGAACATCGCCTCCGGAGACTCCGAGTGGTGCTCGGGGGACCCGATGCCTCCGCCGAAGGGGATCCGGATGACCATCGGGATCTTCTCGTGCCCCAGCGTGCGGTAGTGCAGCTTGGCGACCTGGGTGACGATCTGGTTGTACGCCGGGTACACGAAGGCGTCGAACTGGATCTCGCACACCGGCCGGAAGCCGCGTGCCGAGAGCCCCACGCCGGTGCCGATGATGCCGGCCTCGGAGAGCGGGGTGTCGAGCACCCGCTGCTCGCCGAAGTCCTTCTGCAGTCCCTCGGTGATGCGGAAGACGCCGCCGAGCTTGCCGATGTCCTCGCCCATGAGGAGCACCTTGGGATCGGACTCCATCGCCTTGCGAAGGCCGGCGTTGAGGGCCTTCGCCATGGTCAGCTGCGCCATCACCGGGCCTCGGCTTCCGCGAAGGAGGCCTCGTACTGCGCGTGCCAGGCGGATTCCTCGCTCACCAGGGCGTGCTCGTGCGAGTAGACGTGGGAGAACATCTCCTGCGGATCGGGATCGGGCATCTCCACGCAGGCCTTGCGCAGCCCGGCGGCGAGCTCATCGGCCTCGGCGTCGACGCCGTCGAAGAACTCCTGGTCCGCCATCTCGGACTCCAGGAGGTACCGGCGCAGACGCCGGATCGGGTCCTTGGCGCGCCAGTTCTCGGTCTCGGCGTCGCTGCGGTACTTGGTGGGATCGTCCGCCGTGGTGTGGGCGCCCATCCGGTAGGTGTAGGCCTCCAGCAGCAGCGGTCCGTTGCCGGCGCGGATGCTGTCCAGGCCGGCACGGGCCACGGCGTAGGTGGCGATGACGTCGTTGCCGTCCACCCGGACGCCCGGGACTCCGAAGCCCACGCCGCGGGTGTGCAGCGGCGCTTTGGTCTGCACGGTGGTGGGTTCCGAGATGGCCCACTGGTTGTTCTGCAGGAAGAACAGCACCGGCGCGTTGTAGGTGCCGGCGAAGGTGAGGGCCTCGCTGACCTCCCCCTGGGAGGTGGCGCCGTCGCCGAAGCAGGCGATGGTGGCGGTGTCGCGGTCCTGGTCGCCGGTGGCGATATCGCCGTCCAGCTGCACGCCCATCGCGTAGCCCACGGCGTGCAGGGTCTGCGCGCCGATGACGATGGCATAGGGGTGCAGATTGTGCGCCTGGGGGTCCCAGCCGGAGTGGGAGACGCCGCGGAAGATCCCCAGCAGGGTCTCCGGAGGCACCCCGCGGGTGAGCGCCAGGCCGTGCTCGCGGTAGGACGGGAAGATGAAGTCCTGCGGCCGGGTGGCCCGGCCGAGGCCGATCTGCGCGGCCTCCTGCCCCAGCAGGGGGACCCAGAGGCCGAGCTGGCCCTGCCGCTGCAGTGCCGTGCCCTCGGCGTCGACCCGCCGGCTGAGGGTCATGTCCCGGTACATCAGGCGAAGCATCTCGTCATCGAGATCCTCCGCGAAACGTTCGTACTCGCCGCCCGGGACGCGCTTGCCCTCAGGCGTGAGCATCTGGATCATCGGCTGGTCTACGTGCGGCAGGTCGTCGACATTGACGCCGCCGCCCACATGCGTGGGAGAGGCCATCGGTATTCTCCTGTTTCCTCGGCGGGCGGGAGCGGTAGCCCCTCGCGCCGCGTGGACGTGTGCCCGGCCGGGGAGTCAACGGGTGTGCGACTGTCCGGCCTCACTGTGAGGTGATTCACAGTGTTGTCGTCACTCTACCGCGACACCCGCGCGGTTCTCATCCCTGGTCGCCCTCCTCACGCTAGGAGTCCTGGCCGGGAGGCTGTGGGCCGCGCACAAGGCCCCGGCGGGTTCCCCATAGGCATCCACGAATGCTCGGCAGTCCAAGTTTCTCCTGGTCAGCTGCTGGTTATTAGGGCGTCCGAGCAAAGTCCCGGGATGCGCGGTCCTCACCCGCCGACGGTCGGCCGGGCGCGGGCCGCCTGGCGGAACCTGCCTCCGTCCTCGTGCTCCCGGGAACCGCCCTGTTCCTGCCCGTTCTCGTGCTGAGGCGGGTATCTGCGCCGGCCGTAGAACTCCCGGGCCCGGCCGCCGCGGCCGGAGAAGAACTGACGGTGCCGGCGCAGGAACTCCCCGACGGACGCGCCGGCGGCGGTACCCTCGCCGAGGTCCTCCAGCGCGCGGATGCTCTCCTCATAGGCCGAGGACCGATGCGCTTCACCGCCGGTGCGCGGCGGCGCGCCGGCCGGGGCCTCGACCGTCACCGTGGTCCAGTGCGCCCGGCCCGGGTTCTGGCCGCCGTCCAGGAACGGCACCGGATCGTCTGCGTGCTGTATGGAGAGCACCTCGACCTCCGGGGGCACCTCGATCGTCGCCACCGGCGAGCCGGCCGTGACGACCGCGGTGACGTTGAAACGGACCAGGAACTCCTCGTCCTCCAGCAGGCCCAGCGCGGTCCGGCCGCCCTGGGAGTGGCCGGTCATCAGGACCTCCTCGCCCGGCGCGATACCGGCGCGTTCCATCGCCTCGCGCACCAGGCGCATGGCCTGCGTCTCGTGTCCGGCCACGGCCTCGGCGTTGGAGGTCAGATCGGTCGGCGCGTCGTGCCGGCCGGGGTCCCATTCGGTGGTGCCGGGCACGTGCACGATCCAGCTCCGGGTACCGTCCGGGTGCAGGATTTCCTCGACCCTGACCTCGCCGTTCTCCTGTCGTGGATTGGGAGCACCGGTGCCCTCACGGCTCTTGTTCTGCTGCGCGGTACGTCGGAACAGCTCGGTCAGGCCGGCCGGCGGGTCCACTGGATCGGTGTGGGACGCGGGCACCTCGTGCACCTCCAGTCCGCTCTTCTCCATCAATCCGCGCGCCCTGGCCAGAAGCAGCAGCAGCTCTGCCAGCTCAGCGCCGTCCCGCGGACGCTCCACCGCGAACGGCGTGCCGGGTATGCCTGGGCCGAGTATGGTCAGGCCGCGGACGACGCCGGGCACGAAGTGCTCCAGGATCTCCCCCGCCGTGGCCCAGCCTCCGGCCGCCCGTCCGGCCGCGCGGCCCGCGGGCGTCCCCGGCCGCCAGGGCCAGGCGGCGGCAGCGCCCACTGCGGTCCAGGCGGCGGCGACGGGGCTGAACGCCCGGGCGGGAGCACCCAAGACCAGGCCCGCCCCGGTCACCAGACCCAGAAGATGAAGGATGCGTCCCGGCGCGTCCTGGACGGCGCTGTCTGCGCGCTCGTAGGCTCCGGCCGCCATATCCAACGCCTGCGCGAGTGCCGCGGTGGAGGCAGCGCAGGCCTGCCCGCGCAGTTCGAATCCGGCGATCCGGCCCGTCACGGACACGAGCGTGTGCGGTGCGAGGACGCTCCCGGGGACGGCAGCCAGCGCCAGGTCCTCGCCGATGGCGGCGGTGGCGATCGTGCGGGTACGGCCGGCGATGTCCTCGCAGTGCGCAGCGGTGGCGCGCATATCCGCCGTGCGGGCCTCGATGGCGTAGGCGCCGCCGGTGACGCGGCCGCCGGGCGCCGTCATGGCTGTGCCCCGGCGCGGATGATCAGTGCCAGCTCGGCGGCGATGGCCCGCTGCACCGGGCCGGGAGGCTCACCTGCCCGGTTGTGGTGGCACCAGATCCGCGTGCGATGCGTCGCCGGGGCCCGGGCCCCGGCACCGTACCGGGTCATCCCGATCACGACGGCCTCCTCGGCGAACGCATCGATCAGCCGGCTCAGCTGTCCTGCCGCCGCCGTGAGCGGCAGCGCCGAGACGAGGACACTGCCGCCCGGCCGCGCCTCGCTCCAGCCACGGATGAGCATCGCGGCGACGGCACCGGCGACGGCCAGGTGCACCAGCATATGGCGGCGGTCGCCGGCCGGCGCGTGGGCCGGCGGAAACGCCTCCGCGCCTTCCGCGTACGAAGGAGAGCCGTGCGAGCGGCGACGGACGGGACCGGTGGCGGCGGCGATGAGCGGTTCGAGTCCCGACAGTCCCGCCGCGCAGTGCAGGCGCAGCGCTGCCGGCGCGGCGGCGATGGCGGCCAGAATCGCCAGCGCCTCCGGACCGGCCCCCTGGTCGCCGGGCGGATCCGCGCGGCCGAACCGCTGGGCGGCATCGGCATCGAGGTCGAATCCGGGAGGAAGAGCGGCGCCGCAGCGCCGGACGGCACGGATGTACGCGCCCAGGCTCAGCCGGTGCACGCCCGGCGACGGAGCGTCCGGCCACGGCGGCTCTCCGCGCCCGGACATCATCCCGTCTGCGTGCCCGGACATCATCCCGCTCCCGGAAACGGGGGCGTGGGAAGGCCCGGGGGCAGGACGCCGGTGCGCAGGAGCTCACCCATCAGTTCCAGCCCCTCCCCGCCGGCCTCGATTGTCTCACCGAGAAGATCGATCAGGCGGGCGGCTCCTTCTCGTCCCTGCTCGAGCGCCTGGGCGGCGGCGTGCGCGATCCCCTGGGCGGCGGCACGCACCTCCTCGGCATGCCGGTCCACCGCGAGTGCCACCTCGTCGGCCTCGGCCGCCAGGTCCTCCAGTTCACCCGTACGCGCCGCCAGTCTCCGCTGGAACCCCTCCGCCGCCTCTGATCGCCATTCGAGCGCGGCGGCGTCGGCGCGCAGTTCCGCCGCGTGGTCCCGGAGCGCCGCCGCCCGGGCCCGCCAGGTCGCGACGAACTCCTCGAAGGCGGCAAGGGAATCCCGGCCGAGGTGCTGGACGAGCCAGTCGGGCGACCCGGCGGGTGACGGTAGCGGCAGCGACATGCGGTTTCTCCTTTCCCCTCTTGCCGCAAGCCTGGCGGCCGGGACGCCGGAGATCCGAGCCGGGCGGCCATGGTGTGGACGAGTCACGGCGAGCGCGCGCGCCAGTGACGCGGGGCGGCGCTGGCCTGTGACGGCTCATGAGAAAATGACCACCATGACTGAGTTCCCCCCGCGCACCGCCCTGGCCGACCTCCAGCCCGCCCTCGCCCTCGGCCCTCTGGACGGCCGCTACCGCAAGGACGTGGCCCCGCTCGTGGATCATCTCTCCGAGGCCGCGCTCAACCGGGAGCGGATGCACGTGGAAGTGGAATGGCTGATCTTCCTCAGCGAGAACGAGGTCGTGCCCGGTGCCCGGCGCCTGCTGGAGGACGAGAAGGCGCAGCTGCGCGAGCTGGTCTCCGGCTTCGACGAGGAGACCATCGCCCAGCTCGCCGAGTTCGAGGCCGTCACGGTGCACGACGTCAAAGCGGTCGAGTACGCCGTGAAGGCCGGCCTGGGACGCATCGGCGGGGACGACGTGTCCGAGCTGGTGCACTTCGCCTGCACCTCGGAGGACATCAACAACACGTCCTACGCGCTGATGGTCAAGGGCGCCGTGGAACAGGTCTGGCTGCCGGCCGCGCGGCGCCTGGTGGAGCAGCTGCGCGATCTCGCCGCCGAGCACCGGGACCAGCCGATGCTCTCCCACACCCACGGCCAGCCGGCCACCCCCACCACGCTGGGCAAGGAGATCGGCGTCTTCGCCCACCGGCTGGGCCGGCAGCTGCGCCGGATCGAGCGGACCGAGTACCTGGGCAAGATCAACGGCGCCACCGGCACCTTCTCCGCGCATGCGACGGCGGTCCCCGGCGCCGACTGGCCCGCGCTGGCGAAGGCTTTCGTGGAGCACCTGGGCCTGACCTACAACCCGCTCACCACGCAGATCGAATCGCATGACTGGCAGGCGGAGCTCTACGCGGACATCGCCCGGTTCAACCGCATCCTGCACAACCTCGCCACCGATGTGTGGACCTACATCTCGATGAACTACTTCATCCAGATCCCCGTCGAAGGCGCCACGGGGTCCTCGACGATGCCGCACAAGATCAATCCGATCCGGTTCGAGAACGCCGAGGCGAACCTGGAGATCTCCAGCGCGCTGTTCGACACGCTCGCCTCCACCCTTGTGACCTCGCGGCTGCAGCGAGACCTGACCGACTCCTCCTCGCAGCGGAACATCGGCCCCGCGTTCGGTCACTCGCTGCTGGCGATCTCCAACGTCAGCCGGGGCCTGTCCCGCCTGGCGGTCAACGCTGAGGCGCTCGACGCCGATCTGGAGGGCAACTGGGAGGTGCTCGGCGAGGCGGTCCAGTCGGTGATGCGCGCCGCGGGCGCAGCCGGCGTCCCCGGTATGGACAACCCCTACGAGAAGCTCAAAGAACTCACCCGCGGCAAGCGGGTGGACGCGGAGGGCCTGCGCGAGTTCGTGCGCGGGCTGGGCCTCCCGGCCGAGGCCGAGGCGCGACTGCTGGAACTCACGCCGCAGTCGTACACGGGACTGGCCTCCCGCGTGGTCGGCGAGACGCTCGGCCTGGACTGATACCCGCTCAGGCCAGGCGGTACTCCAGAACGGGCCGGCCCGCGCTGCCGTAGCGCGGCACCCGCTCGAGCCGGCCCAGGTCCGCGAGCCCTTCCAGATAGCGGCGCGCCGTGACCCGGGAGACCCCCAGCTCCTCGGCGAGCTCCGCGGCCGAGGCGGCCTCCATCCGTTCCAGGGTGTCCAGCACGCCGTCCACCGTGGTGCGCGACATGCCCTTCGGCAGTTCCTCCTCGTGGCTGGAGCGGAGGGCGGCCAGCGCCTGGTCCACCTCCGACTGGGTCACCCGCCCGCCGCCGCCCATGGACTCGCGGTAGGCCAGATAGGCCTGCAGCTTGGAGCGGAAGGCGGGGAACGCGAATGGCTTGATGAGGTACTGCACCACGCCCAGCGACAGTGCCTGCTGCACCACTTTCAGATCACTGGCCGCCGTGACCGGCATGATGTCCACCTCCACGCGCCGATGTCGGATGGCGCGGATGATCTCCAGCCCGTGCCCGTCCGGCAGGTTCATGTCGAGCAGCACCAGCTGGATGTCCCCGGCCCGGACGGCGGGCAGTTCGCCGGCGAGAGCGGCGAGCGCCTGCCGGGCGGTACGCGCCACTCCGCAGACCTCGAACTGAGGCAGCCGGGAGAGGTACTCGGCATGGGCCCGGGCCGCGACTTCTTCGTCCTCGACCACCAGAACGCCGATGCGATCCGTCATGAGCTCCTCTCGTCTTCCTGTCCTGCGTGCGCGTGCGCCGGGCGGGCGGCCTCCTGGCCGGGCCTCCGGTTCCCGCCGGGTGCCGGCGGCGTGCCCGGTATCCACACGGTGAATGCCGCTCCGGCCAGATCGCCGGGCTCCTCGCCGGCGCCGCGCACGTCGATGGCGCCGCCGAGCCGGCGCACGGCCTGCACCACGAGGGCCAGGCCCACGCCCCGGCCGAGCGGCCGGCGTTCGCCCTCTGCCGGGTCTTCCCCAGCGCCTTCTCCGGCCGCCTCCGTCACCCGGTCCCAGCTGGCGGGCCCGGCATCGGCGTGCTTGGTGGACCACCCGCGGGTGAAGATGTCGTCCAGCAGGTCTTCGGGAATGCCGGGGCCATCATCGGCGACCTCCAGCGTCCAGCCGCGGACCGAGCTTCCGGAGATGCTGACCCGCACCAGCTTGCGCTCGGCGGGCAGGTCGATGGCGCCGACGGCCTCCAAGGCGTTGTCGATCAGGTTACCGAGCACCGTCACCAGATCCCGGTCATCGCCCTCCGGCTGCTCCGCCAGCCCCTCCGTGCGGACCTCCAGCCTGCTGCCGCGCTCATGCGCCTGCGCCATCTTGGTCAGCAGCAGCGCCGAGAGGACCGGGTGGTCGAAACCGCCCAGGCCGGCCCGGCTGGGACGGGCGACGTCCTCGAGTTCACCGGATGCGAACTCCAGCGCCTCGGCGGTCCGGCCGGTCTCGATCAGGGAGACGATCATATGCAGCCGGTTGGCGTATTCATGCGCCTGAGAGCGCAGTGACTCGGAGAATCCGCGCACGCTCACCAGCTCGCCGGTCAGCCGTTGCAGCTCGGTGTGGTCGCGCATGGTCACGACCCAGGTGCCTGCGCCCGAGGACCCGGGGTTGCCGCCGTCGCCGAGCCCGGCGGTGGACTGCTGATTGACGACGAGGACATGGCTGTCGGTGTAGTGGATCTCGTCCCGGGCCGGGCGCCCCGACCGCAGCAGCGCGTCCAGGGACTCAGGCAGACGGGCCTCCTCGAAGGACAGCGGCCGGCTGGGATCGTCCGCCGGCAGTCCCAGCAGCGCGCAGGCCTCGGCGTTGCGCAGCACGATGCCTTCTTTGCGGTCCACCAGCAGCAGGCCCTCGGAGACCGCATGGAGCACGGAATGGTGGTGATCGAGCACCCGGCCGAGTTCCACCGCACCGTAGTTGCCGGTGACCCGGCGCAGGCCCTTGGCCGTGATCGCGGTGGCGATGCCGCCGAGCACCAGGGCCACGGCACCGACGCCGAGCAGCCACAGCACGCGCGGCTCCAGGTTCCCGCGCACGGCGCTCTCGGTCTGGCTGACCACCGCGACGCCGAGCACCTCCTGGCCGTCCTCACCGAAGATCGGGCTGGCGGCGTACAGCAGCCCCTCGTCGTAGTTGCTCACCGTCTCGCCGCCGAAGGCCCGGGAGACCTGCGGCAGCCGCTCGGGCCGGAGCTCATCCTCGTCCTGCTGGTCCGCGCGCCCGATGGCGGCGGAGGCGTCCGCGGAGAGGATCGCCACCCGGTCGAATCCGGAAGACCGGCGGAACTGCTCGGCAGTGGAGGCGAGGAGGTCATCGGCGGCGCCGGCTGCCATCGCCTCGCGCAGAGGATCGGAAGTGGCCAGGGCCAGGGCGCTGGAGCGGACGCGCTCGGTCTCCTGCATCATCTGGGCGCGGGAGACATCGGCGTAGATGAGGGTGGTGAACAGCACGATGATGCCCACCAGCATCGCCAGGTTGGCAAGCAGCAGCCGGGTGGCCACGCTCAGGCGCACGGCCGTGGCCGAGTCGCTGCGCCGTCTGCTGCCGATCATGGGGCCCATTGTGCCGGATGCCCGCGAGCGCGGCCCTCAGCGAACCGCTTCCTGTAACGGCCTTGGCACAGCGGCCGACGGCTCCGCGTGGGCCTCGCGCCCTTGAAGCATACGGGGTAGGGGTATATCATCGGCGCATGAGCATCTCAGCCGCACCAGGTTATGCCGACAACCCGGACTCCAAGGCCAAGCACCTCGCCCGGCTGAAACGGATCGAGGGGCAGATCCGCGGCATCGGCCGCATGGTGGAAGAGGAGAAGTACTGCATCGACGTGCTCACCCAGATCTCCGCCGCCACCGCCGCGCTGCACTCGCTGAGCGTCAGCCTGCTGACCGAGCACATGAACGAGTGCGTGGTCTCGGCGGCCCGCGAGTCCGAGGAAGCCGGCCAGGAGAAGGTGGCCGAAGCCTCGGCGGCCATCGCACGTCTGATCAAGAGCTGAAGGAGGCCGATATGGAGACCGACATCCTGGTGGAGGGCATGACCTGCCAGCACTGCGTGCGCGCCGTGACCGAGGAGATCTCCGGCCTTCCGGGGGTGCAGAACGTGCGCGTCGACCTGGTTCCAGGCGGGGCCTCCCCGGTGCGGATCGACTCTGCCGCGCCGCTGGACTCCGCTGCGCTGCTGGCCGCCGTCGACGAGGCCGGCTACACCATCAAGGGCTGAGGCCGGGGCCTGCTTCCGCCCGAGGCTGCTTCACGTACCCGGGGGACTACTTCAGGACGGGGAAGTCCGGCGGCTGATCCCCGCCGGGCTTGCGCCGGTCGAACCATACCAGGAGCGCCGTCACGCCCGTCACGCCGACGAAGGCGCCGGCGGTCATCAGGCCGGAGGCGATGACGGCGTCGATGCTCTGCCAGGCGCGCAGGAAGATGATCGTCAGGATGAGGACCGCGAGCGCGGCGACGGCGCCGAACGCGAAGGCGTGCTTGTACGTGACATCCCCGCCGGCAGGCCGCGGCGAGGCACCGGAATCCCGGCCATCAGGTGTGGTGGACATCGAGGACCATGCTATCGCGCGCGCACCTCCCGGCCCGAATCCGGGTGCGCCGGCCACCGATGCGCCACACTAGGAGACATGCCCGCCGCACGCCCTCTCCGCACCCGGAGCCGTCCACGTCCGGCCGCTCTGCCGGCCGTGCTGCTCACCGTGCTGCTCATCGTCACCGGTTGCGCGCCGGACACCGGCGTCCGGGTCTCCGGCAGCCAGGACATCCCGCAGGGGGCGACCATCGAGGCCGATCCTGCCGGCGGGGCCCCGGACGAGCCCTTCTCCGCCGAGGACATCCGCTGGCTCATCGTCGACGCCGATCTGTCCTCGCTGGGTGCCCAGGGCGCCGGCGCCGAGGAAGTACTCTTGTACTGCGAGGAGTGCCTGGAGTTCGGCGATCCGGTCGTCATCGACGGGGAGAAGATGCAGCTGGTCACCGTGACGAGCCCGCAGGTCGGGCTGGCCTTCGCAGGGTTCGCGGTCGCCGAGGACGACGGCGAGCCGGTCATCACCCTCAAAGTGGCCGGCGCGGGGCTGCACCTGCACCCAGGCAGCGGCCGCACCGTGGTGGCGGAGGAGAGCGTCTACGACGAGGGCGACGCCGTATGCTGCCCCTCCGGCTGGTCGGTCAGGGTGTTCCGCTACCAGAACGGCCGTTTCGAGGCCGGCCAGCGCATCACGAGCATGGACGAGACGTAAGGGAGGCAGCGGGATGCACATCGTCCTGGTGGAAGACGACGAGGTGATCCGGGAGACCACCCAGATCGGCCTGGAACGCCTGGGATACACCGTCTCCAGCTTCGCCGACGGCCGGGAGGGCTACGAGTTCGTCGCCGGGCACGGCGCCGATGTCGTGCTGCTGGACCTGATGCTGCCGACCATGAACGGGGCCTCCGTGTGCCGCGCCATCCGCGAGCACTCCACCGTGCCGATCATCGTGATCTCCGCCCGCTCGGACAACCTCGACATCGTCCAGGCGCTCGATGCCGGCGCCGACGACTATCTGACCAAGCCCTTCGACATGCAGGTGCTCAGCGCCAGGATCCGCGCGGTGGTGCGCCGGTTCATCACCTCCGGGACCGGGCAGCTGGGGTTCACCCCGGAGGCGGAGCCGCAGGAAACCCCCGCCGTGCAGGGGGCGCAGGCCATCATCGCCGATGGTGACGACTACCCGGCGCTGCTGGGGGCCGGCGGCGTGCAGGCGCCCTCCGTGCCGCCCAAGCCGCAGATGCCACCCCCGGGCCAGGCTGCGGCGCCGCAGCTGAACCGGTACCAGACGCGGCTGGGACCGCTGACCCTGGATACCAGCAGGCTCACCGTCGAAGTGCACGGCGAGGAGGTCCATCTGACGCCCACCGAGCTGCGCGTGCTCCTGCTGCTGACCGAGGAGGTCGGCAAAGTGTACTCGCGGGACAAGATCGCCTACACCGTGTGGGGTTACGACTGGGCCGGGGACAACCGCGTCGTCGATGTGCACATCCAGCGGCTGCGGAAGAAGATCGGCGCGGAGATGATCGAGACCGTCCGCGGCTTCGGCTACCGGTTCGCGGCGTCCTGAGGCGGCACTCTCACCGTGTCGTTGCGCTGGAAGATCGTCCTGACCGTCGTCGCCTGCACGGTGATCGCGGTGCTCAGCAGCGGGCTGATCCTGCGCAGCTACGTGGCCAGCGCCGAGTACGAGAGGCTGCGGACCAGCACCGCCGATCAGCTCGCCTCCGCTGCGGCCATCTACGCCGAGACCGGCATGCTCACCCTGAACGCCTCCATCGACGATCCCGAGCTGCCGCCGGCGCTGGCGGAGGCGGCGCAGACCGGCACCGCGGTCACGCAGATCACCGGTTCGGGCGACGACGAGTGGGTGTGGGCCGCCAGCCGGGTCGCGGTCGGCTCGCACGAGGGCATCATGTCCGTGCGCCTGGACACCTCCGAGTCCCAGGATCTCCTCGCCCGCCTGGACCGTGGCCTGCTGATCGGGATGCTGGTGCCCGGCGCGCTGCTGACCTTGCTGGCCAGCCTGATCGCCGACCGGATGACCAGGCGCCTTTCGCAGGGCGCGGCGGCGGCCCGGCGCATCGCGCAGGGCGACAGCTCCGTGAAGGTGTCCGAGGCGATCACCTACCGCAACGACGAGGTCTCGGACTTCGCGCTGGCGGTGGACCGCGCGGTGGACCGGCTGCAGCAGAGGATCACCTCGGAGCAGCGTTTCACCTCCGACTTGGCGCATGAGCTGCGCACCCCGCTGACCGGGCTGATCAATGCCGCCGCGCTGCTGGACGACTCCCGCCCGGCGGAACTGGTGCGGGACCGGGTGCAGCGCCTGCAGACGCTGGTGGAGGATCTGCTGGAGGTGTCCCGGCTGGAGGGCGGGAAGGTGGAGCTGCAGCTCTCCCGCGTGGTGCTCGACCAGACGGTGCACTCGCTCGTGCAGCGACTGCAGGCCAATACGATCCTCGGGGAGCACGAGGTGCGGGTGATGCCCGGCGCGCCCGGGGTCGCGATGGAGACCGATCTGCGGCGGCTGGAACGCATCCTGACGAACGTGCTCATCAATGCCGCCAAGCACGGTGCCGATCCGATCGAGGTGACGACCTCGCCGGAGGCGATCACGATCACCGACCACGGGCCCGGCTATCCCGACGACATCCTCTCCCACGGTCCCAGCCGCTATCTCTCAGCCGGCGCCGGGGGCATGGGGCTCGGCCTGGTGATCGCCGAGGGCCAGGCCCGCGCCCTGGGGATGCAGCTGCGGGTGGGCCGGGCCGCCGGGGGCGGTGCCCGCACGGACATCGTGCTGCCGGCGCAGTTCGTCGCGCGAGTCTGAACCGGCACTGGCGACGAGCCCGCCGGTCCCGCCGCCGAGGTGCCGGACAGGTCCCCGCATGCCGTTACATCCTGGGGTTGACCAGGATCTTCACGTGCTGCTCGTTGTTGTTGATGAGCTGCTCGAAGCCGTCGGTGATGAGGCTGTCCAGCCCGATCCGGCCGGTGATGAACGGAGCCAGGTCGAGTTTGCCCTGCTGCACCAGCTCGATGGTGCGCGGATGGTCGTTGGCATAGCCGATGGTGCCGCGCAAGTCGATCTCCTTCAGCACGAGCGTGGGCATGTCGACGGTGGGCTTGTGGCCCCAGATCGACACGTTCACCACCACCCCGCCGGGGCGCACCGCGTCCAGCAGCATGTCCAGCACCGGTTCGACCGAGGAGCACTCGAAGCCGACATCGGCGCCCTTGCCGTCCGTGAGGGCACGGACCTCATCGGCGACATCGACCTCGCGGGGATCGAAGATGTGATCGGCGACCCCGGTTTCGCGGGCCTTGGCCTTGCGGGCCTCGCTCAGTTCGGAGATCGCCACCGTCAGGCCCTCCGCCTTGAGCACTGCGGCGGTGAGCAGGCCGATCGGTCCGGCGCCGCCGACGACGGCGAACTGCCCGGCCTGGGCTCCGGAACGGACATAGGCGTGATGACCCACCGACAGTGGTTCGATGAGTGCCGCCTGGTCCAGCGGGATGTCGCCGATGGGATGCACCCATCGACGCTCGACGACGATCTTCTCCGCCAGGCCGCCGCCGCGGCCGCCCAGGCCGATGAAGTTCATGTCCTCGGAGAGCTGGTAGTCGTGGCCGGGCCCGACCGGGACGTCATCGCGGATGATGTAGGGCTCGACGACGACGTTCTGGCCGACCTCCAGGTCGTCCACGCCCTCGCCGAGCGCCGTGATGGTGCCGGAGAACTCGTGGCCCATCGTGACGGGCGCTTCCTCTCCGGAGATCGGATGCGGGTGTCCCTTGGGCGGGACGAAGATGGGGCCTTCCAGGTATTCGTGCAGGTCAGTGCCGCAGATGCCGCACCAGGCGACGTCGATGGCGACCGTGCCGGGGAGCAGGGTGGGCTCCTCGATGTCCTCGATGCGGATGTCCTTGCGGTCGTGGAACCGTGCTGCCTTCATGACATTCCTCCCATCGGATCACAGCGCAGTTCGCGCCGTGCTTTCATGCTAGGCGGCGCATGGATGGGTGCCCGCGGGCGGGGGTGTCAGGCCGGGCAAACAGACTCAGCGGCGGGCGGGGCCTCGTGCTCTCCCCTGAGGAGGACGTCAGTTCTCCGCGGCGGCCTGTGCCTTGAGGCGCTTGCGGGCGGTGATGGCGCCCAGGACGAAGACGACGCCGGTCATGAGCGCGGCCGCACCGGTGAAACCGAGGATCGCCAGGGGCTGCATGGCAGGGTTGATGAACAGCACGAGCGCCAGGAACAGATGGATGCCGCCGGCGATGAGGAAGTCCGAGGCACCGCGGTAGCGCTCCCGCAGGGTGCGCCACAGCCACGCTTCGAGGAGACCGTGCAGCAGCGCCCACACCGAGATCGCGGCGACCAGCTGACCGGCCTGTTCAGCGACGACGAGGAACAGGATCCCCGGCAGGGTGACGATCACCTGACCCCAGACGATCATCGAGCATCCGGCCGGGAGGTGGGGGGAACGGGCCTGCAGGATGAGCAGGACGGCGTTCAGCACGAGGTAGCCCAGCAGCAGCCAGTCGACCTGCGCGACCGGCAGGACCAGCAGCGAGGGGGCCAGTTCCTCCCGGGGCCAGAAGACCATCACGAAGCCGAAGGCCATCCCGAGGATGCCCCGCCACAGGAGCACGCCGTGGAACGGGAGTGGCTTGCCGGTGTCCTTGTCCGAGTCGTGGTGCGTCACGGGAGACGATTCTACGCGCCCCGTCCTGAGCACAGCCTAAGAACCCGCACGGTGCCGCGCTGTGTTGGCGCCGCCTGCTGGCTTCCTGGCACGGCCTGCTGTGTTCCGGCGCCGCCTGTTGCCTTCCGGTGCCGCTTATTTCCGGGCGTGTGCACTAATTCCTGGTGAGCTCACGCGGAATTAGTGCACACCACCGGAATCATGAGAGGAACCGTCACGGGCGGCGGTGTCGGAGGCCGGCCGGGGGAAACGGTCCCGGTTGTAGGTGATGTCGGTGTAGCCGTGTTCCTGGGGGACGCCGTTCTCGTCCAGGCTGACGAACACGATCGTGTCGATGGTCAGCAGGGTGCGGCGCGTGACCATGTTCCGGGCCTCGGCGCGCATGGTCAGGGAGGTCCGGCCGAACTTGGTGGCGCGCAGGCCGATCTCGATCAGATCGCCCTGGACGGCAGAGGCGCGGAAGTTGATCTCCGAGATGTACTTGGTCACCACGCGCTGGTTTCCCAGCTGGAGCATGGCGTAGATGGCCGCCTCCTCGTCGATCCATTTCAGGAGGCTGCCGCCGAACAACGTGCCGTTGGCGTTGAGATCCTCGGGACGGACCCATTTCCTGGTGCGGAAGTTGATCTCGCTCATGACTCCAGCGTAGGACCGCGGTCCCTGCCCCGTCGCGGGCGGGTCGCACCATGGCGGCGCAACGCACAAGTCGCGCTGTGGCGGCCCAGCAGCTGGTGACGCCGTGCCCCGCGCCCCCGGTTCTGTGCAGCGGTTCGGCCAGTACGCGCCAGCAATTGCCCCCCCGGTTCTGTAGGAGCTGTCAGGCTCAGGCACGCCCGTGTTCGTCGCGGACGAAGATCCGTTCCAGCACGGCGGAGACGATCCCGGCGACGATCCACATGCCGATGGCGGCCAGCAGCGCGGCGAAGAAACCGTCCAGGGTCAGCACGATGGGTGTGAACGAGCTCAGCCAGGCGGTGAGCATGAGCATGCCGGCGGCGATGACGAGGCTGAAGAGCCCGAGGGTGAGGCAGGTGATGGGGAGCGCGAGCAGGTCGACGATGGGCCGGATGAGCCCGTTCACCACGCCCAGCAGCAGGCCGATGAAGAGGTAGGAGCCGATGGTGGCGGCGGTGTCGTTGCCGAGCGTGTCGGTCACGGCCTGGCTGTGCTCGACGCTGAGGCCGGGCAGGAGCAGGGCCAGCAGCCAGAAGCCCACGGCGTTGGCGATGACGGTGACGACGAAGCGCATACCGCTATTGTCGCCGGCATCCCTGCGTATTGTCTCGGAGCCCTGTCGCGGAACCCTGTCGCGGAGCCTTGTCTCGGAGCGCTGTCTCGGAGCCCTGTCACGGAGCTCCGGGATGAAGCCGGGGGAGGCCACCGCGCTCACATGCCCATGCCGCGCCTTGCGACGGATTCGCGGCCGGCCTGGGCGACGTCGAGCACGGGTTCACCGTCCATACGAGCTGTGCGCTCTACCCCGCATTGGCGCGGCACGCCCCTCATGGTGCAGGAGAACCGCGCCGATCACCGTGCCGGAGGCTCGCGCGGTGCCGGTAAAGGTGCCGGTAAAACGGAGTCGCACCTAGGATGGGAACGTGACCGACGCTGTTCACCCCGCACACGACCAGGACATTCCCGCGTTCTGGCGGAGCCTCGGCCTGCCCGGCCTGGCCGATATCCACGTTCATTTCCTGCCGGATGCCATGCAGCAGAAGGTCTGGTCGTACTTCGACGACGCCGAGCAGAACTACGGCAGGCCCTGGCCCATCCGCTACCGCTGGCCGGTGGAGGAGCGGCTGGAGTTCCTGCGCGGCATCGGCGTCCGGCGGATTCCCGCGCTCACGTACCCGCACAAGCCGGGGATGGCGGCGTGGTTGAACCAGTGGAACGCGGAGCTGGCGGCTGCCTATCCGGAGGTGATCCACTGCGGCACGTTCTATCCGGAACCGGAGGCCGCCGGTTATGTGGGCGAGGCGCTCGCCTCCGGGGCGCGGCTGTTCAAGACTCATGTGCAGGTGGGTGAGTACGACCCCGCCGATGCGTGGCTGACGCCGGTGTGGGATCAGCTCGAGCGAGCTCAGGTCCCCGTGGTGGCGCACGCGGGGTCCGCGCCGTTGAAGGGCACCTATACCGGAACGGAGCGGATCCGACGGGTGCTCGCGGATCACCCGCGGTTGGTCCTGGTGATCGCGCACATGGGGATGCCGGAGTATCACGGCTTCGCCGACATCGCCGAGGAGTACGAGAACGTCCACCTCGATACGACCATCGTGTTCACCGAGTTGGCCGAGTACTTCGCGCCGGTTCCGGAGGACTACATCGGGCGGCTGGGCGCGCTGAAGAAGAAGATCGTGCTGGGCACGGACTTCCCCACCATCCCGCACACCTACGCCGAACAGCTGCGGGTACTCCGCGCACTGGACCTCGGCGACGACTGGCTACGCCACGTCCTCTGGCACAACGGCGCCCGCCTGCTGGGGCTGGACGAGTAGGGTCTACCGCGTCGTGACCTCCGCCTACGCGGAGCCTTCTTCCTCGCCGCCCGGCAGTCGAGCCTTGAGCTGGGTCTACCTCCGCCTACGCGGAGCCTTCCTCAGCGGGGACACCGATGAGACCGAAGGCGAGGGTCGACCTCCGCCTACGCGGAGCCTTCAACCTCGGAATCTTTGGAGCCATCCCGGTTGGGGGTCGACCTCCGCCTACGCGGAGCCTTCTGGCCCACCTTCCCCAGGAGGGAGCGGATTCCGCGTCGACCTCCGCCTACGCGGAGCCTTCACTTGTTGACCAGCGGTTTTGTCGGGTGCGTGTCCCATTCTCATTCACTTCGTTTGACTACGCCACCTGTCTGCGGCCGGGGCGCAAGTCTTAATCGCGCGTTCCCAGCAGATCAACGCCATGGCTCAACTCGGTCGGCGATGAAACTGGCCGACTGGTCTAGGTTTACGTCACCGCGCGCGACCGCAACGATGTGCTCGTACAACTCATCGTTGCCGGCGACAAGACGCAGTCCGTTCAGCCTCAGAAATACCGCGAGAAGGTAGAGGCCCGTTCGCTTGTTGCCGTCGAACAGCGGGTGATTCCGAACGATTGACTCAGTCTGCGCTGCCGCCGCGAGAGCAAGCGACCCGTAGGCGGGCAGCCCGAACGCTGAAGCTACTGGCCGAGCAAGTGCCGAGTCGAGCAACCCGACGTCACGGACTTGAAGCCCCCTCGCTCGCAGCGCCTCCAGCGCATCCTCGAGCTCGACGCGGTCCATCAGGTCTCAGCGAGACGGGCTACGACGTCACCGTAGCGATCATCGACATCCGCCAAGGCTTCCTGAACCATGCGTTTCCGGTTGTGCTTCTTGAGTACATCCTGGACACCCTCGATAAGAAGCGCGTGCTTGGACACGCCCTGCTCGCGCGCGAGGCGGTCCAACTGCGCATCAAGCTCTTCGGGAAGACGCACATTCATCGCCATACCACAATGGTACCGCGCGATCACACCATTCCCGGGGGCCGTCATCCGAGGGAACGCGCACCTTGCTCGCACTCAAAGCTGCTCGACGGCATACGCCACCAGCTCCCCCGGGGCTGAGACTGGCTCCCGCCTTACGCGGAATCTTCGTCATGATCGCACCCACGCCGGGGCCCGCGATGGGTCTACGGGTCTACCTCCGCCCACGCGGAGCCTTGGCCTGGAGCGGCTGGCCGGTGATCCCTGACCCTGGCCGACTCCGGATGGCTCCGCTCAGGCGATGTTTCGGCTCACGAGCAAGCACGCCAACGGCTTATCTCACACAGTTGAAGCGACTTGCCGAACAAACACAGAGTCGAGAGCCTTCAATGATCCGAGC
>NZ_BMFY01000018.1 GCF_014639315.1 Sediminivirga luteola
TGATGGAGCTCCATGATCCGCGCGGAGATATGCGGCTCCAGCGCCGCGTAATCATAGGGAAGATCGGGAAGCGTGTACTCGGACATGCGCGATCCTTTCGCAACTAGGGAGATACTCCACTCGCTATGACGCCGGACGGCCGGGCCGCCGCCGTGGTCCCGCATTCAACGGCACCCGGCGAGTTGACGACGTGGCCGACGGCATCACGTGACTCGACTATATCGGGCACGCATCCTTACGTCGCCACCCCGCCCTCCCGTCGTCACTCCCCAGGCCTGGAGAGTGACGATCCACGGCGCGACGACGACATAAGAACCCTGCGGCGATGGTCTCGTACATGCGCATACCCGCCAACGACACAGGCCCGGCACCCATGGGGGTACCGGGCCTGCCGGTCATGGACGCGCCGGTGGCGCGATCCGGTGCCGGAGGATCACGCAGGTCACTCGGCCGCGGCGGACTCCTCCACGACGGGCGAGAGCGACAGCTTGCCGCGATCGTCCACCTTGGTGATCTCCACCTGGATCTTCTGTCCCACGCCGACGACGTCCTCGACGTCCTCCACGCGCTTGCCGTCGTTGAGCTTGCGCAGCTCGGTGATGTGCAGCAGGCCGTCCTTGCCCGGGGTGAGCGAGACGAAGGCGCCGAAGGACATCAGCTTCACGATGGTGCCCAGGTAGCGCTCCCCGACCTCGGGGACCTGCGGGTTGGCGATCGCGTTGATCGCGCTGCGCGCGGCCTCGGCGGCCTCCCCGTTCGTGGCGCCGATGAGGACGGTGCCGTCGTCCTCGATGGCGATCTCGGCTCCGGTGTCGTCCTGGATCTGGTTGATCATCTTGCCCTTGGGGCCGATGACCTCACCGATCTTGTCGACCGGGATCTGGACCGAGAGGATGCGCGGCGCGGTCGGCGCCATCTCGGCAGGCTCCGGGATGGCATCGGCGATCACGTCGAGGATCCGGAGGCGAGCCTCACGGGCCTGCTTCAGTGCCGCTGCCAGCACGGAGGCCGGGATGCCGTCGAGCTTCGTGTCGAGCTGGATGGCGGTGACGAACTCGCTCGTGCCCGCGACCTTGAAGTCCATGTCGCCGAACGCGTCCTCAGCGCCCAGGATGTCCGTGAGGGCGGCGTAGGCGGTCTGCGGGCCGTTCTCGGTCTCGATGACATCGGAGACCAGGCCCATCGCGATACCGGCCACGGGCGCCTTGAGCGGCACGCCCGCGTGCAGCAGGCTCAGGGTGGAGGCGCAGACCGAGCCCATCGAGGTGGAGCCGTTCGAGCTCAGCGCCTCCGAGACCTGCCGGATCGCGTACGGGAACTCGTCGCGGGCCGGCAGCACCGGCACGAGCGCGCGCTCGGCCAGGGCGCCGTGTCCGATTTCCCGGCGCTTGGGGCTGCCCACCCGGCCGGTCTCACCGGTGGAGTAAGGCGGGAAGTTGTAGTGGTGCAGGTACCGCTTGCTGGTCTCCGGGGAGAGCGAGTCGATCTGCTGCTCCATCTTGAGCATGTTCAGGGTGGTCACGCCCAGGATCTGCGTCTCACCGCGCTCGAAGATCGCCGAGCCGTGCACCCGCGGGAGCACGCCGACCTCAGCGGTGAGCGGGCGGATGTCCGCCAGCCCGCGGCCGTCGATGCGCACCTGCTCGGTGAGGATCCGCTGCCGGACGATCTTCTTCGTCAGCGCGTCCAGCGCCGCCGGGATCTCCTTCTCACGGCCTTCGAACTTCGGGCCGAGCTCCGCGAGGGTCTCGTCCAGCAGCGCGACGCCGGCGGTCTCCCGCTCCTGCTTGTCCGCGATCTGGAAGTTCTTCTTCTGCCGCTCGCCGGCGAAGGCCTCCACGGCCTCGAAGACATCGTCCTCGTAAGCCTTGAAGATCTGGAACTCGCGGGTCGGCTTGGCGGCGCGGTCTGCCAGTTCCTGCTGGGCGCGGCACAGCTCGCGGATGAAGGGCTTGGACGCCTCCAGGCCGGCGGCGACGACTTCCTCCGTGGGCTTGGTGCCGCCCTGCTCGTTGATGAGCTTCCAGGAGTCGTCGGTGGCCTCGGCTTCCACCATCATGATGGCGACGTCATCGCCCACGACGCGGCCGGCGACGACCATGTCGAAGACGGCCCGCTCCAGCTGCGAGTGGTTGGGGAAGGCGACCCACTGGCCGTCGATGAGCGCCACGCGCACGCCGCCGATGGGCCCGGAGAAGGGCAGGCCGGCCAGCTGGGTGGACATCGAGGCGGCGTTGATGGCCACCACGTCGTACAGGTGGTCGGGGTTGACCGAGAGGACCGTCACGACGACCTGGATCTCATTGCGCAGGCCCTTGACGAAGGACGGGCGCAGCGGCCGGTCGATCAGCCGGCAGGTGAGGATCGCGTCGGTGCTCGGCCGTCCCTCGCGGCGGAAGAAGGAGCCCGGGATGCGGCCGGCGGCATACATCCGCTCCTCCACGTCCACCGTGAGGGGGAAGAAGTCGAAGTGCTCCTTGGGGTGCTTGCTGGCCGAGGTGGCGGACAGCAGCATGGTGTCGTCGTCCAGGTAGGCGACGGCGCTGCCGGCGGCCTGCTGAGCCAGCCGGCCGGTCTCGAATCGGATGGTGTGCTTGCCGAACGTGCCGTTGTCGATGACGGCGGTTGCGGATTCGGGGTTGAGTCCCACGTATTCTCCGTTTCACTCATGTCCCGCTGCTCGCGGGACCTTCGCGCAGACGACGCCGGCATGCGCCTGGCTGCTACGGCTCCGAAAGCCGTGCACGGCGCAGACCGGGACGACGCTGCGTGGGGGTGTCATGTGCCGGAAGAGAACGGCTTCGCGTAAGCGCGCAAGCCGGCTGGATGGCTCCGGTCTTCGATCGAAGCCCACGCAACCGGGCGATCTCCATGGATCGCCGGCGACTGCGTAAGCCACTACCGAGGACCGGTGAGTATCCGCGACGACGTACGCGTCGACGATGAAGCCGGTCCCCCTCCGTCATTCAGTGTAGCGCACAAGGAAAAGGACCCCGTCTGCGCGACGGGGTCCTTTTCCTTGGCTACGTGTCCCGGCCCGTGGAGACGGCGCCGGTCCGCTGTCGTATCAGCGGCGGATGCCCAGGCGGGAGATCAGCGAACGGTACCGCTCGATGTCGACCTTCTGCAGGTAGCCGAGCAGGCGCTTGCGCTGACCGACCAGGAGCAGCAGGCCACGGCGGGAGTGGTGGTCGTGCTTGTGCTCCTTGAAGTGCTCGGTGAGCTCCTTGATGCGGTGCGAGAGCAGCGCCACCTGGACCTCCGGGGAGCCGGTGTCGCCTTCGTGGGTCGCGTACTCATCGATGATCTTCTTCTTGACTGCGGGGTCAAGGGCCATATCGTGTCGCTCCTTCGGGGTCGTTGCGCGGCGCGAGAGTCAGGTTTCTCAAGCACTGTGGAACCGCGGCCGGCGTGAAAACGGCATTATCCAGCTTAACCCGGAGCCGCGTCATGGCGCCAATCAGGGTGCCGGGCTCTGGGCGGCGAGGATCTCCCGGACCCGGTCAACGTCCTCATTCATCTGAGCGATGAGCGCGTCCAGTCCGCTGAAGGCGATCTGACCGCGCAGCCGTTCCACGAACTCCACCGAGGCGGTCCGGCCGTAGACGTCGAAGTCCATGACGTCATCATCGCGGCGGTCGATCACATGGGATTCCACACGCCGGGAGACTCCCTCGAAGGTGGGATTGGTGCCCACCGAGATCGCCGAGGGGTGCCGCCGGGAGTCGCCGCCGAACATCGTCCAGCCGGCGTAGACGCCGTCGGCCGGCACCAGGCCGCGCACCTGACCGCCCAGGTTGGCCGTCGGGAAGCCGAGATCGCGTCCTCGCCTGTCACCCGGCACGACAGTGCCGGTGACGGCATGCGCCCGGCCGAGCAGACGCCCGGCCGCCGCCACATCGCCCTCCGCCAGCAGGGCGCGGATCCCGGTCGAGGAGAACCGGGCGCCATCGCCGACGTCGTCGATCACGACCACCTCGAAACCGTGTTTCTCCCCCAGCGCGCGCAGCGTCGCCAGATCGCCGCTGTTCTGCCAGCCGAACTGAACGTCCCGGCCGACCGCGACGAGCCCCGCCCGCAGCCCCTCCACCAGAACGCCCGTGACGAACTGCTCCGGGCTCTGCCGGGCGAAAGCGAGATCATAATGCTGCACCAGCACGCCGTCGATGCCGGTGAGCGCCATCTGGGCGAGCTTCTCCTCAGTCCCGGAAATGAGCTCGAAAGGCTGGTCGGGGGCGTGCACCAGGCGCGGATGCGGATCGAAGGTGACCGCGAGGGAACGCATGCCCCGGGACCGGCCGGCTTCGGCCAGGCGGGCGAGCACCGCCTGATGCCCCTGATGCATTCCGTCGAAGTTGCCGATGGTGACGGCGCTGGTACCGAAATCGTCGGGTACCTGCGCCAGGTCCCAGAAAACCTCCACTGCGGCAGCTCCTCGTCGTCCTCGGTGTCCCTGGGCGTCGCCGGGCGCGCGAGTCACGCGGACGCACAGCAAACGCGCTCCACATTATCGCAGGCAGCCGGCGCATCGCGGCACGCCGCATCGGACGAGCCCGCCCGCCACGCCGGGCGAACGCGCTCAGGAGGCCGGAGCGAAGACCACCGCCGGTTTCGCTTTGCCGGCCTGGTCCTCCAGGACGGCGACGAGTTCCCGCCCGCCCTGGCACGGTAGCACCGCCGCGACGGGGCCGGGGACGCCGGAGGCCGTGACCCGCTGGCCGTAACCGAGCGCGCGGGCCTCATCCGCGGTGAGCTCCCGGACCGGCATCGTCGCGGCCGCAGCCTCCGCCAGGGGAATGAGAGCCGGGGGCGAGGGCTCCTCGTCCCGGCCGGGGACAGCCAGCGCCTGCTCGACGCGGAACCCGCCGATGCGGCCCCTTCGGAGCCGGCGCAGGTGGCCGTGCACGCCCAGTACCGCGCCGAGGTCGCGCGCGATCGCCCGGATGTATGTGCCGGAGGAGCAGTCCACCTGCAGTACGAAATCGATCTGGCCGTCGGCGGCACGCCGCAGCGGCCCGCGTTCCAGCCGGGAGACGGTGACGCGGCGAGCCGGGATGTCGACGGCCTCGCCGGCGCGGGCGCGCGCATAGGCGCGCACTCCGTCGATCTTGATGGCACTCACGGTGCTGGGCACCTGCTCGATGTCTCCGCGCAGGGCCTCCAGCGCCGCGTCGACGCGCTGCTCGTCCACTGCCTGGAGCTCCGCGGCATCGGCGAAGCGATCCGGTTCGGAATCCGCGTCATCGCTGGGTGTACCGGAACCCAGGCGCACCGTGGCCGAATAACCCTTGTCCGCGGCCGTCAGCCAGGTCAGCAGGCGCGTCCCCTTGCCGATCCCCAGGATGAGCAGACCGGTGGCCATGGGGTCCAGCGTGCCGGCGTGCCCGATCTTCCGGGTGCCGCACCAGCGGCGCGCGCGGGCGACGACGTCGTGGGAGGTCCATCCGGCGGGCTTGTCCAGGAGCAGGACGCCATCGGGCCCTGCCGGTCGTTGCGGCGCCACCCGCTCAGTTGACCGAGATGTGGACGTGATCGAAGTGGTTGGCCGTGACGCTGCCCCGGTCCTCCATGCCGCTCCAGCCACGGCCGGGCATCCAGATCCGCTGCTTCCAGATGATGTACTTGATGTTCAGCTCGGAGGCGTTCTGGATCAGGAACTCGGAGATCCGGTCGCCCGTGGCGCCGGTGATCATCACGTCGACCGCGTTGCCGGAGTTGTGGTCCGAGCCGGGATCGTTGCGGCGCCCGCCGTAGCTGGTGACCTCGGGGAACTCGGCGCACACAGCGCGGTAGGCGGAGATGGCGTTGGGGGTCAGCCCGGACTCGATCTCGCTGCTGACGCCGCAGGGCTCACCGCTCACGTCGCCGGAGCCGGTGCCGCCGGAGAACGCCTGTCCCCCGCCGGCGGCCGGCACTTTCTGGGTGGCCTCGATCTGCGGGGCCGCCTCGGCCTGGGACCGGGCGCGCTCCTCGGCCTCGGTGCCCTCGCCCTCGGGCTCGGAGTTCTCGGTCTCCTCCCCCGCGGCGCCGGACTCATCCTGAAGCGGGGCGCGCTCGCTGCTACGGCTGCCCTGGTCGCGGTCCCGCTCGTCCACGGATGCCGCGGAGACCACCGTCGGCGTGCGGTCCAGCTGAGGCAGCACGGCCAGGCCGCCGCCTGCCAGCAGGACCGAAGCGGCAGCAGGCACCGTGATGGCGGTCAGGACGGGCCGCTGTTTGAGTGCGGTCAGCAGCTGCTTGGCACGGGGCTCGTCGGTCTTGAGCCGGACGGCGGGCTCGGCGGCGTGGGCACCGCGCCTGGGTTCCTTTGCCCGGCTCTCACGGAGAGTACGGATCGCCTCTGCGGCGGCCCTGACGTTCTGCGTGAAGGTGGGGCGATCGGCGTGCTTACCCAATGAGGTGATTCCTTAACAGTCTTGTGACACTTTCGTGATCTTGATCGAGTGTAGGCCATCGGGACAGTCATGCCAACCGCGATTCTCACGGTTCTCATCTTCCCTGGCCACGCCGCACGCGCACCCGACCGCGCCCCACCCGGCGGCGCGCCGCGATCACAGAAACGCTGGCGTCGCGGGGCCGAAGGGCCGGAACCGCGCGACGCCGCCGCTGCCTCAGCGCGGCTCGGCCTCCGGCTCGCCCTCGCCCTCGTCCTCGCCCTCGTCCTCGCCCTCGTCCTCGCCTGGGCGCCGGTACGGGTCCTGATCACCCGCCGGCTGCGCGCCTTCGGCGGCGGCACGGACCTGCGCGTCCCTGGCGGCGGCTTCCTTCAGCAACGCCTCGATCTCAGCCGCGGCCGCCGGAACCGAGTCCGCGATGAACTCCAGCGTCGGCGTCAGACGGATGTTCAGGGCCTTGCCGACCTCGCGGCGCAGCACGCCCTTCGCCGAATCCAGAGCCACCTGGGTCTCGGACAGGTCCGCGTCCTCCCCCAGCACCGTGTAGAACACCGAGGCATGCTGCAGATCACCGGTGACGCGCACCTCGGTGACGGTGACGAAGCCCAGCCGGGGATCCTTGATCCTGCGGTCCAGGGTCTCGGCGACGACGACCTTGATACGGTCGGCGATCTTCCGCGCCCGGGTGGTGTCTGCCATGGGACTCACGCTCGCTTTCTTCTTCCCTGCCGCGGGCGGAACCCGTCGGCGCTCTATGCGGCCGAAGGGCCGGTCCCCTCCCAGCGCGGGGAGGAAACCGGCCCGAGGGCACGCCGCCGATTCACTCAGCGGCACCCTGGCGGATCAGACGCGCGGCTTCTCGCGCATCTCGAAGGTCTCGATCATGTCACCGACCTTGATGTCGTTGAACGAGCCCAGGCCGATACCGCACTCGTAGCCCTCGCGGACCTCGGTGGCATCGTCCTTGAACCGCCGCAGCGATTCGATGGCGAGCTTCTCGCCGACGACCGTGCCGTCCCGCAGCAGGCGGGCCTTGGCATTGCGCACGATGACGCCGCTGCGCACGATGGAGCCGGCGATGTTGCCGAACTTGGAGGAACGGAACACCTCGCGCACCTCGGCCGAACCGACGTGCACCTCCTCGTACTCGGGCTTGAGCATGCCCTTGAGCGCGTTCTCGACATCCTCGATCGCGTCGTAGATGACCGAGTAGTAGCGGACGTCCACGCCCTCACGCTCGGCGTAGTCCTCCACGCGCTCGGCGTAGCGGACGTTGAAGCCGATGATGATGGCGTTGTCCACAGTGGCGAGGTTGACGTCGTTCTGCGTGATCGCGCCGACGCCGCGGTGGATGACGCGCAGCGCCACCTCGTCGCCCACATCGATCTTGAGCAGCGCGTCCTCCAGCGCCTCGACCGCACCGGACACGTCGCCCTTGAGGATGAGGTTGAGCGTGTCGACCTTACCCTCTTCGAGCGCCTGGGTGAAGTCTTCCAGGCTGATCCGCTTGCGGCGCTTGGCCAGCTGCGCATTGCGCTCAGCGGCCTCGCGCTTCTCCGCGATCTGCCGGGCGGTGCGGTCGTCCGAGGTGACCAGGAAGCCGTCGCCGGCCCGGGGCACGCTGGACAGGCCGAGTACCTGCACAGGAGTGGCCGGCAGAGCTTCCTCCACCGCATTGCCCGCATCGTCGAACATGGCGCGCACGCGGCCGTAGGCCGTGCCCGCGACGATCGCGTCGCCCTGGCGCAGCGTTCCCGACTCCACCAGCACGGTCGCGACCGCACCGCGGCCCTTATCCAGGTTCGCCTCGATCGCGATGCCACGGGCATCCTTGTCGGGGTTCGCCCGCAGGTCCAGCGCCGCGTCCGTCGTGAGCAGCACGGCCGAGAGCAGATCGTCGATGCCCTCGCGCTTGAGCGCGGAGATCTGGACGAACATGGTCTCGCCGCCGTACTCCTCCGCGATCAGGTTGTACTCGGTCAGCTGCTGCATCACCTTCGACGGGTTGGCGCCGTCCTTATCGATCTTGTTCACCGCGACCACGATCGGCACGCCGGCGGCCTGGGCGTGGTTGATCGCCTCGACCGTCTGCGGCATCACGCCGTCATCGGCGGCCACCACGAGGATGGCCACGTCGGTGACCTTGGCGCCACGGGCACGCATGGCGGTGAACGCCTCGTGACCCGGGGTGTCCAGGAAGGTGATCTTGCGCTCGCTGCCGTCGTGCTCGACGCCCACCTGGTAGGCACCGATGTGCTGGGTGATGCCGCCGGCCTCGCCGGAGACGACATTGGCCGAGCGGATCGCGTCGAGCAGCTTGGTCTTGCCGTGGTCGACGTGACCCATGACCGTGACGACCGGCGGACGGGGCAGGCGATCCTCGTCGGCTTCCTCGGCCCGCTCCTCCTCCAGGTTGATGTCGAAGGTCTCCAGCAGCTCGCGGTCCTCGTCCTCCGGGGAGACGATCTGCACCTTGTAGCCGAGCTCCTCGCCCAGCAGCATGAAGGTGTCCTCGTCCAGGGACTGGTTGACCGTGGCCATCTCACCGAGGTGGAACAGCACGGTGACCAGCGAGGTCGGCTCGCAGTTGATCTTCTCGGCGAAGTCGGCGAGCGAGGCGCCGCGGCGCAGCTTCAGCGGCGTGTTGCCGTCCCCGCGGGGAACCTGCACACCGCCGATGCTCGGTGCCTTCATCTCCTCGAGCTCTTGGCGCTTGGCGCGCTTGGACTTCCGCCCGCGGACCGGACGCCCGCCACCGCGACCGAATGCGCCCTGCGTGCCTCCGCGGCCGCGGCCGCCCTTGCCGAAGCCGCCGCCGGGACGGCCACCGCCACCGGGGCCGCCGGGACCGCCGCCGCCTGGACGGCCGCCTGCACCGGGGCGTGCGCCCGCGCCGCCGGGGCCGGGACGGCCCACAGCGGACTTGTTCACCAGGCCCGGGTTGGGCCGGGGGGCTCCCGGACGGGGCGCCCCGGGACGCGGTGCGCCCGGACGCGGGCCGCCGGGACGGCCGCTGTCCTGTCCCTGGCGCGGCGGAGCCGGGCGCGGGCCGCCGGGGCGAGGACCGGCCGGCGCCTCGCCGCCCCGGCCACCGGGACGCGGCGCCTGCGGGCGCGGCATGCCCTGCGAGGGCGCGAAGGGATTGTTACCCGGGCGCGCGCCCCGGCCACCGGGCTTGGGCCCCTGGGGCCGGGGCATGCCCTGGGAGGGCGCGAAGGGGTTGTTACCCGGGCGCGCGCTGCGGGCGCCGGGCTTGGGCGCCGGCTTCGGCGCCTCAGGCTTGGACGCCTTGGGAGCGGGCTTTGGTGCCGCCGGACGGGGCGCGGGGGTCTCCGCCGCGGGAGCGGCCGGGGCAGCCGGCGGCTCGGCGGTTTCGGGGGCCGGAGCACTCGCGGCGGGCTTCACCTCGGGTTGCTCGGCTGCCGCAGGCTTAGGGGCGGTCTGCTGCTTGGGCGCAGCGGGCTTGCGCGGCGCCGGCTTGGCACCACCGGATTTGCCGCCCTTGGCCGCATCCGTCTGCGGGAACTCCTCCTTCAGCCGGCGTACGACCGGCGGCTCTAGCGTGGAGGAGGCGGAGCGAACGAATTCGCCCATGTCCTGGAGTTTCTCCAGGAGGGTCTTGCTGGTTGTCCCGAGCTCCTTGGCGAGCTCATGAACACGGGGCTTTGCCACTGTTCTCCTGTCCGGGTCCATTCCCGGGCAGGAACGGACCGCTTAGTACGTATCGACAGCGTTCATCGGGACGTCACGCTGCCCATGGTGTCGGGGCTCATTTCTGAGCACTCACTTGGTGTCCATCGATTTCTAACCCGCTTCCATCAATGCGCGGAACGATTCCGCGAAGTCCTCGCCGACAACCAGATCGGGACGTCTCAGAGCCCGCTGGAGGCTCCTGCGCGAGACAGCCTTGGCCACGCACTCCTCATCGGGGTGGAGCCAGGCGCCGCGACCCGGGGCAGCCTTCCGGAGGTCGATTTCCGGTGCAGGCGGCTCACCAGTCGCGACGACCCTGATCAGGGTGTCCCGTTCATGGCGTTGCCGGCAGCCGACGCACGTTCGGATGACCATGCGTGGTTCTGGCACGCCTACCAGTCTACATGACGCCGGCTGCCGGTACCGGCGGGCGGCATCGTCATTGCGTCGCCGCTGGCCCGCTACTGGGCGGAGTGGATGTCGATGCGCCAGCCGGTCAGCTTCGCCGCCAGGCGGGCGTTCTGCCCTTCCTTGCCGATCGCCAGGGAGAGCTGGTCGGCGGGCACGCGCGCCCGGGCCATCTTCTCCTTCGGATCCAGGATCTCCACGCCCAGCGCTTTGGCCGGGGAGAGCGCGTTGGCGATGAACACGGCCGGGTCCTCGGAGTGATCGACGATGTCGATCTTCTCCGCGCCCAGCTCTGACATCACCGCGCGCACGCGGGAGCCCAGCTCGCCGATGCACGCGCCCTTGGCGTTGATGCCCGGCCGGGTGGCGCGCACCGCCATCTTCGTGCGATGTCCGGCTTCCCGTGCCAGCGCCACGATCTCGACCGTGCCGTCGGCGATCTCCGGGGCCTCGTGCGCGAACAGTTCGCGGACCAGACCCGGATGAGTCCGTGAGATCGTCACCGAGGGGCCCTTGGGGCCGCGGTGCACATCCACCACGAGCGCCCGGATCCGGTCGCCGTGCTGATACGTCTCGCCGGGCACCTGCTCGTGCGGTGGCAGCACCGCCTCCAGCTCACCCACGTCGACCTGCACCATCTCCGGGTCACGGCCCTGCTGGATGGTGCCGGCGATGAGCTTGCCGACACGGTTCTTGAACCCGCCGAGCACCGAGTCGTCGGCGATGTCCCGCAGTTTCTGATGGATCACGTTCCGGGCGGTCTGCGCGGCGATCCGGCCGAAGCCGCTGGGGGTGTCGTCGAACTCCCCGACTGGGTTGTCGTCATTGTCGAACTCGATCGCCCAGATGGTCACCTTGCCGGTCTTGCGGTCGAGCTCGGCGCGGGCGTCCGGGTAGGAGCCCTCGGTGCGCTGATAGGCGTGCAGCAGAGCCAGTTCGATGAGCTCGACGAGGACATCGAAGGGAACGTCCTTCTCCCGTTCGATCATCCGCAATGCGCTGAGGTCGATGTCCATCTACGTCGCTCCTGTTCCCGTACTGCACCGTGCCGGCGTCACCGGCCGCCGGCGCCCCGGCGGCCACCGGAGACTGCGCCGCACCGCGCCGCGTCGCACCGGGCCGCGCTGACCATACAACTCTACTTGAACTCCAGATCCACCCGGGCTGACTCGATCTCCTCGAAGCGGAGCCGGTGAAGCTCGTCGGCCTTCTCGTCGTGCAGGTCCACCCCCTCGTCGTCCACGCCCCGCAGCCGCGCCACGAGAGCCTCCCCCTGCACCGTGCGCAGCGCCAGCCTGCGGCCGGCCGAGCGGCGGTAGTGCCGCGGCTCGGACAGCTCTCGCACCGCGCCCGGTGAGGTGATCTCCAGGGTGTAGGGCTTCCCGGCGAAGATCTCATCGGGGTCCAGCGCCGCCTCGACGGCGGAGGTGGCGCGGGAGATGTCGTCCAGGGACACCGGCGCCGTGCTGCTCTCGTCGGCGATGTCCACCACCACAGTGAGCTTGCGCCGTGAACCGGCGACGTTGATCTTGATCTCCTCGATCAGCAGTCCGACCTCCGACAGGGGCTCGCGCAGCTGCGCGGCCAGCTCATCTTCCCGGGGTTGGGGCACTTTTCCTCCTTGCGGGACTGTTGACCGCTCCATCGGCTCGGCGG
Source organism: Sediminivirga luteola (assembly GCF_014639315.1). Classification (GTDB taxonomy): domain Bacteria; phylum Actinomycetota; class Actinomycetes; order Actinomycetales; family Brevibacteriaceae; genus Sediminivirga; species Sediminivirga luteola. The sequence continues at coordinate 12,153 of NZ_BMFY01000018.1, forward strand.
AGGGGCCCGGCGGTGCCGAGTCCACCGCCGGCAGCGCCGGCGCGGGCCCCTCATGGCATGATCAATATACGATGAGCTGCCCTCCGCCGTCCCCTGCCGCGCCGCCTCCCGGGGGCTCCTCCCGCTTGGCGCTCCGCTCGGCGTGGCCTGGCGGCGCACCGGGCCGCAGGAGCGTGCTGGGCCTGCTCGCGGCGGCGGCCCCTGGACTGCTGGCCGCCGGGTGCGGAGTGCGGCTGGAGGATTTCGGTCCCGAACCGGTGCCGCGGCCTGACGCCTCGGAGCGCGCCAGGGACTCCATCGCCGTCGTACTGGACCGGTGGCGCGGCGTCGCGGCGGCCCTCGCGGTGCAGGACGGTCCCGAGCGCGATGCGGCCGCGGCGCTGGCCGAGGCCGCGGCGCTGCTGCTCCGCTCCCTCGGCGGGGTGTACGCGAACACCTCCAGCACCGTCACGCCCACGCCTACCCCCTACCAACCGGCCGAGACCGCGCGCGAACCGCTCCTGAGCGCCTTGGAGGACACCTTCGGAGAGGCCGGCACGGTGATCTCCGACGAGCTGGCGGAACTGGACGCGGGACTGCGACCGCTCGCCGCGCAGGCCGCCTGCGGGCTGGGCGTGGCAGCACGCTGGTGGGCCGAGGCCACCGGCCGGGATCGCCGCGATCAGTCCGTCCTGGACGCTTTCGCCGCCGCCGCGCAGGAGGAGACCGCCCGGCAGGAGACCGCGACGCCGCCTCCGTCCACGGCGCCGGTACCCTCCGCGGCACCGGCGGGGCTCACCGCGGAGCTGCTGCAGCAGTGCTACGCGGCGGACTATCTGGTGGAACTGGCCGCGGCGCGCGGCAGCGACGAGGAGCAGGAGACGGCGCGCCGGCTGCTGAGCGATCTGAGTGCCTGGAAGGAGACCCTGCGCGGCAGGCTGCGGGCCGAGGGTCTGGAGGTGCCGCAGCCGGCAGCCGCCTATCAGCCGCCGGAGGGCGCCGGTGACGACACCGCGGCCTGGCTGCAGGAGGTCATCGGCGTGCTGGCCGCCCGCATCGCCGCGGTCTTGCAGTCCGGCCCCGGGCTGCTGCACGCACCGGCCGTCTGGCTGCAGGCGCTGGGACAGCGCCGCTTCGAACTCGACGGTGAGCTCGATGTGACGATCCTTCAGGGAGAGGAGACCGGATGAGCCGCATCCAGGTGCCGGAGGTGCTCCGGGCCGCCACCCGGGCCGCGATCGGGCCCGAGCGGACCGACGCGTGGATCCAGGCGGTGCCGTTCATCTTCAACGAGCTCTTCGACCGCTGGACGCTGCGCTACGATCCCGTCCCCGGGGCGCCCTGGGCCGGCTGCGAATCGCTCGTGGTGCCGGTGCTCACGGCGGACTCCACCCCCGCCGTGGTGCGCGTCGCGGCCCCCAGCACAAGCCCCTCGCAGTCGCATGAGCAGATCCTGGAGGCCCTGCGCATCTGGGATGGGCACGGCGCGGTCCGCGTGTACCGGGAGGACACGTCTTTCCGCGCCACGCTGCAGGAACGGCTGATCACCGCCACCAACCTGGGCACGCTGCCGCTGGAACAGGTGCCCGCCGTCTGGGGCGCCCTGCTGCGGGCGCTCACCGTCCCGGCAGCCAACGGGTTCCTCCGGGTGCAGGACATCGCCGCCGGATGGCTCGCGCAGGGGCCTGCGGGACCTGCCGCGCTGGGGCCGGCGGTGCCGCTGGCCCCGTCAGACCGGTACGTGTTCGAGAACGCCAAGCACTGGGCCCGCGTCGCGGCCACATCGGCGGAGAACTGGCTGATCCACGCCGATCTGCACTACTACAACATCCTCGCCGGCAACCCCGATGCGCACGGCGTGGCCACCTGGAAGGCGATCGATCCGCAACCGCTGGCAGGACCGACCGCTTATGCGGTGGCGCCCCTGTTGTGGAACCGGCTGTACGACCTGCCCGCCGCAGCGCCGGAAGACCAGGCGGCGTGGCTGCGCGCCTTCGCCCAGCAGGTCTGCCAGGAGGCCGGCGTCGACCCCGCGTTCGGCCTGGGGCTCTCGGTGGCGCGCGAGGTGCAGAACCTGCGCTGGTACGCCCGAGCGGCAGCCGACGGCGATGCCAGAGCAGCCGGCGACGCCGCCCGTTCGCTGTGGGTCGCGCGAGCGCTGAGCGGGGTGTCCGTCCAGGGCGCCGACGCTCACCGGCTCAAGCGCATCGGCTGACCGGCCGCAGCGACTGGCAGGAGAGCCCGCCGGTCCCGCTGCTCAGCCAGCGAGCTTGGCGGCGACCGCCTCGGCGATCCTCGCGGCGGCCTCGTCCACCGGGACCTCTTCGCTCGCGCCGGTGGTGCGGTCGCGCAGCTCGATCCGGCCTTCGGCCAGTCCCCGCCCGATCACCGCGATGGTGGGGACGCCCAGCAGTTCGGCGTCCCCGAACTTCACGCCCGGGGACACCTTGGGGCGGTCGTCCACCAGCACGCTCAGGCCCCGCTCCTCCAGGGCCGCGGTCAGCGACTCGGCCGCCTGGAAGGCCTCATCACCCTTACCGGTCGCGACGATGTGGACATCGGCGGGCGCGAGCGCCTGCGGCCAGATCAGGCCCTTGTCGTCGTGGAAACGCTCGGCGATCGCGGCCATGATGCGGGTGACGCCGATGCCGTAGGAGCCCATCGTGACGACCTGCGATTTGCCGTTCTGGTCCAGGACGGTCAGCCCGAGCGCCTCCGCGTAGCGACGGCCCAGCTGGAAGACGTGGCCCAGCTCGATGCCGCGGGCCAGTTCCAGCGGCCCGGAGCCGTCGGGGGCCGGGTCGCCGGCGCGGACCTCTGCCGCCTCGATGTAGCCGTCCGCGGTGAAATCGCGGCCGGCGACCAGATCGAAGACGTGGCGGCCGGGCTCATTGGCGCCGGTGATCCAGCGGGTCCCCGGGACCACGCGCGGGTCCAGGAAGTACCGCAGGCCGGTGCTGCCGTCCTTGCCGAGGACGGGCGCGTCCAGGCTCAGGCCGGGCCCGATGTAGCCGCGCACCAGACCCGGGTGCTTCGCCAGGTCCTCCTCCGTCGCGGCGACGAGGTCGTGCTCGCCGGCGCTGAGCACGCCGGTGCCCGCGGCGCGGTCCAGGTCCACCTCACGGTCCCCGGGCAGGCCGATGACGACGACCTCGCGCTCGCCATCGGCGTGGACGACCGTGCACACGACGTTCTTCAGCGTGTCCGCGGCGGTCCACTGCCGGTCCTCGCGCGGGTGCTTCTCGTTCGCGGCCGCCACGAGCGTCTCGATGGTGGGGGTGTCCGGGGTGTCCTCGACGTGCGCGGCGGGCTGCCCGTCGAACGGGATCGGCTCGGGCGCCACCGTGGTGACCGCCTCGACGTTCGCGGCGTAGCCGCCGGCGGAGCGGACGAAGGTGTCCTCGCCGACCTCGGTGGGGTGCAGGAACTCCTCGCTCTTTGACCCGCCCATCGCGCCCGAGGTCGCCTGCACGATCACGTATTCCAGGCCGAGCCGCTCGAAGATGCGGATATAGGCGGCGCGCTGCTTCTCGTAGGACGCCGCCAGGCCGGCATCGTCGATGTCGAAGCTGTAGGCGTCCTTCATGATGAACTCGCGTCCGCGCAGCAGACCCGCCCGGGGGCGCGCCTCGTCCCGGTACTTGGTCTGGATCTGGTAGATGGACAGCGGTAGGTCCTTGTAGGAGCTGTAGAGATCCTTGACCAGGAGGGTGAACACCTCCTCGTGCGTGGGTGCCAGCAGGTAATCCGCGCCCTTGCGGTCCTGAAGGCGGAAGATGTTGTCGCCGTAGTCCTCCCAGCGGTTCGATGCCTGGTAGGGCTCGGCGGGCAGCAGCGCCGGGAAGTGCACCTCCTGCGCGCCGGCCGCGGCCATCTCCTCACGGACGATGGCCTCGATCTTGCGCAGCACGATCAGACCCAGCGGCAGCCAGGCATAGATGCCCGGCGCCTGGCGGCGGATGTACCCGCCGCGGTGCAGCAGTTTGTGACTGGCCACCTCCGCGCCGACCGGGTCCTCTTTCAGCGTGCGCAGGAACAGGGTGGACAGGCGCAGGGGCATGGAGGACTCCTCGTGGCAGGCGGGGAACGTGTCTGTTGCACCGCCGGATGCCGACGGGCTGGCTCACAGTGTATCGCGCGCCCCGGCCGCTCAGGCTTACGTCGTCGCCGCGCTGCTATGTCGCCGCTGCGCTCTTACGTCGTCGCAGCCCAGGCCGGGAGAGCGACGATCTACAGGCGCAGCGACGACATAAGGGACGAATCCGGTGCGCAGTGCGGTCGATGCGGGACAGATCGCTACGCTGGGAGGAATCGGTGGCAGCGGCGTCGCGCAGAGAGGACCACGGTGATGGCGGCAGGGGCACCCGGCGGGCAGAAGGCACGTGTCGACGCGTGGCTCTGGGCGGTGCGCCTGTACAAGACCCGTTCGGCGGCGACGGCGGCGTGCCGGGCGGGGCATGTCCAGGTGGGCGGCGAACGGGTGAAGGCCGCCGCCACCGTCGTGCCCGGCGACCGGGTGCGGGTGCGGAAGAACGGACGCGAGTTCGTCTACGAGGTGCGCCGGACCATCGTCAAGCGCGTCAGCGCGGCCGCTGCGGCCGAATGCTATGTGGACCACAGCCCTCCGCCTCCCCCGCGCGGCGTGTTCTCCGGTGTTCCCCAGCGCGAGCGCGGAGCCGGCCGTCCTACCAAGAAGGATCGCCGTCAGCTGGACCGCCTGCGCGGACGGGGATGAACGCGCGTCGGGTGCCTCTTCCCCGCCACCCGACGCATGGTCACCTGTGCAAGCGCGCCTGAGGCGCGAGGGCATCCTCCCGCCAATGCCTAGGGGCAAAGTCTGCACGCAGCATCCCGCTTCCTTCTGGACGTGGGGGCGGGCCGGCACGCCCGCACGCACGTGCGGTCACCGGCCCCGGAACCTGCGGAGGCCGCCGTGGCACCTGGACGGCCGTCGCCGCGCCGCACACGGGGCTGGGAAAGTCCGGCGTGCCGGTTCGCCGGGGCCTTCAGTACATCGGCACCTTCAGTACATGACGGTGGCGAAGGTGTCGATCTGCTCGAATCCGACCCGCTCGTAGGTGCGCCGCGCACGGGTGTTGTAGTCATTGACGTACAGACTGACGATAGGCGCGAAACGACGGCGCGTCTGGAGGACCACCTGGGCCATCGCCGGTGCCGCCAGGTGCTCTCCGCGCCGGTGCGGGTGCACCCAGACGCCCTGGATCTGCGCCACCGTGCGGCTGCGGGCGCCGATGTCCGCCTTGAAGAGCACTTGACGCAGGCTCCCGGGACGCGGCCAGCCGCCGAGATCATCGGTGAACCGGGCGAAGGTCTCCCCCCGTCCGATCAACTGCCCGACGCGCGCCCGGTAACCTTCCTCGCCCTGCGCGATCGGCGAGATCCCCACTTCCTCGCAGAACATCTCCACCGAGGCGCGGAACACCGTCTCGAAGTCCGCCGGCTGCACGACCCCGACCTCCGGGTCCGGCTCGATGAGCGGCGGCCCGCCCAGTTGCAGGAGCGGCTGATCGGCACGGATCCACCGAGGCCGGCCCCAGGCGCTCAGCCGTTCGGCGAGATCGAGGACCGGGCCGCTCAGCCCGATGATGCTGGTCGAGCGACGCGGCCGGGCGTTCAGCGCGGGTGCCACCGCGGCGTTGGTCTCCGGCGTGGCCTGCACCGGGATGATGTTGGTGCCGATCCAGTAGGCGGCGCACAGTTCGCGGCCGGAGAAGCAGCCGAGCACCGTACCGCCGAGGTCCGACGGATCGGCGCTGCGCGCGGCTTCAAGGCGGCCGCTGAGAAAGACATTGGCCACCGGATGCCGCTCGCACAGCAGGCGCAGGGCGACCGTGTCCGCGGTACCGAGCGGACGCACCATCGGCGTCTCCTGACCGGCGTGAACGCCGGTCCCCCCGAGCGTGGTCATGCTTCACCCGCCTTCCATGAGGCCTGCCTGATGACCATTGTCCCTCATCCGGGACCGGGCACGGGGATGTAACTGGCCTCAGCCTCAGCAGCCACCGTCGTCCGCCACGCCCCTGGAACGGCAACGGATGTGAGAGACCCTGTCTTCATTACCAACACTTATTGCGTTAAGTGTTGGTAAGATGCGGATGTGCGGACATCTGCCAAGAAGCCACGCCTCCCAGTCGAGGCGATCACATACGAGACCTACGACTGGAAACCGCGCGCGCCCGAAATGCACTCACGTGCGGAAGTGGCACGTCAGACCGGCTCTTATGCCTCGGCGGTTACTCCGCGTATCGCGTTCTGGACACCTGCCATGAGTGCAGATCTGTCCGCCGACACCGAAGACGCGACTCGTCGGCTTGTCGAATTCGATGCTCACGCGCAACGGACATTCAACACTGACGACCCGGCGCTTGGCCCTATGAGCGCGATTCTTCTCCGCACGGAGTCTGCCTCGAGTTCACAGATCGAGCAGCTGACCACCTCGGCCCAGCAGCTCGCACTCGCAGAGATCGGCGAGAGTCACAAAGCCAATGCGCTCACCGTCGTGGGCAATGTCCGAGCCATGGAGGCTGCGATCCGGCTGGCGCGGGACATCAGCGAGGCTTCCATCCTCGCCATGCACGAGGCGCTGCTGCGCCGTCAGCGCGGTTTCGAGAACGAAGCAGGCCGTTACCGCACAGAACCCGTCTGGATCGGCCCCGGTGAGGCCGGTCCGCGCCTGGCCGACTTCGTCGCGCCACATCACAGCCGCATTCGTGGCGCAATCGATGATCTCATCACGTTCATCCTGCGTCAGGACATTCCCGTCCTGGTCCAGGTCGCAGTGGCACATGCACAGTTCGAGACTATTCACCCCTTCACCGACGGCAACGGCCGTACCGGGCGGGCTCTCGCCCAGTCGATCATGCGCAACAAAGGGCTCGTGGGATCCACCGCTGTGCCGATCTCAGCCGGCCTGCTCATCGACACCGATCGCTACTTCGCGGCACTGACCGCGTACCGCGCCGGCGATGCCGAACCGATCGTCCGCGAGTTCGCATCGGCAAGCCGGATTGCGGCGGCCACTGGAACCGCGCTCGTCAATGAACTCTCTCAGCAGCTCGACCAGTCACGCGCCAAGATGAAGGGGCTGCGCTCGGATGCGGCGGCGTGGCGGCTCCTCCCCGCACTGGTGGGCCAGCCCGCAGTGAACACGAAATACGTGATGGATGTACTCGGGCTCGGCGAGATGGCCGCGCTGCGCGCGCTCAAGAGCCTCACCGAGCGGGGCGTACTGACTGAGACGACCGGGCGCAGCCGCAACCGCGTCTGGCAGCATCGCGGCATCTTCGCCGTACTCGATGCCTATGCCGAGCGTATCCGGCGGATGTCAGCTCACTGACGAGAGCACACCGCCCCGCGGCGTCCGGGCCCGGCGGGGCACACGCGTCGGCGCGGCTTACTCCGGGAACAGCCTGATCGGTTCGACGATGTCCACGTAGGCCAGCAGCAGCGTCATGCCGAGCATGAGCGCCACCACGCCGTAGGTCAGCGGGAGCAGCTTGGCCGTGTCGAACGGCCCGGTGGGGCCGCGCCCGCGCCGGTGGTTGATCCGGCGGCGTATCCCCTCGTACAGCGCCACTGCGATGTGACCGCCGTCGAGCGGCAGCAGCGGCACCATGTTGAAGGCGAACAGGAAGAGATTGAGCACGCCCAGCAGCTCCAGGCCGATCTGCGCTTTCTCCACCACGTCGAAAGCGTCGTGGGCGGCGAGTTCGCCGGCGATGCGGCCCACGCCGACCAGCCCCATCGGGCCCTCCGGATCCCGCTCGCGATCGGTCAGGGCCACCTGGCCGATCTCCACCAGCCGCTGGGGCAGGAAGACGATGGCGTGGCCGATCCTGCCCATCGTCTCGGCCACCGTGCCGGGGAACTGCGTGACCGGCATGGGCTGGCGCTCCATCGCCGGGGAGATGCCCAGGAACCCGACGGTCTCGGTCACGTACTCGCCGTCAGGCCCCTCCACCAGAGCGCCGTCCTCGTCGGTGACGTACCGCTCGTTCTCGATGATGGTGACCTGCGCCTGCGCCGCCTGGCCGCCGCGCAGGTAATCGATCGTGACCCGCTCGCCCGCGTGCTCGCGGATGGCCGCGCTGACCGCCTCCCAGTCCGCCGTCTGCTGACCCGCCACCGCGGTGATGGTGTCGCCGGGCTGCAGCCCGGAATCCCAGGCGGGGGCGATCTGGTCACCGGGCTGGCAGTCGTTCAGCTCCTCCTGGCTGCGTTCCGCGGCGACCGGGGCCGGGACGGCGCACTCGTGGATCGTCTGCACCGCGGTCGTCGCGGCCGGGAACCCGATGCCCAGATAGGAGATCGCCAGGATGAGCACGCCCAGGACCAGGTTCGTCAGCGGCCCCCCGGTCATCACCACGAGGCGCTTGGGAACGCTCAGCCGGTAGAACGCCCGGTGTTCCTCCCCCGGTTCCAGCTCGGAGTTGGAGAAATCCCGGGCCTCCTGCATGGAGCGCTCGAAGAGCCTGGCGCGACGGGGCCGGCCGGCCCGCGTGGTCTCCTGCCGCGGCGGGTACATACCCGGCATGGTGACGAAGCCGCCCAGTGGAAGGAGCTTGACGCCGTACTCGGTCTCGCCGCGCCTGCGGGAGAAAAGCGTCGGGCCGAAGCCGATCATGTACCGGGTGACCTTCACCCCGAACCTCTTCGCCGGGACCATGTGCCCGAGTTCGTGCAGGGCGATGGACACGCCGATGCCCACCAGCATCAGCAGTACGCCCAGGGTGTACAGCAGCACCACGGTCACAGCCCGGCTCCTTCGCGGTGTACCAGTCGCAGCAATGCCGGCAGCCAGGCCGGCTCGGGCGGGAGGGCGGCCAGGTCCTGCAGCCGCAGGAGTTCGTGCAGGGTGAAGGCGTGAAGCGGATGCCCGGCCACGGCCACCGGGCGATCCGCCGGGGCGCCGATGGCGGCGGCCGGCTCCAGTCGCGCGTCCCGGGCCAGCGCCCCGAGCGGCAGCGTCTCCTCCGCCGTCCTGAGTTCCAGTCCGTCCAGAGGCGAGGCGAGGTGACGGACAGTACTCCTGGCGCCTGGCATCCGCGCGACGGGAACGGACTGCTCGGCAGCCGGGTGCACGACAGCATCGGCGGCCTCGGCATCAGCCGCGTCGCCGGCAGCGGCAAGGGGGGCAACGCCGGGGTCCGGGGCGGCCAGCACGCCGCCGATGCGCAACGCCGCCAGATCGATCAGGGCAGCCACGGCGGGGCGCAGATCCGCATGCCCGATGACGCTGCCGGGGCCCAGTCCCGCCAGGCGCAGCACGCCCGCGGCGCGAGCCGACCGGTCGAGCACCTCCGACAGGCTGAGTGCCTCGTCGCCGATCGTCAGCAGGTCGTCGGCACGCCCGAGCGCGACCGGGTAGTCCAGGAGCTGGTATGGAAGGTTGAGCGTCCCACTCACCCCGGCGTCCGGCGCCGGGCCGCCGTCGGGGCGGGTGAACCAGTGCAAGCGCATGGCAGGTCCCTCAGTCGACCGAGGACATCACGTCCACGACCCGGTCCAGAAAGGCGTCGACCTGGTCTTCGTCGTAACCACGGCGACCGCGGCGGGACTTGAAGATGACCCTGCGCACCTCGTCGACGCTCATCGCCTCCCCGGCGGTGAAGTAGCGGTTGATGCGGTTGCACAGTTCATCCACCTGGACGATGTCGTAGCCGTACTCGCGGCGGCCCGCGCGTTTGAACCGCTCTCCCTCCGGCCGGGTCAGCCGGCCGCGCAGGGAGGCGGCGGCCCGGGAGAGCTCCTGCATCCAGGCGTCCTTGCCGACCCGCGAGATCATGCGATCACGGGCCTTCTTGGCGAAGGTGTCCTCCAGCCGGTCCAGGGCGGCATCGACGACCGCGACGTGGTAGCCGCCGCGCACCAGGTCGAAGCCCACCGTGCGCACGGCACGGGCGTCCAGGTCCCCGGGCTGTGGCTGGTCCCGGTCGAAGGACTCCTTGGCGCGCTTGAAGAAGCTGTCCACCTGCTCCGGGTCGTAGCCCGTCCGCAATCCGGTCATCCTGGGGAACGTCCGCCCCGACTCCGTTGCCACTGCTGCGTTCACCTCCTGCTCGCTCACTCCGCCGCCGCCAGCTGGCCGCACGCCCCGTCGATCTCCTGACCCCGGGTGTCCCGGAGGGTCGTGGGGATCCCGGCGGCGCGCAGCCGGCGGATGAACTCAGCCTCCACCTCCGGCTCCGAGCAGGTCCAGATGGACCCGGGAGTCGGATTGAGCGGGATCGGGTTGACGTGCACCCATCCGCGGCCACGCTTGTTGAGCTTCTTCGCCAGCAGATCGGCGCGCCAGGCGTGATCGTTCATGTCCTTGATGAGAGCGTACTCGATGCTCACTCGCCGGCCCGTGGTCTGGAAGTACTCATAGGCTGCATCGATGGCCTCGTCGGCTTTCCAGCGGGTATTGACCGGGATCAGCTCGTCACGCAGTTCGTCGTCCGGGGCGTGCAGGGACAGCGCGAAGGTCACCGGGATCTCCTCCTGCGCCAGCTTGCGGATGGCCGGGACGAGACCGACGGTGGAGACGGTGATGTTGCGGGCCGACATGCCCAGGCCCTCCGGAGCCGGAGCGGTGAAGCGGCGCACGGCGGCCATCACGCGCTTGTAATTGGCCAGGGGCTCGCCCATGCCCATGAAGACGATGTTGGTGACCCGTTCCCGGCCGGTACGCTCCCCGGCCCCGCGCGCCGGGGCGGGACCATCGTCCGCCTGCTCGGCCTCGGCGCCCACCCCGGCGAGGGTCTCGTCCTGCGCGGCGGGGGCGTCCAGTTCGCCGGCGGCGATCACCTGATTAGCGCGGACCACCTGCTCGACGATCTCCGCGGTGGACATGTTGCGAGTCAGGCCGGCCTGCCCCGTGGCGCAGAACGGGCAGTTCATCCCGCATCCGCACTGCGAGGAGATGCACAGCGTGATCCGGCCGGGGTAGCGCATCAGCACCGATTCCACGAGCGCCCCGTCGAACAGCCGCCACAGGAACTTGATGGTGTCGCCGTTGCCGGTGGTCAAGCGTTTGACCTCGGTGAGCAGCGGCGGGAAGAAGGCCGCGGCGATGTCATCGCGGTTCGCCTTGGGCAGATCCGTCATGCGGGCCGGATCGGTGGTCCCGTGCGCGAAGTAATGCGTGGACAGCTGGGTCGCGCGGAACGGCGGCAGTCCCAGCTCGGCGGCCTTGGCGCGGCGCTCTTCCATGGTCATGTCCGCCAGATGCGCCGGCGGCTGCGTCACCCGCGGGGAGCGGAAGTTCAGCAGCGGGCGCCCGTCCCGGCTGGGCGTCGCTTTCAGGGTGCCGTCCTCGGCCTCGACGGCGGGCCGCACCTGGCGGGTGCCCGCGGGTACGCCGGAGGGACGGCGGGCCTCGCCTGGCCGGCCGCCGCGGGGGCTGTCTGGGGTGTGCTGCTGGGGTGTCATCGTCATCTATTGTCGCTCATCGGGAGGTCATGGTGCGCCGATGAGACCTGGAAGCACGCTGAACAGTGCCAGCGCGACCGGTGCGGTAGGCAGGATCGAGTCGAGGCGGTCCATGATGCCGCCGTGCCCCGGCAGCAGGGTGCCCATGTCCTTGAGCCCCAGATCGCGTTTGATCATGGACTCGGAGAAGTCCCCGAGGGTGGCGAAGGCGGGGATGACGACGCCCAGCACGACGCCGTACCACCACGGCGCCTGCAGCATCAGCACGCAAAGCAGCACCGCCACGCCGGATCCCACCAGCGCGGAACCGGCGAAGCCCTCCCAGGACTTCTTCGGGGAGATCCGCGGTGCGATGGGATGCTTGCCGAACAGCACCCCGAAGGCGTAGCCGCCGACGTCCGAGGACACCACGGCGGCCAGGAAGAGGATCACCAGGAGGTTCCCGCGCTCCAGCGTGAGGATGTACACGACGAAGCTGGCCATGAGGCCCACGTAGGTGAGGGCGAACAGTCCCAGGGAGACGTCTTTCACCGCGTGCGGCCGGCGTTCGAAGAGCGTCCAGAGCAAGATGGCGCCGGCGCCGATGGCGAACGCCACCCACAGCGCCTCCCGGCCTGCCAGCGCGGTCGCCACGACCATGCAGGCGCCGGCGGTCATGGTGGGGATGCGGGCGACCCGTGCGCCGGAGCGGCTGAGCGCCGTGGAGAGCTCCCACAGCGCGCCGATGACGCCCAGCAGGGCGATCACGTAGAACGCCTCGGGGAGGAAGACGAGAACGGCCAGGATGCTCAGGCCGATGCCCAGCCCGACGCCGATGGCCGCCGGCAGGTTGCGCCCGGCCCGGCCGTAGTCCTTCGCGGCGTCTTTGGCGTCCTCGGGGGCGTCCTCGGTGGTCTTCGTGGCATCAGGGGCGCCGTTCGCGTCACCAGCGTCAGCGGCGGTCGCGACCTCGCCCAGGCTCCCGGCAGCCGCTGGCTCCGGCACCCTGTCCGCACCGGCATCGTCAACGCCGGCTTCCGCAGCGGCCCCTGACGTCCGGGGCTCGTGTTCCGCGGGCACGTCCGTGGTCCCGGCGTCACGCTCGACCGACACTGCGTCCGGAACCCCGGCGGGTGCGGCAGGAGCATCGGGAGCACGGGGCGGCTCAGCTGCGAGCGCGGGTGCGGGTGCGGCAGGAGCCTCAGGAGAAGGAACCTCGCGATTATTCCCCTCGCCACGCTGTTTGCCGACTCCATCCGTCTGACCCGGCCGACCGGCGCGACGGCGCATCCGCCCGCGCCAGCCCGAGCGCTTCTTCTCCTGGGCGCGGAGGTCGCGCCGACGGGGCGGCGGGTCGCTCTGGATGTCCGAGGCTGTCGCACCGGGGGGTTCCGGTGCGCCAGGCGCCTCCGATGCGTCCGGAGTCTCAGGTGCACCCGGCGTCTCCGATGCGTCCGATGCATCGTGGACCTCAGGTGCGCCCTGCGTCTCCAGTGCGCCCTGTGTCTCCAGTGCGCCCAGCGTCTCCTGTGCGTCCGGTGCGTCACGGACCTCCGGCGGGTCCGGTGTCCCCGGTGCGCCAGGTTCCTTCGATGCATCCGCTGCTGCCGGCGCATCGCGGACATCCGGCGCCTGCGCGGGCCGCGGCGGCACGGCCGGCATCGGGGGCAGTCCCCCGCTCTGCGGCTCGTCCGTCGCCGCAGGCCCCGGAGGGCGCTGCGGTGCCGGGCTCGGTTCGGTGGTCAAGCTCAGACCTCGAGCAGTTCCGCTTCCTTGGCGGCGAGCAGGCGGTCGACCTCCTCGACGTGCTTCTTCGTCACGCCTTCCAGCTCCTGCACCGCCCGGCTGACCTCATCCTCGCCGGCCTCGCCGTCCTTCTGGATCTTCTCCAGGGTCTCCTTGGCCTTGCGGCGGATGCTGCGGATAGAGACTTTCGCGTCCTCCGCCTTGCCCTTGACGATCTTGACGTACTCCTTGCGGCGCTCCTCGGTGAGCTCGGGCAGGACCACGCGGATCACATTGCCGTCGTTGGACGGGTTCGCCCCGACATCGGACTTGCGCAGCGTGTCCTCGATGTCGCTCAGGGACGAGCGGTCGTACGGGGTGATGAGGATGGTCCGTGCCTCCGGGGTCTGGAAGGAGGCCAGCTGCTGCAACGGCGTGGGCGTGCCGTAGTAGTCCACGGTCAGGCGGGAGAACAGGGCAGGATTGGCCCGGCCGGTGCGCACCGAGGCGAACTCTTCCTTGGCCACCTCGATGGCCTTGTCCATCTTGACGCCCGCGTCCTTCAGTGTCTCGCTGATCACATCTGCCTCTTTTCCGTGTGGTGTTTGCCGTGGCGGAGTCCGTGAACGGTGGCCGCCGGTGAAGGTGGTGACGCCGCGCTTCAACCGGTGACGCGGGTGCCGATCCGCTCCCCGCGAATGGCCTTCCCCAGATTACCTTCGCCCTCCATGCCGAAGACCACCATGGGGAGCTTGTTGTCCATGCACAGCGAGAAGGCCGTGGCATCCACGACCTTCAGGCCGCGGCGCAGCGCCTCGTCGTAGGTGATGTCGTCGATCTTCTCCGCGTCGGGGTTGGTGCGCGGATCCGAGCTGTACACGCCGTCGACGCCGTTCTTGGCCATGAGGACCTCGTCGGCGTGGATCTCCAGTGCCCGCTGCGCGGCGACCGTGTCGGTGGAGAAGAAGGGCAGGCCGGCGCCGGCGCCGAAGATCACGATGCGTCCCTTCTCCATGTGCCTGATAGCGCGGCGGGGGATATAGCCCTCGGCGACCTGCGGCATCGGGATGGCGGCCTGCACGCGGGTCTCGATGCCCGACTGCTCCAGAAAGTCCTGCAGCGCCAGGCAGTTCATGACGGTGCCGAGCATGCCCATGTAATCCGCGCGGGTGCGCTCCATGCCGCGCTGGGACAGCTCAGCTCCGCGGAAGAAGTTGCCGCCGCCGACGACGATGGCGATCTCCGCCTCGTCGGCGACCTCGCGGATCTGCCGGGCGACATCGGCGACCACATCCGGGTTGACGCCGATGGCGCCGCCACCGAACACCTCGCCGGAGAGCTTGAGCAGCACGCGCCGCTTCTCGCTGCGCAATCCACGGTTGTCCGGTGTCATGGCTCTCTTCCCGCGGCGCACCTGCGTGCTCGCTCCTGCTCGCTCGGCTCGGTGCGGCCGCTTCTCATCGGGGTCTGGTGTGATTCTACTGGTGACGCGCGCGAAGGGCGGCTCCCGGTGCGCGGGAGCCGCCCTTCGAGGCGTTGACGCGGTCAGTTGCCGACGCGGAACCGGACGAAGCCGGTGGCGGTGACGCCGGCCTCGCTCAGCACGGTGCCGACGGACTTCTTGTTGTCCTTGGCGAACGCCTGGTCCAGCAGGGTGTTCTCCTTGAAGAAACCGTTCACCCGGCCCTCCACGATCTTCGGCAGCGCCTGCTCGGGCTTGCCCTCGTTGCGGGCGGTGTCCTCGGCGATACGGCGCTCGTTGGCGACCAGATCGGCGGGGACCTCGTCCCGGTTCAGGTACTTCGGGGCCAGGGCGGCGATGTGCACGGCCACGTCGTGCGCGGTCGTGCTGTCCTCGCCGCTGTAGGCCAGGAGCACGCCGACCTGCGGGGGCAGGTCCTTGTTGGTCCGGTGCAGGTAGGCCTCGACCTTGTCGCCGGTGACCCGGCCGACGCGGCGCAGGGCCACCTTCTCACCCAGGGCGGCGCCGCCCTCGTCGATGTGCTGCTGCACGGTCTTGCCGTCGATCTCCGTCTCCAGCAGCTGCTCGGCGGACTCGGCGCCGGAGCGCACGGCGTAGCCGAGGACGACGTCGGCGAGCTCGATGAACTTATCGGACTTGGCGACGAAGTCGGTCTCCGAGTTGAACTCGATGAGCACGCCGGTGCCGCCGTCCACGTGGGCTGCCACGAGGCCGTCGCTGGTGGCGCGGCCTTCGCGCTTGGTGACACCCTTGAGGCCCTTCACGCGAAGGATCTCGGTGGCCTTGGCCTGGTCGCCGCCGGCCTCCTCCAGCGCCTTCTTGACGTCGAGCATGCCGGCACCGGTCTTTTCACGCAGCGCCTTGATATCGGCCGCGGTGAAGTTAGCCATTCTCTCTCCTTGTGGGGATAACGACGGTCGTCTCGTGGTAGGGCTTCAGGAGTCCTGGCCGGCCTCGGCGGGAGCCTCTGCAGCGGCTTCGGCGGGCGCCTCAGCAGCAGCCTCAGCGTTCTCGGCCGGGGCCTCAGCGGCGGCTTCGGCATTCTCGGCCGGGGCGTCGGCGGCGGCTTCGGTCTTGCCTTCGAGGAGCTCGCGCTCCCACTCGGGCATGGGCTCGACGTCGACTGCGGAGACGTTCTTCTCGCCCTGCTGCTCGCCCTGGCCGTGGCGGACCATGAGACCCTCGGCGACGGCGTCGGCGATCACGCGGGTGAGCAGGGAGACGGAGCGGATGGCGTCGTCGTTGCCCGGGATCGGGTAGGTGACCTCGTCCGGGTCGCAGTTGGTGTCGAGCACGGCGATGACCGGGATGCCCAGCTTGCGCGCCTCGTCGACGGCGAGGTGCTCCTTCTTGGTGTCGACGATCCACACGGCGGACGGGGTCCGCTGCATGTCGCGGATACCGCCGAGGGTCTTCTCCAGCTTCTCCTTCTCACGGCTCAGTAGCAGCAGCTCCTTCTTGGTGTGGCCGGAGCCGGCGACATCGTCGAAGTCGATCTCCTCGAGCTCCTTGAGCCGGCGGAGACGACCGCTGATGGTCTGGAAGTTGGTGAGCATACCGCCCAGCCAGCGCTGGTTGACGTAGGGCTGGCCCACGCGCTTGGCCTGCTCGGCGATGGCCTCCTGGGCCTGCTTCTTGGTGCCGACGAAGAGGATGCTGCCGCCGTGGGCGACGGTTTCCTTGACGAACTCGTAGGCGCGGTCGATGTAGCCCAGCGACTTCTGCAGGTCGATGATGTAGATGCCGTTGCGCTCGGTGAAGATGTAGCGCTTCATCTTCGGGTTCCAGCGGCGGGTCTGGTGCCCGAAGTGGACGCCGCTGTCGAGCAGCTGGCGGATAGTGACGACGGCCATGCCGACGCTCCTTCCGCGCGCAGGGCCTCGTTCCGAGGTGTTCCGGCGCGCAATCGGGCAGGCGGCACAGTCGGTGCGCCTGCGTTCTTACGGTTAGGGTCCTGGCATTCCAGCCGCGTGACCCGACGCCGTGCTCATGGTGAGCCCGGCGCACCGGTGGGGCGCGGCGGTGGTGTCAGCCCACGGCCTGCTCCCGCGAGGTCGCGTACCGTGAGGTGACGAGGAATGCGCGTAGTCGGAGCGGGTGCTCGCGCACACGTCCGCTGGGCATATCGTAGTCTGCCGCGCCAGGCCAGCGCAAAAGCCGGGAGCCGGCCAGGGCGATGCCATGTCGATCCCCGTGCAACCCGCCGGCGCGGCGGACCGGGATCCCTCGGCGGGTCAGCGGCCCGGCCGGCGTCCGGCTCCGGGGACTCAGCCGGGCGTCAGGTCCGTGGAGAACTCCCAGCCCTGACTGGAGAAGGCCAGGGTCTCACCGCCAACAGCGCAGGTCACCCCGGTCTCCTCGACCCCGCAGGCGACGCCGGCGGCCTCCAGCACTTCACCGTAGGGCAGCACGGGGATCTCATAGCCCAGATCGCGGAAGCCGGTGCTCACGAGCCCGCCGATCGAAATCACCTGCCCGCCATCACGGGTGAGGACGAGGACGAAGGCGGCATGGTCGCTCTCGGCAAGCACAGGCGGCAGCTCGACGTGATCATCGATGCCGGGATAGCAGACGACGCCGGGGCCTTCCAGCTCCTCCGCGCTCATGGGAGCCGCCTCGCTGAGATGGCACCAGTGCCGGCCGGAGGGGGTTTCGAACTCCCAGGCCGGGCCGAGGAGGTCCGCGTGCGCAGACTCGTGAAACGGGACGGCGAACTCGTCGGCGTTCGCGCGCGGCCCGTCCAGGGGTCCCTCCCGCGCATCCAAAGGCCCTGACACCGCACCCGGCGTCTCCGGCGGTCCTGCAAGCTCCGGGGCAACCGAACCGGCGACCGCCTCGGCCTCACTCCCCGCCGCGCCTTGCTCCGGCGCATCCCGCCACCCGCAGGCGGACAGGACAAGCATCCCGGCTGCCACCAGCGCCGTCAGACGAGACGTCCTCATCATGTCCACCCTCCGTTTCGGCGTCATCGCGCCGGACCTGCAGGCCCTGCGCCCGGCCGGCGCCAGGACCGGTCACGCGGCGCTCCACTCGTCCACGCCAGCCTAGAGGCGGACGCGTCGCGCATGACTATCCATGACTATCCCACGCGTAAACGGCCAGTGAACACCCACCACGTGCAGTCCCGAGGGCACAGGACCGCTGTCCCGATGCCACGCCGCGTCACAGCGAGCCGCGGCCGGCCAGGCGGATCCACAGGACGAGACTCCCGCCTTCCGCGCCGGGCCGCGGGTTGCTGAGCTGAGCGCATGACCGTTCTGCCCTTCCATTCGAGATCGTCTCTTTCCCTCCGTTCGAGATCGTCCTGCTCGCACCTGCGGATACATAGCGCCGGCCGTTCCGCGGCGCGTGCCCGGGAGCCGGCGTCCGGCGCCGTCCCGGTCGCGCCAGGGCGCCACAGCAGTGGCAGACGTGCGCGGCTGCTGGGGTCGCTGCGCCTCCTGCTGTTGAGCCTCACCGCTCCCGTCTGGCTCGGGTGCCCGGCAGCAGCGGCGCCCGTGGGCGCGCCCGTTCACGAGCACGCCCGCGGCCATCACTCCGCAGCCGGCGGGGATCACCGCGTCGGCGGCGGTGAGGAGGCTTCCGTCGCCATGACCAGCTGGGCGGCGCTGCCGGCTGTGAACGCCGCGCCCGGCACGGTTCCCGGAACGGACGCCGATGCAGGCTGGCGGCATCCGCTCCCGGGGTCCGCCGTGATCCGCGGATTCGAACCGCCACCGGAAGAGTGGTTAGCGGGGCATCGGGGCGTCGATCTGGAAGCGCGTCCCGGGACGGAGGTCTTTGCTCCCGCGGCCGGGACGGTTCATTTCTCCGGGATGGTCGCCGGCCGGCCGGTGCTCACGTTGCGGGTCGGCTCGCGTCTGTCTTCTTTCGAGCCGCTGGAATCACCGCTCCGCGCTGGGGAGCACGTCGAAGCGAGCACGGTACTGGGCACTCTCGCGGCAGAGCCCCGGCACTGCCCGGACACCTCGTGCGTGCACTGGGGTGTGCGGGAGAACGGCACCTACGTCGACCCGATGGGTCTGCTGGCCGTATCCCGCTCTCCCATCCTGCTTCCGCAAGCCGAGCGTCCTGAGCCGCTGCCGGAGCGCCCCTCCGGCAGCGGCGCGGGCCCCTGGGGAGGCCATGAGAACGGGCGCATTCCGGCGGTCGCCCTGTGCCCCATCGGCCACGCGCCCCACCACCTGCTGCGCTGTGACGCCGCGCGCGGGTTCGAGGCGCTCAACCGGAGTTTCCAGGCCGCCTTCGGCCAGCCGATCGCGGTGACCGACGCCTACCGCGACTACGCGTCCCAGGTGCGGCTGAAAAGGGAGAAGGGCCGGATGGCGGCGACTCCGGGCACCTCGAATCACGGCTGGGGCCTGGCGGTGGATCTGGGCGGCGGCATCAACCGCTTCGGCACCCGCGAACACGAATGGATGCGCACCCATGCTCCGGCGCATGGCTGGATTCATCCGCCGTGGGCTCAGGCCGGCGGCTCGCTGCCCGAGCCGTGGCATTGGGAATGGGCGGGCTGAATGCCGTGTTGCCCGGAGGAGAGGACAAGACCGTCATACGGCGGCGCACTCGACACAAGGAGAGTCATGAGCACCATCGCCATCATCGGCGCCCACGGGAACATCGCCCGCCAGCTGACCCGCCGGCTCAGCGAGGCCGGCGACCGGGTACTGGGAGTCATCCGGGATCCCGGGCACTCCGACGACATCCGCTCGGACGGCGGTACCCCGGTGCTGCACGACCTGGAGGCGGAGGATTCCGAGGCACTGGCCGCGAAGATCGGTGACGCCGACGCGCTGGTCTTTGCTGCCGGCGCCGGCCCCGGATCGGGTGTGGCCCGGAAGCAGACAGTGGATCTGGGCGGCTCCCTGCAGAGCATCGACGCGGCCAAGCGTGCCGGAATCACCCGGTTCGTGCAGATCTCCTTCATCGGCGCTCAGGATCCGGTGCCACAGGGCACCGACGAGGTCTTCGCGGCCTACTGGGAGGCCAAGCGCGCCGCCGACGAGGCGCTGCGCGACTCGGGCCTGGACTGGACCATCGTCAAACCCGGCGGGCTCACAGACGATCCGGGTACCTCGCGTGGGACCGTCGCGCTCTCCGGCACGGACCTGAACCGGGGAGTGAAGACGCGTCGCGCCGATGTGGCCGAGTTCATCCAGGTCGTGCTGACCGAGGACGCCAGTATCGGTAAGGACCTCGATCTCGCCGAGGGCGACCGTCCACTCGCTGAGGCGCTGTCCGTGGCACTGCGCGGCTAACCAGCCGGATCTACTCGAGGAGTCCGGTGGATCCGGTCCGCCCGAGCCTCGCGCCGGACGGCGCACACCCGTCCGCGCCCTCGATCCCTGGGAGCTGTGACGACGTCACACTCACCAGGCCTCCAGTGAGAAGCCACCGCCCGCCTGCACTCCCCGGACCGGCGCGGTGAGATCTCAGTCGGCCAGTTCGTCGAGCGCCGGGACGATGGAGTCCTTCAGCCACTCCAGTGCTGCGGGAGCCGGCGAGTTGATCGCGGTGGCGAAGGCGAGGTCCGCGTAGTAGACGGTGCCGTTGCGGACCGCGGGCAAGTCCTGGAACAGCGGGTCCTGATCGATGCGCTCGCGAAGTTCCGGCGTCGGTGCCCACACCGCCAGGAAGTCCGCGTCCAGTTCCCCGATCCGCTCGAATGAGAGCGGATCGGTGTTCATCGTATTGTCCTGGTTGCCGGCGGGGCGCATGCCGAACAGATCGAACACGGAAGCATTGCCGAAGGCGAACGCGTCCGGGTCCACGCGGATCCACTGGTAGGTCTTGCCGCCGATGCCCGGGATCTGTTCGCCCGCGGCAGCGAACTGCTCCTCGATGTCCGCGATGATGCGCTCGGCCTCTTCGGCCTGGTCGACCGCCTCGGCCACAGCCCGCAGCCGCACGTCCCAGTCCACATTGCCGTCCTGCGAATCCGGCGTCACGGTGGGCGCGATGGCGCTCAGCTGCTGGTACACGGCATCGTCCGCAACCTGGTAGGTCTGCGCGACGATCAGATCCGGCTCAACCGCCGCGATGGCTTCGACGTTCAGGTCACCTCCGGCAGTATGGAAATCGTCGTGCGCGATGTCCTCGATCTCATCCGCGATCCACGGTGCCTCTTCACTCAAGGTGGCCGGATCCGCCGCCACTGCCACCGGTTCCATGCCGAGGGCGAGCAGCTCGTCGGCGTTCGTCGGACTCAGCGCCACGACCCGGTCCGGGGCTTCCTCAATCGTCACCGGCCCCTTGCCGGTCTGAACCGTCCTGGGAAACGCGCCGTCCGCCCCGTCGCCGGACCGCTCACCCGAAGATTCGGAACCGGAGGCCCCGCCACCGGGGGCACAGGCGCTCAGCATCACAGCGACGACGGCGGCAGAAGCCAGCACGCCGGCGAGTCTGGACGTCCGGGGCGTACGGGATGGCAGCAAGGTCACAGAGGGCTCCTTCACGGCAGCTCAGCAATGAGCTCGACTCATCAGTGAGGTTAGCCTAGCCCACTTTCGTTGGACCGCCGCGCTCAGAGCCGCCCGGCCCCCAGGCATCGCCACTTTCCGGTCTCCCCAGGCCCCATCAGGGCGTGGCCGCGCGTCCACTCGAGCGGAGCCCGGCCACGCGGCGCACCGCATCTCCGGCGAGATCCCGGATGCCCGTCCAGTCCCCGGCGGAGATCGCTGCGGCCGGGACCATCCACGACCCACCCACGGCGCGCACCGAGTCCAGCCCAAGGTAGTCCGCCAGATTGCCCGGCCCCACGCCCCCGGTGGGCACGAACGACACCCCGGGGAACGGAGCTGAGAGCGCTTTGATCGCCGCCACTCCCCCGGAGGCCTCGGCGGGGAAGAACTTGACCGTGTCCAGACCGAGCTCCAGGGCGGCCTGGATCTCCGTGGCCGTGACGGCACCCGGCAGTACCGGGAGGCCATGCTCCCGGCACCGTTCGACGACGGCGCGGGAGGTACCCGGGGAAACGACGAAGCGCGCACCCGCCGCCGCAGCCGCGTCCACCTGGGCGGGGGTTACGACGGTGCCCGCGCCCACCAGGACATCACCGCGCCCCGCGACAGCGGCGATGGCCGCCTCGGCCGCCGGAGTGCGGAAGGTGATCTCCGCGACCGGAAGACCACCCTCAGCCAGCGCCCCGGCCAGGGCGGCGGCCTGCGCGGCCGAATCGACGGCGACGACCGGGACGACGCCGTGCGCGGCGAGGGAATCGAGAACCTCAGACATCATCGGCCTTTCGGTGGAGTTCCATTCCGGGCGGAAATGATCATATCATTGCGGCAGGCGGTGCTGCCGTGGGCGGCCTCGCCACCCGAGCACCGACCCCAAGGAAGCGACGGCCGATGATCATCCTCGCGCTCGAAGCGAGCACCACGTCAGCGAAGACGATGCTCTTCGACACGGACAGCCAGGAAACGCAGGTGCGTACCCGGCGGTTCGAGATCGCGAGCGCAGACCCCGCGGTCCGGGACGGGGACAGCCTGTTCACCCAGCTCATGGCGCTTGGTCGCGAGGCCGCCGCCGGGCGCGCGGTCGACCTCATCGCGCTCTCCGGCACCTATCACGGCCTCACGCTGCGCCGGCCCGACCTCTCCGCGCTGACGCCGGTGCAGGAGTGGCCCCACACGGGGGCGCAGGATCTCTGTGCCCGGCTCCGCGAGGACGAGGCCTTCACCGCCTGGTTCTATAAGCGCACCGGGTGCATGGTCAACGCCATCTACCCGGCGTTCAAGCTGATGCTGCTCAAAGAACAGGGCGTCCCGCTGGAGGGAGCACTCGTCCTGGACCAGAACAGCCTGAACTTCGCCCGGATGACTGGGCGGACCTGGACCAGCCCCGCCCAGGCTTCCGGAACCGGCCTGCTGAGCACCAGCTCCGGCGACTGGGACGCGGAGATCGTCGAGCGACTGGGGCTCCAGGGGGTCGTGCTGCCGGAGCTCCATGCCAGCACCGACACCGCACCGCTCACTGCCGAGGCCGCCACCCTGCTGGGCCTTCGCCCCGGAACACCGGTCCTCCTGCCCGGGCCCGATGGCGGCTTGAGCCAGGTCGGCGACGGCGCGAGCCAGCCCGGGGACATGACGTTCTCGATGGGCACCTCCGGGGCGCTGCGGTTCGCCGCCTCCGCGCCGGTCCTCTCCCCCAGGCTGAGCACCTGGGCGTACCGCTCTCCCGTCGGATGGCTCTCGGGTGCGGCCACATCGGGATGCACCAACTGCGTCGACTGGGCCAAGGACCGGCTGTTCGGCGCCGCCACGAGCTTCGAGGAGATCGAACCGCTGCTGAGCACCGCGAAGCGGGACCTGCCGCTGTTCATGCCGTTCCTCTTCGGCGAGCGGTGCCCCGGCTGGCAGGATCAGCGCCGCGGCGGCTTCCTGGAGCTCCAGCCGCGCCATTCCCGCGCCGATATGTACCAGGCGGTGCTGCACGGGGTGGTGTTCGGCCTGTACCACTGCTACCGCGAGCTGATCGCGGTGGGCGGCACGCCCCGGCGCATCCTGCTCTCCGGCGGCGTGCTCTCATCCCCCTTCTGGACGCAGCTGACCGCCGATGTCTTCGGCACGGAGATGGAGATCTCCTCCCTGCAGCACAGCTCTCTCGTGGGCGCCGTGCGGATGGCGCTGCTTTCTGCCGGACTCGATGACGACCAGCCGGCCTTCCGCGAAGCCGGGGGGCGCCGGCGGGTGATCCCGGACATGGAACGGCACGCCTACTACGAGGGCGAGTTCCGCCGATACCTGGACGGCTACGCGCGCACCAACCCCAAGGAGCTCCCGGCGTGAGAATCCTCGTCACCTCCACATCCCTGTGCCGCACGCCAGAGGCCCCGGCCCTCCAGCGACTCCGCGCGGCCGGGCACGAGGTCGTGCTGAGCACTGCCGGCCGCCCGCTCGACGGCGAGGAGCTGATCCGGGCCCTGCGGGACGTCGACGGCGTCATCGCGGGAGTCGACTCCTACACCAGGGAGGTCATCGAGGCCTCCGGTTCCCTGCGGGTCATCTCCCGCTACGGCGTGGGCACCGACAAGATCGACCTGGCGGCCGCCCGCGAGCGCCAGGTGGCCGTCACCGTGACGCCGGGAGCCAACGCCACCGCCGTCGCGGAACTGGCGATCGGCCTCGCCTTCGCCGTCGCCCGCGGTATCCCGCAACTGGACGCCCAGGTGCGCGCCGGGGGCTGGCCGCGCGGGCAGGGCGTGGAGCTGTCCGGGCGCCGGCTGGGCGTGATCGGCCTGGGCGCCATCGGCAGGAAGGTGGCGGCGATGGGCGCCGGGCTGGGCATGACCGTGCACGGCAGCGACCCGAACGTGCCGCAGCAGACGCTGCGGGCGGCCGGCATCGTCCCCGGGGACCTGGACGAGGTGGTCGCGGCCGCCGATGTGCTGAGCCTGCACATCCCGCTCACCCCGCAGACCCGGCACCTCATCGGCGCCGGAAGAATCAAGGCGATGCCCGCCGGCGCGATCATCGTCAACACTGCCCGCGGCGGCCTCATCGACGAGGACGCCGCACTCGCGGCACTCGACTCGGGTCGGCTGCACGGGATCGGGCTGGACGCCTACGAAGTCGAGCCGCCGGTGGATTCCCCGCTCGTCGGGCACCCGCGCGTGGTGTCCACGCCGCACAGCGGCGCGCACACCGCCGAGGCGGTGGAACGGATGGCCGAGGGCGCCGTGACGAATCTGCTGCAGGTGCTCGCCGGCGAGGACTGCCCGAACCTGGTCACGGGCGGCTGAGGCGCGCCGCGCCTCAGCCGCCCGGACGTCCGCCCCCGTCAGGCAGGAGCCGAGCGCCTCTGCCGCCGGCGTCTACTGTTCCGCCCGGACCTCCGCGAGGATCGTCTCGACGTAGCCGCGGACGTGCCGTTCGGCGCCGTCCGCGTCGCCGCGCACGATCGCGGTCGCCGCCTCGACGTGGTTGTGTAGCGCGCCATGCAGGGGGTGCGCCGGGGTGAGACCGGCGTTGTGACGTCCGGTGATGACCTCGGCGATGGGCTGCTTGATCGCGGTCAGCATCAGGTTGCCGCCAGCTTCCAGGATGCGGTCATGGAAGGCGATGTCAGCGCTGAGATATTCCTCGCTGTCGCCTTTGCCCGCATCGCCGAGCTGCTTGAGCAGCCCCGCCAGCCGGCCGATCTCCGCACGTTCCAGCTCCGAGGCGCGCTGCGCCGCCAGCCGGGCGGCGACCGGTTCGATGGCCAGCCGCAGCTCGGTCAAGGCGACGATCTGCTGCGGGCGGGTGCTCCCGCTCAGCCGCCAGCGGATCAGGACGGGATCGAGCACGCTCCAGCGGCTCATCGGCGTGATCGTGACGCCGATGCGGCGGCGGGACTCGATCATCCCCTTGGCTTCGAGCACCCTCACGGCCTCGCGGATGACGGTACGGGAGACGCCGTACTCCTCCTCCAGACCGGCCAGGGTGAGCACCGTGCCCGGCGCCAGTACGCCGTCGGCGATCCGCAAACCCAGATCGTCCAGCACCGAGCCGTGGGAGGCGCGAGTGGGGGCGCTGCTGCGGGATGCGTGCGGCACTGGACCTGCTTTCCTTGGTCGGAGGGACACCCGCGGGCACTGCGCGGGCGCGGCGTCTTCACCACAGCGTAGGGCATGGGCACACCGGCCTCCCTCCACAGATGTGACTACTTCTTGCAATAAGTACGATCATTGTGGCAAGCTCCAGCGGTAAGGCCGCACGGCCGGGCACACGCACGATCCCGCAGGGGCACGCGCATGCACGGCGGAGCGGCCGCGCGACCCATACGATCAATGGAGATTTCAATGGAAGACTGGACCCAGACCCTGGGTGCCGGGCCGCTGCTCGCGATCGCCGCGGGCGCCATCGCCCTCATCCTCATCCTCATCATCCGCTTCAAGGTCCACGCGTTCATCACGCTCATCGTGGTCTCGGCGCTGACGGCCATCGCCGCGGGCATTCCGATGTCAGCGCTTTCGGACACCCTCACCGGCGGCTTCGGTTCCACGCTGGGGACCGTGGCCCTGCTGGTGGCTCTCGGCGCGATGCTCGGCCGCCTGATCGAG
Organism: Sediminivirga luteola; assembly: GCF_014639315.1. Lineage (GTDB taxonomy): Bacteria > Actinomycetota > Actinomycetes > Actinomycetales > Brevibacteriaceae > Sediminivirga > Sediminivirga luteola. Next base: position 37,796 of record NZ_BMFY01000018.1, read on the forward strand.
CACTCCGGCGGCGCCCGGGTCCTGGCCGAGAAGCTCGTGAGCACCTTCGGGGAGAAACGCGCGCCGTTCGCGCTGGGCATCGCCTCGCTCATCCTGGGCTTCCCGATGTTCTTCGACGCCGGCCTGGTCATGATGCTGCCGATCGTCTTCGCCGTCGCCCGCCGGGTCTCCGGCAAGAGCGTCGTGCTGTTCGGCATCCCGACCGCGGCGGCGTTCTCCGTCATGCACGTCTTCCTGCCGCCGCACCCCGGTCCGGTGTCCGCCTCGGAGTTCTACGAGGCCAGCATCGGCCTGGTGCTGCTGGTGGGCCTGCTGATCGCGTTCCCGCTCTGGTACACGGCCGGCTACCTGTGGGGCAAGTTCGTCGGCGAGCGGACCATGATCCCGGTCCCCAGCCTCTTCGGCGACCGCGACGACGACCAGCCGTCCAACCCGCCGGGTGTGGGGACGGTCATCGCGCTGCTGCTGACGCCGATGTTCCTCATCCTGCTCAACACCGGCCTCGACACCCTGCGTGCCGCCGGCGTGGTCAGCGAGGACACCGTCTGGTTCCAGACGCTCTCCTTCCTGGGGACCTCGGCGATCGCGCTGCTCATCACGGTCATCGTCGCCACCTTCGTGCTGGGCTACCGCCGCGGAGAGAACGGCACCGCGCTGGAGAAGATCCTCGACTCGGCGCTCGGCCCGATCTGCTCGGTCATCCTCATCACCGGCGCCGGCGGCATGTTCGGCGGGGTGCTGCGCGCCTCCGGCATCGGCGATGCGCTGGCCGACTCGCTCGGAGCGCTGGGCCTGCCGGTCATCATCGTCGCCTACCTGATCGCCGTCGTCATCCGCCTGGCGCAGGGCTCGGCGACGGTCGCCCTCGTGACCGCTGCCGGCCTGGCCTCTCCCGCTGTGATCGCGGGGGATTTCAACGCTGTGCAGGTCGCCTGCATCACCCTGGCCACCGCCGCCGGCTCGGTGTTCGCCGGGCATGTGAACGACTCCGGCTTCTGGCTGGTGGGCCGGCTGATGGGCATGGACGTGAAGACGACCCTGAAGACGTGGACGGTGCAGCAGGCCCTGCAGTCGATCATCGGCTTCGTCCTGGTGGGCGTCGTCTACCTCATCGCCTCCGCCTTCTGAAGCCTCGCATCACGGTGCTGAAGCCCGCTGAGCCGGAACATCCGATCGTACTCACGCCTAAGGAAGTCATGTCTGCACTGTTCGATGTCCGCGGCCGCCTGGCACTCGTGACCGGTTCCTCCCGGGGCCTGGGCAGGGCGCTCGCGATCGCCCTCGCCGATGCGGGCGCACGCGTGATCGTCCACGGCAGGGACGCCGATGCCATCGCCCGGACCGCGGAGGAAACGGCGTCGCGGTCCGGCCAGGAACCAGCCAGCATCGGCTTCGACGTCACCGATGCCGGTGCGGTCGAGGCCGCCGTCGCGCGGATCCTGCGGGAATACGGCACCCCGGACATCCTGGTGAACAACGCCGGACTGCAACGGCGCGCACCGTTCGCCGAGTACCCGGTGGAGCACTGGGACGCGCTCGTCGCCTCCAATCTGAGCAGCGTCTTCTACGTCTCGCGGTTCCTGGTCCCGGCGATGATCGAGCGTGGCTCGGGAAAGATCGTCAACATCGGCTCGGTGCAGTCCCTGCTGGCGCGGCAGACCATCGCGGCGTACTCGGCCACCAAGGGCGGCGTCGCGCAGCTGACGAAGGGCATGGCGGCGGACCTGGCGGGGCACAACATCCAGGTGAACGCCATCTCACCCGGGTACTTCGCCACGGAGATGAACCGTGCCCTGGTGGAGGACGAACAGTTCAACTCGTGGCTGGTGAACCGCACCCCGGCCGGTCGCTGGGGTTCCTTCGAGGAGCTGGCCGGGGCGCTGCTGTTCTTCAGCTCGGACGCCTCCAGCTTCGTCTCCGGGCAGAACCTGTTCGTCGACGGCGGCATGACCGCGGTGGTCTGAACCGGAACAGACCGGGCTGCCGACCACGGCGGCGGCAGTACGTCAGTCTCATCAGCGACACGATATGAGAGCGAGGAAAGGAATGCGCGCCGTTTACATCGAGGCGAAGGAGCGCACGGTCGTCCGCCGGGCCGAGGTTCCCGTACCGGGGCCGGGCGAGGTGCGGCTGCGGGTGGAGTACGTGGGCATCTGCGGTTCAGATCTGCACTACTACTTCGAGGGCGCCAATGGCGAGTTCGTCGTGCGCGAGCCCCTCATCCCCGGTCATGAGCTCTCCGGGCGGGTGGATCTGGACCCGGGGGACTTCTGGCGCAGGGCACTGCGGTGACGGTGCATCCGGCTCGGTTCGGTACGCCGGTGGAGGCATACGCCGATGAGCCCCATCTCTGGGCGGGCGGCTCCTACCTGGGCAGCGCTTCGACCTGGCCGCACACTCAGGGCAGCATGGCTGAGTACCTGGTGGTGGAGCGGGAGATGGTGCGCGTGCTGCCGGAGGGGCTGCCCGTACGTCGCGCGGTGCTGGCTGAGCCGCTTGCGGTGGCATTGCACGGGGTCTCCAAGGCCGGCGACCTGGCAGGGGCCCGCGTGCTGGTGACCGGCTCGGGGCCCATCGGGCTGCTGAGCGTCGCCGCGGCGCGTGCCGCCGGGGCCGCTGAGATCGCCTCGACGGATGTCCTTCCGGGGCCGCTGGAGCGCGCGGCGGCGCAGGGCGCGGACCGCACCGTCGACGTCTCGCGGGAGCCGGTGCCGGAGAACGCCTTCGATGTGGTGCTGGAGTGTTCCGGGGTGCCGGCGTCCATCTCGGCGGCGCTGACGGCGGCCCGGCCGGCCGGTACGGTCGTGCAGGTGGGAATGGTCCCCAATGAGACACGACCGGTGAACCTGGCGCCGTTCATCGCGAAGGAACTGCGGTTCTTTGGCACATTCCGGTTCAAGGACGAGATCGGGGCGGCGGTCCAGCTGCTGGCCGAGCGGCCGGAGATCGAACAGGTCATCACCCACGAGTTCACCGTGGACGACCCGGCTGCGGCGTTCGCGGCGGCGCGGGACTCGCAGGCTTCGGGCAAGGTCATCGTCGCCCTGTGACGACCGCTCCTCGTTTCAGCGCGGGAAGCTTCTCCGTGCCACGAACCGCGACGGCTGTCAGAGCCTTACGGTGAGGTAGGTCTGTTCCTCCGCGGCCCCGTCTGTTCCTCCGCGGCCCCGGTACCGATCGCCGTGGCGCGGGGGATCACCACCGTTCAGCGGAGCAAGGCCGTTGCAGCCGCGTGTCTCAGGCGCCGTTCAGGCGCGGGGGTGGGCCTGGCGGTAGCTCTCCTGCAGGCGGCGGGTGGACACGTGGGTGTAGATCTGGGTGCTGGAGAGCGAGGCGTGGCCGAGGAGCTCCTGGACGGTGCGCAGGTCAGCGCCGCCTTCGAGCAGGTGCGTGGCGGCGCTGTGCCGCAGCGCGTGCGGGGCGATGTCCGGGGCACCGGGCACGGCCGCCGCGAGGCGGTGCACCACCTCGCGGATGGCGCGCGGGCCCATCCTGCCGCCGCGGATCCCGATGAAAAGCGCATCGGCGTCCTGCGGGGGGCGGGTCTTACGTCCTGCGAGCTGCTCCCTCGGTCCGTCGATCCAGCGGGTGAGCGCCTGAGCGGCCGGTGCGCCGAGCGGCACGCGCCGTTCCTTGTCGCCCTTACCCAGGACGGTGAGCATACGGCGGGAGAAGTCGACATCGGCGCAGTCGAGCCCGGCGAGTTCGGAGACACGCACGCCGGTGGCGTAGAGCAGTTCGGCCACGGCGGCGTCCCGGATCAGCTCGGGCTCGGCATCCGGGGCGGCCGCGGCCTCGTGCGCCAGTCTGAGCAGTTCCGCCGCCTGCTCCGCTTTCAGCGCGGTGGGCAGCCGGCCCCGGTGGCGGGGTGCCTGCAGTCGCCGGGAGGGGTCCGTCTCGATCCGTCCGCTGCGGCGCGCCCAGTCGAAGAAGGTCCGTGCCGCCGCGATCTTCCGGGCCAGTGTTGCCGGGGCCAGCGCTGCGACCTCGGGCCGCATCAGCCAGGCGCGCAGCTGCGGCAGGCCGATGGCGGCCAGCGTCCGGGTTCCGTCCTGGGCCAGTGCCGCGAGCATGGTTTCCAGGTCCGTGCGGTAAGCACGTACGGTGTGCTCGGACCGGTTGCGCTCGGCGGCGAGATGCTCGGCGAAGGCCTCGCAGGTCTCGGCGAACTCGCCGGGCAGAGCATGCTGCCCGGTGCGGGCGGAAGAGTCCTGCTCGGCGGCCATGGTCTTCATGCTACGCGCCGTGCCGTGCATCAGGAGGGGTTCTTGCGCCAGCCGCGTGCCGCCTGCACCGTCAGGCCCCGCAGTTCGAGCGCGGCCAGCGCGGACATCACCTCCGGCACCGGCAGTCCGGCGCGATTGGACAGGGTGGAGATATCGGATCCGCCTCTGACCGGCAGCGCGTCGAAGAGGCGTTTCTCCAGATCGCTCAGGTCATCGCCGGCGCCAGCGGCGAGGGTGTCCTGGTGGCCTGGATCCGCGTCGAGGCCCGTACCCGGCAGCAGCTGAAGGACATCGTCCGGGGAGGTGACAAGCTCGGCCGCGCCTTCCCGGATCAGCCGGTGGCAGCCGGCCGAACCGGCCGCGTGCACGGAGCCCGGCAGGGCGCCCACCGGGCGGGCGAGCTCAGCCGCACGGCGCGCGGTGTTCAGCGCCCCGGACCGCCAGCCTGCCTCCACCACGACGGTCGCCTGCGAAGCAGCGGCGATGAGCCGGTTGCGCTGCAGGAAACGCTGCCGCATAGGGCTCATCCCCGGCGCGGTCTCGGAGACGACCAGCCCGCGCCGGGCTATCTCCTCCAGGACATCTGCGTTGCCGCGCGGATAGAGGCGATCCACTCCCCCGGCCATGAACGCCACGGTGCCGGGGTGGCCTCGTTCGTGACGAGCGGCGCTGAGCGCATGCCGGTGGGCGGCGATGTCGATGCCGTACGCGCCCCCGGAGACGACCGTGACGCCGTGGCCGCACAGTTCATAGGCCAGCACCCCGGCGTTGTGCGCACCGTAGCCGCTGGCGGCCCGGGCGCCGACGAGCGCGACGGAGGGCTCGAGCGCCCGATCCAGCCGGTGCTCGCCGCGCACCCACAGGCCCAGCGGCTGCTCCAGACCCAGATCGGCCAGGCCGGGAGGCCATTCCGGATCCGAGGGGACGACGAGGCGCGCTCCGAGCCGGGCCATACCACGCAGGTCGCGGACGCCATCGGCGTCTTCCAGCCGCACCTTCCAGCGGTCCAGCGCGGCACCGAACATTCCTGGCCGCACGCTCAGGCCGCGTTCCCGGATCGTGGCGTCGAGTTGTTCCGCTTCCGGCCGGGTCCAGCGGCCCCGCTGCGCGGCACGCAGGAGGCCGGCGGCGCCGAACACTTCCACGGCGAGGAACAGCAGTCCGTCTCCGGGCTCGCTCAGCCGCAGGATCGCGGCGCGGGCCTGCCGGTCTTCCTCGTCAGCGGCGCACTGGCGCGCTCCGAGCTGGTGCACTCCGGTGCCGCCGGTGTGCGCCACCGGGTTCGTCGCGCTCATGGAGTCGCCTCCGGGTGCCGCAGAGTGAGGGCGGCCAGGAGATCCTCGCGGGTGGGACGCTCTCTGCCGGCGACGTCGGCGATGCTGGCGGCCACGCGGACGACACGGTCATAGCCCCGCATGCTCAGCAGGCCGCGCCGCAGGGCCTCGTCGATCTCGCGTATCTCGGCGGGACTGAAGGCGTACCGTTCCCGCAACCAGCTGGCGTCGGCCTGCGCGTTGAGCCGCCAGGGCAGGCCCTGGTAACGCCGGCGCTGCGCCTCGCGTGCGCGCCGCACCCGGGCCGCGACGTCAGCGGAGGCTTCCTGGGGTCGGGTGTCCTGCAGGTCTTTGAGCGCCACCGGGTGCAGTTCCAGATGAACGTCCATCCGGTCACGGACCGGACCGGAGAGCCGGGCGGCGTAACGGCGCCGCGCCATCGGCGGGCATTCACAGCCGATGCCGGTGCCCACCGCTTTCCCGCAGGGGCAGGGATTGGCGGCCATCACCAGCTGGAAGGAGGCGGGGAAGGTGGCCGACTCCGCCGCCCGGTCGACGCTGTAACGCGCCGATTCCAGTGGTTGCCGCAGCAGTTCCAGGGCGTCTCTGCGGAACTCCGGCGCCTCGTCCATGAACAGGACGCCGTGATGTGCTTGCGCCATCAGCCCTGCCCGGCGCGGGCTTCCCGTCATGGCGGCCGGTGAGGTGCGATGGTGCGGCGCCACGAACGGCGGCGTGCGATCCAGCCCGGTCTCGGGGTCGAAGACCCCGGCGAGCGAGCGGACGGCGGCGACTTCGACGGCTTCTTCCTCGCTCAGCGGCGGCAGTATCCCCGGCAAGGCGCTCGCCAGGAGGGTCTTCCCGGCGCCGGGCGTGCCGATCATGAGCATGTGGTGACCACCGGCCGCGGCGACCTCCAGCGCCCAGCGCGCCTGCACCTGTCCTCTGACCGCCGCCAGATCCGCCGGAGCGGGACCGCCGGGGGCGCGCTCCGGGACTCGCGCGCTCACCATCGGCTGCTGCGGTGCCGGCAGGTTCGCGCCGTGGATGTTCGCCGCCTCGGCCAGGCTGGTCGCGGTCCGGATGCGCATGCCCTGCACGAGGGCGGCCTCGGCGGCGTTGCCGGCGGGGACGACTGCGCGGTCGATTCCGGCCTCGCGTGCGGCCAGCAGGGCCGCGATGACCCCGCGGACCGGATGCAGCCTGCCGTCCAGGCCCAGCTCCCCCAGGTGCACGGTGGCCTCGGCTGCACCGGCATGCAGGTGGCCGGCCGCGGCCATCACCGCCACCGCGATGGCCAGGTCGAAGACGGTGCCCACCTTGCGCAGTTCGCCGGGCGAGAGGTTGACCGTGATCCGGGTGGCCGGCATCGCGCAGCCGCTGTTGCTCAGCGCCGTGCGGATCCGCTGGCGCGCCTCGTTGACCGAGGCGTCAGGGAGCCCGACGACGGTCATCGCCGGCAGCCCGTCGTTCAGTGACGCCTCGACCGTGACGAGATGACCCCGTAGCCCTTCGAGCCCGATGGCGCGTGCCCGGCCCAGCCGCAATCGTCGCTCGCCACCTCCGACGGGGGCTGCAGCGCGAGCCGGCCCCGGGCTCTCGGCACGCAGCTCGCCGGCCTCCGGCGCGGCACTCATGCCGCTTCCCCGACGTCGCTCACATGCGACAGCTGCGGGCGGCCCCGCCTGGGCACCGCGATGCCGATGACATCGAGCCGCACGGACGGGTAATGCTGTTCCTGCTCGGCGAGCCAGGCGCCGGCCAGCCGCCGCAGGGCACGCAGCTTCTGCGGTGTGACCGCTTCCAGCGGGTCCCCGGCGGCGCTGCCCCGCCTGGTCTTCACTTCCACGAAGACGAGGGTCGGGCCGTCCATCGCGATGATGTCCAGCTCGCCGTCGCGCAATCGCCAGTTGCTGGTGAGGATCTGCCAGCCGAGTCCCCGCAGATAGCGTCTGGCGCGGTCCTCACCCCAGGCGCCCAGTGCGTCCTTGGCGCGCATCCCGCCACCGCCCTTCCCCTCGCATCGCTCGGCTGTCGTCCATAGCGACGATGCTGCAGGGCGGAGCCGGCCGGAACCACCGGACCGGCCACGGCTGTGGACGACCAGGCGGACTAGCAGAGACATGTGACGTGCCGGCCAACCCGGCTGTGACTTTCGGCCGGGATAACGCCGTGAGCCTGCACACACTGCACCACCCGGCGCAGGTCTTTGCTACCGCTTCCTGAGACATCACACCCGGCGCAGGTCTTGGTGCAGGTCTTGGCCCGTCTCCCTCACTCTGGCGGTGAATAGTGCAAGGCACCATCGGTTTCACCGATCCAGGAGAACCGGCGTTTAATGGCATCCCGGGCGTTGCCAGTTACGTTCCCGCTTTCCGGTGCGGCTGAGGGCCAAAGGTCAAATATCCAGCGGTCCGGGCCGGCCTGTCGATCGCCCCGCTGCGCGAAATCCTCAATCCATGCGCCGTCCCACGAGACGCCGGGCCAGGCCGTCACTCGTAACCCGTACCAGCCTTCTGGCGCCGGTGTGAACGGCCAGGTATCGGGGGCGACCAGAACGTAGAATTTACCTCCGTCCGGGAACCGCAAGGTCGTCTCCGCCCAGAACGACGGTGGGTTGTCCGGGTCTGGGGGCTGCGGCCTATCTTCATGAAGCGAAACCGTGACGAGCATGACCTGTTTGATAATCGGGGGCTCGATCAGTATGAACTCTTCGTCCAGATACAGCGGCAACGCTCTCGAAATCACCGAGGGAATGCGCAGCCCATGATCCAGGGAGGCCACGCTCGTTCCGGCTTGGAGCCATCCAAAGTCATTATGAAAATACTGACTTTCCGTATAGAGCGTCACTGCACCCCCACCCTGAACTCGTTCCATCGCTGGTACATGATATCGTCCACAAACTCATCCGACCAAGGAGCACTGTTCGGAATTATTCTGGATTTACGATAGAAAACGGCCAGGTCAGCTCCGGCAGTTCGATTATCCGAACTAGGCACGTAACGCACCGAGTAAGCAAGATCATCATATTCCCAATATTCCCTGTTTTCCCTACTGTACTCGGGACTTTGCCATGTGCTCGCGTAAGGGTACTCATCGCAATCGTACCCGTCCGGGCGTATCCCGAGTTGGCTCGAGCACGTAGCAGCAGACTCGTTTCTCGGATGTGGCCCTGGATAATTGCGTGTCAACACGTCAAACACCCATGCACCTGCTGCAGCCCGGGAATTTCTATCGTAGAAAAGGTCACCGGTTCCACCGAGTGCGTCGGCGACAAAGGCCCTGTGCATAGGACTTCTTTCGATGGAAGGCCTGAAAGTCAGCAGACTTCGGTTCAAAAGGGTGTGATCGTCATCATCGATCTCATACTGATCCCACGCACTTAATACCATTCCTCGGCCAGCAGTGAACACAGGGTGCCCATCGCCACGTATCCCGATACTCGTAGGGGAGCTTAAAGAGGCGTACCGACCCAAAGGGTCCGAGAGGGTAAAGCGAATCCAACGCCCGTGTATGATCGCCCGAACGTCATCACCCACCTCATCATAAAATTCCATCATGTACTGGTATGTTTCGTTGTTTGGCTCATCGAATGTTAGCAGTCGCGGAACTTCGAGCTCAAAAAACGCCATACTCGACATACTCGCCACGCAACGCAGAGTCATCAGCGGTCTCCGGAAGGCCAATTGTGAGAGTTGCCAGCAGGGGATTATCGTACGTAACGTTCGCGATCGAAAAATGCACATCAGCGCGAGGGGCAGCGTTATCGGTATACACGGTAGTTACCGCATCGAAAGTCATAGACCCAGCAGGCACGCCATCAAGTTCGAATCGAACTAAATACGAATCGGCGACACACCCCGCTCTTGCATGAGGCATATATACCCACCGCTCACCCGTTTCCGGATCCCGAACAAAGTCCGGATCACCCTTCGTTGCCAGGCAATCGTCTTTCGAAATTCGTGGATACTCAGGGTCTTCCGCTACCCGATACTGAACATCACCCTGCAGTTCCCGTGTTCTATAACTTTTCTGATAGAGAGCCTCGGTGTGATTTCGGTAAATCCGTTCAGCGATTTCAGTGGACTTCTCACCACCATGTGTGACGCCTGCTTCCCAACTATGCTCGAGGAGACGAGTTGCGGCTTCGATTTCCTCGCGCGAGTCGCGCTCTGGGTGCGGAATCTCAGCTCCATCCTCATAGGCGACGCGCGGAATTCCGCCCGTCACAACCACGATCTTCACATCGTCAGCGGAATCCCATTGCGCCCACGCTGGCGACGACGACCAAGTGGTCAATAATGGGGCAGCGACAGTCAAAGCAACGGCAAGACTGAGGATTCGGACATAGTGACGTTTGGGCATGACATCCTGCCTCTTCGTCGAGGGCTCGGGGACCCTTTTATGCTAGAGTCTCCTTTCTCTCCGCCGCTAGATGCAGCATCAAATCGCCTTACCGTGTTAACGCACTGTTCACGGAAGCGCAGCGATACACGTCATCCGACGCCATCGCCCATCGACCTGGTCAGCCCACTGGAACCAGCGCGTAGACCATCCAGCCCCGCCCAAACTACCGGTCACCTGATAGGTTCACGCTATACTTGCTGCAGCCCCGGATGCTGCCCAGAAGTTCGGCAGGCCCCGGCACTATGACGGCGCCGGTACACCGCCACCGGACGTCAGCGCAGTCCTCCGCCGTTTACATGGGAGGCACAGCAGCACCAGCTGCCGTACAGGAAACGAGTATCCTCGCGCTCCCCGGGGGGATCGCTGCAGACCCTACAGTCAGAACGCGTTAGATCCGCTGCCATGGGGTAAAGAGTCGTCGCGGTTCACGATGAGTTGCCGCGTTGATGTCACTGCTGGCGTGAAGCATACGTTCGGCCCGGCCCCCTGACCGTGGCACGCCGGTACCCGAGTTCATACCATCACGGATGTTCTGGTAGAGCCCGTTCCGATGAGCCTCATGCCGTTCCTCATTTTCTCTAACTTTCTCAGCCGGGAATTCACCTGCGAAGAGTCCGCATAGTCACCGCGGGAAACACTCCGCTCGATGCACCCCTTGAGCTCATACGGACCGGAAAAGCTCACGGTTGCCTTGGCCTCAGTCTATGGCTCTGCCCTCAGGTTCTCACCGGACCGACGAGACCACCGATCACGCTCGCGCGTTGAGTCCAGTCCGATTGCCTGCTAGCTACGGGATTGTGCACTATCTCCCGGTAAGTCATTGACGAAAGAGTTACGTCCGGGCCGGTGCACTAATTCCAAGCGGTGAGCTCACGCGGAAATAGTGCACCACCCCGAAAGTAAGGGGCCGGCAGTAGGTGGCCGGCAATGCTGGACAGCAAGAGGGGCCGGTGCCCCTGCGGGACCGGTGCCTCAGCGGCGGCGGGCCACCTCGTAGAGGGCGACGCCCGCGGCGACGCCGGCGTTGAGGGACTCCGTGGACGCTGCCATGGGGATGGAGACGATCTGATCGCAGGTCTCGGCGACCAGACGGCTGAGTCCCTTGCCCTCCGAGCCGATCACCAGGCACACCGGCTCGGGGCCGAAGTCCTGCTCCGGCAGCTGGACGTCCCCGTCCATATCAAGTCCGAGGACGAACACGCCCTGTGACTTCAGCTCTTCCAGTGCCCGGGTGAGATTGACCACGCGTGCCACGGGGATGCGCGAGGCCGCCCCGGCGGAGGTCTTCCAGGCCGCCGCGGTCATCGCGGCGGCACGGCGCTCGGGGATGATCGCCCCATGCCCGCCGAACGCCGCCACCGAGCGCAGGATCGCGCCCAGATTGCGCGGATCGGTGATTCCGTCGAGCGCCACCAGCAGCGGCGTCTCGAACCGTTCGGCCGCCAGGGCGAGCAGATCGTCCGGGTGCGCGTACTCGTACGGCGGCAGCTTCAGCGCGAGGCCCTGGTGGATCGCGCCATCGGTCAGCCGGTCCAGTTCCTGACGGCTGGCCTCCAGCAGCGGGACGCCGCGCTCGGCGGCCAGCGCGATGGACTCCCGTACCCGGTCATCTGCGTCGATGCGGTGCGCCACGTAGAGGGTCGCGGCGGGCACGCCCTCACGCAGCGCCTCGACGACGGAGTTGCGCCCGGCGACGTACTCGTCGGACTTCTCCTTCTTCTTCCTGCGGGCCTGCGTCTCCGCCTTGGCCCGTTTCTGCTGCGCCCGCTTGTGGGCGACGTGGTAGACCCTGTCCTCGGCCTTGGGCGTCGGTCCCTTGCCCTTGAGCGACCGGCGGCCCTGACCGCCGGACCCCTTGGTGGCGCCCTTCTTGCTGCTGCTCTTGCGAACGGCACCGGCGCGCGGCTTGGCTGACATCAACGCTCCTTGATGGTGTATCGGGTGCCGGCGGGGGTGTCGGTGAGTTCGACCCCCGAACGTGCCAGCAGGTCGCGGATATCGTCCGCGGCGGCGAAGTCCTTGTGCTCGCGGGCGGCGGCACGGCCGGCGATGAGTTCCTCCACCAGGCGCTCCAGCACACCGGCCTGAGGCGTCTCGGTGCGGTCCGAGGCGAACACCGGATGGGTCGGGTCGATGCCCAGGATCTCCAGCATCAGCTGCACTTGGGCGGCGATGCGAAACAGCGCGCCGAACTCCTGCCCCGGGGACTCCCGGCCGTCGAGCAGCTTCTGTCCCTCACTGAGCGTGGAGAACAGCACCGACAGGGCCGCGGGCACGCCCAGATCGTTGTCCATCGCGGCGGCGAACTCCTCCGGGACGTCCACCTCGCGGCCGGCGAATCCTTCCTCCGCGCGCACCGGCGCCGGCAGTTCGTCGTCCAGCACCCGCCGGGACTCGCGCAGGAACCGCTCGAGTCGCTCGATCACCGGCACGGCACGCGCCAGGGACTCCTCCGGGTCGTAGTCGAGCACCGAACGATAGTGCGCCGCCCCGAGCACGTATCGCAGCGGCAGGGGCCCGGCCTCGTCGATGGCTTCGGCGGCGAATACGGAGTTGCCCAGCGACTTGGACATCTTCTCCCCGCCGATGTTGAGCAGCCCGGCGTGCACCCAGTAACGGGCGAAGCCGTCCCCGGCCGCGCGGGACTGCGCCTGCTCGTTCTCGTGGTGCGGGAAGCGCAGGTCCAGACCGCCGCCGTGGATGTCGAAGGTGGTGCCGAGGTACTTGGTGGACATGGCCGAGCATTCGATGTGCCAGCCCGGCCGGCCCCGGCCCCAGGGCGCCGGCCAGGACGCGGTGGCCGGCTCGCCGTCCTTGGCAGCCTTCCACAGCGCGAAGTCACGCGGATCCCGCTTACCGGCCGGGGGCGCATCGGGCGCCGGGGCCATATCGTCCAGGCGCTGATGCGTGAGCGCGCCGTACTCCGGGAAGTCCGCAGCGGAGAAGTACACGTCCCCGGAGCCGTCCAGCGCCGGGTAGGCGATGCCGCGCTCGATCAGCCGTTCGATCAGCTCGATCATCTCGGTGATGTGGCCGGTCGCCCGCGGGTCGTAGCTGGGCCGCAGCACGCCCAGGGCGTCGTAGGCGGCGTTGAACTGCCGGTCGTAGTGCGAGGCGTGCTCCCACCAGGGCCGGCCCTCGGCGGCCGAGCGCTCGAGGATCTTGTCGTCGATATCGGTGACGTTCCGGATGAAGGTGACGCGGTACCCGCGGTAGAGCAGCCATCGGCGCAGCTGGTCGAAAGCCACCGCGGTGCGCAGATGACCCAGATGCGGGGCGCCCTGCACGGTGGCGCCGCAGACGTAGATGCCGACCGCCGGTGCATTGAGCGGTTCGAAGGCACGCGCCTCGCGGGTCTGGGTGTCGTAAAGCTGGAATGTCACGGTGTGCAGTCTACTGGGCGCGTCCAATGCACACCCGTGCCAGCGAAACGCACCCGGGACCGGCACCCTGTGCTCTGGCGTCTCCGTGGCGCACAGCAGCGTACCGGCCCGGTCCGGCCGCAACACCGCGCCTCCCTCCCGGCAGCAGGCACGGCGCAGCGGCATACCCGGCCCTCGGATGCAATCTTGAAAATATAGGCATGGGCTGATTGATTGGAGTCACCGGCGACCGGGCGCAGTCCGTGCCCATCCGGCCAGCGCATCCGTCGCCGACCAGCCGATCCGCCGTTTCAAAGGAGCCACCATGCCGCACACAGTCCGCGGAGTCATCGCCCGGGCCAAGGGCCAGCCCACCGAGGTGGTGAACATCGTCGTCCCGGACCCCGGTCCCGGTGAGGTGATCGTCGATGTCGCCTCCTGCGGGATCTGTCACACCGATTTCCACTATCGCGAGGGCGGCATCAGCGACGACTTCCCGTTCCTGCTGGGCCATGAGTCCGCCGGTTATGTCTCGGCGGTCGGAGCAGGCGTCAGCAATGTGAAGGAGGGCGACTTCGTCATCCTCAACTGGCGCGCCATCTGCGGGGACTGCCGGGCGTGCAAGCGCGGCGAGCCGTGGTACTGCTTCGCCACCCACAACGCCGCGCAGAAGATGACCCTCGAAGACGGCACGGAGCTTTCGGCCGCGCTGGGCATCGGCTCCCTGGCGGAGAAGACGCTGGTTCACTCGGGCCAGTGCACCAAGGTCGATGAGGCCGATCCGGCGGTCGTGGGCCTGCTGGGCTGCGGCGTGATGGCGGGCATCGGCGCAGCCATCAACACCGGCGGCGTCACCCGTGGGAAGTCCGTCGCGGTGATCGGCTGCGGCGGCGTGGGCACGGCGTCCGTCGCCGGCTCGCGGCTGGCCGGCGCCTCGCCCATCATCGCGATCGACCGCGACCCGCGGAAGCTGGAGACCGCCAAGGAGCTCGGTGCCACGCACACGATCGATTCCTCCGGCCTGGACGAGGACGGCGTCGTCAAGGCGGTGCAGGACCTCACCGGCGGCTTCGGCGCCGATGTCGTGATCGACGCCGTGGGCCGGCCCGAGACGTGGCGGCAGGCGTTCTACGCCCGCGACCTGGCCGGTACCGTGGTGCTCGTGGGGGTACCCACCCCGGAGATGGAGCTGAGCGTGCCGCTGCTGGACGTGTTCGGTCGCGGGGGCGCGCTGAAGTCCTCCTGGTACGGCGACTGCCTGCCGGACCGGGACTTCCCCATGTTGACGGATCTGTATGCCCAGGGCCGCCTGCCGCTGGAGAAGTTCGTCTCCGAGCGGATCGGCCTGGATGATGTGGAAGAGGCCTTCGACAAGATGGGCCGCGGCGAGGTACTGCGTTCGGTGGTGGTGTTCTGATGACGGCTCGGATCGAGAACCTGGTGACATCGGGGACGTTCTCCCTGGACGGGGGCACCTGGGAGGTGGACAACAACGTCTGGATCGTCGGGGACGACGCCGAGGTGATCGTGATCGACCCGGCCCACGACCCGGACGCGATCGCCGAGGCGGTGGGCGAGCGGGCGGTCAAGGCCATCCTGCTCACCCACGGGCACGACGACCACATCCGCTACGCCCGTCAGTTCCAAGAACGGACGGAGGCGCCGCTGCACCTGAATCCGGAGGACCGGGTGCTGTGGGACCAGGTGTTCCCGGGCGTGGAGCCGGATGCGGCCATCGCCGACGGCGACCGTTTCGAGGTGGCCGGCGTGACGCTCACGGCCATCCACACCCCGGGCCACTCCCCCGGCTCGACGTGCTTCTACGTCGCCGAAGGGCTCACCGGCGGCATCGCCGAGGCGCCCGTGCTGTTCTCCGGTGACACGCTGTTCAACGGCGGGCCCGGGGCGACGGGACGGTCGTACAGTTCGTTCGAGACGATCATCGATTCCATCCGTACCCGGCTGCTCACCTTGCCGCCGGAGACGACCGTGCTCACCGGGCACGGGGACGCCACCAGCATCGGCGACGAGGCCGGCGACGTCGAGGAGTGGATCGCCCGCGGCCACTGAGTGAGCTAAGAGGTTCCGCGGATAGGGCATACGGGCCCGGCCGGGGCTGTCACCAATGCCGTCAAACGACTATACGGCCCGCCCGAGACCGGGGCCCGCGCCGCGCCGCAACGGCTGTGCACACTTAAGGAGCACGAACGACCCCAGTTGTCGCTCGCGGCCCCGGTTGCGACTGGGGTCACGAACGACAACTGGGGTTGTGTGCTTACTCCGTCAGCGGCGCCAGGTTCGGATCGTCCGCGTAGACCTCGGCGGCGTTCTCCTGGGTCACGATGACCGGTTCGAGCAGCACGGAGGGGATCTCCGCGGCGCCGTTGTCCATGGGCTCGGCGTCCGCTGGTTCCTCACCGGCTTGTAGCGTCTGCAGCAGCTCGACGGTCTGCGCCACCAGCAGGCGGGTGTCCTTGCTGATGGTGGAGTACTGCTCGCCTGCCATGATGGAGCGCACCGACTCCACCTCGGAGTCCTGACCCGTCACCACGGGCGTCTCCAGTCCGGCATCGCTGGCCGAGGCGAGGATCGCCCGGGCCAGGGTGTCGTTCGGGGAGAGCACGCCGTGCAGTTCCGTACCGTCGGAGTAATTGCCCTGGATCAGGTTGTCCATCCGCTCCTGGGCGTTCTCCGCCAGCCAGTCCTGCGTGGCGGTGGCCGAGAGCTCCGTCTGACCCGAGACGACGTTGAGGGTACCGTCATCGATCTTCTCCTGCAGCACGCTCATGGCGCCCTCGAAGAACACCGGGGCGTTCGAGTCATCCGGAGAACCGGAGAACAGCTCGATGTTGTAACTGTCCTGCTCACCGAATCGTTCGGCCATGCCGTCCAGCAGCGCCTGGCCCTGCAGCTCACCCACCTGGTAGTTGTCGAAGGCGATGTAGTAGTCGATGTTCTCGGTGTCTTGGATCAGCCGGTCATAGGCGATGACCTGGATGCCGGCGTCTTTGGCGGCCTGCACCTGCGAGGCGAGCTGGCCGGTGTCGGCGGCGCCGATGACGATGGCCTGCGCGCCGTTGGAGATCATCGCCTCGATCTGCGCCTGCTGGTCCTGCACCGGGGTCTGGCCGCCGGCGTACTGGACGTCCGGGGTGAAGCCGGCTTCTTCCAGGTCGTCGACGAACAGGTCACCGGCCAGCACCCAGTTCTCGCTGGTCTTGTCCGGCAACGCGACGCCGATCCTGGCGTCCGCGTCGAAGCCGCCTTCGGCCCCGCCGGCGGCTTCGTCCCCGGCGGCACCTTCGCGGCCGGTTCCGCAGCCGGCGAGCACGACGCCGGCGACGGTCGCCAGGGCGATGGCCCTGAACAGTGGTGTCTTCATAGTGTTTTCCTTATCTCTCGAAAGGTGTGCGTGAGAGTCCGGTCAGCGCTGGCCGGGCTCGTGGACGTCTGCTCGTGCGATCAGCCCGGCCCGGATTTGCCGGGCGGATCGGGGCGCTGCGAGCCCGGCGATATCTCCTCGACCTCCTGCTGTGCCCGCGTCGCCCGCAGTCTGCCGAGCATGATGCCGATGAACGAGAAGCGGCCCTGCTGCTTGTTCAGCACGTCGATGCCGACCGCGACCAGGAGGACGAGGCCCTTGATGATCTGCATCCGGTCGGTGGTGATGCCGACCAGCTGCAGGCCATTGTTGAGCACGGCCATGACGAGACCACCGATGACCGAGCCGAAGACGGTGCCGATGCCACCGGCCACCGCCGCGCCGCCGATGAAGACGCCGGCGATCGCGTCGAGCTCCCAGCCGGTGCCGTCGCCGGGGCCTGCGGCGCCGGCTCGCGCGGCCCACAGCATCCCGGCGACGCCGGCGAGGGTCGACATGTTCATCATCACGAAGAAGTCGGTGCGACGGGCGTGGACGCCGGAGAGTTCTGCGGCGCGGCGGTTGCCGCCGACGGCGTAGATGTGCCGGCCCAGGGTGGTGCGGCTGGTGAGGAAGGCGTAGAAGATGATCAGCACCGCCAGGATGATGCCGGAGATGGGGAAGCTGGTCCCGACCCGGCCGCTGCCGAACAGCAGGGTCGCGTAGATCACGACCGCGCACAGGATGCCGGTGCGGGTCAGGGTGACCCAGAGCGGCTCGAGGATCGCGTTCAGCTTCTTGCGCTTGGCGCGGCTGCGCCACTGGAAGAAGACGATCGCCGCGACCACGAGAGCGCCCAGCAGCAGCGTGAGGTTGTTGTAGGGCGTCGGCGGGCCGACCTCCGGCATGAATCCGTAGAGCGCCTGGCGGAACTCCGCCGGTACCGCGACGGTCTGCGCCTGCCCGACGTACTGCTGCGCGCCGCGCCAGATGAGCATGCCCGCCAGCGTCACGATGAACGCCGGCACGCCGATGTAGGCGACCCAGAACCCCTGGAAGGCGCCGATGGCGGCCCCGAGAGCGATGCCCAGCAGCACGCCACCCCACCAGGGCAGCTCCCAATCCCGCATCGCGGTGGCCACCACGATGGCCACGAAGGCGGCCACCGAGCCGACGGAAAGGTCGATGTGGCCGGCGATGATGACCATCACCATGCCGACCGAGAGCAGCAGGATGAACGAGTACGCCTGGACGATGTTGATGACGTTGCCGGGCGCCAGCGTGGTCCCGCCGGTCCAGATCTGGAAGATCGCGATGATGACGACGAGAGCGCCGAGGATGCCGAGCTGCTTCAGCGAGCCGCGGCGGCCGAAGATCAGCCAGACGTCGCTGAGCGCGAAGCCGCGCTTCTGGGGCCGTGCCGCCGTGTCCCCCGTCATGCGGCGGATCCCTTCTTCGTCGGTGCCATATGGCGCATGAGTGTCTCCTGGTCCACGTCCGCGGCGTCGAGTTCCGCGGTGATCTCGCCTTCGAAGATCGTGTAGATGCGATCGGCCATGCCGATCAGCTCGGGCAGTTCGGATGAGATGAGCACGATGCCTTTGCCGCTCTCGGCGAGGCGGCGCATGATCTGGTAGATCTCGGCCTTGGCGCCGACGTCGATGCCGCGGGTCGGCTCGTCCAGGATGAGCAGCTCCGGCTCGGAGAACATCCACTTGGCGAGCACGACCTTCTGCTGGTTGCCGCCGGAGAGCGTATCGACCCCGACCTCGACGTCGGCGGCCTTGATCCGCAGGTCCCGCCGGTACTCCTCGGCGTGGCGGGTCTCCTGGAGTTCGTCGATCACCCCGCCGGTGGAGATGCGGGAGAGCTTCGCCGAGACGATGGCGCGTTTGATCGGGTCGAGCAGGTTCAGGCCCAGGGATTTGCGGTCCTCGCTCACATAGGCCAGGCCCGCGGAGATCGCCTGCTTGACGTTGCGCAGCTTCACGGGACGGCCGTCGATGAACGCCTCACCGCTCATCCGGGTGCCGTACTGATTGCCGAAGACGCTCATCGCCAGCTCGGTGCGGCCGGCGCCCATCAGGCCGGCGAACCCGACGATCTCACCGCGGCGGACCGTGAACGCGGCGTTCTTGGCGACCAGCCGGCTGGGGTCGAGGGGGTGCTGGACGGTCCAGTCGCGCACCTCGAAGAACACCTCGCCGACCCGGCTGGAGCGGTCCGGGAAGCGGTTGCCGAGGGTGCGCCCGACCATGCCGCGGATGATCCGGTCCTCGTCGATGGTGCCGTCGACGGCGAGCGTCTCGATGGTCTTGCCGTCGCGGATGATCGTGATGGTGTCGGCGATCTGCTCAATCTCGCCGAGCTTGTGGGAGATCATGATCGAGGTGACGCCCCGGTCTCGCAGTCCCGTGATGAGACGCAGCAGGTGCTGGGAGTCGCGCTCGTTGAGGGCGGCGGTGGGCTCGTCGAGGATGAGCAGCTGGACGTCCTTCTCCAGGGCCTTGGCGATCTCGACCAGCTGCTGCTTTCCGACGCCGAGGTATTTCACCGGGGTGTCGGGATCCTCGTTCAGATCGACCTGCTGCAGCAGCTCGGCGGTCCGGCGGCGTGCCTCGTCCCAGTCGATGACGCCCAGCCGGTTCAACTCGTGGCCCAGGAAGATGTTCTCCGTGATGGACAGCTCGGGCACGAGCGCGAGTTCCTGGTGGATGATCACGATGCCCGCGTTCTCGCTGGCGGCGATGTTGCCGAACCGCTGCACCTCGCCGCGGTACACGATCTCACCCTCGTAGCTGCCGGCGGGGTAGACGCCGGAGAGCACCTTCATCAGCGTGGACTTCCCCGCGCCGTTCTCACCGCAGATGGCGTGGATCTCGCCTTCGCGTACGGCGAGGTTCACGGAGTCGAGCGCTGTCACGCCCGGGAACCGCTTCGTGATGTTCACCATCTGGAGCAGATGGTTCACGTCCTCTGCCATAGCCACCTCCTTGTGGGCCAATGGGTACGAACCTAACGACTACCTGTTTTTGATGTCAACACCTGAAAGCAATCCGCCCTCATCGGCACCGGCCATATAGGCGAGCGCATCGCCGTGCTCGAACGCCATCGTCGCCGCCCCGCGGGCGCTCGCCCCCTCCCCCAGGGTGGAGAGCTCGACCCTCGTGGCCTCCACGACGGGGGCGATGGCGAACCGGGAGAAGCCGCCCCGGACGGCTTCCAGCAGCACGTCCCCGGTCTCGCTGAGCGGGCCGCCGAGCACGACCAGCCGCGGCCCCAGGGTGTTGGCCGCCATCGCGATCGACTGTCCCAGCGCCAGGCCGGCCGCCTGGATCACCCGGACGGTGGCGCGGTGCTCCGAGGCCGCCAGTTCATTCAGCTCCTCCCGGGTGACGTCGCGGCCGAGCGCGTCGCTGAGGTGCTGCAGCACGACGGGCACGGAGGCCACCGTCTCCAGGCAGCCGCGGTTGCCGCAGCGGCAGTGCCCGCCGCCGGGATCGACGGTGGAGTGACCGATCTCCCCGGCGATGCCGAAGGCGCCGGTGTAGTTGGCGCCGGCCAGGAAGACCCCGACGCCGATGCCGGTGCCGATCTTCACGTACAGGAAATCGTCGACGCCCGAGGCCGCTCCCCATCCCCGTTCGGCGATGGCGCCGGCATCGGCGTCGTTGCAGATCTCGGCGTCGAGGCCGAGCGCCTCCGAGACGTCCTCGGCGGAGCGGCCCACCCATTCGGGCAGGATGGTGCCGTCGACGACGCGGCCGGTGGTCCGGTCGATGGGACCCGGCACGGAGACGACGACGGCGACGATGTCCTCGTCGCCGCGGTCGATCTGCCGCAGTTCCTCCGTCAGCAGGGCGCGCACCTGGCCGAGCGCTTCCTCGGCGAGGGTGCCGTGCGGGATGCGCACGCGGCGCTCGGCGAGGAGCTCGCGGCCCGGCTTGGCGATGACGAGGCCGATGTGGCTGCGGCCCAGGTCGATCCCGACGGCGACGCGCCTGGTCGCCACGCGAGGGGTCACGAGGGTGGCGCGGCGACCGGAGGACACCGTGTCACTGGTCTCCAGGACACCGCGGCCGCGCAGCGAGCGGACGATGGAGGAGACGCTGCCGTTGGAGAGCCTGGTGCGGCGGGCCAGCTCGGACTGCGTCGAGGGGCCGTGGGTGAGCAGATCCTGCAGGATCGCGCGTTCGTTGCTCAGGCGCAGCGCTGCCGTGGATCCCGGTCTGCGATGGCCCCGTTGCATAGGGCTATAGTTGTGCCTCACATCTTTGTTGTCAACTATTGAACGCAATTTCGCCCTCGCGTCTTCGAAGAGGAAGTCCGATGACCGCTCGCCCTGCGCCTGCCGACCCCGCGCACCACGATGCGCCCGTGCTCGCCGTCGATGTGGGCGGGACGAAGGTCGAGGCCGCGCTCGTCGACGCCGCAGGCCAGGTGCTCCCCGGTACTCGCGTGCGGGTGCCGACCGGGCCCGCGTCCGCCGCCTCCGCGAACGCGTTCAGCCAGGCGCTGGCCGAGGCCGTCGCGGCGGTGCGCGGGCACGCGCTCGCCGCGGGAGTCCGGCAGATCGGCGTCGGTGCGGCCGGGCCGGTCGACCTGATGGCCGGTACGATCAGCCCCCTCAACCTGCCCGCGGTGCGCGAGTTCGACATCGTGGGCGCGCTCCGCGGCATGAGCGGACTGGAGGACGTCCGCCTGCGGCTGGACGGGACCTGCATCGCACTGGCGGAACTCTGGAAGGGCGCGGCGCAGGGGGTGAGCAATGCGATCGTCTTCGTCGTCTCCACCGGCATCGGCGGCGGCGTCGTGGCCGACGGCCGGGTCGTCACCGGCGCGTCGGGCAATGCGGGACACCTCGGGCAGCTGATCGTCGACCGGGTGAGCGGAGACGATGTGGCGGCCGCGACGGCCGAAGGCCAGGCCTCGGGGAGGAACGCCGTCGAATGGGCTAGGCGGCAGGGCTGGCCGGGCACCTCGGGTGAAGAACTGGCCCGCGACTACGCGCGCGGCAAGACCCTCGCGGTGCGCGCCGTCGAACGTTCGGCCTCCGCGCTGGGCCGTGGCCTGGCCAACGTCGCCGTACTGCTCGACACGGAGCTGGCCATCATGGGCGGCGGATTCTCGTTCGTGACGGAGGACTATCCCGCGATGGTGGAGCGGGCCGCCCACGCCCACAGCGTCAACGCCTATGCCCGGAAGCTGCGCGTCACCCGCGCCGCACTGGGCGGCGACGCGCCCCTCGTCGGCGCGGCGGCCCAGGTGCTGCGGGAGGATCTGCTCGGGTGAGCAACGTGGCCCGGTTGTAGCTGGCGACCCAATCGCTATCGGCGCCACCAGCCGCAACCCGGGCCTCAACGCCGGCGGGCCGCCAACCAGGCGCCCGCGGCGAGCAGCAGGCCAGCGCCCGGCACGAGTTCATGGTCGGCGGCCAGCAGCCGGGGACCGGCGGGGCAGCCCTGGTCCAGGGGCACAGTGGCTGCCGGGCCATCCCGCCACGGCTCGGGGCAGCTGTGCGCCGTCACCTGCAGGGGCAGCTCTCCGTGCGCTTCCACCGAGGCCGATGCCGTCCCCGGTTCATCCTCGGGCGGGTGCACCTGAATGCCGATGTCCCAGCGCGCCGAGGCCCCCGGCGCCAGGCCGGTCATGGTCTCCGGGAGGTAGAGGGAGGTGAGCGTCAGATGGTTCCCGGCGACGCGCTCGGTCCGGACTTCGCCTGCAGGACTGCCGTGGGCCGGGGAGTCCGCGGATGGGCCTGCCGTCAGCGCCGCTGCCAGCACGCACGCCGGGGGCACGACGGGGAGGATCGCCGGGAACCGGTCACGCCGCCGATGCAGCTGGCCCGCCTCCCGCGGTCCCGGAAGCGCGGTACCGCGCTGTCCGTGTCCGTGCTGTCCGTGCCCGGCTCGCTGCCACGCGGCGGACTAGAACCGGGAGCCGCGCTCGTCCAGGAAGTGCTGCACGCGCTCGAGCGTCTTGGAGCTGTAGGTTCCCTCGGCGCGGGCGTCCAGGAGCACGTCCTGTTCGACCTCGAGTAGTTGCCGGTTCAGTTCCCTGCGCTGGTGGAACGCAGTTTCCCGGTCAGTCTGGTCCAGCAGCATCGCGACCGCGTCGCCCATGGCGGCGGCACGGGACCGGGCCTCCTGGAGCACTTCCTCGTCAAAAGGCTTGCCGTCCTCACGGCGCAGCGACGGGCCCGCCAGGAACTCCTGGGTGGCGGTGCTCATCTCCTGCATCAGACGCGAGAGCTCCTGCCGCTCGTGGGCCTCATCGCTGCCGCGGATGCCGAGCCGGCGGATCAGCCAGGGCAGGGTGCCGCCGTGCAGCAGGAGGGTCGTCACGGCCACGGTGAACGCGATGAACACCAGTTCCGCCCGGTGCGGCACGTCATGCGGCAGGGATTGGGCGGCGGCCAGGGTGACGACGCCGCGCATGCCCGACCAGGCCAGCACCGCGCCGCCGCGCCAGCCAAGCCCTTCCCGGGCGAGGGCCTCCGCATCGGCCCGGCGACGCCGCACCACGCGTTCCACCCGCGCGAACCGGCCCTCTCCCCCGCCCTTGGCGGCCACGGCATCGCTGAACTCGTCCAGGAAGGCCAGCTGCCCGACGGCTCGCCTCCGGGCGGAACGCAGCCACAGCACCAGTCCGGCCGAGAACAGGGCGCGCACCACGATCAGCACCCCGGTCGTGGCCAGGGCGATGCCCACCGCGGCGGCGATGTCCCGGTCCTCGGCGCGCAGATCGCCGACCACCGCGGTGATCTCGTAGCCCATCAGCAGGAACACGCCGTTCTCCAGCAGCGTCTGGATGGTACGCCAGTTGGTCCGCTCCGCGATCCGGTCGTGGGCGCTGAACCGGCGGGCGCTTTGATGCCCGGTGATGAGCCCGGCGGTGACGACGGCGATGACCCCCGAGGCGCCCAGATGCTCGGCGGGGATGAACGCCAGGAACGGCACGACGAAGGAGATCGCGGTGGTCAGCACGGGCTCCTGCCGGATGGCGGAGCGCACCCGGACCGAGACCAGTCCGACCAGGGCGCCCACGGCGATGCCGACCGCGAGCGCATAACCGAAATCGCCGAGGGCGTCCCAGAACGAGAACGACCCCGCGATCGCCGCGACCGCGGTGCGCAGCAGCACGAGGGCGGTGGCGTCGTTGACGAGCCCCTCCCCTTCGAGTGCCGTGATCAGCCGAGGCGGCAGGCCCAGGCGCTTGCCGATGGAGATCGCCGCGACCGCATCGGGCGGGCTGACCACGGCGCCCAGGGCGATGGCCGCGGGCAGCCCGAGGCCGGGAATCAGCCACCAGATGAGCGTCCCGGCCGCGAGCGCGGAGACCACCACCAGGACGACCGAGAGCGCGGTGATGGTGCCGATGCTGCGGCGGAAGTCGGTGACCGGCACGTTCACGGCCGCGGCGTAGAGAATGGGCGGCAGCACGATGGCCAGGATCCACTCCGGTTCCACCAGGATCTCGGGGGTCCCCGGGATGAAGCTGCAGCCGATGCCCACGAGCACCAGGAGCACCGGCGCGGCGACGCCGTGCTTCTGCGCGAACAGCGAGGTCGCGACGATGATCAGGACCGCCACGACCGCCAGCAGGGCGTACTCCTCCATACCGGTACTCCTCTTCGGCCTGGACGAAACAGGGGAAACGAGGTCGCCGGGATCAGCCGCTGGGCCGGCCGTCGAAGGCGATGGTCACGGGGGTCACCAGGCCGTCCTCGATCATCGGCGCCGACGATTGATGTCATGGTACGCCCGCCCGGAGGCGGCTGCGCGGAATCGGCACCCAGACCAGCCGGTGACGCAGGCCGCGGGCGCCTGGACGCCGATGCCGCAGCGGGCACCGCGGGCACATAGCGGCGCCGGAACGCAGCGGTCATCCCCGCAGCAGGCGTTCGAGCTCGCTGAGCGTGCCGGTGCCGGCCTGAGGCAAGTACACGACGATGTGCAGCTCCGGGGCATCGGAGGGGATCAGCCGGTGATGCTCGAAGACCAGCTCCCCCGCGTCCGGATGCAGGAACGTCCGTTCGCGAGAGGCGAAGCGTCCCACTTCATGCTGGTCCCAGGCCTCGGCGAACTCGGCGCTGAGCCGCCGCAGCCGGGTGATGAGCGCGGTGTGCGCCGGGTGCCCCAGCAGACCTCCGGCCTCGGCACGGTACTCCGCGAGGAACCGCCGGCTGGTCATCTCCCAGTCCGGCAGCATCCGGCGGACGTCAGGGTCCGTGAAGATCAATGCCAGGAGATTGCGCTCCGGCGGCGCGATCCGCCCGATCCCCGGGTAGAGCAGCTCATAGGCGCGGTTCCAGCCGCCGATGCTCCAGCCGGGTGTGACGGCGAAGGCCGGAGCCGGGAGCTGGGCGTCGACGAGCCGTTGCAGATGTGCGGGCATCCGGGCCGGCAGCGGGGCGTCCTCACGCGGAAGGGGCACGAATCCGGCCAGCGAGAGCACGTAGTCGTGTTCGGGCGCGCTGAGGCGAAGCGTGAGGGCGACCGCGTCGAGCACCTGCCGCGAGGGGTTGATCTCCCGCCCCTGCTCGAGCCAGGTGTACCAGGTGACGCTGACGCCGGCCAGATATGCGATCTCCTCGCGGCGGAGACCCGTCGTCCGGCTGCGGCCCACGGGCGGGAGATCGTAATCGGCGCGGAGGGCGCGTTCCCGCCGCTTCCGCAAGAACGCGCCGAGTTCTTTCCGCCGGTCCTCAGTGCTCGCCATCGGCAGATCCTATCAGTGCCACTACTAGTATCAGCGCCGTCTTCATCCCGGCTGCGGCGGCGTGCGGCAATGGATGGCATGCCTGTTCTTCGCTCACGCACCGTCACCCACGGCCGCAATATGGCCGGAGCCCGCGCCCTGCTGCGTGCTGCGGGCGTCGCCGGATCGGACCTGGGAAAGCCCATCGTGGCCGTCGCCAACAGCTTCACCGAGTTCGTGCCCGGGCACACCCATCTGCAGCCGGTGGGGAGAGTGGTCAGCGAGGCCATCGCCGAGGCCGGCGCCGTGCCGCGCGAGTTCAATACCATCGCCGTCGACGACGGGATCGCCATGGGCCACCACGGGATGCTGTACTCGCTTCCCTCCCGCGATCTGATCGCTGACTCGATCGAGTACATGGTGAACGCGCACTGCGCCGATGCCCTCGTGTGCATCTCCAACTGCGACAAGATCACCCCGGGCATGCTGATGGCGGCGCTGCGGCTGAACATCCCCACCGTGTTCGTCTCCGGGGGCCCGATGGAAGGCGGGCGGGCGACCCTGGTGGACGGCACCGTCCGCACCGGGCTCACCCTGGTGTCCGCCATCGCCGACTCCGCCTCCGGTTCCGTCTCCGACGAGGATCTGAAGCGGATCGAGGAGCAGGCCTGTCCCACCTGCGGCTCCTGCGCCGGCATGTTCACGGCCAACTCGATGAACTGCCTGCTGGAGGCGCTGGGCCTGGCGCTGCCCGGCAACGGCACGACGCTGGCCACGCACACCGCCCGCAAAGAGCTGTACCAGCAGGCCGGCCGCGTGATCGTGGAGCTGACCCGCAGATACTACGAGGATGAGGACGAGACCGTGCTGCCGCGGCGGATCGCCTCACGGGCGGCGTTCGAGAACGCGATGAGCCTGGACGTGGCGATGGGCGGCTCCACGAACACCGTGCTCCACCTGCTGGCCGCGGCCCAGGAGGCCGGAGTGGACTTCGGCATGGCGGACATCGACCGCCTGTCCCGGCGGGTGCCATGCCTGTGCAAGGTGGCACCCAACGGTTCCTATCTGGTGGAGGACGTGCACCGCGCAGGCGGGATCCCGGCGCTGCTGGGCGAGCTGGACCGCGCCGGGCTGCTGCACCGCGATGTGAGCACCGTCCACGCCCCGGACCTGGCGCACTGGCTCGCGGCGTGGGACGTCCGGGGCGAAGGAGCGTCCCCGGAAGCGGTCGAGCTGTTCCACGCGGGACCGGGATGCGAGCGTTCGGCGCGGGCGTTCTCGCAGTCGCGCCGCTGGCATGACCTGGACCTGGACGCGGAGGGCGGGTGCATCCGCGATGTGGCGCACGCCTACTCCCCCGATGGCGGCCTGGCGGTGCTCAGCGGCAACCTCGCCCCAGACGGGTGCATCGTCAAGACCGCCGGCGTCGACGAGTCGATCCTGACCTTCACCGGGCCGGCCGTCGTGGTGGAATCCCAGGAGGCGGCGGTGGAGGCCATCCTGGGCAAGCGAGTGCGGGCCGGAGACGTGGTCGTCGTCCGGTACGAGGGGCCGCGCGGCGGGCCGGGCATGCAGGAGATGCTCTACCCGACGGCGTTCCTGAAGGGGCGCGGCCTCGGAGCGGCATGCGCGCTCGTGACGGACGGACGGTTCTCCGGGGGCACCTCGGGTCTTTCGGTGGGGCACGTCTCCCCCGAGGCGGCGGCGGGCGGGCCGATCGCGCTGGTCGAGGACGGCGACGAGGTGACGATCGACATCCCCTCCCGGTCGATCACCCTGCAGGTCAGCGAGGCGGTGCTGGCCGAGCGCCGCGGCAAGCTCCTGGCCGGCGGCGGATTCCGCCCGGCAGGCAGGGACCGGCCGGTCTCGGCGGCGCTGCGGGCGTACGCCGCGATGGTCACATCCGCCGACCGCGGCGCCGTACGGGACACGGAGCTCCTCGGGTAGGGGCGGCCGAGTTCCTGGAACTCGCCATCCAGCCGGATCAGCCGGGCCGGTTGTCCCCGTGACCTTCGTGTTCCTCATAGCTCCAGGGGTCGATCAGTTCGACTCCCGCGTAGCGGAAATTCTTAATATTCCGGGTCGCGAGGGGGCAGGCATGCGTACGGCAGATCGCTGCGATCATCGCATCCTCCACCGACATCGGGCGGCCACGACGGTCAGCATCGGCTCGCAACTCCCTGTACGTTCTGGCCGCAGCGTCGTCGAACCCGAACAGTCGGTCTCCCGCGGCGTCAACGAGCCGTTGCACCCGGCTTAGCAACGCATCCTGACGCTTGCCAGCCGGGAGGAGACGGACTCCGTAGAAGAGTTCGGCAACAGTGACCGAGGTGATTGCACCGTCCTCGCGGTTCCTCTGCGTCCATGCGACGACCCGTTCCGAAGGGAGCGGCCGGACAAGCTCAGACCACACGTTGGTGTCGAGGACAATCATGAGAAATCGGGTGGCGTTCTGCCGATGCTTCGTTCTGGGAGCGGAAAATCACCCCGGACGTCCTCGATCCCATCCAGCCACACGTCCACAAGCGGCTGGCGTTGCGCGACTTGCTCAATGAGTTCTCGCGCCGACTTCCATGGATCGACCGTGCTTTCTGGCGCGTTCCTTCAACGCCTGATGCGCCGCATCGCTGAGATTTCTCACCGTAATGGCTGCCATCGCATTCACCCCCTGCTAGCAATGCCAGAGCATCAGGCGCGAATCACCGGACCGCGTGATCGATTCAGGCCTGTTCCCTCGCATTGCTTCTGGTTCCTACGTGCCGGGTGATGAGGATCCGCGCTCCTTACGGTGCTTCCGGGGACGCGCCGGTGAATCGTTGGGCGCCGACGACGCCCAGCAGCCGGATCTTCTCCGCGGCCTCGGATCTGGGAGGTGCCGTCAGGACGATCAGCACCTGGGACTCGTCCTGCGTGAACAGCACCTGGCAGTCCACCTCGATGGGTCCCAGTTCCGGGTGGACGAGGGTCTTGTGGTCTTCGAAGCGCCGGGCCACCTCATGGCGGGCCCACAGCCCGGCGAACTCCTCGCTGGCAACGTTCAGTGCAGCCACCATGCGACCGGCTGGCGAGTTCTCCCCCAGCACTCCGTAGGCAGCGCGCAGGTTCGCCACCAGGGCACGCGACTGCCGGTCCCGGTCGCCGGGCGGGTAGATCAGGCGGGCCCCGGGCTCGGTGAACCAGCGGTAGATGTCGCTGCGAGCCAGGCCGGTGCGGGCGGTGTGGTCACCGAAGATCGCCTGGGCGAGGCGGTTGGCCACGAGCGTCTCGCCCAGACGGGAGAGGACCATGGCCGGGGTGTCGTCGAGCCGGTCGAGCACCCGCAGCAGGCCGGGGGCCACATGCTCACCGATGCCGGTCCGCTCCGGCGCGGCGTGCCCGGCCAGCCGGAAGAGGTAGTCGCGCTCGTCGTCGCTGAGCCGCAGCGTGCGGGCCAGCGCCGTGAGCATCTGCGGGCTCGGCTGCGGACCGCGCGACTGCTCCAGGCGCGTGTAGTAGTCCACGGACATACCGGTCAGCTGGGCGACCTCTTCACGGCGCAGCCCGGCGGCCCGGCGGCGCGGGCCGCCGGACAGGCCGACATCGGCAGGGGTCAGGGCCTCGCGGCGGGTCCGCAGGAAGGCGGCCAGTTCAGCGCGGTTCACGCCCTCCATCATGCCGCGCCGCGGAGCTCTCAACCAGGGATCGGCAGTCCTACGATCACCGGGGCCCTTTCGCCGCCGCGTGGGCGGGCGCAGGCTGGGAGCATGAATCTCACACAGGACACCATCTTCATCCCCGGCGCGACGAGCGGCATCGGCCTGGCCTTGGCCCTCCGGTTCCAGGAGCGCGGCAGCACCGTCATCATCGGCGGCCGCCGGCAGGAACTCCTGGAGCGGCTGCGGGCAGAGCACGGTTTCGGCACGGTGCACATCGACACCTCGGACCCGGAGAGCATCCGAGCGGTGGCCACGGAGGTCATCGGCACTCATCCGGAACTCAACGCCGTCGTACTGATGGCCGGCATCATGGTCGCCGAGGACTGGCACTCCCCGGAGGGCTTCCTGGACACCGCCGAGGCGACGGTGGCCACCAATGTGCTAGGTCCGATCCGGCTGATCGCGGCGTTCATCGAGCACCTCCGGGCGCAGCCCCGGGCCACCATCATGACCGTCTCCAGCGGCCTGGCCTCGGCGCCGCTGAAGGTAACGCCGACCTACAACGCCAGCAAGGCGTTCGTGCATATGCTCAGCGAGTCGATCCGGCTCCAGCTGGCCGATACGGGCGTCCAGGTGGTCGAGCTGGTGCCTCCGGCCGTGCGGACGGCGCTCATGCCGGGTCATGAGGACAATGAGCGTGCGATGCCGCTGGACGAGTTCGCCGATGAGGTTCTCACCCTGCTGGAGACCCAGCCGGAGGCGCATGAGGTCCTGGTGGAGCGGGTGAAGTTCCTGCGCTTCGCGGAAGTCCGCGGCGACTACGACGAGGTCGTCCGGATCCTGAACGCCACCGACCCGCATGCGAACGGGACGGCTGGCCGACGCTGAGCATTCGGCGGGCGCCGTCCCGGCCAGTGCGGCCTTCCGGTTCCCGCCGGCACGACCTTCGAGTTGCCCCCGGCACGACCTTCCACCATCACGGGACGAGACAGCGCAGGGAGCACCGTCCGGCCACGACAGACTGCGGCTGCCGAACGCCCGCACGCCGGTTCCGGGACGCTGCTGAAGCAACCTGGATGCCTATGCACAACAGCTGCGCCGAGGCCCCCACATTTGCGCGGCGAACCCCAGCGCCCGATGGATGTCCTCACGGTCCAAGGACGGATGCTCGCTCCTGCTGAATGTCCTCAACCGTCATGCCGCCGGCCACCATCCGCACGACCGTCTTCACTGGAAAGCGCATACCCCGGATGATCGGGTGACCGTTCATGAGGGTGGGGTCATATGCGATCCGGTCGAACACGGAAACGCCACCCACTCCGAAGGAGTCTCGCACCCCGGGGAACGCGGGCCTTCTTACTATGTGGACCTAGCGGGAGGCTTGTCGAAACTTGCCCCGCCGCTGGCCCGCTTGAGTTTGATGCATCGCGCGATCCGTCTTCGTGCGCGGCATGGTGTCCGTCGCGAGGAGTCTCACGTCCGACAGCAGGCAAGGGTCAGCGGCGAGGTGCTCCTTTCGGCAGAGGCTCAATACGCGGCCGGTGAGACGCTGCGCACGATAGCCACGGACGTCGGCGTGAGTCGGCAACGGCTGGCGTCACTGTTGCGCGAGCGAGGTGTGCGTCTTCGTCGCACCGCTCCCTCGGATGCGGAGGTTCAGGAAATGGTTCGGCGGTATGCCGACGGTGAGTCTCTCGAACGCGTGGGCGCACGCGTCGGTTTTTCGGCCGGCACTGTTCGAAACCATCTGATCGCGGCGGGGGTACTGCTCCGCGATCCACAAGGGCGTGAGCGATGAACCCTCCCTCGACCCTGCTCATGGCTGTGCGCCTTCGCCAGCGAAGTTGCCGGCGTGCTCAGAGCGGGGTCTCCGAACTTGCGGACCCTATTTCTGGCTTTCAGGGTTAGGGGACGCTCGGCGCGGTGCCGCCGACTATAGGTACAAGAGCGTGTCCGCGACAGGCTCGGGTAGGCGCTCGATGGCGCCGGAGCGCTCGCTGAGCGTGCGCAGGTTCCACCAGGTCGCTGCGCGAACCTCTTGTGGGCTTGTACCCCAGGCCTGACTCAGCAGCAGCTCTATGCGTCCTGTGTCGGCTGGTCTGCGGGAACGCACCTTGCGTGCGGGAAAGTCGGTCTCGCATAGAACCCGGTCCCGCGGAAGTCGTCGGATCTGATCTTCGGACATCGCGGCGTTGACCGAGAAGTATGCATCGGCGTCGATCGCCCGCTTGACATCGGTGTCATCTCCGTTGAACCAGTGCAGGATCGCTCCGCCCGTCTTGGCATCGTGGAGGTACTGGACGACCTCGGTTGTCGCTCCGGAGCTGTGAATGGAGACCAGCACTGGCTCGCTGCGCACGATGGTCAGTATCTCTTGGAAGATGGAGCATTGCCGAGCCCAGTCGCCTCCGCGGCGGTCCAGGCCGATCTCGCCAACAAGCGCGAAGGAGCGGAGGAGGTCTTTGAAGCGTTCCGGATCCCATGCGGCGCGGGCAGTTGCGACTGCCGGATGGATACCGAGCCCCCAGATGAGCGAGTGATCGCGCCGGTTCTTGACCTGACTAGCTTCGTGGAGGCTTCGGGTCATAGCGAACACGACGGCGTCACCGAGGGCCGTGATTTGGTCTCGGGTGACGTCGGGAGCGATGTGGGCGTGGGCGTCCAGCGCCGGAAGGTCGGCGCTGGTCACGTCAGGTCGACCTTCCCGAGTTCGGCGAGTCCGCGTCTGGCAAGATCGCTGATTGCATCGAGGTCAGCATCGGGAGGCCAGGTCCCCGCGTCGATCGCATCGTCGTCGATTCCTCGGGCGGTTGCGTAACTGATAGCAGCACGGTCACTGTATCTCCGCTCCAGGAGTTCACTTCGTGCGGTTCCAGTGAGGTTGTCGGAGAGGTAGATGGTCGAGTCGTCTGTTTCGGCTGCGATGAATGCTCCTCGGCGGGTGACGCAGGCGTAGCACAGCCCGCAGTTCAGGGTGGAGTTGCCGCCCTTGATTCGGGCTCCGTCGAGTTTGCTGCACGAGACGGTCAAGCCAGCGGTGTGCTCCCAGCCTGCTGGTGGCTGGCGGTCGGCAACGAGGCGCATCTCCTCGCCCTTGGTGTAGTCGGCGAACGGGTTGGTCACCGACACGGTCAGCCCGAGTGTGTGGAGAAGCGTGTTGACGCGGTGGAAGGTCTCGGGGTGGGTGGAACGGGTTGATAGAGCGCCAGCACGGTTGGGGTGCAGTGGCAGGTTCAGGCTGGTGAAGCCGTTCTCAGGTACGAAGAGAGTCGTTGCCTGGCGGCTTGATGCGACAGCAACTCCGAGGGCCACAAAGAGCAGAGAACGGCTTCGACTGGAGCTTTCCTTCTTATCGGCAACCTGGGTGAACTCGCTCTGTGAGTACGAAGGCGCTGGCGCGTAGGAGTCTTGAAGCCAAGAGCGGATGGCGTTCTGGGCACGTCGCACCGCGGTGGCAGTGTCGTAGTGGCCCACAAAGAGCGGAGCATCATCCAAACTAGAGAGCAAGTGCAGGGCACCGAGGAAGGAGTCGAGTCCACCGCTGAGCAGAGCGACGGATGCCACGTTGTCGGGCGATTGGCCGGCTGGGGGGTCCGATCTGGTCGTCGAATCCTGTACCAACTCGATTTCCCAGGTGTCGCCGGTCAGCCAGGAGAGCAGCTGGGCGAGCTGGTCCGCGGCATCGGCTTCCCACAGTGAGGGGTCGGAGACTTCGACCGTGAGCTGGAGCCGCCGAGTGAAGGCGGTTGGCCTTCCCGAGAGCCGATCTGCGAGGTAGGCGGCACCGGCGATGCGCGCCAGGTCGACGGCTTGGTCCGGGACCGGCCCCAACGACGGCAGCCACCAACCGAGGCCGCTCTTGATCGTGCTGGTCTGGCCTGCCGCGGTGGGCCACCGCAGACGCTGCTGAGCGGGCGCGCTCTCGTTCGTGGAGTCCTCGCCGGAGACGTAGAAATGAGTCTGTGGCATGTCGATTACCTTGCCCTCAGTACGCGGATCGCTCGTTGGGCGAGGTCGGCGGCGGCTTGATGCAGGCTGTTGGCGGATAGAGCCGGGGCGGCGTCGATATCAAGGCCACGCACCTTCGCGTCGATCCAGCCACGCAGCATTCGTTCGCGTGTGACCGCCTCGTTCCCATCGAGAGTGCCGTTGGTGATCTGGTCTTGAAGTTCCACGAGTCCGAGCTGGAAAATGTAAGCACTGACGAACCCTTTGATCGCTTCAGGGGACTGCCGCACATTTAGGTGACAGTTGGGGGTGTCAGGCCGCGAGGCTCACGGCCGGGTTCATGATGGTCTCGTATTCGA
>NZ_BMFY01000019.1 GCF_014639315.1 Sediminivirga luteola
TGCGGCTCCAGCGCCGCGTAATCATAGGGAAGATCGGGAAGCGTGTACTCGGAGATGGGTTTTCCTCTCATTGTGGTGAACCACTGTGGTGGACTGACTCGGCTGTGCCGTCGATTCAGGACGCGTCGACTCAGGACTGCGCGGATTCGGCCGGCGGGGTGCCCCTCAGGCGGGCACGACTCCTTCCGGGACGACTCCGAGGAACCGGCGGTTGTGATAGGCCAGGGCCGAATCTTGCGGTTGGAGCAGGACGTCCAGGACCTCCGCCAGGATCAGCGTCGACTGGCCGACGGCGAGCCGCTCCAGCGGCCGGCAGCGCAGCGCTGCCGGCGCGTCCGGCAGGTACGGCTCCCCGGTGGGGAACGCCCGCCAGTTCTGCTCCGGTGTGAAGCGCGGCATCCCGGACCGTGCGAAAGCCTCCGCGATGCCTGCCTGCGCGGCGGACAGCAGGTTGACCGAGAAGGTCTCCGCTTGCAGGACGCCTCCGGCGGATCCGCCCGACTGCGCCACGGAGAACGACAGGGCCGGCGGTTCGGCGGACACGGAGGCAACGCTGGAGGCGGTCAGGCCCACGGGCCCGTCCGGGCCGGCGGCGGCGATGATCGCCACACCCGCCGGGTGGACGCGGAACGCGGCCTTGAAAGCCTCCGCGGATGAATGCGGGGAGGTCATGCAGTCTCCTTCTGGCGGAAAGCGGCCGGGTGGGCGTATGCCGGCGGCCGCACTGTCACCCTCTACGCTAAAACCTCAAGTAAACTTCAAGTCAAGGGCGCAGGTCACGAACGGTCATCTTTGACCAGCGCCGACGGGACGGTAGCCGGCTGCGCGGTCACGAGGCGCGCCGCGACCTGCCGTGCGTCGATCCGCGGCACTCTGGGGATCGCGCGCCGCGCTGGCAGGAAAGCGCGGGAGCAGCCGCCCGGCATACTGGCAGGAGGAACCGCGATGGGAGATCTGCAGCAACAGGACGATGCCCAGAGCCCCTATGCCCTGCTGACCATCGGCGAGATGAGCAGGCGGACCGGGATCGCCGCCTCGGCACTGCGGTTCTACGAGCGGCTCGGCCTCATCGCCTCGGCCAGGACCGCGGGGAACCAGCGGCGGTACCCCCGCCATATGCTGCGCCGCGTGTCCCTCATCGCGGTGGCCAAGCGGCTGGGCATTCCGCTGACCGATGTGCAGGAGGCTTTCACCGAGCTGCCCCTGGACCGGATGCCCAGCCAGGAGGACTGGCAACGCGCCTCTCAACGCTGGAAGCGCACCCTGGAAGAGCGCAGGCGCGCGATCGAGCGACTGGAGCAGGAACTGACCGGATGCATCGGCTGCGGCTGCCTCTCCATGGATGCCTGCGCCCTGCTCAATCCCGAGGACTCGCTGGGCAGCACCGGCGCCGGCCCGCGCCGGCTGGAGGACGACGCGATCTGACTGAGCCACGCTGCGCTGCCTGTGCTGCGCCGCTGTCCGGCCTTGCACGACGGGCGCGCTCGGCATGGTGGACCTGAACGCGACCGATCACGGCTGGATAGCTGGCCTGGTTTCCGCCGCTGTGCCACTGGCCTACGCCGCATGGCTCACCCGTCCCGGCGGCGCGATGCACCGGCAGTCCAGCGTCGGCGCCGGGGCCGGGGCCGGGGCCGCGAGCCGCAGCGCGCCCGCGCACGAGTGGTCTTGTACAGTTACTTCGTAACGATAATCGATTTCATTTGGAGGATCATGCGCTTCCCGCACCCCGGCCGCGCCCGACACTGGATCCCGCTGGTAGCCGCGATGTTCGCGCTCGCGGCTTGCAGCCCTTCGGCGGGACAAGGGGAAGCGTCCGCAGGTGGCGCTCCTGAACCTGAGGGATGGCCGCGCACGGTGGCGCACGCGCACGGGGAGATCGCCCTGGATGCCGCGCCGGAGCGGATCGTCGCGCTCTCCTCGGACGCCGCCGATGCTGCACTGCAGCTGGCGGGCCCGGAACGGCTGGCCGCGGTCCCGGACCTGAACCGGGACCCGCATCAGTCCCTGCAGCATGAGACCGCCACCCAGGTGGAGGGGGTCATCGATACCGCCGCGGAGGCCGATGCCGAGAGCGTCCTGGCCTATGAGCCGGACCTGGTCGTGGTGACCGAGCGGCATGACGCCGAGAGCCTGGCGCTGGGCCAGCTCGAGCAGGCTGGCGTGCCGGTGCTGCCGATCGCCAACACCTGGGACAGCCCGGAGCTGTACGTCGAGAACCTGCGCCTGATCGGAGAGGCGCTCGGCACCGAGGAGCGGGCCGAGGAGCTCGCCGGTGACTACGAACGGCGCTGGGAGGACGTGGAGGCGCGGGTCGCCGATCTCCCCGAGGAGGAGCGTCCCCGTACCGCGCTGCTGAGGATCATCGCCGGCCAGGTCTTCTACTCCGGGCCGGGCGCCATCAGCCAGCCGGTGCTCTCGGCGGCCGGCGCCTCGCACGCCGCGGAGGAGATCGGTCTGGAGCGCTCCCAGCCGGCCAGCGTGGAGCAGCTCAGCGCATCCGCGCCCGAGCGCATCGTGCTGCTGGACAGCACGGGAGCCGGGGAGGCCCAGTTCGCCGAACTCCTGGACTCGCCTGGAATCGGCGCGGTGCCCGCTGTCGCGGAGGAGCAGATCCTCATCCTCACGGCGGCCCAGCTGTCCTCCGGCTCCGGCGGCATCGAGGCGCTCGAAGAGATCGCCGCCTGGCTGCATCCCGACCTCTTCTGAAGCTCCGGGCGCTCAGGCGGTGGCCGGCGGCAGGCCGGTCCGCGCGATCTTCTTCCTCCACGCGATCGCGGCCACCGCGGCGGAGACGACGATGAACACCGCCATCGGGATCAGCATGATCGGTCCGCCGGTGCCGGCCGAGCGGTCGAATCCCGAATCCATCTGCCCCAGGAAGATCGCCGGGATGAACAGCAGCGTGTTGTTCACCGCGTGCATCAGCACGCTCGATTCCAGCCCGCCGGTCACCTGGGTCAGGAGTGACATGGTCACACCCACGATCAGGTAGTACACGATCAGCCACACGTCCGCCGCGAAGTGCATCAGTGAGAACGCCACCGCGCTCACGGCGGTGCCCAGGATGAGGGAGGCGGTCGGCCCGGACGCCCAGGACCCGGCCGCCCGCTGGATGACGCCGCGGAAGAGGTACTCCTCCCCGGCTGACTGGAACGGCGTCGTGAGCAGGACGACCACGAGGAACGCGATGGCGGTGCCGTCCACGGACCATGAGCTGCTGCCGGGGTCCAGGAAGGTGAAGACGCCGACGTACAGCAGGAACATCGGGACGATCACCAGCGCCGAGGTGCCGAACCAGCGCCAGCGGAAGCGCCCGGTCACCGAGTGCCAGGTTCCCAGCGGCTGCCGGTGCAGGAAGACGTGGAGGAGCGCGGTGAGAAGGGCCGTCACGATCACGGTGAGGTTGACGCTGAGCAGCAGCAGCGGTGTCATGGACACCTCGCCGCTCATCAGGGCCTCGGGATCGGATGCGCCGGTGACCGCATCGATCAGCATGGCGATCAGCCCCAGGATGAGCGAGGCCACCAGGAACACCGTCAGGACGACGACGATGCTCACCAGTCCTTTCCACCATCGGTTGCGCGGTGTCCGGTAGAACTGCGTGTACCCGCGGGCCTCCGGCGGGGGAGGCGGTGGAACGGTCGCCGATGCGTAGGGCTGCGGGGCCGCGCCCGGCTGCCCGTACGGTCCCGTCGCGTAGGGCTGGGGTCCCGTCGCGTAGGGCTGAGGCGCCGCGGCGGGCGGGGCCATTCCGGGGTTCCCGGGTGGTGGACCGGCTGCGGCGCGGGCGGCGTCGTCATAAGGGTGGGGTGCCGCGTAAGGCTGAGGCGTCGCGTGTGATTGAGAGGCGACATGCGGTTGAGGCGCCGCCGTGTACGGCGACTGCGCCGGATCGTGGGGCGGGAGCGCGCCGGCGGGCGGCATCTGAGCTCCTGGGTGCGGCGCCGACGGTCCCGGGACCCCGGTATGCGGTGCCGGAGCCGCGGGCGAGGCCGGCGAGGTGTCATCGGCGTGACTCGGCGCGGGAGGGCCCGCAGGGGCAGCCGGCGATGCCTGCGCGGCACCGGCGGATGTCGCGTCTGGTGTGGTGCCGGGGTTGCGGCCGGCACCGTCGGCGGGTGCGGAGCCGGGGTGGCCTTCGGCGCCGGTACTGCCGGCAGGAGTGGCGCTTGGCGTGACGCCGGGGGCATCGCCGGTGCCGGTGCTTTCAGCAGGTGCGGTGTGAGGCGACGATGTGGGATCGCCCCCCGCGCCGACGTTTGCGGCGGATGTCGCGTCTGGTGTGGTGCCGGGGTCGCGGTCGGCACCGTCGGCGGGTGCGGAGCCGGGGTGGCCTTCGGCGCCGGTGTTTTCGGAGGCGTCCGGGTGTCGGTGCGAGTCGGGGGTCTGCGGCTCGGGGGACATCGAGGGCTCCTCACGAATGTCAAGAATCATTTACATTCTGAATGCTATCGACTGGTGTTCAAGCATGTCAAGGATCTTTGACATGGCGCGATCGTGCGGGCCGAGGGCGCGGACCGGCCGGTAAGCACTCCCGCCCTTACCCGGCGAACCTCCCGGGGGAGGCCTCGAACCAGCCAGAGGCAGGACACTTCCACCCTACGCGGCACCGCTGCTGGTCTGCGCAGCGGCATGTGTCCCCGGCATGCGCGGCGGCGCGTGGACCCGCGAACAGCGCCGGGACGCCTGCGCCCGGGGATCACAGGGACACCCGACTCCGCAGCCAGCGCCGGGACGCCTGCCCCCGCTGGTCACAGCGGCGCCCGACTCCGCGAACAGCGCCGGGACAGGTGGACTCCTGGTCACAGGGGCGCGTGAATCCGTGGACAGCGCGCGATAGAGACGGCAAGGAGATGCTGACGGGAAGGACACGCGTCGTACGTGAGGCCGTCGCCAGGCTGGGCGTTGTGGCACTTATTTCGCCGTCCCGCCCGTAGGTCGTCGCTCCCCAGGTCTGGGCGGTGACGATCTACCGCCGCAGCGACGACGTAAGGGCAGAGCGACGACGTAAGACACAGTGACGACGCACAAGCTCGGCGAGAATGCCCACGAGGATGTTCCGCGTGCGCCGGTCTCGCCAGAGTGCTTATAAGGGACACCGGCGCGGACATGAACGCGGGGCGCCTCGCATATGCGAGACGCCCCGCGTCTTCATGACCGCTGGCTACCGGTCAGCCGTCGCGGCGGCGACCGAAGTGCAGCCCCGCGGCGCCCGCCGCGATCAGCACCAGGCCCAGCCCCAGCCCGGCCAGCTCGGAACCGGTCTTCGGGAGCGTGCCTCCACCGGATCCGGAACCGCTTCCCGAGCCGCCTGGCTCCGAGCCGCCCGAGCCGTCCGGAACGGAGCCGCCGGGTTCACCGGCGGGATCCCCGCCAGGAGCGGGCTCGCCGTCCGGTCCGCCACCGGGCGCCGGCTCGACCGGGGCATCCGCGGCGACCTCGAAGGTCGCGGACAGGTCCGTGCCCTCGACCCTCACCGTGTACGCGCCCAGGTAGATGGACGGATCGGCGGGTTCCACACCGTAGATGCGGAACGACGCCTGGCCGTCCTCATCGGCGGTTACCGTCTCCGACAGACCGGTCACGGCATCACCGTCCGGGGTCACGACGAAGGTCACCTCGCCGCCGGGCTCGATACCGGACGCCGTGGCGATCACGCCGCGCTCCGGATCGACGAACGCCTCCGGCGTGATCCGCTCGGGGGCGACCGCCAGGGACGGCTCGGCCGGGGTTCCCGGATCATCGGCGGCGAGGACTTCGAACTCGCCCTCATAGAGCACGGTGCCTTCGGCGTCGAACACGAACAGCGTGTGCGTACCGGGTGCGATGTCCGGGACGGTGAAGACGGCGACGCCGTCGCGGACCGTCACGGCGCCCAGGTCCACCGGCTCGGAGTGCAGCTCCGCCCGGATCTCCTGGCCCTCGTATGCGTCCAGGCCGCTCACCCTGATCGGCGCACCGGGCTTGCCGGCATCCACCTCCACGGTGATGTCCTCCCCGGGCTCGGCGGGTTGACCCGGCTCCCCGGGCGAACCGGGTTCACTGGGCTGCTCGCTCGGCTCCGCGGTGGGCTCGTCGGTAGGCTCCGGGGACGGTGCCGGTGCGGTCGGCTCCACCGTCGGGGCATCCGTCGGCCCCGGCTCACCCGGTGCGTCCGTCGGCTCCGGCTCACCCGGTGCGTCCGTCGGCTCCGGGGACGGCTCCGGATCGCTTGGCCCAGCAGTCGGCTCAGGATCCGGTGAAGGAGACGGCTCGTTCGGTCCGTCCGTCGGAACGGGAGTCGGCTCCTGGGACGGCTCCGGTGTGCCGGGCGACGGCTCGGCGAAGCGCAGCGGCGTCGCGGTCTCATACCCCGCGACCGTCCCGCCGCCGGCGGCGAGCGTGTACACGCCCAGGATGCCGTCGACCTGCTCCGGGTGAGCCACTTCCAGTTCCGCCTCGAACGTGCCGGCCTCGAGGTCGAACGGGATGTAACGGTCCCGGTCGTCCTCGTCCAGCGCGTCGTAGGCGGCCTGCGGGATCGCCCAGAAGGACGTCAGCCAGGTCCGGGCGCTCGACGGTGCGCCCGCTGAGGGGCGCCAGTCCTCGGCGAAGTCGCCGAATCCGACGTAGAAGCCGGGCTCGGTGCCCGCCGCGGGCCCGTAGGAACCTTCGCGGCCGCTGGCGGTGAACCCGGTGCCGGTCACCGTGACGGTGCTCTCCTCGCCGATGACGAACTCGTCCTGGGAGACCTCGACCCGGCCCTCGGGCTCAGGTGCGGGTTCCTCCGTCGGGCCAGGTGTCGGCTCGACGGTGGGCTCGTCCGTTGGGCCGGAGGTCGGCTCCGGACTGGGTTCCGCGGTCGGACCCGTGGTGGGCTCGTCCGTCGGGGCGCCGGTCGGCTCCTCAGTAGGTTCGGTACTGGGCTCCGTGCCGGGATCTTCGGTGGGCGTCGATGTCGGCTCTGCCGTCGGCTCCCCGGTTGGCGACTCGGTCGGTTCCTCAGTGGGCTCCTCGGCCGGTGGCGTCGGCGAGGGCTCCTGCTCGTCGCCGAAGTCGAACTCCAGCGGTTGCCAGAAGTCCCAGTACCGCTCGGCCGGGTTCTGGTGGAACACGGCGATGCCGTACTCGACGCCCGGTTCCAGAGCGCCCTCCGGGATGCGGAGGGTCGAACCCCAGATGCCGTTGCCCCGTTCCAGATTGCTGCGGATCATGGTTCCCCGCGCGAGCGGATCCGCTGGCAATCCGTTCTCCGCAACGGCTGGAGCCTGACCCGGCTGCCAGTCCTCGGCGCGCATCACCGCGATATAGGCATTGCCCGCCGGGGTGCCGTCGTCCACGGTGAAGCCGCCGGCGCGGTACTCGAAGGAGGTCTGGCCTTCTTCAGCCACGGGAATCGGAGCAGCGGGGCGCGTCGCGACCTGACGGGTCTCCGGCGCGGGCAGGACGGTCAGCCGGGCGGCCTCGGACAGGACCGAGCCGGCGCCGTTGGTCAGCAGCACGCGGTACCAGCCGCTGTCCTCGGCCTTCAGGTCCGAGAGCGGCAGAGTGGTCCCGGTCCGGTCCTGAAGGACGGTCCATTCCTCGCCGTCGGGGCTGTACTGCCATTCCCGCTCAGGGTACGGCAGCGCGTCCTGGGCGAAGCTGATGCTGATGCTCTCACCTTCATACCGGAGGGCGTCCGAGGGCTGCTGGGTGATGTTCGGCATCTCCAGCACGACTTCGAGCGTCGCAGCGTCGGAGAAGACCTGGCCGGCGCTGTTGGTCAGCACGGCCCGGAACAGCGCACCGCTGTCCTCGAGCGAGGGCTCGTCCACCGGGTAGCGGTGTTCGTCGTCACGGCTACCGGCGATGCCCTCGCCGAGGTCGGTCCAGGTCTCGCCACCGTCGTCCGAACGCTGCCAGGTGACTGCCGGCTCCGGGATCCCCGCCGCGCGCACCTGGAAGTACGTGCTCGATCCCAGGCCGATCCGCCGGTTCGCCGGCTGCTGGGTGAGGACGGGCTCGGTGCCATCGATGGTGGTCCCGCTGACCACGTCGCCGTGCCCGTTGGTGGCGGTGACGCGGATCTGCGTGCCCACCGAGGCGGTACCCGCTTCCAGGACGAGCCGGCTCCCGGGCCCTTCGGCCCAGGTCGCCTCGGCGTCCTGCCACTCGGCGTCCGCGTTCTCACGGACCTGCCAGGTGTAGGCCGGGGCCGGATTGCCGGTGGCCTCAGCAGTGAAGGTCACCGGCTGGTTCAGATCGGCATCGGCCGGCAGCTCGGGTTCGGTGACGAACTCCGGAGCCGAGGGCGCGAAATCGATCTCGATGGGCATCGGCGGCTTGTGCTCCTGCATGCCACCGCAGCCTGTGGTGAAGTAGTGGGAGGCGAAACCGCCGCCGGCCATGAACTCGATGAACTCCGCCGGCCAGGAGCCGCTGGGGTGCTCGCAGGCCGGGAGTTCCATCTCCGTGCCGTAGAGCTCCGGCGGCTGGACGCCTTCGAAGTCCGATTCGATGCGCAGCCCGTCCTCGGACAGCTCGACTTCCGAGAATGTGGCGATGGGCAGGCGTTCCGGACCGTGACCGCCGGTGGGATTGCCCTCCATATCGACGCCCCCGCCGGGGATCCGGGCCACCACGGTCAGCTCACCGGAGCCGTCCTCGTCGATGCTCAGCACTGGATCGCTGTAGAGCTGATCTGGTGCGCCGAAGTTCGCCGGGTAGGAGTTCAGGCCCCACTCGCCGGTGCCCTCCCAGGTGATGGTGCCTGCTCCGGTCTCCGGGTCGAGGGATCCGGTGCCGCCGTCGAAGACGCCGCCGAGGAACGCGGCATCCGCGTCCGCGGGGTTCCCGGTGATGGACTGACCGTTGAAGGTGCGCACCGCGACGTTCTCGCCCTTCGCCCACTGGCGCCAGGTGGAGAAGACACCCCGCTGGGCATAGCCGCTGTAGGTCCACTGGAACTGAGCGCCCTCGACCTCCAGCAGCGGGTCCTCCTCGGGCAGCTGCCAGGAGACGGTGAGCGGGTTGGTCGGCTTCTTCCGGTCCACCACGCCGCCGGAGGAGTACCAGTAGGAGCCCTGACCGGTCAGGAAGTTGAACTCCACCCAGGACTGCGGGAAGGAGCCGGCATGCTCCACGTCCCAGCGCGGAGGCATGGAGTCCACCGCGCCTTCACCCGGGTCGATCTCCACGCCCAGGTAGTCCGGGGTGACGGTGAAGCCGTCCTCGGTGATCTCCACATCGCTCAGGTCGGCGATGGTGATCTCCTGCGGTGCGATTTCCTCCCACAGGGTGGGATCGGACATCGAGGCGCCGTAGCCGGAGGCGGTGGCGGTGATGGTGCCGGTACCGTCGCCGTGCAGCTCCAGGGTGGGATCGGAGAAGGACCAGTAGGTCATGCCGCCGTAGTAGACGATGCTGACATCGCCGTCCCAGGAGATCTCCCCGGTCCCGGACTCCATGTCCACCGTGCCTGAGCCGCCGGAATAGACGAACTCGTTCTTGGTGGTGCTGTTACGGGCGGGTCCGCCGGTGGTCACACGGGTGCCGTCAGGGTTGTTCTCGTCGGCGAGCCGGGCATCGAGGCACTTGTTCTCCCAGGTGGGGGTCAGCCAGTCGCCGTCGGCTCCGGGTTTGCGGATGGAGACGTTGCCGTCTTCGGCCTTGTACCACTGCTCGGCGTCTGCGGCGCTCCAGACCTTGGACGAGCCGAGATCCCCGACC
Organism: Sediminivirga luteola; assembly: GCF_014639315.1. Lineage (GTDB taxonomy): Bacteria > Actinomycetota > Actinomycetes > Actinomycetales > Brevibacteriaceae > Sediminivirga > Sediminivirga luteola. Next base: position 9,694 of record NZ_BMFY01000019.1, read on the forward strand.
TTGCCGGCGACCAGGAAGTTGCAGCCCCCGAAGAAGGCACCCCCGCCGGATTCGTCATTGATCGACCAGGAGAACTCGACGTCCTCCACGGTCACCTCGGCGGCCTGGGCCGCGCTGAGCGGCAGCAGGCCCGCGCCCGCGCCGAGCAGCACTGCGCCGCCGGCGGCAGCGAGCCAGGACCGTAGCCGGCCAGGACCCCCTGTCGTGGTCACTGTATTCATGTATGTTTTCTCCATCGTCGGGTGGCCCGTCCGCTCAGCGCGCGAATGCTCGCGGACGGGACACGTGGTGATGAACGGCCACCTCAGGTGGCCGTGCCTCCCTCAGGGGAGCTGCCGGATCCGTTGGAGCGGGCCCGGCGGCACAGCACGCAGAGTCGTGCCGTGGCATGAGTGAGGGCGGGCAGCGTGCATGCTGCCCGCCCTCACGTGCTCTGCCGGCTCAGGGGGAGGTCGTCCTTACGGCGGACCTCCCCCTGATGCCAGCGTTCGTTCTCGGATCAGGCAGTCCGTCGGCGGGTCATGGCGATCGCTGCCGCGCCGGCTGCGATCAGCGCCAGGCCCGCGCCCAGACCAGCCAGCTCGGCACCAGTCCGCGGCAGGCTGCTACCCCCACCGGAACCAGAACCGCCGTCACCGGAGCCGGAACCGCCGCCGTCGCCGGAGCCGGGCTGGCCCGGATCGGCATCGTCTGCGACCTCGAACGACGCCGACAGATCCGTGCCGTCGATCGTCACTGAGTACTGACCGACGTACACACTCGGATCAGCCGGATTCGTGCCGTAGATGACGAACTGGGCGGTACCGTCCTGGTCTACCTGGACGGTCTCTTCCAGACCGGTGACGTTCTCCCCCTCGGGCGTCACCACGAACGTGACACTCTCACCGGCGGTGAATCCGCTCGCGGTGGCCCTCACGCCCTGCTCCGGATCCACGAACGCCTCCGGAGTGACCCGCTCCGGTGCCACGCTCAACGCCGGCTCGGCCGGGGCGTCATCGGCGAGGACCTCGAACGGCGTGGAGAACACCACTGTCTCACCCTGGAACACCGTGAACGTGTGCTCACCGGCGTCGATCTCCGGGACGGTGAACGTCACCGCACCCTCGTCCACCGTGGCGGTGCCCAGGTCGACCGGGTCGGAGTTGAACTGGCCGCGGAGCTCGTCGCCTTCGTACTCCTCCAGTCCGGTGACGGTGATCGGGTCACCGGGATGACCGGAGGTGACATCCACCTGGATACCGGTACCGGGCTCAGTCGGATCCGTGGTGGGCTCGGTCGGTGCCGGGGTGGTCGGCTCCGGCTCCGTGGGCGCCGGGGTCGTCGGTTCCGGCTCAGTCGGATCCGTGGTGGGCTCCGGCTCCGTCGGGTCCGTGGTCGGCGCCGGCTCAGTCGGGTCCGTGGTGGGTTCCGGCTCGGTCGGCGCCGGGGTGGTCGGCTCGGGCTCAGTCGGTGCCGGAGTGGTGGGCTCAGGCTCCGTCGGTACAGGGGTCGTGGGCTCGGGCTCGGTCGGTGCCGGAGTGGTCGGCTCGGGCTCCGGTTCGGTGAAGGTCAGCGGCGTGTAGGTCTCGTAGCCGGGCACGGCCGCGCCTCCACCGGGGTAGGTGTAGATGCCGAGGTTGCCGGTGACCTCATCGGGATAGGAGACGGTCAGCTCGACTTCGAAGTTCCCGTTCTCATCGATCAGCGCGGTGCCGTTCTCCCCGATCAGCTCGCGGCTCTGGGCCGGCAGCGCCCAGACGACCTGGCCGTCGACGACCTTACGGTCCGAGGACGAAGCGCCCTCGGAGGGCTTCCACTGCTCGGCGAAGTCGCCGAACGCCACATAGGCGCCCGGCTGTTGGCCGACCAGCGGCGGCCGGGACGGCGTATTGGCCGTCGGCGTGAAGCCCGTGCCGGTCACCGTGACCGTGGCCTCCTCGTCGGTGGTGAACTCAGTCTGCGAGACGGTCACCTGGCCCTGCGGTTCCTCGATCGGCTCCGGCTCGGGCTCAGGGGCCTCATAGGTGTAGGAGACGCTCAGCGGGTTCGCCGGCTTGTGCCGGTCGACCTGACCGCCGGAGGAGTACCAGTACGCCGCCTGCCCGGTCTCGATGTTGAAATCGATCCAGCTCTGCGGGAACGAACCCCAGTGGTCCCCGGAGCGGATCTGCGGCCCGGAGGGCCCGTCGGCCTCGACCTCGATCTCGACGCCCAGGTAGTCCGGGGTGACCTCGAAGCCGTCCTCGGTGACCTCGACGCCGGTGAGCGTGGCGACCTCGATCTCGCGGGGCTCGAGCTCCACCCACTTGCTCAGATCGAACATGTCCGCGCCGTAACCGGAGGCGGTGCCGGTGACCACGCCGGTTCCATCGGCAGAGACACTGAGCTCCAGGTCACTGAGCGACCAGTACGTCATGCCGCCGTAGAAGACGATGGTGAAGGAGCCGTCCCAGCTGATCTCCGCGGTGCCGGCTTCCGGATCGACCGTGCCGGTGCCGTTCTCGATGACGACCTCGTTGCCGGAGAAGCGGTCGTTGCTCGGCGGGGTGGTGCTGCCGCCGTCGGGCGCCTGGCACTTCGTCTGCCAGGTCGGGGTGACCCAGCCGCCGTCGGCATCGGGCTTGCGGATAGAGACATTGCCCTCCGAGGTGGAGTACAGCTCCTCGGCCTCCTCGGCCGTCCACACGGTCGCTCCGCCGTTGTCACCGGCGACGCCGGCGCTGAGGAAGTTGCAGCCGCCGTAGAAGGCGCTGTTACCGGACTCGTCGTTGATGCTCCAGGCGAACACCGCGTCGTCCACGGTGGCTTCGGCCGCCTGTGCCGCCGTCAGCGGCAGCAGGCCGCCCGCCGCGCCGAGCAGCAACGCGCCGCTGGCGGCGGCGAGCCCGCGCCGCAGGCGCGACGGGGCTGCCGTACTCATCTCTGTGCTCATGAACTCTCCATCGTTGTGCAGTGCCAAGGGCATACGCGACGGCACAAGGAATGTAGGTATGTCTTGGCTCATATCAGGTATGCCTTGCTTTATGTAGGCGAGGCCAGCTTATACTCAACTCTCGGCGAATGTGAAGGTTTTGTTATGGTGACCCTTCTCATTCAATCGTGAGCCTTCACTAGTATTGCTTAGGCTCACCTGAACATGTCACGATCGAAGGCGAAGCGTCGGTCGGCTGTCAACCCGGCAGCCCCGGCAGCCCCGATAACGCCGGCACTGCCGGTGCTGCCGGGAGGACCGCGACACCTCATGACTGGAAAGCTGGAGACAGACCGTGCCCCTGCCCCGTGTGCTCCGCCGCTTCAAGCGCAGCACCGTACGCCGGTTCGGCTGGACGGCCGGCGCCGTGGCGGCGGCGATGTTCCTCTGGGTCAACGGGTTCCACAACATCGGCACCATCGACACTGCCAGCGCCGCGGAATGCGCGATGCCGGAGCCCCAGACCGCTGCGCAGGAACCCGATGTGCCGGACGTGAACTCGGGCGACCTCACACCGCCGCGGGAGATCACCGGCCCCACCACGGCCTACACCCGCACCAGCGCGATCCCGCCGGTGACCACCGCCCCCGAGGAGGTCCAGCGGCTCCCCGTCACGGTCGGGAGCGCCGACGGCCCGGAACAGACCGTCACGGACACCACCCGGATCCTGGCGCTCAACCAGAACGGCGGGCTCGCCGCGGCCGCCATCGGCCTGGGCTTCGGCTGCAACCTGATCGGCCGGGACATCGCGACGAACTACCCGGCGCTCATGCCCGGCAACGATGACATCCCGCTCGTCACGCAGAACGGTCACGAGCTCAACGCCGAGGCGATCCTGAACCTCTCTCCGACCGTCGTCCTCACCGATTCCACCGTCGGCCCCTACGATGTCCAGCTCCAGCTCCGCGAAGCCGGCATCCCCGTGATCATGGCGCCCGTCGTCTACGAGGGCGGGGTCGAAGCGGTTGGCGAGCAGCTGAGGTTCGTGGCCCGGGCGCTCGGGGTGCCCGATGTCGGCGAGGCACTGGCCGAGCGCACGCAGGACGAGATCAACGGCACGATCCAGGCGATCGGCAAGATGGCGCCGTCCGATCCCGAAGAGAAGCCGCGCGTGGTGTTCCTGTACCTGCGCGGCAGCATCTACTACTGGTTCGGCATCGATTCCGGGGCGGACTCGATCATCCAGGCCATCTCCGCCCGCGACGTCGCCACGGAGGTCGGCTTCGAGGGCATGTCCCCGACCAACGCCGAGGCGCTCATCAAGGCCAGCCCCGACGTCATCATCGTGATGACCCTCGGACTGGCCTCCGTCGGCGGCCTGGACGAAGCGCTCGAGCTGCCCGGCATCAAGCAGACCCCGGCGGGGAGGAACCAGCGCATCGTCGACATGAGCGATTACGAGGTGATGAGCTTCGGGCCACGCACCGCCAGCGTCCTGGCCGCGCTCGCCACCGCCATCTACGCCCCTGAGCTCTCCTACCAGCCCGATACCCCGCCGGAGGCCATCGACCGGCGCCTGCGGGAGATCGAGCAGGAGAGGGAAGAAGAGTCATGACCGCCACCCACGGAATCACCGCTCCCGGGGCGGATCCCGCGAACACCGCGCCGCGTAGACCCCGGGGCCGCATGCCCGGACGCCTCGACCTGAGCCCGGCCGCACCGGAACCGGACGAGGCCGGCCGGAGGGCCGGCAAGGGCAAGATAGGCCTGCTGATGACCGTGCTCACGGTCGGCCTGCTGGTGGCTTGCCTGGTCTCCGGCATGATCGGCCAGCTCTTCATCCCGCCAGCCCAGGTGCTCGGCGCGCTGCTGCACTCGGTGGGCCTGGACTGGCTGTCGGCCCCGGAACACGAATTCGGCACCGCAGCGCTCTACGAGGTCCGTTTCCCGCGCATCGTCCTGACCGTCCTGGTCGGAGCCGCGCTGGCCATTGCCGGCGCCATCATGCAGGGCATCTTCGGCAACCCGCTGGCAGAACCCGGCACCGTCGGCGTCTCCTCCGGCGCCGCCGTCGGCGCCAGCTTCGCCATCCTGTACGGTTTCACCTTCCTGGGCGCGTATACGATCCCCGCCTTCGCGTTCGTCTCCGGGCTCATCACCACCTTCCTGGTGTACGGGCTCTCCCGCTCCCAGGGCCGCACCGAGGTCGTCACCCTCGTCCTGACCGGCGTCGCGGTCAACGCCGTGTGCGGGGCGCTCATCGCCTTCATCGTCTTCCGCGCGCCCACCCAGGCCCGCGAGCAGATCGTCTTCTGGCAGATGGGGAGCCTGAACGGCAGCCGCTGGGACCAGGTGATGATCGTCGCACCGCTCATCGTCGGCGGCATCCTGCTGTCCCTCATGCTGGCACGCAACCTGGACCTGCTCTCCCTCGGGGAGAAAGCGGCCCGGCACCTGGGCGTCCACGTCGAACGGCTGCGGTTCCTCGCGATGGCCTACGTCGCGCTCCTGGTCTCCGCGGCAGTGGCCTTCGCCGGCATCATCGCCTTCGTCGGACTCGTGGTGCCCCATCTGATCCGCATGCTGATCGGACCGGGCCACCGGGCGCTGCTGCCGGCCTCGGTCATCGGCGGGGCCCTGCTGCTGACCCTGGCGGATCTCGGGGCGCGCACCCTGGTGGAGTTCGCCGACCTGCCCATCGGCATGCTCACCTCGATGGTGGGCGGACCGTTCTTCTTCTACCTGCTGCGCCGGTCCCGCCGCAGCGCCGGGGGGTGGGCCTGATGGCGGTCTCCGTGCATCGTGCCCCGCGCCGCCCCGGCCGCCACGAACCCGGTGCCACGGTGCTCTCGATCCGCGACGTCTCGGTCGAGTTCGGCGAGAAGCGCGTCCTCGACGCGGTCGACCTCGACATCCGGGCCGGCGAGGTGCTGGCGCTCGTGGGACCCAACGGCGCCGGCAAGTCCACGCTGATCAACGTGATCACCTCCGATGTGGACGCCGTCTCCGGCAGCGTCACCCTGGACGGCTTCCCCAACCACGCCTGGACCTACAAGGAGCTGGCCATGCGCCGGGCGGTGCTGCTCCAGCAGGTGGACATCGCCTTCCCCTTCACGGTCGAAGAGGTCGTGGACATGGGCCGCGCGCCCTGGCGCGGTTCCCCGCAGGCCCGTGCCGATGAGACGATCATCGGCGGCGCCCTGCACCGGACCGAGACGGAGCAGTTCGTCGAACGGAAGTACACCTCCCTCTCCGGCGGCGAACGCGCCCGGGTGGCGCTGGCGCGGGTGCTGGCGCAGACCTCCTCCATCATGCTGCTGGACGAGCCCACCGCGCCGATGGACATCCGGCACCAGGAACTCGTCCTGGGGGTCGCCAGGGAGTACGCCGCGACCGGCTGCGCCGTCGTCATCATCGTCCACAACCTGGATCTCGCCGGCGCCTACGCCGACCGGGTGGCGATGCTCTCCGCGGGCAGGATCGTCGCCGACGGCCCGCCCGCCGAGGTGCTCACCGCAGATCTCATCTCCCGGGTCTACGACTACCCCGTCCGCATCCTGACCGACCCGGACACCGGGGCGCCCATCGTGGTGCCCGTACGCACGCATCGAGGGAAGACCGCATCATGAACCGAGCAGCCACATTCACCGGCAGGCTGACGGCCGCGGCCCTGGCCGCGTTCCTCGGCCTGACCGGCTTGTTCGCCCTGACCGCCGCCCCGGCCTCGGCGGCACCGCAGGTGAGCGTCTCCGGACAGCCACCGGCCGACGGGCCCGGGGAGCTGCAGCTCTCCGGTTCCGGATTCCAATCGGTCGAAGGCGGGTTCGGCGGCATCTATGTGCTCTTCGGCTGGGTGAGCGATCCGCAGGGCGGCAGCTGGCGGCCCAGCCAGAACGGCGTCACCGGCCGGGACTACCGCTACCAGTACGACGACGAGACCAACCCGGAGGGCTACCAGCTCTTCGTCACCTTCCCCGGCAGCTCGACCGCATCGGCGGCGAACGGCGGCGAACTGAGCGCCGACGGCACCTGGAGCGGCACGCTCAAGACCCAGGGAGCCGTGTTCGACACCTTCGACCGGCAGGGCAACCGGGAGACGCTCGACTGCACCCAGGTGCAGTGCGGCATCATCACCATCGGCGCGCACGGCGTGAAGAACGCCAACAACGAATCGTTCACGCCGGTCGACTTCTCCGGTGCCGGGGAGGCGGGCGCCGCGGGCGACGACGGCGGGAACGCCGATGAGGGGGAGGCCGCCGCCGGTGACCAGGCCTCGGAGGAACCCGCCGAGGAGGCTCCCGCTGCCGCGGCCGTTCCCGAGACCGCGGCTCCTGTGGCTGCGCCCCTGATCGATCCGACCTCTCTCGCGGAAGGGACCCGCATGTTCACCCTGCTCCTCGTCCTGCTGGCCGTGGCAGTCGTCCTGGGCCTGTCGATCATCGGCCTGTCCTTCGGCATCGGCGGCTATCTGGCGGCCAAGAGCCTGCTGCTGGGCGTGAGCCCCGAGGCGCTCGAGCGTGAGCGCGGCAAACGCGAACGGCGCGCCATCAAGGCCCGTGAGAAGCGCAAGCGCAAGACCGATGCGGTGCGCCGGCGCGAGGAGCTCAGGACGGTCAGGGCGCAGGCGAAGAACTCCTCCCAGCTCGCCCGCGGTGAGATGGAGCAGCTGCCGCCCGCAGCCGAGAGCTATGACGAGATCGTGCGGTTCTTCGAGAACGACCCGAACACGCCCCCGGCCGAACCGGCGTACCCCGCCCCAGGTTCAGGCGCCGGGCAGGGGCCGGGCATCGACCCGGAGGCGCCCACGACGGTCCAGCCTGCGGTCTCCGGACGGCGTGAGACCGGCGAACCGGCGACCGCCGTCGTCGGCAGCGTGCCCGCCGATCCGGATTCCTCTCGCGGTGACCAGCGCGGGCCCAGGAAGGAGACCCCGTGAGCGCGCTGCAGGCCGGGACCGGTGCAGCGGACGGCCGGACCCCGGCGCGCAGGAGCCTGCGAGCGCGGCTGCTGGCCGGGCTCGCCGCCCTCGGGGTAGCTGCCAGCGGCGCGTTCCTGTTCCCGCAGGCGGTACAGGCCGCCGAGATCACAGTGACCGACGCCCGGTTCGCCTGGAGCATCAACGACGAGTCCGGCAACAGCGCCTTCTACGGCGGCTGCAACTTCCTCAGCGCTGGCATCGCCGGTGACAACGGCGGAGCGACTGTGTGGACGGCCGAGGAGGCCGAGGAGCTGTACTCCACCTCGGAGGGCAATGTCTCCATCCGCAAGCCCGACGCCGACGGCGGCTGGGTCACCCCGACCTGGCAGACGAAGTGCCAGGCGCCCGACGGCGGCAGCACCACCCCGCCGAGCAACGACCGCTTCTCCGGCAACGAGGTCGTCATCGACAACGGCACCGGCACGGTCGATCCCGCCTCCGGAGACGCCGAGATCCGCTGGGACGGCTCCTTCACCGTGGTCTTCTACGGCGGCATGACGTACTGGAGCGTCACCGACCCGGTCCTGCGCATCGAGGACGGCCGCGGCACCCTCACCGGCACCGCCTCGGGGTACGGGGCGGACATGTTCGACCTGAGCAAATGGGTGCCGCTGGAACCACGGGACATCGAACTGGCGACCTTCGCCGATGCCGAGGTCGGCGAGGACGGGCTGGAGATCCAGCCGGATTACCTCGGCGTGGAGATCGATGTGGAGGCCGACGGGCCCTCCGGGCCGCAGATCCGCTCCGGGGATCACTGGGGCTCCTTCCCGCAGTCGTTCATCGACTTCCAGATCGAGACCGGGCAGGCGGCGTACTGGTACTCCTCCGGCGGGCAGGTCGACCGGCACAAGCCGGCGAACCCGTTCACGGTGACCTACTCCGCGGACGCCACTCCGCGGGTAACGTTCGACGACGCCGGCTCCTGGCCGCCGCTGCGCCTGCCCGCATCGCGGGACACCCTCACCGCCGGATTGCAGAACATCGGGCTTCCGGTCCTGGACGAGGAAGGGCGGGAGACCAGTGAGCTCGAACCCGTCCCGGAGAACTCCGTGGTCACTGTCATTGCCGCCGGCGGTCCCGAGGGAGGCGTGCAGCTGGAGAGCGCCGGCGCGACCAACGCGGTCAACGCCTCGGGGCGCGCCACGGTCTCGGTACGACTGGACGCCCTGGAACCAGGGCAGTACTGGCTGATGTTCCTGGTGAATGATCGCATCATCCCGCTGGGGAACACCGGACGTGATGATCATCGGGTTGCCCTCGAGTACGGCGTCGCGGAACCGGAGGGGCCGCCGACGTCGCTGGAGGCGACTGCGCTGTCCCCGTCCTCCGTGCTGCTGGGCTGGGAACCGCCGGACGGGACGGTCGGCAGCTACCGCATCGACGCCTATGAGGGCGACGAGCCCTCCGGCGATCCGGTCCGGCTGCGCGAGGCCTCCGCTTCCGCCCCGGGCGGCGCCAGCGAGAAGACCGTGCAGGGATTGCAGGCCGCCACCGAGTACACCTTCACCGTCACCCCCGTGTTCGCGGGACAGGACTATGAGACGTCCGAACCCGTCACGGTCCGGACCCTCGAATCCGGCAGCGCACCCGGGGGCGAGGAACCGCCCGGCGAGGGTCCCGGGGAGGACCCGGCCGGCGGCGGCGAGCCGTCGGACGGCGCGGTGTTCTACTGGGGCATCAACAACGAGACTAATTCCGGCGCCTACTGGGGAGGCTGCAACTTCCTCTCCGCCGGGCGCTCGGGCGACGCCGGGGCCGCCGCGGTCTGGTCCCAGCCGGACGGCCTGTACTCCGGCTCCGAGGGCAACGTCAGCGTCGAGAAACCCGATGCGAACGGCAACTTCGTGCCCGCGACCTGGGGAAACAAGTGCCAGGACCGCAACGGGCGCACCGTGCAGGTCAGCCAGCCCTTCGACTCGGAGCCGTGGACCGAGACCCGCGTGAAGATCACCGGCGGGGAGGTCTCCGAGCACGAGGACGGCTCGGTGACGGTCGAATGGGAGGGCAGCTTCACGGTGGTCTTCTACGGCGGCATGACCTACTGGTGGGCCTCGGACCCGGTCCTGGAACTGGACCCCAGCGGCAATGGGCGCGTGACGGCCACCGCGGGCGGATACGGAGCCGATATGTTCGACGCCAGCAAGTGGGTCGAACTGGACGAGCGGACCATCACCCTCGCGGATCTGCGAGGCGTGGACGTCGATGCCGCGCTCGGCCAGGGCTACTTCGAGCAGACCCCGGAGTACCTCGGAGTGCGCTACGCCGGCAATCATGAGGGCGCCGGCGGCGACGCCGTCGGCGGCGTGGACGAACTCCCCAGCAGCCAGGCGCGGCGCGACGCTGAGAACGAGGCGTACTGGGGGTCCTTCCCGGAGTCGTTCGTGGACTTCCAGGCGGAAACCGGGCAGTACTCCTACTGGTTCACCTCCAACGGCGCGCGCGATCCGTACAAGCCCGCGCTGCCGCTGACGGTGTCCTTCGACGGCGAGTACGCGCCGGCCGCCGGGAACTACTCCGGCCAGGACACCGGTGCCGGGGGCGGAGCATCGCCGTCGAACCCCGGCGGCCCCGCCGGACCGGGCAGCGGCGCGCCTGAGGCCGCCGGCAGTCCTGCTGACGCCTCGACCCGGGAACAGACCGATGTGAACGCGGCCAGCGCGCAGACACCCGGATCGGCAGGCATCGGCGCCCTGAACCCCTGGGTCTGGGGGATCGCCGGTGCCAGCGTCCTGGCCATCGGCGGCGCCAACTGGGCCGTCTGGTCGTTCATCCGCCGCAAGATCGGTTTGGACCCCAAAGCCCTTCTGTGACCATAATCACTTCAGACGTATATAAGGAGACACCATGCCGGAATCGCTCGCCGTACTCCTGCGGGAGAGCACGCAGGAGGCACATGAGGCCGCTGAGAACGCCTCATTCATGTCCTCCCTCATGGGCGGGCATCTCTCCGCCGAGGCCTACGCCGATCTGCTCGACCAGTACTGGTTCTTCTACCGGGCGCTGGAGCAGAAGGCGGACGCGTTCGAGGGCGATCCGCAGATCGGCGAGATCGTGGACCGCCGCCTGGACCGGCTGCCGGCCATCGAGACCGACGTCCTGGCGCTACGCGGCCGTCCCGCCCACGAGACCGAGCCGCTGCCGGCCACCGTCGAGTACGTGGCCCGGATCGAGGGCATCGGCGCCGATGAACCCGAGCGCTTCCTGGCGCATCACTACCTGCGCTACCTGGGCGACCTCTCCGGCGGCCAGGTCGTGGGCCGCCTGGTCGGCCGGCACTACGGCATCGCCGACGACGCGCTGACGATGTACCGGTTCGCCGGGATCGAGAAGCCCAAGCCCTACAAGGACCGCTACCGCGATCTGCTGGCCGGGCTGGACTTCTCGCCCGCTCAGCGCGAGCGCCTGATCGAGGAGGCGCGTGCCGGTTTCCAGCTCAACAAGCGCATCTTCGATCAGCTCGGCGAGCGCTATCTGCCCGCCGCCGCAGCGGTCTGAGACGCCCGCCACGACCCCGGTTCTCGCGTCTCACCCCAGGTGCGGCTGGAGTGGCACGCAGGAACCGAGGCCACGGGTGTTGCGATGAACATAGGCCAGAAGCCGGCGCGCCGGGCCGTGGACCATAGGGCGCTGCCCGTGTTCGAGGCCGGAGCGGTCGAGGTGCCCTATGTGATCTCGGGGATGGACGAGATCGTCTCGCAGGACACCTTCTGGGAGCCGCACGCGCATCCCACGCACGAGCTGCTCTGGAACCTGCGCGGCGCCTCCACGGCCACCATCGGCGCCCGGACCTGGACGATCACCCCGGCCGTGGGGCTGTGGATTCCCGCCGGGACCGTGCATACGGGCCAGGCAGCGGCGGGTACGTGGTACCGGGCCGCGCAGTTCGGCGTGCATGCGGCGCCTTCCCTCTCCGATGTCCCGGTCGCCGTGGAGGTCACCACCCTGCTGCGGTGCCTGCTCGAACGCCTGGACGATGAATCCCTGCCCGCCGATTCGAGGGAGCTGACCGAACGCCTGGTGCTCGACGTCCTGGCGCCCTCCCCGCATGAGCTGCTGGTGCAACGCCCGGAGCATCGACTGCTGGCGCCCATCGCCGACGCCCTGCTTGCCGACCCCGCGGACCGGCGCACCCTGTCCGACTGGGCGCGCCAGTGCGGCGTGAGCCCTCGCACGATCACCAGGGCCTTCGCCGCGGAGACCGGCCTGAACTTCTCCCGCTGGCAGTCCGCGGTGCGCACCCAGCGCGCGGTGATGCTGCTCACGCGCGGCGGCACGGTGGAGGAGACGGCGGCGCGCCTGGGCTACTCCTCGGCGAGCGCGTTCGGCGTCGCCTTTCGCCGGGTCACGGGCCAGACGCCCGGATCCTTCACCGTACGGCAGGGGCAGGCCACCGCCGACCGCTGACTGAACTGCGACATCGTCTGTCGGTTTCGCGTGATTGCGCCAGGCACGCTCCTGGCCTAGATTTTAGGCGAGCCTTCCCTCTCGTTGATGAGGGTGTCTTATGGAAGGTCCCATCGAATCCGAGAGTGAGCCCGTATCATCATGCGTTCGCGCCGTACTGCAGCCGTGGTGGCCTCCGCCGCCGCTTCCCTCGCCGCCGCCCTGACCCTGAGCGCGTGCGGCAACGCCTCCGCCGATGCCGGCGAGACCCCGGCCGGATCCGCCGAGGGCTACCCCATCGTCATCGAGCACGCCCTGGGCACCACCACCATCCCGGCGGAACCGGAACGCGTGGCCACCGTGAACTGGGCGAACCACGAGGTGCCCCTCGCGCTGGGCGTCGTGCCGGTGGGCATGGCCGCGGCGAACTTCGGCGACGACGACGGTGACGGCGTCCTCCCCTGGGTGGACGCCCGGCTGGAAGAACTCGGCGCAGAGACGCCCGTGCTGTTCGACGAGACCGACGGCATCGACTTCGAAGCCGTCGCCGACACCCAGCCCGATGTCATCCTGGCCGCCTACTCCGGCCTGACCCAGGAGGACTACGAGACGCTGCAGGAGATCGCCCCCGTCGTCGCGTACCCGGAGGCCCCGTGGGCCACCACCTGGCGGGAGATGATCGAGGTCAACAGCCAGGCGCTCGGCAAGGCCGAGGAGGGTGAGCAGCTCATCGCCGGCCTGGAGGACGAGATCGCCCAGACCGTCGCCGAGCATCCTGATCTGGAGGGCACGTCGGCGATGTTCGTCACCCACGTCGACACCACCGATCTGAGCACCGTGAACTTCTACACCGCCAACGACCCGCGGACCGACTTCTTCCTCGACCTGGGCATGGAGCACCCGCAGGCAGTGCTGGAGGCCTCCGAGAGCGGTGAGTTCGCCGGCAGCGTCAGCGCCGAGCAGGTGGACGTGTTCGACGATGTGGAACTCGTCGTGACCTACGGCGACCAGTCTCTGGTGGACACGCTCCAGGCGGACCCGCTGCTGTCGCAGATGCCCGCCATCGCCGATGACGCCGTGGTCTTCCTGGACGGCAGCGGGCCGCTGGGCACCGCGGCCAACCCCACGCCGCTGTCCATCTCCTGGGTCGTCGAGGACTACGTGGAGATGCTGGCCGGAGCCGCTGCAGCGGACCGGTGACGACCGCCGTCACTCCCTCCGCGACCAGGCGCCGCGCGCCGGCCGTCCCCGGACGGCCGGCGCGCATGCGCGTGCTCTGGCTGCTCCTGGCCGCAGTGCTCACGGCGCTGCTCGGCGCCGCCTCCCTGGTGATCGGCTCCCGCGAGGTGCCGTGGACAGATGTGCTGGCCGCGCTGCAGGGTTCCGCGGACAACCTCAACCAGGCGGCTGTGACCAAACGCATCCCGCGCACCGTGCTGGCGCTCCTGGCCGGCGCCGCCCTGGGCCTGGCCGGGGCCGTCATGCAGGGCGTCACGCGTAACCCCCTGGCCGATCCCGGCATCCTCGGGGTCAATATGGGCGCCTCGCTGGCCGTCGCGGTCGGCATCGCCTGGTTCGGCATGTTCAGCTATACCGCCTTCATCTGGACGGCCATCCTGGGCGCCGCCGTGACCGCGGTGTTCGTCTACGCCATCGGGTCCCTCGGCCGGGGCGGGGCCACCCCGCTGAAGCTTGCGCTGGCCGGGGCGGCCACCTCCGCCGCGCTGGTGTCCTTCATCAGCGCCGTCGTGCTTCCTCGGGCCGATATCGCTCAGAGCGTGCGCTCCTGGCAGATCGGCGGCGTCGGCGGCGCCGGATTCGAAGGGATCGGCCGGATGCTGCCCTTCCTCATCGCCGGCGCCGTCATCTGCCTGCTGGCCGCCCGCCCCCTCAACTCACTGGCGCTCGGGGACGAGTTGGCGGCTGGATTGGGGGAGCGGGTGGCGGTGGCGCGGGCCGCGGCCGCGCTGGGAGCGGTCATGCTCTGCGGGGCGGTCACCGCCATCGCCGGTCCGATCGGGTTCGTCGGCCTGGTCGTCCCGCATCTGTGCCGCCTGCTGATCGGCGTGGACCACCGCTGGCTGCTGCCGTTCTCCGCCCTGACCGGCGCAGCCCTGCTGACCGCCTCCGATGTGGCCGGGCGCATCATCGCCCGCCCGGAAGAACTCGACGTCGGCATCGTGACCGCGCTCGTCGGAGCGCCGTTCTTCATCTACATCGTCCGGCGGCAGAAGGTGCGCGAACTATGAACGCCGTTCCCGCCGCCCCGCAGGGGCCGGCATCCCACGGGCCGGTATCCCACGATCCGTCCGCATCGCACGGCCCGGCACCTCACGGCCCGTCCGCATCGCAAGGCCCGGCACCCGGCTCCGCACCCGGCAGCTCGCCCGTCGCGGCGAGGGAGCGAGGCATCCTTGCAGCGCCGCCGGAACTCACCGGTGCCGTGACGCATTCCCGTCTCCGCCGGGGACGCCGCCGGCGCCTCGTCGTCCTGGTCCTCGCCGCGCTCATCGCCGGGGTCTTCCTGCTCACGCTCATGGTGGGGCAGACCTTCTACCCGCTCGATCAGGTCGTCCGGGTCGTGCTCGGCGAAGACGTTCCCGGCGCCTCTTTCACCGTCGGGCGCCTGAGGCTCCCGCGCGCGATGCTGGCGGTGCTGGCCGGAGCCTGTTTCGGGCTCGGCGGCGTCGTCTTCCAGACGATGCTGCGCAACCCGCTGGCCAGCCCGGACATCATCGGGATCAGCTCCGGGGCCTCCGCGGCGGCGGCCTTCGCCATCATCATGCTCTCGATGGGCGGGGTGCAGGTCTCCATCGTCGCCATCGCCGGCGGTCTGGGCGTCGCCCTGGCCGTCTACCTGCTCTCCTTCCGCGGCGGCCTGGCCGGGACACGGCTGATCCTGGTAGGCATCGGCGTCGCGGCCATGCTCGACTCGGTCACCGCGTACGTGCTCAGCAAAGCGCCCCAGTGGGAACTGCAGGAGGCCATGCGCTGGCTGACCGGCAGCCTTAACGGCGCCGGATACGGAACGGTCATGCCGGTGCTGGTCGCGCTCGCGGTACTCGGACCGGTGCTGCTCAGCCAGTCCCGTGCGCTCTCGCTCCTGCGGCTGGGAGACGATACCGCCGCGGCGCTGGGCGTGCGCACTGAGCGCACCCGCATCCTGCTCATCGTGGCGGCGGTCGGATTGATCGCCTTCGCCACCGCCGCGACCGGCCCCATCGCCTTCGTGGCCTTCCTCTCCGGTCCCATCGCCGCGCGCATCGCGGGCCCCGCGGGCTCGCTCCTCATCCCGTCCGCCCTGGTGGGGGCTCTCCTGGTGCTCGTGGCGGACTTCGCCGGGCAGTTCCTGTTCGGCCTGCGCTACCCGGTCGGCGTCGTCACCGGGGCGCTCGGAGCGCCGTACCTGCTGTACCTCATCATCCGCACGAACCGCACGGGAGGCTCCCTGTGACCGGAACCCATCGACTCGAGGCGAACGGGCTGACGCTCGGCTACCGGGACCGGATCGTCGTCGAGGGCCTCGACCTCGCGGTGCCGCCGGGGCGGATCACGGCGGTCGTCGGCGCCAATGCCTGCGGCAAGTCGACGCTGCTGCGCTCCATGTCCAGACTGCTCGCGCCCCAGTCCGGCCAGGTGCTGCTGGACGGCCGGCAGATCCATTCCATGCCGGCCAAGGAGCTGGCCCGCACGCTCGGACTGCTGCCGCAATCGCCGCTGGCGCCGGAGGGCATCACCGTCGCCGATCTGGTCGGACGCGGCCGGCACCCGCATCAGCGGCTGCTCTCCCGCTGGCGGCAGGAGGACGATGCGGCCGTGGCGGCGGCGCTGGAGGCGACCGGGACGACGGAACTGGCGGACCGGGCCATCGACGAACTCTCCGGCGGGCAGCGGCAGCGGGTGTGGATCGCGATGGTGCTCGCCCAGCAGACGGATCTGCTGCTGGATGAACCGACCACCTTCCTGGACGTCAACCACCAGGTGGAGGTGCTCGACCTGCTCACCGACCTCAACCGCGGCCGGGGCACGACCATCGTCATGGTCCTCCACGACCTCAACCTCGCCGCCCGCTACGCGGACCACCTCGTCGCGATGGCCGCCGGCAGGGTGCACGCCGCCGGCGCCCCGGGCGAGGTGCTCACGGCCGGGGTCGTCCGGACCGTGTTCGGCCTGGAGAGCAGGATCGTCGCCGATCCCGTATCCGGCCGGCCCCTCGTCCTGCCGATCGGCCGGCATCATACGGAAGGCGCTGACAGAGCAGGCGAGCACGGAGCGGCCGCAGGCATGAGGGAACGGGATGCGCTCCAAGGCGGTTACGCACGACAGCCGGAAGAGAGATCGTCTCCCGGGGAGCCGGAAGCGTGAGACGCCTCCGGCACCTCTGCCTCCGGCACCCCGACCGGAGGCCGCCCCGTGGAGCGCGTGGCCCGTTGGCCCCTCCGGTGCCCAGAGCGGTCGCCGGCGCGCTACCGCAAGCAGGACGACCACACTGCGGCTGTACTGACGGCGACGACGAAGCGGTGCGGTAACGGCGGCAACCGTGACGACGGCGGCAGCAGGGACGGACAGTGACAGGAACGATAGGAAGGACGACTGATGGCCGATGGCCCATTCACGAGCGCGATGATCACCGACCCGGCGGTGCTGGAGGTGATGACCGAGCTCTACGAGCGGGAACGGGTGATCGACTGGAGTTCCTACGACCATTCGCCGGACCCCTTCGATCACACGGCGACCGGCTTCTCGATCGCCCCGCAACAGGGCGACCAGCTCTACCTGCTCGCCCGCCACGGACGCGCGCGCACGGTCGTGGAGTTCGCCACCTCCCTGGGGTTCTCCACGCTGTTCCTGGCCGCGGCCGTACGGGACAACGGCGGCGGCACGGTGTACACCGCCGAGCTGGTGCCGGAGAAGGCGGCTCAGGCACAGCGGAACCTGGAACGGGCGGGACTGGGCGAGTACGTGCGGGTCCTCGTCGGGGACGCCAGGGAAACGCTCGCGGACGTTCCGGAGGAGATCGACCTGGTGTTGATCGACGGGTGGGTGCCCGACGTCTCTCTGGACGTGCTCCGGCTGCTCGAGCCCAAGCTGCGTTCCGGTGCCGTCGTGTTCAACGACAATCAAGAGCCCGGTTACCTGGCGCATGTACGCGACGCCGCCAACGGCTACCGCAGCATGGCGCTGCTCTCGGACTCGGGCTACAAGCCCCGCAGCGAGGTCTCCGTGCGCCTCTGAGCCCGGGCCCGTGGGCTCCCCCGGGTGTGCGTCGTCGTCGGTGACGCTGCGGCGCCGCTGCCGGGCCGCCCTCCGCTGCCGGCTGGAGTGTCCACAGCATGCGGCGCCGGGCTGGCACGGTCGCGGCTGGCCCGGAGGCGGCAGCGATGACATGACCGGGCGGGCCGTAGCGGGTGCGGGGAGGCCAGCGGCCGGGAGCACGTCACACGTATGGGGCGGGGAGCGGCGCCACCCCCGATGGCGGCAACCCTCGTCGCGCACGCGTGACCTCTGTCACAATGGCGGCATGCGAGGACGCGAGACGGAATACGACGAAGTGATCCGGTCCTGGAGCGAGGACGCGGAGGCGTTCTGGCTGGACATGGCCAAAGGCGTCGACTGGCACACACCGCCCACCCGCGCGCTCGACGAGAGCCGGGCACCGATCTACCGCTGGTTCCCCGACGGTGAGCTCAACGTCTGCCAGAACGCCCTGGACCGGCACGTCGCCGCGGGCCACGGCGACCGGACGGCGCTGATCTACGATTCACCCGTCACCCGGACCGTCGAGCGTTACAGCTATGCGGACCTGCTCACGCACGTCGCGCGTTTCGCCGGGGTGCTGCGGGACCAGGGCGTCGGCACCGGGGACCGGGTGGTGATCTACATGCCGATGATCCCGCAGGCGGTCATCGCCATGCTCGCCTGCGCGCGGCTGGGGGCGGTGCACTCGGTCGTGTTCGGCGGTTTCGCCGCCGCCGAGCTCGCGGTGCGCATCGACGATACGGCGCCCAAAGCCATCGTCAGCGCCTCCTGCGGCATCGAACGCGACCGCATCGTGGAGTACAAGCCGCTCCTGGACGCGGCCCTGCAGCAGAGCAGCCTCGCCCCGGAGACCGTCATCGTGGTGCAGCGGCCTCAGCACCGCTGCGCGCTCATCGACGGCCGCGATCTGGACTACGACGCCCTGATGGCCGATCCGGGTCTCGTTCCGGCCGATCCGGTCCCGGTCAAGGCGACGGATCCGCTCTACGTCCTCTACACCTCCGGGACGACCGGCCGCCCCAAGGGGATCGTCCGCGACGCAGGCGGCCACGCGGTGACCCTGACCTGGTCCATCCCGCACCTGTTCGGGCTCGGCCCGGAGGACACCATCTTCACGGCCAGCGACGTCGGCTGGGTGGTGGGACACAGCTACATCGTCTACGCACCCCTGCTGGCAGGGATCACGAGCGTGCTGTACGAGGGCAAGCCGATCGGCACGCCGGATGCGGGCGCGTTCTGGCGGGTGGTCGCACAGCACGGCGTGAACGTGCTCTTCACTGCGCCCACGGCCATGCGGGTCATTCGCAAAGAAGATCCACAGGGCAAGCTCCTCGGCGAACATTCCCTCGCCTCCCTCGACGCCGTGTTCCTGGCGGGGGAGAGGCTCGACCCGGACACATGGGAGTGGACGACCGCACGGCTCGCCGAGGCCACCGGACGCGATGTGCCCGTCGTGGACAACTGGTGGCAGACGGAGACCGGCTGGCCGATCGCCGCGAACCCGCTGGGACTGCACCGCTTCCCGGCCAAACCGGGCTCGCCGACCCTGCCGGTGCCCGGATACGACGTGCGGGTGCTGCAGGCCGACGGCACGGAAGCCCCACGCGGCACCGAAGGGGCGGTGGCGATCCGGCTGCCGATGCCCCCGGGCACCCTGGCCACCGTGTGGGGCGACGACGACCGGTTCGTCTCGTCCTATCTGTCGACGTTCCCCGGCTACTACCTCACCGGAGACGGCGGCATGATCGACGAGGACGGCTACGTCTACGTCCTGGGCCGGACCGACGACGTCATCAATGTGGCCGGCCACCGGCTGAGCACCGGTGCGCTGGAAGCGGCCATCGCCTCCCACCCGGCCGTGGCCGAATGCGCCGTCATCGGCGTCAAGGACGAGGTGAAAGGGCAGACGCCCCGGGCGCTCGTCGTCGTCGGCGATGCGGCGGAAGTGGACCGGGACGAGTTGCGCCGGGAACTGGTGGCCCTGGTGCGAGCCGAGGTCGGGCCGGTCGCGGCGCTCAAGCAGGTGGACATCGTGGCGGCCCTGCCCAAGACCCGGTCCGGCAAGATCCTGCGTAAGACCATGAGGCAGATCGCCGATTCCCAGGAGGCGCCGGTGCCCTCCACGATCGAGGACCCCGCCGTGCTGGACACGGTGGCGCGTGTGCTGCGCCCGCAGGGTCCCTGAACGGTCCGGATGACGACGCGCCGGTGATAATTGTTACCGGTATCCAGATTGGTCCTATGCTGAGGGCATGCACGATCCGATCGCCCTCCACCGCACCGCCGAGCTGTTCAAGGCGCTGGCCACGCCCTCGCGCCTGCAGATCCTGCTCGTCCTGTCACAGGGGCCGGCGACCGTCAGTGCCGTGGTCGAGCAGACCGGCCTGTCCCAGCCGCTGGTCTCCCAGCACCTGAAGCTGCTGCGCGGCCTGGATCTGGTCAAGGTGGAGAGGCGGGGCCGCAGCGCGGTCTACTCCCTGAGCGACGCGCACGTCGCCCACGTGATCGACGACGCCATGGCGCACACGCAGGAGGAGACTCCCCACCACGGCGACGGCACCGGCCAGGACTCGGGCGCCGCCAGCTGATCTGCCATCCTCGCTGCCGAGGAGATCGCACAGAACACCACGCTTTTGCCAGCGCACCACCATAGTGCCGAAACCACACCGTAGTGCCGAAACCACACCGTAGACGGTGGTGTTTCGGCACTACGGTGGTGTTTTCCGCCTAGGGTGTGAGTTTTAGTTTCGATTGGCGGTCTTTTGTGATTTTTGTTGGCGGTGCTCTCGGGCTAGGAGTCCAGGCGACAAGAACCAACCGGTACAGGTGCCCTGTGCACCTGTACCGGTCGCGCCGCCCGGGTCTTCGCTGGCAGCCGTTGCACCGGCGAGGCCCTTTGTGCTCCCTTACAAGCCGAATGCGCCACCCTCGACGAGGATGAATACTCCAAGACCGATCAAGACGATCGGGAACAGGACGTGCTCCCATCGTTCGAGCAGCTCGGCGATCGGCCGGCGAGTCGCGACGAACTTGGACATCACGACGAGGACCGCGACGAGCGCGAGGAACACGACGCAGTACGCGATGACGGCGGCCGGCCCCACGCTGAGGAAGACCGGAACGTAGACGCCGATGTTGTCCCCGCCGTTGGCGAAGGTGACAGCGGCGACGGTCAACACGCCGACATTCTTGCCTTCGATCTTCGCCTCATCATCATCGTCGTCTCCGCGCCACGCTTGCCATGCCGCCCAGATGCCGAGGAACAACGGGATGAGCCCGAAGTAGGGAATGGCATCCGGGGGCAGGAATGCATCCGCCCCCAGCGTGACGAGCACGGCGGCGGCCAGGATGCCGCCGAACCCGAGATACTGACCGGCCAAGATCCGGGCCGTTGTGCCCCGCTGGCCCGCCCCGCGGGCGAAGAACAACGAGAGCACGATGATGTCGTCGATGTTGGTGACGATGAACAGGCCGATCGCCTGCAACACCGATGACAGGATCATGCGCCAGCCCCTGCCTCGCAGCACCCCGGAACCGAGCACGCAGGATCGATGCACGGCGCGCTTTCGTCGACCGCGAGGGTGACATCGACCAGAGCGGTGAGAGCTGCCGCCAGATGCGGGTCAGCGATCTCGTACCGGGTCTGGCGCCCCTCGGGTTCAGCAACGACGATCCCGCACTCCCGCAGGCATGTCAGATGGTTCGACACATTCGGGCGAGTCAGTCCCAGGTCGCGGGCGAGCGTGGCGGGATAGCACGGCCCCTCCAGCAACTGCATCAGAATGCGCGAACGCGTGGGATCGGCCATGGCTCTGCCGAGCCGGTGCATCACATCTAGGCGAGAAGTAAGAGTCAGCATTCGCTGAACTATACAGTATGGGCTGAACCGCGAGGAAAAGGGCCCCGCAGCCCAGTGGCTTCCAGACGAGACGGGACGTCAAATGGGATTTACCCGTTCTGCAGAAGTGTTCGATGAGATGGTGTGAGGTCATCAGATGTGTCCAACAGCCGTCGGTGTCGTTCTTAGAAGCGGACTGCACGAATGTCAGAAGTCGGCTTCCCTGGCTCAGTTTTGGAAGCGGCGGCATTGGTAGATCGAGATCTCCTAACTGACATTTGCGCCTCAGAATGCTACAGCTTTGTGAGACATCAAATCCGTGGTCCTATGAAGCATGCCTTCCGCGCCGTTGTGCTCTCGCGTTCGCCTCGGAAAGTCGTCTCACTGGAAACCGTCTCGGTGCCGTGCTTTCTAGGGGTTTGTGAGTCATGCTTGAGAGATGAGGTTGTTGGGATACACGCGGGTGAGCACCGCCGGTCAAGACGCGCAGTTGCAAGTGGACGCGCTGGTCGGTGCCGGAGTGCAGAAGCGAGATGTGTTCTCCGATGTGACCTCGGGCAGCAGGACCGCAGCGGAGCGTCCCGGCATGAAGCGCCTCCTCGACTACGCCCAGGACGGTGACACCGTGGTGGTGTGGCGGATCGACCGGCTCGGTCGGTCCCTGATCGATGTCCTCAACACCGTCAACCTGCTGCGCGAGCGAGGGGTGAAGATCCGGTCGATCTCGGACAGCATCGATCCGGAGACCTCGTCGGGCAGGATGATGCTCGGGATGCTCGCCACCCTGGCCGAGTACGAGCGCGAGCTGATCACCGAAAGAGTCAATGCCGGTATCGCCGCGGCGAAGCAGAACGGCACCCGTTTCGGTCGACCTCCGGTCGACCCGGACGTGATCGCGGAGAAACTCGTGATCGCCGAAGACGCTCGTGCGAAAGGACGGACCGCCGAAGCCGCCGCCCGCTTGGTCGGCTGGTCCCGCGCGACGCTCTATCGCCACCAGCAGGCCGCCCGCGTTCGCGACGCGGTGTCCGAACAGGTGTGAGATGGACGGGCTGGACCGGTGGAGGATCCTTCGACTGCACGTCGAGGACGACATCCCGCTGACAGCCCTGGCCAGGGAGACCGGCACCGCCCTGCGCACCCTGGAACGCTGGCACCACCTCTACAAGTCCGGTGGTATCGCCGCCCTCGAACCACAGCGTCGGACAGACGCAGGCACCCGGCGTACACCGACCGAACTCGTCGCATTCGTCGAGCGCCTCGCGCTGACCCGCCCCCGTCCGAGCATCGCCGCGCTGCACCGGCTCACGGTCGCCGAAGCTGAACGCTTGGACCATCCAGCTCCAAGCTACGCGACAGTGCGCAACATCGTCGGCGCGCTGGATCCAGCGCTGGTGACACTCGCGCTGGACGGGCCGACTGCCTACCGCGATCGCCACGAACTCGTGTTCCGTCACCGCGCCGAGCGACCGAACGCGACCTGGCAGGCCGACCACACCGAACTCGACATCCTCATCACCGGCGCGAACAGCACACCGGAGCGGCCCTGGTTGACCACCGTGATCGACGACTACTCCCGCGCGATCTGCGGGTACATGGTCTTCACCGGCGCTCCCTCGGCGATGAACACGGCACTGGCGCTGCGGCAGGCGATCTGGCGCAAGGAAGAGCCCGCGTGGGCGATGTGCGGCATCCCCGATGTCCTCCACATCGACCACGGCAGCGACTTCACCAGCCACCATCTCGAATACACCGCCGCCGCCCTGAAGATCCGGATGATCTTCTCCACCATCGGCCGCCCGCAGGGCCGGGGGAAGATCGAACGCTTCTTCGGCACACTGAACACCGAGCTCCTCTCCACCCTGCCCGGCTACCTCGCAGCCGGGACGAAGCCGAAACCATCGCTGGATCTTGCTGCTCTTGATCAGGCGATCGGCGGGTTCATCACGGTATACAACGAGCGAACCCATCGAGAGATCGGGACGAGCCCGAAAACGGCCTGGATCGCAGACGGGTGGCTGCCGCGCATGCCCGAGACTCTCGACGAACTCGACGGACTGCTGCTGACGGTGCCCAAACATCGCACGGTCCAGCGCGACGGCATCCACTTCCAAGGCCAGCGCTACCTCTCACCGACCCTGGCGCCGTTCGTCGGCCACCCGGTCACGATCCGCTACGACCCGCGCGATGTCTCCGAGATCCGCGTCTACGACCACGACACCTTCGTCTGCGTCGCCATCGACGAGGCACACCCGAACCAGCGGCTGAGCCTGCGCGAGATCGAGACCGCACGCCGGGCCCGCCGCCGGCAACTGCGCAAGGACCTCAACGACCGCATCCCCCGCATCGCCGCCCGCGAAAAACCCCGCACCACCGCACCTGCCATCCGGCGGTCGAAGCTGCGCACCTACGAAGAGGATGAATGATGACCAAGGACTTCATCGTCACCAAGGAACACCGCCGCTTCATCGAATTCGCCACCGCCGTGCGCAAAGAACACACGATCGGCATCTGTCACGGCGACGCCGGAGTCGGCAAGACCCTATCGGCCCGCCGCTACGCCCACTGGGACACTCTGGAGCCCTTCATTACCGAATGGGGTCCCCGCACCGACGACGACGCAAAACACTATGCCGCCGCCAATCGCACCCGCACCGTGTTCTACACCCCGGAGGTCCTGCCTCGGCACAGACAACTCATGCGCGAGATCGAGCACTTCCAAATCAGGCTCGGGAGCTGCGTCGACGAACACCAGCGCAGTATCGGCAAAGTCACCGGCGCCCACGTTGGCGACATCACCAGGTGGGTCGAGCTGCTGATCATCGACGAGGCCGAGCGCCTGACCCCGACCGCGCTCGAACTGCTCCGCGATCACCACGACCGCCACCAGTTGGCGATCATCCTGATCGGCATGCCCGGCATTGACCAGCGCTTCCGTCACTACCCCCAGCTGTACTCCCGACTCGGGTTCTCACACCGCTACCGGGCACTGGGCCGCGAGGAACTGCTGTTCGTCCTCGACCGACACTGGAAACGCCTCGGGCGCACCCTCGACCCCGATGACTTCACCGACGCACAAGCCATCGCCGCGATCGAGCGCATCACGCGCGGCAACTTCCGGCTTCTCGAACGCCTCTTCCCTCAAATCACACGGGTACTCAAGATCAACCAACTCGAGACCATCACCGACGACGTCATCGAAGCAGCCGCCAGCATCCTCGTCATCGGCAACTAACGCCACCGAGCGATCACGGAAGACCGCCACTCAGCGCTCAAATCTACAGCCTAGGGCGCCGTTCTGGCGGGTCGCGGGGATTTTATGCTCGTTTTGTACTCCCGAGTTTTTCGTGGAGGATCTGCCCTGCAGGTCAGGCCCTGAGGACGGGTCCGCGTGGCGCGGTGAACGGGACAAGGGTCCTGTCGATAATCATCGCTAGGAGCGAGACGTAAGTTGAAACATAATACTTTCGCTTGATAGGAATAGCTCGCAGCCATCGCGCCCCGCCGTGCGTGGATCTGCACGATGATTCTTATCCGCGCACACGCACGCTTGACGAGAACTGGAAAGTGCAGATGGACCAGTCCGCCCCCGGCCCTCGCCGCAGCAGGGTGCCCGCATCCCGGTGGCGCATTGACGAGCGCACCCGGGTCAAGATCACCGCCGTCCTGGCCGCAGGTGCGATCCTGGGCGTGGGAGGAACGCACACGCTGGCGTACTGGACGCATCAGTCCCATGCATCGGCGACCATCACCACAGCCGATTTCCCGGCGCCATGAGCATGAGCGAGCACGGCGACTCCACCGAATGGACGGTGGTCCGGAAAAAGCGGCGACGCGACGCTGACACCGCCGCGAAGCACATGCGGCGGCGCAAGCTGAGGGCCGTGCTCGCGGCGGGCCTCGTTCTGGGCGTGGGCGCGGCCAACACTCTTGCGTCCTGGACCAGCGAATCACACCTCGGGGCGACGATCACCACGGCGGACTTCCTCATCGGCGGGTCGGTCCAGTACAACAATTCCACCTCGGGCTCGTGGACGTCGGCGGGCCTCGACGACGAACCGTTCACGATCAATAACCTCACCACGGGCGCGATGCAGATCGGCGGGACGAGCACTCACAGGTTCTGGGTGCGGATCGATCCCGCCAGTGCGGCGGATGTCACCGGCGCCCGGCTGTATCTGGACCGGATCGAGACCCCGAGCCCCAACGGCGACCACATCTCCTTCGTGGTGTACCGGAACACCAGCACGTCCATCACTGGGTGCGGCGCGACCGGCAACCTGAACGGCACGCTCGTGGCGCGCGGGGACAGCCTGAACGGCGAGGTCGAACAGGTCGCCGATGGCATCCAGATCGCGTCGCGCACCGCCACCAATACCCGCGTGTGCATCCGCTTCACCGGAGAAGACGGCCTGTTGCCCAATGACACCGTCGATATGACCCTTCACTTCACCGCCACCGACCCCGCCTGAGGCTCCAGCCTCCGGCGTCATTACCAGCAAGGAGACACCATGGCCACAGCAGTACAACCACCCGCCACCACCGGCGCGATGACCCCGAAGGAAGCCAGGCGGCGCAAGCGCAGGGCCCTGGCCGCAGCCGGCCTCATCCTGGGCATCGGCGGCGCCATCACGCTGGCCACCTGGAACGACGAGGAGTTCATCGGGACCCAGGTGGACTCTGCCGGGTTCGCCCTGGACGGCGAGATCGAAGGCTCGAACGAGGGCGCCGACGGCACCTACACCCAGAACCCCGCCAGCGCCCCGGGCCAGCTCCAGTTCGACGTGGCCGAGGACGGCCTCATGCCGGAAGAGTCCATCGCCGCGCCCTACTGGATCCGGCTGACCGCCCCGACCATCGACGAGGCGGACCTGGTCCTGGACAGCATCGAAGCCAGTGGCGGCAACCTCGACCAGCTCTCCTACGAGATCTACGCCGGCGGCACGTGCAGCGCCTCCAATCCCAGCGGTCAGCTCCTGGGCTCCGGCTCGGACCTGTCCCCGGCCTCGCTGACCGCCGGCACCAGCCCGACCCTGCAGCCCGGCGCCACCGTCAACGATCCCGGCACCCCCGTGGCGCTGTGCGTGGTCCTCACCGCCGGAGCGGCCTCCGGCGAGGCGGGCTTCCAGCCGGGTGAGACCACCACCATCACCTGGGGACTCTCGGCAGCAGCCGTCCAGAACGCCGGCACCGGCGACTGAACCCGCCCACCGAGGTGATCCGCTCGAAACGACGCCCGTCGCCTGGCGCCTCCCGCACTCCGTGGGGGCGCCGGGCGGCCGATGTCGTGCTGTCCATCGCAGCGTTGGCCGGGACGGTGTGCATCGTCCTCGTCCCGCTCGCCTGGATCTTCGATATCTCGATCATCATGTTCCGTACCGGCTCGATGGTTCCGACATTGCAGCCGGGAGATATCGCCGTCGTGCGGGAGGTTCCGGCCGACGAGGCCGCCGTGGGTGACATCGTGACCGTCGACCGCGAAGGCCAGCTGCCGGTCACCCACCGCGTGACCGGCATCGAGCCTGCTGAAGCACCGGGCACGTACCGGATCACCATGCGCGGGGATGCCAACGACACGGACGATCCGCATCCCTACGAGGTGCGGACGGTCCGGGCGTTCATGTTCTCCGTCCCCGGTATCGCCGGCGGGGTGGCGTTCCTGTCCGACACCAGGGTGCTCGCCGTGGCCACGCTGGTCATGTCCGTCGTGGTCGGATGGGCGTTCTGGCCGCGAGGGCCGGTTGCCGAGGAGGAAGACGAGCCCCGCCGGCACGACGATCTTCAGGAAGACGAACCTCAGGAAGACGACGCCGGCGGGGACGATTCCGGCGCGGACGAGCCGTCCCGCCAGCCACCGCGCCGGCCCGCCCGATGACGGACTATGACGACCGTCCCCGGTCGCATGACCCAAGATGACCGACCGGGACTCAGCCTGAACCTCCGCTGAGCAAAGATGACGGTGTCCGGCCGCGCGCCCCCATCGGCGCCCGCCGGTCACCGACAGCACAGCGGCGAGGCGTGAGGAGGCCTGGATGACGGATTCGGCGTCGGCCGGCGGGCAGTCCTCGCGGGCAGAGGACCTCATCGACGCGGTGCGGGATTTCGCCCAGCACGAGCTCCTTCCCCGGGCCGCACGCACGGACGTCCACGGTGTCCCGGCCACCCACATCGACCGGTTGCGCGAACTCGGCGCCCTCAACGCTCCGGCCGGACCGGAATTCAACGGGCCGGGACTCACGCCCGCGCAAGACCGGACTCTGCACGAGATCCTGGCCGGCGCCTGCCCGAACACCTGGCTGGTCTGGGCGCAGCACGACGGGGCGATCCCCCGCATGCTCTCGTTGCTGAAACAGTCATCGGCGCTGACCACGGAGCTGTACAAGGTGCTGACCGGCACCACGCTGGCAGGAGTCGCCCTCAGCGATGTCCGCCACTATCCCGAACGGCACATCGCCGCCGAAAGGGTGGCCGGCGGCTGGCTGCTCAGCGGCGCCGTCTCCTGGTACACCGGGCTGGGGCTGAGCGAATCGCTGCTCATTTCCGCCGTGACCCCGCGCGGCCCGCGCGGCGAGACGGACCAGCCGCATGTGGTGACGGCCGTGATCCCCCTGCGTGAGGGCATCAGCGCCGAACCGCTGCCACTCGCGGCTCTCGGCGGCAGCCGGACGGTGCGGCTGCTGCTGGAGGAAGTCCCGGTCTACGACGAGGACGTCATCGGCATTCAGAGCTACGCCGCCTGGAAGCGCGGCGACCAGCGGTTCGCCGACAATCCCCAGCCGTACGTCTTCGGGGTCGCCGAACGCGTACTGGAGGAACTGCGCGACGATCCGTTCCCCGAGGCACGCGATGTCGCCGAGTGCTGGGCGCCCTATGTGGAGGAGCTGCGGTCCCGCGCCTATCAGGCGATCGACGACGACACCGTCGCGCCGGCGGTGCGGCGGGGCCTGAAAGTGCACTCGGCCGATGTGCTCGCCACCCTCACCCGGGCCCTGCTGGCCGCCCGCGGCGGGCGTGCGCTCAAGACGAGCGACCCCGCCCAGCTCTACGCGCGCACCGCGCAGTTCTTCCAGGTGCAGTCGCAGAGTGCGGAAGTCCGCAGAACCCAGCTGGTCCAGCTCACCCAGGTACCTCCGCGCATCCCCGACTTCGAGTAGCGGCCCTGCCGCCCGCTCAGGCGGAGAAGGCATAGTGCCGGCCGGTCAGGGCGTCGACGATCACCTCGACCCTCCGTCCGCGCCTGGTGCCGGTCACCCACCAGTTGGGCTTGCCGAACACCAGGGGGCCGTCCATCAGCCGGGGTTCGGTGCGCTCGGCCCAGCGGCGCCGGCGGATGAGGACACTGTCGATCAGCCGGCGCGCCGATGCCTCTGCTTCCGCCACGCCCAGTCGCGGTTCCGGATCGGCGATGCCGAGCGGCGCCTCCTCCGCGGGGCACAGGCCGGGCGGGGCGCCGGGGGCCGTTCCGGATGTGGTACCGGAGTCCAGGTCTGGCGTCGCTCCCGTCTGCGATTCCGTGGCAGTGCGGCTCTGCGCCCCGCCGGCGGCATCTCCCAGGCCCGGAACCCGTGCCTCAGCGCGGGGGACGAAATCGCTGCCGGTCCAGGGCGCGGTCAGGAACGCCCGGCCGCCGACGAGGTCCACCGCCACATGGGCGATGAAACCCTCCGGTGCCGCGCCCCGGTCCGCACTGCCTGGCGGAGTCGCCGCAAGATCGTTCCGGTCCCCGCCGCGCAGGCCCGCCCACAGCCCGCCCCGTCGTGATCCGCGGCAGTCGTAGACCAGGCCGACGAAAGGATGGAAGTACAGCTGCAGGCGCAGGTCACGGAAGTCCGAGGCGCGCCGCAGCAGCAGCCGGCGAGCCTCCGCCGCGCCGATCTGCGCCGGGCGCACCACCGCTGGAGGCGCCGCCGGTCCGGACAGCTCCTCCTGGCCCATCCGGGTCACTGCTCTTTCGGGCGTTGCGAGGCCAGCGAGGAGTCCTCGCCGACCACGAGGTGAGCCGGGATCGGGGTGACCCGCGAAGCCTCCTGCACCGCCTCACGGATCCGCTCGGGAACCGGGTGGCTGCGCTGAGTGGCGAGGGAACCGACGATCATCGCCAGGACGGACAGGCTGATGCCGATCACCATGGGATCCAGCCCGAGCGCGTCGGTGGAGTTCGTCAGCTGAGCCGTCACCGCTCCCACCGCGCCGACGATCATCGAGGAGAGCGCGCCGACGGTATTGGCCTTCTTCCACCACACGGCGCAGATGTACGCCGGGACGAACGCCGAGCCCAGCACCGTGGTGGCGAAGACGACGATCTCGAACACGGCGGGCGGGCGGATCATCGCCAGGACGAGGCCCACCACGGCCAGCAGCAGCACCGTCAGCCGTGCCACGTTCACCGAGGCCGCCGCGCTCGTCCGTTTGGAGAACCGGGCCCACAGGTCGTGCGAGGCGATCGTGCCGGCCTGGAGCAGGAGCGCATCGGCGGTCGACATGATCGCGGCCATGATCGCCGCCATGACCAGCCCCACCGCGAACGGCGGCAGCACCGTCTGGGCGACCTCGAAGATCGCCAGCTCCGGGTCCTCCAGGCTCGGGACGATCACCAGCGCCAGCATCCCGACCAGATAGGCGGAAGGGATGAAGAGCAGATTGAACCCGGTGGCGTAGACGCTCGCGGTGCGCGCCACGGAAGGCCGCGACATCGCCATATGGCCCACCACGACGTGCGGCCAGCCGAGATAGCCGATGGAGAACACCAGCAGGGCGCCGATGATGATGCCCCAGGCTCCCAGGTACTGCTGATCTGCGCCCCACATGGTCAGCAGGTTGGCGTTGAGCTCGCCGATGCTCTGGTGCCCCGCCGTCAGACCGCCGACGTGCTGCAGGGCGGCGATCAGGATCCACAGGATGCCGATGACCATGATGATCGCCTGGATGAAGTCGCTGTACGCCACCGCGAGATAACCGCCCAGGAAGGTGTAGGCGACGATGACGCCGACCGCGATGACGAGCGCCCAGTTCAGGGACAGGCCCGTCACCATCGCCAGTCCCTGCCCGCCGGCCAGGAACTGCGCCAGCAGGTAGAAGAACATGCAGAACAGGGCAATGGGCGCGGCGACCAGGCGGACCCAGACCGAGGGGTAGCGGTGCTCCAGATAGCCGATGGACGTGATCGAGCCGAGCATCTGGGAGAGCTTGCGCATCCGGCGGCCCAGGATGGACAGGTTCAGCACACCGCCGCCGAGGTCGCCCAGCGCGTACCACATGGAGTAGTAGCCCTGTGTGTAGCCGAGCGAGCCGGCGCCGAGGAACATGTACCCGGACATCGAGGTGCTCTGCAGCCTCAGCGCGGAGACCGCCGGGCCCAGTTTGCGGCCGCCCAGCAGGAAGCCCTCATTGTCCTTGGTGCCCACCCGCATCGCCCAGACGCCGACGCCGATCATGGCGATGAAGTAGATGATGAGGAAGATCAGCGCGGTATTCATCGGCGGTCCTCACCGCCGCGCGGCTCCTCGGGGGCGTCCTCGGCCGCCCAGTGCGAGGTCGTGAAGTAGAAGACCGCGGTGTAGATCACCCAGAAGGCGATCACCCCGGACATGATCAACGTGGTGCTCAGGGGTAGTCCGAACACTGCCTTCGCCCTTCCGTCGTCGAGTCGTCACCCGATGCGGGGCGCCCCGCTGACGGGGACGATCCGCACCGCGGCCTCGCACCGTCGCGAGCCGGTGCGCACGATTCTAAAGGCAGCTGGGAGAACCATGTGAAGGGGGTCATGATGCGGAACGCCGCGGCCGGCCAGATTCGCGGCATCCGTGGCCGGCGTCCCGGAGGGGCCGCCGCGCGTTCAGTGGAGCTGCCCGCCGGTGAGGCCCCGGCTGTGGCCGCGGGCCTCGGGCGTTCTACTCTTGACGGAATGGAACTTCACGAGGAATGCGCGCAGCTGGCGGAACGGATCGGGGAGCATGCCCGGACGCACGATCTGCACATCGCCGCCGCCGAATCGCTCACCGGCGGCATCCTCTCCATGCACCTGAGCGCCGCGCCGCAGGCCTCCACCTGGTATGCCGGCGCGGTCGTGGCGTACGAGTCCGAGACCAAGTTCCGGGTGCTGGACGTGGACCGGGGGCCGGTCGTGACCGAACGGTGCGCCCTGCAGATGGCCCGCGGTGTGAGCCGGCTGCTGGGGGCCAATGCCGCCATCGCCACCACCGGCGTCGGCGGCCCCGATCCGGACGAGGGGCTGGAACCGGGTTCCACCTGGATCGCGGTGCTCCTGGGCGACCGCGAATGGACCAGCTTCCATCGGTTCGACGGTGAACCGGAGGATGTGCTGCGGCAGACGGCCGTCACGGCGTTGCAGGCGGCCGCCGACGCGCTCGCGGACTACGGCGCCCAGGAATCCGGTTCCTGATCCGCGCCCGGCGCGCCGGCGACGGGGTCTGACGCCCGCCGCCGGCCGGGTTCCTGTTCTTACGTGGGCTGACCGCCCGGCTTCGCCTCGGCGGCAGCGATCTGCGCCTCCACGGTGCCCTTGAGCGGGTCCGTCCGTTCCAGCAGCTCGGGGTCGTCCGAGCTGGACTCGGCGGGCTGGCTGTCCCGGCCGTCCCACGGGCCGAACTCCGTGGCCTCCACGGGCTGCTCCGGCTCCTGGTCGTCGAGTCCGAATTCGGTCACCTCGGTGGGGGCCTCGGGGCCGGCCAGGGGGCTGGCCTCATCGGCGTCCTGGATGGCGTCCGTGGGCGTGGAGGCCGCCTCGCCTTCACCCTGCGGGACGGTCACGCCGGCGTCGTCCTGCGCGTACAGCGCCTTCTTGCGATCGGTCATGATGTCATGCCCTCCTCTCGCGTGCCCCCGCGCCGGACGTGCGCTCGGCACGGGATATCGGCACCTGGTGCGGCCACTCTAGGCCTGATCTGGGACGACCTCAAGATGCGCTGGGCAGCGCGGCCACCCGGCACTGGTTGATCCGAAACGGTCACGTTGCCCGGGTATTCACCGGCAACGTGACCGTTTCGGCCATATCGCGGGCGGTGCGGTGCTCGTGCCGGGGTGCGCTCGCCCACCCCGGCTCCTCTCACACGGTCTTAGGCGGGATGTGTCACGCGGGGGTCAACAGCCGTTCGGACGCCGTTCACGTCGTCGCCATCGGCACCTGAAAAGAAAGATGAGTCCCTGATGTGCATTCCCTGGGGTACTGCCGTGCCCCGGGCCGACAGGAGGAACCTCTTTCATGTCACCGAAGACATCCGCGCTCCCGGACCCCGGGGGCGCGCCACGATCACGCTGGCGCCTCGGCGCGGCGATGCTCGCGGCGCTCCCCGTGATCCTGTCCACCGCGCTCGTGCCGGTGTCCGCCCAGGCCGCGCCGGCTCCGGACAACGGCCAGGTCAGCCAGGACGCCGCGGGGGAGGCCCCCCAGAACCCCTCGACCGAACCGGGCACCGCCCCCAGTGGCCCGCTGGACGGCGTCCTGGTCTCCGAAGTCGCCAACGGCGGTCCCGGTGGCGGCGTCGAGAACTTCATCGAGCTGACCAACTACGGCTCGGAGCCGGAAGACATCTCCGGCTGGCGGATCTACCGCTGCGGCCAGAGCGGTGACGGCTACGGTCCCCAGGTGATCGTCCCGGAGGGCACCAGCCTCGCCCCGGGCGAGCAGTACACCGTCGTGCGCCAGGGCAGCCCGTTCGAGAACGAGCCCTTCGCCGACGCCACCTATGACGTCACGCTGCACAGCTTCGGCTTCGGCGCCTGGATCATGGACGCCGAGGAGCAGACCCGCGACCGGATCGGCCGCTACCACGAGTCCATCCACAGCCAGTGCGGCAACCCCGGCGGTTTCGACACGCTGCAGGACCAGGTCAGCTGGGCCCACGCGGAGTCCATCCAGCGCGTGGACACCACCGGCGACATCCATCGCGACTGGATCGTCGGCGAGCGCACCCCCGGCGCCCCCAATACCACTGAGCCGTCCGTGATCACCGCCGACCGGGCAGAGGTCGGGGACATCCTGATCACCGAGTACGCACCGGGCGGGCCGGGCGGTTACAACGAGGACTTCATCGAGCTGGCCAACGCCGGCGAGACCGCAGTGGACATCAGCGGCTGGAAGGTCTGGCGCTGCGGTGACAACTCGCAGACGTACTCGCAGTCCGACGGGCTGCCCGCCGGCAGCGTCCTGCAGCCGGGCGAGACCTTCCTGCTGGCCCGCTCCGGCTCCTCGATCGCCGGGGAAGCGGACGTCACCTATGGCACGAGCGTGCACTGGATCAACTCCGGTGCCATGGTCCTCACCCCGGACGAGAAGATCGTCGACCGGATGAGCATGTACGGCGACCACCGGGTGAGCCCCTGCACCGACGGGACGCCCAAGGCCTATGACATCAACGTCCTCACCGGGGAGAGCTACCAGCGCGTCTCCGACACCGGGGACAATGCCGCCGACTTCGTCGCCGCCCTGCGCACCCCCGGCGAATGGCCTGCCCCCGAGGATCTGGAGCCCGTCGAGGTCCCGGCATCGGCGCACGCCGGCGAGGTGTGGATCACCGAGCTGATCGCCGACGGCCCGGCCGGCGGCAGCGACGAGTTCATCGAGATCACCAACACGGGCTCCGCGCCCGTGGACACCAGCGGCTGGTCCCTGTACCGGTGCGAGGGCACCGGACGGATGGCGCCGTCCCCGCAGATCGCGGACCTGGGCGTGACGCTGCAGCCCGGCCAGACCTATCTGGCGGCGCCGGCCAGCGCCCCAGCGGCCCTGCGGGAGCTCGCCGACGGCACCTACGCCACCGGCCTCAATCACGCCGACGGCTACGGCGCGGTCCTGTTCGACCAGGAGCGCGCCCGGGTGGACGGCGTCGGCGTGTACGACACCATCCCCGTCGAGCACTGCGGCACCGGCCTGACCCTGCAGAACAACGTCCGCGCCGATGAGGGCCTGACCTATCAGCGTGCCGTGTTCGACGGCGAGGACAGCTACCACGAGTTCGTCAAGGCCGAGCGCACCCCGGGTGAGTACGTCGAGCACGAGTGGCGGGACGAGACCGTGCCGCTGCCGGGCCAGACCGATCCGGTGAGCGTGGACCGGGCCTACCGTCCCGGCACCCCGCTGGTGGAAGACGACGGCGCCGAGGCCACCGAAGAGGGCTTCCGCACCTCGGTGCGCACCGAGCACGAAGGGGACCGCGATCTGCAGGTCAGCTTCCGCTCCGCCGCGCCGGTCGCGGTCAACCAGGACGCCACCGGGGTGTGGTCCGGTACCACCGCCGGTCTCCCTGAGACCCTTCAGATCGACGGTGAGGAGTCACTGGCCGCCGATGATTCCCTGGTCAGCGAGGGCCACAGCGGCGAATACCCGTTCCAGCGGTTCGAGATCACCGTCGAGGAGGTCCCGGAGGAGGGTTTGGAAGTGGTCTGGACCGGGCAAACGCAGGACCGCAACGAGATCCAGCTCTACGGCTGGGACCTCAACGAGCAGGCCTGGCTGCTGCTGGACGCCGCCCAGCCGTCGCACGACGGCGACCTGACGCTCATCGGCCGCGCGAGCGCCTCGATGGTGGACGGTGAGACGGTGAACGTCCTGGTGCTGGACGGCCCGCGCACCACCGGCGGGCTGTTCGACGAGGTCGGCGTGGTGGATCAGGAGTTCGCCCAGCCGGGCACCTACGATCTGGCGTTCAACCACATGACGGACACCCAGTTCTACTCCGAGGGCTTCGTCAGCGTCTTCACCGATATGGTCGCCTGGGTGATCGCCAACCAGGACGCCCGTGACATCGCCTACAGCACCAACACCGGCGATATCATCGAGAACTGGATGCGCGGTTTCGACGACCCCGAGCGTGCCCGCCGTGAGTTCCGCGACGCCGCCAAGATCACCCAGCTGCTCAATGAGCACGGCGTGGCCAATGGCGTGCTTCCCGGCAACCACGACAACTTCTGGGGCCGGAACAACGATCTGTACAACGAGTACTTCGGTCCGGAGATGTTCGAGGATCAGCCGTGGTGGGGCAACTCCTGGCAGCCGGGGGACAACAGCGCCCACTACGACTGGTTCATCCACGACGACGGCACCAAGTTCCTGGTGCTGAATCTGCAGTACAACCCTTCGGACGCCCAGCTGGAGTGGGCGAACGCGGTGGCGGAGGCCAACCAGGACTGGAACATCATCCTGGCCACGCACTCCTATCTGCACACCAGCGGTGAGGTGGACGACATCGAGCGCCGGCACTCCGCCCGTGCGAACCACATCTGGGAGAAGGTGATCGTCCCGAACGACAACATCTTCCTGGTCGTGGGCGGCCACTACCACGGCGTGGCCACCAACTACGCCGATCCGATCACGGGTGAGCGCGTCAACGTCTCGGAGCTGCCCGGAGAGACCGCCGTCATCGACAACGTCGGCGCCGAAGGCCGCCGCGTCGTGGAGATGCTGGCCGACTATCAGGGCTACCGCTCCTCCCAGCCGGATCCGCGTGCGGACACCTATGACCGGGACACCGGTTTCCAGCGTCTGCTGCAGTTCGATCTGGATGCCGGCCTGATGGCGGTCAACGCCTACTCGCCCACCCTGGATGACTTCGAGGCGTGGAAGTACGACGAGCCGGCGTTCCGCGGGGACGACGCGCGCTACGGCCCGGAGGACGACGAGTTCGTCGTCCAGGTGGACCTGGTGAAGCCCACGTCCTTCGCCACCCAGGCGTGGACGGTCCAGGGCACCGCGAGCGAGGAGGCGGTCGTGGAGGTCGCCGCCGGTGAGACCGCCGTGCACGACTGGTCCGCTGACGATGCGGGCCTGGCCTGGTACTCGGTCACCACCGCGGTGGAGGAAACCGCCGCCGACGACGCCCAGGCCGCTGCGGCCCGGGCACCGGAAGGGGCGTTCCTGGAGAGCCTGCTGGCGCAGCAGAGCGCGCCCCGCGCGGAGGCCGGCCCGTACCCGCAGACCGGCTCCGCGCCCGCTGCGGGAGATCAGGACGAGGACGGACGGGATGCCGGGAACCCCGGTGATGACGCCGCTCCCCGTGAGGACGACGGCGCAGCTGAGGACACCGGTCCCGCGGAGGGTGCCGCGGTCCCGGAGGACGGCCGCACCGCCGAGCCGACGTCTCTGTCCGGTGACTCCGCTGGACCGGAAGACCGGGAAAGCGAGACGGACCCATCGGCCGAGCCGGGTGCTCCGGGCCGGGACGAGGCCGCGGAGGACGAGGCCCCGTCCGGGACGCCTGCTCCGGAGCCCGGTACCGCAGGGGTGCGTGCGCTGAACGAGCCGGTGGAGGTCACGGGCGAGTCTGTGGTCTCGTTCCCCCGCCTGCTCGGCGAGGCCAGCGATCCCGGTGAGCCCGGCGACCCGGGCACCCCGGATCCGGGCGAGCCGACCGATCCGGGCCAGCCCGATCCCGGCACGCCCGATCCTGACCCCTCGGACCCGGGTGACCCCGGCCAGCCGGGCGAGCCGTCGCCGGAGCCGAGCGATCCCGGTCAGCCCGGCGGCGAGCCCTCCGGCGAGCCGACGGACGGCGGGCCCGATGGGGGCGCCGATGCCGGTGGTGACGCCGGCGGTCCGGGCGCAGGCGAGCCCGGGGCGGGGCCGGGTGCCGGTGACGGCAAGCCGCTGCCGCGCACCGGTGCCGAGACCGCGGCGATGATCGCCTCGGCGCTGCTCCTGCTGGCCCTCGGCGGAGGCGCCCTGTACGCCGCCCGCCGGCGGAAGGGGAGCATCGACGCCTGAGCGGCCTCACGAAACCGTGCTCAAGGCCCGTCGGTGAGACCGTCCGGCCTCGAGCCCGGCGCGCGATATGACACGGACGCCCTCCGGCACCTGGAACTCCAGGCGCCGGAGGGCGTCCGTCGTCGCTGGTCCGTCTGCCGGATCGACCCGGCAGTGGTCGCGTTGATCGTGAATTCACGGGCAGCCTGACCATTTCGGGTCAATCGCGGCCAGCGACGACTTTCACTCTCTTTCCGTGCCTTGGGAGAGCTGCAGAACCGGCGACTGGGCCAGCGGTCGCTGAGTGCCCCGCAGAACGTTCGGCGGTGCTGGCGCTCGGCGATGGGGCCCTTGTGAACATGTGGCTGACCAGGAAAGGTGCCTTGTGAGGACGCCGGTCAGCTGCGGCATCGTTCACCTCGGAGTCAACTTGCGTTCGCTTTCGCTCCGCCGACGATTCACGCCTGCCTGAAAGAAACGTGAATGTTGCCTGCTTCCCCGCTCCGCCCCTCCTGAAAGGCCTCGCATGTCGATTCCTGAGAGTCCGGCCGCCGTCCCGGCCGGGCCGCCCGCGCCCCGCAGACGCGGCGGCCGTCTCATCGCCTCGCTTCTGATCTCCTTGCTCGCCGGCACCGGTGCGGGCACTCTCGCCGCGGTGCCGGCCACCGCGAACGAGATCGCCCCGTTCGAGGCGGTCGATCCGTTCATCGGCACCGAGATGGACCTGAGCCAGAACAAGAGCAACGACGCCTACGGGAACACCTTCCCCTCCGGCGCGGTGCCGTTCGGCATGCTGCAGCCGAGCCCGACGACCTACAACTCCGATCCGGGTGCTCACGACCTGGTCCGGGAAAAGGGCGGCTACGAGTGGACCGGGGACCAGATCCGCGGCTTCGGCATGACCAGGTACCAGGGAACGGGCTGCCACCAGAACTACGGCGGCAACGAGTTCCCCACCACGCCGTACACAGGTGAACTGCGCGAGGACGGCACCCTGCCGCACAGCCCGGCGGTGGACCACCGGCGCTACTTCCTCGACTTCAGCCACGACAACGAGACCGCCGAGCCCGGTTACTACTCGGTGACCACCGACAACGGCGTGCAGACCGAGCTGACGTCCACCACGCGCACCGCCCTGAGCCGGTACGCCTTCCCGGACGACGGTGATTCGTCCACGCTCATCCTCAACACCTCCGGTGCGAACAACCGCCTGCACGATGTGGTCGTGGACATCGACCCGGAGACCAGTACCGTCTCCGGCTGGTCCTACGGCCAGGACGTCTGCAACGAGGGCCGGTACCGTGTCTACTTCTCCATGACGTTCGACGAGCCGTTCGAGAGCTACGGCGTCTGGGACGGGGCGACGATGACCGCCGGCGGCACCGGCGCCGAGCGCGTCACCGGGAACCACGATGCCGAGCAGCGCCAGCAGCTCGGCGCCTGGGTGACGTTCGCCGATGGCGGGGAGGTCACCGCCCGGACCGGGTTCAGCTACGTCAGCGCCGACAACGCGGTCCAGAACCGCGAGGCGGAGGCCGACGGGCTCAGCTTCGACGAGGCCCGGGCCGAGGCCCGCGCGGCCTGGGAGGACGCCCTGGGCCGGATCGACATCGGCGGCGGCACCGAGGACCAGCGCATCCGGTTCTACACGGCGCTCTACCACTCCCTCATGCACCCGAACATTCGGCAGGACGTGAACGGCCAGTACATCGGCCTGGACGGCGAAGTGCACACCGTCGACGAGGGCCGCGATCACTACCACGTGTTCGCCGGCGGCGGCTGGGACATGTTCCGCAGCCAGGCGCAGCTCCTGGCGATGCTGTACCCCGACCGCGCCAGCGACATCAACCAGTCCATCGTCAACTGGGTGCGGCAGAACGACGGCGTGTGGCCGGCGTTCCGCGGCGCGGACGGGTTCCAGAACGTCGTGGCGACCATGGACGCCTTCGGTG
Organism: Sediminivirga luteola; assembly: GCF_014639315.1. Classification (GTDB taxonomy): domain Bacteria; phylum Actinomycetota; class Actinomycetes; order Actinomycetales; family Brevibacteriaceae; genus Sediminivirga; species Sediminivirga luteola. The sequence continues at coordinate 48,694 of NZ_BMFY01000019.1, forward strand.
CCACGGACTACGACCGCGAGTACGCGCTGGAGGCCATCGCCGAGACGCAGAAGCTCCCCTCCGACCGCTCCGGGAGGTTCAACGCCTTCCAGTACTTCGCCACCGGGATGATCGAGAACCAGAAGGGCGGCGACGCCACGTCCCGCGTCCTGGACCACGCGGTCACCGACTTCGCCGTGGCGCAGCTGGCGGCGCGGCAGGGTGACGAGGCGGCGTACGACCGCTTCATGGCCCGGGCACAGAACTGGCGAAACGTCTTCGACGCGGAGACGCAGGAGATCCGCCCGCGGCACCGCAACGGCTTCGACCGCGGCTTCAACCTCCGCGAGCGCGGCGACCAGTTCCACCAGTCCACCGGTCATCAGTGGGGCTGGCACGTCCAGCACAATCTGGCCGGTCTGATCGAGATGCGCGGGGGCGCCGAGGCCGCCGAAGCGGATCTGGACGTCCTCATGGAGGACCTCGACGCCGGAGCCTACGACCAGACCGGCAACTACCTCTCCAATCAGCCGGCCCTGAGCACGCCGTGGGTCTACAACTGGCTGGGCAAGCCGCACAAGACCACCGATGTGCTCTACCGCGCGGCCGAGGAGATGTACCGCACCGATCCGGCCGGCCTGCCCGGGAATGACGATCAGGGCTCGCTGAGCGCCTGGTACGTCTTCTCCGCCCTGGGTGTCTTCCCGGCCGTCTACGGCACCTCGCACCTGGTGGTCTCCGCGCCGATGTTCGAGGACATCACCATCACCAGCGCCGGTGCCGACCGCAGCTACGCCTTCAGCGCGCCCGGTGTGGCCGACGGCGCCCGTTATGTCACCGGCATGACCGTGAACGGCCAGGACCGCACCGCCTCCTATCTGGACGAGGATTTTGCCCTGCAGGGCGGCTCGGTCGAGTTCCGGATGTCCGCCGAGCCCGGGGAGTGGGGCACCGGCGATGACGATGCGCCGCCGTCGTGGTCCGATGGCACCGATGCCCGCAACAACGTCGGCACCGTGCCCCACGGCGCGGCGAACATGGGTTCGATGGACCTCAGCGACTGGGCGTTCTCCCGTGAGGCGCTCGACGCCGCCGGCGCCGGCCAGGGTGCCCAGCTGCCGCATCCGGAACACGACAGCCTGGTGTTCACCTGGCCGGAGACCGAGCCGGGCGAGCCGGACAACTGGATCCCGCACGGTCAGCGGGTCGAGCTGGAGCCGGTGAACGCCGCCTCCCTGTCCTTCCTCGGCCTGGCCACCAACGGCCCCTCGGCCGGCACCGCCGTGGTGGAGTACACCGACGGGTCCACCCAGGACGTCGAGGTGCACTTCACCGACTGGGGCCAGGGCGCCGGGGGCGGCAACTCCGCCGTGGTCGAGGTGGGCAACCGCATCAACCGCAACGGTGACAGCGCCAACGGCACATTCCGTGCCTTCGCCACCCGTCCGGCCGCGCTGGACCAGGACAAGACGGTGGCGGCGGTGATCCTGCCGGCGGCCTCTTACAACGGCCTCATGCACATCTTCGACGTGGCCGTCTCCGAGGAGGGATGGACCGATCCGAACGCGCCGCTGGGCGACCCGGAGCGGATCGTGCTCACCGCCACGGAAGATCCCTCCACCTCGCAGTACGTCACCTGGCGCTCGCGCAGCCCGCAGCGCCTCGACGGCACGGTGGAGCTGCGTCCGGCGGCCGGCGGCGAGACCGTGACGGTGGACGCCGAGGGCAAGCCTGAGCGCAGCGTCGACGGGTACCCTGCTCGCAGCCACAGCGCCCTGATCGAGGGCCTGAAGCCCGGGACCGAGTACGAGTACCGCGTCGCCTCCGGCGACCGGTGGAGCCAATGGCACACCTTCCGCACCGCGGGCGCGGGTTTCGAGCCGTACACGTTCCTGTACTTCGGTGACGCCCAGAACGGCATCCCGACGATCTACCCGCGTTCGACCGGCATGGCAGCCGAGGACCACCCGGACGCCCCGCTGGGCATCTACGCCGGTGACCTCATCGACCACGCCCAGAGCGAGGAGCAGTGGCGGGACTGGTTCGAGGCGATGAGCCCGCTGCGCACGGACCGCCAGGTCCTCGCCACGCTCGGCAACCACGAGATCGGCGGCCAGCCGTTCATCGAGAACTTCACCGACAGCTTCGAATACGACGCCAACGGTCCCGTCCCCTCCGACGCCCGCGAGTTCGCCGACACCCACGGCGAGCACCTGGCGACGGTGCTCAAGGACACCGTGTACTTCTCGGACTACCAGGGCGTGCGGTACATCAGCCTGAACGCCAACCACGACGACATCTGCCCGATCTCGCGTCCCGAAGGCCAGCCCGACGACTGCAATCTGAACCGCGAAGCCTGGTTCACGGCGCAGGCTCACTGGCTGGAGCGCGTGATCCAGGAGAACCCGCATCACTGGACCGTCGTGTTCGCGCACCAGCCGATCTTCTCGGTCGGTGTCTCCGGCGGGGGCCTGCGGGACGAGGCCATGTACCGGCAGCACATCGTGCCGGTGCTTGAACGCAACGACGTCGACCTGGTGCTGCAGGGCCACGACCACACCTACGGCCGGGGCGTCCACAACTCGTCCACGACGGGCATCGACGGCGTCAGCGCCGGTCCGGTCTACGTGGTCTCCAACGCCGGCGAGAAGATGTACGACCTCCCGCCGGACGACGACAACCGCTGGACGCAGAACAACGCGGCTCTCCAGGTGCGGCACCAGGACGTGGCGACCTACCAGGCGATCCGCGTCGAGGAGAACACCCTGAGCTACGAGTCGGTCGCCACCTGGGTGGCGCCGCGCGGGGAGAACGGCCCACTCCAGGTGGGAGACACGGTGGACTCCTTCACCGTCACCAAGTACGACGACGGCGCCAAGTGGGTCACCGAGGAGGGCGTCGCGGCGCCCGGTCCGGATGAGCCCGCGCAGAACCTTCCGCTGCCCACTCCGGAGGGCTTCGACGCCGAGACCTACGGCGACGTCGTCTGGGAGGACGACTTCACCGAGGACCGGCTGGAGGAGTACGACGTCTACGGCGGCGGGAGCGAGCAGCCCGGCGATCTGGCCGTGGACACCGATGCGGGCGTGCTCACCTCGACTTCCGATGGCCGGGCATGGAGCCAGATCGCGCTGCCGGAGGAGGCCGGGGACCAGTGGGCCCTGGTGGTCGAGCCGGAGTCGTTCCTGGATTCCGGCGCCGCTGAGGACAGCTTGTTCCTGGGCCTCACGGCCGGTCCAGCCGACCGGGCGCACTCCTGGTACAACCACACCGGCAAGCGCAGCGGACTCGATGTGCAGGTGGACGGCCGGAACCAGGGCCTGGCCACCGGTGCGGGGCCGGCATACCCGGTGCAGTGGGAGCCGGGCGACCGCATGGCCGTACGCGGGGACCACGGCGAACTCACCGTGTGGATCGAGAATGGCGGCGAATGGGAGCTCGTGCGCCGTGGCCTGCTGACGCTGACCATGCAGCCGGAGGACTACGCCGGCTGGGCCCCGACGGTGAGCCTGCGGCACGACGCCGGCCAGATCGCTCTGGACCGGATCACGCTGCTGCGGCCCGAGGGCGGCGAGGTGCCCGGGGAACCGGAGCCCGAGCCGACCGAACCCGAGCCGACGGAGCCCACCCCGGGCCCGAGCGAGCCCACGCCGGATCCGAGCGTGCCCACGGAGCCGACGCCGGGACCCACGGAGCCGGCACCCGCCGAGCCTTCGGAAGATGACCTCGTCGATGAGCTCCAGGGCGCCATCGCCGTGGCGGAGGAGCTCGTCCAGGGTGAGGACGTGACCGTGGGCGTCGGCGCGGAGCACGCCGGCCAGGAGATCACCGGATACCTGTTCTCGGATCCGGTCTCCCTGGGCAGCGGCACCGCCGACGAGGCCGGCGAGGTCGCCCTGACGGTCCCGGCGGACGCTCCGCTGGGCGAGCATCGCCTGGCAGCGTACGACGCGGAGGGCGGCATCATCGGATGGGCTGAGGTGCGTGTCGTGGCCGCGGCCGAGGAGCCGGAGCCGACGCAACCCGAGCCGACTCAGCCGGGGGAGCCGGAGCCGACCGAGCCTGGTCCCACGCAGCCCGGTGAACCGGAACCGACGCAGCCGGGTGAGCCCACCCAGCCGGGACAGCCGACTCAGCCCGGCCAGCCGGAGCCGACGCAGCCTGGTGAACCTGAGCCGACGCAGCCGGAACCGACGGATTCGGGGCAGGCCCACTCGCCGGAGCCAGGCGACCCGGACTATCCCGGTGGTTCCGCTGAGCCCGGCGCTGGCCCCGGTGCCGGCGATGGCAAGCCGCTGCCGCGGACCGGTGCGGAGATGGCGGTGCTGAGCCTGGCTGCTCTGGTGCTGCTGGTCCTGGGCGCGGGTGCCGTGTTCGTGGCTCGCCGCCGCAAGGCGGGCATGAACGCCTGAGCGGCCCGATGAAACCGTGCTCAAGGCCTCAAGGCCTCAAGGCCTCAAGGCCCCAAGGCCCGGCGGTGGGACCGTCCGGCCTTGAGCACGGCCGGTAAGTAGAACCCGGACGCCCTCCGGCACCTGGAACTCCAGGCGCCGGAGGGCGTCCGTCGTCACCGGTCCACCTGGCCGGATTGACCCGGAATGGTCGCGTTGCTCTCGTGAATTCACGGGCAACCCGGCCAGTCCGGGTCAATCGCGGACGAGGGCGACTGTCCGTCCAGCGGGTGACGACCGGCTGGGGGCACCGGTCATCGTGAGCCTGGCTCGCCGGAGGTCGAAAGGGCGAGGTACTCGTGGTGCAGATCGCTGACTCTTGCGATGTGGTCGAAGTCGTGGTCTGCGGTCAGCACGGTTGCGTCATTGACGATCGCGTAGCCGGCGATGAGGATGTCGACCGCACCGGCGGACCGCATCAGACCCGAACTCCACAGCGCGCTCTGGATGTCGAGCACCAAAGACTCATCCGGCGCGCGTTCGAGAGGGAATCCCAGCGAGATGCGCTCCCGGTAGAGCGCGTGCTCCTCTGGAGTGCGGGCGCTGTGGCAGAACTCCAGCACTTGAGGCGGGCACGTCACGAAGAGGTCCGCTGGAGCACGTTCTATCCGGCGTAACCGCGACGTGATGGCGGGGTCGCCGGCCGCGAGCCGTGCCCAGACCGAGTTGTCGACGAGATAATCGGTCACGGCGCCTGCGGCGGGTTGCTCACCGGTGCGCCCAGCTCCTCCGGCAGGGCCTCCAGTTCCGCGATGCCTTCGACCATCGCGCTTTTCTGCTTCGAGGCGATGAGACGGCGTAGCGCCAGGTCGAGGACCGCGCGGTTCGACCGCTCACCGGTGAGGGAACGCGCGCGCTCAATGAGTTGGGGGTCGAGGTCGACGCTGGTCATGGCCATGAGGGAACCTCCTCCTGTTATATGATCAATTATATAGCAGGTACCCCACCCATCGTGTCGGTACTGGAGCCCGTCTGCCGGATCGACCCGGCAGTGGTCGCGTTGATCGTGAGTTCACGGGCTACCCGACCCTTCCGGGTCAATCGCAGACGACACGATATGCCTGCGCCCGGACGCGATGCTGGGACCGGGTGCGCGGATCAGCGGTGCATGGCGGGGACGATGCGCGCCAGCTCCGAGGCGGCCCGCATCAGATCGGATTCCGGGACGCGATGGCCGAAGGTGAAGCGGACCGCGGTCCGGGCCACATCGGGCTCCAGTCCCAGGGAGAGGAGCACATGGCTGGGCTCGTCGGAGCCGGCGGCGCACGCCGATCCGGACGAGCACACGATCCCGCGCGCTTCGAGCTCCAGCAGCACCGACTCGCCGCTGAGGCCGGGAAAGACGAACGAGGCGTGGCCGGGAAGCCTCCGGTGGCGCGCACCGGTGAGCCGCGCTCCGGGCACTTGCTCCAGCACGGCGCCGATGAACCGGTCGCGGCGCGCGGCCAGCGCCTCGCCCTGGGTGGCAGCATCCCGGCACGAGGCCTCCAGCGCCGCCGCGAGCGCGACAGCCCCCGCCGGGTCTTCCGTGCCCGAGCGGCGTCCGCGCTGCTGCGCCCCGCCGTGGATCAGCGGTTCGAAAGGCACCCGCAGCGGCAGGTACAGCGCTCCCACGCCCTTGGGCGCGCCGAGCTTGTGCCCCGAGATGGTCAGCGCCTGCACGCCGAGAGCGCGCATGTCCAGCGGCAGCGTGCCGGCGCTCTGCACCGCGTCCACGTGCAGCGGCACTCCGTGCCGGGAGGCGATCCGGGCCAGCTCCTCGACCGGCTGGATCGTACCGATCTCACTGTTGGCGTGCTGGATGCTGATCACCGCGGTGTCCGGCCGGATGGCCGCGTCCAGAGCCTCCGGCGCCACCAGGCCGTCGGCATCGACGGGAAGCCGGGTGACCTCCCCGCCGAACCGGCCCAGGAACTCCGCCGCCTCCAGCACGGCCGGATGCTCCACGGCGGAAACGATCACGTGGCGGCCGCGGGCGGAGGCGAGAGCGATGCCCTTCACGGCGGCGTTGTCCGCCTCCGTCCCGCCCGAGGTGAACAGGATCTCCCCGGCACGAGCGCCCAACAGCCGGGCGACGTCCGCCCGGGCCCTTTCCAGTCCGGCACGGGCGGCCTCGCCGACGGTGTGCACGCTGGAGGGGTTCCCGAACTCCGCCGTCAGATAGGGCCAGGCGGCTTCCAGCGCTTCTCGCCTGACCGGTGCCGTGGCGGCCTCATCGAGATAGATCACCGCGCCGGCCCCTCATCGGCGTCCGGTGCGCCTGCCATGTCCAGCCCCAGGTCGAGCGAGCGGACGTGATGCGTCAGCGCGCCCACCGAGATCAGATCGACCCCCGTCAGCGCGATCTCCCGCACCGTCTCCAGCGTCACCCCTCCGCTGGCTTCCACCAGGGCGCGGCCGCCGATGATCGCCACACCCCGGCGCAGGTCCTCCAGGCTGAAATTGTCCAGCATGATCGTCCCGGCGACACCGGCGGAGAGGACCTCCTCGATCTGCTCCAGGCTGTCCACCTCCACTTCCATGTGCACGGTGTGCGGCAGCCTGCCCCGGGCGCCCCGCAGCGCCGCGGCGAGCGCCCCGGGCCCGGCGCCGGCGAGCGCGAGGTGGTTGTCCTTGGCCATGAACGCCTGGGAGAGCGAGGCGCGATGGTTCTGGCCGCCGCCGCATCGCACGGCGTGCCGTTCCAGCGTCCGCAGCAGCGGCGTGGTCTTGCGCGTGTCCGTGATCCGGGCGCCCGTCCCCTCAACGGCGCGGACGTGGGCGCGGGTGGCGGTGGCGATCCCGCACATGCGCTGCAGGAAGTTCAGGCCGATCCGCTCCGCCCGCAGCACGCCACGGGCAGGCCCGGCGACCTCGGCGAGCGGCTGCCCGGAGGCGAACTCCTCGCCGTCGCGCACGAGCAGCCGGACGTCGATGCGGGGGTCGGCCCTGGTGAACGCGCAGGCGAAGACCTCCCCGCCGGCCAAGACTCCTGGTTCCCTGGCCGCCAGGAGCGCCCGTGCGGAGGCGTCCTCCGGGATCAGGCTCATGGAGGTGATATCGCCTTCCGGGGCGTCCTCCCGCAGGGCGGCATCGACCAGCGGGATGATCTCGTGGTGCCCGAGCGCCATCATCGGCTCTCCTTCCCGGCGACCGCCGTGCGGCTCCCCGATGTGGTGGTGTGCATGGCCGAGCGCGCTCCGGGGCGCGGGACCGGCGAGGGTAGGGCATCGCCGGCGAGGTGATGGGCGCCGATGCTCTCCGTGCGCCGGCGGGCGGCCGCCACCATCGCCTGGGCGACGGCGAGGAGATTCCGGTCCTCGGCCTGCTCCCGGGAGAGCGGCGCGCTGCTACCGTTCGGGGTGGGGCCGGACGCCCAGGCGGCAAGGACAGCGGCTGCCGCATCGAGCCCTTCGGTGGTGCGGACCAGCCCGCAGTGCTCCCACATGAGAGCCTGCAGCCGTTCGCGTGAGAACGCGGGGACCGAAGCGGTGGCGCCAGAGGCGGGGAAGGCCGGTGCCGCGCCAGACCCGGCAACCGGCTGGGCGCCGTCACGGGCTGCGGCCCGGCGCTGCGAAGGCAGGGGCGCGTCAGTCCACGAAGCGGAGACTGGCGTCCCGGAGAGCGCGGCGGCCGGTGCTGCGGCAAGCCCGGCCATGATCGCCTCCGCAGAGGCCTTGCCGAACACCACGCCTTCCAGCAGAGAGTTCGAGGCGAGGCGGTTGGCCCCGTGCACCCCCGTGCGCGCGGTCTCCCCGGCGGTATACAGCCCGGGCAGGCTCGTGCGGCCGGACAGGTCCGTCACGATGCCGCCCATGAGGTAGTGCGCGGCCGGCGTGACCGGAACCGGATCGACCGCCCAGTCCACGCCGCGTGCGCGCAGCCCCGCATCGATGCCGGGGAAGCGCCTTCGCAGGAAGTCCCGGCCCAGGCCGGTGGCGTCCAGATGCACGGGGTGCCCGGTGAGCCGGGCGCGGGCGTCGATGGCGCGGGCCACGACATCGCGCGGTGCGAGTTCGGCGTCGGGATGAACCCCGGGCATGAAGCGCCGCCCGTCGGCGTCGATCAGCACGGCGCCTTCACCGCGCACGGCCTCCGAGATCAGGAACGGGCCCCCTCCGGCAGCCGGGGCCGGGGAAGAGCACACGGCGTCCTGGTCGAGGACCGTCGGATGGAACTGCACGAACTCCAGATCCTCCACCGCGGCACCGGCCCGGAGCGCCAGCGCGACGCCGTCACCGGTGCAGACGTCCGGGTTGGTGGTGCGGGCGAACACCTGGCCCGCGCCTCCGGTCGCCAGGACCACGGCATCGGCGTGCATTTCGGTGCCGTCCAGCAGCCGCACACCGTGCGCGCGGCGGCCCGCAGCCCCGGCGGAGACGAGCAGGTCTGCGACGGCCGATTCCTCCCGGACATGCAGCAGCCCGGCGCGGGCGCGTTCGCGCAGCCGCGCGATCAGCGCTGCGGCGATGGCGGCCCCGGTGCCGTCCCCGCCGGCGTGGAGGATGCGGGACGTGCTGTGCGCCCCTTCCCTGCCCAGCGCCCGTTGACCGCCGGGAGCCCGGTCGAAGACGACGCCGTACCGCTCCAGCACGGCGATCGCCTCCGGCCCGCCTTCGCAGAGCACCTGCACGGCCGCGGGGTCGCTCAGGCCGGCTCCCGCGGTGCGGGTGTCGGCGGCGTGCGCGGCCGGCGAGTCCCCCGGCGTGACCGCCGCGGCGATCCCGCCCTGAGCCCAGGCGGTCGACCCCGACCCCAGGTGACCCTTGCACAGGATCGTGACGAAGGGCCGGCAGCGGTATCGGCTTCGCTCAGGGCGAGCGCCGTCACCAGGCCGGCGATGCCCGCGCCCACCACGATCACATGCGGGCGGCTCTGCTCTCCGGTGCGCTCCCTCGTCGCCCCCGCCGGCTCGCGGGCAGGCGCTCCGCTGTGAGACGGGCGGCCGGGGTGCCGTGACGCCGCTCGCTGCGAACCGCGAGGGTTCATGACGGCCGGGCCTGGAGCATGCGCTCCAGGGCCACCCGCGCATCGCTCGCCGTGCGCGCGTCCACCAAGATGCGGTTCGGCGCTTCACCCGCGACCAGGCTCTCCAGGCACCAGGCCAGGTAGCCCGGATGGATGCGATACATCGTCGAGCAGGGGCAGATGACCGGGTCCAGGCAGAAGATCGTCTTGTCCGGATTCTCGGCGGCCAGCCGGTTCACCAGATTGATCTCGGTGCCGATGGCCAGCACGTCCCCGGGAGCGGCGGCATCGACGGCCTTCCGGATCACGTCGGTGGAGCCGCTGGCATCGGCGGCGTCGACGACCGGCATGGGGCACTCCGGGTGCACGATCACCTTCACGCCGGGGTACTCCGCCCGGGCCCGGTCGATCTGCTCCACGGTGAAGCGCTTGTGCACCGAGCAGAAACCGTGCCAGAGGATGACGCGGGACTCGCGCAGAGCCTCGGGGGTGTTCCCTCCCAGCGGCTGGCGCGGGTTCCACATCGGCATCTGCTCCAGGGGCACGCCCATCGCCTTGGCGGTATTGCGGCCCAGATGCTGGTCCGGGAAGAAGAGCACCCGGCGGCCGCGGGCGAAGGCCCACTCCAGGACCGTCTTCGCATTGGAGGAGGTGCAGACGATGCCGCCGTGACGGCCGCAGAACGCCTTCAGCGCCGCTGAGGAGTTCATGTAGGTGACCGGGATGACGGGAGCGAGGCCGTCGCCGGCCGCCTCACCCGCGAAGAGCTCCTCCAGCTGTTCCCAGCAGTCCTCGACGGAGTCGCTGTCGGCCATATCGGCCATGGAGCAGCCGGCGGCGAGATTCGGCAGCAGCACCTTCTGCTCCGGCGCGGAGAGGATGTCCGCGGTCTCGGCCATGAAGTGCACCCCGCAGAAGACGATCGCCTCGGCGTCCGGCCTCGTCAGGGCGGCCTGCGCCAGCTGGTACGAGTCGCCGACGAAATCGGCGTGCGCGACGACCTCGTCGCGCTGGTAGAAATGGCCGAGCACGACGACGCGGTCGCCCAGCGCGGTCTTGGCCGCCTGGATACGCGCGTGCAGTTCGGCATCCGGGACGCCCTGGTATTCCGGCGGCAGCCCGCCGGGACGGACGGCGCCGCGCGGGATCGGATCGGCGGAGGAGGCGCCGGGGCCGTAGCCGGCCAGAGCGGCGAACTCCCACGGGTCCTTGGCCAGATCCGTGTCGCAGGCCTCGGAGGGGCGGGCGGTGATGGTGAGGTTGACGGACGTCATCGTCGAACAGGTCCTTCGGTGTGAGGGCGGGTACGGGTGCCGAGGTCGGGCGTGATGCCTGATGCGGCGGGGCCAGCCGTGCCGGGGTCGTGATATGGGCCGTCCGGGCCGGGGCCGCGATGCGGGTCGTGAGCCGGACGGGACCGTGCTTCGGCGGGAGCGGCTCCCGGGGGCGGGGCGGCGGCGCTGCGCGAGCGGACCCGTGGGACGTGCTCGGGGGCCGCGGCGCCGATCCTGGTGCGGAAGCGGTACAGCACCGGGGGCCGATGGCTGGTGCCGGTGACCTTCCGGCCGGTGGGCTCCACCGCTTTGCTCGTGATCATCTGGCGGCGGAAGTTCGCCGGGTCGAGGCGGCGTTGCAGCACCGCCTCGTAGACCTCGCGCAGCTGGGCCATGGTGAACTCACCGCCCAGGAATCCCTGCGCGATCTGCGCGTACTCCAGTTTGTTGCGCAGCCGCCACAGGGCGTAGGCGATGATCTCGTCGTGGTCGAAGGCCAGCGGAGGCAGGTCATCGGCGATGAACCACTGCACGTTCTCCCCGTCCACGGCGCGTGCGGCCTCGTCGGACTGCACGAGGACCCAGTACACGATGGAGACCACGCGGGCGGCCTCCGCGGTTTCGGGCTGTGGTGGCGGCGATGATGGCTGTGCGGGGCCGGACGTGCGGGGCGCATCGGTGCCGGAGCGTTCCACCGAGCCGAAGGCGTACAGCTGCTCCAGGTAGCGCGGTTCCACGCTGGTGGTGCGCAGAAGGGTGCGGCGAGCGCTCGTCTCGAGGTCTTCGTCCGGCCGGAGCGGCCCGCCTGGCAGCGCCCACTGGCCGAGGTACGGCTCCCGGATACGTTTCACGAGCGGCAGCCACAGCGTCATCAGGCCGCTCTCCGGATGAGGACGCAGAGCGAAGATCACGGTGGACACGGCGAGTTCGACGCCTCCATCCAGCCCTTCCGGCCCATCCGCCTCAGTGGCCCAGATGTCCGTGCCGGCGTGTGCGTTCGCGTTCACTGCCCGCAAGCTCCCCTCTTCTTCGCCCGGCGACACCCGCGTCGTGGGCGCTGCCCTGCTGGCACGTTCCAATCCGCCCGCTCCGCGCCCGGTGCGCGTCCATGCCGGGCCGGCGCGTGCCGGACCGGGCGTCCTGCCGGTTCCCGGCCCCCGTGGCCATGCCAGGCCGTCACGAGCGGTACCGGCCCCGACCCGCCAGGCCATGACGCGCGATGTCCGGCTGGACTTCTGAGGCTCGCCAGCCGAGCGCCGCGCGGCTTTAGGAGGCGATTCTGCTCCCGGGAACCCTTAATGTCAACAACACCTTAAGGGTAAGGCGGACCTTGCGCGGAAGGGGTATCCGGCAAGGACGCTGGTGCTCAGGACGGGCGCAAGGAATGCCGCGCCGCGAGCGGCGGTTGCCCTAGAAAGACCCGGAAGCCCGGGCCGCACCAGAGGCACCGGAACGACGGGGCCGTATGGCAGGACCGAACCGCAATGGCAGTGCCCGGCCAGGTGACAGGGCCGGGCCGTCACGGCGGGACGCCCCGATGGGGCTTCGCAAGATCGCGGCGCGAGCGAACCGCTCACGACGGGAAGTCCGGTGTGGTCTCGCGCCGAGGCTCCCGCGATGAGCCCGGCGGCTCGCCGGCGGGGCGGGCAGGATGCGCACGAGCAGGATGGCACACGACACGTGAGGAGCGCGCCGATGACGGTGGATCAGAGCACGGCAGAACAGACCAGCCGAGCGCTCGCGCAGGCACGCGAGTACGGCATCGACGCCGAGCTCATCTCCTTCGACGACTACGATTCGCGCGGCCTGGATTGGGATGACGTGGTCAGGTCCCTGGTGCTGCGCCGCAAGGCGGGCGAGTACCTGTTCGCGCTGGTCCCCATGGGCCGGCGCATCGCGTGGCCGCGCCTGCGTGCCGCCGCGGGCACCAACAAGCTGCATCTCCCGGACGAGGACGAGGCGTTCGAGGCGACCGGCTACCGGCGCGGCACGATCTCCCCGCTAGGCAGCACGCGTGCCTGGCCGGTCTACGCGGACATCCTCGTGCCGGGTCGCAGGATCGGCATCGGCAGCGGCGTGGCCGGCTACGGTCTCTGGCTGGACGCGGACGCGCTGCTGAGCGGGCTCGACGCCGAGCTTGCCGATATCTCGGACCCCGCCCCCGCCTGAGCGCAGCCATGGAGGTTGTCCGGTGAAATGGGCGAAAAGGTCGGGTTGATCGTGAATGCACGATCAACCCGACCTTTTCGAGTTGACCTGCCTGACAGAGAAGGTCCGGTTACTCCTGGGTGATCAGGGTTCCGGGCAGCTCGTACTGGCGCTGCTCCGGCTCGACGCCGTCCTCCACGAGCGCCTCGATCAGCGAGGCCACCTCGGCGGCGATCGCCGGCCAGTCCTGCTTGACGGTGGCGACGAACGGGCCGCCCTTCTCGATCTCGGCGACCGCGAAGTCCTGACCGTCCACGCCCACCACCGGAACATCGTCGACGTTCGCCGCCTGCAGCGCCTGCGTGGCACCCAGCGCGGGCTCGTCCCAGCCGCCCCAGATGCCCGTGATGCCGTCATCACCGGTGCCACGTGCGGAGAGCGCGTCCTGCACCGAGGTGCGGGCGTCGTCCACCGGGCCGGGCACTTCCACATGCACCTGGTCGAGGATCTCGACGCCCGCCTCCTCGAACACGGCGCGGGCACCCTCGGCACGCTCCCGCACCCCCGGATGCGGGTCGTGCGTGAGCATGAGGACGCGCCCGTCCGCTCCGACCTCGTCGATGAGCGCCTGCGCGCTCTGCTCGCCCAGATCCGTGTTGTCGCTGGTGACGTTCGCGGCGATGCCTTCGTCCTCACCGGCGTCGATGGCGAAGACCGGGACGCCGGCATCGCCCGCGGCGCGCAGGCCGAGGGAGATCTGCGCCGGGTCGCCCGTGCCCAGGACGATCGCATCGGGTTGCTGGGCGGCGGCGTCCTGGAACGCGCTGTTGAGCCGGTTCATATCGCCGGCGGTGTCCACCACGCTCACGGTCCAGCCCCGCTCCTCGCCTTCGGCGGTGAACAGGTCGATCGCCTCGCCGGTGGCGGCGTTGGCCAGATAGGGAGTGACCACGGTGACGGTGACGCTCTCGTCGCCGCCCTGCCCGCCGGCTGCCTCGCCGCCTCCGTCGCCGCAGGCGGCGAGTCCGAAAGCGGCCACGGCGGCGAGGCCGGTGAAGGTGAGGGTCCTGGTGCTCAGGGTGCTCATGTTCTCTCTTTCGCTACGGGACCGCCGTACGTGGCGGCCGCGGGAGTCGGTGCGATCGTCACAGCCGCCAGCCGGCGTCGCTGCGCCCACCTGAAACGGCGTGAAGGGTCAGGGTGCTGGTAGGGGCATCCGTGCGGTGCCGTGGCGGCGACGGCCCGCAGGGGGCGAGGGGCCGGGATCATCCGCGCTCCGCCCGCGTCCTGGCCGCCAGCCGGTGCGAGGCCGGGGCGAGCACGTCGTACAGTGCGCGGTGTGTTTTCAGCAGGGCGGCGTATTCGCCGGCGGCCGCAGACGGGGTCGTCTCGGTCACGGCGGCGCCGGGTGCGAGCAAGGGTGCCAGGCCGTGCGAGGCGTGTGAGGTCTGGGCGCTCACGCGTTCTGCCGCGTCCGCGCTCCGCTCGGCCTCACCGGAGGCGGAAGTGCCGGGCGCACAACCGGTGTTCGCCCCCCTCGCGGCTCGGGTACGGTCGGTGCCCGCGGGCGCTGGACCGGCGCTGGCAGACCCGCTCGGGGCGGCTCCATCCAGCCCAGTTCCGGCCAGCGCATCCCCGGCCAGCGCATCCCCGGTGAGGGCGGTGGCCGCGGCACGGGCCGCGGAGTGCGCCGCCGGGTCCTCCGGCGCACCGGTGACGACGGTGGCGCCGAAGACATCGGCGAGGATCTGCCGCCAGGCCGGGCTCACGGCTGCGCCGCCGACGAGGGGCAGGCGGTCCTGGCGGATCCCCATCGCATCGGCGGCATGCCGCAATCCCATCGCCACGCCGGTGAGGACCGCCAGGTAGAGATCGGCGGGGCCGGTGGCCTCCTGGACGCCGATGAAGGCCCCGCGCAGCTGCGGATCGCGCACCGGGGTGCGTTCCCCGCTCAGGCCCGGCAGGCAGAGCGGCCGCGCCCCCAGCTCGCCCAGCCGGGGCGCCACCTGTGCCTCCGCCTCCTCGAAGCCGAGACCGGGGAAGAACGTCTTCCTGGCCCAGTCCGCGGCGGCGCCGGCGGACTGCACCGCGCCGATCCGCAGCCGGTGCTCCCAGCCGGGCATGACCAGCGAGTGCATCGGTGACGGCTCGGCGGAGGCCTCGCCGGCGACGGTGACGCCGGCGATCCAGCCCGTGGTGCCCAAGTACAGGTACGCACTGCCGGCCGCGGCGCCGATCAGGCCGTCGGTGGTGGTGCCGGCATCGCCCATCGCCAGGACGAGCGGCGTGCCGGCCCGGACTCCCAGCTCCGCGGCGGCCTCGGTGCTGACCGTGCCGAGAGGAGCGTCCGGGGAGCCGCCCTGCCCGGTGCCGGTCAGGGCCGGCAGCTGACGGGCCTCGGCACCGGCCGCGCGCACCGCCTCGCCGAACCAGTCACGCGCCTGCACGTCCAGCAACCCGGTCGTGGAGGCCGTGGTCGGATCGCAGGCGGCCGGGGCTCCCGCGCGCCAGGCGACGAAGCCGGCGGGACCGAGCAGCAGCCGTTCGGCGCGGTCGAGCACATGCGGCTCGTGCGTGGACAGCCAGGCGATCTTCGCCGCGACGTTCGAAGCGTCCTGATGGTTACCGGTGCGCCGCTCCCAGTCCGGCAGGCGGGCCCTCAGCGCCTCGTGCTCATCGGCGGCACGGGTATCGGAATACAGCATCGCCGGCCGCAGCGCCCGGCGCCCGGCCACCGGCACCAGATCCTGCATCTGACCGGTCAGGCCGATCGCCGAGAGCGAGGAGGCGACCCCGCTGGCGGCCAGCACGGCTCGGGCGGCCGCCCACCAGTCATCGGGATCCTGCTCGGCCTGCCCGCCGGGGCCGGTGACGGTGGGGTAGTCCGCCTGCGCCCGGGCAACGACCTCGCCGTCCAGGCTGAGCACGAGGAGCTTGGCCCCGGAGGTACCGAAGTCCAGTCCCGCGACGAGAGTCATCGCCGCCTCCTGCTCAGCCGGCTCAGGCTCACCGCCAGCACGATGATCAGGCCCGTCAGGACCTGCTGCACATAGCTGTTCACCTGCATGATGTTCAAGCCGTTGGACAGCACGCCCATGATGCCCAGGCCGACCGCCGTGCCGCCGATGGTGGGCTGGCCGGCGCGGGAGAGCGTGATGCCCAGGAACACCGCCGCGATGGAGGAGAGCATCAGCGCATCGGCCGCGGTCGGGTGCCCGGAGGCCAGGCGCGCGGTGAGCACGATCCCCGCCAGGGCCGCCCCGGTGCCGGAGACCAGGAACGCGGAGAAGCGGACCAGCCGGACATTCACGCCGGAGAGCCGGGCCGCCTCGGCGTTGCCGCCGACGGCGTACCAGGCCCGGCCCAGCACGGTCTTGGAGAGCACGAACCAGATCAGCAGCACCAGCGCCAGCGCGATCACGACCGGCACCGGCACCGGGCCCAGCCGGCCCTGGCCCAGCCACACGAACGAATCCGGCAGGCCGAAGACGGTCGAGCCGTTGGACAGCAGCAGCGCCAGCCCGGTGAAGGAGGTCATGGTGGCGAGCGTCGCGATGAACGCCGAAAGGTTCAGATAGGACACCAGCGCGCCGTTCACGGCGCCGGCCAGCAGGCCCGTGAGCAGACCGGCGGCGACGGCCGCGGCCGGATCCGTCCCGGCGACCAGCAGCTGCGCGGTGATCACGCCGACCAGGCTGGCCAGGGCGCCGACGGACAGGTCGAAGTCCCCGACCACCATCACGACCGTCTGCACCGCGGTGACGATCGCCAGGATGGCGATCTGCTCCAGGATGTTGGTGAAGTTCAGCGGTGTGAGGAACACCTGGGGGCGGAGAACGGAGAACAGGATGATCAGCGCGACCAGACCCAGGAGGGTGCCGTAGGAGGCGAGCCGGGCCGGGATGGTGGCGCGGCTGCGGGTCGCCTCGGTGCTGGGAGCCTGGGCCGGGGCGGTGCTGGACATCATGCGGACTTCCTGTAGCAGAGGTGGAGGACGGATTCTTCGGTGGCGGTGGCGGCGGGTACCAGTCCCGCCAGGCGACCCTCGTGGAGCACGGCGATCTCATCGGCGACGCCCAGCAGCTCGGGGATCTCGCTGGAGACCACCAGCACGGCGACGCCCTCGGCGGCCAGCCGGCGCACCAGCTGGTAGATCTCGGCTTTCGTGCCCACGTCGATGCCGCGGGTGGGCTCGTCCAGCAGCAGCACCCGGGGGCTGCGCTCCAGGTACTTCGCCAGGACCACTTTCTGCTGGTTCCCGCCGGAGAGCTCCTCCACCGGCTGCCGGATCGAGGTGGCGCGGATGCGCAGGCTCTCGGCCCGGCGCAGCGCGGCCGCGCGCTCCCGGGACCGGGAGGCGATGCCCAGCCGGCTGAACCGGCCCAGGTTCGCCAGGGCGATGTTGTCCTGCACCGAATGGGTCATCACGAGGCCCTGGCTGCGCCGTTCCTCCGGGACCAGGACGATGCCGGCGCGCATCCGGCCCGCCAGCCGGCGAGCGGTGATGTCCTGCCCGCCGAGCAGGACGGCGCCGCCGCGTGGCCGCTGGGCGCCGGCGATGAGAGCGAGCAGCTCGCTGCGTCCGGAGCCGGCCAGGCCGCCGATGCCCAGCACCCGGCCGGGCGGCACCTGCAGGCTGACCCCGGCCAGGGTGTGGCCGCGCAGGTCCCTGACCTCCAGGGCTGCCGGGCCGCCGGCCCGTTGGAGCGCGGGTTCGCCGGTCTCCCGCTGCGGGTAGATCTGCCCGGGAGGGCGGCCGATCATGGCGGCGACGGCGTCGTCGGCGCTGGTCTGTGCCGCCGGCCTGGTCCACACGTGCCTTCCGCCCAGCAGGACGGTCGCGGTGTCGGCGAGGGCGAAGACCTCCTCCAGCCGGTGCGACACGTAGACGATCGCGGTGCCGGCTTCGCGGAGCGTCCGCAGCACGGCGAAGAGCTGCTCGGCCTCGCGCTCGGTCAGCGCGGCGGTCGGCTCGTCCAGGATGAGCACGCGGGCGTCCCTGGCCAGGGCGCGGGCCAGGGCGATCATGGTCTGCTGGACTGCGGAGAGCTCACCGGCCGGCACGTCGAGGGGGATGCGCTGGCCGAGCCGCTCCAGGAGCGCGGTGGCATCCCGGTCCAGGGCCCGCCGGTCCACCAGGAGCCGCGACCCGGGACGGCGTAGCCCCAGGAAGATGTTCTCGGCCGCGCCCAGCGTCGGCACCAGGCTGAGCTCCTGTGGCAGCGCCACGATCCCGTGGGACTGCCCGTCACGGACCGAGCGTAGACGGCGGGCGGCGCCGTCGACGAGGATCTCGCCTTCGCTGGGCGCGGTGACGCCGGCGAGCATCTTGATCAGCGTGGACTTCCCGGCGCCGTTCTCCCCGAGCAGCGCGTGGATCTCCCCGGCATGGAACTCCAGTGACACCCCGGACAGGACCCGCACCGGGCCGTAGTCCTTGCTCAGGGCGCGCGTGGCGAGCACAGGTGCGCGGCGGCCTTCGGAAGCGGCGCCGGTCCGCTGGGCAGGCGAGTTCACGGCACCCCTTCAAGAGTCTCGTGTCACACGGGCAGGAAACCGCGGACCGGCGCCGTCTCCGAAACGCCGCCGGTTCCGGCCCGGATAGGGACCGCGGCGGGCGGCTGCAGGGACATGCGCGTCGATCCGCATGTCAATACTACGGACTCGCCCGCGCAATGGCCGCATAGTGGCCCTATCCGGGTCCCAGCAGATGGACACTCCGCGGTCCCGGCAGCGGCGCTGTTAGCGGCCTGCGGCGTAGCCCTGCGCCCCGCGCGGGTTGGCGGCGGCCCGCAGCAGGCCGGAGTCCGGGTCGCGCCAGGTCAGCGAGAGCCGGCCGAGTGCCCAGTTCCCGGCCTGCGTGATGCGGTGACCGCGCCTTTCCAGGCCGGCGATGACCTCCGCGCCCAGGCGGTCCTCGACGACGGCACCACCCGGTTCCCAGAGCCTGGGCCAGAACGAGCCGGGCATCGCCGTGGTGTGGAACGCAGGAGCGTCGATGGCCTGCTGCGGGGAGTAGCCGCCGACGAGGAGGCGCAGCAGCAGGAGCAGCTGCCACTGGTCCTGCTGGTCGCCGCCGGGGGAGCCGAGCGCCGCGACGGGCCGGCCCTCGCGCAGGACCAGCGTCGGGGTGAGCGTGGTCCGCGGCCGGGTGCCCGGCTGGAGCCTGGAAGGCGAGGCCTCGTCCAGCCAGGTCATCTGCAGGCGTGTGCCCAGGGCGAAGCCGAGCCCGGGAATCGCCGGATTCGATTGCAACCAGCCGCCCGAGGGCGTCACCGCGACCATATTGCCCCACCGGTCGACGACGTCGATGTGGCAGGTGTCCCCGCGCACCGCGCCGCCTGGGTCCGCGGCACCGTCATCGCGTATGCCGGAGCCGCCGGACCCGTTGGGCGTGCCAGACTCGCCGGGCGTGCGGATATCGCCGGCGCGTTGGCCCGCGGGGCCTCGCTCGGCCTCTCGCCCTGTACGGCTCCCTGCCATGGTGGGTTCGCCGGCTCCGGCGGCGCCGGTGCTGCCGGAGCCCAGGCCGGTCCATTCGGCTGCCGTGACCAGCGGAGGACCACCGTATGCGGGGGCTGTGCCGCCGCCCCTGCTGCCGGGACTGCCCGTGCTGCCAAGACCGCCCGTGGAACCGGGGCCGCCTGTGGAGCCGGGGCCGCCCCTGGAGGTGGGGTCGCCCGTGGAACCGGGGCCGCCCCTGGAGCTGGGACCGCCCGTGGAGCCGACGGTGCTCCCGGGGCCGGGGCCGGGGCCGTTGCCAGAGCCGGCAGCGGTGCTGGTGTCACCCGTGGTGCCATCACCCGGCCGGGCGGGGACGCCTGGGAGCTGTCCGGGCCGGAACTCAAGTGAGGCGTCCTCGCCGATGAGGGCCCGGCGGGTGGCGGCGTAGTCCTCGCTGAGCAGGACGCCCAGGTCCAGCTGCGCGTCGCCGTAGTGGGTGTCCCGGTCGGCGAGGACGAGCTTGAGCGTCTCCAGGATGGTGTGGGCGCCGATCTCGGTGGAGGGGTCCAACCGGTCATCCTCCAGCGGCTCCAGGATGCGCAGCGCCTGCAGCAGCGCCGGACCCTGTCCCCAGGCGCCGGTCTTGGCGATGGTGAAGCCGCGGAACGGCACCGTGACCGCATCCTCGTACCCGGCCTCGAACGTGCGGAAGTCCTCGGCCGTGATGACCCCGGCGTGAACGGTGCCGGTGGAGTGCCGGTGGGGGATCGCGGCGAAGGCGGCCGCCTGCTCCGCGACGAACCCGGCCTTCCATTCGGTGCGGGCGGCGTCGATGCGGGCCTGCCGGCTGCGTTCACCGGCGCCAGCCCGGATCAGGCGGCGGAGGACCTCGGCGTACTCGGGGTTGCGCATCAGGCTGCCGGCCTCGGGCGGGGTGCCACCGGGAAGCCACAGTGCGGCTGAGCTGGGCCAGTGCTCCCGGAAAAGATCCGCGACGCCGGCGATGGCTCGGGCGGCGCCCGGGGGCAGGGGAATGCCCTGCTCGGCATAACCGAGAGCGTAGCCGAGCACCTCGGGCAGTTCCCAGGTGCCGTGGTCGCGCAGCAGCACCAGCCAGGCATCGACCGCGCCGGGTACGGCGGCGGCCAGGGCCCCGGCGCCGGGCACGAGGTCGAGTCCTTCGGCGCGGTAGTGCGCGATGGTGGCGCCTGCCGGGGCGGGTCCCTGTCCCATCAGCACGCGAGGCCTGCCGGGTTCCTCGGCTGTGGCGAAGACGCCGGTGAGGTCGCCGCCGGGACCGTTGAGGTGGGGTTCGGCCAGGTGCAGCACGAACCCGCCTGCCACGGCCGCGTCGAAGGCGTTCCCGCCGCGTTCGAGGACGGCCTGGGCGGAGGCGGTCGCGAGCCAGTGCGTGGAGGCGGTCATCCCGAAGGTGCCCTCCAGCGTCGGGCGGGTGGTGAACGCCTCAGGCGGGACGAACGGCATCACGTGCGTCCTTTACGCGGCGTCGTGCCTGCCCAGCAGTGCGCGCTCGACCGGGATGCTGCCGTCCGACCAGGGGGTCAGCGCCCACACCAGGAGGTACAGTCCCGGGCCGATCACCGGTAGCAGGAAGGACAGCAGGAGCAGCAGACGGGCGAGCCACACATTGATCCCGATCCCCTCGGCGATGCCGCCTGCGATCCCGGCGAGGACACGGCCCGGGCCCCGGCGGAACCCGGTGCTTCGGATGGCGTTGAAAATGCTTCTCATATCTTCCGAGGCTACGCTGCCGGGGCGTCTGGCGGGAGGGGGTTATCCTCCGATTCCGGCCAGGCTTTCCCGGTCGAGCCGGGAGAGCATCTTGCCGGGATTGAGGATGCCGCGTGGGTCGAGCGCCTCCTTCACCGCCAGATGCAGGCGACGGGCCGGCTCGTCGATCTCCTGGCCGAGCCAGTCGCGTTTGAGATAGCCGATGCCGTGTTCGCCGGTGATGGTGCCGCCCAGTTCCAGGCCGATCCGCATGATCTCACCGAAGACGTCCTGGGCCTTGGCCGTCTCCGCGGGGTCGCCTGCGTCGAAGAAGACCGAGGGGTGCGCATTGCCGTCCCCGGCGTGGGCGATCAGGGTGATCATCAGACCGGACTCGGCTCGCAGCGCCGCAAGCCGGTCGCAGAACTCCCGCATGGCCCCGCGGGGCAGGCAGACATCGTCCAGCAGCTGGCCGCCGCCATGCGCGGCGGCATACTTCTCCCAGGCCGGCTGGGCCATCCGGCGGGCCAGGACGAAGGTCTCGCTGTCCTCCGGGTCGTCGCTGTAGGCGACCTCAACGGCGCCTTGCGCTTCGGCGACGCCGCTGAACCCGGCGACCGCGGCACGGGCCTCCTCCGGGGGGCCGTCAGCCTGCATGATGAGCATCGCGCCGGCGTCCTCCGGCAGCCCGAAGTCGCCGAACTCGTTGAGCAGGCGCAGGGTCATCCGGTCGATGAACTCCAGCATCGACGGCTGGGCGCCGGTGGCCATGTACGCTGCCACGGTGGCGGCGGCACTCTGCTCGTCGCCGAAGACGGCGATGGCGGTCAGCGGATCCGGCAACGCCGGGACCAGCCGCACCGTCGCCTCCACCACC
>NZ_BMFY01000020.1 GCF_014639315.1 Sediminivirga luteola
AGGGAGCGGGCATGGTACACATCCTTCCAGGCCGCCCAGTGGGCAAGCCAGATCAGATGTCACCTATCGGTGCGGCAGTCCCGACTTTCATGATAGAGCTCGTCGATGTCAGCAAGACTTACGAAGGCGGCGTTCAAGCATTGGCCCGAACCGATCTGTCGATCGAGCGCGGAAAAGTCACCGTGCTGCTCGGCCCGTCGGGTGCCGGCAAGTCGACCTTGCTGCGATGCATGAACCTGCTTGTCAAACCCACCACCGGCTCCGTGCGGGTTGACGGGACGGCGTCACTCGACTCCCGCCGCGAATTGCGTCGACACCGCCGCCGCACGGGGATGGTATTCCAACACCACCAGCTGATCCCACGCTTCTCGGCCTTGCGCAACGTGCTCCTCGGCCGGGTCGGTTATCACAGCTTCTGGCAGAGCATCCTGCCCTCCAGTCGCGGCGACCAGCGCATCGCGCTCGAAGCGCTCGAGCGCGTCGGACTGCTGGACAAGGCCCTGACCCGGGTAGACAACCTGAGCGGTGGCATGCAGCAGCGAGTAGGCATCGCTCGAGCGCTCGCGCAGCAACCGGACCTGATCCTTGCCGATGAGCCGGTCGCCAGCCTCGATCCCAACTCTGCGCGTCGCGTGATGGAGCTGCTGCGCCGAGTCTGTCAGGAGAGCGGCATCACCCTGGTTGCCAGCCTCCACCAGGTCGACCTCGCGCTCGAGCACGCCGACCGCATCGTCGGCCTGGCACACGGGGAAATCGTCTACGACGGCCCTGCAGCCGGGGTCACCGATGAGGATTTGCTGGTGATTTACGGCGGCGTGCCCGCCGACGAGCAGGCCGATGCCCTTCCACTGTCGGCACAGACCGTTTCGCTGCCGACTTCTGCTGACTAGCAAACGCTCAGGACTCAATAACCTCGACCGCCACCCCCGAGATCGACCACCTTCCGAACTGCTGAAACAGGAGTGAATTCCCATGCCTAGACCCACCCGCTTGGCGACTGCCGCGATCGCTGTAACGACTGCCTTCACCTTCGTCCTCTCCGGTTGTGGTGCCAGTTCAGAGGCAACCACCGCCCCGGAAACCCTCCGCGTTGCGCTGCTTCCCGACGAGAACGCGTCGGAGGTGATCAAGAACAATGAGCCCCTCAAGGAGCACCTCGAAAAGGAACTCGGGCTTGACGTCGAGCTCGTGGTGACGACCGATTACTCCTCGATGATCGAGGCGATGGCCCGCGGCCGCATCGACCTCGGCTACTTCGGCCCTCTGTCCTACGTCCTCGCCCAGGAGAAGGCCGACATCGAGCCCTTCGCCGCCTTGCAGGAAGTCGAGGGTGAGGACCCGACATACCAGGCAGTGTTCATCGCCAACGCGGATTCCGGCATCGAGGACCTCGCGGATGTCGCCGGCAAGACCGTTGCGTGGGGAGACCAGGCCAGCACGTCCAGTCACCTCATTCCCAAGGCCATGCTCGCCGAAGAGGCGGACCTCCGAGTAGACCAGGGTGACTACGAGGAACAGCACGTCGGCTCCCATGATGCTGTGGCCTTGGCAGTGCAGAACGCCAATGCGGACGCGGGGGGCATGAGCTTGCCCATCTATGAGCGCATGGTCGAGGAGGGGCTCATCGACTCCGAGACTGTCGTGAAAGTCCAGGAATCGGATCCCTATGCCAACTACCCCTGGACGATGCAGTCCAATCTGCCCGAGGACCTGAAGGAGAAGCTGCGGGCGGCGTTCCTGGAACTCGACGATCCCGAGGTGCTCGAACCATTCGGAGCCGCCGGCTTCGCAGAGGTTGCCGATTCGGACTACGATCAGGTTCGCGACCTCGCTCCGCTGCTCGACATCGATCTCGAGGATTACCAGTGAGCAGCCCCGCGGTCAGCGTGCCGCGCGAGGATCGCAGAGAGCAGGAATACCAGCGAATCACCGACCAGGCACAATCCGGCTGGAGGCGCTCGTTCTCCATCACGGGCTTGATCCTCGTCGCGGTGATCCTGAGTGCCTGGGCCGTGGGTCTGCTCGACGCCAACCGCATGGTCACAGGCCTCGCCGACATTGCCGACCTGCTCAGCGAGATGTGGGTGCCGGACTTCACCCATCTGAACAGCTGGTGGGGGCCCCTGCTCGACTCGATGACAATGAGCATCGCGGCCACAGCACTGGCTGTGCTGCTCTCCGTCCCTCTCGCATTGCTCGGAGCACGCAACACCTCACCGCACCCGGCGATCTACTGGGTCGCGCGGCTCATCCTGAACGTGCTGCGATCAGTGCCCGAACTGATCATGGCGATCGTATTCGTCGCCGCCGTCGGCTTCGGCGCGCTGCCCGGGGCTTTGGCATTGGGGATCCATTCTGCCGGCATGGTGGGAAAGTTCTTCGCCGAAGCGATTGAGCACGCTGCCGAAGCCCCTGTCGAGGCCGCCAGGGCGACAGGAGCCGGCCCGGCCCAAGTGATTCTCCACGGCATCCTGCCCCAGGTGCTGCCGCAGATGGCCGACGTCACCGTCTACAGGTGGGAGTTCAATTTCCGAGCGTCGGTCGTCGTCGGGGTCGTCGGCGCCGGCGGCATCGGCTTCGAACTCATCGCCGCCCTGCGAACCCTCCAGTACGACGAGGTCGCCGCAATCCTGCTCGTCATCCTGGCCACCGTGACCGTAGTCGACGCTCTCGGCGGAGCGTTGCGAAAGAGGTTCCAATGAAACAACACAGTCGACGTCCGAAGGTCGTACTGACGCACCGCGTGCATGCGCCGATCCTCGAATTGCTCAGCGAAAGCTGCGAAGTTGTCGCCAACCAGAGCGACAGCAGTCTCCCGGCCTCCGAGGTGCGGCGCCGCGCAGCAGAGGCCGACGGATTGATGGTGTTCATGCCCGACCGGGTCGATGCAGAGCTCCTCGACTCATGCCCCAACCTGAAGGTCGTCGCGGGAGCCCTCAAAGGGAACGACAACATCGACGTCGAGGCTTGCACAGAGCGAGGCATCTGGCTGACCAGGGTCGAGGACCTCCTGACCGAGCCCACCGCAGAACTGGCGGTCGGACTGCTCATCGGGCTCGCGCGGAACATCACCGCCGGGGACCGCCGGGTGCGCTCGAATTTCGCCGGGTGGCGGCCGACGCTCTACGGGAGCACCCTCGTAGGATCGACGATCGGCATCGTAGGGGCAGGCAACCTCGGCCGGGCTGTTGCACGGATGTTGCGGGGATTCGCACCCGAGTTGCTCTACTTCGACCCTGAACCGCTATCGGCGGCCGATGAAGCACTGCTCGACATCCGGCGTGCGGACCTGTCCGACCTGCTGGAGCGCAGCGACGCCGTTGTGGTCTGCGCCCCACTGTCCGCGGAGACAGTCCACTTGCTCGACCGGAACCGGCTCGAGTCAATACGACCGGGGGCGCTACTCGTCAACGTCGGCCGCGGCTCCGTCGTCGACGAATCCGCGGTGATCGAGCTCTTACGCGCCGGACAGCTCGGTGGCTTCGCGGCTGACGTTTTCGAGTTCGAGGACCTGTCCCGACCGGACCGGCCCGCTGGCATCTCCGCCGAGCTGTTGGCGATGCAGGACCGCACGCTGTTCACGCCACACCTGGGATCTGCCGTGGCCGCGACTCGTCTCAAAATTGAGGAGCACGCCGCCACTGCCATACTGCAGGCCCTTGCAGGGCATGAACCACACGGAGCCGTCAACCGCCCGTGTGGCGTGGGATCTGCTGGAACGCCTACTGCCCTATGATCGGTCCTATCGATCACAGCAAGACGAAGAAGCCTGCCTCTCGCACCCCGTTGTACCTGGCCGCCGCGGACTCCCTCGCTGAGCAGATCGCTGACCAGCCCGTGGGGACTCGCCTGCCGTCAGAAGACGAGCTTGCCGGTCAGCTCGGGGTCAGCCGACTCACCGCGCGGGCAGCACTGGCTGAGCTGGAGAGGCGCTACCTAGGCCTCCTGGTCAGCGAGGTTCCACCAGGCGCGGTTCCGACGCGCCACCGCTTCATTGCACGGGCGCGGTTGATGGCCGCGCTCTCCACAGCGACTGTCGTTGTCGAGGCCGGAGCTCGCTCAGGATCAATGAAGGTGGCAGAGCGCGCCCAAGAGTTGGGGCGGATTGTTGGCGCGGTACCCGGTCCGGTGACCAGCGCAACAAGCGCAGGGCCGCACCGCCTGCTGCGCGACAAGGACTGCGCCGTCATCACCGATGCTGCTGACCTCTACCGCGCGTTGGAGACCCGCGACGTCGAGCGCGGGAGTTCTGCATCTCTGTTGATGCCTGAACGCACAGTCAGCAGCGCTCGGGAAGTGCGGCAGCTGTAGGCCGCTGTCTCAGATCGCGCTACGAGCGGATGCGATCACGGGCACGCTCGCGCGCGCGGAGTCGCAGTCTGTCGCGAACTTCATCGTGGATCGTGTTTGATGTCTGTTCGGCAGTCTCTGCTGACACGACCAGCGCATATCGGATGGTGTTACCGGCACGGAGTCGTTGGGCATCGTCCATGCACTCGACGTGGATCGGGAAGGCATCGCCATCTACAAAAGACATCGAGCGGGTGCCCTGCACGATCTCGTGTTGAAGGCTGCCTCGCCGCACGGCGTTGTGCTCTGCATCGGTTCGGTCTCCACCCGCCAGGGTCGTGTCCGGCGTGCTGAAGTAGACCTTGGCGCTGCGGTACCGAGTGAGCTGGCCGACCGTTGGAGCCATGAATGCCAGCGTGATGGTGAAGCGGTGCCATTCCGCTTTCGCTCGGAGTGAGGGAGGCAGTGGGAAGCCGTAAGTATGGCGCTCGTTCCGTGCGATTTGACCGCCGGCAACGAGGACCGCTCGGTTGGATGCGGCTTCGCCGAGTCTGCTGAGGTCGAGGCGACCGTAGCCGAGCAGAGCCGTCAGCTGCCGCCGAGCGTCCTGGCCATTGAGACCAAGACCGTTGCGCAGGCTGTTCTCCCAGGCGCCCCAGCTGCTTGCATGGGCAAGGAGGGCACGCACGAGCAGCGGGTGGTACTGCGGATCAGGAAGGGGTGCGTCTTCGGGGTCGCGGTTGTCGGACTCAAGGAGGTCAAACAGCCTGCTGGCTTCACGGGTGACGAGCGCGGTCGCGTTACTGGTGCCGTTCGTGAACACCGTGCTGTTGGTAGCACCGCCTCGTCCCGGAGCGGCCACCTGCAAGCCGGGTCCCGTCGCGGCGGTATGAGCCAGGCCGACGGCAACGTCAGTCTGACCGGGCAGGACGATGGGGCGCGTGTAGAGGGCGCGACCTCCGGAGTGATGAAGGTCCGGCTTGACCGACCGATCGACGCCGGGCCCAACAGACCCATAGTGTGCGGGAGCGTCCGGGTGGGTGATGTCCCATACCGTGTCCGGAACCTCGATCTCACCGAGGCCGTCTGAGTGCGTGGCGCCGACGGTGAGGGCGTTCAGGGCGTCGCCAGGCGGAAGGATGCCGCGCAGCAGCGCCGTCTCGAAGCCGTCCCGCATTGCAGCCAGGCGAGCGGCCTCGGTGTCGTGCGCGGCATCGGCGGGGATCGTGAACTCGTCGGTGTGGTTGCCCGCGCTGACGACGAACAGCAGATTGTACGAGTGGGCGAGCCAGTCCAGCAGGCGCCCGACGGGGCTCATTCGGCGCGTGAGTGCTCGCGTCTGCGCGCCAATGGACAGGTTCACAACCCGGACGCTCGGCGCTGCGGCAGGTTGGTTCCCCTCGCCTTTCACAATCCGTCTGAATGCGCGGTGAAGGACGTCGGTGAGCAGACGATTTGGGACTACCTGCTCGTGTCCAGGCATGAACTCGTGGGGCTGCAGGATCGGTCGTACGTAGAGCGGACGATCAAGCGGTGGACCGCCATCAGTGAGGTCGCCGTGAATGATGAGTGACGCCATGGCGGTTCCGTGGTGGCGAGCCGCGACGGGGTAGTTCTCACCGATCTCATCAGGGTCATCGATCGAGAGCCGACCTTGGAGCGCGTCGTGGTTGGTGAACGGCAGCCCGTCGAGCAGCGCGATCCGAGGCTTGCCTTCGATTCTGTCGCTGCGAGCAAGTTGGGTTTGAGCAACTGGCTCAAGAGTCCCTGGCGCAACGCTCATCGGGGTGAAGGGGCTGACGAACATGACATCATCAGTCGTGAGGAGCCGAATGGCCGAAGCTCCGTTGGTCAACACGGACTGGACCTGCTGGATCGGGAGTTCAGCCAGGAGCGCGTGGTACTCGATCTCTCCGATCTGCGAGCGATCCAAGACTCGCCCGGCGCTGGAAGTGATGACTTCCTCGACGTGCGCCTCGGCAGCCGCACGCTGGGCGGCATCACGCCTGTGCCAGAGCTCGACTTCGACGAGGACGGTGCTTACTGACTGACCGACCATGCTGAGAGTCTCTTCCCAGCGCTCTCGTAGACCAGTCTCACGGATGCGGTCCTCAGCGCCCCACCGACGTATCGCTGTCAGTTGCTGGAAGGCCGTCTTGAACTTGCCGAGCCCGTGCTCGAACGACGCGGACGGGTCGGCCTGCCATTGAGCGAAGAGCCGGAGTAGTTCGTCGATCGCTTTGGTGTTGGACATGACCAGGTACAGCGAGTGCGTGACGCGCTTGTCGGTCCGTCCAGCTTCACGCTCCCTCATGTGGAAATCGTCGTCGGGGTCAGATTGATCCCCGAGAAGCTCAGACAGAAACTCCAGGCCATCGATCCGGTTGATCGCGTTGCGGAAGTCCTTGACGCTTCCCGCCAGATCAAACACGACCACGAGTGCGGGGTCGATCTCCTCTGGGGTGTCTGCGCTCAGACGGGCACGTTCGGCTTCGAAAGCCGCGGCCAAGTCCTTGAACTGAGGAGTCAGGCGTTCACCTTGTCGCCCAGCGCCCGGCCTTGACAGACGTGGAAGATCACGCGGGGTCTGAGTTGGCCGCGCTACAACCTCCGCCGGCCCGAACGCAAGGAGCGGTCTACGCTCAACTGTCACCCTGCCGCCTGACCTCGGCGGTGTTCAAGCCGTTCTTGCACGATCCGGCGGATGTTGTCATCCGGAAGTTCCAGTACCGCACGGCGGCGCACATCAAGTGCGAACTCTTCCAACTCGGCGAAGCTCGCGCCGGCCAACTTGTCAGCGAGGGTCCGAGGAGCGAAACCGAGGTCGCCTCCGAGGCGCTCAGCGAGACGTTCGAGGAATCTCGTCGCCTGTGCGCGGCTAGGCGCTCCCAACTCCGTCCGAATCTGGAACCGTCTCCATGCCGCCCGATCCAGCAGCTCGCCGTGGTTCGTTGCGCCAACGAGGATCACGTGGGGTGGCAGTCTGTCGATTTGGAGCAGCAGCGTCGACACCACTCGCTTGATCTCGCCGGTCTCATGCTCGTCCGCTCGCTCTTTGGCGATGGTGTCCAGTTCGTCGAAGAACAGCACGCAACGGCGAGTCCGCGCGAACTCAAAGGCGTTGTCAAGCCGTGCGGCCGTTTCGCCGAGGAAACTCGACATCACACCTTCGTAGCGGATCACGTAGAAGGGAAGCATCAGTTCTGCCGCGATCGCTTCGGCCACACTCGTCTTCCCGTTTCCAGGCGGGCCGGACAGCAGAAGGCGGTTGCGCGGCTCAATACCGTAACTACGCAGAAGTTCCGCGCGCTTCTGCTCCTCGATCAGTTCGGTAACGACTCGCTGCGGGACCGGTGCAAGTTCGAGTTCATGTAGCCGACGGTTCGGTACGACCTCATGCACGAGATCGCGGATCGCCGCTGCTCGGTCGTCACGGACGGGTCCCTGCCCCGTCGTCGTGATGAGTTGCGAGAGCCGATCAGCGAGAAGATGATGCTGGTTGGCGCGCTCTTCGGCGATGACCGACTCAACCAGCACCTTGAAGCGTTCCCGATCACCGCGGCGTTCGGCCTCGACGAGGTCTAGGAGTAGATCAGCGCGCGCCATCGTCCCGCCTCCTTCAGCCGTGTCGTCATGTGGGTTCAAGTCTACTGGCGTGTGGCTCCGAGGCTACTTGGCCGCGCCGACATTCGACCGTCCGCACCCTGCCGCCGACACCACTGGCCCTACAGCGCCCGCGACGGACCGCCTCTTGACGGGCTCCGAACCACATGAGCATCATCCAGGGCTTCAGCGGCCACTCGCGCTTGGTCGAGCGCGGCGCGCGCCCTTGCGGCGTCGATCTTCTGTGCGGCCGACTCGGGCGGGGCTCCGAGCGGTGCGTCGTCGGTGATGCGGTAGCGGTCTCGGTAGGCGGCGACTACGCGGGCGGCCTTGCGCCAGGTCGCCGCTCGTCGTCGGTCGTTCGGCTGCGCTCCAAGGGCCTTCGTCCACGGCACGCTCTCGGTCAGCGCGCCGTCGAGTACGGCGTCGGCGCGTGCCTCGATCAGCTCCTCTCGCTCGTCGAGCGCTGCTCGCATCTCGACGTCGATGACTCCATGCGCCTGTGCAAGGAGGCCGGCGATGAGTCGCGGTGGCTTGCGAGTCCTGCCGGAGCCTGCGGGACGCGCTGTCGCACGCTCCACCCGGTAATGAAGGACGGCGGCGATGTCGTCGGCGTCGCTGAACCCGCGCGCGGCGACGAGGCGGGGCAGGAGCGTATCGACGTTGTGGTGGTTGGCTTCGGCGCGGCGCAGTTCGGCCGTAAGCGGGCCAAACGCCTCGGACTCGATGGCGCTCTCGGCCTGGTCCTCGGTGAGCCCGGAGCCCCGGACGAGGGTGGCCCAGCGGTCGTGTTGAGCTGCGGCGGCGATGGTCTCGTACTCGGCGGCGAGTTGAGCGATGGAGCCCCACTGTTCCTGTTCGGCCACGATGGTCTCGTGCGCCGAGAGTTCGGCCCCGCTGTGCTGCAGAACGCCGTACAACACGCTTCGCGCCGTAGCATGCGGATCGTCGCCGGGGTGCGGCTGCGCATGGTCGTCTGCGCGGTCGAGAGCCACGTAGGCGTGGTTCGAGTGCCGTCCTCGGGTCATCGCGACGTAGAAGGTCTCTCTGGTCGAGGTCGGTTCGACCAGTACGTGCGCAGTGTCGGTCGTGACGCCTTGGGCGCGGTAGGCGGTGACTGCGTAGCCGAGGTCGAGGTGCTGGGCGACGTAGTCGGCGGGGAGCACGATCGACTCGCCACGGCCTGGGCCGGCGGGGCGCACGGTCACTGATCCGTCGGGGCGCACTTTCGTGATCGTCCACCTGTTCCCGTTCTGCACCCACGAGAACCGGGTGCGCAGCTTCCGCTCGTTCTTCCGCGTGATCACCGTGTCACCCACAGCCGCTTGCACGCCGCCGTTCAGCGTGACTTCGCCTCGGAGCGGGTTCACGACATCGGCGAGGATGAGCTCGGTACGGGCGCGCAGGTTCAGCGCTGCAACCGCTTCGCCGGAGTCCGAGACCAGGATCGACTCGATCCCGGCTTCACGGTCCGCCCTCCACGCCTCGTAGGCGCGGGCGGTCATGTCGTCGGTGGTGCCGCCGATGATCCGGTCGGCGTCCTGGTAGACATCGATCACGTCGGGTTCTCCGAGGCGGAGGCGTAGCGATGCGGTCTTCTCCCATTCGTGCGTGAAGCGGTGGATCGTGGAAAGCTCCGGGGTGTCAGGGCGGTCGCCGGCGAGGAGCCCGAACGCACCTGCCGCTGCCGGGGATTGGAGCTGCCCGTAGTCGCCGACGAGCAGAATCTTCGCGCCGGCTTTCGCCGCAGCCCCGGTGATGCGGTCGAGTGCGAGGGTGCCGGCGAGGCTCGCCTCGTCCACGATCACGAGCTGACCCGTCTGGAAGGTGCTGCCGGTCATGATGTGTAGCGTCCACCACCGTGCAGTGTTCTCGGTCTTGATCCCGAGATCTCCGGCGAGCACTTCCGCAGCGACCGCTGACGGGGCGAGTCCGACCACGGAGCCGGTGCCGTGCTGCTGTTCCCAGGCGGTGCGGAGCGCGAGCATCGCGGTCGTCTTCCCGGTGCCGGCCGGGCCGACGAGGAGATCGAGCTGACGGCCTGAGACCGCGATCCGTGTGAGCGCGTCGGCCTGGTCAGAGCCGAGCATCCGCCCCTCCCTGTCCGGGCGTCTCGTGACCTTCTCGATGAGGGCGAGCGGGAGCTCGGGGCCGGTCAGGGTTCGGGAGCGTTCGAGGAGCCGCTTCTCCGCATCGAGCAGCGCCTCGGAGGAATACAGGATGCCGTGGCGGGGGCGGAACGCGCTCGACCCATCCGGACGCTGGAACCGGGCCGGCGTCGACGCGAGTTCCGGCGGAGTCAGTCGCAGCGAGGCGTGTTCGGCGGCATCGACGACCATCCCGCTGACGGCCTCGCGATCCCGTGTTGTCGCGAAGCGGTACTCCATCGTCTGCCGTGCGGCCTCGGCGGTCAGGTTCCAGCGGTGCCAGGTCGACCGCTTCTCACCAACGGCCTCCATCACGGCGCGGCCGATCTTCTCGATCTCATCCAAGGGAAGGTCGTCGGCGCGCAGCACCCGTGCGGGTGCTGCCGGGATCGCCTCTCGCACCCATTCCGACGCGTCCCGCCCCAGCAGTGCTGTGGCGCGCTTGCGCCACTCGGTCGTGAGGTCGGCAAGGGATCGCACCTGCTTCTCGGGCCTGGTGGACAGCGTGGCTTGAGCACGGAGCTTGATGATCGCCGCGGCCGAGGGCTGCCGCCCATGCTTCTCGACGTATTCCGCGATGAGGTGGTCTTTCTCGGCGTCGATCTGGCGGGCGCGGGTGGAGAACTCGAGCACGAGCTCTTCCGGCACCGTCGAGATCGCCCAGGCGGGGTTGCGGTCGCGGCCGCGATCCCGCGCCTCCCACTCCACTCCGAGCAGTCGGGTGAGGTGGTCGGCGATGATCGCCTCGTGCAGTTCGGAGAGCGCGACGGTCGCGGCGTGCATCGGCCGCCCATCCAAAGACCGCCACCGCCCGTCCAGCGTGGTCTTCACTTTGTTCGACACGACGACGTGCGTGTGAAGGTGAGGGTCGGAACTACGGGAGTCGTAGTGGTCATAGGCGGTCGCGGCGAGACCGAAGGTATCGACCTGCGCGACCGCTCCACCGTCGGCGCCGGTCATGCCAACACGGGTCGCGGCGACTTCTCGTTCCATGAAGTCGATCACCTCGGCGATCGCCGCGTGATGCGCTTCGGCGATGAGCGCCTGGGTTCCGGCGTCAGCGACCGCCCACAGCACCGACGCCGACTTCGGCAGCGAGAACGTGTAATCGTATCCCGCGACGGCCTTCCTCGTTCCGCGTCCGTGTTCTTCGGCCTCGATCTCGGCGATCGCTTCCGCACGCGAGGCCGGGCCGAGATCCGCGTCAAGAGCCTCGACACGCTCGGCGATGCGCTCGGCCGGGGTCTTGTACACCGGGTAGGCGCGGCCGAGCGGGTCGCCTGTCACCGGGTCGCAGCCCATCCCGATGAGGAGCTGGAGCTGCTGCTCCGATACCTCCTCGCCGGGAGTGATGCGACCTTCGCCGAGCTGGGCGAGGCCAGAGCCGAGCCAGCTGCCGGGAGGATTCCCGACCTCGGCATAGTAGCGAGTCAGCGGCGTCGAAAGGCTCCGGTCGCCGTCGCCTGCAACGACGGAGCGCAGCAGATACTTGTAGCCGTCACCGGCGCTCATCACGCGCATCGAAACCGTCACATCCGATAGGTAGGAATCCGAGGCTTGGCTCAAGCCCTGAGCTCCAGACGGCTTCCATCTTGTTGCCGAGAGCACTGGAGGGGAACGGGGTAGATCCGGGAGCAAGGAGGCAAATGCGTTTCGGAGTCATGCGAACCAATATGAACGTTAGGTGTCAGCTGGCGAGTTGCTTTCCAGAGCGCGGGCTCAACGGCAGACTTGGTGGGATGGGACTCCCTGATTCAGTTGCGTCTCGCCCATTCCCGGGTTCATCGGGACGGGTCTTCCTCGTGTTCCTGCGGCTCGGGTTGACGTCGTTTGGCGGGCCGGTCGCTCACCTCGGCTATTTCCGCACCGAGTTCGTCGAGCGGCGAGGATGGCTCAGTGACCGCGCCTACGCGGATCTCGTCGCGCTGTGCCAGTTCCTGCCCGGGCCGGCGTCGAGTCAGGTCGGCATGGCGATCGGCCTGCAGCGCGCCGGTATCCTCGGCATGCTCGCCGCCTGGGCCGGCTTCACGCTCCCCTCAGCCATGCTGCTTTTCGCTTTCGCGCTCGGTATCGGCGCGAGCGGGGATCTCTCGCAGGCGGGCTGGGTACTCGGTTTGAAGGCGGCTGCGGTCGCGGTAGTCGCCCACGCTGTGCTCGCCATGGCAAGATCGCTCACCCCCGATGCTCGTCGCGCGACGATCGCGGTCGCGGTCATGGTGCTCGTGCTGCTCGTGCCGGGCCCGCTCGCGATGCTTGGTGCCATGATCGCCGCGGGCATCGCCGGGTTGCTGTTCCTTGCGCGCACCGCGCACACCGGGGCACCCGCCAGGACTGAGGATCGATTTCCGGTGCGCCTGCACCGGGGCGTCTCGATCGGCTGCCTGATCGCGTTCGCCCTGCTGCTGGTGACCCTCCCGATCCTCGCAACAGCGACAGGAGATGCGGCACTCAGTCTGTTCGACCTCTTCTACCGTGCGGGCTCGTTCGTGTTCGGGGGCGGCCATGTCGTGCTGCCGCTCCTGCAGGCGGAGACGGTGCAGACAGGGCTCGTAGAGCCCGGCGCGTTCCTGGCCGGGTACGGAGCCGCGCAGGCGGTGCCTGGTCCGTTGTTCACGTTCTCCGCTTTCCTTGGCGCGGTCACGACGAGCGGCCCCTCGGGGGCGCTCGGAGCATCGATCGCCCTCGTCGCGATCTTCCTCCCCTCGGCCCTCCTCATCATCGGCGTACTGCCGCTCTGGAATCGGCTGCGCCGAGCCCCGAGGGTGCAGCGAGCGCTGAAGGGCGTGAATGCGGGAGTCGTCGGCCTGCTCGCGGCGGCCCTGTACGATCCGGTGTTCAACGAGGGCGTCACCGGACCGCACTCTCTCGTAATCGTCGCAGTGGCATTCGTCGCACTGACCGCGTGGAAGGCTCCCGCCTGGGCGGTGGTGCTGGGAGCTGCTGGGCTGGGGGCGCTGCTGCTCTGAACCACGCCCTCGGCCGAGACCGAAGCATGCTGAGGCAAGGCCCGCCTGCGATGCGCCGACGCCCGCGAGCTGGGAAGCTTGCAGCGTGAGACGAGTTTCTGCCGCAGCCAAGGCGTATCCGCTGGTGTTCGCGACCCTGCTGATCGCGATGGTCGGCCTGATCCTGCTCACCACCCCTGCCCGAGAAACCGCCCCGTGGCTCGTCGGCGCGTATGCGCTGGCGATCGCAGCGTGGGAGGCGGTCGGCATGATCCGCCAGCTCCTCAAAGGCCACGCCGGGCTCGACATCCTCGCGGTCACCGCGATCACTGCGGCTGTGCTCGTCGGTGAGCCGTGGGCCGCGCTCGTGGTCGTGCTCATGCTCACCGGCGGCGCGGCCCTCGAAGACTACGCTGAGAACCGCTCCAAGCGCGAGCTCACCGCGCTGCTGCGCAAAGCCCCGCAGCAGGCCACCAGGCTGCTGCGCGACGAGGCCGCCCCGGCGGGCCGCTCAACCCTCGAGGCGGTCGCCGAGGACGTGCCGGTCGAAGCCGTCGAGGTCGGCGATCTGCTGCTTGTACGGCCCGGCGCGCTCGTACCGGTCGACGCGGTGCTCGTGTCAGAGCATGCTGTGCTCGATGAATCCTCGCTCACGGGTGAGAGCCTGCCGGTCGAGCGCGTGGCGGGCGAGCGCGTCTCCAGCGGAGTGGTGAACGGTGCGAGTGCGGTCACGATGCGGGCTGTCGCGCTCGCCTCAGACAGCGAGTACCAGCAGATCGTGCGTCTGGTCGAGCAGGCCGCGGGCAGCAAGGCGAAAGTGGTGCGGCTCGCCGATCGCTATGCGGTGCCGTTCACGGTACTCTCGCTCGTCATCGCGGGCGTTGCATGGGTGGCCAGCGGGGAGGCGGTCAGATTCGCCGAGGTGCTGGTGGTCGCAACGCCGTGCCCCCTGCTGATCGCCGCACCGGTCGCGTTCCTCGGCGGCATGAGCCGGGCTGCGCGCTTCGGGCTTATCGTGAAGGGCGGCGGCACTCTCGAACAGCTCTCGCGGGTACGCTCCGCGGCGTTCGACAAGACCGGCACCATCACGACCGGGCGGCCCGTGCTCGAACGCATCCTTGCTGAGCCCGGCTTCGACGAGATGAGCGTGCTCCGGTTCGCCGCATCGGCCGAGGTGTACTCGTCCCACGTGCTCGCAGAATCGGTCGTCGCGGCGGCCAAGCAGCACGGATATCCGCTGCTGGAAGTGCTCGGAGCCGAGGAGATCGCCACCAACGGCGTCGCCGCGCAGTTCGCGTCCGACAGCACAAACGGTGCGGTGGCGACGGTACGGGTAGGCAAGCCCTCCTGGCTCCGCGAGTTCGCCCCGACCCTCGCGCTCGCCCCGCTGGAGCCCGGGGAGCTCGCGATCTACGTCGCCGTCGACGACCGCTTCGCGGGCGCGATCGTGATGCGCGACCAGACGCGGGACGAGGCTGCGCAGGCGCTCCACGAGCTGCACGGGCTCGGGATCGAACGCACGCTCATGGTCACCGGCGACGTGGCGACCACTGCCGAGCCGATCGCCGCGAGCCTCGGCATCGACGAGGTGCACGCCGAGTGCCGGCCCTCCGACAAAGTACGCATCGTGAGCACGGTGCAGCCCAGGCCGCTCATCATGGTCGGCGACGGCCTCAACGACGCCCCGGTGCTCGCCGCTGCCGATATCGGTTTCGCGATGGGGGCTCGGGGCGCGACCGCCGCGAGCGAGTCCGCCGACATTGTGAACCGGTACGACACCCTCGCTTCCCTCCCCCTGGCGGTACGCGTGGGAAAGGACACGGTGCGGATCGCTCTCCAGAGCATCTGGCTCGGCATCATCATCAGCGTGGGTCTCATGCTCGTCGCAGCGTTCGGGTTCCTTCCCGCGTTGATCGGGGCCTGGCTCCAAGAAGTCGTCGACCTCGTCGCGATCCTGGGCGCGCTGCGCGCCGTCGGCCCGCGCGCCGAGCGCAAACTCAAGGCGTCGCGAGCCAACGCAGACGGCGCACACCGCTGACAGGCCGAGAGAGCCAGCGAACCCACTGAGAATCACTATGGAGGCACCGAGCCATGGCTAGAAAAACAGCACCCCAAGCCCATCCCGGCGAACCTCACGACCGGGGCACCGGCCAGCGACTCAACTGGCTGCGCGCCGGGGTACTGGGAGCGAACGACGGCATCGTCTCGACCGCTGGCGTCGTGATCGGTGTCGCAGCGGCGACCCCGAACAACGTTCTCGCGATCGCCACGGCAGGAATCGCCGCAGTGGTCGCTGGCGCATTCTCGATGGCCGGAGGCGAGTACGTTTCGGTGAGCACCCAGCGCGATACCGAGAAGGCGCTGATCGCCAAGGAGAAATGGGAACTCGAGACCATACCTCAGGAAGAACTCGAAGAACTCGCCGGCTTCTACCGTCAGCGTGGGCTCTCGGACGACCTCGCGCATCAGGTCGCGGTCGAGCTCACCGCGAAGGACGCCCTCGCAGCCCATGCAGAGGTTGAACTTGGAATCGACCCCGAAGAGTTCACCAGCCCCTGGGCGGCGGCTGTCTCGTCATTCGTCTCGTTCGCGCTGGGAGCGCTCATCCCGCTCGTAATGATCCTTTTGCCATTCGGCGAGAATCGCGTCTGGATCGCCGCGGTTGCAGTGGTGATCGGCTTGTTCCTCACCGGCTGGATCAGCGCCGCCCTCGGCGGGGCCCCGCGCGGCCGGGCCATCCTCCGGAACGTGGTGATGGGCTCAGCGACGATGATTGCGACTTACCTCATCGGCCTGCTCTTCGGCGTCGCTGTTGGCTGAGCGGAGACGACCGCTGAACCCAGCTGACCGTGAAGGTGGCGTTCACCCATGACTTATGTAATCGCCCAGCCCTGTATAGACGTCAAGGACAAGGCCTGCGTTGAAGAGTGCCCGGTGGACTGCATCTATGAAGGCGAGCGGTCGCTCTACATTCACCCGGACGAGTGTGTGGACTGCGGGGCCTGCGAGCCCGTCTGTCCGGTTGAAGCCATCTATTACGAGGATGACACCCCCGATCAATGGGCGGAGTACTACAGAGTGAATGTCGAGTTCTTTGACGAACTGGGTTCACCGGGTGGCGCCGTCAAACTCGGCAACACCGGCAGGGATCATCCATTGGTTGCGGCATTGCCCCCGCAAAATAAAGACGCCAGCCTCTAACTGGCGAATCGACATGGAACTGTTCGGACAGGCGCTCGGACTGGGCACGATCGGCCTGGTGGCAGGTGTCCTGGGGGCGGTGATCGCGGCTCTCGCGACGCGTGGCCAGACCTCCACACTCACCAGTTATGTACAACACTTCGCCGCAGGCTTGATCATCGCCGCGGCAACACTGGATCTGCTCCCGGAGGCGCTCCACCTGGGTGGCGGCTGGCCGCTGATCATCGGCTTCGTGCTAGGCACTGCGTTCATGCTGGCGCTGCGCGCGCTCCTCACCCGGTTCGGCCACGGCCATTCCCACGGCGACGAGCACGGGCACGGGCACGGGCACGGGCACGGGCACGGTGATAGTCAGACCAAGGCGGTCACGGGTGTGAATCTCCGCCTCGTCGTCGCCCTCGCGGTCGTTGTCTTGATCGACGGCGCCATCATCGGCATCGCCTTGTCCGCCGGCGGGGCGGCAGCCCTCTTGATCGCGATCGCGCTGTCGATCGAGCTTCTGTTCGTCGCCGCCTCCACAGCGGGATCCGCGCGCGCGGGCGGCGGCTCCCTCGGCACCGCGATCGGTGTCGGCGCCTTCGTTGCGGTCATGATGCCTATCGGCGCGGTGCTCGGCGCTGTCGTCTTCGCCGGTGTCTCAGCCCCCGTGCTGATCGCAGGCCTCGGCTTTGGTGCCGCCGCCCTGCTTTTCACCGCCGTCGCAGAGCTGTTGGTCGAAGCCTACGAAATCAAAGAGAGCACCGGCACCATCGCGATGGCAGCCGGCGGCTTCCTGCTATTTCTCATCCTCATGATGCTGATGTGACCATGCTTACGCACCCGAGGACGGGGCAAGCCGCATACGGGCCCGGTCGCACGCCACCTTTAGCCAAGCCATGGCGATACCGGTCTATCGAGGTGTGGCTACGCGTTCGAGCCCATCAATGTCGAGAATCGTGACATCACGACGCCCGTGGAGTTCGATGACACCGGAGGCGGAGAGCGCGGCAAGGCGTCGGCTCAGAGTTTCTGGCGTGGTGCCCAGATAGGAGGCGATTTCGTACTTCGCCAACGGCAGCCACACTGTGGGCACGCCGTCTCGGATGCTGCCGGGCAGATCCAGCAAGTAGGCCGCGATGCGGGCACTGACATCGCTGGAGGTGATGGCGGCCAGCAATCGCTCGACGGAGGCGAGCCTGTCGGACAGAGTCCGCAGCATCCGCAGACCGACATCAGGGTAGTCGCGCAGCAGGGCCGAGAGGTCGGTGTGGTCGAAGACGCACATCCGGCTGTCTTCCAGCGCGACGACGAGGTCATTGGGCAGGTGGCCGGTCAGGAAGGCCCGTTCGCCCACGACATCACCGTCGGTCACCGTGCGCAGGATTTGTTCCTGGCCATTGGCCGCCGCATGGCTGACCTTGAGCTGTCCGCTGTGCATCACCAACAGACGCGACACCGACTGTCCTGGCGAATAGACCGTCTCTCCCTTGGCAACATGCACCGGGCGGACGAACTCCGCGACCCGCAACTGCTCCTCGCGGGTGAGTCCTTGGAAGATCGGCACGCGGCTGACGCACAAATCATCCACAGGCATGTGGCAAGTCTACCGGAGTCGGCATCGGCGCCGCGGGACCGGACAGCGGCAGCGGCAGCGGCAGCGACGCCTCGGTAGCAGGCGCGCACCGAACATGATCTATGTCAAGGAGTTCCGGGCGCCGCAAACCTATCGTGAAGGTACCAATAAGGAACACATCACGAAAGGGGTCCACAATGGCCACCTCCACCTCCACCCCCACCACCACTCACACCGTCCTGAGAGCGGAGGGATTCTCCTGCCCGTCGTGCGTGGCGAAGATCGAGAAGCAGGTCGGGCGACTCAAGGGTGTCGAGAACGTGAAGGTCCACTTCGCCTCCGCCCGCATCGAGGTCGACCATGACGCCGAGCGCATCTCCGTGGATGACCTCGTCGCCGCTATCGCCAAAGCCGGCTACAGGGCCGCACCGTCTGCCTTCTGAGGCCAACGGCCCCCGCGGGCCGCCTGCGGACATCCTTCCGACATTCCACTCTGCCGGTCTGCTGGCACGAGACCCAGAAAGGTCGTACCCGAAAGTGAACAGGCTCCAAAAATGGGTCTATGGGAACTGGTCAGTCCCCGTCGTGTCCGGCGTGCTCATCATCATCTCCTTCGCCATCCAGTGGCTGGCCGGGGGTGTCGCCAACCTCACCGTCAGCCCCCAGTGGTGGCTCGACGCCGGGGCCCACGCCACTCACGCCAGCGCGGCTTTCACCCTCGGGGATGTCTTCATGATCGCCGCGGCCGTGGTTGCCGGCTACGGGATCGTGGTGAAGGCGGTGCGCGCGCTGATCGCCAAGGTCGTCGGCATCGACCTGCTCGTGTCGGTTGCGGCTATCGGCGCGGTCATCATCGGCAACTTCTGGGAGGCCGCGGCGGTCACGTTCCTGTTCGCGATCGGCCACGCGCTGGAAGCTGCGACCCTGAACAAGACCCGCTCGGCACTGGCCGAACTCGTCGCCGTCGCCCCGGATTCCGCGATCGTTGTGCGCGATGGCGAGCAACAGGAGATCCCTGCCGGGCAAGTGAGAATGGGCGAGATCGTCCTGGTCAAGAACGGTGCGAAGGTCCCCGTGGACGGCCAGGTCGTCTCCGGCACCGGTGCCATCGACGAGGCCTCCATCACCGGCGAGTCCATCCCGGTGGAGAAAACTAAAGGCGGGCAGGTCTTCGCCGGCACCGTCTCCCGCGGCGGCTTCCTACAGGTCCTGGCCACTGGCATCGGCGCAGATACCACCTTGGCCCGCATCATCCACCGTGTGGAAGAGGCTCAGGACGCCAAGGCCAAGACCCAGGCCTTCATCGACCGGTTCTCCACGTGGTACACCCCCGCCGTCATGGTCCTGGCCCTGGTGGCCGGACTTATCAGCGGAGACGTGGTGCTGGCCCTGACCCTGTTGGTCATCGGCTGCCCGGGCGCCCTGGTGATCTCCATCCCGGTCGCCATCGTGGCGGGCATCGGCCGCGCCGCGCGCAACGGCATCCTCATCAAGGGCGGCGAGTTCCTGGAGACCTCCGCGAAGATCACGGCGGTCGCCGTGGACAAGACCGGCACCCTCACCGAGGGCAAACCGCAGCTGACCGACGTCATCATCCTGGATTCCACGCTCGACCGTACGGAGGTGTTGCGCTGGGCCGCGGCAGCTGAGGCCGGCTCCGAACACCCATTGGCCCGCCCCATCCTGGAGACCGCCCGCGAGGAGGGCGTTGCCCCGCAGGGCATCCCCGGCGCCGTCACCCCGGTCCCCGGCAAGGGCATCGTGGCGAACGTCAATGGCCGCCAGGTGCTGATCGGCAACCCGCCGCTACTGGAGCAGTACGGCATTGCCTCGGGCATCGCCGAGGCTGCGCAGGCCGCCCAGGACCTGGCCGCCGCCGGGAAAACACCTATGATCGTCGCTGTTGACGGGAGGGTGATCGGCGTCGTCGCCGTCGCGGACCAGATCCGCCAGGACGCACCGGAGATGGTCGCGCGACTGCACCGGGCCGGCGTCGAGAAGGTCGTCATGCTC
Source organism: Sediminivirga luteola (assembly GCF_014639315.1). Lineage (GTDB taxonomy): Bacteria > Actinomycetota > Actinomycetes > Actinomycetales > Brevibacteriaceae > Sediminivirga > Sediminivirga luteola. Next base: position 19,752 of record NZ_BMFY01000020.1, read on the forward strand.
ACCGGTGACACCCGACTGGTGGCCGAGGCCGTCGGCAAAGCCACCGGGATCGACGAGATCCACGCCTCCCTGCTCCCTGAGGACAAGCTGGACGCTGTCACCGAGCTACAGCGCCAGGGCCACACGATCGCGATGGTCGGTGACGGCGTCAATGACGCTCCGGCTCTCGCCACCGCGAACATCGGCGTGGCGATGGGTGCGGCAGGCTCGGCCGTGGCCGTGGAGACCGCGGACATCGCCCTGATGGGCGACAACCTGCTCAAGCTGCCCGAGGCCATCGGCCTGGCCAAGCGAACCGTGAACGTGATGAAGCAGAACATCGCGATCGCCCTGATCACCGTGGTGCTGCTACTGGCCGGAGTCTTCGCCGGCGGAGTGACCATGTCGATCGGCATGCTCGTCCACGAAGCCTCCGTGCTCGTGGTGATCGCCAACGCGATGCGGCTGCTGCGAAACACCCGAGACTCCACGACGATGCCAAAGAGTGAACGCACCATCGGGACAGCTGCGGAGCAGGTGGCCGCCTGACGCCCATCCCGGGGCAATGGACCCACCCCGGACACCGGGCACCTCCAAGACTCAAAACAACGACGCGAACACCAAAATCAACACACGAAACAGAGGAGACCGACCATGAGCGAAAAGAACTTCACCCTTGGCGACAACGTCGAGCATTTCACCATCGAGGACGTGGCCAGGGATAATCCTGACTTCCGGAAGGTGCTGTGGACCGGAGAACACACCCAGATCGTGGTGATGACCATTCCGCCCGGTGGCGAGATCGGAGACGAGGTCCACGAACACACCGATCAGATCCTGACCTTCGTCTCCGGAACCGGCGAAGCCGACCTCAATGGCCACACCCACCCCATCGATGCCGGTGACCAGTGCGCGGTACCCGCCGGTGCCCAGCACAACTTCCGCAACACCGGCGACGAGCCGCTGGTGCTGTACACCAACTACAGCCCACCCGAGCACGCTACCGGCGCCGTATTCGCCACCCGGGAAGAGGCTGACGCCGCCGAAGCCGCCGGTGAGGACGAACCGCCCCGGTCCTGACCGCCACCGCCACCGCCACGAAAGACCCACCCGGGACGTCGACGACGCGCCACCCAGTCCAGATCAGAAGGAGATTCGATTCATGTCCAAGGTTTATGTCTTCACCGGCTACGGCGGACCCGAGACCCAGCAACTGATCGAGGGGCCTGTTCCAACGCCCGGGCCCGGGGAACTGGCCATCGAAGTCCGAGCCGCCGGTGTAAATCCGGCGGACTGGAAGATCCGGGAAGGCCAGCTGGGCCGTCACTGGAGCCTGCCGGCGCCGATGGGCCGTGAAGCCGCCGGCGTAGTCACTGAGGTCGGCGACGGGGTCGAGGACTTCGCCGTGGGCGACGAGGTGCTCGGCCTGGTGGCGCCCGGGCAGGGTGGAATGGCCGAGCACACACTGCTGCGCGCCTCCACGACTGTGGCCAAGCCCGAGGAGATCTCCTTCGCCGACGCGGCCACCATCCCGGTGGCCGCAGCCACGGCCTACGACGCCACCCACCAGATTGAACTCAAACCTGGACAGACCCTGCTACTGCTCGGCGCCGGCGGCGGAGTGGGACTGATGGCGACCCAGATTGGTCGCGTGCACGAGTTCACGGTCATCGGCGTGGCCAGCGCAACCAAGCGGGAACTCGTCGAGTCAACTGGTGCCACCTTCATCGAATCCGGTCCAGGGGTGGCCGATCGGGTGCGGCAGGTGAGTGCCGACGGCCCCGACCTGATTGTTGATCTCGTCGGTGGCGATGCGCTGCGTGCTGTTGCGGACCTGGTGCCCGACCGAACCCGGATCATCTCCGCAGCGGACCCAGACACCGCCGCCGAGCTGGGCGGCCTGGCCCTGGCACGCACGGATGAGGCCATGGCCAAGATCACCGAGGTCATCCAATACGGACTGGTCGATCCCCACGTGGACGCTCAGTTCGCCCTTGATCAAGCAGATCAGGCGATTGCCGCAGTGGAGACCGGACACGCCGCTGGAAAGATCATCGTGGTGCCCTAAGGCTGGCTCCACCGACACCACCGGGGGCGTGGGTGATTAACCGGCAAATCCGAAGACGAACACATGACAACAGATAACCACCATGGGAACGACCACCGGCACTGGGCCGCTTCCATTGGCTGACGAGCCGGGTGTCCTTAAGCCCGCCCGCCGCATACCCATACCGGGTAAAGAAAGGAGCATGATGACGCGACCCGATCATCACCGAACGCCAGAATCACCCACACCTGAGCAGCACGGAGACCATCCCGACACGCACTCGGGCGCCACGGATCACGGCGACAAGCACTCCGATGGCGGCGGTCACGACCATCATCACGCGCCTTTCCATTACGGCAGTCCAGATCATGACCCAGCACACCGTGACGAGCACGCCGGCCACCATGGCGATCACGGTCAGGCCGGCCAGCACCACGCCGGGCACGAGGACCACGGCGGTCATGCAGGCCACGGCGACCACGTCGGGCAGTTCAGGCGGCTGTTCTGGATCATGCTGGTTCTGGCGGTGCCAGTGGTGGGCTTCAACGACATGTTCGCCGACCTCCTGGGCTACCAGCTCCCCGATGCCGGATGGGTGTGGTGGGTCTCCCCAATTCTGGGCACCGTGATGTATGTCTGGGGCGGCCGGCCGTTCTTGACCGGCGCGGTTTCTGAGCTCCGCGCCCGCCAACCCGGCATGATGCTTCTCATCGGCCTGGCGATCACCGTGGCGTTCATCGCCTCCTGGGGCGCGAGTCTGCGAATTCTGGATCTCGAGTTGAACTTCTGGTGGGAACTGGCCTTGCTGGTGGTCATCATGCTGCTGGGCCACTGGATCGAGATGCGTTCCCTGGCGCAGACCACCTCCGCACTCGATTCCTTGGCTGCCCTGCTGCCCGACGAGGCCGAGAAGATCGACGGCGACGACGTGGTCACAGTCGCTCCGGCCGACCTCGCGGTCGGTGACATCGTCATCGTGCGCCCCGGCGCCTCCGTGCCCGCCGACGGCAGAATCACCGACGGCTCGGCGAGCATGGACGAATCCATGGTCACCGGCGAATCCAAGTCCGTCCGACGCGAGACCGGCGAGCAGGTGGTCGCCGGCACGGTGGCCACCGATTCAGGCTTGCGCATCGAGGTCACCGCGATCGGCGAGGACACCGCCCTGGCCGGTATCCAGAAGCTGGTGACCGACGCGCAGGCATCATCCTCGCGCGCTCAGCGCATCGCCGACACGGCGGCGGCCTGGTTGTTCTGGTTCGCAATCGGTGCGGCCGCGATCACCGCCGTCATCTGGAGCTTCCTAGGGATGCCGGATACGGCGGTGGTACGGACGATCACCGTGCTGGTGATCGCCTGCCCGCACGCACTGGGGTTGGCGATCCCGCTGGTGGTCTCGATCGCCACCGAACGCGCCGCCCGCGGCGGAGTGCTGGTCAAGGACCGCCTCGCGCTGGAGTCGATGCGAACGGTGGACACCGTCCTGTTCGACAAGACCGGAACCCTGACCAAGGGCGAGCCCAACGTCACCGGGATCGAACCGATCGAAGGGCACACCGAAGACGAGGTGCTGGCTCTGGCCGCAGCAGCCGAGAGCGACAGCGAGCACCCGCTGGCAAGGGCCGTGGTCGGGGCGGCGCGCGCCCGTGAGCTGGCCGTGGCCGAGGCGACCGACTTCTCCTCCTCGCCCGCTGTGGGTGTGAGGGCCAGGGTGGACGGCACCGTAGTCGAGGTCGGCGGCCCCCACCTCCTGGACCAGCGTGGCCTCGACGAACTCGCCGTCGCCGATGAGTGGCGCACCGAGGGCGCGATCATCCTGCACATCCTTGCCGACAGCCAGGTGATCGGCGCGCTGCGGTTGGCCGATGAGGTCCGGTCCGAGTCCCGCGACGCCATCGATGCGCTCCACGCTGCCGGTGCGCAGGTCGTGATGATCACCGGCGACGCCCAGGCCGTGGCCGACACCGTCGCCGCCGAGCTGGGCATCGACCGAGTCTTCGCCGGGGTCCGGCCGGAGGACAAGGCCGCCATGGTCGCCGAACTTCAGGGCGAGGGCCGCAAGGTGGCCATGGTCGGCGATGGAGTCAACGATGCCCCGGCACTGGCCCAAGCCGATGTCGGCATCGCCATCGGCGCAGGCACCGACGTGGCCATCGGCTCCGCCGGTGTCATCCTGGCCAGCTCGGACCCGCGCTCGGTGCTGTCGGTCATCGACCTCTCTCGGGCCTCGTACCGGAAGATGAAGCAGAACCTCTGGTGGGCCGCCGGCTACAACCTCATCTCCGTACCGCTGGCCGCCGGAGTGCTCGCACCGATCGGATTCGTACTGCCGATGAGCGTTGGCGCGATCCTCATGTCCGCCTCGACCGTGGTGGTCGCGCTCAACGCCCAGTTGCTGCGTCGGCTAGATCTGACTCCAGCCCACAGCACCTCCAGGTTCCTCGACCGCGATACGTCCGGGTGAATACCCGACCGGACCGACATCAGATTCGCCAAGCCACGAAACAGGAGCAGACAGGATGGCCACCGAGACCAAAACACCGCTTGGTCAAGTTTTGAACGGCCGTGGTTGGATGCGCCCCGCATGCACCTGTCTCAAACCTCTGCTGCTTGCATTCCAAACGCTGACCTCCGCACCTCGACAGAACGTGAAGCAGGCCTCCAGACGTCAAGCAGTCCCAGACGGACTCACTGGGTCGTTGAAGCGTCCACCCGCGCTGTCAAGGCCTGTTGCTGACGCCAGGCTCAGCGCCGTAGCCGACGCTTCCGGACGACGCATACCCGTGTGACGTAAGGATGACTCGGAGCGCTGGCCGCGAGGATCAATCGGACCACTGGTGAGTCGAGATGGGGACCCCGATACACCTGATCTCGACCGGTTCGCGCCGGTCGTCGCACGTACGAGGTCGATACACCACCCCATCGCGCCGGTGGCGTACGACTGCGTGAAACTGATCTTCGTACGCGCCGGCTCAGCAATCTTATTGAGCGAGTTCGGCGAGAAACCGGTGACCATCGGCGACGTCGTCATGCTCGGTGCCAACACGCTGTGCGGCAGTGAACCTGAGTGCTCGATCACGGTAACCACTCTCTACCTCGACCATGACTACGTGGTCGATCAGGTGTTCTGGCAGTACGCCGCGCAGTTAGCGGATCGATGGGACGCGCAGGACTTCGCCGAGAAGCTGTACTCCGAGCCAGCCCAGATACTCCAGCTCGGCGAGGACCAGGCCGGGATGCTGATGCCGTGGCTCGATGAGCTTGTGGCGCTGAGCATTGACGGCCCCTCGCCAGAGCGGTTCTACCGGCTGCAAGCACTGCTGTTCGCCGTGCTGGATATCGTGACGCCGTACGTGAGAACGACTACCATGCGACGGACGCCGAGACAACGGAAATCGACCCGGCCCGGCCTGCCACACCATCGCCGGTTCGCACCCCTGCGTTCCGAGGCCCGCGCTGCGGCCCACCTCCTGCGCGAGCAGCCGACTCTGAGATGGACGCTGCGAGAACTAGCCGGTGCCGTGCACTTGTCGCCGTCGCAGCTCGGTCGGGTCTTCGTCGAGGCCTACGGCGCCACCCCGATGACGTACCTGACGACACTGCGTGCCGAACTCCTGGCCCGCTTGCTGCGCGAGACGAACCTGCCCATCGAGGTGGCGATGGGTGAGGTCGGCTGGCGCAGCCGGGGTCACGCCGCTCGACTGTTCCGCCAGGCCGTCGGCGTCACCCCGACGCGGTACCGGCAACTCAGCCGGGATGAGGGCGACGTCTGACCGTTTCGATACACATCTTCGCATTTGCGATACGCCGATCCGCATCATCGGTCGATCCCGGCTCGTATCTGGGTTGTGGGCTGGTAGTCCGGGAGGGACTCGTTGGGTTCACCGCCGCGCCTGACGGTCACATCGCCCGTTTCGTTGTCCGTCTCCTCGCCCCTGGTGGTCCCGGCGTACCTGAGGGTCACCGAGCCAGTACTGGCCCGGTGCTCAGGGTATCGGGAAGGGGACAGCGAGAATGGCCGCGACACGGGAGAACACCCAGGCGGCGCGGGAGGCGAAACTCGACGAGCTGCACAAGAAGCTGACCGGCGCGGTCGAACAGCTCGTCTCCGGGGACGACTGGGCGCGGGCGCTCGCGTTCGCGGCTCGGTTCAGGGCCAGATCGTTCTCGAACACACTGCTGATCTGGGTCCAGCACCAGGGCGCCTACGAAGCAGGCCGGGTACCGGAGCCGATGCCGTCGTATGTGGCCGGGTACCGGGAGTGGAAGACCCTGGGCCGGCAGGTCGAGAAGGGGCAGGCCGGGTACCAGATTCTCGCGCCGGTCACCGGCCGGTTCGCCTCATCGAACCCAGCTGATGCGGAGTCGTGGCGGCGCCTGGGCAAGGGTGAGAGGCCCCGGCCGGGCGAGGTGGTCCGGTCGAAGATGATCACCGTCCGCCCCGCCTACGTGTGGGACGCCTCCCAGACTGCTGGCGAGCCGCTCCCGGAGCCTCCGGCGCCGACGCTGCTGGAAGGCGAGGCCCCCACCGGTCTCTGGGACGGGCTGGCCGACCACGTGCGCGCTCAGGGGTTTGAGGGGGTCCGGGTGCCGCACGAGGGCATGATCCATGGCGCCAACGGCGTCACCGATTACACCGCGAAGACGGTGGCGGTCCGGGAGAACATGGACCCTGCCGCGCAGGTGAAAACGCTCGCCCACGAACTCGGCCACGTCCTGCTGCACGGTCCCGACAACGACGAGGCGCGTCAGCATCGCGGCATCGGGGAGGTCGAGGCGGAATCGGTCGCGCTGATGATCGGCGCCGCCCACGGCATGGACACTTCCGGCTACACGATCCCGTACGTCTCCACGTGGGCAGCGCGGGTGGATGCAAAGAGCCCGGCGAGATCGTCAAGGCCACCGGTGAGCGAGTCCGCAAGACGGCACTGGGAATCCTGGACCGGCTCGACACCGCACAAGTGACCGACGGCGCCCCGCCCGGCCTGGACCGCGAGGCACCACAGCGCGAGGAGACTTCGCGCAAGCAGCCGACCCACGAGACCCCTGTGTCGCGCCGGGTCACGCCGCTGCCCGAGCCCGAGACCGGAATGGTCACCGCATCCTCGAAGGCACAGTCGCGGGCTTTGTGATGGCCTCGGTGGATGCTGTCGCCAGCCTGCTGATACGCGCAACCAGCTCGTGGGCGGTCTCGGTCGTGGCGCGGGACCTGGCCGTCGCCGGGGTGCCAGTGTTCCCGTGCCTGCCTGGTGGGAAGCGTCCGCTGACTGAGCATGGCTTCCACGACGCCACCACCGACCTCGAACAGATCGTGGCGTGGTGGCAGAAGCACCCGACCGCGAACCTCGCCGTGCCCACCGGCGCGGCATCCGGCGTGATGGTGGTCGATGTCGACGTCCACGGGCCCGTCGACGGCTACCGGGCGTTCGAGCGCGCCCACCGGACGGGGCTGGTGTCGGGGTGGCAGTTCCTCGTGGCGACGCCATCGGGTGGGATGCACGCCTACTACCCGGCCACACCAGATCGGGAACAGCGGTCGTGGCAGGCCGCGCGCGCCGGTATCGATTTCCGTGGTGATGGCGGCTACATCCTCCCCGGAGGGCCCAGGTACCGTAGTTTGAGCCTATCAGCGCCTTCGGGTGCGCCCCTGTCCTCTCCGAGTTGCGCTATAGCGCTCGTCCCTGTTCTCTGCGCATGACCTTGCGCTCTGCGCGGGCACTGCTCCCGCGGGTGATGTCGCCTGCTCGCTCAAGTGCACTGCGGGCTCGGGCAGCGTCGATCTTCTGTGCGGTTGTCGCGTCCGCCGTGCCCAGTGGTGTGTCATCGGTGATGCCATAGCGGTCCCGGTAGGCAGCCACAGTGCGGGCGTGGCGCCGCCAGCTCAATGCCTTGCGCGGATCACCAGGTGGCGTACCGAGTGCCTTCGTCCAAGTGGCCTTCTCGTCGAGGGCGATACCGAGCACAACGTCGGCCCGCTGCTCGATCAACTCGCGTCGTTCATCGAGCGCTTGGCGCATGTCCTCGGGCATCGATCCTCCAGCGTGTGGGATGAGTCCTGCGATCAGTCGTGGTGCCTTGCGGGTACGGCCCGATCCTGCTGGCCGTGCGGTGGAGCGCGCGACGCGGTAATGGAGGACGGAGGCGATGTCGTCGGCATCATCGAACCCGCGAGCGGCCACGAGGCGAGGGAGCAAGCGGCCGAGGTCGTGGTTGTTGGCCTCTGCTCGGCGGAGTTCCGCGGTCAGTGCCCCGAAGGCGTCGGACTCGATCACCGTGTTGGCCTGTTCCTCGCTGAGACCCGAGTCGCGGATGAGGGTGGCCCAGCGGTCGTGCTGGGCTGCGGCGGCGATGGTCTCGTACTCAGCAGCAAGCTGCGCGATCGAGCCCCAGTGTGCGTGTTCGGCGGTGATGGTCTCGTGCGCGGACAGCTCGGCCCCGACGTGTTGCAGGACGCCATACAGGACGGACCGGCCAGTGGCGTCGGGGGTGTCGCCCGGATGCGGCTCGGCGTGAGCGTCGTCAGGCCGGTCCAGCACCACGTAGGCCTGGTTGGCGTGCTTGCCGCGGGTCATCGCGACGTAGAAGTTCTCCCTCGTGGTCGTCGGTTCCACCAGGACGTGTGCGGTGTCGACGGTGACGCCCTGCACCCTGTGCGCCGTGACCGCGTAACCCAGATCGACGTGGTCGGACACATACGACGCAGGCAGGACGATCGAGCCGCCGAACCTGCGCCCAATGGGGCGGATCGTGACCGACCCGTCGTCGCGAACGCCGGTGATGGTCCAGGCATCGCCGTTGCGCACCCAAGTCTTCTCGTTGCGTAGGCGGCGGTCGTTGCGTCGGGTGATGATCGTGTCCCCAACCCCGGCGATGGCGCCGTCGTTCAACTCGACCTCCCGACCCGGCTTCAGGGTGCCGTCGAGAATCAGGTCCGCACGAGCACGCTGATTGAGGGCGGTCACGTCGTCGCGGGTCTCAGCGACCAGCACCGACACCAACCCCTGGTCGCGGTCTGCGCGCCAGGCGGTGTAGGCCGCATCGGTCATCGCCTCGGCGTCACCGTCGCGGACGCGGTCGTGGTCGAGGTAGGTGTCGATCACCTGCGTACGTCCGTGGCGCAGGGCCAGGGAGGCGGTCTTCTCCCAGGCGTTGGTGAAGCGGTGTACGTCGACGAGCTCGGGCGCATCGTCACGGTCACCGACGAGGAGCCCGAACGCGCCACCAGCGTCCACGGACTGGAGCTGGGCGAAGTCGCCCACCAGGAGCACTTTCGCGCCGGCCCGTTCGGCCAGGTGGGTGATCCGATCCAAGGACAGGGTTCCGGCGAGGGAGGCTTCGTCGATGATCACAAGCTGACCCGCCCGAAAGTCCTCGCCGTGGACGAGGTGGTTCTGCCACCACTTCGCCGTGTTCTCGCATCTGATCCCGAGGTCGTCGGCGAGCACCTGCGCGGCCACCGCGGACGGTGCGAGCCCAACCACTGAGCCCTTGCCGTGTTCCTTCTCCCACGCCCGCCGCAGCGCGGACATCGCCGTCGTCTTGTCGACGTGTCGGGTTTGACCGGCGTACCTACCAGGCAACGAGGGAGGTCGTTATGGACGGCACAGGATCAGGCAGCAACGGTGTGGAGCAGGTGGTGGTGTACCTGCGCATCTCCGAGGATCGTACCGGCGCGGAGGCCGGGGTCGAACGGCAGCGCCAGGACTGCCTGGAAACGTGCGCGAGGCTCGGGATCACTGATCCGGCGATCTTCATGGACAACGACATCTCCGCCTACTCTGGCAAGAAGCGCCCCGGCTACCTCGAGTTGTTGGAGCGGGTGAAGCTCGGGCCGTCGCGGATCGTGGTGTGGCACGTGGACAGGCTCTACCGTCGCCCCCGCGAGCTGGAAGATCTCATCGACCTCGTAGAGACGCACCCGATCCACATCGAGACGGTCAAGGGCGGCGCGTTCGACCTGAATACCCACGAAGGCAGGCTCATGGCGCGCCAGCTCGTCGCGATCGCCTCCTACGAGTCCGGGCATAAGGCCGACCGGATCAGGCGCGCGAACCAGCAGAAAGCCGAACGCGGCGACTGGCACGGCGGCGCGAAGTACGGGTACGGCGTCGGCGGCGTCCTCATCCCCGAAGAAGCAGCCGTTATCCGTGAGATGGCCGACAGGTTCCTCGCGGGGCAGTCGGTGCGACAGATCACGAGGTGGCTCAACCGGGACGGCGGGCCAGTGCCTCCGTCGAAGGGGAAAAGCCGGTTGAACGTGTGGCACGAGAGCACCGTCGGCTCAATCCTGTGCTCAGCGCGAATCTCCGGCCAGCGCGCCTACGAACCGGCGTCGAAGACGACCGCGACGTGGGAGCGCCGTGACCGGGCGATCCTCGGGCCAGGGAACTGGGAAGCTATCATCACCCCCGAAGAGACGGCGCGTATCCGGGCGGTGTTCAACCACCCCGACCGGCGGGTCGGCCGCTCCTCCAAGAGCCTCCTGGCGGGGCTGATCACCTGCGGCAAGTGCGGCAACACGCTCGTCTCCTCCGGGCTGCACCGGGGCGAGACCTCGATCGGGAAGCGACGCTTCTACCGCTGCCTCCCCCTCCCCGGCAGGCCCGAGCGTGGCGGGCTCGTCGTGTCCGCGCACGGCATCGAAACCCTCGTAAGCGAGGCAATGGTCACCCGCCTGGCCGCAACCACCCTGCCCGCTGCTGCGCCGGGTGAGGATGCGGGAGTGTCGGCGGCGATGGAACAGATCACCGCCGCACGCCAGCGCATGGAGGACATGGCCCGCGACTACGGCGCAGGCCTCCTCTCGCGCACCGAGCTGCACGCCGCGAAGACCGCCGCCACCGCGACCATCAGCAGTGCGGAACTCGTGCTCGGGCGTAGCGCGAAGTCGTCGGCGTTGAAGGGTATCCCCATCGGTGACGAGGAGGCGTTGCGGGCGGCGTGGGATGAGGAGTGGTCGATCCCGCAGAAGCGCGCGATCATCGCTGCCCTGATCGACACCCTCGTCGTCAAACCAGCACCGGTTAGCAAGCGCGGGGCGAGGTTCCGGCCCGAACGGGTGGAACTCACCTTCAAGGCCTGACCCCGCCATGGCAAGAGCGTCGCCGCCCCGATGAAGGACGGCGGCGCTCGTGCGTACTGCTCAGCGTTCGGGGCGGGTCAGCACACGGAGCTTAGCTAGCGTCACCGGATCACTCACGCCGACCGGCACCCCGGAACGCTCACAGGCCTGGCGCGTCCACGCCGCCACGTTGAAGCCCGGCGGCAGACCGTTCCGCGCCTGACCCCGCCGCTCACGGGTCGAAGGAGTCACGGTGCTTCTGGGTGTGCTGGGTGATGCTGTGGTCGCCTTCATGCCAGACAGGTACGCACCACAAACCACCACATGTGGTACCCACGCTCACATCAAGATACTACATGTGGTTCCGGTCGGGCTCACGGTTCAGGGGTCGCTTCGGGGCTTGCCTGCCCAGATAGCGGCCAACACACCGGTGTCGCAGCGCAAGGAGTCGAGGGGTTCCCCGTCGAGGAGGCGCAGGAGAACCCCGTCACCGGTCGGGGTACCCGCGTGCTTCTTGTCAGGGTGCCCGAGCACGATGCGCAGCAGCGCCGACCACGACCTCGCAGGTATGTCGAGAAGCACAGAGATGGCGTGGTCGCGGCGCAGCACCTCGACTGCGTTCGCGCGAGAGCTCAGGTCGGCAAGCCGGTAGGCGACATGTTCTACGCAGTCGGCGACGAGCACCGCATCCCAGCCCGTCGAGGCGAACAACTCCACTATCGCCGACAACGCGGCGGCGACGCGGGTGCTGGTGTCGTCGGCGTCGTCTTCGTTGTCGGTCGCGGGGTTGACCGCGAAGGCCGGGTGGTAGTCGGCCAGGTGCTCGCGCTCGGCGAACCGGATCGCGTCGTGGAAACCGGCGACCCGGGACGTGTGACGTACCTTCCCGGATGAGACCAGCATTCCCGCTGCCCGAAGCTCGACGCCGCAGGTGATCTGCACCGCCCGAGTCACCACCGCCCACGGGTTCCGAGCTTTCCGGGTCGAGGGGGCGAGCATCACTTCGAATGCGGCTGAGGCAATCTCCCACGGGTCAAGGCCGTGCTTCCGTGCTAAGTGTCTGTATCGGACGGCGGTGTATCGCATAAGTTCCGCCGCCTCGCGATCATGCCGCCAGGCCTCTGGTCCGGACTCGTGGAGTCGAATCAGCAGGGCGCCGAGCGCCTCCGGGTCTTCGAGGTCGTGACTGGCGGAGCCGGTTTGTGCCGGAGCGTCGTTGCTGTCGGCGGGTGAAGTGTGTTCGGTCACGGTGGCACCTCCCGTGAAGGAGGTGGCCCACCAGGGTCCAAACTCGGACGATCGCTAGCGTGGCCGCGATGCCTGCTGTCACGGGCGAGTGCGCCGCGTATGCCACGCCGTGCAAGGTCTTGACGCCGGTGGCACGGTTGTCAGGAGCCGGTCGCGCTCAGTGGCCGAACCGCTGGCATCGGAGATGAGCGCACGGTGCCGTTCGTTGACTCAGCTTCGTGAACCTCTGATGATCGGTCCGCGGTGTGGTGTTTCAGTCGCGGAGCGGTCGGCCGGTCGCGTCGGTGAGGAAGCGGCGGTCGCGGGTGAGGATCAGGATGCCTTCGATGATGGCCCATATCCATCCGATGCCGAACGTGATGATGGTGACGCTGATCTGCGCGATTCCGATGGCGGTGTATCCGAGGTAGAAGCGGTGGACTCCGGCCCAGCCGAGCGTGAGGGCGAAGACTCCGGCTGCGATTCGGCTTCGTGCGTCGGGATCGAGGTGCTCGTGCGGGGTTGCGGCGTTGACTCCTTGTTGTCCGCCGCCAGGGACGCCAGAGTCGGGCTGGGGAGGTTCGATCGGCGTGGTGGACATCGTGTGTTGTTCTTTCTGTTGGATCGGCCGGGGTCGTACAGACGGTCAGGTGAGGGAGGTTCCCCAGTTATTGGCACGCTCGATTTCTCCGTCGGCAAGGGGGCCTTCGGTTCCGCGGACTGTGAAGTCTTCGCGGCCGACGACTGTGGCGTTGAGCTTGCGGAGGCGCTTTTCGATGGCTTTGCTCGCCGACCCGGAGAAGATGCCCCCGGTGATGGTGGAGAACGCGGCAACGCGTTGCCCGGCCAGGCTCGTAAGCGCGTCGAGCCACTCCGCAATGCCGGTGTCGTTGGGGTGGCCGCCTTTTGCGCGCGCCTGGTGACGGGTCGCCGCCTTGGGCAGGCCCATGCTGTGCGTGGGTGAGCCGACGAGGAGCAGGTCGAATCCCTGGGGCGTGGGGGCATCGGCCGCTTGAATGACCTCGATGTCAGCGCCGCCGGTACGCAGTCCGTCCGCGATGGCGTGCGCGATCTGCTCGGTGTTGCCGAAGCAGGTCTCGATGACGATCAGCGCTTTCATCAGTGTTCCTTACTGTCAGGGCTGGAAACGGGAGGTCGCGCGGGGGTCGACCGTCGCCAGAGGATCTCGGCAACTCCCCAGCAGATGGCGAGGATCAGAAGAAGCGGGATCAGCCGACCCAAGCTTGGGGCGACTAGCGCGATGATCGTCCCGAGCATCGCTGCGATGCGCCAGTCTTTGCGTCGCATCCACACCGCGAGCGTCACGAGGATCGCGGCACCGACCCCGAGCGCGGCGTGCCAGAACGTCTTGTCCGTGTTGCCGTCGAAGAGTGCTTCGTGATCGGCGCTCTTGACCAGCGCGGTGGAGGCACCTAGCACGACTTGGAGATATACGAGGAGAGCAAAGGCGCCGAGAGCGAGGCCCCCGCGTTTCGTCTTGCTCCGGTGGACGGCCTCCACAATCAGCACGCCCGCAGCGACGCATCCGACGATGAGGACGAGCCATGAGTTCGTCGTGTGCACGTACCGGAGCACGGTGGCGAAGGTGTCCAAGGTAGGTCCTCTCCTCTTGTTTAGGTACTTGGTATTTGTAGTACCAATAGACTGATAGAGTAGCCGTTGTGACAGACAAGATGCAAGTACGGCCCCGGCGGCGTCCGCGACTGTCGGACGCCGAGACTGAGGAGCGGATGCTCGATGCGGGCTTGAGCTTCGTGGCGGAGCAAGGGCTCTCGCTGAGCCTCGAACACGTGCAGATGGAGGAGCTGATCCAGGCTGCGGGCGTCTCGCGCACGTCCTCTTACCGACGCTGGCCGACCAAGAGTCTCTTCGCCGCCGACCTGCTCATCAGGATCGCCCAAGCCACCGACCTCTCTGGCGACGTGCCGGGGCTGCCAGAAGCCCTCGAATCGATCCCGAGCACGCTCCTCGCGCGGCTCGGCACCCCGCAAGGACGGCGGGACGCGACCGTCGAGGTGCTGCGCATCGTCATGGGCACGGACTTCACGGCGATGCTGGCCTCCACCGAATGGAGGGCATACATCGCCCTGCGTGCCGCGTACATCGGCGTTCTCGACGGCGAACTCCGCACCCGCGTCGCCCGCGCACTCTCCGAGACCGAGCGTCGCTTCACAAAGCGTCGGTCGCAGACATTCCACGCCTTGGCCAAGCTTCTCGGATACCGATTGCGCGATCCCGCCACCACAACCTGGGAACAGGTTTCCCTCACCCTTAACGCCGTCGCGACAGGCATGCTGATCCATGCCTACTCCGACCCCGCCGCAGTCACTGAGACGACCGAACGCACTGCGTTCGGATCGACCTACCCGGCCAAATGGAGCCCCGCAACGCACGCCGAAGCCGGAGTGATCCTCAGCGAATGGGAACCCGATCCCGACATCGAATGGAGCCCGGAACGCATCACGACACTCCGTGCCCGACTGACCGACGCCACCTCAACCCTCAACAGCATCCTCGCCACGCAAGACGCATGACACTGCCTCAAACTCTCTGACGACACACGCGGACAATCCCGCATGCCTGACAACGGATAACACCCGCCCCACAGCGCCTTCGACGCTCCTCCTTGAACTCACCTCCCCCGAGCAGGCGCCGGCACTCCTGCCCAACAAAGCTATGCACGCATTTTACGGCGGGGCCGTAGTGCACACCTCCCTCATGAGACCACTCATGAGGGAGGCCAGGATGAAGGGCGGCGTGCTCCTGTTCCGCGGCACAGGTGCTGCCGCGCGACGGTACGTCGAGGCCGACCGCTCCCGCGCCGACGAGTACTACCTCGGCGCGGACAACGCGGTGGCCGAGTACACGGTGATCGACGCCAGGGGCGAAGTCACCGCCGCCCGGTCGCTGTCGGCGGATGAGTACGAGGGGTGGGTGGACTGGATCAACCCCGTCACCGGGGAGTCAATGGGCACCCCACGCAAGCCCGGCGAGGTTCGGAAGGGGTCGCCATTGTTCGCGGAGATGACGATCAACGCCCCCAAGAGCCTGTCGGTCGCCGCCGCTCTGCACCCCGAAGTGTCGGAGGCGCTGGATGTGGCGCAGCAGGACGCGGCCGGGGAGATACGGCGGTTCCTCGGCCGACACTCGGTCACGCTGGCGGGGCCGCGCGGCGCGCAGGAAGTCCTCCCGGTCGAGCACATGCAGACCGTCGCGATCACGCACAAGACGAGCCGTGCGGGTGATCCGCACCGGCATATCCACTTCCAGATCGGCACACGGGTGTGGGCAGGCGGGAAGTGGCGAGCACTGACCACCGCGGCCCTGTTCAAGCAGCAAGGAGCGATCCGCGCCCTCGGCACGGCGGTGATCGCCGCACACACCCAACTCGCGCAGACCCTCGCGGATCATGGCCTGACCCTCGACCCGGTATCCGGCGAGTTCGCGGAACTGGAGCCGTTCAACCAGGTGATGAGCAAGCGGTCGGCGCAGATCAGGCGGAAACCTGGACCGCATGGTCGCCGAGTGGGAGGCGGAGCATCCCGGCGAGGTGGCTGGCCCGGCACTGACGGCGCGGTTGCAGGATGCGGCCTGGGCGCATCAGCGGCCCGGCAAGAAGCCCACCACCTTGAAGAACGAGCAGTGGTGGCAACAAGAACTCGCAGACGCCGGTTACGACCCGACCCGCGCACGGCGGCGGGAGGTGCCTGCCTCGGTATCGCTGGATGACCTGGCGGTGCAGGAGGTCGCCAGCCGTGCACTGGACCGGAGCGCCGCTGCCGCATCGACCTGGACCCGACACACCGTGGCCGAGCACGTCACCCGCATCACCACCGAGGCGGGCGTGCAAGCAACTCCCGCGGAGTTGCGGGAGTTCATCACCCTGGCAACCGGGCTAGCAACCTCCGATTGCTTCTCCGTGCTCCCGCCTGGCGCGCCCGCCCCGGAGCATGTTGCGCATCTGACCAGCCTGAGCGTCGTCGCCGCCGAGACAGCGCTGCGCGACCAGATCACCTCCGCTGCAACGGAGCAGGAGCCGGAGCACCCGGACGTGACCCGTGCAGCGCAAGCCGCTCGACTCGATGCCGGGCAGACCGTCGCCGCCGCCGCGGTCGCCTCGACCGACCCGCTCGTGATCGTGGAGGGAGCCGCAGGCAGCGGGAAGACCACCATGCTCCGCATCGCCATAGAGGTCGCGGCTGAGCACGGCAGAGCTGCGCGGGTAGTTGCGCCGACGTTGCGGGCGGCGCAGGTTGCCCATGACGAACTCGGCGTCCCGGCGACGAGCGTTGCGGCGCTGGTGCATGCGCACGGGTGGCGATGGAACGACGACGGAGTGTGGACACGCCTGAACCCCGGTGACACCGACCCCGCCACCGGCGGCACCTACACCGGGCCACCCGACGACGCGCGACTGGATCGCGGGACACGGGTGATTGTGGACGAGGCCGGAATGCTCGACCAAGACACCGCCCACGCCCTCCTCACCATCACCCAAGAAGCAGGCGCGACGGTCGCGCTCGTGGGCGACCGAGCCCAACTCCCTGCGGTCGGCCGTGGCGGGGTGCTCGACATGGCCGCGCAGATCAGGGGCCGCACCTACGACATGACCGAACTGCACCGGTTCGCTGATGCCGAGTACGCCTCGTTGACGTTGACGATGCGGGACAGGGCGCATCCCGGTGACGTGTTCGACCGGCTCGCCGCCCTGGGCCTCGTCAGGCTGCACGCCGACGAGGACGCGGCCCGCGAGCACATCACCGAGACCGTCGAGAACGGGGACGCGATCACCGTTGCCACCAACGACGAAGCCGCTGCGGTGAACGAGCGCATCCGTGCCGGGAGGGTCGAGCGCGGCGAGGTCGACGACACGACGACGGCGACCGGCAGCGACGGCCTGCGCATCGGGGCCGGTGACCTGATCCAGACCCGCCGCAACGACAACGCCCTGGGGGTGACGAATCGGCAGCAGTGGGCCGTCCAGCGCGTCACCGATGACGGCACCGTGTATGCCCGCGAAGTCGGCAGCGGGCGCAGGAACGCTCGCACCGTCACCCTGCCCGCCGAGTACGTGACTGAGCATGCGCACCTGTCGTACGCGGCGACCGCCTACGGCGTCCAAGGCACAACCGTCGACGCCTCGCACACGGTGCTGTCGGAGGCGACGAGCGCGGCAGGCGTCTACGTCGGGATGACCCGAGGCCGCGAGGCGAACCGGCTTCACATCGTCGCGGAGAACCTCGCGGATGCTCGGGGACAGTTCATCGACGCGATAAAACGCGACCCGTCAGACCGCGGCCTCGACCACGCCGCCGCCCAAGCCGCCCAAGCCGTGCAGGGCCTCGTCGCAGACGGCCCCGTGCGTCTCGTCACCGATGAACTCGCACGCCTCACCACCGAGGCCGAACGCGCGGAACAGGCGGCGGAACGGTGGGAACAGATTGCCAATCGGCTCGATGCCCAACGCGCCGCGCATCGTGCCGAGGATGGCGAACAGGCCGACATACTGCACCGCGCCGAGGCAGAAGCCGAGCGTGTGCGTGCCGAGGTCACTCAGCCGCACATCGTCCAGGCCGAGGCGGGTAGCGCCGCTTACCTTGCCGCTATCAAGGACGAGGCGGCCGCGAGTGCTCGCCTCTCAACGGCGGGGCGGTTCGGTAGGCGCAAGGCTCGCACCGAGCAACATGCCGCGACCGAACAAGCGCGCACCGTCCGGGCGCAGCTCCGCGACGCCTGGGGCGGTGAGCCGCCCCGCACCGGCGACGCACTTATCGCATGGGCGGCCCAGGCAGCCGCACGGCGAGCCGAGAGCGACCCCCGCGTGACCGATGCCGACCGCGCCGTCGGAACAGCACGCGCAGACCAGAAGGCGACCAGGCAGCGACACCAGCACGAGCGGAGGGCGTTGCTGGCCCGTGAGGTCGGGGCCGACCAAGCCCGCCGCGCTCAGTTCGGCATGAGCACGGTCAACCCCCACCGCAACGCCCAAGACGCCCGAACGCGAGCCGCCCTCGTCCGGGCCGAAGCCGACGAACTCCGCAGCCTCCCCACGGGCGACGCCGCCAGGCGCATCGAGACCAAGCGTGCCGAGAAGGAGCGTACGCAGCGGCATGCGGCTCAAGGGACACGGCAAATCCACGACCCGCTCGACCATGACGCCTACCGCGGCAGTCCACGCCGTGACGGCCCAGAACGCAGGCTCTGAACCCCGTGGTGCGGCTGACCTTCCGAATCAGGACGACACTGACTCGGC
This sequence comes from Sediminivirga luteola, assembly GCF_014639315.1. Lineage (GTDB taxonomy): Bacteria > Actinomycetota > Actinomycetes > Actinomycetales > Brevibacteriaceae > Sediminivirga > Sediminivirga luteola. Next base: position 38,340 of record NZ_BMFY01000020.1, read on the forward strand.
GGTGCCGCTACGCGGACGATGGGAGAATGGGCTACGCGCAACGGTCTAGGGATGCGTCCCGTTCGCGGGTTTGACGCCAGACGATGGAAAGGAGCCGCGTGGCTGCTTCTGTCGATCTGGAATACCCGTTCACAGGCAGATGGCTCGTCCAGAACAGCCCCGCCAACCGAGTGCCCAGCCACGGCACGGCGCTGCTGGCCACGTCCTACGCCATCGACTTCGTTCCCACCGATGACGCCGGACGCACCGCGCCCATCACGTTCAGTTCGCTCATACGGCCCGAACCGACAGAGAAGTTCCCTGGCTTCGGACGCATGATCCTGGCACCTGTCGAGGGGATCGTCGTCTCCGCGCACGACACCGAACCCGACCACCCGGCATATCGCGGACTACCGTCTATCGGCTACGCCCTCACCCAGCAGCGCCGTGCCCGAGCAGGGTGGATCGCACTTGCCGGTAACCACGTGCTCATCGAGGCCGGTGGTGTCGTGGTCGCCCTCTGCCATCTCCAACAAGGCAGCCTGAGAGTCCGGACGGGACAGCGCGTGCAGATAGGCGCCGAGCTCGCGCGCTGCGGGAACTCCGGCAACAGCACCGAGCCGCACGTCCACATCCAAGCGATCACTACCCCCGATATCGAGCGCGCCATAGCCGTGCCCCTCACGTTCAGGGGCACCCTCCCGCGCAACGGAGAGGTCATCGACGTCAGCGAGTAGTGGCGTCAAACCCAACACGTGGTATTCCCGGCGCCGGCAGGTCCCACCAGCACATCGAGAACCCGACCGGAGACCGCGATCTTCATCAGCGCGTCGGCCTGGTCCTCACCGAGCATCCGCCCCTCACGATCAGGCTTCGTGGTCACCTTCTCGACCGCCGCCAGCGGCACGGCCGGTCCGGTCATGGTGCGGGAGCGGTCGAGCAGACGATCCTCGGCGGTCAGCAGCAGCTCGGAGGAGAACACGGTCGAGTGCTTGGGCCGGAACACGCTCGTGCCATCCACCCGCCGGAACGCGACGGGTGAGGTGGCGAGGTCGGGTGGCGTCAACCGCAGCGAGGCTTGCTCGGCGGCGTCGGCGATCATCCCCACGACCGCTTCGCGGTCTTGCATGGTGGCGAAGCGCCAGTCCATCGTCTGCCGGGACGCCTCGGCCATCAGGTTCCACCGCCGCCACGTGGACCGCTTCTCACCCACCACCCCGACTACGGTCTGCCCGAGTTCACCGATGGCGTCCAGGGGCACGTCATCGGCGCGCAGCAACAGCGGCTTGTCGTTGTCGGTGACGGCGCGCGCCCAGTCGGTGGCGTCCTGGCCGAGTACCCCGGTGGCGCGGGTGCGCCACTCGGCAGTCAGGTCGGCTAGCGACCGCACCTTCTTCTCCGGGCGTGTGGCGAGGGTGGCTTGGGCGCGCAGCTTGATGATCGTGGCGGTGGAGGGTTGGCGGCCGTGCTTGGCGACGTACTCGGCGATCAATCGGTCCTTCTCGGCGTCGATGTGCCGGGCACGGGTGGAGAACTCCTGGACCAACTCCTCCGGCACGGTACTGATCGCCCATGCCGGGTTCCGGTCCCGGCCCATGTCGCGGGCCTCCCACTCGACGCCGAAGGTGCGGGTCATGTGATCGGCGAACACCGCTTCGTGCAGCTCCGACAGGGCGACGACAGCGGCGTGCATCGGGCGCCCATCCAAGCTCCGCCACTTCCCATCCAGCACGGTCTGCACCTTGTTGCTGAGGACGACATGGGTGTGCAGATGGGGGTCGACGGCGCGGGAGTCGAAATGATCGAACGCCGTCGCGACCAAGCCGGCGACATCCACCTGTGCAACGGCCCCGTCGCCCGCGGTTGCACCGGTGCGGGTGGCCGCAACCTCCCGCTCCATGAACGCAACCACCTCTGCAACCGCCCGATGATGCGCCTCCCCAATCAGCGCCTGCGTGCCGGCGTCGGCGACCGCCCACAACGCCGAGGCCGACTTCGGGATCGAGAAGGTGAAGTCGAACCCCGCCACCGCCCGCCGCCTGCCGCGCTCGGTCTCCTCCGCCTCAATCTGCGCGACCGCCTCACCCTTCGCGCCCGGACTCAGGTCCGGGTCAAGGTCGGCGATCCGGGCCTCGATCCGCTCCGGCACCGACTTGTAAGCGGGGAACGCGTGCCCGAGGGGGTCGCCGGTGATCGGGTCACGGCCCATGCCCATCAAGAGCTGGAGCTGAGCCTCCGACACCCGATCACCCACGACGAGCTGACCCTTGCCGAGTGAGGCGACGCCGGACCCGAGCCACTGGCCCGGTGGCGTACCTGCCTCCGCGTAGTACCTCGTCAACGGCGTCGACAGCTCACGATCCCCATCCGCGGCCGCGATCGTGCGCAGCAGGTACTTGTAGCCATCGCCCGCGCTCATCACGCGCATCGAAACCGTCACCACGACACCGCCCTTCGACGGTCAGGTGAGCGGACGCTGACCACGCGAACGCGCTGTCAACTTTGGTTGACACCTCGATCTGCAAGACGCGTGTGACCTCGGATGGCGGTCAGAGCGAAGGCCGGAGATGGGGGCGTCGGGCGGTGTCGCTCGCGTGGCTCGACGAGCTGCGGGCGTGCCGGAGTTGTGCACCTGACAGTTGGCCAGCTCGGCATCAGTGCTCAACGAGGCACGGATGCCGGGGACGACCTTCACCGGAGCAGACTTTATGCACGACCTCGACATCAGCGGCGAACCACGACTCAGGATCGGGTCGCTGTTCAGCGGCTACGGCGGCCTCGACCTCGCCGTCGAGCACGTATTCAACGCCACGACCGTGTGGTTCTCCGAACTCAACGCGCCCGTCGCCCGCGTCTTCTCGCACCACTGGCCCGAAGCTCCGAATCTTGGCGACATCACGGCCATCGACTGGAGTCAGGTCGAGCCCGTGGACATCCTCATCGGCGGATTCCCGTGCCAAGACGTTTCCACGGTAGGCAAGCGCGCCGGCCTTGCTCCGGGTACGCGCTCGGGTCTCTGGGCGCACATGGCCGTAGCCATCGACGCGCTCCAGCCCGAATGGGTCGTCATCGAGAACGTCCGCGGGCTGCTGTCCTCACCCGCGACGCGGCCATCCGCAGAAGGAGATAACCATGACCGACGCAACCCAGGCGATGCATCCCCCGACGGCGCAACCCTTCGCAACGTGGAACCCGACCCGTGGCATCTGGGAGACTACGCAACTCGACCTCTTCGGGCTCTCGGCGCCGTTCTCGGCGATCTGGCCGACTTGCGGCTGGATGCAGGATGGATCGGCTTACCGGCTTCCCTTGTCGGCGCTCCTCACCAACGCTTCCGCATCTTCGCCCTCGCCCGGCGCACTGTTCCGCACCCCGCTGGCGACGGACTCATCGCGCGGTGGAGAGACTCTCGACCAGGTGCGAGCGAGACGAGGGACGATTGCGCTGTCGCACCAGATCATCGACTTCGCCCTCCACGGACCGGGTGGCTCATCGAACAGGAGAGCCGAATCGGAGACGCTGTGGTCGCTGATCGACGGACTGTTCAGCGATGGGGACGCTACGCCGACGCCATCACTCGTTGGGAACACATCACCGGGCGACCCGCGCAAGCGCCAGCCCTCCTGAACGACGCCGACGGCCCCCGCCCAGCACCGGCATTCGTCGAATGGCTCATGGGCCTGCCGACTGGATGGGTCACCGATAGCGGCGACCTGACGCAGAATCAACAGATCACCGCCCTCGGCAACGGAGTGCTACCCCTCCAGGCTGTGTCCGCGCTGTCACTGCTCGCCGCGTGAACGTGGGCTACGCGAGAGCGGCGTCCTCCGGTGCTCCCGGTGTCGTTCCCAGAGCGGCGAGCAGGCGGACCCGGACTCGCTGCTTGCGCTGCTCGAAGAACGAGGTGAAGTCGGCCAAGTCGAGCGGAAGGCCGTCGAGGTCGTCCTCGGCAAGGTACGTAGCTCGCTTGTTCTCGCTCGGGAAGGCGGTGTCCATCCACTCCGCAGGCAGTCCATCCTGCTTCTCGATGTTGGCGGCCCCACCCAGCAACTGAAGGTTCGGCAGCAGGCATGCGGCGGCCAAGTAGTCGTCGACCTTAATCGAGCGGGACGCCGGCACCGAGGAACGGGACATATTCTCCACGACGGATCTTCGAGCACTTCGCCACGCTCGCTGGTAGGGAGCTGTCAACTGACTCGCCGCTCGTGAGGACACCTGGCGCCGAATATACATCGTACAGTGTATAGTCATCGTATGCTGACTATTTCCGATCGACTCGACGTGATGAACCGGCTCGGCCGAGCTATGGCCGACCCGACCCGCTCCCGCATTCTGCTGACCCTGCTGGCCGGGCCGAGCTACCCGGCGGTGCTGTCCCGCGAGCTGGGGTTGTCGCGCTCGAACGTGTCGAACCATCTGACATGCCTGCGCGGGTGCGGGATCGTGGTGGCCGAGCCCGAGGGCCGACAGACCCGCTACGAGGTGGCAGACCCGCACCTGGCCCGCGCGCTGACGGCGCTGGTGGATGTCACGCTTGCGGTCGACGAGAGCGTGCCGTGCATGGACCCGGACTGCGGGGTCGAGGGTTGCCAGGCGGGGGAGGTGCGGGCGTGAGCGCGGTCACAGGTTCGCAGGTCGAGCACGTCGACCTCGACGACCACGATGATGACGATGACCGGCCGTGGTATCGGAGCCCGAGCGTTCTGATCCCGATCGCCTCCGGCGTCGCGTTCGCCGCCGGCCTGGTGTGCGAGTGGACCGGCGCGGAGACCGCGGGCCTGGTGCTGTTCTGGATCGGCCTGCTGCTGGGCGCTTACACGTTCGTGCCGGGCGCGCTGCGCAAGCTGTTCACCAAGGGCAAGTTCGGCATCGGGCTGCTGATGACGATCAGCGCGACCGGCGCGGTGATCCTCGGCTACGTCGAGGAGGCCGCCGCGCTGGCATTCCTGTACTCCATTGCGGAGGCGCTGGAGGACAAGGCGATGGACCGCGCCCGCGCAGGGTTGCGGGCGCTGTTGAAGCTCGTGCCCGACACCGCACTCGTCAAGCGCGGCGACGCCACCGCCGAGGTCGAGGCGAAGGAGCTGCGCGTCGGGGATGTCCTGGTGGTCCGGCCGGGCGAACGGATCGCCACCGACGGCACCGTGCGGGCCGGGCGAAGCAGCCTGGACACGTCCGCGATCACGGGTGAATCGATCCCGGTCGAGGTCGAACCGGGCACCGACGTCTCGGCCGGGTCAATCAACACCACCGGCGTGCTCGAGGTCGAGGCCACCGCCGCCGGCACCGACAACTCGCTCACCACCATCGTGGAGCTGGTCGAGCAGGCGCAGGCCGAGAAGGGCGACCGTGCCCGCCTGGCCGACCGGATCGCCCGCCCGCTGGTGCCCGGCGTGATGATCCTCGCCGTGCTGGTCGGCGTGCTTGGGTCGCTGTTGAGCGGCGACCCTGAGCTGTGGATCACCCGCGCTCTGGTGGTGCTGGTCGCAGCCTCGCCGTGCGCGCTGGCGATCGCCGTCCCGGTCACCGTTGTTTCCGCGATCGGCGCGGCGTCGAAGTTCGGTGTGGTCGTGAAGTCCGGGGCCGCGTTCGAGCGGTTCGGCGGCATCCGCCACCTCGCCGTCGACAAGACCGGCACGCTGACCCGCAACGAGCCCACGGTGACCCGCGTCGTCACCACCGGCGCGACCGAGAATGAGGTGCTGGCGTGGGCGGCGAGCCTGGAAGGTCACAGCACGCACCCGCTGGCCGCCGCGATCACGAAGGCCGTCCCCGACGCCCCGACCGCGCACGACGTCACCGAGACCGCCGGGCGCGGCATCACCGGCACGCTCGGTAGTGCCCGTCTCGCCGTCGGTAGCCCCCGCTGGCTGGATGCCGGATCACTGGCCGACCAGGTGCGGGCGATGGAGTCCGAGGGGATGACCGTCGTCATCGTGCACCGAGGCGACCAGCCGGCCGGGGCGATCGGGGTGCGTGACGAACTGCGCCCAGAGGTTCCCGAGGTCATCGCCACGCTGAACCGCCGCGGGATCGGGGTGACGATGCTCACCGGCGACAACGCCCGCACCGCCGCAGCGCTGGCCGACCAGGCCGGCATCAGGGACGTGCGCGCCGAGCTGCGCCCCGAGGACAAGGCCACCGCCGTCGCGAAGTTGTCGAAGTCTCAGCCCACTGCCATGATCGGGGACGGCATCAACGACGCTCCCGCGCTGGCGGCCGCGGATGTGGGGATCGCTATGGGAGCCAAGGGCGCCGATGCTGCGATCGAGTCGGCCGACGTCGCGTTCACCGGCCACGACCTGCGCCTCATCCCACAGGCCCTCGCCCACGCCCGCCGCGGCCGCAACATCATCAACCAGAACGTCGTGTTGTCGATCGCGATCATCGTGGCGCTGCTGCCGCTCGCGATCACCGGAGTCCTCGGGCTCGCCGCGGTCGTGCTTGTACACGAGGTCGCTGAAGTCGTCGTCATCCTCAACGGGCTCCGCGCGGCGCGGCGCACGAAGGCATGACCGATCCCCTTGACGGCTCCGCTCCCTCCCCGGGAAAAGCGGATGCCGTGGAAGCGAGTTCTGCCGGCCCGGCGGCGGCGCGCGTCCGGCTCCGCTGGTTCCTGCTCGCGTGCGCCGTCGCCGCCGGCGCGGTGCTGATCGACCAAGGCAGCAAGGCACTCGCCCTCGCTCAGCTCAGCTCAGCGAGGATGACCGCAATCCCGCTCTTGGGAGACTGGCTCGGCTTACAGCTCGCGTTCAACCCCGGCACCGTCATGTCCTTAGGGTCCGATTCAACGTGGCTGCTCACCGTCATCGCGACCGCGGCGTCCATCGCCCTGCTCATCGCCGCCGCGCGCGCTCCATCGGCCGGGTGGGCGGTCGCGATCGGCCTGGTGTGGGGCGGCGCAGTCGGCAACCTCCTGGACCGGCTGTTCGCCCCTCCCGGATTCGGCCGCGGTCATGTCACCGACTTCCTCGCCTACGGCAACCTGTTCATCGGCAACCTTGCCGACGTCATCCTCGGTTTCGGCGTCGCCCTGGGCGTACTGCTTTACCTCCGAGGCCCAAACCACACCAGGAACGGACAATGATGGTCGCAGAGTATCAACGGCACGCGGCTGCCGGAACCGCTGGGTCGCCAGGCGGCTGTAACGCGGCGGTGGGCGCATGATCCTGTCCTCCGTCCTGCAGGCGATCGGCCTATTCATCGCCACGAACATCGATGACATCATCGTGCTCTCCTTGTTCTTCGCCCGAGGCGCGGGCCGGCGCGGGACCACCGCCCGAATCCTGGTCGGACAGTACCTCGGGTTCGCTGGCATCCTGGGCGCTTCCGTGCTGGTGACGCTCGGGGCGGGAGCGTTCCTGCCGCCGGAGGTCATCCCCTACTTCGGACTCATTCCGCTGGGGTTGGGACTTTGGGCTGCGTGGCAAGCCTGGCGCAACCGCGGTGCCGACGATGACGATGAGGCAAAGGTCGAGGGCAAGAAGGTTGGGGTGTGGACGGTGGCCGGGGTGACCTTCGCCAACGGCGGGGACAACATCGGCGTCTACGTCCCGGTCTTCCTCAGCGTGGGCCCAGCGGCCGTGGTGGCGTACTGCATCGTGTTCCTCGCCCTGGTCGCCGCCCTCGTCGGCCTGGGCAAGTTCGTCGCCACCCGCCGACCGATCGCCGAACTCCTGGAACGCTGGGAACACATCCTGTTCCCGATCGTGCTCATCGGCCTGGGCATCTTCATCCTCGTCAGTGGTGGTGCCTTCGGCCTCTGAACTCGTAGCCGACTGCGTAGATGGCAGCGTGCTGTGGTTGCTACCTGGCGGCTGAGTGTCCCGGTGCGCTCCGCGTGTGAGCGGCCCAGACGACGTGCTCGGCGCCGCTGCCTCAACTGAGCCCACGCTGACCGCGTAGGCGTCGATCACGCGGTCGGTGCCGGTGTTGAAGGCGTCGCGGATATCACTTGGATCACCACATCGCTGGGCCCGGCTCTTGTGTCAGGCGCAGCAGGAGGTGGGGAGTTCGTTGCGGAAGAGGTTCGCGGTGAGGCGGATGCCTTCGGCCATGGTGAGGTAGGGGGCCCAGGTGTCGGCGAGTTGGGTGACGGTGAATCCGGCGGTGATGGCGTAGGTTGCGGCGAGCATCATCTCCCCAGCGGTGTCGGCGAGGGCGTGGATACCGAGGACTTTGCCGGTGTCGGCGTCGGCGACGACCTTGATGCCGCCGCGTGTGTCGTGGTTGGCGATGGCCCTGGGCACGTCGGAAAGTCGTAGGAATCGGCAGGCGCACCGGTATCCGGCGGCGATGGCGCTGGCTTCGGTGATCCCGGCGGAGGCCAGTTGGGGTGAGGTGAACAGCACAGACGGCAACCCGGTGTAGTCGACTCGCTCGTCGTGACCCAGGGCGTTGTGCGCGGCGATCTTCCCAGTCCTCGCGGCGACGTACACGTACTGGGGCACGTCAGTGACGTCACCGGCGGCGAACACAGCCGGGTTCGTGGTCCGCTGCTGCTCGTCTACGATGACGAAGCCGCGCTCGTCGGTCGCGATACCCGCAGCAGGAAGGTTGAGCCCTTCGGTGCGCGGGGTGCGACCGGTGGCAACGAGGACACGTTCACCGGTCGCGTCCTTCCCGTTGCGGGTCGTCACCTGGACCAGGCCCTCGTGCTGGGTGATCGTGGCTGCGCGGTCGCCGATGACGCTGATCCCCTCGGCCAGGAAGGCCTTGCGGAGCTCGGATGACAGTTCCGGTTCGGCGTGCGGGGCGAGCCGACCGATGACGGTGACCTCTACTCCGAGCCGGGCGAACAGCTGCGCCTGTTCCAGGCCGACGAAGCCACCGCCGATCACCACGAGCGACGCGGGCAGTTCCGTCAGTTCCATCGCTGTGGTCGACGTGAGGTAATCAACCTGCTCAAGCCCAGGGATTGCCGGCACGTGCGGCTCGGCGCCGGTGGCGACGAGATACGACTTCGCGCGCACCGGTCGTCCATCCACGAGCAGGGTTCCCGCGTCTGTGAACGTTGCAGTGCCCGGGAGGATGTCAAACCCGTAGGCAGCGGCGATGTCGGCGTACTTGGTCTGGCGGAGCATCCCAACCAGATCATCCTTCTGCTCGATGAGCGCGCTGAGATCGACCATCCCAGCAGAGCTGGGGGCGCCTGAGAACGGGTTCGTGAGGGCGGAGTGCCGGGTGTGCGCGGCCGCGAGAAGCGTCTTGGACGGCACACAACCCACGTTCACGCAGGTACCGCCGAGGGTTCCCGATTCGATGGCGACCACGCTGGCCCCCTCGAGGCGCGCGTGGATCGCTGCGGACATCGCCGCCCCGCCCGTCCCGATCACCACGAGATCAACCTCTGTGTGCTGTGTCACGATGCCTCCTCAAGTTCGAACCGGCCACTCATGCGGCCACTCCTGAAAGAATGGACCTTAAAGTATGCTTGAAGGTCAAGTCGGTGGCGGAGGTGACGATGCGGATCGGAGAACTCGCGGGGAAGGCGAAGACGAGGGCGTCCACGCTGCGGTATTACGAGGAGCGCGGGCTGCTCCAACCTCCGGAGCGTACCCCGGCCGGGTACCGCAACTACGGCGACGAGGCGGTGCAGCGGCTCGAGTTCATCGACCGGGCCCGCGCAGCAGGGCTCACCCTCGCGCAAACCGCCGAGATCCTCGAAGTACGTGACGCGGGCGGGTCGCCGTGCGGTCATGTTCGAGACCTCCTCGACCGGCGACTGGTCGAGATCGACGAGCAGCTTGAGCATCTCCGCCTGCTCCGTACCAGCGTCGCCGAGCTCCGCGCGAACGCAGCACAGACGTCGCCGGAGGCCTGCACACCCGAGTCGATCTGCCGGTACCTCTGACCAATCGGCTGAAGGGTCTTGCTGCCCGGAGGGAACCGTTGTCTTGTCCGCGTAAGGTTGTCGCGCTCGTGGTAGTTCGTCAGGAACTCGTAGAACGTGTACGACTGCGCGGTCTCGGGCTTGAAGTTCCAGAGCAGGAAGGAGCCGACAGGGTATCCGTGCTTCAGACAAATTCACGATGGATAGCTGGCATCAGATACTCGCGCTTGTGGATGGCGGTGAGCATCTCCTCGATGCTGCGCCGGGTCTGGAAGGACATGCGGCTCTCTCGATACGGGCTGACGGGTGGTCAGACTACGGTCTCGTCGTTGACGGCGACGACGGTGTCGTAGAGGCCGTAGCGACGCAGGCCCTTGTGGGACTCGATGCCGGTGTAGGACAAGGAGGAGTCCTCGTAGCGGCGGAAGGCGAAGACGGCCTGGTTCATATGGGTGGCGTTAAAGACGCCGAGATTCACGAGGAGGTGGAAGTCCTCGACGGTCAGTCCGGTGACGGTGCGGAACAGGCCGGGTTCGAGCTTGGTGATGACGTCGGTAAGAGTGTTCTCACGGAAGTCGGTCAGGTACATGAATGCAGGGATGCGGGTGGCGAACTTGACCAGCTTCTCCTGAATCTGCTTCCGCTTGGACTTGTACTCCTTCTCCTCCGCCGTCAGCTCCTTCTTCTCCGCCGGAGTGATGTCCTCGCCCTTCTCCTTCTTCACCTTCTTCACGGCGTCACTCTTGTTCACGACGGTCTCGAAGATGTCGTTGCCGAGTGCACGGAAACCCTCGATGTTCATGACGGCGTCGAGGGCGTCGGGGCTGTTCATGATCTTGCGCAGGGTTTCGTTGTCGACGTTGACGAGGATCGCGGACTCCCACTTGCGGGCCAGGAGGGTCGCGGAGGTGCCCGACATGGCGATATCGAGGATGCCGCCGGCATCGACCTGGGTCATGTTCGACCCGTCGTAGGCCAACACGGGCAGGAACTTCACGAGTTCCTCTACGGCTTGCTCGGGGTTCGGCGTCTCCGGTGAGAGGCCCGCGCCGTAGTCGGCGATCTGACGCAGCGCGCGGGTCGGCGCGAAGTCGAACACGAAGCACACCGGCTTGAGGACGGCTTCGGCGCTTGGGTTGTCGCCGTCGGGGTTCTTGATCGACCACGGTGACTGCACACGGAAGGCTGCCTGGAAGTAGGTCTCGGGTGAGTTGAGGTTGCGCAACATCAGGATCGAGGACCACTGCTTGACGGTGACGCCCGTGGTGAGCTTGCCGCACGACAGGGTGATCGTCTTCGTGTCGTGGCCGTCGCCGATCGCCGCCCGCACTGGCGGGAGAGCATCCAGCCCGATGCCCGCGCCGGGACCCGCGACGACGAGGACCTTGTAGTCGTGCCAGAACACGTTCTGCTTCTCCGCGAGCAGGTTCGACATTGCCTCGCAGGCAGCAACGTTGGGCAGGAACCAGAACGAGTGCTGAAGGTACGGCAGGAGTCGGACATCGGAGTACGGGAATGGCGGGCGGGTGCCCATTCGCATCGCGTCGACCTGGGTGGGCAGGTGAGCGCCGCGGACGAGATCGAGCCACTTCTGCACGTCGGTCTTGCGGGTGAACTCGGCGTCCTTGCCGGCGCCCTTTGCCTCGAAGAACTCGTTGAGGTCGAACTCGTCGAACTCTCCCTGATTCGCAACGGCAATCAACTCGTCAGGCATCTGGTACGTGAACAGACGCATCTCCGGGAGTGCCCCGTACGGGTTCCAGGCGTCCGGTTGCGCGACGGCGTACTCGGCCTTGGCGCGCTGCTCATCGGTGTAGGTCCAGTTGAAGATTTGCTCCTCGATAAACTCACCGGTTGCCAGCGCCTTGAATGGCGTGCCCGACAGGTACAGGTAGGCGCGGGTGGTGATCGGCAGGAAGTCGTCCTCGTCGTTGCCGAGTTCGTCAAGCTCCTCGTCGAAAGCCACGAGGCCGTCGTTGTACTCCGCGGCCAGTTCCTTCTGCTTGACTTTCTCGTCCTCGCCCTCGAACAGCTCCTTGGCGGACTCTCGCCACGCACCGAAGTGGTATTCATCGAAGATGACGAGGTCCCAGTTGGTGGTGTGGACCCACTCGTTCTTCGCCTTGATGAGGCCGGTCTTCCGATCTCGCCCGAGTAGGTCCTGGAACGAACCGAAGTAGACCAGTGGCCGAGTCTTGTCCGCCTCATCTGGGTTGCCCCCGGTGGCCGAGGAGAGGTACTGCCAGCCGTCGAAGTCGGCGTGAGACTCCAGGTCGGTCTGCCAGGCGTCCTCCACTGCGGGCTTGAAGGTGACCACGAGGATGCGTTTGGCGCCGAGCCGCTTCGCGAGTTGGTAGGAGGCGAAGGTCTTCCCGAAGCGCATCTTGGCGTTCCACAGGAACCGTGGCACCGCGTGAGAGTCCTCGGCCCAGATGGACTCGTAGTAGCCCTCGGCCTTGTCCACGGCGCTGGCTTGCTCCGGGCGCATCGGAAACTTCTCATGATGGGTTCCACTGAGCTTCACGCCTGTGCGAAGCTCAGTGATCGCCGTGCGCACATCGTCTGGGGTGCACCGCATCCACTCTCGCGCTGAGCCGAAGATCGGGTTCTCGAAGCCCTTGTCGATCAGCCGTTGGCGCACTGGAGTGACCCCCTAGATTCGGTCCAGTAGTTATGTGAGTTGCACTAGC
>NZ_BMFY01000021.1 GCF_014639315.1 Sediminivirga luteola
GCGGGGTTGTAGACGGGTGCGGTGTTGGTGCCGGTGGTGTGGTGTTCGGTTCCGTTGATCCAGTGCGGGATGAGCGGCAAATCAGACATGGTGGTTCCCTTTCGTGATCGTGGGTGATCAGCCGTGCACGAGCCTGGCGGCGGTGTCCACGGCGCGCTCGACGTCGTCGTCAGCGGGGTAGAGCAGGCTGCGGCCGACCGTGAGGCCGCGGACTCCCGGCAGCGCGAGGGCGCGCTCCCAGGTGGCGAAGGTCGCATCGGGGTCCTCGCTACGTTCTCCGCCCAGGAGGAGCGTGGGCAGCGTGGTGGCGGCCATGACCTTCTCCATCTCGTCCACCACGGGCAGCTTCATCCAGGTGTAGGCGGAGCTGCGTCCCAGGCCGGCGGCGATGCTGAGCGCTTTGATGGTCGCCTCGGCGGTCAGGACGTTGCGGACCCGCTCACCGTCCCAGACGTTCAGGAACGGCTCGAGCATGATGGGCAGTTGCGCGTCCGCGGCTTCGTTGACCGCGCGGGTATTGGCCACCAGGGTGCTCAGGGTTCCGGGATCGGAGAGGTTGACCCGCAGCAGCGTCTTGGCGAAGTCGAGCCGGGCCCGTTTGATCCCGGCGATGTCGTATCCGGTGAACCGGTCGTCGAGTTCGAACCGGGACCCCGCCAGGCCGCCGCGGTTCATGGAGCCGACCACGATCTTGCCCTCCAGGGCACCCAGCAGCGCCAGATCGTCGACGATGTCCGCGGTCGCCAGGACGCCGTCCACGCCGGGGCGGCTCAGCGCCAGGGCGAGCCGGTCGAGCAGATCGCTGCGATCGGCCATCGCGGCGGGATCGCCCCCCACTCCGAGTGAGCCGCGGGCGGGGTGATCGGCGGCGACGATGAACAGCCGCCCGTCCGGGCCGAGGAGCTCACGGCGGGTACGGGCCTGGAGCGCGCGGTCGATGGCCTCGGGATCCGCGGCACGGATCTCCCGCACCCGCTGCAGTGCCGCCGGGTCCAGGTACCTGAATTCCGTGCGGGCCTTCAGCTCAGGCATCGGCGGCCTCCTTCTCCTTCAACAGCGCTTCCACCTCCGAGGTGGTGGGCATGGCGGTGGAGCATTCCCGGCGGGTGGTCACGATGGCGCCGGCCATATTGGCGAAGCGGAAGAGCCGTTCCAGGTCCCAGCCGGCCAGCAGGCCGTGGCAGAGCGCGCCGCCGAAGCTGTCCCCGGCGCCAAGCCCATTGACGACCTCCATCAGGTGTGGCGCCACCTCGACCCGTTCCTCCCGGGTCTTGGCCAGGACGCCCTTGGGGCCCTGCTTGACGATCGCCAGTTCCACGCCGCGCTCCAGCAGCGCATCGGCGGCGCGTTCCGGCTCGGTCTCCCCGACCGCGACCTCGCATTCCTCACGGTTGCCGACGGCGACGGTGACGTGCTCCAGCGCGGCACCGACGGCCTCGGACGCGACCTGCGGGGACTCCCAGAACATCGGCCGGTAGTCCAGGTCGAGGATGGTCAGGGGGCGCCGGCCGCGTGCCTTCCAGGCGGCGTGGTGCGCGCTGCGGCTGGGTTCGGCGGAGAGCCCGGTGACGGTGGCCCAAAAGATCCGCGCGGAGGCGATGGCCTCGGTGTCGAGGTCCTCCGGCGAGATCTCCAGATCCGGTGCCTTGGGCTGGCGGTAGAAGTAGAGCGGGAAGTCGTCCGGCGGGAACATCTCGCAGAAGGTGACCGGGGTCGGGTTCCCATGCGAGGTGCCGACGAACCGGTTGTCCACGCCGAGCCGGGTGAGCTCGCGCTTGAGGTACCGGCCGAAGGGATCGTCGCCGACGCCGGTGATGACGGCGCTGCGCCGCGCGTGGCGTGCCGCCGCGACGGCGACGTTCGCCGCGCTGCCGCCGAGGTACTTGCCGAAGGACTCCACGTCCTCCAGGCCCACGCCGTCCTGCAGCGGGTACACGTCCACGCCGATGCGGCCCATCGTGATGACGTCGAAGGGACCGTCCCCGGAGGCGGCGGTGGCGGGCGGCTGTGAAGCGTCAGGGCTTCCCTGGGAGAAGGATGCTGCTGTCATACGCCGGTGTACAACTTTCTCGCTGGCCGGGCACGCCCTGCGAATGCGAGCACAGCGCTGGGCACGACCCGTGGAGGTCATTTGTTATGACATTAGCACATGGGTGCCTTCACGGGAAGGGCGCATCTGCCGCCGGCGACCCGCCTCTCAGCGGCTGACGAGCATGATCTCGAAGGAGTACAGATCCGGGCGGTAGCAGTGCTCGCCGAGCTCGATCGCCATGCCGTTGTTGTCGAAGGCGGTGCGGCTCATGGTCAGTGCGGCACTCGTCTTGGGGACGTCCAGCAGTTCGGCCTCCTTGGCCGTGCAATGCCGGGCGCCGATGACCTGCTTGGCGACGCTGAAGACCACGCCGCGTTCCCGCAAGAGCTCGTACAGGCCCCGCTCCTGGAGGTCCTCGCGGTCCAGGTCCGTGTAGGCCTCGGGCAGATGGTTGTCCAGAATCGCCAGCGGGGTGCCGTCGGCGGTCCGCAGGCGGCGGATGTGCAGCGTGGGGGAGCCGGGTTGGACCACGAGGGCCCGGGCGACCGCGTCGTCGGCCGGGACCACCTCGTGCACGAGCACGGTGGTGGCGGGGCGCCGCCCGGACTCGCGGAGGTCCTCATTGAGGCTGGTGAGTTCCACCTTGCGGCTGACCTGGCCGTGTACGACCTGCGTGCCGATTCCACGGCGGCGGACCAGGAGGCCCTTGTCGACGAGTTCCTGGATCGCCCTGCGGACCGTGGGGCGCGAGAGCCCGAGTCGCTCGCTGAGGGCGATCTCGTTCTCCAGCCGGGTGCCGGCCGGCAGCTGACCGGAGGTGATCGCGTCCTCCAGGCGGTTGGAGATCTGGTAGTAGAGCGGCACGGGCCCGCTCCGCTCCAGATCGCGGAACAGCTCGGCCGGCAGTTTCACTTCTGGCTGGCGCGCCAATGACGCCTCCTTCGTCCGGTTATGTAGCAACAATACGGGACGCATGTCACATCACACGCGCCACGTTCCGGGTTCGCGCAGGGCTGCCGGCCTGCATGGATATGAGTTAATGTCAGGACAAATTGCCCGTTTCGGGTTAAGATCGTCGGCAGGGACCCGTGACGACGCAGTCGCTCCCTGCTGGGCCGGATCGGGCCTTACCGCGGATGGATCCTGCGGCGCGCCGTCGAGTGCCGCCGGCCGCCGGTGACTGATGAGACGATGAGGATGGAGACCATGACCCAGCATTCCGGCAACGACGCCGTGCTGCCCCTGCGCTACGCCGCCGAGAACTCTCCCACCGCACTCTGGAACGACTCCGCCGACCCTCGGGAGCTGAAGGCGTCGATCGGCTTCGGCGCGGTCGGTGCGACCTGCAATCCCGTGATCGCCCTGACCGCGATCCAGAATGATCTGGACACCTGGCGGCCGCGGCTGGAGCAGCTCGCCGCCGAGTACCCGTCCGAGGGCGAGTCGAGGCTCGGCTGGCGGGTGGTGAAGGAGCTCTCCGTCTCCGCCGCCGCTCTGCTCGAGCCCGCCTTCGAGGCCAGCGGCGGACGCAACGGACGGCTGTCCATCCAGACGGACCCGCGACTGCACCGCGATGCCGAGGCGCTCGTGGCCCAGGCCGTGGAGTTCTCGCAGCTGGCGGAGAACATCATCGTGAAGATCCCCGCCACCGCGACCGGGATCCGGGCCATCGAGGAGGCCGTCTACCGCGGAGTCAGCGTCAATGCCACGGTCTCGTTCACGGTGGCGCAGGCCGTCGCCGTCGCCGAGGCGATCGAGCGCGGCCTGGACCGGCGTGCCGCAGAGGGACTGGAGAACCACGAATTCGGCAATGTCGTCACCATCATGGGTGGCCGTCTGGACGACTGGCTCAAGGCCGTCGCCGCACGCGAGCGGCTGCTGATCGAGCCCGGCTATCTGGACTGGGCGGGGGTCGCCGCGCTGAAGAAGGCCTACCGCATCTTCACCGAGCGGGGCTTCCGCTCCCGCATCCTCTCCGCCGCCTTCCGCACCCACCTGCACTGGTCGGAACTCATCGGCGGCGATCTGGTCATCTCCCCGCCGTTCGACTGGCAGGTCAGGATCAACGAGAACCGGATCCCGGTCGACCTGCACCGGATCGACGAGCCGGTGGACGAGCGGATCATCGAGACTCTGCGGGCGCGAATCCCGGATTTCTCCCGCGCCTACGACGTCGACGGCATGACGCCGGAGGAGTTCGAGTCCTTCGGGGCGGCGCGCAAGACGCTGCGGCAGTTCCTTGACGCCGACGCCCGGCTGGACGCCCTGGTCCGCGATGTGCTGGTCCCCGCTCCCTGAGGGCGGCTAGGGACCGTCGGCGCGGCTGAGCAGCAGATAGCTCAGGCGGCGCGCGGTGATGACGAAGCCGGCCAGGACGAGCGCCGCGACGAAGGCGACGGCCGTCTGCGCGGCGTGCCACTCGTCGGGGGTCAGCACATCGGTCCACAGCCACAGCCCGGCGCTGGCCAGTGCGTAACCGCAGGCGATGACGATGACCGTCTGCCACCGGCACAGCGGGCGCACGATGTTCGCGACCGCCAGGAGCATGAGCATGGCGCCGATGGTGCGCATCCCGGTCGTGGCCGCCCACAGCTGGTCGCCCGGGGTCAGCTGCTCCCCGGGCCCTTCGTAGGAGCCCAGGGCCCGGGCGGCCGCAGCGGTGGCCGAGGCCAGCAGGATCGTCAGTCCGGCTTCCGCGAGGCGCCATGAGGGGGAGATGGGATTTCCCTCCACGCCGTCGACCAGGTGCCACCTGGCCTGCCAGTGCAACCGGTTAGAGGCGAAGCTGGTCAGCAGGATGACGATGCAGGCGCCGGCCAGGGTGAGGAAGCGGAGGGCTGAATCCGCGAAGAGGGAGAGTCCGGCGACGGCGATCAGAACGGCGCCGGCGACGCCGATCCGCTCTACCGCGGTGGCGCCGCCGAACATGAGCATTGGGGTGCTCCGGCCCACCGCCTCACCGGTCCTTGATGTCCAGACGCGGCGGGAACGCCGCGGGGGTCTCCTTGTTCTTGACGATCTTGAACACCGCCTGGCGGCTCACGCCGAGTTCGGCTGCCACTGAGGCCAGCGTGGTCTGGTGCAGGGCCACGGTGAGGGCGGAGGCGCGCAGTGCGGCGGCGCGGCGGTACGCGGCGCTCGTATACGCCTGGACCTCGCCGGCGATGAGTGCGTTCCGAACTGCTTCGGGACGGCCCGCGGGCTGGGCGTCGACGAGTGAATCCCCCAGCGTCTGCAGTGCCTGCAGCAGCTCTTCGCCTGAGACGCCCGCAGCGGTGAGGCGGTCGGCGATCTGCGGGGCTTCCTCTGCGGAGCGGTACTTCAGGAGGACGTCGGCGATCCGCACGGCGGTGCCATCCGAGGTCTGATGCATGGCCGCCAGTTTCCCACGTCGCAGAGGCCGTGTCCACTGCCGGCGCGTCTGCTGTGCGCGCGCCCAGCGTGAGCTGTGCCGGGCCCGTGAGGACGGCCGTCTCTCACACGGCCGGCGGCTCGGCGGCGACCCCTTTGAGCAGCGTGCGCATCGCCTGTTCCCGCGCTTCGAAGGGGCTCAGCCCCGTGCGGCTCTCGGGGGGGATGAAGTGCACTGCGTAGAGAGTGGACCAGATCAGGCTGCTGATCCATTCCACGCTCAGCGCCCGGTCGATGCTGCCGTCCTCGTGCCCACGCTGGATCGCTGCGGCGATGAGGGCATTCTGCTCGTCCCAGCTGCTCTCCTGCGCCTCGGCGGCGCCGGAGCCGGCCGCGCTCATCCACCAGACCAGGACGGGAAGGCTCTCCATCAGCCGCCCGCACAGACGCCGGTAGGCCTCGAGTCCGGTGCCGTCGTCCAGTCTGGCGTTCTGGACCGCCTGAACCCATTCCTGCTGCGCGAGCTCGTCCACCGCGGCCTTCAGCGCCGAACGGTCGGCGAAGTACCGGTGGAAGGTGCTGCGGGAAACGCCGGCTCGCTGCGCGACCTCGGCGAGCGGCGCTCCTGGATTGACCCCGAGCACCTCCACCGCGGCCATGAGGATGGAGCGGCGGGTGCGTTCGGCGGTCGTGCTGAGCTCGGGCATGCACTTCAGAGTACAAGATGCTTTCGGTGCAGAATAGTTCTCAGGTTGACAAAAATGCGACATAAATGTCTCAATAGTTGTCATGAGTGACCTGAACGAGTCTGCTACGCCGTCGTCCCCGGCGGCACCGCGTTCCTCCCAGACCGCCGGTCCCGAGGCCCCGGGCACCGGCGATCCCGCGGTGCCGACCCGTGAGCGGCTGACCATCCTGTGGTCCTTCGCCCGTCCCTACCTGCGTGTGCTGGTCTTCGGGCTCGTGCTCGCCCTGGCGGTCTCGGCGATGGGACTGGCGAGCCCCATGGTCACCAAATGGGTGCTGGACACGCTCGAAGTCGACGGCTCGCTGCGCGATCCGGTGCTGGTGCTCGCGGCGCTCATGGTGCTCGGCGCCGTCATCGGCTGGTTCCAATGGGTGATGCTCGGCACGCTCGCGGAGAACATCGTCTACGACGCGCGCCGGCGGATGATCCTGCGGTACCTCGGTGCGCGCGTCTTCGCGCTGCTGGGCCGCTCGCCCGGTGAACTGGTCACTCGCGTCACCTCCGACACCGTGTTGCTGAACCAGGCCGCCTCGTCCAGTGTGATCGGCCTGATCAACGGCAGCATCATGCTCATCGGCTCGCTCATCCTGATGGGGCGACTGGACATGGTGCTGCTGCTGACCACGATGGCGGCTGTAGCGGTCGTCGTCGTCCTGTTCATCGTGCTCATGCCGCGGATCTCCAAGGTCGAGGAGAAGGCTCAGGCGGCGCTGAGCGGGCTCGGATCGGAACTCGAAGGCACCGTCCGGGCGATCAAGACGGTGAAGTCCTCCGGGGCGGAGCCACGGCGGTTCGCGGGCCTGATGCGTCACGTCGGCGAATCGCGGCGCTTCAGCCTGACGTCCGTGCGGATCCAGGCGACCGCCTGGACGGTGGCGATGTCCGGGCTGGAGATCGCCGTGATCATGGTGCTGGCCCTGGGTGCCTACCGCGTGTCCATCGGGGAGATCACCGTCTCCACGCTCATCGCCTTCCTGCTCTACGTCTGGGGCCTGAGCGGGCCCATCATGGAGCTGACCCAGAACCTCACCACCCTGCAGTCAGGCATGGCAGCGGCTGGCCGGATCCGCCAGATCGAGCAGATGGAGGTGGAGTCGCCCGGAGCCGATGTCGCCATCGCCGCCGGCCGCCAGGATGCCGCCGATGCGGACGCCGCCGAGCGGGAACTTCGCCGAGCCGATCGCGGTGTTGAAGCCGCTAAGCCGGCCGTGCCGGGAACCATATCGGCGGTGGCGACGGGAAGCGGAAGGCCAGTGATCGCGCCGCCCGCGGCGGAGCGTGCCGGGGCGGTGCCGGCGAACGGAGGCTGGGAGCGGGGCAGGGCGCGGCCGGAAGCGGATTCATCGGCGGGCTCCCCGGGCGCAGGTCCCGCATCTGCGGCGGCGGAGCGTCGCGGACCGGCGGTGGAGCGTCCCGGACAGGCGGTGGAGCGAAACCGTGCGCCGGAGGGGGAACCGGCAAGGAGCCAGCGCAGCGCCGCGCACCCCGAGCCCGCAGCAAGCGATCACCGCGACCGGCAACCGCCGGTCCTGGAGATGCGCGCCGTCACCGCACGCTATGCGCCCGGGATGGAGCCGGCGGTCCGGGACATCGAGCTGGTCGTACCGCGGCATGGTCATCTGGCGTTGGTGGGCTCGTCCGGGGCGGGCAAGACGACGATGCTCTCCCTCATGCTCCGGTTCCTGGAGCCGGAGTCCGGTGAACTCCGGCTCGACGGCGTGCCTTACGGCGCCCTCACCCATGCGCAGGTGCGCAGTGCCTTCGCCTATGTGGAACAGGAGACGCCGGTCGTGCCGGGCACCATCCGGGACAATCTGCTCTTCACCAACCCCGGCGCCTCGGAGGAAAGCGTCGACGAGGTGCTCGACCGGCTGTTCCTGCGGGAGAAGGTTGAGGCGCTGCCGCAGAGGCTGGACACTCCGCTGAGCGAGACGAACGTCTCCGGCGGACAGCGCCAGCGGATCTCCCTGGCTCGTGCGCTGCTGGCCGATCCGCGGGTTCTCTTGCTGGACGAGGCGACGGCGCAGGTGGACGGCATCACGGAGAACGCCATTCACGAGACCATCGCCGAGCGAGCCGGACGGGCCGCCGTGGTGACGATCGCGCACCGGCTCTCCACCGTCATCGACGCCGATCAGATCCTGGTCATGGACGGCGGGCGGATCGTGGACCGGGGCACTCACGACGAACTGCTCGGCACCAGTCCGCTCTACCGCGACCTGGTCGCCGCGCTGCGCATCAACGCCGGCTGAAGCCGCGAGGGTGGCGGCGGCTCCGGCGGATGAGAACGCTCGCCGCCCGAGGCGTCAACGGATGGCGAGGGCCACGAGGAGGGAGAACGGAGGGAACAGGAACAGGGCGGTGAAACCGAGTGAGCGCATCGACATCCCTTGGGTGACTCGCGTTCGCCTATGACTCGACTTCGGCCAGCGGGTCCCGTGGGGGCCGCGGGCGGCGCAGTCGTCCTTACGCTTCATGGCACCATGCCGGGGCGACATGCAGGGGAACACGCGGGCAACGATGCGTGAGCAGCCGGCGAACTGTTCGTCACCCGAGGCCATGTGCTTGCGCCCCGGGAAGGACGCCCATTCTCCCGTGCGGGAACCACTGTCCGTGCGGGCAGGCAGAATAGGGTGCATGCTCGACACCACCGCCGAACAGGCTCCTGCGCGTGCCGCAGGCGTCCCGGACACCCCGGAGGCGCGCAAGGCGCGCGGCGCCTTCTTCACGCCGCCGGCCATCAGCGGCTTCATCGCCCGCTGGGCCGTGCGCATGGCCGGGGACAGGGTCTTCGAGCCCGCGGCGGGCGACGCCTCCTTCCTCGTCCCGGCGGTCGAACGTCTCGCTGAGCTCGCCCCGGGGGAGCGGCCGGCGGTCGACGGTGTGGAGATCCACCCCGCCTCGGCGGCCCTGGCGCGGTCCCGGGTGTCGGCGGCCGGCGGCGTCGCGCGTCTTGAGGAAGCCGATTTCTTCTCCGTCCGGCCGCGGCCGGACTACTCCGCCGTGATCGGCAATCCGCCGTTCATCCGGTACCAGGACTTCAGCGGGGAGGCGCGGAGCCGCTCACTCCAGGCGGCTCTCGCCCAGGGGGTCGCGCTGTCGAAACTGTCCTCCAGCTGGGCCGCTTTCACCGTCCACGCCACAGGGTTCCTCGCTCCCGGCGGGCGCCTCGGCCTGGTGCTGCCGGCGGAGCTGCTGAGCGTCAACTACGCGGGCGCGGTGCGGAAGTTCCTCTTCGAGCGGTTCGCCTCGGTGGAGCTCGTCATGTTCGCCGAGCAGGTGTTCCCCGGCGCTGAAGCGGATGTGGTGCTGCTCCTGGCAGACGGCTGGGGTCAGGGGCCCGCCGGGCAGGCTACCGTGCGGCACGTCCGCAACGCCGAGGACCTCGACTCCCCCGGGGACACCCGTGCCTGGGCTGCGGACCCCGCTGATCCGACGGGGAAGTGGACCACCACCCTCGTCGACGCCCGACTGCTGGCCCGGATGGCGGAACTGGAAGCCGGCGGTATGCTCGCCTCCCTGGAAACCTGGGGCGATACGACGCTGGGCATGGTCACCGGCAACAACAAGTACTTCGCGCTCTCCCCGCAACGTGCCGCCTCCCTGGTGCTGCCCGCGCGGGACCTGCTCAGGCTTTCCCCACCAGGCAGCGCCCATCTGCGCGGATTGACGCTCTCAGCCCAGCGTCTGTCTCAGCTCGGTGAGGAAGGACGGGCCACGCTGCTCTTCCGGCCGGCGCAGCGCAAGCCCCTCGACCCGGCGACCGAGGCCTATATCGCCGCCGGGGAGCATGCCGGGGTGAACCAGGCATACAAGTGCCGCATTCGCACACCCTGGTACCGCGTGCCCCTGCTGGAACCGGCAGATCTCCTGCTGACCTGCATGAACGCCGACGCTCCCCGCATCGTCGCCAACCCCGCCCGGGCGCGGCACCTCAACTCGGTCCACGGCGTGTACCTCCACGGCGGGAACGCCGCGCAACAGGCCCTCGCGGTGGAGCTGCTGCCGCTCGCGGCGCTCAACTCGGCCTCGCTGCTCAGCGCCGAACTGGTCGGCCGTTCCTACGGCGGAGGCATCCTGAAGCTGGAGCCACGTGAAGCCGACCGGTGGGCCATGCCGGCGCCGGCGCTGCTGGCGGAACAGGCCGAGGCGCTCCGGGGCATCAAACCGGCCGTGGCACGTCTGCTGGAGCGGGGTCGGCTCCTGGACGCCGCCGCCCGCGTGGACGACATCCTGCTGCGCCGTTCCGGCGTGCTCGGCGAGATAGAATTGGCAGCGGTCCGTGAGGCCCACGGCATGCTTATGCGCCGCCGCCGGATCAGGGGTGGCAGTGGCCGCTGAGCGTTCTCTCAAGGCGCGCGCCTGGGACCTCTTCGACCGGATCGTCGCCGAGGCAGCGCCGCGCGGCCATCACACCAATCCCTGGCGTCGCGCAGACACCTCCGGCGGTCAGGCAGGAATGCCCGGTCAGTCACGCGTTCAGGCCGTGCAGCCGCAGCACGCAATGCCCGGACCAGGACGGGGATCAGTGCCAGGGCCGGTCTCGTCACGCCCGGCAGCCAACGCCGACCTCGTCTTCGAACCCGATTACGCCGTGCTGCGCCGGCTGCTGGGCGTCCCCCTCGCCCTGGCCGCCCCCACCACATCCGGGGTGCCCGCCCTGGCGCTGGACGTCTGGGTCGCCTATGAACTGCGCCGGGCCGGCCTGGACCCGGACGCCGTCTGGCCCCGTGCCCGCGCCCCGCGGATTCTCCCCGGTCCCGTCGCACGGTTGCTGGAGACGCTGCCGGAGCATGAGCGCGCCCCCGTCGAGAAGCGGCTCGCCGCCGGCGCGATGAAGGGCGTCGCCGGCGCCAGCGCCAACATCCTCGGCAAGAACTACCTGAAACAGGTGGACGTCGTCATGGCCGACTGGGACACCGGCCCGGAACTGCTCATCAGTACCAAACGGATGGACTCGAGCTTCGGCAAGAACGCGGCCAACCGCGTGGAGGAGAGCTACGGCGACGCCAAGAACCTCCGCCTGCGGCACCCCCTGGCAGCGCTCGGATTCGTCTACGGGCTGCGGTCCACCATCCTGAAGACCGAACCCGAGAAAGCCGAATGGCTGATCGACCTGCTGCAGAAACTCGGCCGCGAGGACGACGCCTATCATGCGGTCGGGCTCCTCATGATCGACTACGACGATGAGCTGGCTCTTGCCGACGGCGATGACGCCGGCGACGGTGACGATCCGCTCGCGGCCGCCGGACTGGAACCCGATGACGACGAGGTCATCGAAGGCCAGGAGAGCCTCCTCGACTTGCTCGGCACCGGTTTCGACAACGTGGACTCGACTGCTCACACCGGCAGCGGCTCGTCAGAAGTCGCCTCGGCTGGGACCGCCGATGCTGCTCGATCCGACGGTGGGGCCGGTCGGGCATCCGCAGACGGAACCCGGCAGGAACCGGGCAGTGCGGTGGACGGGATCGCGGTGCCAGCAACATCAGGGGGCGAGCGGGGAATCGGTGCCGAGAGCGTGCCCGGCCCCGGCGACGGACTCGGATTGCCTGCGGTGCGTCTGCTTCAGGACGAGGTGCCGCCTGCGCTGCAGCCCTCCGTGTTCCTCGCTGCGATGGTCGAACGGGTGCTGGATGCGACCCCCGTCAACCGGCACCGGGAAGCTCGGCGCCGCCGCGCCACGGTCGTGTGAGCTGAACCGATGCCGAAATGCCCCTGGCCCGAACTTTCGCAGATTAAATCCCCCCACCGCCGGAGCACGGGTGCGGAACGCTACCGAGGCGAACTGAGCCGCGTCACAGTCGTGCGCACTCGCGAACGGAGGGGAGGCCTAGACTTCAGAACCAAGGAGAGGAACCCGAACCGTACAGGAAGGCGTGATGCGCTGTGACCGACCAGGATGCCCCGACCGCGGCAGCCGTCGACCGCTACCTCACGGACATGCTCGTCAATGAAGACGAGGCGCTGCGTCTGGCCCGCGAAAGCTCAGCGGAGACCACCGCTCCCGGCATCGAGATCACGCCGGCCCAGGGCGCGTTCCTCGCACTCATCGCGCAGATCGCGGGTGCCCGGCGCGTCCTGGAGTTCGGCACCCTGGCCGGCTACTCCACCATCTGGCTCGCCCGGGCGGTCGGCCCGGAAGGGCACGTCGTCACCTGCGAACTCAGCGAGCAGAACGCTGCCGTCGCCCGCCGCAACCTGGAACGTGCCGGCGTGAGCGAACGGGTGGACATCCTGGTCGGACCCGCTCTCGACTCCGCCCGGAGCCTCGCCCAGGAAGGTACCGAGCCGTTCGACCTCGTCTTCGTTGACGCCGACAAGCCCAACAACCCCGGCTACCTGGAGCAGGCCGTGCAACTGGGACGGCCCGGCACCGTGCTCATCGTCGACAACGTCGTCCGAGGCGGCGCCATCGTCGACGCCTCATCCGAGGACCCCAACGTCATCGGGGTGCGCGCTCTCATGGACGCGCTGCACGACGACCCCCGGATCGACGCCACCGCGCTGCAGACCGTCGGGCTCAAAGGCTGGGACGGCTTCTCCCTCGCGCGTATTCGCTGAGGCTCTTCAGGCCCATGTCGCACGCGGCGCGGCGCCGGTGTTTCTCCCGCCGGATCGTGCGCTGACCCCTCCCACAGCGGTGCCGGCGCCGTTCAGAGACCCATCCAGGCATCCCGGAGGGAACACCCGGACTCTGCGCGCCCCCGGCTGCCGCGTCCGGCACGGCCCGGCCGCCCCGGCCGCGGGTACGGAGCCGCGGTGCTGCCGCGCCGGTAGACTGCCGACGTGCCCGCCCCCCGCCCCTCACTCCGCGATGTCGCAGCGCGCGCCGGCGTCTCCGTCTCCCTCGTCAGCTACGCCCTGAACGGCAACGGCCGGGTCTCGGACGAGACCCGCGAACGCATCCTCAGAGCGGCCGACGATCTTGGCTACCGGGGGAACCGGCACGCCCGCATGCTGCGGACCGGCCGCGGCGTCGACATCGGCGTGGTGATCCGCAACCTGCGGAACCCGTTCTTCCTGGACGGCCTCACCGCGATGGAAGAACGCGCCCGCGAGGAGGGCCGCGCGGTCCTGGTGACCAACTCCCAGTACGAGCTCAAAGAGCAGCAGGACCTGCTCGCCCACCTGGCCGAGCTGGGCGTCGGCGGCATCGTGATCGCGCCCGTCGGCGGCTCGGGACCGCTGCGGACGTGGATGACCGAGCACCCCGGCATCGGCGTGGTCGCCCTGAATCTGGACATGGGCGAGGTCGAAGCTCCCCCGGACGAGGCCGCCGGGCAGCTGTCCACCATCAACCCGGACCACAGGGCCGCGGTCAAAGCAGCCGTGAGTCACTTCGCCGGCCGCGGCCACCGGCGCCTCGACTTCATTGCCGCGCCAGAGGAATCCGTCGCCGATGCCGTCCGCGAGCAGGTCTTCGTCACCGAATGCCGTACGGCCGGAATCCAGGGGGAGATCCTGCGCTCCCGCCTGCGCTCCGACGCGGTCGCCGGGCTGATCGAGGAGGAGCTCCGCCGCCGGGTCCTCGACGCGGCGCAGCCCGAACACCCCTGCTATCTGCTCAACAGCGACTACCTGGCCGCAGTCGTGTACGGCGTCGCCGCGCGCCTGGGCCTGCGGGTCGGTCAGGATGTCAGCGTCATCGGCCACGACGATCTGCCCACCTCCGCGCTCCTGGACCCGGGCCTGACCACCATCGCCTTCGACCGGGCGCGGTTCGGCCTCGAGGCCCTGCGTCTGCTGCGCGAGGACCGCGTTGAGCACATCGTGCTCCCGGTGGCCCTGCGTGAGCGCGGGTCCGTCGCCGAGCTCCGCATAAGCCCCTCGGCGTAAAAACCGCCGCTGTTTCGAGAATCCACGGCAGATCATCGGCGGGGATTCGATGTGATGTCTCGGGAGTTCGGTGACATCGGTGGGGATTCGAAACAGCGGTGGATTTCCGCGCCCGGGCTGCTTCCATGCTATGGCCGGTCTACGCGGGGCCGGCGACCGTGAGCGCCACACAATGCTGCCTCCGGCATGCGCCGCGCGCAGGCGCGATCGACATCGCCCGCCAGCCGGCCCATCGTTTCTGCGGACTGGCGTGCACACACGGCGCCCAGGCGCCGTCCCCATCGCCGGCTCCACACCTCCTTAGCCGCCGGCACTACGGACGACCGTGAGTTTTCGCCTTCCTGTCCCATCGCATTAGCCTTCCGTTCACCCTGTGCTGAAACGTTTGAACTCGCGCGGGAACGGTCTCGCGCATCAGCCCGCAGATCCCACTAGCTCGCAGGTCCCACCAGCTCGCAGATCCATCGACCCGCATCTGACCCACTCGCATAGGAGAGTTCTCATGCGTCGCACGCCCACCACAGCCAGGACCGCAACCGCCGTCGCCGCGCTCGCCGCCGCGTCGCTGACTCTCGCCGCCTGCTCCGGCGGAGCGGACGCCGCCACCGAAGCGGACCTCGCGCACGAGCAGGACGGCGATATCGTCGTCACCTACAACAGCCCAGCCGAATGGGCGAACTTCGGCGAGGTGCTCACGGAGTTCTCGCAGTTCGCCGGCATCGAAGCGCCCAACGACCCGAAGAACTCCGGTCAGGCGCTCGCCGCCCTGCAGACCGAGGCGGCGTCCCCGGTCGCCGATGTCGTCTACGTCGGCATCGCCTTCGCCGACCAGCTCGTCGACGCCGATCTGCTCCAGCCCTACACCCCTGCCGGTGCCGAGGTGCTCGACGAGGACAACAAGTCCCCCGAGGAGCTGTGGCACGTCGTCCACTCCGGCACGGTCGCCTTCCTGGTCAACACCGATGCGCTAGGCGATGTCCCGGTCCCGCAGTCCTGGGAGGACCTGCTCGATCCCCAGTACGAGGGCCTGGTCGGCTACCTCGACCCCTCCCAGGCCGCCGTCGGCTACTCCGTGGCGACCGCCGCGAACCTCGCACTCGGCGGGGACCTGGACAACTGGGAGCCCGGCCTGGAATACCTCTCCGACCTGGCGGACAACGGCGCCGTGACCCCGGCCCAGACCGCCACCGCCTCGCTGTCGCAGGGTGAGATCCCGATCCTCATCGACGCCGACTTCAACGGCTACAACCTGCAGGAGCAGGGCAGCAACATCGAGGTCGTCATCCCCGCAGAGGGTAGCTTGGAGATCCCCTACGTCGTCGGCCTTGTCAACGGTGCCCCGCACCCGAACAACGGCAAGAACCTGCTCGACTTCTACTTCTCCGAGGACGGCCAGGCGCTGTTCTCCCAGGGCTTCATGCGCCCGGCGGTCGGGGAGTTCCCGGAGGAGCTCGCCGACAAGGTCCTCCCGCCGGAGGAATACGAGCGGGCCGCGACCGTGGACTACTCCCGCATGGGCGAGGTCCAGGAGGAGTTCACCGGCTTGTACGCGCAGCAGGTGGGCTGAGCGTGACCACTGCTCTCCGCTATCCCGTCGGGATGCGGGTCCGGCGGCGGAGGGGAACCGCCCAGGCGCGGTTCTCCTCCCTGCCGGCGGCGCTTCCCGGCATCGCGGTGCTGCTGATCTTCGGCGCCGTGCCGCTGGCCATCCTCAGCGTCACCGCGCTCGGCCTCGGCGCCACCGGCAGCGGCGAGCAGCCGGGCTTCACCTTCGGCCATCTGCTGCAGGTGTTCACTGAGGCCCGGCTGCGCCGGGAGCTGATCAACTCGATCGTGGTGGGCATCGGCTCGGTGCTCATCATGCTGATCGCCGGCATCCCGCTGACCTTGGCCATGTCCCGCCACGAGCAGGACCGCGGACCCGGAATCTTGGGCGGCAGCGCTCTGGTGAGCGTCGTCTTCACGCTGCCGATCGCCCTGCCGGGCATCGTCGTGGGCTTCTTCACCATCCTCATGCTGGGCCGCACCGGCCTCTTCGCCCAGGCGATCCCCGCTTTCGGCGGCATGGCCTACGCCATCCCCGGGCTCTTCGCGGCCTATGTCTATTTCTCCTTCCCACGGGTGATCGGTCCGCTGCGCGCGGTCATGTCCTCCTTCGACCACTCCCTCGTGGACACCGCCCGGACCCTGGGATCCTCCCGGCTGCGCGCCTTCTTCACCGTGTCCCTGCCCATCGTCCTCCCGGCCGTGGTGGAGGTGCTGGGCACCGCCGCTGCAGTGACCATCGGCGGCTACGGCACCATCGCAACGCTCTCCCAGGGGGAACGGCTGCTGGCGCTCTCCGTCGCCGATGAACTCTCCAACCGCTACCAGGTCGCCTCCGCCTCCGGTCTGGCGGTCGTGCTGGCCATGCTGGCCGCCGGCACCTTGGCCGTCTCCCGCGGCCTGGCCCGCATCCTCGAGAGGAGCCGCGCATGAGCACGCCGCAGCAGACGCACTCTGGCCGGTCCGGTCGTCCCGATCTGCCCGGCCGTGCCGCAGCCGCCACCCCGGGCGGCCGGCGGCCGGCTCGCGTCCCCGGCACCGCCACCGGGGCCGCCACGCGCATCGCCGTGGCGCTCTGCCTGGTCTTCATCCTGTTCCCCGTACTCATCTCCTTCGTGGTCGCCACCAGCATGAATTCCGCCCAAGGGCTCTGGGGCGGCGGGGTCACGGGCCAGTGGCTGGTCCAGGCCTGGGAACAGATCAACCCGACCCTGGGCCGCAGCGCCACCGTCGCGCTCGGCGTCGTCGCGGCCAACCTCGCCCTCGGCGGGCCGCTGGCGATGTGGCTGGCCCGCAGCGGCTCCCCGCTCACCCGGGCGGTGTCGTTCCTGGCCACCCTGCCCCTCGCCGTGCCCGGCATCGCGCTGAGCATCGGGCTGATCACTGTGTACCCGGAACTGCGACCCTCAGGGGCGCTGCTCTTCGCCGGACATGTCCTCTTCACGCTGCCGTTCACCCTGGCCGCGCTCGTGCCCGTGTTCGGGGAGCGTGAACTGCGCGACTGCGAGGACGTCGCCCTGAGCCTGGGCGCACCGGCCTGGCGGGTCCTGGCGACCGTGACCGTTCCGGTCAGCGCCGCCGCGCTCATCCAGGCGGTGATCACCGCGTTCGCGCTGTCCTTCGGCGAGTTCAACATCAGCTTCTTCATCAACCCGCCGGCCGCGCCGATGGCGCCCTTCGCCCTGTTCGACGCCTACTCCACCCAGCGGCTGGAACTGGCCTCGGCGAAGACCGCGCTGTTCATCCTGTGCATCGTGCCGGTCCTGCTCATCGTGGTGCTCTCCCAGCGCATCACCCGCTCGACGAAAGGCCCGAAAGCGTGAACGACGTGACGAACACCGGCGGACTCGTGATCGAGGGCCTGAGCGTCGACTACGACGGCACTCGCGCCGTGGAAGAACTGAACCTGCACGTGCCCGACGGCGCGACCCTGGCCATCGTCGGGCCCTCCGGATGCGGCAAGAGCACTGTGCTGCGCACCATCGCCGGGCTCATCGGCGCCTCCGAGGGCAGGGTGGTCCTGGGCGGACGGGATCTGACCGGCGTGCCGGCCTCCAAACGGAACATCGGTCTGGTGCCGCAGCACTACGCCCTGTTCCCGCATCTGAGCGTGCGCGGGAACATCGAGTACGGGCTCAAGGCCCGGGGTGTCCCGGCCGCGCAGCGCCGGTCGCGGGTGGACGAGCTGCTGGAGTTCACCGAGCTGGGCGCGCTGGAACGCCGCAAGCCCGCGCAACTGTCCGGTGGTCAGCGGCAGCGGGTCGCCCTGGCCCGCGCGATGGCCATCAACCCGGACGTGCTGCTGCTGGACGAACCCCTGGCCGCGCTCGACCCCCAGCTGCGCGGCGGCATGCGGCGCCAGATGCTGACTCTGCTGGACGCCACCACCAGCGTGAACGTGATCGTCACGCACGACCGGCAGGAAGCGCTCGCGATGGCCGATCTGGTCGCGGTGATGCGCGCCGGCAGGCTCGTCCAGATCGGTGCGCCCAGGGAACTCTGGGCTCGCCCCGCCGATGCCTTCGTGGCGGATTTCCTGTGCGACGCCGCGCTGATCGACGCGGTGCTCACGCCCGAGGGCGTGCAGGCGTTGGAGGGCCGCTGGCGCATCCCCTCCAGCACATTCGACGATGTCACCCCGCCTGCCGGTGACCAGCCCGCCCGGCTGCTGCTGCGGCCCACCGCGCTGGCGCTGAGTCACGGGCAGCCGGACCCGCCGGCCGGGAGCATCGAAGCACATGTGCGCCAGGCGGAGTTCGTCGGCGAGAGCACGCTCGCGCAGCTGGATCTGGCCGGGCGGACCATCTCCGCCCAGACGCCCGTGCCGGTCGCCGCCGGCGATGTGGTGCACGTGACGATCGCCCAGCGCCGCGGTGTGGTGCTCGGCGAGAAGGAGGCATAAGTGACCCTGACAGTGGAGATTCTCGGCAGCAACGCCACCGCCCCCACCGCGGCGGGCCCGGCGTCCGGCTACCTGCTGCGCACCGCCGCCGGCGCCGTGCTGGTGGACGCGGGGCCGGGCGTCATGGCCGAGTACGTCTCCCGGCACCGGCTGTCCGATCTGCGGGCGATCGTCGTGACCCACCTGCACGCGGACCACTCGCTCGACCTGATGGCACTGGCCTACCGTTGGACGTTCCCGGAGCAACTGCCGCGCATCCCGCTCTACGTGCCGGGCGCCGATGCCGAACGGCTGAAGGGGTTCGATGCAGTCTTCGGCATCGACACCCTGCCAGGCATGGAGTCGCCCATGCACGCGGCGTGGGAGGTGCGAGGGATGGGCCTGGACGGCGGGATCGAACCCGGGCTCGATGATCTGGGCCTGGAACTGCGTTCCTACCGGGCGCATCACCCGGTCCCGGCGGCCAGCCTCCGGTTCCGGTCGCTCGCCGCGAAGTCCGTCTCTGCTGTCCGGCAGGAAAGCGACGGCTGGGGTGGCGGCATCGGGCATGACCGCAGAGGCGTCCATAACGGGGAAAGCCAGCCCGAAGCGCAGGAAAGCGACGCTCTGGAAAGCGGCGCTTGGGAAAGCGGCGCGCCGACCGGTGATCTCAGCGGCGGTCAGAGGAACGACGACTGTGCCGGCGGCGCCGGTGGCCAGGCAGCCGCCGCCGGGGCCACACCTGGTGACCGGCCCGCCAATCCTGGTGACCGGCCTGCCGATTCTGCTGACCGCCCTGGCGACCCTGCCGACCGGCCCGCTGGTCCCGTGACCGTTGCGTTCTCCGGGGACACCGGCCGCTGCGATGGCGTGCTGGAAGCGGCTCGGGACGCGGACCTGTTCGTGTGCGAGGCGACCTATCTGGAAGCGGGCCGGCAGGCCACCGAGGGGCACGGTCATCTCACCGGGCGCATGGCCGGCCGCCTGGCCGCCGACGCGGGGGTGAAGCATCTGGTGCTGAGCCACTTCAGCGTGGACGAGATGCGCGCGGTCGTGGGAGCGCATGCCGCCGAGGAGTTCAGCGGCCGGATCACCGTTGCCGCCCGCGGCCAGGAACACACGCTGTAACCTTCACGGCCCCGCCGGCGGCTCTTAGGTTTCCATTCCACCGCATGCCAGAACTCTGGACGCGCGTCATCTAGCCTCGGGCAGCCTCGGGCGCGGTCACACGCGTCGCGCACCTCGCGTGGTGACAGAACACCACCGTAATGACAGAACACCACCGTCTACGGTGTGGTTCTGTCATTTACATGGTGTTCTGTGCACCGCTGGCGCGGCGCGTTCGCCGTTGCAGGTGCGTGACGGGCCGGGTTGCTGCGGGTGCTGAGAGGGCCCGCGAGGGAACTCAGCCCAGGACTGCGGCGCTCCAGCCGGGCAGGCGGAGGGCGGCATCGGCGGCGGTGCGGTCGATCTGAGCGGCGGGGCCGTGGGTGTAAGCGGCGGTGTCCAGCAGGACCCGCTCATCGGAGGCCATCGGGCGGGTGACGCCGACAGGTCCCAGCGAGGTGATGACGCGGACGCCCGGAAGCCGCAGGTCCAGCCAGCGCTCGTCTTCGGAATGCTCCACGTGGATATCGGCGAATCCCAGCTCCCTGCCGGTGATGCGCTCGGCGCGCAGGGCCGCCAGGTGCCGGTGCAGCCGCAGCAGCGCGGCGCCCGTGCCCTGGGCGGTCTCCTCCCAGCGCAGCTTGGACCGGATGAAGGTCTCCGGGTCCTGCGGGTCGGGCACCGCGTCCAGGTCCCAGCCGTGGCGGCCGAACTCCTCCCGCCGCCCGGCGGCCACCGCCTCGGCCAGCCATTCCTCCGGATGGCTGGTGAAGAACTGGAACGGCGTCTGCGCGGCGAACTCCTCGCCCATGAACAGCATCGGCGTGTAGGGGCTCAGCAGCAGGAGGGTCGCCGCGACCGCCAGCCGGTCCGGCGGCAGGGTCTGGCTGAGCCGGTCCCCGGCAGCCCGGTTGCCCACCTGGTCGTGGGTCTGCGCGGAGACCACGAGCGCCGAAGGCCGCACCCGCTCCGGCGGGATCGGCCGCCCGTGGTGGCGCTCACGGAAGGAGGAATAGGTGCCGTCGTGGAAGAAACCGCCACGCAGGGTCTTGGCCAGAGCGGAGAACGGCTCGAAGTCCGCGTAGTAGCCGCTCGTCTCACCGGTGAGCGCCACGTGCAGCGCGTGGTGGAAATCGTCGGACCACTGCGCCTCCAGGCCCATGCCGCCGGCGTCGCGTTCGGTCACGGTGGCGGGATCGTTGCGGTCGGACTCGGCGATCAGGGTCAGCGGCCGGCCCAGCTCGGTGGACAATCGTTCCGCGTGGGCGGCCATCTCCTCCAGGATGTGCATCGCGCGGGAGTCGACGAATGCGTGCACGGCGTCCAGCCGGAAGCCGTCCACGCCGTAGTCCCGGGCGAACATCGTGAGCGTGTCGAGGATGTAGGCGCGGACCTCGTCGGAGCCGGGCCCGTCCAGGTTCACCGACTTGCCCCAGGTGTTGGCGGCGGCCTGGTGCAGATACGGCCCGAAGCGCTCCAGGTAGTTCCCGCTGGGACCCAGGTGATTGAACACCACGTCCTGGATCACGCCCAGCCCGCGTTCGTGCGCGGCGGCGACGAACCGCCGGTACGCCTGCGGCCCGCCCAGGCTGTGCTGAACGGCATGCCAGAGCACGCCGTCGTACCCCCAGTTGTGCTCCCCGTTGAAAGCGTTGACGGGCATCACCTCCACGAAGCCGGCACCCAGCCGGGCCACGTGGTCCAGCCGCCCGATGGCCGAGTCCAGGGTGCCCTCGGGGGTGAAGGTGCCGATATGGAGTTCGTAGACGGGTGCGCCGTCCCAGGGCCGGCCACGCCAGTTGCGGTCCGGCCATTGTTCCGGCGCCGGCAGGGACACCGTGCGGGAGGGGCAGTGCACGCCGTCGGGCTGGAAGCGGGATCGAGGGTCCGGCAGCAGCTCGGGATCGTCGTCCAGCCGATAGCCGTAGTCGAGTTCGTTCCCGTCGGGCTGCCATTCCGGCGTCCACCAGCCCTCACGAGGTCCCGGCCGGCAGGGGATCTCCCGGAAGGTGGTGGTGTGCGCGTGCCGGTGCATGAGCGTGACCGCGCCGGCATGCGGCGCCCACACCGAGAACGGCTGCAGGTCGTCGGCTGTCGTCATAGCAGTCTCCTCGTTCCAGATCTCAGGCGACGGTGCCGGTCGCGCGCCGTTCGCGTGCGGCGCGGACACGTGCTGCGCCTTGGGGAGCGTTCCGGTCGCACCGGTTCATGACCGGCTCCGCTCGAATACGGCGACGGGGTAGCGGGCGAAGACGCTGCTCAGGCGTCCGTCCTGGAGGGGCGCGCTGCCGGTCAGGACCTCGGTCCAGGCGTGCGGTTCGGCCAGCAGGCTGCCGGTCGCAACAGGCATGGTCGCGGCAGGGACGAGCGCAGCATCGCCGGGGTCCAGGCCGGGCGAGGAAACCGGTCCCGGAACGATCTCCGAGTGCAGGGTCGCCCCATTCCAGCCCTCGCGGGCGGTTCGCACCGGGAAGCGGGATGCCAGGACCACGATGTCCTCACCGCGGGCGAAGCCGATCAGGCGCGGATCGCGGAGTTCCAGGGGCGTGTAGCTCCCCGGTTCCAGCAGGTCCGGGTGGCGGTTCCGCAGCCGCAACAGCGTGCTGGTCAGGTGCAGTTTGGCCTGGTCGAAGGTCTCGCCGGGTCCGTCCAGCGCCGCCAGCAGGCCCGCCAGCCGCTGGAAGTCCACGGGCCGGCGGTTGTCCGGATCGACGAGGGACTGATCCCGGAGCTCGGTGCCCTGGTACACGTCCGGGACGCCGGGCGCCATGAGCTGCAGGGTCTTGGCGGTCAGGCTGAGCTGCTCGGCCGGGCGGCGGATGAGGCCGTCCAGGCGGTCGATCTCCGCGCGCAGCCCGGGATCGTCGAAGGTGAGGTCCACGGCTCGTCGCAGCGCCGTCTCGAACTGCTCATGAGGATCGGTCCAGGCGGTGTGCCAGGCCTGTTCGCGCGCGGCCTTGAGCGCATAGGCGTGCAGCCGCTCGCGCAGATCCGCGGGTGGTCCGGTCTTCGTGGCCAGCTGCGCGTGGGCGCCTCCCGTGCTCGTGGCGGGTTCCCAGGCGCCGATGATCGCCTGCCACAGCAGGACTTCGAGTTCGGGTGCGTCCGGGAGCGGTGCCGTCTGCCGTGCGCAGGCCAGTAACCGCGCGAAGTCCTCCGGGCATTCGGCGAGGACGGTGATACGGGCTCGGGTGTCCTCGCTGCGCTTGGTGTCATGCGTGGTCAGGGCGGACATCGCCCAAGGCGTGGTCTGCGCCCGCTCGGCCATGAGGGCGTGGAACCGGGCGGCGTCCCCGGACATTCCAGCGCGGCCGGACTGGCCGGAACGCGCGGCGTCGCCCTGGTGCCCTGCGCCAGCGGATCCTTTGGCGGCGGCATGTGATCCATCCGGGTGACCTGTTTCCTCGGACGGGAAGCCGTCGGGCTGGCCGCCGACCTCGTTGAGGCTGGTCAGCCGCGCGTACCGGTAGAACGCGGTGTCCTCGACGCCCTTGGCCATGACGGCGCCGGTCGTCTGCCGGAACCGTACCGCCAGGGGGTGGTCGTCTTCGCGCAGCAGCGGGGCCAGCGCGTCGACGAGTCCGATGAGGTCCGGGCGCGCGTGGCCGGCACGCGTCATCGCCGCGTCCAGCTCGTCCTGCGGCTGCCCTGCATAGGAACGGTAGACGTGGAACTGGACGGCGATCTCGCGCAGCGCCTCTTCCAGGAGGTCGGCGCGCGGCGCGTCCGCGCCCTCTGATGCGGCGCCGGCTTCCCTCGACCCGTGCGCGCGGCTGCCTGCCGACGGCGTGCCATGGTGGGCCCCGGCGCCCGCAACCGCGCCAGCGTCCGGTCGCCCACGCACGATGCCGGAGGGCAGATGGGCCTCTGCTAGGCGCGTGAGACGCAGGAACTCCGCCCGCAGCGCCGTTGCGGCCAGTTCCCGTTTGGCGGTCAGGGCGACCTCGTCGAACTCGGCCTCCGGGGTCAGGGCGGCGAAGGCGCCGGCGGCACCGGAGCCGGCCAGGTACCCGTCGATGGCGCGGATGACCTCGTACCCCGTGGTGCCATGGGCGGCCCAGTCGTC
Organism: Sediminivirga luteola; assembly: GCF_014639315.1. Classification (GTDB taxonomy): domain Bacteria; phylum Actinomycetota; class Actinomycetes; order Actinomycetales; family Brevibacteriaceae; genus Sediminivirga; species Sediminivirga luteola. The sequence continues at coordinate 23,567 of NZ_BMFY01000021.1, forward strand.
CGGCAGCGCCTCGCCGGGCTCGGTGATCTTCTCCACCAGCGTCCAGGCGCCGCCGGTCAGCTCTGCGAGCCGTTCCAGGTAGCCGCGGGGATCGGCCAGCCCGTCGGGGTGGTCGATCCGGACCCCGTCGACCAGCCCCTCGGTGAACCAGCGGGCCACCTCGGCGTGCGCGGCGTCGAACACCGCGGGTTCCTCCACCCGCAGGCCGGCCAGTTCCTTGACCGCGAAGAACCGCCGGTAGTTCAGCCGGTGGTCCTCCCGCCAGGAGACCAGCGTGTAGTGCTGCGCGGCGAGCACGGCGGAGAGCTCCTGTGACCCGTGCGTCGGCCCGAGCGTGCCCGGCACCAGGGGGAAGGCGTGCTCGTAATAGCGCAGCACCCCGGCACCGGCATCCACCGTCACGGCGGCCAGATCCTCTGCCGAGCCCAGGACGGGCAGCACGATGCGGCCGTCGCCGGCGTCCCAGTCGATGTCGAAGAACCCGGCGTAGGCGGACTCGCGTCCGTGCCGCAGCACGTCCCACCACCAGGAGTTCTCCTGTGGGTCCGCCACGCCCATGTGGTTGGGAACCAGATCGGCGATCACCCGCATTCCGGCGGCGTGGGCCGCGGAGCTGAGTGCGCGCAGGCCCTCCTCGCCACCGCGTGCCGGATCGACTCGTGTCGGGTCCACCACGTCATAACCGTGCGCGGAACCGGAGGCGGCGGTCAGGATGGGGGAGAGGTATACGGCGCCGGTGCCCAGGCGGGTCAGATACGGCACTGCCTCGGCCGCGTCATACAGGGTGAAGTCGGGCGTGATCTGCAGGCGGTAGGTGGACATCGGCGGTCGCGTCGGTGCCATCGGCGCCTCTTCTCGCTTACGAACCGGGCTTGTCCCTCAGCCTAGCGGAGCCGGTTCCCGGCGTGTGCGCGAGTCCGCCGGTCACGGTCCGGTTGTGATCCATGGCGATCCCGATCCAGGACGACAGCCGTTCGTCGTCGCTGATCGCCTCGGCGGAGACCTCTATCCAACCGGGACCCATATCGCGGCCCGGTCCCATCTCCGCCTGCACGGCCCCCGGCCGTTCGAGAAGTTCGTCGTGCCGGCCGGCGTCGACCCGGACGAGCAGGCCACCGTTCTTCAAGGCGCTGACGATCATCTTCTCGTTCACCATCACCGACCTGCCGCCGAACATCGACACCTCGCGCACGAGTGGCTCATCGGCGATCAGGCTCCGCACACGTTCGACCAGGCTGGTCTGCTCAGGAGTCATGATCTGTTCCCGGTTCAGTCTTGCGCGGGCGGGCTGTAGGAGAGCCGATCGAAGATCAGCACACTCGTGGTGATCTTCCCGGCCTGGACGGTGAGGAGCTCGGCAGCCGGAGCCGTGGAGGTCACCGCGGTTTGCGGGTAGTAGAACAAGGCCACGCGGTCTCCGTCGACGAATTCAGCGATGTCACCGATGCCGGTGAGCATGGGCGCGAAACCGCCGATGAATCCCTGGTAGGCGTCCTTGCCGTTCAGATCGGCGCCCGGTGCGCGGCAGGTGATGTCGTCGGCGACGTAGCTCATCGCCGTGTCGATGTCACCGCTGGTCCAAGCACGGTGGTACTTCTGCACGATGTCGTACGCGGTGCCGTGGGTCATGGGGCTCTCCTTGGCTCGTGTCGTGAATGCGGTGATATCAGTCCGGGAGCGGCTGCCAGTCGTCCGGCCCGGCGTCGCCGCCGGCGCTGACGACGGCGAGACGAGGGAGGAAGTTCGCCCACCCGTCGGCGTGGCCACGTACTTCCGTGTCGGGCAGGTCATAATGCCACAGTTCGACTCTGGTGCCCCCGCTGATCGGCGTGAGCCGGAATTCAACCGTGGATGTTCCAGCCGGCAAGTCGTCGCTGCCGGCGAAACCCCAGCTCATCACGACGCGGTTCGGGGGTTCGACGTGCAGATACTTGCCTCGCACGGGGTGGCCGGCGATGTCCACCGCGAAGTTCCCGCCGGGTGCCGGATCGAGGTCGGCGTAGTGACCCATCCAGGCCGTCATCCCCTCGTTGGTGGTCAGGTACTCGAACACCGTTTCCGGCGGAGCGGCGATGTCGATGAAGTCCCGGAACTCAGCCATCGGCTTTCTCCCACCGCGATTCGACGGCGGTCTTGAGGTCAGACAGCTTCCGCGGCCAGAAATCGTCCACGTATGAGCGCACCGCCGCCAGCCCGTCGGGGTCGACCGCGAACAGGTGGCGGGTGCCCTCACGATGACCGGTTGCGAGACCCGCCTTGCGGAGCACCCCGAGATGGTGCGAAGTCGTCTGCTGCGAGAGGCCTACCTGTTCTGCGATCGCGCCGACCGGTTGCGGCCCGGCCCGGATCGCCCGCAGGATCGCACGCCGGTTGCGATCGGCCAGCGCGCGCCAGGCCAGATCGGTGACTTGCTCAGCGCCCATGTGACCTCCTTGGTGATGCTCACAGCATAACACAAGCAGGCATTTGTACTTATGACCATAGGTGCAGTAGACCGGGCGTGCCGGGATGACTGTGCGCACCAAGACGAGGGCCGGGTGTCAGTAGGTGAGGCGCGGCCGCCACGCCACCGCCAGCGCACACGTGACCTGCGGCGTCCGTGAACTCTCGCAGCGGCGATTCGCCGCTTGCGTTGGATCGCCGCCGCCGGCATCGCCGCGCGGCGGGTCTTTGTCATGTGGCGCGAGCGGTTCGGCGTGCTGTGCGGTGGGGTCAGCCGCCGTTGCTGCGGGAGGCGACGGAGGCTTCGGCGGACATCTGCGCGTCGTCGCTCTCGTCCTGACCTTCCTGCAGGATCAGCATTGACTTCCCGCGTAGCGTGATCCGCTGACCGGCGCGAAGCGTCCGGCCGGTTTCCCAGTCACCTGCGGTGTCAATCTCCACTGTCCACACGTCGGCGTATTCGCGGTCCGGAAGGGTGAACTCCACTTCGCACAGGTCCGCGTTGAAGAACAGCAGGAAATCGTCGTCGACGATCCGGTTGCCGCGCCGGTCCGTGCCCGGGATGGCATCGCCGTTGAGGAACACGCCAAGGCACTTGGCGTAACCGGAGTTCCAGTCCTCGAGGATCATCTCCTCGCCGTCGGTATTGAGCCACACCAGATCCGGCAAGGGGTCGGCGATGTCGCTGCGCACCGCCTTGCCGGAGAAAAACCGGGTGCGGCGGAAGGTCGGGTGCTCGTGCCGGAGTTTGAACAGGTGCGCGGTGAAGGCGATCAGCGGCTCATCGGCGTTGTCCCAGTCGATCCAGGCCAGCGGCGAGTCTTGGCAGTAGGCGTTGTTGTTGCCGTGTTGGGTGCGGGAGAGCTCATCGCCGTGAGAGATCATCGGCACCCCCTGGCTCAGGGCCAGCGTCGCCAGGAAATTCCGCTGCTGGCGGGTGCGCAGCTCCAGGATCTCAACGTCGTCAGTGGGGCCTTCCACGCCGTGGTTCCAGGAACGGTTATGCGATTCGCCGTCCCGGTTGTCCTCGCCATTGGCCTCGTTGTGTTTCTCGTTGTAGGAGACCAGGTCCCACAATGTGAACCCGTCATGCGCCGTGACGAAGTTGATCGAGGCGAAAGGGCGTCGTCCGGAGTTGGCATACAGATCGGCGGAACCGGCGATTCGGGAGGCGAACTCGCCGATGGTGAAATCGGCGCCTCGCCAGAAGTCGCGCACCACGTCGCGGTACTTGCCGTTCCACTCCGTCCAGAGCGGCGGAAAGTTCCCCACCTGGTAGCCCCCGGGGCCGACGTCCCAGGGTTCGGCGATCAGCTTGACCTGGGAGACCACCGGGTCCTGCTGGACCATCTCGAAGAACGTGGACAGCCGGTCCACGTCGAAGAACTCCCGGGCCAGCGTCGAGGCCAGATCGAAGCGGAAGCCATCGACGTGCATCTCCAGGATCCAGTACCGCAGTGAGTCCATCAACAACTGCAGGGAGTGCGGGTTGCGGACGTTGAGGCTGTTCCCGGTACCGGTGTAGTCCATGTAATGCGCCTTGTCGTCCTCGACCAGGCGGTAGTAGTGCTCGTTGTCGATGCCGCGGAAAGAGATGGTCGGCCCCAGGTGATTGCCTTCGGCGGTGTGGTTGTAGACCACATCCAGGATGACCTCGATGCCGGCGCGGTGCAGGGCGCGGACCATCTCTTTGAACTCCTGCACCTGGCTGCCGGTCTCCGGGCTGGAGGCGTACCCGTTGTGCGGGGCGAAGAAACCGATCGTGTTGTAGCCCCAGTAGTTGCGCAGGCCCTGTTCCAGCAGCCTGGAGTCGTGCACGAACTGGTGCACCGGCATCAGCTCGATGGCGGTCACGCCGAGCCGCTGGAGGTGCTTGACGATCGCCGGATGCGCGACGGCGGCGTAGGTGCCGCGGATCTCATCGGGGATGTCGGGATGCTGCTGGGTGAGGCCCTTGACGTGCGCCTCGTAGATGACGCTCTGGTAGTACGGGTGGCGCGGCGGCTGGTCCCCGCGCCAGTCGAAATAGGGGTTGATCACGATGGCGCGCATAGTCGAGCCGGCCGAGTCCTCCGCCACGGGCCCTTCCCCGGAACCGCCGGAGTCCAGATCGTAGGAGAACATTGGCTGCCCCCATTGGATCTCACCGGAGATCGCCTTGGCGTAGGGGTCCAGCAGCAATTTGCTTGGATCGCAGCGCTTCCCGTTGGCCGGGTCGTAGGGGCCGTGGACGCGGTAGCCGTAGTGCTGGCCGGGCCCCACATCGGGCAGATAGCAGTGCCAGACGAAGGCGTCGACCTCGGTCAGCTCGATCCGCGTCTCGGCGCCGTCGTCGTCGAAGAGGCAGAGTTCGACCTTGTCCGCGACCTCGCTGAACAGGGCGAAGTTCGTGCCGGAGCCATCGAAGGTGGCGCCCAGGGGATAGGCGGTGCCGGGCCATACCCGCATGGTCTCTCCTTCAGTTCGTGTGCGCTCGTGTCCGGTCGTCACGCCCTGGCGCCGCACCCGTCGGGCCTCCAGTCGAAGCATCTCGGCGGGCGCCTCCGACCAGGCCGGGGGCATCCGTGTGGCCCGCCGCCGGAACGGCGTGCGGTCCGCGGCCGGGTGGTAGCCGCCGGACGCGTCCACTCTATACGCGCCTGCGCTCCAGGGCACCGGACGCCGATGCCGCCCCTCCGGTGGCCGCCCGCCTCCCCGGGGCATGTGCCGCGCCTGCTCTCAGCGCGCGCCTGCCGCTTAGGTCGTCGCCGCGCCCGTATATCGTCGTCCCCCGGGCCTGGAGAGTGACGACGTACCGGCGGAGTGGCGATATACGGGCGGTTTGCCTTCGACGAGCATTGCCGGCGTGTGCAGCCCTACTCGATGGGGCGGGTGATGGCGATCAGGAGGTCGGCCAGCAGTGAGAGGTCGAAGACGACCTCCGGATCTTCCGGATCCGCGGTCTCCAGGGCCCGCTGCACCGCGAACTCGTAGGCGGCCGCGAGCAGGTCCAGGCTGACCTCGTCCGAGAGGGTGAACGCACGCCCGCATTCGGCGACGAACGCCTTCGCGGCCTCATAGATGGAGCACATCTCGGTCTCCTGGTACTCCACCAGGGCTTTGCGCAGCGAAGGTACCTTGACGGCATACAGCTGGAGTTCCTTGAACGTCAGCAGCAGGGTCCGCTCGCGGGGCACCGCTGAAGCCAGCTCGGCCACGCAGCGGCGCAGCCGTTCCTCGCCGTCGGTGATCTCCGGGTAGCTGGTGGTGGCATCGACGACCCGCTGCTGGATCTGCCCGATGATGTGCAGCGAGACCGCCTCGATCAGCTCGTCCTTGCTGCCGAAGTTCGAGTAGAAGGCGCCTCTGGTGAAGTCGGCTTCCTCGCAGATCTCCTCGACGGAGGCGCCGGCGATGCCGCGCTGCGCGAAGACGTGCTGGGCGGCGGTCAGCAGCCGCTCCCGGGTGCGGCGCCTGCGCTCGGTGATGGCACCCTCCGGGGCCTCGGCCGGCACCTCTGCCGGTGCCGCGGCGTGATTCGTGCGTTCCTGCTGCGTGCTCACTGTCTGTATGTCCTGGTCTGGGATGCTCGCGGGTGTCGGGTTGTTGCTGTATGGGTCGTGGCGGCGCTGGTCATTCGTGCCCGGTCCGCGGGCCGGGAACGGTGCTCGGTGGCGGCTCGCAACGCCCTTCTGAGGAGCGTTGCCTTCATCCTCAGGGGACGTGTGTTCCTGCCGGTTCCTGCCGGTTCCTGGCGGTCCCTGCCGGCGCTGTACCGGCTTCCAGGCGGGCCCGGCAGAGCGTACATTGGCGAATGCTGAGAACTTTACCCTGCAAGCCAACGATACACTCATGTATTCGATACAGTAGTGTATCGAGCGTTCCCCGGGATCTGCTCCCACTTTCCACCGGCGCCTGAGTCGCTCGCGCCGGATCGCCACCGTCGGCCGTGCACCGTAAGGAGACTGCTGCCCTCATGTCGTCGTTCCTCTATCGCCTGGGCCGCCGCTGCTTCCGCTACCGCAAGACAGTGCTGGCGTCCTGGGTGCTGGTGCTGGCGATCGTCGGCGCTGTGGCCGGGCTGTTCTCCAAGGGCTTCGACAACACCTTCACCCTGCCCGGCAGCCCCTCGCAGGAAGCGCTCGACGATCTGAACCGGACCTTCCCCGAGGTGGGCGGGGGCTCAGCGCAGATCATCGTGGTGACCGCCGAGGGGGACGTCATCGACTCGCCCTCCTACCGGGACCCGGTCGAGGACGCGCTCGAGGAGATCGAGGATCTGGCGCACGTCGAGATCGCCAGCAACCCCTACGGCGACGAGGCCGGGACCACCAGCCTCTCCGACGACGACCGGGCCGCCATCATCTCCGTCCAGTACGACCTGGGCACCCAGGAACTCCCGGCCAGCGCGTCCGAGGAACTCGAAGCAGCGGCGGCCGCGCTGCAGGAGCAGCTGCCGCCAGGGGCCCAGGCCAGCCCCGGCGGTGAGCTGTTCCAGATGGACGAGGTGCACGTGAGCATCGTCGAGGCCATCGGCGTCGTGGTCGCCCTCATCGTGCTGCTCTTCACCCTCGGCTCGCTCCGGGCGGCGGGCATGCCGCTGCTGACGGCGCTGCTGGGCGTCGGCGTCTCGATCGCGCTCATCACCGCCGCCACGCTCTTCTTCACCATCAATCCCACCACCATCATGCTGGCGCTCATGCTCGGCCTGGCGGTGGGCATCGACTACGCGCTGTTCATCATCTCCAGACACCGGGACCAGCTGGCCGCCGGCATGGACGCCGAGGAGTCCGCCGCCCAATCCACCGCGACGGCCGGCTCTGCGGTCGTCTTCGCCGGGCTGACCGTGATGATCGCGCTGGCAGGCCTCTCCGTCGCAGGCATCCCGTTCCTCTCGGCCATGGGCGTCGCCTCGGCGGCGGCCGTTCTGATCGCGGTGCTCATCGGCCTCACCCTGCTGCCGGCGCTGCTGGGCTTCGGCGGGGAGAAGCTGCGCCCGCGGAAAGTCCGCGAGGCGCTGGCAGCCGGGCAGCCGGCACCCGAACCCCGTCCCACCGCGGCCAGCCGCTTCTTCCGCGGCTGGGTGCGGGCCGCCACGAAGATCCCCGCGCTGACCATCGTCGTCATCGTGGTGGGCCTCGGCCTCTTCGCCATCCCCGCTCAGCGCCTGGAGCTCGCGCTGCCCTCCAACGCCACCGCGGAGGAGGGCACCCCTCCCCGGGTGACCTACGACCTCATCGACGAGCACTTCGGGCCCGGTTACAACGGCCCGCTCATCGTCAAGGCCGACATCATCTCCTCCACCGACCCGCTCGGCGACATGGACGACATCGCCGATGAGCTGCGGGATCTGCCCGGCGTGGCGGATGTGCCCATGGCCACGCCGAACATGAACGCCGACACCGGCATCGCCCAGGTCATCCCCGAGACCGCGCCGGATTCCCCGGAGACCGCGGATCTGGTGCGCACCATCCAGGACATGAGCGCCCAGTTCGAAGACGAGTACGGCATCAGTACCGCCGTCACCGGCTTCACCGCGATCGGCATCGACGTCTCCGACCGCCTGGCCGGGGCGCTGCTGCCGTTCGGCGCCATCGTCGTCGGCCTGTCCCTGCTCCTGCTGGCGATGGTGTTCCGTTCCATCTGGGTGCCGCTGAAGGCCACCCTGGGTTATCTGCTGAGCGTCATCACCGCCTTCGGCGTGGTGGTGCTCGTCTTCGAGGACGGGCACGGCGCCGCGGCGCTCGGGATCGATGTGCTCGGACCCGTCATCAGCTTCCTGCCGATCATCCTGATGGGCGTCCTGTTCGGCCTGGCGATGGACTACGAGGTCTTCCTGGTCTCCCGGATGCGAGAGGACTACGTCCACGGCGGGGACGCGCGGCACGCCATCGAGACCGGATTCGTCTCCTCCGCCCGGGTCGTCACCGCCGCCGCGATCATCATGTTCTCCGTCTTCGGGGCGTTCGTCCCGGCCGGAGAGCCGGTCGTCAAGGCAATCGCGCTGGGTCTTGCGGTCGGGGTGTTCGTCGACGCCTTCATCGTCCGGATGACCCTCGTCCCGGCGGTGATGGCGCTGCTGGGCCGGTACGCCTGGTGGCTTCCGCCGTGGCTGGACCGGCTGCTGCCGACCTTCGACGTCGAAGGCGAGGCGCTGGCCCGCCAGCTCGCCCTCAAGGACTGGCCCGCGCCCGATGCGCCCTGGCTGGTCTACGGCGAGGACCTGGGCCTGCGCCTGGACCGGGGCGCCGGCTACGGCCGCGGTTTCTCCTCCGTCTCCCTCGCGGCAGCGCCGGGCGAGGCGCTCATCGTCACCGGCAGCGGCCGGCGCGCCGTCCTGCTGGCACTCAGCGGACGGCTGCCCCTGGACGAGGGCCGTCTGAAGGTCGACGGCTACGTCCTGCCCGAGCAGGCCGGTCAGCTGCGCCGTGTCCTGCCCCACAGCAGCCTCCAGGACCTGCCCGGCACGGAGGGCCGTCCGGGCCTGCCCGCCGCCGGCGCGAACGAGCTGAACGGCCTGGCCCGCAAGATCCGTGCCGGATCGGGGCCCCGCGTGACGCTGCTGGACGAGGCCGACACGGTCACCGGGACCGCTACCCGGGATGCCGCCGCGGACCTCGCCGCCGCCGCGCTCTCCGGCGGAAGCCGCACTGGAGAAGACGTTGCGCCCGGCTGCCTGGTCCTGGGCGCCCGGACGCCGGCCGCCGCGAGCGCGCTGCTGCCGCCGGGCACGCCCACCCGCATCGTCGACACGGATGAACCCGCCGCGCGCACCTCCGGGCACAGCGACCCGGCCGCGGCCATGGAAGGAGCCCGCCGATGACCCCGAACCTGCTCGAGCGCGCCAGCGGAGGACGCGTCACCTGGGTCTCCCTGCTCGGGATCGTCCTGGTGCCGTTCCTGATCGCAGGCGGATTCGTCTGGGCCACATGGAACGCCTCCGACCGGCTCGGCGAGGTCCGCGCCGCGGTGGTGAACAACGACGAGGCCGTCGAGATGGACGGCCAGCTGGTGCCCCTGGGCCGCCAGCTGGCGGCGGGACTCGTCGACACCGACGACGACAACCTCCGCTGGGTGCTCTCCGACGACGAGGACGCCCGCGAGGGCCTCCAGGACGGCACCTACGCCGCCGTCGTCACCATCCCGGAGGAGTTCTCCGCCGACGCCCTCTCCTTCGGCGAGGACGACCCGGCCGAAGCGCGGCAGGCCACCATCGACGTGCGCACCTCCGAGGTCGGGCCGCTCTCGGACGCGATGATCGGGCGCACCATCGCCGATGTCGCCACCTCCACCATGAACCGGGAGCTGACCGGCAACTACCTGGACAACATCTATCTGGGCTTCAACGACATGGGCGACCAGATGCGCGAGCTCGGTGACGCCGCCGACGAACTCTCCTCCGGCGCCGGGCAGCTCGCCGACGGCACCGGTGAGGCCGCGCAGGGAGCCGGGGAACTCGCGTCCGGGCTGGAGGAGCTCGACGCCGCCGGTGGCGAGCTCAGCGGCGGCGCCAGCCAGCTGGCAGACGGCGCGGGGGAGCTGAGCAGCGGTTTGAGCCAGCTGCGGGACGGCACCGCGGAGCTGCCGGAGAGCACCCGGCAGCTGGCCGACGGTGCAGGTCAGCTGTCCTCCGGCGTGGACGAGTACACGCGCGGCGTGGACCAGCTCGTCGAGGGGCTCTCCGAGGCCGGCGGGGAAGACGCTGCCGGAGGCCTGCAGGAACTCGAGGACGGAGCCGCTCAGGTCGCTGACGGCGCCGAAGGGCTCGACCAGGGGCTGCGCCAGTACCAGGCCGGCCTGCGGGACGCGGCGGCCAATCCTCCCGCGCCGACGCCGGAGGAACAGGCCGAGCTGATCGCTGAACTGTGCACCCCGCAGGACACGCCGGAGATGTGCCAGGCCAGGCTCGAAGGCTACGGGGCGGGCGTCTCCGAAGGTCTGGACCAGGCCGCCGCGGGCCTGGACCAGCAGGACCCGTCGACCGGGACCAGCCTCATCGGCGGCGCAGGCCAACTCGCCGAGGGCGCCCGTGAGCTCTCCGATGGAATCTCCGCCGGGCTCGGGGAGCTTCTGGAGCAGTTGCAGCAGGCCGCCGAGGGCGCCGGGCAGCTGAGCCAGGCCGGAGCGCAGCTGCGCGACGGGGCCGGCCAGCTGGCAGACGGCACCTCACAGCTGGCCGAGGGCATGCCCGCCCTGGCCGAGGGCATCGGACAGGCCGCCGACGGTTCCGGTCAGCTGGCCTCCGGAGCGGGGGAACTCGCGACCGGACTGGGGGAGTACACCGCCGGGGTCGGCCAGGTGGCCGACGGCGCCGGTGAACTCGCCGGGGGACTGTCCCAGCTCGATGAGGGCGCCGGGGAACTGGCCGACGGCACCGACCAGTTCGCCTCCGGGATCGCCTCGGGCGCAGAGGAGATCCCCTCGTACACGGCCCCGGACCGGGAGCGGCTCTCCGAGGTGGTCTCGCAGCCCATCTCCCAGGACGCCGATGACAGCCTCTTCGCGGATTCGTCCGCCATCGCCCTGCTGTTGTCGCTGGCTCTGTGGATCGGCGGCCTGGTGACCTACCTGATCCTGCGGGCGGTGAGCGCGGGCGCGCTGAGCAGCACCGCGAGCTCGGCGGCGCTGGCGGCCCGTGCGCTGCTGCCGGGTGTGCTGCTGGCATCAGTCCAGGCCGTGGCGCTCGTGCTGCTGGCCCAGAGCGTGCTGGAGCTGGGGTTCGCTGATCTGTGCACCCTGCTGGTGTTCGCCATCGTCTCCGGCGCCGTCTTCGCCGCGATCCACCATGCGCTGGTGGCGTGGTTCGGCGGCGCGGGCCGGTTCGTCGCGGTGCTGCTGGCCGTCTTGGGCGCCGCGGCGCATGTGCTCTCCGCCGTGCCCGGGTTCTTCATGGCGGTCAAGCCGGCGCTGCCGCTGACGCCGGTGTTCAACGGCGTCGCCTCGATCGTGGCCGGTACCCCGGGCCTGGGAGCCGCCTACGGAGCGCTGTTCATCTGGTTCGTCCTGGCGGTGACCGCCGGCTGGCTGGCGATCGCCCGGAAGCGCACCGTCTCGCGGGGGCAGCTGGCCGAGGCGCTGGCCTGACAGCTGGCCGAGGCGCTGGCCTGACGGTCAGGCGGCCAGGCCCGCCAGCACGCCGCCGTCCAGGTAGCGCTCGGCCAGGGCGGCGGTGGCCGGGATGAAGCCGCCGTCCACGACGGCCGGATGGCGGCGCGCCCCGGCGCGCGCCAGCAGCTGCAGCCGCCGGAGCATGAGCATCGACGGGAGCACTGCCAGATCCTCCCGGCCCAGTTCCGCGCTGCCGGTGTACCCGCGCAGCCACGCCGCCACCCATGAGGGCAGGCGCGCATCGTCCTCGCGGAACGAGAGGGTGCAGGCCAGGTCGTACATGAACCAGCCGGTGCCGCAGTCGTCGAAGTCGATCACGGCCGTGCGGGAGCCGTCCACCAGGAAGTTCGCCGTGCGCAGATCCGCGTGGATCAGCCCGAAGCGGTCCCGGCCGGTGCCGTAGGCGGCCAGCTCGTTGCGGATCTTCGATTCGGCCCGCTCCAGAAGCCGGTGCGTGCGTTCCTCCGTGCGTGCCTCGGGCACCTGCCCCCAGCAGCCCCAGGGAGCCGTATCGCCGATCAGATGGTCCACGTTCCAGATGGGCCGGTCGAATCCGCGCGGCGCATTCCATCCGCGGGCATGGGCGTGCAGACGGGCGGTCTGGGCGCCGATGAGCGCCATGGTCCCCGGCAGATCCTCCGTCGCGGGTTCCCGGCCGGGGAGATGCTCGAACAGTGCCGCATGCAGCATCTGCCCCTCGGGACCGCGGAATCGTGCCACCGCTTCGGCCGGGGCGGCCATCCGGAACCCGGCCGTGTGCACGGCGCGATCACGGCGCAGCGCGTCGATCCACGCCAGTTCGCTGCGGATGTACACCAGCTGATGCACTCCGGGCCGGTGCAGCCGCAGTACGAGGCGCTCGCCGCTGTGCCTGTCGAGGCAGTCGTAGGTGGCGTTCTCTGCATAGGCCAGCAGGCTCACCTCGAAGCGGCCGGCGTCCAGATCGAAGCACTGCAGCGCGGTGGACCACTGCCGGGCCCAGTGCCCGGCCTCTACCGGAGCGGGCAGCGGCGGGTGCCCGGCCGGATCGGGCTGGGCGGGCCGCGCCGACGGCTGGGGCAGCGGGGACCGTCCATACGGCCCGGCGGGTCCGGCGACGCTCATGCTGCTCCCCTCGTTCGGGTCCTGGCACGGGTTCCCCTGTGGACGTCGGTGCCCACCAGGGACCTCGCGCCGTCCCTTTAGACACCACTGTGAGGGACGCACGTTTCACCGCGATGAGGACCGTGTCTCGTCCGTGTAAAGCCGCGCTGTGCCGCGGATGCACGCGTGCCGGTCCCACGCGGCCGTCGCGGACCTGGCGGCTGGCCGCCTGCCCGGGCCGGCCCCTCCATCGTTGGCACTCAGGCTCCACACCCTGGCTGGTCGCCTGCCCGGGCCTGTCCCCTCCGGCACGCGATAGTCTGGCGGCACGTCGAGGAAGACGAGGAGTTCCCATGTCAGACACCCCGGAGGCACCCGGGACCGCGGAGGACGCGCTGCCGTTGAGCGGGTTGCGCGTCCTGGAGCTGGGCAACTACATCGCCGCGCCGACGGCCGGGCGGATGCTGGCCGACTTCGGCGCCGAAGTCATCAAGGTCGAACGGCCCGGCACCGGCGACGAACTGCGCAACTGGCGGCTCTACCGCGGCACCACGTCGATGCTGTACCGGACCCTCAACCGGAACAAGAAGTCCATCGTGCTGGACCTGAAGTCCCCCGAGGGGCGGCAGGCGGTGCTGGACCTGGTGCCGCACTGCGACGCCGTGCTGGAGAACTTCCGTCCCGGCACCCTGGAGCGCTGGGGGATCGGCCCGGAGGAGATGAACTTCCGTAACCCCGAGCTGATCATCGGGCGGATCTCCGCCTTCGGGCAGAGCGGCCCGATGTCCGCGCGGCCGGGATTCGCCGCCGTGGCCGAGGCCTACGCGGGGTTCCGCGAACTCGTCGGCGATCCGGACCGGCCGCCGGTACGGGTGGGCATCTCCATCGGCGACTCCATCGCCGGGATGCAGGCGGCCTTCGGCATCGTCATGGCCCTCTACCGGCGCGAAGCCCGTCGCGGCGCGGCCGGTGCTTCCGGGGACAGCACCGGCCTGCCGCAGCGGATCGTGGACGTGGCGCTGAACGAGGCGATGTTCTCCGTGATGGAATCCCTCGTGCCGGACTACTCCGCCTACGGCGAGGTCCGCACCCGCACCGGCGGCCGGACGCAGGGCATCGCGCCGTCGAACGCGTATGTGTGCGCCGATGGGAAGTCCATCGTGGTCGCCGGCAACGGCGACGCGATCTTCCAGCGGTACATGCGTGCTATCGGCCGCCCCGATCTCGCCACGGACCCGGGCCTGCAGAGCAACGCGGGCCGCTGGGACCGCCGCGACGAGCTGGACGAGGCCATCGGAGCGTGGGCGGCGGGCCTGCCGAGCGCGGAGGCGCTCACCGTCCTCGACGAGGCGGGCGTGCCGGCCGGGCCGATCTATACCGCGCCGGACCTGCTCGACGATCCCCAGTTGCGTGCCCGGGGGATGATCCAGACCCGGACGACCACCATCGGCGATGAGCAGGCGGAGGTCGCCTTCCCCGGCGTCACCCCCGTCATCGGCGGCGATGCCTCCCTGCCGATCCGGCATGTCGGCCCCGACCTGGGCGAGCACACCGAAGAGGTGCTCAGCGGACTGCTGGGTTACGATCCGGAGCGCATCGCGGCGGTCGCCGGCGAAGATGGGGGTTCTACGTAATTACGTAATTCGGTACTATAGGGTGCATGACAGACGAGGACGCTACGCGGCTGGCCGAGGAACTGGAAGGTCTGCGCGCCCGGGTCGAGGCGCTGGAGGCGCGTGCAGCCCGCGGCGTAGCCGGCGCGATAGGGCCGGAGCAGCCCGCAGACGAGGATGCGGCCCCCGAGGACGACGTCTTCTGGGCGCTGAACGGCTTACGGGCGCGGCTCGACGAGGCGGGGCCTGAAGCGGGCGCTGAAGCCGGCGCCGTCATGCTGCTCGGCAGCGTCACCCTTCCGGCCGGCCCGGTGGAATGGCAGTACGGCACACCGGCCGGCCCGCTTCTGCAGGAGGACTGGTCCGACCGGGTGACGGCGCTGGCGGCCCTGAGCCACCCGGTGCGGCTGGAACTCCTGCGGCAGGTGCTGCACGGAGTCGAGACGACGGCCGCATTGACCGAGCTCGAGGGGTTGGGTACGACGGGGCAGCTGCACCATCATCTGCGGCAGCTCATCGCCGGCGGGTGGCTGCGCCAGCGCGGCCGCGGGCGTTACGAGGTGCCGCCGGAACGCGTCGTGCCGCTGCTCGTCTGCCTGATGGGGGTGCGCCCGGTATGAGGGTTCTACGAGGCGTCTACCGGGTCCGGCTGATCGTCATCGCCGTCGGCCTCGTCATCTGCCTGGTCAATGCCGTGCGCAACATCGCCGGACTGCCGCAGCCTCTGCCGGTGGTCTGGCCCGTGGTCGTCTACGGCGCGGTGGCGGGCATCGGTGCGATGCTGCTGCTCTCCCTGCTCGGCGGTAAGCTGCACCCCCGCCACGAACGTCGCACGCTGCAGGCGCCCGTGCGGGGCCGCTGGCTGGCGCTCAACACCCCGAGCAGTGCGGTGCCCAGCCACGGCGTGAGGATCTTCGGCCAGGCCTATGCGATCGACCTGGCCGCCCGCCCAGCGGAGGGGCCCGACCCGCCCTATGACCGTGGCGGCATGGTGCCCCCGGAGGCGTTCGCCGCCTTCGGCGCGCCGATACACGCCATGGCCGCCGGTACCGTCGTGCGTACCTGCGGCTGGCAGCGCGATCACCGCTCGCGCACGTCCGGATGGGCGCACCTGTGGCTGTTCGTGGAGGGCAACGTCCGGCAGCTGGGCGGTCCGCTCTGGGTGCTCGGCAATCACGTGGTGATCCGGCACGACGACGGTGCTTATGCCGCCTACGCGCATCTGCGACGTGGCTCCCTGCGGGTGCGCCGCGGCGAGCGGGTCGAAGCCGGGCAGCTGCTCGGCGAATGCGGGAATTCCGGCAACACCACCGAGCCGCATCTGCACGCTCAGCTGATGGACCGGGCCTCGCTGCTGACCGCTGCCGGCATCCCCTTCGAGTTCGCGGCCGTGGAGATCGGGCCGCGCGACGATCCGATCTGGGAGCCGTATGCCCACCGGGACAGCGGCATGAACCTGGCCGGAGTGCCGCACAGCGGCGAATACCTGCTCGTGCCCGAGGACGCCGGCTCGCCGCGTTGACCGGAGGGCATGGCGCCGGCAATGGGGCAACGGGCCTGACGGGACGCGTCGTGCAAGTCTCTGCGCCACGCAAAGGGGGCGTCGCCTCCGTCCGGGCGCAGAGCGCGCAGCGGGCGGAGCTCAGCCAGGCAGCAGGCCGAGCACCGCCCGGGCGATCGCATCGGCGTCCCGCAGGCTGGGGGCGTTCGTGCCCGGCTGCGCCGCGATCGCCAGGCCCCACTGCACCGCGGAGAGCTGCAGGCCCAGGACGTAACGGCCTGGGTGAACCTCGCCGGCCGCGTTCACCGTGCGGTGCGCGGGCCCGGCCACCTCCAGACCGCTGGCGCGGTACAACCGGCCATTGGCCAGCTGCGACTCTCGCGCCCGGACCCGGCCGGCGTCGAGCATGGACCGCAGCAGGCGGTCCTCGGCCAGCATCACCCGGTTCGCGGGGGAGGCCGCTTCGATGAGGTGGGTGGTGCGTACCGGTTCGGCGTCGGCCAGCAGTCGCCGCAGCGCGAAGGCCGGCGTCGCCGTGCCGACATCCCCGGTGACGGCCGCCGGACCGGCGAACCGGAGGAGACCTGCCCGGTGCAGGGCCAGAGCCTGCTCGATCCGCTCCACCGGAGGGCCGTCGCAGAGGCCCGCGACGAAATCCTCGAACCATCCGCGCAGCTCGTCCGCGAAGCTGGTCTCCTCGATGAGGCCGTCGGCAACGAGTTCCTTGACCACCAGGCGCGCGGCGGTGAGACTCACCTGGACCATCTTCAGCGGCGAATCGGCACCGGCACGGGCGGCGGCGATGTCCCGCTCGAGGAAACCGCGCATCCATGCCTCCAGCTCCTCCGGGGAGCCGAAGCGGCGGTCCTTCAGCGGGCTGATGAGGGCGTCGAAGTCAAGCCGGTCGGCCGGGTCCGGGACGAACCGCGCCTCGAGTTCGGGAAACGAGGCGTGCCGTTCCGGCACGATACCGTTCAGGAAGCTTTCCGGGTCTCCTTCGAAGGCCTGCGGCCGGACCCGGGCGAGGGTGCCGTAGTACGCCAGGCGCGCATCGGCGAGCACATGCGGCCACACGTCCCGGTTGAAGCCGAGCGTCCCGCCCAGTTCCTTTGCCTCAGCCGGGGGAGCGGCGGGTCCTCCGGCCGGGGCGCCCCAGCCCGCCTCCTGGTCCCGGCGCAGGCGCGCCGCCAGGTCACGGAACCGTCCCACGGTGGTCCACCGGAGGGTCGCCTGCGGCACGGGGCGGCCGTCGATGACCGGCTTGGCGCGGTAGGGCACGCCCCGCCGGGACGTCACCCAGAACACCGGTTCGCGCCCGCTGGGCCGGTACACGAGTTCGCCGTCGGCTGCCCGGGTGAACCGTCCGCCGCGGCCGGTCGTGGCCAGCGCCATCAGGTCGAAGAAGTTCAGGCCGAAGCCGCGCACGATCACCTCGGTGCCCGGAGGCGCCATCCGGTCCAGGTCGACCTCGGCCGGCAGCGCGGGAGGCTGATAGGCCAGACCGCCCCGCCCGGCGTACGCGGCAAGGTCCTGCCGGTTCTGCGCGGGGCGGGCCGGCAGATGTCCCAGGCACAGGACGACGTGATCGGCGAGTAGATCGGTGCCGTCATCCAGCCGGACGAGCTGATCCTGAACCTGGCCGGCAGCAGAGTCCGGACCGGCGCCGGGAGTCGTACCCGCCAGGGGATGCTCCGCGCGGGTGTCCGGTGCATCAAGGACCTCCAGGGCCTCTGCTCGGTGGACGGTCACGGTCATCCAGGCCGGCGCGTCCTTAACGATCCGCTCGAAGGCCCAGGCCAGGTAGTGCCCGTAGAGGCGCCTGGGCGGGAACCCCGGCGAGGGGAGCACCCGCAGATCGGCGCGTGCCTCATCGGTGGCCGGGATCTCCCCTGCGAGGACCCCCCTCGCCCACTGCGCCATCGTCGGCCCCGTCTGCCGGGGGCGGACGGCGACGCTCTCATCAGGGAATACGGTCTGCTCTTCCAGGACCGTGTTCATCAGCAGCTCGGCGCTCTGATCCGTGCGCCAGACCCTGCCGGGCCCCGGGGGGAAGGGGTCGACCAGATGAACCTGGACCGGCGCAGAGGGCGGCGGCATCGTGTGCGCGTGAGCGACCAGGCGCTCCAGGACGGTGGTGCCGCGCGGTCCGGCTCCGATGACGACGACGGTGGTCATCGGCGGCGGTCAGCCCTGGGCGCCCGGCGTGTAACCCTGGGGCAGCACGTTCGGGTCGTACCCCTGCGGGAAGCACATGCCCTCTTCGGTCTCGATGCCTGGTGCCGGCGGTTCCGTCTCGGCCGGTTCCTCGGTCTCCTCCGGGGCAGGCTCGGTGGCTTCCTCACCGGTCGCTTCCTCGGCCTGCGAGGGCTCCTGCGGATCGAGCTGCTCCTGCACCCAGGCGTGCAGCTCGTCCCAGTCGGGGTTCCCGGTGGCGATGACATCGTTGTTGATCTGGGCGGACTTGATCTCACCGCTCTGCATGCGCAGCGCCAGCTCGACGAAGGCGCCGACCTCGTTCTGCGGGATGTCGGTCTGGATGTTGCGGGTGGCGGAGCCGGCCAGACGCGGATACGCCATCGCCACCTCGTGCGGGTCCACCTGGTCCAGGGTGGTCTTGAGCATCCGCTGCTGACGGCACATCCGGTCGTAGTTGTCGGCGCCCTCACGGGAGCGGACGTACCACAGCGCCTCATAGCCGTCGAGCACCTGCTCGCCGGGATCGATCCAGTTGAAGATCGGGTATTTGGTGCCGGTGTTCTGGTTGGTGCCGCCGCCCATCGGGATGGGACGTTCGACGTTGATGCGGACTCCGCCGATCGAGTCGACCAGGTCCTCGAAGCCCTTCATGTTCACCGCGCCGTAGTAGTCGAGCTCCAGCCCGAGGGACCCTTCGACGGCCTGCATGGTCGCCCACATGCCCGGCTCCAGGGCGGCGGGGTTGTCCACCGCCTGCGGCTCACCCTCGGCCCACGTCCAGACCGCGTTGATCATGCTTTCCTGCGGCCCGAAGGCGTCGAACCCGTAGGGGAAACGTTCCTCCAGGGCACTTCCGGACGGGAAGATCGGCTGGTTCAGATTGCGGGGCACGCTGATCAGGGTGCTGTCCCCGGTGGCGGTGTCGATCGAGGCGACCAGGATGGTGTCCGGCCGGACGCCGGTACGGTCCTCGCCGTCGTCGCGACCCAGCAGGAGCACGTTGACCTGGGGTTCGTCGGCCCAGAGATCCTCCGCCGCGACGGTGCTGCCGGTGGCGTCGCCGAAGACGGTGGAGATGGTGCTGCGCTGGATGAGCGCGTAGGACGACACGACGCCGGCGGGAACGCCGATGATGACGGCCAGGGACGCGACCATGATGCCGCCGAGCGCCCGTTGCGCCCGGGAGAGCAGGATGGGTGCGCGGAGATTCCGGTAGGTCGCCAGTATGATGCCGATCCAGATCAGTCCGGCCAGGGCAGCGATGATGGCGATGGCCAGCAGATAGGTGGGGCTCGTGGTCATGCGCGCGCCGACGGCCAGCGGGCCGCGCCACNCATGCGCGCGCCGACGGCCAGCGGGCCGCGCCACAGCAACCAGCCGATGCCGGCAGCGATCAGCCCCAGGAACGCGATCAGGATGAACAGGCCGGGGCCTTTGCGGCCGGCTTTGATCAGACCGCTGCCGGGAAGGAACGTGCCCGCGGTCGTCCAGGTGACGAGTTCGCTGAATCCCTCGCCCAGGCGGGTGCTGTGCCGGCTGCGGCCGTCGTCACCGGTGGTGAGTTCCGGATCGTCCTCGGTGAACGCTGCCCCTGCGGCGCGGGTGTCGCTCGACTCGGTCGGGGCGTGGGCGGCGGCCGCGTCGGCCTTGCGGCGGCGGTTCCGCGTCTGGCGGTCGCGCAGGGCGCGCCGGCTCAGGGGTGCGTCGGCGTCGTCTGCTCCGATGGGCTCGCCCGGGCCGGCGTCAGCTGTGGTTCCTGGGATGGCCGCGCCGGCACCTGCTGCTTCCGCGGCGGCGGTGCGGGCGACATTGCCTGCGGTGCCCGTCACCGCTGCGGCGGAACCAGCGGCGGCTGCGGGGCTGGTGGCGCCATTGCGCGCGGCGAGGTAACTGGACGCGACCGAGACGGGGCCGGCCGGGGGCGCGTAGATCTCCGGGCCGGCGTCGTCCTCGTCGGGGTCGAGCAGGGGACCGCGTCCCGATGGTCCGGGCGCCCGCCCGGCGTAGGGGGCTAAGTCGCTGTCCCCGGGACCACGTGCCGGGCCGGCGGGAGCGTTCGTGGAGTCCAGCCGCTCGTCGCGAGTGAGGGGCGTGTCCTTACCGGTGTGGGGCCCGTCCTCGCCGGCGACGGGCCCGCGCTCGCCGGTGACGTCGGCGGAGGGGATGCCATGGGCGGCGGTGCTGGGCGCTGAGCGCTGGCGTTCCTGCCGGATGCGCTCACGGCGTGAAAGCGGGGCAGAACCCTGGCCGCTGCTGGCGCCGGTGTTGTCTGAGCGGAGGCGCGGCCGCGCCGATGCGCGGTACTCGCTGCGCGAATCGTCGCCCGGTGGCTGGGTCACACCGTCCTCCATGATCGTGGGAATGCGCACGTCGAGCAGACCGGTTCCGCTGGTGGCCGACTGCTGCGGCTCCGATGGCTTCCCCGCGGCTCGCTCACGCCGGGCGCACTTTTCTCCGGGTCATTCTACGTGTGCCTATGTGACCGGATGCTGGTGGCCCGCTGCGCTCTCCCTGGGCGTGTCGAAGGCCTTCTGTACGGGCCTGTCTTCGTGATGGGGGTGCAATGGTGGATCGCATGCTTGGAATAGCGGGTCCTGCTGGCGTCTTGTCGGTCTTTTGCCGGTTCTTCGCCGGGTGTTCACTGGCCCCCGGGATCGGCTGGTGCCGTCGAAACCGATGCTAAACCGAGGTACCGTAGAAAGAAGTCCCTGGTCAGGAAGTGTGCTCCCCGCGGACGCGGGGGTGATCCCATCGGCAGGCCCGGGGACGCGTTGCCCACGTAGTGCTCCCCGCGGACGCGGGGGTGATCCCTGGCAGCACAGGCCGCCGTCCCTCCGCCCTGCGTGCTCCCCGCGTCCGCGGGGGTGATCCCACCGGCATCCGCCGGCCTGACAACAGCTCGTCGTGCTCCCCGCGGACGCGGGGGTGATCCCGACATCTCCGACTGCACAGCCTGAGATCCCTGCCCCGCCACACCAGCTGATCGAATGCCACGATTGTATCACTATACGCTACAATCGTGGCTATGACAGCGAAAGTGATTGCGGTGATAGCCCCGCTCGCGGAACAGCATTGGGGCATGTTCACCACCGCCCAGGCAGCGTCCGTGGGCGTAGAGCGAATGCAGCTCTCGCGTCTGGCATCGGCAGGAGCGATCGAGCGGATGGCCAAAGGGATCTACCGAATGGCAGGAGCCCCTTCAGACAGTCGAGACGATCTCCGTGTCGCGTGGCTGGCGCTGGGCGGTCTGGACCGAACGGCCGACGGCGTCTCCGCCGCAGTAGCGATGGAGGAGACCGCAGCTGAGCTACACGAGATTGGCGATCTCTACACCGGCGGATTCCGCTTTGCCGTCCCTGAGCGGCGCCGCACCCGGCTTCCGGAGACCCTGACGAAGGTGCGGAAGCTGACTCGCGAGCAGGTGACGTTCATCGACGGGATGCCAGTGACCTCCGTGGAACAGACCATCGCTGATCTTGTCGCCAAGAACACCGATCTCTCCCTGGTCGGCGATGTCGTCGCCGACGCCGTGCACGCCGGAAAGGTAGTCTCGCTCACACGACTTGATCGCTACCTGGAGTCTCTGGCCACGCGCAACGGAGTTCGCACCGGTCAGCAGCTCAGAGAAAGCCTCTACGAGATCGCGGGAGTCTGATGGGCCAGGAGGCTGAGTACGGCAGCTGGACGGCGCTGGCAGCCGCCTACAAGTAAGCCGCCAAGAAGGCGCCGGGGACCAGCATTCAAGACCATCTGCGATTTGCTCAGTTCGACCGATTTCTCACCCGTGTGTTCGCAGAGGAAGAGCGCAGCGAATGGCTCCTGAAGGGCGGCATGGGATGCTGGCGCGGGTCCCTGAGTCTCGCACCACCAAAGACGTGGATCTAGTCACCACCGGCCGGGATCTCGATGAGGCCCAAGACGCCCTCGTGGAAATGGCTGAACAGGATCTCGGGGACCACGTCATCTTCCGACTGAAGCGCGCCCGCCCTACCGGGCAAGGCGGCAATCAGCCCGGTGTCCAAGCTCGGTCACTGATCTTCACGTCTCGGGCAAGAAGCTTGGTGAAGTGGCAGTAGATCTCGCAGTAGAACACCCACCCGTAGGGACGATCGAAGTCGTAGAGCCGCGGATCAACCTCGCCGAGCTTCACCTCGCGGTCGAAGTGGAACGAGTCGTCCGCCGAGCGGATCCAGTCACTTCATTCACGGTCCCACAGTCGTGGGGGACGCGCTACGCCGCTATGGCCCGGACCACTCCCGCGGATGCGGGAGTGGCCTCAACAAGCGAAGAGGTGGTTTCGGCAGGAGCTATACGCCGAGGCAGAGCGCGGTAGCGCACCTATCGGCAGGAGGAAGTTCCCTGCATCAGTAATGATGGGCATGCCGAGGCCGGCGTAACCGGTAGCCGAGAGGAAATCCACCAGATCGAGTGCCGATCCCACCGGCGAAGGGCCCGTCGTGACAACGACGATGAGGCTAAGGGCCTTCACGTACCGCTCGGAGATGAGTAGTCACGTGCCCGCCACCCGTGTCGCTGTCGCCAAGGCGGCCCAATAGATCGTCAAGGAGCGTTGCGACCGCACTGCTCGACACGATCGAACCGAGTAGTGCCGCCAGTGCGGCGGTACCATTCCGTACATCCCGCACTTGACTTGATGGTCAAGTGCGGGATTGACTATACTCATGAAGCGCGCAGCGGTGATCAAAAAGCTCAAGCAAGCAGCCAAGAAGGCCGGTAAAGACTTCGAGGTCACCGAGCTCACCAACCACACCGGTATTCGCGTGGGCTCCAAACGTTCCACCCTGGGGCGTCATAACGAGATAGGCGTCATAACGAGATAGACGACACAACGGCACGGAAGTTCTTCGACCAGTACGCCGATGAACTCGGGAAAGGATGGTGGAGGAAATGACCCGATACACAGTCACCGCGACCCGCACGGGCCGCTGGTGGGCGCTCCAGTGCGACGAGGTGCCGGGCGCGCTGTCTCAAGCAGTTTCCCTTGAGGAAGCCGAGCGGATCATGCCCGAGGCCATCGCCTACGTCGCTGGCGTGCCCGAGGACCAAGTTGAGGTCACCATCGTGCCTGTGATCCCCGATGAGGCGCGCGATCACATGGAAGCGGCTAAGCGGCTCAGGGAGGAATCAGCCCGAGCAAACCGGGCGGCCGCTGAGGAGGCCCGCCAGGCAGCCCGCGCGCTCCGTGCTTCTGGTCTATCAGTGCGTGACACCGGTTACGCGCTGGGAGTGTCGAAGCAGCGCGCCGCCCAGCTCGTCAACGGGTAGCGTCGCCAGTCACGTCCTCCGGCAGCGTTGGCGCACGACCGAGCCACCGCAATATACGGAGGCTGTGTGCTCTCGGATATGAGCAACCACGAGCGGGCTGAGCCCTAGGAGCGCCAGCTCCTGACCGCTGGTCGTGACCGTGAACGTGCTCGCCAAGCCCCCGCCGCGGCGATCGAACGCCTAGAGGCCGTCATGGTAGAAGCCGGCAGGGGCCACCTGCACAACAGTGCCGGCCGGGTGCTGCCCGCGGAGGCGGGAGTGATCCCCGAAGAGTGTTCTCCTTCCTGTGGGCTGAGGTGCGCGGCCGGTTAGGTGGCGGTGGCGGCTTTCTGCAGCTCTGTGAGTTGGTCGACCCAGTACTGGTGGTCGCCGCGCATCCAGGGGTCGGTCTCACTGGCGATGAGTGCCGTCATCTCACTGACGATGTTCTCGTAGAGTCCCTGGGAGACAGTTACCTTGTCGACCACGAGTCCCGTGAACAGTACTGCGGGATCCTGGCCGAGCAGGAAACGCTCGCTGGACTGCGTGCCGTGGCGCTCCTCTGCCATTGCGAGGAGCCGCTCGGCGAGCTCCGCATAGTCCAGGTACCTCATTTCGGGCATTTTATCGGCTCCTTAGGTGTACACGCAGCGGCTCGGGGCGCGGAGGCGATCGAGGCGTCCGGGTTGATCTGCACGGTGTCGTCACTGGCCATCGGGCAGACGGAGCTGATGTTCCACCGGCCGCGGCGCGGCCACGGCATCCGGCTTCCCCGAAGACCCATTCGACCCGTACGAGCGAGTGACATTCAGCGACGGCACCCAGTTTCCCTGGGAGCGGCGACGCTTCCCGCGGACCGTCACAGACGCCGACGTGGACCACATCATCAAGGAGCACGGCCGAAACCGCCCCGCCGGCAAGACACCGCTGCCAGCCTGGGGAGACCCCGAGGACGTCACCTGCCACCTGAACCAGATCCTCGAACAGGTCTACCGAGACCCACGCGGACCCAGGGCCATTCGTGGGACTGTCGAGCTCCACACCGAGTACCAGGGGCGCGTCTACAGGGTCGTCCTCAACGACGGCGCGTTCCCGAGCGTCCGCACCATCCACACGCTCGGGGAACACATCGACCCGATGACCTACCTATGGCGGTAAACTGGCCGCATGAGGACAGCACAGGAGGTCGCTGAAGCACTTCGGGAGTACGTCCCCACGGGAGACACCCGAGAGCTCCGCATGATCCGCGACGACTACACCGGCGCCCTCTGGGAGGACGCCATCGCCGCCATCCTGGGAATGGTCGACCGAGGCGAAATCTCAATCCCCGCCGACCTCGAACGCGAAGCCGACAACATCATCACCGCGGAGATCGAGGCTGCACGCCGCCGCCACCCGGTCCCGCAGACCACCTGACCTAACCGAATAACCCACTAAAGCCCCACCGCGCTCGCGGTCTGGG
>NZ_BMFY01000022.1 GCF_014639315.1 Sediminivirga luteola
ATGCCGCGAGCTGCCGCCACAGAAGAGAAGATCAATCCCCGCAACTCACATAAGACCTGGACCTAACACCGGGGGCATTCCACCGAAGCTGGCTGCTAGACGGTGTGCGCGACCCGCGTAAGACACTCGAAACCGCTGATTGGGACGGTCCGGGTACCCACCGGCTCGGCCCGGACTCGCTACTCACTGTCGTAGAGCGTTCCGGCGAGGCGGATCAGATGACTCGACTCATGCTCGAGCTCGTAGAAGAGAACAGGCATGGCACATGGACAACGCGTCTCTATGCTCTATCCACTCAGAACTCACGCCGCTTAAGCCAGGTGCTGTGGTTCGAAAGTGAAGGACGGACGCCTAGTGGCAAGCCGGAGCGCCCCGCCACTCCGAGAGTTGTAAGGAACGTACTGGATGTCGTGGAGGCCTACGACGGAAGCACTCCAGTTCTCGCAAATCCGCGCACAATGCGCGTGGACGATATCGATGAACTCCTCGGCTACGTTACGGACCAGCAGCGTTTAGTTTCGGTGACCATAGCAGCGCCGGTGCCTGGACTACCGATGCCTACCTGGGCGAAAGCTATCGAAACCCTCACTCGCGACGCTGTGGGATGCGCTTCGTTCTTCCTCCTAGAGCCGGACGCTGCGCTGCTCTTCAACGAGCGTCTCGGACAAACACACGCGATACCGGCCGGTGCACTGCGAACATTTATCTCCGGAGTGGAACTCGGTGATGCGGCTGATGCGCGACGCCACCGCATCATGACCGCCAGCACATTGAGCCGTAATCTTCAGAAAGGGCGATTTAAGCCCAAGATTGTTGAGTTGATCGCGTCGACTCCCCGACGCATACTCCTCGAATCGCCGTTGCCATCGGAGCTCACCCGAACGGAGCGTTTACTCCAGCGTGATCTGATCCCGGTCAAAATCATGTCTCCCGCCGGTGAGACTGCCGTTACGCTGCCGATCGCAACTGAATCAGAACGGGAGCAGAAGCCAGCGGTCGAGGAGGCCGCAGAGAACGGCAGCTTCGTGGTCAAACAACCGTCATGGTTTGACAAACTGCGCGTCCTCGTCTCACGCTTTCTCGGTCGCGAAGAAATCAATGAGTCCGCACTAGACGAGATCGCAGCGAAGTTCGAGCGCGTAGAAGCCACTGCGTCGACAGCCACCGCAAAGGCTCAAGAATTGCAGACTGAACGAGAGCGCCTAGAGGACGAACTCGCGACTCTCCGCGAACAGCTTGAGTCCGAGCAGTACGAGCGTGCTGTCGCCGATATTTCGCGACGCGAGGCGGAAGCGAAAGTTCGCTCACTAGAACACTGGCGCTCGTTACGTCTCGATAAATACGAGTACGTCGAGGAGCATCCAGCACCGTGGGAGAGCGATCCTGCGTCGGTATCGGACATCGTTGAACGGCTCACTGACTCTGAGAACTATGGCGAGATCCTACGATACGTACAGCTCTCCGACCCCGACAAGGCGCTTGACGATGCCGTCCTGCTCGATGGCAAGGACTCGATGGGAGTGTACGCCTCTGCGTTTTGGGAGTACGTTCTCGTGATTCACGACTACATGAAAGCCAGGGTCGAACAAGGATTCAGCGGCAATCTTCACAACTACCTCAATGCCCCGGACGTCATCGGGCGCAAGATTCCTGCACAACGGCATAAGGCAAACGAAAGCGAGACGGTACAGACGAACTCGAAGATGCGTCGCGAACGGACCTTCACCGTGCCCCGAGAAGTATCCCCTGACGGTAAGATCTTCATGTCAGCACACTTCGCGCCAACGCATCGCGACCAGAATGCCCCGCGGATGTACTACTACGTCGATGCGACAACAACGAAGAAGGCGTACATCGGATACATCGGCGTGCACCTCACGAACACTAAGACCAGCTGAAATATGTGGCTGGGTCGCCATCTTGGGGTACCTGACAGCATCTCGCCGTCATCACCGAGCGCGTTACTGTTCCCCGTCGTGATGAGGCACTAGCCCAGTGCCTTGCCATGACTGCGGTTATCCATGCAGACCCCACCGCGCGTTCCGCAGTGTCATCCTTCAGCGCGTCACAATCTCCATAGCTTGGACGAGTATCGCGGTCAGGACCCGATCGGGTCCCCCGCGATCCAGGCGATGAGGGTCACATCAGCGCACGCCAACGGCGGCGGGTGTCGCATCTGTTGACCTGCTGGTGGGTATGGCGCTGCCGTGCGAGGAGTAACCGCGGCGCCTGTCCGTGCCGGTCCCTACAGTCGTGTGTACGGGAAAGATCGTGACAGCTGCCTCGCGGACGCGCGGCGGGGGCTCATAGGCTTTGCGCTGCACGTCGTAGACGACGAGGAGGAACACGTCGTAGACGACGAGGAGGAAGAGGTCTACACCTACGTCCGGGAGCTGGGTACATGGAACCTGGATCGCGATGCGGCGTCGGACTTCTACTTCCCGGAACTGGACGACAGGGGCGTGGTCTTCACTGAGGTCACGCTCGGCGGAGCACGTGACCTCCGGGAACGGGCCCCGGTGATGGACCTGGACGACGATGCCATGCGACGGCTCAGCGATCGCTGGCGCGCCCAGCTCGGCGTGCCAGGCCAGACGCGCACCTCGGCGGAAGTCGGGCTGTAGGGGACAGCTAGGGTATGTGCCGGGCATGGCGGCACCCGATGCGGTGGGATGTTTGCCGGCGGAGTCCACCCCGGGGAAAGAAGGAAGCATATGAACGCGGTAGTTCGGCCCGCTACAGCAGCGGACCTGTCGTCTGCGGCCGATGTACTCGCACAGGCGTTCCGCGACTACGCCTGGACCCGCTACGTCATCCCCGAGGAGAACTACCCGGATCGGCTCCGGGAGCTTCAGTACCTGTACCTGTCGCACGCGCTCAGCCACGGGTTCGTGGCTCTGACCGAAGACCTGGACGGCGTGATCGCGCTGCTGCCGCCGGACGCGAGCGATCCCGATGAGGCCGCCCTCGAACGGATCCTCGCGCTGCATGGAGACCGGACCTCTCGCCTGCAGTCCGGGGCGGCTGTCACCGACCAGGCAGGGGGCGATGATCGCGCCGCCTGGACCCTGGAGACGGTCGGCGTGCGGCCGGCCGGACAGGGCCGGGGCCTGGGCGGGGCACTCGTCGCGTTCGGTCTTGCTGAGGCACATGCTCGCGGGGCTGCGTACGTCCGGCTGGAAACCTCCGACGAGCGCAATGTGCGCCTCTACCGGCGGTACGGTTTCGAGGTGACTGGCCGTGCCGACCGCCCCGGCGGACCGCGGGTATGGCGCATGCGCGCGACCGTCCCTGGGCTGCACGATGACGGCGTTTCGCTGGTGACCACCGCCTCGTCTGCCGCCTCGTCTGTGGTGCCCACGACGACGCCCTGATCCTCCGGGCTACGCCTCCCTTGGTTCGCCGATGTCAGCAGACCCGCGAGATGTCCAGCACCGCGGGCTCACGCGAGAGAGCGAACGGCTCCTGGAGCAGCAGAGAGCGCATCGTCGTAGGGAACAGTCCGTGAACTGGTCGCGTATCCGATCGGCTCCACGACGATTTCCATCCGACCTCCATATGCGCCTCGGAATGTATGCCTTGAATGGTAGTGAGAACTTCAGCGGCGTTCAGAAGATGAACGCGAGTATCCCGCTCGTCAGGAGCGCGACGAAGACGACGTTGAACACCGCCGTGCACACCCCGGAGACGAGAATCAGGGAGCGGTTCAGGCCCGCGCTGCTCATGACGAAGGCGTGGAAGGTGACGCTGAGAAAGAATCCGCTCAGCAGCATCGCCAGGGGCACTCCCCACTTCTCCACCCGGGCGAGGATCTTCTTCTCCCGCTCGCCCTTGGTGCGCCTGCCACCGAGGCGGGCTCCGGCGGCCACCGCGGCGAATGTCGCCAGGACGGTGCCCCCGGCGGACACCGGGACCGCTAATGGCCAGGGCACCCCCGCGACGAGCCCGACGGCGACGGCGACATCGCCCTCGAAGATGGGGAGGGCGGAGATGACGACCAGTGCCAGGACCTGCAAGATGAGCGGGAGCGTGTCCACGAACTGCTGGAGACCGTCGATGATGTCGTGCAGCAAACCTTCTGCCTCTCGTGTTTTCCGCCGCGGCGGCGTCTCGTCCCGGCCGTCCTGACCGGGGGGCGGCGTGCACCACCACTCTCGCCGGGGGTGTGATCCGGCGGTAGTGGATGCGTGTCACCTCTTCCTGTGACGCCGTGTCATGACGTGAGGCCAGACGGCGGCGATGGCGGTTCCGGGCGTACCTGCCGCACTACACTGTCTTCGATGGACGGGGGATCGCCCGGCGGGGTGACGCGCGCGCAGATCCGGAGGTGGACGACGCGCGGTTACGTCGTCGCGCTGCTGGCGACGGCGCTGGTCTCCGTACTGACCTCGTCGAATCCGGAAGCGATGCTCCTCATCGTGCCAAGCCTGGCGCTGGCGGCGGCCGTGCTGTTTTCCCACGAGCGGGTCAGCCCGAAACTCGTCGGCATCGCCATGGTGGTGGGCTACGCAACGTTCGCCTGGGCGGCGGTGACCGGAGAGAACGCGGCAGGATCGGCCGGCGTGGGGATCTGCATCGGGATCTGGCTGATGCACAGACGCAGCCTGATTCTGTGGGTGCTGGCGCTGGCGAGCATTCCGCTCGTGGCGTCCACGGCGTTCCTGGGGGACCTCGACATCGCCTGGCGGACGGCGCTGCTGCTGCTCCTCATGGCCGGTGTCTGGATCGCCACCGTCGTCGATGCGGAGAGCCAGAAGGACCTTGTGCTGCAGCTGGAACGCATGAAGGACCGGGAACGGGAGCTCTCCCTTCTCCGCGAGCGTGATCGCTTCGCCGCTGACCTCCATGACATCCAGGGCCACAGTCTTCATGCCATCAAGCTCAAAGCGGCGCTGGCGGAGAGAATGCTGCCCGGGGACGCGAACCGGGCCGCCGCGGAACTCGGGGACATCCGCCGGCTGGCCGCCGAGGCCATCGGGCAGGGGCGGCAACTGGCCGCCGGCACGCACCGCCTGAACCTGGCCGCCGAGCTTCAGAACGCCCGCGAGCTACTTCTCGCCGCCGGCATCGGGACAGTGCAGGTAGAACTCGAGCCGGGCCTCGACCCTGACCGGCTGCCGCGCGGAGCCGAGTTCGCCCAGGTGCTGCGCGAGGCCACCACCAATATCGTGCGGCATGCCCGCCGCGGCCGCGTCACCATCACCCTCACCCCGAACGAGCTGACCGTCGTCAATAATGGCGCGCCGCCTTCCCTTGACGGCACACCGCCGCTTCGGGGACTGGCGGCGCTGGCGGGACGGATCGACGCGGCCGGCGGACGTCTCACCGCCGAGGCGAGAGATGACCTCTTCACCGTCCGAGTGCACTTTCCCCCGGAGTGCGACCGGTGACCGTCAGAGTGATCCTCGCCGATGATGAAGGGCTGATCCGCTCTGCCCTGGCCGCGCTACTGCCGCTGGAGGGCGACATCGCCGTGGTGGCGGAAGCTTCCACCGGCAGCCAGGCGCTGCGCACTTTTGAGACAGTACGGCCCGCCGTGGTGATGCTCGATGTGGACATGCCGGACCGCAGCGGGCTTGAGGTCGCCGAGGAAATCCTCGGTGCTCACCCCCAGCAGGCGGTCCTGATCCTCACACGTCATGCCCGGCCGGGAACCCTCCGTCACGCGCTGCGGCTCGGCGTGCGCGGGTTCCTCGGCAAGGATGCTGAACCGGCCGTCATCGCCTCCGCCGTGATCGCTCTTGCGGACGGTGGCAGGCACATCGACGGTGAACTGATGACGCAGGCGCTCATCAGCGATAGTCCCCTGAGCGAGCGGGAGCAGGAGATGTTGCACCTGACCCTGGAAGGGCTCTCGGTGGCGCAGATCAGCGAGCGGCTGAGCCTCTCGGCCGGCACAGTGCGGAACTACCTCTCCCAGGCGATCCAGAAGACGCCCGAGGACACGCGTCAGCGAGCCGCGGAGTACGCCCGCGCGCGCCGCTGGATATGACCCACCGCAGCTACGCATCCTCCGGGCGCGATGTGCCTACCGGTCAGGCCGCCGCGTGTTCACCCAGCTACAGTGCCAGGTCCGGGAGGCCGGACCGCGGCCCGCAGGCGCCTTCTGCGGCGCCAAGCTGCGGGCCTGGTTCCGAGTCCTGCCTAGTCATGATCTGCTGCAACCCGATCGGCAGCCCTCGGCAATCTGACATCTGTAAGATAGAGTGGCCGCATGGACGCATGGATGCGCCGAACCCGCAAGGCACCCGCAAGGATGGGCCTTGCCTCTGGTGCGGTGATCCATGCGGTGTCCGTTGCCAGCCTCTTTCGTGACGCAGACGTCACCCGGGGCATCTTTCGTCACCACGCGCCGAGTCCCGCCGGGCTGCTGACTTCCGGACGGCAGAGGACTTCTCCACCGTCGACGAGCCCGGGCATTCGTGTACGCCGCGAGCCTGGACCCCTTCCTATCCCCGTTGGTGACGGGCTCCTACGCCGGGATGGCGGTGGCGTACCCGGCCGAAGGGGTCGTCGGCGACGGGAAGCTAGTAGGCGGACGCACCGAACCGAACGCGCAACCAGGGCTGCTGGTCGCGTCGCCATGAATAGCGGCTGCGAAGGCGCAGTTGCGGAAACGGAGAACCCCCATGAGGGCAGCGCTGTTCTACAAGAAGGAAGACGTCCGGGTCGAGGAAGTCCCGGAGCCCAGCCCCGGTCCCGGTCAGGTCAAGCTCCGCAATGCCTATGCGGGGATCTGCGGGTCCGATCTCCACGTCTATTACGCCCCCGAGGCTGCCGGCGTGAACTTCGATGCACCGCACCCGGTCACCGGCGCCATGCCCCCGCAAGTCCTGGGGCACGAGTTCTCCGGCACGGTGGTCGAGGTTGGTGAAGGGGTGAACGACGTGGCCGTGGGTGATCGCGCGGCGGTGTGGCCGATCTACTTCTGCCAGGAATGCCCAGCCTGTGACAAAGGGCTCTACAACGTCTGCCGGAAGATCGGATTCCACGGTCTCACCGCC
Source organism: Sediminivirga luteola (assembly GCF_014639315.1). Classification (GTDB taxonomy): domain Bacteria; phylum Actinomycetota; class Actinomycetes; order Actinomycetales; family Brevibacteriaceae; genus Sediminivirga; species Sediminivirga luteola. The sequence goes on from NZ_BMFY01000022.1 coordinate 7,005, forward strand.
GATGGCGGCGGGATGGCCGAGTACACCACCGTGGATGTCTCAAAGCTGCATGTGCTGCCGGACAGTGTGGACCTGCGGATGGGGGCTTTGGTGGAGCCCATGTCGGTCGCCTGGCACGGGGTGGAGAAGTCCGGGGTGAGCGCGGGCGGTTCTGCGCTGATCGCAGGTGCGGGACCGATCGGCATCGGCGTCTACTTCGCCCTGCGTGCCAAGGGCGTGGACCGGGTGCTCATCTCCGAGCCCAGTGCCGCGCGACGTGAGACCGTGGCCCGGCTCGGTGCGGCCGTGGTGGATCCGGTGGAGGGGGACCTCGCGGCCGCTGTCACGGAACTCACCGGTGGATCCGGCGTTGACGTGGCGTTCGACGCCGCGGGAGCGGGTGTCGCTGTCACCTCAGCCCTTGCCAACCTCACGCCCGGCGGCCGGGTCGTGGTGCTCGCCCTGCATGAGCGGCCGTTCGAGTTCAATCCCACGCAACTGGTGATGGGTGAGACCGAGGTCGCTGGAACCCTGGCATACCTGCCGGCAGATTTCGATGCGGTAATCGAGGCAATGAGCCGTGGGGTCTATGACACCACCGGTTGGGTGGAGGAAGTGGGGCTCGACGACGTCGTCGACGCCATCCACCGCCTCCGAGAAGGAGCGGGAGCGAAAATCCTGGTCAGCAGCACCGAGTGACCCGATTCAGCGCCGACTTCCTGTGCCGGGTAGGGAGGTGCTGTCGCTGACGCCGTCACCGGGGTCCGGCCCGCTCATCCAGGCGTAGGAGGAGTCGCCTTTACCCGCGGGACGCACGACGAACGTCTCGCCGTCGACGGTGGTCCGGTTCGTCTTGTTCGCGCACGACCGTCTCACTGCTGCGAGCATCGCCCGGTACTGTGTCGCGTGTATCGCTTTGATTCAACGTCATCACGGGCCGGGAGGCTAACGCCGATGGGGGATGAACGGGAACCGGAGCAGTTGCGCTGGCTACAGCGGCGGACCGCCGGGCGCGCCGAAGAGCTGCCCGGTGCCGAGCTCAGCCACCCCTTCGGCGACGAGTACGACGTGTGGAGGGTCCGTGGCAAGGTCTTCATGATCCACACCGCTGTGACCGGCGAACCGATCGTGATCCTCAAGGCCGCGCCGGAGGCGGCGCGTTTCTTGCGCGAGGCTCATGCGCACATCACGCCCGGGTATCACATGAATAAGCGGCACTGGATCACCGTGCACCCCGGCGGGGACTTCGACGACGAACTGCTCGATGATCTCGTCACTGAGTCCTATCTGCTGGTGATCGAGAAGAATCTGCTGGTGATCGAGAAGAACGTTCCCCGCCGCGAGCGCCCGGTGGACCCGGAGACCTTCGGGCGGTAGGGGAGATGGCGAAGGGCCTTCCCGCGATCACGAGAAGGCCCTTTCTGGTGGCTCCGACCGGCGTCGATCCGGTGACCTCACGATTTTCAGTCGTGCGCTCTACCAACTGAGCTACAGAGCCGTGGCCGGCAATGTGCCGCCATATGGCGAAGGGATCTTCCCTTAAAGAAGATCCCCCGCCACTCGCGACCCTGACGGGACTTGAACCCGCGACCTCCGCCGTGACAGGGCGGCGCGCTAACCAACTGCGCCACAGGGCCTTGCTTAACAGGCTAGATATCGATGATACCTCACCGAGTACCCCCAACGGGATTCGAACCCGTGTCGCCGCCGTGAAAGGGCGGAATCCTAGGCCGCTAGACGATGGGGGCGCGAGCCAAAACTCCTAGGCCGTTACGACCCCGTCGTTTTGAGCCTTGAACAGCTTACGACAGGTTCCGGCAGAGTGCAAAATCGGCCTTCCCGGATGCGTCTACCACCACGAGCTGCTCCTCGCGCGGCCCCGTTTTGGCTGATGGCCCGGTGCAATCGAGTGCCCAGCGCCAACTGAGGTCGCTCCTATCAGATGCGAAGAGAGGCGCCAGGAGACCTTAGTTGTGAGAGCGACCGCCATCAGTCGGCGCGAGCCTTCCCGTCAGTGCACGGGCTCCGTCTGGCACTCAGTTAGAGCACGGCTCTCCTGACGCCCAGTCACTGCACGACCTTCCTTCTGGTGCCCCGCGGTGACGCCCTAGACTGAACCTGTCATGGAGAATGTCAGCGATGAGGAGTTCGACGCCGCTCTCGAGGAGGCGCTCGGCATCCTCCCGGTCGGCATCGCCGACCATCTGGACAACATCGCGCTCTTCGTCGACGACGATCCTCCCGCGGATATGCCCGGCCTGCTGGGGCTGTACGAGGGCACCCCGCTGACCGAGCGCGGCGCCGGCTGGGAGTTCCAGCTTCCCGACGCGGTCTTCCTCTACAAGAGTTCCCTCATCGCCTATGCCCGGGACCTCGAGGAACTGCGCGACGAGATCGCGATCACGATCGTGCACGAGATCGCTCATCATCATGGCATCGATGACGAGAAGCTCCACGAATGGGGATGGGGCTGAGCGGAACGACGGTGGCCGCGGTGATTCGCTGCTGATTCCGCACGCGCGCATCCGGTGGCGTCGGAACATGCCGGTTTGTCCGGACTGTGAGACGTGTCACCAAGGGGCAGGATGATTTGTGGCAGCCGCCTCAGCGTTTGTATCGTGACAAGCTAGCAAAGGCAGCTTACCAGCGCACATAGTCAGCACGAGGAGAATCACAGACCGTTACGGACGGGCCAGCATGGTTGCCGTGAGCGGTTGGAGGATATACCCCATGAGTCGAATCTCCCTCAAGGAGAAGCACCCCGCGGCAACCCCCGCACTCCGCGTTCTCAGCATGGCGGGGGCCTCATACACCCTTCACCAGTTCGAGCATAATCCCCACGCCCGCAGCCTTGGACACGAGGTCTGCAGCCAGCTCGGCGTCGACCCCGAGCGCGTTCTCAAGACCCTCATGATCTCCGTGGACGACACACTCGTCACCGCCGTCGTCCCGGTCTCCGGGCAGCTGGACCTGCGGGCTCTGGCCAGCGCGGTCGGCGGCAAGCGGGCCCAGCTCGCGGGTATCGCCGAAGCCGAGCGGCGCACCGGCTACGTGCGAGGCGGCACCAGCCCGCTGGGTCAGCGCAATCCGAGCCCCACCGTCGTCGACATCACCGCCCTGGACTACGAGACCGTTCTGGTCTCCGCCGGCCGCCGCGGGATGGAGATCGAGCTGAGCCCGCACGACCTGGTCCTGCTCACCAACGCGCAGGTCGCCCGGATCGCGAACCTGGATTGAGGGCACCCGGCCGGCTTGGCCGGGTCCCGTCGGCGTTGCGGCTCAGCTCGTCACACGGACATAGCGGGTCTCGCCGGCGACAGGGCGGGCGGCGCCGGAACTCAGGTCCGCCAGCCGCTCGCGGGCCCGCTTCTCCTGCTCCGGCGGCACCGCGAAGCGCACCGTGACCCGCTCCCCGTACTCGGTCTCTACGACCGTCCAGCCTGCGGCGTGGCACTCGGCCTCGAATGCCGGTCCCCACCGGTAGTCCAGTTCGACCGTGAACTCCTGCCGCAGGGCGTACCGGACCCGCCTGGCCTCCGCGGCAGCGGCGGAGACGGCGGCGCCATAGGCCCGGACCAGGCCGCCCGCGCCCAGCAGCACCCCGCCGAAGTACCGCGTCACGACCGCCACCACATCTGTCAGTCCTTCGCCGAGCAGGACCTCCAGCATCGGGCGCCCGGCCGTGCCGGAAGGCTCGCCGTCGTCGTTGCTGCGCTGAGTCGCCGCATCCGGCCCCAGGACGAAGGCCGTGCAGTGGTGCCGGGCCTTCGGATGCGCCTGCGCCACGGCGGCGATGACGGCCCGCGCCTCATCCTCCGAACCTGCCGGCGCCAGATGGCACAGGAAGCGGGACCGTTTGATCTCCAGCTCGGCGTCCACCGCTGCCGCGATGGTGGTGTACTGCTGAGGTCCGGGCGCCACTGGCATCAGCCGTACAGCTGCCCGCCCCGCGCGGTGCCCAGGACCTCGAGCCCCGCGATCTCGTCCGGGGCCACATCCATCGGCGCCTCGCTCAGGAGGACGAAGTCCGCGAGCTTCCCGGCCGTCAGGGTGCCCTTGTCCGCCTGCTGTCCGGCCGCCGTGGCCGAGCCGATGGTGTAGGCGCGCAACGCCTCCTCGGCGGTCAGCGCCTCATCGGCGGCCAGCACGGCGCCGGAGCGAGTGAGCCGTTCCGCATAGGCCTGCATCCCGCGCAGCGGGTTCCCTTCCGCGCACGGCCGGTCGGAGGAGCCGGCCAGCAGCACGCCCGCTTGGAGGAACGACCTCCCGCGGTACAGCCACGGGACGCGGTCGGGGCCCAGGCAGGCGGCCATGCCGTCGCCGATCGACTCGAAGAACGCTGCCTGCGGGGTGACGGCGATGCCCTCGCGGGCCAGGAGCGCGAGCTGTTCGGGCCGGACGACGGCAGCATGCTCGATGCGGTGTGGCCGGTCCCGCCGGCCGTAACGCCGCTGTGCCTCCGCGATGATGGAGATCGCCTCGTCGATGGCCAGATCGCCGATGGCGTGCAGGGCGAGCGACCAATCCGCCGCGGCGGCCTCCAGGACCTTGCGGCGCAGCTCCTCGCGCGGCGCCTGCAGGTAGCCGGCATGGTCACGCCCGGTGTAATTGCTGGTCAGGGCGGCCGTCTCCCCGGAGAGGGCGCCGTCCATGAAGACCTTGACCGGGCCGATCCGCACCATGTCGTCACCCAGGCCGGTCCGCAGCCCCAGGTCCAGGCCGCTGGTGATGCCGTCATCGGCGTGGGCGGTGACCGGATGCAGGGCGTCGATGCTGGGCATCAGCTCGGCGCGGGCGTGCAGGCGGCCGGAGTCGGCGGCCTGCTGATACGCGGCGAGTTCCACCGGCGTGTGACCGATCCAGCCGGCGGCGATGCCCGCGTCCGTGAAGCTCGTGATGCCCTCGCCGGCGTAATGCCGGGTGGCGCGCTCGATCGCCGCGACCATCTCGTCCTTGGCGTAGGGCCGGATGAGCTGCTGGATCAGTTCCTGCGCGGTCTCCTCCACCAGCCCGGTCGGGCGGCCTGCGGCATCCCGGACGATGCGGCCGCCGTCCGGGTCCTCGAATCCGGGTTCCAGGACGCCGGCGCGGCGCAACGCCTCGGTGTTGACGATGGCGGCATGCCCGGAGGTCTGCCGGATGAACAGCGGCCGCCCGCCGGAGATGCGGTCGAGGATCTCGATGTCGGGGTACTGGTCGTCATAGTCCCGGTGGGCGTAACCGGTGGCGTTCACCCATTCGGAAGGTCCCAGCCCGGCGGCGTGCTCCTCGATCCTGCGGTACACCTCCGGCAGACCGCCGGGAAGGCGGGTGAGATCCAGCGCGGCGAGGGTGAGCCCGAACCACGCGGTGTGACAGTGGGCGTCGAAGAAGCCGGGAACGGCCGCCGCGCCGCCGGCGTCGATGACAGTGCGAGCCGGCAGATCGGCGATGTCCTCGTCGAACCCCAGGATCCGGCCGTGCACGATGCCCATCGTCGTCGCGGTGGGCCGTTCCTCATCGAGAGTGGTGATGCGGGCGTCGACGAGCTTGGCGTCCAGCTGCACGGGAGAAGCCTCGTTTCTTGGGTGCTGCCGGCAGTCGGCCGGCGGTCGGACTGGTGGTCGCGGGCGGCGGGCGTGCCTATGAGCATAGTCACTCGTCCCCGTCCGGTGAGGCGCAGGGGTCCCGCTGTGAAGCGGTTTCAGGCGATCCGCAGGAGCGCGTCTTAGACTTGGAGCCCACCGAGTGAAGGAGCACCCGCATGGCAGAGCGCACCGCTGTCGTGGCCAGCAAGTCCGGCCTGCACGCCCGTCCCGCCGGCATCTTCGTGGAGGCGGTCGCCGCCTACGATCTGGACATCTCGATCGCCAAGGCCTCTGCGCCCGAGGACCGCTTCGACGCGGCGAGCATCCTGTCCCTCATGGGACTCGGTGCCGGCCAGGGCGAGACGGTGGTGCTGCGGGCCGAGGGTGACGGCGCAGAAGACGCACTGGATGCCCTGGCCGCGCTGCTGGAACGCGATCTCGACGCGGACTGACGCGCGGGGCGCCTCCGGCTTAGACCGCAGCCTCTCTGTTGTCCGTGTGCCTTCCGCCCGGCCAGGATGGCTTATCCCGTCAGGGGTGACCGCCCTCGCCCGTCGCCACGGCACTGCGCGGGATGATCTGACATCCGTCGCCGTCTGACGTTTCAGCTCCGCTCGGCCGCCCGCGGCGTCAGCTCTGCTCGTACAGCGGGGTCGACAGGTACCGCTCGCCGGTGTCCGGAAGGACCGCGACGATGGTCTTGCCGGCATACGCCTCCCGGCCTGCCAGCTCGGCTGCCGCCGCCAGGGCGGCACCCGAGGAGACCCCGACCAGCAGTCCCTCGCTGCGGGCGGCGCGCCGGGCGTACTCGTAGGACTGTTCCGCGCTGACATCGATGACCTCGTCGACCAGGTCGAGCCGCAGCACCGGTGGAATCGAATCGCCGCCGATGATGCCCTGAATCGGGTGCGGCCGGAAAGGGCCGCCGTTGAGCACGGGCGCCTCGGCCGGCTCCACGCCGATGATCGCCAGATCCGGGTTCTTGCCGCGCAGATAGCCACCGGCGCCGGTGATGGTGCCGCCGGTGCCGATGGTGGCCACGAGCGCGTCGACCTCCCCGCCGGTATCCGACCAGATCTCCGGGCCCGTGGTGGACTCGTGCACCTGCGGATTGGCGGGGTTCCCGCCCTGCCCGGCCAGGAAGGCGCCGGGCGTGTTCTCCAGGATCTCCCCGGCCTTCTGGTTGGCCCCGGCCATCGCGGTCTCACCCGGCGTCAGGACGATCTCAGCCCCGAGCGCGCGTAGCAGATCCCGGCGCTCGACCGAGACGTCATCGGGCATCGCGATGATCACGCGGTAGCCCAGTGCCGTGCCGATCCACGCCAGGGCGATGCCCGTGTTGCCGCTGGAGGCCTCGATGATGGTGCCCCCGGGAGCGAGCTTCCCCTCGGCCTCGGCGGCACGGATGATCGCCAGCGCGGTGCGGTCCTTCACGCTGGAAGCCGGATTGAAACCCTCCAGCTTGCCCAGGACGCGGGCGTGCGAATCGGCGAACAGACGGCTCAGGTGCAGCAGCGGCGTGCCGCCGACCAGCTCGGCGAGGCTCTCATGGATGTTCGGCATGAGGGGATCGTCTCAGAACGGGATCCGCCGCGCCAGAGCCCGCGTCACGCGCTGTCGCACTGCGCGGCACCCGTGCTGGGCATGTACCGCGCGATCTGCCACGGGCCGGGTATGCCTCCCGGGCAAGGCCGGAGCCGGCTCAGCTCAGGGCGTCCAGCGCCTGGGACAGATCCGCGATGAGATCATCGGCGCTCTCCAGGCCGATGGACAGGCGCAGGTGACCGAGTTCCCGGAACGGCTGCGGGTAGTACGCCACGCGCGGTCCGTCCGTGCCGACATGGACGATGAGGGTCTCGTCATGGCCGAGCGAGACGGCCGAGGTGATCAGCCGCAGCCTGGACACGAGGGCGTTGTGCGCCTCGGCGCCGCCGGTGAGCGCGAACGCCATCACGGCGCCGGGACCCAGGGCGAACTGACGCGCGGCCAGGTCGTGCTGAGGATGATGCTCCAGCCCGGGGTAGGCGACGAGTGCCACCCGAGGATCGGCGGCGAGGAACTCCGCCACCCGCCGGGCGGAAGCGATGTGCTGCCGGATCCGCAGCGGCAGGGTGATCGAGCCGCGGGAGATGAGCCAGGCATTGAACGGGCTGATGACGCCGCCGACGTCCACCATCGCATCGGCCTTGATCTGCCGGATCAGCTCCGCGCCGCCGATGACCGCGCCGCCCATCGCGTCCCCGTGCCCGTTGATGTACTTGGTCAGGGAGTGGACCACCAGGTCCGCCCCGTGCTCCAGCGGCCGGAACACCGGGGGAGGGGTGAAGGTGGAGTCCACGATCAGCCTGGCGCCGGCCTGGCGCGCGATCCCGGCGAGCGCGGCGACATCGGCGACCTTGGTGGTGGGGTTGGCGATGGCCTCGGTGTGGATGAGCGTGGTCTCGGGGCGGACTGCGGCCCGGACCGCGTCGAGGTCGCTGACGTCGACGAAGGTCACCGCGGTGCCGTACCGTTCGGGAAGCAGCTCGCCGAACAGGCGGAACGTGGCCTCGTAGACCGTGTCGGAGACGATGGCGTGATCGCCGGACCGCAGCAGCGTGAAGGCGACCGCGTGGATGGCCGCCACCCCCGAGGCGAGGGCGACGGCGTCCTCGCCGCCCTCCAGCAGAGCCAGCTTCCGCTGCAGCGCGAGCTGGTTGGCACCCGAGTTCCGGGTGTAGAGCGGGGTCTCCGTATCCGACCAGCTGATGGAGGCCGGATCGTCGGGAAGGGCGTAGGAGTTCGCCATCGTAATAGGGGTTCGGATGGCCCCGGAGCCGGCGTCGATGCTGTTGCCGGCGTGTACGGCGAGGGTGTGCAGATCTGTCCCGGAAAGGTCGCGCTCGTCCATGGGCTCAGCCTACGGCTCGGCTCCCGGCACCGGCACGAGTCCGGTCATGCCGGCGTCACAGTCCGATGCCCAGAGCGCGGTGCGGGACCGGGTGCCGGCAGTGCCGGGCGGTTTCGCGGCCAGGTGTCCTGGAAAGCGCTGATCCGTGCGTCGCGGGCGCTCGTTCCGCTGTGTCCCAGCGAGCTTGCGCCTGCATAGACTGGCGTCATGGCTGAGCATCAGGAACCCGGTCCCATGCTCGATCCCCAGGAAGCGACGGGGCGGTCCTGGGAGGAGTGGCGTGCCTATCTGGACTCCGTCGGCGCCAGGGACCTCGACCACGCGGCCATCGCCAAGCGCATCGTCCAGGATCATCCGGAGGTCTCCGGCTGGTGGGCGCAGGGGCTCACCGTCTCCTATGAACGGATCATCGGGCGCCGGCTGCCCGGCCAGCGCACTGACGGCACGTTCACGGTGTCTGCGTCCCGGGTCGTGGCAGGGGAGCGGCCCGAGGTCCGGGACCGTGCGGGGCGGATGCTTCTCAGCGAGGGCGGGATCGGCGGCAAGGTCTTCGCGGGGGGACCGCGCACCACGGATACTCCGGTGCGCTCGTACTGGCGCCATGCCTTCGACGACGGCTCACGGGTGAGCGTGGGCGTCGAGGACGCCGGACCGGGGAAAGTGAAAGTCGCGGTGGAGCATGAACGATTGCTCACGCCGGAGGACCGCGAACTGCTACGCGGAGCGTGGAAGGACTTCCTGGCGCGGCTGTGAGTAGTTGATGACTGCCTTGAACGGCCGGCCAGATGAAGCTGGCGCAGTGCGCGAAGTCTGCCGGCGCCGCGAGGATGGTCATGCAAAGGCGTGCCTTAGACGCGTCCCGCACTGAACTGCGCTGGTTCCGGCTGTCCCGCTGTGGGATACGTGGCGGCGTGTTCCTGCTGGCGTCCCAGCTGGTCAGGAGCAGTATTGCCGGTTCTGTTATAGTGTTCTCTGTCGCGAAACGCGACACGGGGATGTAGTTCAATGGTAGAACTTCAGCTTCCCAAGCTGACGGCGCGGGTTCGATTCCCGTCATCCCCTCTGGGTGAAGTGTCAGGACATCGTTCCGCCGGTGTCCTGGCACTTTTCTTCTGCCTGGCCCAGGGCGGCGAGAGAGCGGCGGGAAACCCACTGCCGTTCCGAAGTCCCGAGACATAACACCGAATCCCCACCACTGATCTCCGGCGGCTTTTCGAAACAGCAGTGGACGTGGGGGTAAGCGGCAAGAACGCGGCCATGCGGTTCAAAGTGAAAGGCCTGAGGTTCACAGCCTAGGCGTGCAGGCGTACCGTGAACGGAAGAGGCAGCGTCGCCCGGCGTCTGACGGGCATCCGCGAAGAACGGGCCGCGGCCGGTCACGGTGCACGACTGGCCGGTGCCGGTCATGAATGACCGGACGGCGCGCAACACTCGCCGGATCACGAGGAGATCGTATGAGCGCGACAGAAGCGGTGCGGACCCTGCTGGAGGACTCCTTCGGCCGGCTGCATGAACTCGTCGGCGGCATCACGGACGGGCTCAGCCGGGAGCAGGGCGCGTACCGGCCGGACCCCGAGGCGAACTCCATCGCCTGGCTCCTCTGGCACGCCACCCGCATCCAGGACGACCACATCGCCGGCCTTGCCGGCGCCGAACAGGTCTGGCCGCAGTGGCGGGACCGCTTCGGACTGCCGCTCGGCCCCTGGGACACCGGCTTCGGCCATTCATCCGAACAGGTGGGCCAGGTCCAGGCGGAGGCCTCCGATCTGGCCGGATACCACGCCGATGTCCACCGGTTCAGCCTCGATTACGTACGTGGCCTCAGCGCGGACGATCTGGCCGCCATCGTCGACGAGAGCTGGGACCCGCCGGTGACGGCCTCGGCCCGTCTGGTCAGCGTCATCGGCGAACTCAACCAGCACCTCGGCCAGGCGGCCTACGTCCGCGGCCTGGCGGAGCGCGCCGGAATCCGCTGAGCCGACCCGCGTGCGGTCCTTCCGGCCGAACTCGCCCGCGCCTTCCGGAATGGATCAGCTTGACCGTGACTTCACCCGGCGGGTCCTGCCGGTGGTTGCGCCAGCCTGACCTTCCGGGAGTGTCCGGCGCGCAGCCCAGACAGAGCCGGCAGGCGGCCGCGATGGCAGGCCCGATCTACCTCGGCACCTCGGCGAGCGGATGGTTGACGATCGCGTCCCGGTGCTCGCGCAGCCACCTGGCCAGCCGGCCGGCAAGCCCCGCGATCTCCTCGGCGGCGTAATGGTCCGGCTCCCAGGCCACGTGGAAATCCGCCTTCAGCACAGCGCCGTCGTGGACGAGCAGCTGATTGGCGATCGGGTACCGCGGCGGCTCGATCACGAGCGCCACCCCGCGGCCGGCTGAGGACAGCGCCTGCGCGATCGTGCCGTTGCTCACGGTGCGCGCTTCAGCCAGGCGGAAACCGGCACCGTAGGCCGCGCTGAACACCAGCCGCTCCACCGCGCTGCCGTACCCGGGGATCAGCAGCGGCCGGTCGGCGATGCCGGAGAGCTCGACGCGGTCCGGATCCGTGCCGAGCGGCTCGGCGGCCTGCGCCGTGATCGGCAGAGTGAAAAGCAGCCGGCGGCTCAGATGGGCCGGCGGCTCCCATGTGCTGATCGCCAGATCCGCGCCATGCTGCAACTGCTGGTACACGCTACCGGGGTCGGCCGGCAGGATGTCGTGGATCGGCGCGCCATCGGCAATGAACGGCCTGATCAGGCTCTCACCCGTCGTCGCGGGGCACGCCACCCGGAAGCTCAGCTCCCCGGCCGTCCACGAACGCGCCAGCTGCTCGGCCCGGTGCAGCCGCGTGACCAGATCCCGCGCGACCGGCACCAGCCGCTCCCCGGCCGGGGTGAGCACCATGCCCGCGCGGACGCGGCGAAACAGCCGGGTGCCCAGCGACCGTTCCATCCCGGCGATCTGCTTGGAGATCGCCGGCTGGGAGACCCAGTGGGCGCGTGCCGCCGCGCTGACCGATCCGGTCTCCACGATGGCCAGGAAGTACTCGAGCTCGCGCAGCTGAAACATGAAAAGAGGTTATACCCAGCCACCCAGACGGTATGGCCGGGCTATGGCCGGCACCGGCCCCGGGTGCCTAATGTCGCATGAGTCACATCAATCTCCCCGAATGCGAAAGAGACATGACAACACAGACAGAGCGCGCCGCCCGGCAGCGTCGCGCCACCGTCGGAGCCTTCGTGGGCACCGCCATCGAGTGGTACGACTTCTACATCTTCGGCACCGCAGCGGCCCTGGTCTTCGGCCGGGTCTTCTACCCGGAGGTCGCTCCCGCCGCCGGACTGCTGGCCTCCTTCGCCACGTTCTGGGTCGGCTTCATCGCCCGGCCCATCGGCGGGGCGGTCTTCGGGCACTTCGGCGACCGTCTCGGCCGGAAGAACATCCTGGTCATCACCCTCCTGCTGATGGGAGTGGCGACCACGCTCATCGGCCTGCTGCCCGGTTACGCCACCATCGGCGTCGCCGCGCCGGTCCTGCTGGTCCTGCTGCGGGCACTCCAGGGATTCGCCGTCGGCGGCGAATGGGGCGGCGCCGTGCTGCTGGCCACCGAGAACTCCAGCGAACGGAAGAAGGGCTTCTCCGGCGCCTGGGTGCAGCAGGGCTCCCCGGCCGGATCGATCCTGGCGACGCTGATGTTCCTGCTGGTCGGCCTGCTACCGGACGAGGCGTTCCTCAGCTGGGGATGGCGCGTGCCGTTCCTGCTCTCCGCCGTCCTCGTGATCGTCGGCCTGGTGATCCGCACGAAGGTGGAGGAGTCCGCCGAGTTCACCGAGACCCGTAAGGCCGATCGCATCGCCAGGGTCCCGGCGCTCGACGTGTTCCGGTTCGCCCCGGCCGTCCTGGCCCTGGGCATCGCGGCGTCCATCATGGGCATCTCCTCCGCCTACTTCAACAACACCTTCCTCCTCGCCTGGGCCACCGGGGACCTGGGCGTGGACCGGCAGGCGATGCTCAACGTCCTCCTCGTCGGCGCGATCGCCCAGTTCCTGTGGCAGCCCATCGCGGCGCTGATCGCCGAACGGCTCGGCACGAGCGTGGTCATGATCGGCGGTCTCGTCTTCAACCTGATCGTCGTGATCCCGCTGTTCCTCGCCGTCGCCAGCGGCAATGTGGTGTGGATCGGCGTGATGCTCGTGCTCTCCCTCATCGGCGGCACCGCCTACTACGCGCTGCTGGCGAGCTTCCTCGCCGCGGCGTTCCCACCCGAGATCAGATACTCCGGCGTCTCCCTGGCCTACCAGCTGTGCGCCACCATCATCGGCGGCTCCACCCCGCTGATCGCGCAGTACATCCTGACCGCCTCGGGCGGCTCGCCGTGGGGTGTGGCCGTGTTCTACGGCGCCCTGCTGCTGGCGACCATCGGCGGCGTGGCCGGACTGGCCAGGGTGGCACGGCGGAACGACGACGCACGCCGGGTCGCCGGCGTGGAAAGGTGATGACATGAGACTCGACATGATCCTGGACAACGCACGCATCACCACGATGGACCCCGCCCGCCCGCAGGCACGCCGGATGGGGGTGCTGCACGGCCGGATCGTCGGCTTCGACGAGGAGCTTGACGGCCTCACCGCCGACCATCTCGTCGATGCCGGCGGCGCCCCGGCGCTACCCGGATTCCACGACGCCCACCACCACCTCTCCCTCACCGGCGCACGGCTGGCCTCGGTGAACCTGCGCCCGGGAGCCGTCGACACCCTGGACGAGCTCTACGCGGCCATCGCGCGGCACGCGCAGGAGCTGCCCGAGGATGCCTGGGTGTTCGCCGCTGGATACGACCAGAACATCATCGGTGACCATCCGACCGCCGAAGGGCTGGACCGCGCTGCCGGCGGGCGCCCCGTCATCGCCGAGCACGTCTCCGGTCACATGATCGTGGTGAGCACGGCGGTGTTCGAACGGGCCGGCTACAGCGGACGACGGGACGTGCCCGATGTGACCGGCGGGTACATCCCGCGTGACGCGGACGGCCGTGCTGTGGGGTTGCTGGAGGAGACCGCGCGGCAGCTCGTGATGCACCTGGTCCGGCCGCGCCCCGAGGAGGAGGTGGTGCGGAACCTGCGCCTGGCCGGCGATCAGGCGCTCGCCTACGGACTGACGTCCGTGACCGAGCCCGGCACCGGCGACGTCGACATGATCGGCAACTCGCCGCTGGACTTCCACTTCTACCAGCGCGCCGTGGAGACAGGAGCGGTCCGGACCCGCGTGACGCTCATGCCGTACTGCACCACGCTGCACCAGATCAAGGAGCTGAGCGGCACCTACGGCCTCGACCTGGGCATCCGCACCGGACTGGGTGNCTACGGCCTCGACCTGGGCATCCGCACCGGACTGGGTGACGAGCGGCTGCGCATCGGCCCGGTGAAGATCCTCTCCGACGGCAGCTTCATCGGCCGCTCGGCGGCCATGCACCGGTGCTACCACGGCGAACCGGACAACTCCGGCTACCTGCAGTTCGAGACGCACGAGCTGCGGCGGATGATCGTCGATGCCCACCGCAGCGGGTGGACCGTCGCCAGCCACGCCATCGGCGACGCCGCGATCGACCATGTGCTCGACGCGGTCGAGGAAGCGCAACAACTCGTGCCGCGGCCCGGCGTCCGGCACCGGATCGAGCACTTCGCGCTCAGCTCGCAGGCGCAGGTGACCCGGGCGGCGCGCCTGGGCGTGATCCCGGTGCCGCAGGGCGTGTTCGTCTCCGACTTCGGCGACGGCATGGCCGCGGCCGTGGAACCCGAGCTGGTGCCGGGGATCTACCGGCTGAAGTCCCTGCTGAACGCGGGCATCGTCCTGCCGGGTTCGACCGACTCGCCGGTCTCCGACGCGAACCCGCTGCGCAGCATCGGCGATATGGTCAACCGGCGCACCGCCAGCGGAATGGTGCTCGGTGCGGACGAGCGGCTCACGGCGGAAGAAGCGGTCCGCGCCTACACCTACGGCTCGGCGTACGCCGCGGGACGGGAGCAGGACCTGGGCACCCTCGAGCGGGGCAAGCTGGCCGATGTCGTGCTGCTCTCGGACGACATCTTCTCGGTGGCGCCGGAGAGGATCGCGACGCTGAAGGTCGGTGCGACCATCGTCGGCGGCGAGCTGCTGTACAACGAGGCAGGACTGGCCGTGCGCTGACCCTCGCGGCGGGCACCGGAGAGAGATCCGGAGGCGGGCAGGAGGACCGTGAGCTGACGGTCCTCCTGCCCGCCTCCCGGGTCACAGGCCGGCGGCGGGCCGGTCGACGCGGGCAAGCCGTTCGGCCAGCCGCCCCGCAGAAGTCAGCGTCCGGCGACCAGGCGGGCGATGGCCTGCTCGTCCAGGCGCTGGCTCGTCCATTCGTCCAGCGGTACGGCGCCCAGGGAGCGGTAGAACGCGATCGAGGGTTCGTTCCAGTCCAGGACGGTCCACTCCAGCCGGCTGTAGCCGTTGATCTGGCACAGCTCCGCCAGGGAGGTCAGCAGCGCCTTGCCGTAGCCGCTGCCACGATGCTCAGGCGTGACGAAGAGATCCTCCAGCCAGATGCCCGGACGCCCCGTCCAGGTGGAGTAGGTGCGGAAGAACACCGCGATCCCGGCGAGCGTGCCGTGCAGGTCCACGACGTGCGCGTACGCCGCGGGATCGCGGCCGAAGAGCTGCTGCTCCATGAGTTCCTGCGTGTTCACCACGGCGTCCGACTCGTTCTCATAGAGAGCCAGATCGTGGACCCGTTGGAGGATCTGCGGGACATCGGTCCGTTCGGCAGGGCGCAGCACGGCGCCTCCGGCGAGCTCCTGGGGAGCGAGAGTGAGCATGCTCCGAAGTCTAAACGTCCGGCTCCTCCCGGCGCGGAACAGCCGGGTGCAGGATAGCCAGTCGCAGCAGGGCCAGATGCAGGACGGCCAGGCGGCAGGACAGGGCAGGCGGCACGGTCAGACGGCAGGACAACCCAGCAGCTGCCTATACTCGCCCCATGCCGAACGACACCGGGGCCGCGCTGCGGGATCTCAGCTGGCCGATCCGCTCCGATCTGATGGTCTATCCGGGCGACCCGGCTGTATCCCTGAGGCCCGCGCTCACACTGGACGACGACGGCGTCGCGGTGAGCCTCCTGCAGTGCGGTTCCCATACCGGCACGCATGTGGACGCTCCCAGCCACACCGTTCCCGGCGGTAGGACCACCTCCGGCATTGAGCCGGGCGAACTGTACGGCCCGGCGCTGGTGCTGACGGTCGATGCGGCACCCGGGGAGATCGTCGACGCCGGGCGGCTCCTGGACAGGCTTCCGGAGAAGGTGCCGCCGATGGTGTTCCTCGGCTTCGGCTGGGACCGTTGGTTCGGCACCGCGCAGGCCCTTGACCACCCGGCGCTGGCCCCGGAAGCGGTTCGGCTGCTGCGTGCGCGCGGTATGAGGGTGCTGGGCACGGATGCGCTCAGTCCCGACCAGACCGGCGGCAGCCAGGACGATGCAGGGTTCCCCGTGCACGAGGAGGTGCTCGGCGGCGACGGGATCATCGTGGAGAACCTGCGCGGACTCCGGGACCTGGGAGAGGGGATCCACCGGATCGGTGTCTTCCCGCTGCCGCTCGCGGACGCCGATGGCGCCCCCGCCCGCGTGATCGCCTTCGACTGAGCACCCGGCCCGGCCGTAGGACTGAGCCCCCGGCCGCAGCGAGGTGCGCCTCAGTCCTGCAGCCGGCGGGCCTCGGCGGCCGGCGCGGCCTCCAGGCTCTGCAGAGACGGATGCCCCGCGACCGCCTCGGCGCCGAAGATCCGGTACAGCACCCAGACACCGACCGAGGGCGCGTCGGGTCCCACCAGCCGGAGCGGTTCCGTGCGATCACCGAAGTCGAGCACCAGGGTGAAATGGTCCGCCTCCGGGTAGATCGCCACGACGGCGTCGTAGTAGAAGGACAGCCATCGGCCGCCTGCGTTGATGATCAGCCGGGTATCCGTGACGACGACCGGGGAGAACTGCGTCTCCCGCCACTGCTGCGCCGCCTGCCGCTCGGCGGCCTTACGGGTGCTGCGGTCGCCCAGGGACATCGCGGTGAGCGCCGCGGCGACGAAGAGCGGATGCCCGAATGCGAAACCCCCGCCGGTGCTGTACGTGACCGTCTGGCCGTAGAACCGCGAGTACTGGGCCCGGATCTCGAACCGGATGTTCTCGCCGGGATCCACCGGGATGGTGAAGCTCTGCAGCGCCGGCGGCGTCTTCCCGTCCAGGAGCAGGCGCCGCAGCTGCGCCGCCCGCATACGGCCCCGCTGATGCGCCGAACGGTCCGTCTCGGGGCCGCCCTGCGCCACCACGAGGGCCGACCGTTTTCGGTCCTGCTTCTCCAGCTGCCGCGGCGAGGTGCGGTACACATGCACCAGGCCGGCGATGACGAATCCGGCACCGACCAGCGGGACCAGGAACAGGAGCGCGAGCACACCGAGCCCGAGCCACAGTGCCCGGCTGCCGGCAACCACCGCCCAGCCGTCCTGGGCATCCGCGAGGATCAGCGAATAGCCGATGATCGGTGCTGCCAGGGTGACCGCGAGGGGGATCAGCCATCTCCCGTGCCGTTTCATGGCACCGACACTATCGCAGGCGCAGACGTGCCAACGCGCAGGTGACATCCGTGCTCACACTGGGCTGCCTCGGCTCAGCCGAGCCTGCCGCCGGAGGCCTCCAGGTAGCAGGCGGGGCACAGCGACTCGTACCAGACCTCCTGGCCGTCGATGGCCACCTGCTCGCCGTCGAAGACGATCTCATCACCGATCCGCCGGGTGTTGAACAGCGCCTTGCGCCCGCATCGGCAGATGGTTTTCAGTTCCTCCAGGCTGTGGGCCAGCTCCATCAGCCTGGCGGCTCCGGGGAAGGCCCGGGTGCGGAAGTCCGTGCGGATGCCGTAGGCGAGCACCGGGACGCCGTCGAGGACGGCGATGCGCAGCAGGTCCTCCACCTGCGCCGGGGTGAGGAACTGCGCCTCGTCGATGAGCAGGCAGGCCACCGGTTCGACGCGCATATGGGCCAGCAGCGCATCCGGATCGTCGCCGCCGGCGTGCTGGAGGAAGAGGCTGCGCAGTTCCGCGCCGGGCGGCACGAGGAAATCGACCTCACGGGCCACGCCGAGCCGGGAGAGGATGCGGTTGTCGCCTTTGGTGTCCACCGCGGGTTTGGCCAGCAGGACCCGCTGCCCGCGCTCCTCGTAGTTGAACGCTGCCTGCAGCAGCCCCGTGGACTTCCCGGAGTTCATGGCTCCATAGCGGAAGTAGAGCTTCGCCACGGCAGGGGGTTCCTTTCGACGATGGATGCGTCCTCATCGTACGCGCCGCCGTCCGGCGTGGAACTGAGCCGCGGCTGTCCGTGTCCCACCGGGACGGCGCTGGTGCTCAGCGCGGCGCTGCAGGCACGGCCACGGCCCGGCCGCGGAGCGAGAGCAGCCAGTACAGCGCCGCGCTGAGCGCCAGGGCCGGCAGGCTCGCACCGACTGGCAGCGGCCACACGTACGTCCAGGCGTAGGTCGCACCCGCGCCGATCACCCATACCGCGACTGCGGCCCAGTTCACGCCGGCGCGGTACCAGTAGCGCCCGCCTTCGGAACGAAGGATGTCATCGCCATAGCGTGCCCGCTTGATGACGTAGTAGTCGACGATCATGATGGCGAACACCGGGATGAAGAAAGCGCTGATCATCGCCAGGAAGTCAGTGAACTGGCCCAGCAGCGCCAGCCAGGTCGACCCGAGGATGGAGACCCCGCCGATCACCAGCGCGGTAGGCAGGAAGCGGAGCTTCCAGCCGGGCCGGGCATTCACCACGGAGGTGGTCATGCCGTAGACGACCATCGTGTTGGTGGCCATCACGGAGAAGAAGATCACCAGCGCCAGCGGTGTGCCGAAACCGTCGACGATCACCGTCGGATCGAACTCCGCCGCCACATCCCCGCGCGCCAGCAGGTAGGACAGCGCCGTCAGGCCCAGCAGCATCGCCAGGGTGGTGGAGGTGGTGTAACCGAGGCCCGCGCCGATCACGCCACCGCGGGTGGAACGCGCGAAGCGGTTGAAGTCCGCGGAGAGCACCGTCCAGGAGATCGCCGTGGCGATCACGATGTCCAGCGCGCTGATCGGCGTCATGCCCAGGGACGGATCCGCCGGCAGCGCCGCGTACTCGGCGGGGGAGAACGCCCCGAACGCCACCGCGAACACATAGGCCATGATCGCCAGGATCAGCACCGCCAGCCACGGCTCGACCTTCGCGATGCCGGTGTGGCCGAAGATCGCCAGCGCCACCACGATGGCCTGGCACAGTACCGACCACAGGATCGGGTTCGACCAGCCGGTGTATCCGGCGATCAGGTGATCCACCGTCACGCCGGCCAGCATCGCCTGCACCCAGCTCCAGCCCATCAGGATGATCACGTTCGCCGCCACGGGCAGCAGGCTTCCGCGCAGCCCGAAGGCGCCGCGGGTGAGCGCCATCGTGGCCAGGCCGGTCCTGGTGCCGATTGCGCCCACCGTCGTGAGGACGATCGCGCCGATGAGCGTGCCGCCGACGATCGCCGCGGCCGCCTGGCCGTACCCGATTCCGGGGACGAAGAGCGTGCCGGTGAGCAAGGTGGTGACCACCAGGTTCGCGGCCAGCCAGATCATGAAGATCCGCCCGCCGCTCAGCGTGCCCGTGACCCGGCCGCCGGTTTCGGCCTGGCTTTCCAGGTGGGCGTCCAGGCGCCGGTACAGGGACATCTCAGGCGTCCTTCCGCCCCATCGCGGAGATGAGCTCGTAGACCACATGCGAGGCTGCCACCGCAGTGAGCTGCGCGTGGTCGTATGCCGGGGCGACCTCGACGACATCGGCGCCCACCAGGTTCAGGTCCGAGAGCCCGCGGATGATCCGCAGCAGCTCCCGGCTGGTCAGGCCGCCCGCTTCCGGGGTGCCGGTGCCGGGCGCGTGGGCCGGATCCAGGACGTCGATGTCGATCGAGATGTAGACCGGTCTGTCGCCCAGCCGTGCCCGCAGGCGTTCGATGGCCGCCGGCACGCCGTGCTCCTCGATGAACTCGGAGGTGGTGATCTGGAAGCCCAGGCGGGCGTCGTCCTCCAGGTCCTCCTTGCCGTACAGCGGCCCGCGGATGCCCAGGTGGGCGCTCGCGGTCAGGTCGATCAGGCCGTCTTCGGATGCCCGGCGGAACGGGGTGCCGTGGGTGACCGGGGCGCCGAAGTAGGTGTCCCAGGTGTCCAGGTGCGCATCGGCGTGCAGGACGGCGACGGGGCCGTGCTTCTCGGCGACCGTGCGCAGCAGCGGGTAGGCGATGGTGTGATCGCCGCCGATGACCACCAGCCGGCCGGCCTTCTCCCCCAGGGCCCTGGCGCCGTCGGCGACCTGCTGGACGGCCTCGTCCAGGTTGAACGGGTTGGCCACCAGATCGCCCGCATCGGCCACCTGCTGCACCTCGAAGGGCGAGATGTCCTGCGCGGGGTTGTAGGGGCGCAGGAGCCGCGAGGCCTCACGCACGTGCGCGGGACCGAATCGGGCGCCGGGCCGGTAGCTCACGCCGGTGTCGAACGGCACACCCACGACGGCGATGTCGGCGCGCTCGACATCCTCGATCCTGGGCAGCCGCGCGAACGTGGCGATTCCTGCGTACCGCGGGGTCTTGCTGGAGTCGATGGGTCCGACGTTCATGTGCTCTCCCTCTGCATGGTGCGGCCGGCGTTGGCACGGCACCAGTCGTTGCATATTTGTAAACGATGGATTTTCCCTAGGAAACCTGATCGCGAGCCTAGAACCGGTGCCCCGTGGTGTCAATCGTCACCGGTCTCTCGCGGATCGTGGTGGATCGCGGCCGTGCGCGGGCATGCCCGGCGGTAGTCTTGGGGCGTGCGTCCCGTCCACCCCCGCCCCGAGGAAGCCCAGCCGCGCATCGGCGCCCGGCTGCGGGAGAGCCGCAGCGCCCAGGGGCTCTCGCTGAGCGAGCTGGCCACCGCGACGGGGCTCACGAAAGGCTTCCTCAGCCGGGTGGAACGCGATGAGACCTCCCCCAGCGTGGCCACGCTGGTGCAGATCTGCCAGGTGCTGTCCCTGCCGATCGGGGACCTCTTCGCCGAGCCCGAGGTGCAGCACCTTCCCCTGGACGCCGCCCCGGCGATCAACATGGGTGGCAGGGAGGTCGAGGAACGCCTCATCACTCCGCGAGGCCAGGAGCGGGTGCAGATGATCCGCTCCCGTATGGGGCCGGGCGCTTCCAGCGGGGACCGCCCCTACACCGTCAGCTGCGACCTGGAAGTCGTGCATGTGCTCTCCGGGCGCATCACGGTCCGGTTCCCCTCCTCGTCCCATGAGCTGAATGCAGGGGACACCCTGAGCTTTCCCGGCCGGGAGCCCCACAGCTGGTCCGTCGCCGAGGACGCCCACGCCGAGGTGATATGGACGCTCGTCCCGGCTGCCTGGAGCGGTACCGCAGTCTGAGCTGTAGCGCCGGGGCGTGTGTCGTCCGGAACGGCCGCCGGGTCACGTGATCGGCGGGCCACGTGATCGGAGGCGCGCTGCGGGCGAATACGTCGTGAACAAAACGACCAGAATGCTTTCTTCCTGGAAACCATATGTAATCTGAGGGTTGTCGTGACTGTTTTGCGCCCGCCGGCGTGCGCTCCGGAGGGCTTATCGGGCTCTTCGGACTTCTGGTGGGGAGCGGGACTCGCGGCGTAGCTGAGGGTGGGTAGGGGTCGAGGTCCTCGATGATCGGTA
>NZ_BMFY01000023.1 GCF_014639315.1 Sediminivirga luteola
CCTCTCCAACTACCGCCTCCGCATGCTCCTCGTCGCAGGCGGACTCAACACGTGATCCCCACCGGAAGTCCGAAGAGCCGCTTTCGTGGCGCGGACTCAGTGCGGGATCGTCGCCCTGCTTCGCGGTGCGCGCTCACGCGACCTGAACGGGGGATGACCGTGCCGGGGCAGTGCCCCTGCCTGCGCCTGGGGTCGCGTGGCCCCGCTCAGGGCTGTCGCGGGTCCCTCGGCTCAGGACTGGCCCGGGCCGTCGGCTCAGGACTGGCCGGGGTGTCCCGGCTGTCCCGGGCCGTCGGGCCGGCCGTGCGGGGACGCCGCGGGAGGCGCCGGAGGACGCTGCTGGGACGCGGCGGAGCCGCGGTGCGGAGGCTGTGCCGCCGGATGCTGCTGTGCCGGTGATGACTGCGTCGGCTGCGATCCCTGGTGCTGCGCGGCCGCGACGGCGTCGCTGCGCAGCTGGCGGCTTCGGACGATCCAGCCGCGCCAGACGATGAGCAGCGGCGGGATGACCAGCTCGCACACCATGGACAGCACCAGCAAGCCGCTCGGCAGCCCGAAGATGGCCCAGGACATCAGCCGTGCCAAGCCGCCGAGGAATACGATGCCAGCCAGCGACGCCAGCAGCAGACCCGAGCGGGCGGGCCGCGCCGTGACGATCAGCATGGACAGCCCCAGGCCGATCACCAGCGCCGACTGGAAGGCGAAGGAGCTCTCCAGCGTCGGAGTGCTGGCCTGCGTCTGATCGCCGGGCAGTACCTCGACGCCCTGGAAGACCCCGAACATGCCCAGAGCGACGAGCCCGACGCCGACGAGCCCGGTGGCGATCTGGAACAGGAGCCAGTCCTTGGGCGAGGCCTCCGGCACCCCGGCGTCTGCTGAGCCCGTCTTCGGCCGCTTGGGCTTCTTACCCGCCTTCTGCGCCTTCTGCTGTGGGTTCATGGCCCCATCCTACGGGCACCGTGTGCCGCGGAACACTGCCCGCAGGAAACGCGCGCGCAGCCGGCCAGCGCGTTTCAGGCGGGGGAGAGCCTGATGAGCGCGGCACCACCGGTGACCGTGTCACCCTCGGCGACGAGCACCTCGGCGATGCTGCCGTCCCGCGGCGCGCGCAGCGGCTGCTCCATCTTCATGGCCTCCAGGACGACGAGGGGATCGCCCGCGCTCACGGTGTCCCCGGCGGAGACGTTGACCGCGACGATGGAGCCCTGCATGGGCGCCGTGAGCTGATCGGCGTTCTCCGCTCCGGCGGTGCTCTTGGTCTTGCGGGCCGCGCGGCGCTGCGGCACCGCCCCGGCGGCCGGCGCCGCTGCGGTCCCGAGGCCGGGCAGCTCCGCCGGGAGGGTGACGGCGATCCGCTTGCCGTCGACCGTGACGATGACGGTCTCGCCCTGCGCTGCGGCGGTGCCCGGTTGGCCGGCCGGCTGCGGTGTGAGCGGGTTGCGGAACTCTTCCTCCAGCCACCGCGTGTGCACGGTGAAATCGTCGGCGAACGCGGGCTCCTCCACCAGGAGGCGGTGCAGTGGCAGCAGTGTGGGCACGCCCTCCAGGCGGAACTCGGCCAGGGCTCGGCGGCTGCGGCGCAGCGCCTCGTCGCGATCGGCGCCGTGCACGATCACCTTGGCGAGCATCGGATCGAACTCGCCGCCGATGCGGCTGCCGGCGTCGATTCCCGAGTCGACGCGCACCCCGGGCCCCGAGCACGGCTGGTACCCGGTGACGCGGCCGAAGGCCGGCAGGAAACCGTTGCCCGGATCCTCTGCGTTGATCCGGAATTCGATGGCGTGCCCGCGGGGGGAGGGGAAGGCCTCCGGGAGGGATTCGCCCCGGGCGATGCGCAGCTGCCACGCCACCAGGTCCACGCCGGTGACCTGCTCCGTGACCGGGTGCTCCACCTGGATCCTGGCGTTGACCTCCATGAACGCCGGCTCTCCTTGCGCGGAGAGCAGGAACTCGCAGGTGGCGGCGCCGATGTATCCCGTGGCCTGCAGGATCGCGCGGGAGGCCTCGACGAGCTGCCGGTGCTGCTCATCGGTGAGGAACGGCGCGGGTGCCTCCTCCACGATCTTCTGGTGGCGGCGCTGCAGCGAGCAGTCGCGGGTGGACAGGACGTGCACCCGGCCGTGCGCGTCGGCGAGGCACTGCGTCTCGATGTGCCGCGGCCGTTCCAGGTACCTCTCCACCAGGCACTCCGGGTGGCCGAACGCCTTGCCGGCCTCCCGCGAGGCGGCCGCGAAGGCCTCTGCGATCTCACCGGGCGTGCGGGCCACGCGCAGGCCCCGGCCGCCGCCGCCATGCAGCGCCTTGACCACGACCGGGTAGCCGATCTCCTCGGCCAGGCGGGCGGCGTCCTCAGGGGAGTCCACCTGGCGCGGGCTGCCGGCCAGCACCGGGGCGCCGGCTCGGGCGGCCAGCTCGCGGGCCCGGGACTTGTCGCCCAGCAGTGCGATGGCGGCGGCGGAGGGGCCGATCCAGATCAGGCCGGCATCGGCGACCATCTGGGCGAAACGCGGATCCTCGGCGAGGTAGCCGTATCCCGGGTGGACGGCCTGGGCGCCGGAACGCACGGCGATGTCGATGAGCGCCTCGCGGTTGAGGTAGGTCTCCGCGGCGGTGCTGCCAGGCAGGCGCCACGCCTGGGAAGCCCCGGAGACGAAGGCGGCGTCCTCATCCGCGGCGGTGTAGACGGCGACGGACTCCAGCCCCAGGTCCGCAGCGGCGCGGACGATGCGCAGCGCGATCTCCCCGCGGTTGGCGATCAGCACGCGGCTGAAGGGCCCGGTGGGAACGTCGGTGCGGAATGCGGTGGTCTCCAGCAACTCGCGTTCCAGCTGCTCCGCCGGCATCGTCGTCATGCACTCTCCTCCTTGCGTTCCGCCGCTGGCACCGGCAAGGCGCGGTGCTAGGCGGCGGGGGCGTGTGGCTGCGGGAGCGGAGGTCTCGGGCCGTCTCCCTCGCACGAAACTAGGACAACCGCCAGCCCGTATGTGGATTCCCGACAAACCTTGAGGCCGGGCGCGCTGCGCGAGGTCACATGCCCGCGCCCCGCCGAGCGCCGCGGTACGGAGCCGCTGTGATCCGGTTCACGAATTGTGCTTGTGTGATCTTCATCTCCACTGTAGGCTCAACGCCATCACTTAATTAACACTGAATTTCTGATCTCGTTCTGCAGGAAAAACATCCTTCTAGCCCTCTTCAGGACAGGACACCACCATGACCATCCGATCCCGTTCACGCGCCACGACGCTTCTCGCCGGTAGCGCCGCCGCGGCGTTCGTGCTCGCCGGCTGCGGTGGCGGCGGTTCAGCTGCCGACGACACCGTCTCCCTGACCATCGCCAGCTGGGGCGATCCCTTCACCTCGGCGACGCGCACGCATCTGGCCGAGCCCTTCATGGAGGAGACCGGCTACGAGGTGCAGATCGTCGACGCTCCGGGCCGCTACATCGCCTCGCTCGAGTCCCAGAACCAGGCCAACAACGTCGAGTGGGACCTCCTCGACTCGACCTCGGCGCCCGACGCCTACATCGGCTACGAACGCGGACTCCTGGCCGCCATGCCGGAGGACGTCCAGTCCCGGCTGCTGGAGACGCTCCCGGAGGACGCCGTCACGGACTTCGGCATCACCTGGTCCATCCTCGGATACATCACCGCATGCGTGGAGGAAGCAGTGGAGACCTGCCCGGCCAACACCTCCGAGCTCTTCGACGTCCAGGGCTTCCCCGGCAGCCGTACCAGCATCTCCACCTCGCCCATGGTCAACCTCTCCCTGGCGGAGGTGGCCGCGGGTGTGCCGGTCGAGGAGCTGAGCACTCACGAGATCGACCTGGACCGCGCCTTCGCCACCCTGGAGGAGTTCCAGGACGCCTCCGGCGCCTGGTGGTCCTCCGGTGACCAGAACATGCAGGTCTTCGAGAACGGCGAGGCCCAGATGGGCATCAGCTACAGCGGCCGGGCCTACACCGTCGCCGAGAACGGCACGCCGATGTCCATCTCCTGGGAAGACGGCCTGTACAACCCCGGCTTCTGGAACGTCGTCGAGGGTTCCGAGCACACCGCCGAGGCGTGGGAGTTCATCGAATGGATCGCCACCCACCCGGAGAACGCCGCCGCCTGGGGCGTCGAACTCGGCTACTCCGTGCCGATGGAAGAGGCCTTCGACTACATCGACGAGGAGACCGCCTCCCAGCTGGCCGACTACCCGGAGAACCGTGAGCAGCTCGGCGATATGAACTTCGAGTGGTACGTGGAGAACTACGAAGAGGTCAACACGCGCTGGCAGGAGTTCCTGCGCGGCTGACCCGGCGACCACCGACCATCCCTTCTGGCGGAAGCGAGATCATGACCACACAGGTCCCCGTCCGTTCAAGCGCCCGCCCGGCCTCCGCCGGGCGGCGCGCCTGGACCCCGCATGTGGGCACCATCCCGGCGCTCCTGCTGGTGCTGCCCCTAGCTCTCGTCGCACTGCTGTTCATCGTCTATCCGCTCGTGCGGCTCACCCTGGACGCCTTCACCCAGGGTGACGGCGGGCTGAGCAACTTCGCGGCGGTGTTCCAGTCCCGGGCCATCCTGAACTCCCTGCTGAACACCATCGGGATGTCCCTGGTGGTGACGGCGCTGTGCCTGGTGCTCGGCGGCAGCCTGGCCTGGGCGGTGGCCCGTGCCAGCCGCCCGGCGGTCAAGGCGCTGCTGTGGACCTCCATCCTGGTGCCGTTCTGGATGGGCGTCGTGGTGAAGAGCTACGCCTGGGCGGTGATCTTCGCCAACAACGGCATCCTGAACTCCACCCTGCAGAACCTCGGGCTCACCGGTGAACCGCTCTCGCTGCTGTACACCCGGTTCGCCGTGATCGTGGGCATGACCTACACGATGCTGCCCTACGCCGTGCTGGCGATGTACCCCACGATGTCCGGCTTCAACGCCGAACTGCTCAACTCGGCGCGGATCATGGGATCCTCGCGGACCGGCGCCATGGTCAAGGTGTGGCTTCCCCTGGTCCGGCCCGGCATCATCGCCGCCGGCGCGATCGTCTTCGCCATCAGCATCGGCTTCTACATCACGCCCGTGCTGCTGGGCGGCGCGCAGACCCCGTTCATGGCCACCATCATCGGCGATGACATCTTCGCCTTCTTCAACTATCCGCGGGCGGCGGCGTCCTCCGTGCTGCTGCTGACCTTCGCCCTCGTGGTGCTCGGCACTGCCATGCGGTTCGTCGGCGCCAAGGCCCTCAAGGGAGGGCTGCGCGCATGAGCGAGCTCATGAACCGCCCCGCCCGGGTCATCGACGGGGCCTCCCGCGTGCTCGGAGGACTCCTGGTCACCGCCGCCGTGGCATTCCTGCTGCTGCCGGCCGCCCTGGTGCTGGTGCTGTCCTTCGGCACCGGCAACCGGGTGCAGTTCCCGCCCCAGGGCTGGGGCCTGGACCGGTACACGGAGATCTTCTCCTCCGGCAACTGGGGAGCCCCGACCCTGCTGTCCTTCGAGATCGCGTTCTACACCGCCGTGGGAGCCCTCGCCGTCGGGCTGCCGCTGGTGTTCGCGCTCAAGCGCAGCCTGCTGCCGGGCCGCCAGTTCCTGGAGGGGCTGGCCTTCGCCCCGATCGTGATCCCGATCTCCGCCTACG
This sequence comes from Sediminivirga luteola, assembly GCF_014639315.1. Lineage (GTDB taxonomy): Bacteria > Actinomycetota > Actinomycetes > Actinomycetales > Brevibacteriaceae > Sediminivirga > Sediminivirga luteola. Next base: position 5,619 of record NZ_BMFY01000023.1, read on the forward strand.
CCGTGGGCATGTACGCCGTGTTCTCCCAGCTGGACCTCATCGGCACCAAGCACGGCATCGTGATCGCGCACATCGCCCACGCCCTGCCCATGGTGGTGATCGTGCTGAGCACCTCCCTGGAACAGATCAAACCCGAACTCGAGCTTGCGGCGATGACGATGGGCGCCTCCCGCAGCCGTGCCTGGACGGGCATCACCTTCCGGCTGCTGGCCCCGGCGGTGCTCTCGGCGTTCCTGTTCGGTTTCATCAGCAGTTTCGACGAGGCCGTGTTCATCACCTTCCTCGGCGGCGCCGGCCTGATCACCCTGCCGAAGTACATCTTCGACTCCGTGCAGTACGCCGTCGATCCGGCGATCACCGCCATGGCCACCCTCCTCATGCTCGGGGTCACGTTCCTCATGCTCCTGGGGACCGCGCTCCGAAAGGACAAGAAGTGAGCACTCCCACCATGACCGACACGCACACCACCACCGGGGCGGACGCGGTGCCCTCCCTGCGCATCCGCGGCCTGTCCAAGACCTTCGGCGAGACGGAGGTGCTGACCTCCATCGACTTAGACGTGAAGAAGGGCGAGTTCCTCACCCTGCTGGGACCCTCCGGATCGGGCAAGACGACGCTGCTGCGCATCATCGCCGGCTTCGAGACCGCGAGCGGCGGCGAGCTGCTGCTCGACGGCACGGACATCTCCGTGCTCAAGCCCTCCGAGCGCAAGCTGGGCATGGTCTTCCAGAACTACGCGCTGTTCCCGCATCTGACCGTCGCGGAGAACATCGCCTACGGCCTCAAAGTCCGCAAGTACGACCGTGGCGCGCTGCGCCGGCGCGTCGACCACATGCTCGAGGTGGTCGGGCTGGGGCATCTGGCGGCCCGTAAGCCCACCCAGCTCTCCGGCGGCCAGCAGCAGCGCGTCGCCCTGGCACGCGCCCTGGCCTACGAGCCGGAGATCCTGCTGATGGACGAGCCGCTGGGCGCTCTGGACCGCAGTCTGCGGCTTCAGATGGAGCAGGAGATCAAGCAGGTGCACAGGGAGACCGGTACCACGGTCATCTACGTCACCCACGACCAGGAGGAGGCGCTCGTCCTCTCCGACCGCGTGGCGATCATGAACCAGGGCGTCTTCGCCGGACTGGACACGCCGATGAACCTCTTCACCCGCCCGGAGAACTCCTTCGTGGCGCGGTTCTTCTCGGACTCGAACGTCCTGGATGCCACGCTCGCCGACGGGCTGCTGCAGATCGCCGGCCAGGAGATCCCGGTGGAGAGCCCCCTCCACGGCGACGTCAAAGTCGCCGTCCGCCCCGCCCGGGCGGCCCTGAGCACCGCCGCCGATCCCGCCACCGGCGAGGGACCCGCCCTGCGTCTCCCCGCTGTCGTCCACGAGGCGCACCTGCTCGGGGAGACCGAGCAGATAGGGCTGCGGCGCGAGGACGGCACGCCGTTCACGGTGCGCCGTCCGGTCGGTTCCGGCGGCCCGGTGCACGAGGGCGATCAGGCCACCATCATCGTCCCGCCGGCGGGCATGACCGTCATGGCCGACTGAATCATCCGACCTACAGTCCCCGCAGCGTTCTCAAGGAGAGACACTCAATGACCAAGAAGGTACTCATCGCCGGAGCCGGCATCGCTGGGCTCGCCGCGGCCGCCTCGTTCCGCTCATTCGGCTGGGAGGTGGATGTCTACGAGCGCTCGCCCGAGCCGCGGGAGATCGGCGCGGGGATCTACATCAAGGAGAACAGCTTCGAGATCCTCGACCACCTCGGCCTGAGCGAGGAGCTGATGGACAAGGGTGTGCGGCTGCACACGGCGCGCATCATCGATGAGGACAAGACCGTCGTGGTCAGCCGTGATGTCTCCAGCGAGCGGCTGGTGGTCACCCTGCGCTCCGATCTGCAGCAGGCCCTCCGCCGCAAGGCCGAGGAACTGGGGGCCCGCCTGCATACGAACGCGCATGTGGTGGGCGCTGGCGCCGACGGCACCCTGCGCTTCGCCGACGGCACCACCGCCCAGGGCGACCTGGCGATCGGTGCCGACGGCCTGCACTCGAAGGTGCGCGACTCGCTCGACCTGATGCGCGTGCGCTACAGCCTCGGCGACGGCGCCACCCGGGTCCTGGTGCCACGGGATCCCCAGGAGGCGCCGATGAGCACCGAGCACTGGTCCGGCCAGTGCCGGGTGGGCGTCGCGCCGGCCTCCGCGGACTACACCTATATGTTCATCATCGGCCCCGAACGGGACCGCCGGGCCACCCGCGTGCCGCTGGACGTGAGCTACTGGTCCCGGCTGTTCCCGCATCTGCGGCACTACTTCGAGCTGGTCACCCCCGAGCTGTCCGTCCACCACCGGCATTCGGTCGTGCACTGCGAGTCCTGGCACAAGGGCAGCGTGGCCATCATCGGCGACGCCGCGCACGCCCAGCCGCCGAACCTCGGCCAGGGCGCGGGCGTGTCGATCGCCGCGGCGTGGGAGCTGGCCGAGACCGCGACGCTCTTCGACGACGTCCGGGAGGCGCTGGACATCTGGGAGACCAGTTCCCGTCCGCGGATCGACATGGTGCAGCGGCTCACCACGGCCTACGACGTGCTGAACTACAAGTGGCCCCGGCCGCTCACGCCATTGCGCAGCAAGCTGTTCTCGGCCGTGTCCAAGTCCCCGCTGCTGGGCAGCCGGTGGGAGTTCTACTGGCGCGGCGGCGCCGTGGCGCCCTACGCGGAGGGCGACCGTGAACGCCTGGGACTGACCGGCCCGGATGCCGGAGCGGGAGCGGCGTCCGCTGAACCGGCGGGGGAGCCAGACCCGGCAGGGGTCTCAGCACCGGTCTCGGCCCCGGCCGAGGAGTCGCGGAGCGGCGCATGAGCGGCTTCGGGATCGTCGGCGCCCGCATCCTGACGATGGCCGGTGACGGCACGCCAGCGCCGGCCGATCCGGACGGCATCGGCGTCGCCGAGGCGCTCGCGGTGCGGGACGACCGCATCGTCGCGGTCGGAGGTGCCGCGGAGATACGAGGGGAGGTCGGCGACGGGCCGGTCATCGACGCCGGCGGCCGGACCATCCTGCCGGGCTTCATCGACGTTCACACGCATGTGGAGATGACGGCACTGTCCCGGCATGTCTGGACCGATGTGCGCGGCCGGAACCGGGAGGAGATCCTGCAGACGGTCGCCCGCGAGGCCGCCGCGCGGCCTGCGGGGGAGTGGATCATCGCCCAGGGCACCTTCGGGCAGGATCTTCCCTCCCGCCGGGAGCTGGACGAGGCCGCCCCGGGCCACTGCGTCGCGGTGCGCTGGTCCATGCACAAGTTCGTGCTGAATTCCGCGGCGCTCTCGGCGGCCGGCCTGGATCCGGCCACGGTGGCGCCGCCCGGGGTCCGCTTCCAGAAGGACGCCGATGGCGCCCTGAACGGCGTGATCGAGGAGGGCTGGGACCTGCTGCCGGTTCCCGACCCGGACCAGGCGACGCTGAGCGAGGCGCTGCGCGAGACGCTCGCCGGTTATTTCCTGGCCAATGGCGTGACCACGGTCCACGAGATCGGTTACACGCGGGCGGGCATCCAGGCGCTGCGCAGGCTGGCGGAGGACGGACAGGCGCCGCGCCTGGGAGTCTCCCTCACCGTGCCGCCGGGGCACCAGCCGCTCGTGCGGATCGAGGACGGGGCCATCCCGCCCTTCGGGCCCAGGCTTGGCAGCAGCCGGTTCTGGTACCACGGCTTCAAGATCTTCATGGACGGTGGCCGGGACGGCGCCTTCCGCAGCAACGGCCTCGGGGAGAAAGCGGATCGCTGGGGGCTGCTGACCCGTCTGTACCCCACGCTGACGGAAGAGCTGCTCCGGGCGGCGGAAGCGGGCATCCAGGTATTCGTCCACGCCATCGGCGATCTGTCACAGGAGATCGCGGTATCAGCCGTGGAACGCGTCCACGAGGCGTTCCCGGAGCTGGACCACCGCATCCGGGTGGAGCACTTCTTCAATGAGAGCACCGGGACGGAGCTGCTGGAGCGGCTGGTGGCCGCGGGCGGGCTGGCAGTGCCGAATCCCGGCTTCGTCTTCGCCGAACCGGACGACCCGGCGCTGCGGCTGCCGCCCGGGGCCGGCAAGTACGCGCTGCGGACGCTGCTCCAGGTGCAGGGCCGGGTACCGGGGAACTCCGATACCGCGGGCGCTCAGCCGTTCACCACGAACCCGTGGTTCACCATGATGTGCATGCTGCGGCTGCGGAACAAGAACGACGTGCCGGTCAACGAGCCGGAGCGGATCGGCTTGGCCCAGGCGCTGCGCGCCTTCACGGTCGACGCCGCTTACGCCACCTTCGCCGAGGAGGAGCGCGGCAGCCTGGAACCCGGGAAGCTCGCGGATCTGGCCGTGATCGACCGGGATCCCTTCGAGGTGCCCGCGGCGGACCTCGACTCGATCCGCACCCTGGCCACCGTCATCGGCGGCGAACTCGCCCACGGTTCGTGGCAGGACGTGGGCACGGCTGGCTGAGGTCTCGACCGGACGTCCGGCTAGATGTCGCCGTAGGCGGGCGAGATGATCCAGAGCACCACGGCCGGCTCCGAGCTGCGGTTGTGGAACCGGTGGCCGACCTTCGGGTCGATCAGCAGGGAATCACCGGCCTCGAGCTGATAGGACTCCTCCGCCCAGTCGAGGGTGAGCGAACCCTGCAGGACGAGCACGCATTCCTCATCGCCGGCGTGGGTGTACGGCTCTTTGCCCGAGGAGTGCCCCGGCGCGATCACGCTCTGATTGACCTGCAGCTTCCGGGACATCTGCGGCGTGAGCAGATAGTGGGCGCTGCCGTCGGGGCGGAAGTTCATCCGGCGGTCGGCCACCCGCACCAGCCGCTGGGAGGCCTGCTCCGAGGCATTGAAGAACAGGGCGCTCATGGTCTCGTCCAGCGCGTCGCAGATGCGCCTGAGCGAGGCGACCGACGGGCTGACCAGGCCGCGTTCGACCTGGGAGAGGAAGCTCTCCGAAACCCCGGCGGAGGAAGCGACATCCTTCAGGGACAGCTTCTTGCCCTTGCGGATCTCCCGGATCTTCTTGCCGAGGACGCGGTCGTACCGGCTCTTCTCATCGTCCGCGGCCGCAGCGTCGCTGCTCATGGAGTGCACCTTACATCGGGGATTTTTCACTGACGCTACACAAGCTTAACTTCTGCTGCAGGTGCGGGAGTGCACAATGCGTCATCCGAGTGCGATGCGCTCGGCGCCGGAGTACACGTTGAACCCGGTGCCGCGGGAGAAGCCGACCAGGGTCATGCCTGCTTCCTCGGCGGTGGAGACCGCGAGGGAGGACGGCGCTGAGACGGCAGCGAGCATGGGGATGCCCGCCAGCCAGGCCTTCTGCACCAGTTCGAAAGAGGCACGGCCGGAGACCTGCAGCATGCACTGGCTCAGCGGCAGCCGATCCTGCTGCAGCGCCCAGCCGACCACCTTGTCCACCGCGTTGTGCCGGCCGACGTCCTCGCGCAGGCAGAGCAGCTCGCCGTCGAGTCCGAAGAGCCCCGCAGCGTGCACGCCTCCGGTCCGGGAGAAGAGCCCCTGCTCGTCCCGCATCGTCTCCGGGAGCCCGGCCACCGTCTGCGGCGAGACGGTCCACTGCGCCACGCCGAGGGCATACCGGCTGCGCTGCCTGACCTGCTCGATCGACTCGGTGCCGCAGACACCGCACGCTGAGGTGGTCATGATCGGCCGGGGCACCATCCGGCTCAGGTCCGCCGTGGGCGCCGGAGTCGCCTGGAGCACATTGAAGGTGTTCTCGCCGTTCTCGTCGACCCCGGCGCAGTACCGCACCGCGAGCAGATCCTGGGCTGAGGCGATGATGCCCTCGCCGTGGAGGAAGCCCAGGACGAGTTCGACGTCGTGACCGGGAGTGCGCATGGTCGTGGTGTACGGGGTGTCCCCGAACCGGAGCTCCAGCGGCTCCTCGCCGGCCAGCTGATCCTCCCGCCGCCGTGGGCGCCCCTCGTCCAGCCGGTAGCGGACGATGCGGCGGCGGGTGCTGAGCCTGTTCACAGTTCCTATGCTAGGGGCATGCCGCTCATCGCGCCCCTGGACGCGCACCGCCTCGCCGCCGATGCCGGCCGGACGCGTCCGATGCCGGCCCGCACCGCCGGCCTGCGGGAGCCGGGGCGCCTGCACCTTGCCGCGCCGTTGCACGCGCTCGCGGACGTGCCCGCCTACCGCAGCGCGGCGATGGACGGGTACGCGGTCCGCGGGCCGGGCCCGTGGCAGGTGCGCGGCGCGGCCCGGCCGGGTTCGCCCTACACCGGCACCGCGCTGGAGCCCGGCGATGCGGTACGTATCGCCACCGGTGCCGTGGTGCCGCCCGGCGCGGACCGGGTCGTGCCCTGGGAGCGCACGGGCACGGGACCGGACGGGACGATCTTCCCGGCCATGGAGCCGGAGAACCGCCTGCACATCCGCGAGCCGGGGGAGACGCATCGGCGGGGAGCGCTGCTGGCATCGGCGGGAGCCGAACTGAGTCCCGCGCTGCGCTCCCTTGCCGCATGGACCGGGCACGACCAGGTCCAGGTGCGCGTCCAGCCACGGGTCGCGGTGATCGTCACCGGCAGCGAACTCGATACGGCGGGCGCGCCAGCGGCCGGGCGGGTCCGGGACGCTCTGGGCCCGCTGCTCTCCGTGCTGGTCCCCGAGCTGGGCGGGCAGGTCGTCAGCGAGGACTATGTCCCGGACGATCCCGGTGCGCTCGGGGAGGCACTGCGTGCGCGGGCGGCGGACGCTGACGTCGTCGTGACCACGGGCATGGCCTCCCACGGGGAGGCCGACCATCTGCGCGGTGTCCTGGCAGACCTCGGCGGCCAGGTCCTGGTGCCGGGCGTGGACATCAGACCGGGAAAGCCGCAGCTGCTGGCAGCACTGCGCGGGCAGCCGGTGCTGGCCGGCTCCGGGCGGGGCCCGCTCCTGGTCGGCCTGCCGGGGAATCCAGGGGCGGCGATGGCGGCGTGCGCCCTGCTGCTCGCGCCGGTCCTCGCCGGGATGGTGGGTAGTGCACGATGCCGTTGGGTTCGCCTCATGCCGGAGGAAGACCGCGCATTTGCCGGCCGGGCGGGCCGCCGCTGGCAGCTGGTCTCCGCGGGCAGGAACTCATCGGATGAAGCCCCGGACTCGCCTGCAGGGGCGGCGCTCGCGGACGGGCTCATCGGCACTCAGCTGGAGTACCGCGGCTGGCCCCTGGACGGCGATGAACTCGTGCTGATCCCGCCCCGGGACGCCCCGGGGATGCCGTGCCTGCGCTGGATCCGGTGAGCGCGCCAGGACCGGTCACGCGGGTTTCACGGGGCGCTCTTCGCGCCACCGCGGTGCGGTGGCGCGTTCCGTGTGCGTCGGCGGTGGCCGTCCAGTGCGCGGCGCGAGGGCACCCGCGCCGTCCGACTGCGGACGACGGCGCGCAGAAAACGACCCGCTTGTGACAGAACCACACCGTAGACGGTGGTGTCCTGTCACAAGCGGGTCGTTCTGTTGTGAAGCCAGCCTTCTGCTCACGCGCGCCCGGGCCCTGCAGGTAGGAACGGGGCCGGTAGAGGGTCAGCCCCCGGTCACACGCCTGTGCGTCGGGTTCGGCGGCGGAGTGACGTGCGGGAGCGTCAGCTCCCGCACGCGCACGCCTATGCCGTGGTGACGCCCTGTTCAGGCGGGACCTCAGTGGTTGCCGGTCATGGTGGACACGTCCAGCAGCCGGTCCAGCTCTTCCTCGCTGATCTCGCCGCGCTCGACGAAGCCCAGGGCGATGGTGGCCTCGCGGACGGTGAGCTTGTTGGTCACCGCGTGCTTGGCGATCTTGGCCGCGGCCTCGTAGCCGATGACCTTGTTCAGCGGGGTGACGATGGACGGCGAGGCCTCGGCCAGGAAGCGCGCGCGCTCCTCGTTCGCGGTCAGCCCGTCGATCATCTTCTCTGCCATCACGGTGGAGGCGTTGGCGAGCAGGCGGATCGAGCCGAGCAGGTTCGCGGCCATCACCGGGATGCCGACGTTCAACTCGAAAGCGCCGTTGGTGGCGGCCCAGGCCACGGTGGTGTCATTGCCGATGACCTGCGCGGCGACCTGGATGACGGCCTCGCAGATGACGGGGTTCACCTTGCCGGGCATGATCGACGAGCCCGGCTGCAGGTCCGGGATGCGCAGCTCGCCCAGACCGGTGTTCGGGCCGGAGCCCATCCAGCGGATGTCGTTGTTGATCTTGATCAGGGAGATGGCGATGGAACGCAGCGCGGCCGAGCCGTCCACCAGGCCATCCCGGTTGGCCTGGGCCTCGAAGTGATCGCGCGCCTCCGTGATCGGCAGGCCGCTGTCCTGGGCGAGGAGTTCGATGACCCGCGCGGAGAAGCCCTCGGGCGTGTTGATGCCGGTGCCCACGGCGGTGCCACCCAGCGGGACCTCGGCGACCCGCGGCAGCGCGGACTCGACGCGCTCGATGCCGATGCGGATCTGCGCCGCGTAGCCGCCGAACTCCTGGCCCAGCGTCACGGGGGTGGCGTCCATCAGGTGGGTCCGGCCGGACTTCACGATCGGCGCGAACTCCTTGGCCTTGGTCTCCAGGGACTCGGCAAGCGTGGTCAGGGCGGGGATCAGGGTGCGGCTGAGCGCCTCGGTGGCCGCCACGTGCACGGAGGTGGGGAACACGTCGTTGGAGGACTGGGAGGCGTTGACGTGGTCGTTGGGGTGCACGGTCGCCTCCGAGCCGGCCTCCTTCAGGCGGCGGGTGGCGAGCGTGGCCAGGACCTCGTTCATGTTCATATTGGAGGAGGTGCCCGAGCCGGTCTGGAAGACGTCGATGGGGAACTGGTCCGCATGCCCGCCGGCGATGATCTCGTCGGCGGCCGAGGCGATCGCATCGGCGCGCTCGGCGTCGAGCACGCCCAGCTCGCGGTTGGCCAGTGCGGCGGACTTCTTCACCCGCGCCAGCGCGACGATGTGGGACGGCTCCAGCCGGCTGCCGGAGATGGGGAAATTCTCCACGGCGCGCTGAGTCTGGGCGCTATAGAGCGCATCGGCGGGAACCTTCACCTCGCCCATGGTGTCGTGCTCAATGCGGTATTCCTGCTCGCTCATCGAATCTCCTTTGCTGCGTCTGTTGCGGGTGCGCCCAGATCTCCCATCGAGGCGACTAGATTGGCTCGTCCGACGTCGAGGTGATAAGTCACGCCGGCGATCACGAGCCGGCCGGCGTTCACGGCCTGCCGGATGGCAGTGGACCGTTCCGGCAGCTGATGCACGGCCTGGCGGACGTTCTGCTCCACGATGCCGTTCACCTCGGTGATGCCGCGGCGCCGGGCCTGGCTGACGGCGGGCGTGAGCCGGGCGACCACATCGGCGATGAAACCCGGCGGGGACTCGCCGGTCTCATAGGCTTCGGCGGCGGCGGTGATGGCTCCGCAGCGGTCGTGGCCGAGCACGACGAGCAGGGGGGTGCCCAGCACCGTGGCGCCGTACTCGAGGCTGCCCAGGGTCGCCGAGTCGGTCACCTGCCCGGCGGTGCGCACGACGAACATGTCACCGAGGCCCACATCGAAGATCAGCTCCGCCGCGACCCGGGAGTCAGAGCAGCCGAACAGCGTCGCGAAGGGCACCTGCGCGTGCTGCAGCGACTGCCGGGTGGCGGCGTCCTGATTGGGGTGCCGGGGTTCGCCGGCGACGAATCTCCGGTTGCCCTCCTCCAGCCGGGCCCAGGCCTCGGCCGGGGTCATCGCCCGCGCGTTCACACCAGGCCCAGCCGCGCCGCCTCTTCCGCGGCGTCCACGTAGGCGCGGGTCTTCTCCAGCTGGTGCTCGGCGTGGATGGTGCGCACCGTGCCGGACCGGGACCGCATCACCAGCGACTGGGTGTGCACGCGGTCACCCTCGTAGCGGACGCCCTTGAGCAGATCGCCGTCGGTGATGCCGGTGGCCACGAAGTAGGTGTTGTCGCAGTCGACCAGGTCTTCGGTGTTGAGCACCTCGCCGGGGGTGAGGCCGGCGAGGGCCGCCTTCTCCCGCTCCTCGTCGGTCTGCGGCCAGAGGCGCCCCTGGATGACTCCGCCGAGGGAGCGGATGGCGCAGGCGGTGATGATGCCCTCAGGGGTGCCGCCGATGCCCATCAGCATGTCGATGCCGGTGTCAGGCCGGCAGGCGGCGATGGCGCCGGCGACGTCGCCGTCCGTGATGAGACGGATACGGGCACCGGCGGCACGCACCTCGTCGATGATCTCCTGGTGCCGCGGGCGGTCCAGGATGACGACGGTGACCTGGGAAAGGTCCCGGCCGTACCCCTTGGCCTTGGCGACGCGCCGGATGTTCTCCTTGATCGGCAGGCGCAGGTCGACCGTGTCCGCGGCCTCCGGTCCGGCCACGAGCTTCTCCATGTAGAACACGGCGGAGGGATCGTACATCGCGCCGGCTTCCGTGACGGCCATGACGGAGATGGCATTGGGCATGCCCAGCGCCGTCAGCCGGGTGCCGTCGATGGGGTCCACAGCGACATCGCACGCCGGACCCTGCCCGTCGCCCACGGCCTCGCCGTTGAAGAGCATGGGCGCTTCGTCCTTCTCGCCCTCGCCGATGACCACGGTGCCCTGCATCCGCACGGTCGAGATGACGTTCCGCATGGCGGCGACGGCCGCGCCATCGGCGGAGTTCTTGTCCCCCCGGCCGACCCAGGGTGCCGCGGCGATGGCAGCGGCCTCGGTCACCCGGACGAGCTCCAGCGCGAGGTTGCGATCAGGCGCATTGGAGGCGACGCGGAGGGACTCGGACCAGGAATCGGTGACGGTGGCGGGCTGACCAGGGTGTTCCTCGGTGCCCGCCTCGGACGTGGACGGCGTCTTCGGTGTCATGGCTGCATTCTCTCATGTGTTCCAGGCGGTGCGGTCCGCGGATCAGGCGGTGGCGGGGATGCGCCTCGCTGCCCGATTGGACGGGCCTCGGCCTGGCTCGTATGCAGGGCGGCGGAGGCGGAACCGAGACGGCCGAACCGGCCGACGGCACTGGGGTGGCACTGGGATTTGGCGGCAGCGGGGTGCGATGCGGGAGAATCAGAGGGTGAATGATCGTCCTCTCTCTCCGGAATCCGGTTCGCCGAGCCCTGCTGGCGCCGTCCCACGCGGGACCGGCGGCGCGCACGGGACTGCTGGCGAGCAGGGGTCCGGCGGCGAGCATGAGTCCGGGCCCAGGACTGCTGGCGGGCACGGGGCTGCTGGTGCGCGCGACGGCGGCACCGGGACGATCAGGACGAGCCCGAGCGGTCTGCCGATCCTTCCCGAGGAGGAGATGGCACCGCGGCCCTCCGGCCCGGTGCCTGGCTCCCGCGATGAGATGCTGGCGCTGCGGCGCAATGCGAACTGGATGAACATGGTCATCGCGACCGCGATCTGTTTCGCGGCGGTGCTCGTCATCGTGGCGGTCGTGCCGCGCAGCGAGAGCGGTTACGAGCGGCACGTCGATGCACAGGCCATCGCGCAGGACGCGCAGCCCCAGGCGGATTTCCCCCTGACCGTGCTGGACTTCGGTGAAGGCTGGTACTCCAACACCGCCCAGTACGGGCCGCGCGGGCCGGAGGAGACGCCGGTCTGGTATCAGAGCGTGATCGTGGAGGAGCAGCACTGGGTGAGCATCATCCAGACCGACGCCGACGCCGAGCCGGTGCTGAGCGAGGAACTCGACGAGGCCGTTCAGGTGGAGGACGCCGAGCTGGCGGGCTGGACCTGGGAGGTCTACGAGCGTCCGCGCAGCTCGCGGGTGTTCTACGTGAACGAGACCGGCGGCGTCACGACCTTGCTGTCCACGAACGGCGGTGAGTCGCTGGCCGAGGACGCCGCATCGGCGGTGCGCCGCACCGCCGAGTCAGGCTGAATCGACCGCTCCGTTCAGGCAGAGGCGCCCTCTCCCTTCAGGCAGAGGCGTCCTCAGTGGCAGCCTTGTCTTCGCGGCGGGCGCGAGCCTGTTCCAGTTTGCGGCGGGCGCCTTCGAGCTTGGCCTCGCACTGGTCGGCGAGTGCCTCGCCGCGTTCCCACAGCGCGATGGATTCCTCCAGGCTCAGGCCTCCGCTTTCGAGCCGCTGCACGGTGAGTACGAGCTGCTCGCGTGCCTCTTCGTAGCTGAGCCCGGCGATCTCGGTCCCCTCGGCACCGGCTGTTGCCGCGCCGCTCGGGGCGCTGTCCCCAGACGTCTCAGACATGTCATTGCTCCTGTGTCGTGGTTGTCGTCCCGGGTTCACCTGTATCGGGGTTCCCGGTGTCCGTGATGGTTGCCGTCAGCCGCCCCCGCGCCAGGCGGACCCCGATGCCTTCACCGGGACGGGCCTCATCGGCGTCGCGCAGGATGCGGCCGTCGTCGGCGGTGACGACCGCGTACCCGCGTTCGAGGGTTTTCTGCGGGGAGAGGGCGATCACCTGCGCCCGCAGATGCGCGATCTCCCGGGCACCGGCATCGAGCCGCGTGCTTGCGGCCCTGGCGGACCGGTCCCGGAGATCGGCGACCAGCCGTTCGCGCTCGTCCAGCTGAGTGGCCGGAGCGGCAAGTGCCGGTCTGCTGCGTACTTCTGCCAACCGCCGCAGTTCACCGTCGATGAACAAGGTGACGGCGCGCTCCAGTGCGGCACGTGACTGGCGGATTCCAGCGATCTCCTGGGCCATGTCCGGCACGATCCGCTTGGCCGCGTCGGTGGGCGTGGAAGCGCGCAGGTCCGCGACCTCGTCCAGGATGGGCCGGTCGTTCTCATGGCCGATGGCCGAGACCAGGGGTGTGGCGGTTTGGGCCGCCGCCCGGACGAGGGTTTCATTGGAGAAGGGAAGCAGATCTTCCAGCGAGCCGCCGCCGCGGGCGATGACGATGACGTCCACAGCCGGGTCGGCGTCGAGCTCGGCCAGGGCGCGGGTGATCTGCGGGACGGCATCGGCGCCCTGCACGGCCGTGTGCCGCACGTCGAACTCCACCGCCGGCCAGCGCAGGCGCGCATTGCGGATGACGTCCTTCTCCGCGTCGGAGTTGCGGCCGGTGATGAGCCCGATGCGTTCCGGGAGGAACGGGAGCGACTGCTTGCGATCCGGATCGAAGAGGCCTTCCTGTCCGAGCTGACGGCGCAGGAGTTCGATCCGAGCCAAGAGCTCGCCCAGACCCACCGCGCGGATCGCTCCCGCGCGCATGCTCAGACGCCCGGTCTTGGCCCAGAAGTCCGCTTTGACCTGGACCACGACGCGGGAGCCGGGTTCCAGGGGGGTCTCGCAGGCGTCCAGAACGTTGCGCCACACCTGCACCGGCAGGGACATCTCGACGTCGGTGTCGCGCAGGGTGAGGTAGCTGGCCCGGCCGCGGTGATTGAGCTCGATGATCTGGCCTTCGATCCACACCGCTGACATGCGGTCGATGTAGTCCTTCATCTTGGCCGAGAGGAGGCGCAGGGGCCAGGGCCGCTCGGCGCTCGTTTCCGCCGCGGTGGCCGGAAGGTCCTCCACCGCGGTGACCTCGCGGCCCAGGGGATTGGGCGCGCCCGAGACGTGACCGGCCATGACCCTCCTGTAGATGAATGTCTCTGCTCTGCGGCGCTGGACTTCCCGCGGCGCCGTGTTCGGTGTGCTGTTGGCAGCTTACGCACCGGCACGGACAGCGGCCACCGACCTGGGGATAGCCGCCGCGACACCGGCTCAATGGCGATGACACCGGCTTCACTGGTGGTCGCCCGGGCGCAGCTGCGCGCAACGTGGGCGTCCGGGCGGCGGCCGTGCGCTGTGCGGGAGCTGGGTGGTAGGCGCTGGCCGCCGAATTGTGTGCGGCACGGCTGCGCGCTGGGCGCGGGGAGGGCGAGGTGCGCGGCTGCGCGCTGCGCGGGAGGCGGGGCCGTACGCATCCGGTAGGCTTCCCTCCGGCTCTGGCGCCTCGGGCCGGCCGCGGATGACGCGACGCCGCGCGAGCGAGCAGGGGCACGCATCGGCATCCGATGCGCAGGTGAGAGGCAGATTCGAAGACGGCGGAGGGGCGGCAGTGGCGGCTTTGTGGACGGTGCATGGGGACGGTAAGACCGTCGCCCCGGGCAAGATCGTGGCGCCGGAGGAGCGGCTGTCGTGGCCGAGGACCATCGGCTTCGGGTTCCAGCATGTGGTGGCGATGTTCGGCGCCACGTTCCTGGTGCCGACCCTGACCGGTTTCCCGCCCACGACGACCCTGCTGTTCTCCGGTATCGGGACGCTGCTGTTCCTGATGATCACCCGCAACCGGCTGCCGTCCTATCTGGGGTCGTCGTTTGCGTTCATCAGCCCGCTCATGGCGGCCACCGAGGTGGGCGGACACGGTGCGGCGATCTTCGGCGTGCTGGTGTCGGGCCTGTTGCTGGCCGGTGTGGGTCTGCTGGTCCAGGCCGTGGGCACACGCTGGATCGACGTGCTCATGCCGCCGGTGGTGGCGGGGGCGATCGTGGCGCTCATCGGTTTCAATCTGGCGCCGGCGGCATACAACAACTTCCAGCAGGCGCCGTTCACGGCGAGCATCACCCTGGGCGCGGTACTGGTGTGCGCGGTCCTCTTCCGCGGATTCCTGGGACGGTTGTCGATCCTGTTCGGTGTGGTCGTCGGCTATGTGGTGGCGCTGATGCGCGGTGAGGTCGATTTCGCCGCGGTGGGGGAGGCCTCCTGGCTGGGCTTGCCGGAGTTCACAGCGCCAGAGGCGAACTGGTCGGTGCTGCCGGCGTTCCTGCCGGTGGTGCTGGTACTGGTGGCGGAGAACGTCGGTCATATCAAGGGCGTGGCGAGCATGACGCGGCGGAACCTGGACGGGGTCACCGGCCGGGCCCTGTTCGCCGATGGCCTGGCGACCGCGCTGGCGGGTTCGGCCGGAGGTTCCGGCACGACGACCTATGGCGAGAACATCGGCGTCATGGCGTCCACCCGCGTGTACTCGACCGCTGCCTACTGGGTGGCGGGAGCTGCGGCGATCCTGTTGTCGCTGTCCCCGAAAGTCGGTGCCGTGATCAATACGATCCCGCCGGGAGTGCTGGGAGGCGTCACCACGGCGCTCTACGGCCTGATCGGCATCATCGGGGTGCGGATCTGGGTGGAGAACAAGGTGGACTTCGGCAAGCCGGTGAACCAGATGACCGCGGCAGTGGCGCTCATCGTGGCGATCGCCGACTATCAGCTGTCTTCCGGGGGCCTGGTGTGGACCGGTATCGCGCTGGGATCCATCGCCGCCATCGTGGTGTACCACGGCATGAGCGCCATTGCCCGCTGGCGCGGTACGGACGTGGCTGTGTAACGCGAGGTCGCATAGAGGTCGCATAGTGGGACGAGGTGCGGCCGAGGCGGCAGCGCGCAGTGGGGTGCTGAGCGTGGGGTACGACGTGCCGCGCCCGCCCGCGGCGCTGTCAGCTGCGCAGTTCCTCCGCTGAGGGGCGGCGCGGCATTGCCTCCACCGGGGCCGGTTCGGGGACTTCCTCGGCGTATCCGCCCAGGTCCCGCATCCGGCGTGCACTGATCAGCACCCTTGATTCCATTGAGGACAGCAGACGATTGTAGTCCTCCACCGCCCGGCCGAGTGTGCTGCCCAGCTTCTCCAGGTGCCCGCCCATCGTGCCCAGACGTGCGTGGAGCTCCTGACCGAGGGCCAGCAGTTCCTGCGCGGATTCCCCGATGGCCTGCTGCCGCCAGCCCAGAGCGATGGTCTTCAGCAGTGCCAGCAGCGTGGCGGGAGTGGCCAGGACGACGCCCTTGCCCAGGGCGTCCTCCAGCAGGGACGCATCGGCGTCCAGGGCGGTGGAGAGGATGCCTTCATTGGGCAGGAACATGACCGTGAACTGCGGAGCCGTGGGAAAGGCACTCCAGTACTCCTTCGCCGCCAGCGCGGCGACGTGCCCGCGCAGCAGCTTGGCCTGGGCGGTGCCGTCGCGTCCGGCGACATCGGCCAGCGGGGCCTTGGCGTCGATCACCACGATGCCGCCCTCCGGCAGACGCACGATCATGTCCGGCCGCACCCGGGCGCCGTTCCCGTTCACGCCGTTCACCTGCGTGCCGAAGTCCACGCGGTCGCGTAGCCCGGCATACTCGACCACCCGGCGCAGGTGGATCTCCGCCCAGGAGCCGCGGGTTCCGGAGCTGTGCAGCGCCTGCAGGACCTGTTGCGTGGCGGCCTGCAGCTGGATGTCGTTCTCCGCGATGGCCGCCATCCGGCCGTCCAGGCGGGCGAACTGATCGGTGCGCTCCCGCTCGAACTCCCGGACATGCGCCTCCAGCCGCGTGACCGTCTGCGCCAGCGGGGCGACCATCTGCGCCAGATCGGCTGCGATACCGGCATCGGCCTCCAGGGCCTCCACCCGGGAGCCTTGCAGGTCACGGGCGGTCTCGGCAGCGGCCAGACGTGCCGCCAGCTGGGCGCGGGTCAGGCCGGCACCGATCAGCCAGCCCAGGGCCAGGCCGATGGCGAGGGTGACCACCGCGATGAGGACTGCGTCTGTGTTCATGTGAGCCAGTAGAGCAGACGGCACGGACAGCCGGCCGTGCATGGCGGCGCGGGTGAACTGAGCGAAGTGCGCTCACCGTAGCGGGGGCAGCCTCGCGCGCACGGCCACCCGCGTAGTCGCCGCAGCGATAACACATGGTGGGGGCGATAACACCCGGTAGGGGACAGCGTCGCGTGCGCGGGGCACCGCAGGGGCGGCGATGCGTGCTAGGGGCGAGGGACAGCCTCGCGTGGGCGGGGTTCTGACCTACCGGGCATACTCCTGCTGGCCGCCAGACGAGCGGCTTGCGCAAGACGCTCAGAGCGCCGGCGCGAGTCGCCGTGTGTGCCGGTGACACGGTAGATTCGTGTTCCGTGGCTTTGGAAATCGGAATCGTCGGACTGCCCAACGTCGGCAAGTCCACCATGTTCAACGCGCTGACCAAGAACCAGGTGCTCGCGGCAAACTACCCGTTCGCGACCATCGAGCCGAACGTCGGCGTCGTGCCGCTGCCGGACCCCCGGCTGGACCGCCTGGCGCAGATCTTCGGCTCGGAGAAGATCCTGCCGGCGACGGTGTCGTTCGTGGACATCGCCGGCATCGTGCGCGGCGCCAGTGAGGGGGAAGGGCTGGGCAACCAGTTCCTGGCGAACATCCGCGAGGCGGAGGCGATCTGCCAGGTGATCCGTGGCTTCGCCGATTCCGATGTGGTGCATGTGGACGGCAAGGTCAGCCCGGCAGATGACATCGAGACGATCAACACCGAGCTGATCCTCGCGGACCTGCAGACCATCGAGAAGGCCCTGCCGCGGCTGGAGAAAGAGGTCAAGCAGAAGCGGACCGAGCCGGAGGTGCTCACCGCGGTGACCCAGGCGCAGCAGATCCTGGAGGCCGGTACGACGCTGTACCAGCACGCGCAGACCAGCGATTTCGACCTGGAGCCGCTGCACGAGCTTCAGCTGATGACGGTCAAGCCGTTCCTCTACGTGTTCAACGTGGACGAGGACGTGCTGGCCGATGAGGCGCGGAAAGACGAGCTGCGCGCGCTCGTGGCGCCGGTGGAAGCGATCTTCCTGGACGCCAAGTTCGAATCGGAACTGGCAGAGCTGGAGGAGGACGAGGCCCGGGAGATGCTGGAGTCCATCGGCCAGGAGGAATCCGGCCTGGATCAGCTGGCCCGGGTCGGTTTCGACACGCTCGGACTGCAGACGTACCTGACCGCCGGCCCCAAGGAGTCGCGCGCCTGGACCATTCCCAAGGGGGCCACTGCGCCGGAGGCCGCCGGAGTCATTCACACGGACTTCCAGAAGGGCTTCATCAAGGCCGAGGTGGTCTCGTTCGAGGCGCTCGATACCGCCGGTTCCATGGCCGCCGCCCGCGCCGCCGGCAAGGTCCGCATGGAGGGCAAGGACTACGTCATGCAGGACGGGGACGTGGTGGAGTTCCGGTTCAACGTGTAGGTGGCGGTCCACGCCCGGGTTAGCGTCAGACATAGGTAGTACACTGGCTTCATGTCGACAGTGACGAAGCGTGACCTCAACCAGCGAACAACGGACGTGCTCGCGCAGGTTGCGGAGGTCGGTGAGGTGATCGTGACCGAGCGAGGCGAGCCCCGCTGGCGGGTGAGTGCCTACCGCGGCCAGGACAACGCGCTCGCTCGAGCCGAACGGCAGGGGCGTTACGTGCCTCCGGCCTCAAAGCGCGTGCGGGACTGCCGCACCGATAGGTGACATCTGATCTGGCTTGCCCACTGGGCGGCCTGGAAGGATGTGTACCATGCCCGCTCCCT
>NZ_BMFY01000024.1 GCF_014639315.1 Sediminivirga luteola
ACCCTGCACGAGGCGATCGACGCGCTGCTCCATGCGGCCCCCGAGTACGGGTACCTGGCGATCCAGGCGTATCTGGACCGCTTCGCCGACGCGGCCGCCGAGGAGCTGCGGCCCGCGGCGGCCCGCCGCTCCGGGCTGCAGACCAGCTTCGGCTGGGGGCCGCGCTTCCTGCACTCCACCGGCCAGTACCACAAAGGCGGCCACCAGAACGGGGTCTTCCTGCAGATCACGGCCGCCAACCGCGCCGATCTCGTGATCCCGGACCAGCCGTTCAGCTTCGGCGTCCTGCAACTCGCGCAGGCGCAGGGCGATGCGCAGGTCCTCGCCGAGCGCGGCCGCCCCGTGCTGCGCTTCCACCTGCACGACCGGGCCGAGGGGCTGCGGCAGATCGCCGCCGCTCTCGGGGGCCGCTGATGCCCGCCACCGCGGGCCCCCGGGTGGTGCGGAACCCGCTGCGCTCCCCCGAGGACCGCCGCATCCGCCGCATCGCCGGCCCCTCCGTGCTGGTGCTGTTCGGCGTGACCGGCGATCTGGCCCGCAAGAAGCTGCTCCCGGCGCTCTACGACCTCTCGCATCTGGGCCTGCTGCCGGCGGCATTCGCGCTGCTGGGCTTCGGCCGGCGCGACTGGTCCGACGAGGACTTCGCCGCGCAGGTGCAGCAGGCGGTCCGGGACCACTCCCGCACCGGTTTCGAGGATCAGGCCTGGGAGCAGTTCTCCGCCGGGCTGCGGTTCGTCAGCGGCGAGTTCGCCGATCCGGAAGCCTACCGCCGGCTGCGCGAGGCCCTGGCGGAGCTGGACCGGGCCCACGGCACCGCGGGGAACTACGCGTTCTACCTGTCCATCCCGCCGCGCAATTTCGGCACCGTCTGCCAGCAGCTCGACGACGCCGGGCTGGCCCGCTCCCGGGAACCGCATCAGTGGCGGCGCGCCGTGATCGAGAAGCCCTTCGGGCACGATCTGGCTTCGGCGCAGGAGCTCAACGCCGTGATCGAGCGGGTCTTCCCCTCCGATGCGATCTTCCGGATCGACCACTACCTGGGCAAGGAGACGGTGCAGAACATCCTGGCGCTGCGCTTCGCGAACCAGATGTTCGAGCCGATCTGGAACGCCCACTACGTCGACCATGTGCAGATCACCATGGCCGAGGACATCGGGATCGGGTCCCGTGCCGGTTACTACGACGGGATCGGCGCGGCCCGGGACGTGATCCAGAACCACCTGCTGCAGCTCCTGGCGCTCACCGCGATGGAGGAGCCGGTCTCCTTCGCCTCGGAGGATCTCCGGCTGGAGAAGGAGAAAGTGCTCTCCGCCGTCCGCCTACCCGAGGATCTGGGCGTGCACACCGCGCGCGGCCAGTACAGCGCCGGACGCCAGGGCGCCGCCGAAGTCCGCGGCTTCCTGCAGGAGGACGGGATCGCCCCGGACTCCACCACCGAGACGTTCGCGGCGATGCGCCTGGACATCGACACCCGGCGCTGGGCCGGGGTGCCGTTCTATCTGCGCGCCGGCAAGCGGCTGGGCCGGCGGGTGACCGAGATCGCCGTGGTCTTCTCCCGCGCCCCGCACCTTCCGTTCGAGTCGACGGCGACGCAGGAGCTCGGCCAGAATGCCGTCGTCATCCGCGTCCAGCCCGATGAGGGCGTCACCATGCGCTTCGGCTCCAAGGTCCCGGGTTCGCAGATGCAGGTGCGCGATGTGACGATGGACTTCGGCTACGGGCACGCGTTCACGGAGGCCTCCCCCGAGGCCTACGAACGGCTGCTGCTGGACGTCCTGCTGGGCGAGCCGCCCCTTTTCCCCCGGCAGCGCGAGGTCGAGCTATCCTGGCAGATCCTCGACCCGATCGAGGAGTACTGGTCCGCGCAGGGCCGCCCCGAGAGTTACAAGCCCGCATCCTGGGGACCAGCGTCCTCGGATGCCCTGATGACCGCGGACGGCCGCCGCTGGAGGCGCCCATGATCGTCGATCTGCATGACACCGGGACCGCGGAGATCGCCGAGGAGCTGGTGCGGCTGAGAGACGTCGGCGGCGTGGTCGCGCTGGGACGGGTGCTCACCCTGATCGTGACGGTCGAGGGTCCGCGGGCGGATGCCGAGCAGGTCATCGCGCAGGCCAATGCAGCCTCCAGCGACAACCCGTGCCGCGTCATCGTGATCGGCTCGGCCGGTCCCGACGCCCACGAACGGCCGACGCGACTCGACGCCCAGTTGCGGGTGGGCGGCGATGCCGGAGCCTCCGAGGTGATCATCCTCAGCTGCCACGGCGAGCTGACCAGCTCGCATCTGCATGACGGGCTGGTGGCGGCGTTCCTGCTGCCGGACGCGCCCGTGGTGGCGTGGTGGCCGTTCGACGCTCCCGCGGACGTCGCCTCCTCCCCCGTCGGACGGATCGCGCAGCGCCGGATCACCGACATCCAGCACTCCGGCCGCACCGGCACGCGCGTGGCCGAGCAGATCCAGGTGCTCGAGGACTTCTACCAGCCCGGGGACACCGATATGTCCTGGGCGAGGCTGACGAACTGGCGGCAGCAGCTGGCGGCGACGCTGGATCTGCCGCCCTACGCGCCGGTCACCGCGGCCACCGTGCACGGGGACCCCAGCAGCGTCGGCGCCCGTCTGATGCAGCGCTGGCTGCGGTTGTGCCTCGGCTGCTCTGTGCGATTCGAGCGGATCGATCCGGCCAAGGCCGACGACTGCGGGCTGCTGCGGGTGGAGTTGCACCGCGAGGCGGCCGGCACCACGACGCTCGAACGCGTCTCGGACTCCCTCGCGGTGCTGCGCCAGCCGGGGCTGCGCGAACGGCAGGTCAGCCTGCCGACCCCCTCGGGGACCGAGCGGCTGACGGCCGAGCTGCGGCTGATCGACAGCGACGACTTCTACGGGCGGGTGCTCAAAGGCTGATCCGGCCTACCCGGGCGCGCCCCGGTTCAGGCGAAACGGACCAGCAGGCCCAGCACCACGACCGTGGCGGTCCAGATGACCGCGACCAGGGCGGTGAAGCGATTCAGATTGCGCTCGGCCACGCCCGAGGACCCGAGCGCCGAGCTCATACCGCCGCCGAACATATCCGACATGCCACCGCCCTTGCCCTTGTGCATCAGGATGAGCATGGTCAGAAAGAAGCTCGACAGGATCAAGACGACGATCAGGGTGATCCGGAGTGTTTCCACTGTGGTCCTTTGTACGTGTGAGGGGGCCGCAAGCAATCCTACGCGGTTTTGGCGTTGACGACGAGCTTGGCGAACTCCTGTGGGTCGAGACTGGCCCCGCCGACGAGCCCCCCGTCGACGTCGGCCTGGGCCATGATCTCCGCGATGGTGCCGGACTTGACGCTGCCGCCGTAGAGGACGCGGACCGCATCGGCGGTGCGGGCGTCGTACCGGCCGGCCAGCCAGCGGCGGATCGTGGTGGCCATGGCGCCGGCGTCCTCAGGGCTGGCCACCTCGCCGGTGCCGATCGCCCAGACGGGCTCGTAGGCGATCACGGTCTGCGCCACCTGCGCCGCCGGGACGTCCTTCATGGCGCCTTCGAGCTGTGCCAGGGTGACGGTCTCGTGCTCACCCGCCTGTCGCGCTTCCAGCGCCTCCCCCACGCACAGGACCGGGGTGAGACCGTGCCGGTAGGCGGCGGCGAGCTTGGCGGCCAGCAGCGCATCGTCCTCGCCGTGATACTCCCGGCGCTCACTGTGGCCGACCAGCACATAGCTGCACTCCAGCCGGGCCAGGAACGCGCCGGAGACCTCTCCGGTGTACGCACCCGCGTCATGCGCGGAGAGATCCTGCGCGCCGTAGACCAGCTGCAGCTTGTCCCCCGCGACCAGCGTCTGCACGCTGCGCAGATCGGTGAACGGCGGGATCACCGCGACCTCGACCTGCTCGGGCTCCCACTTCAGGTCGGCCAGCGCCCAGCCGAGCTTCTGCACCAGGGCGATGGCCTCCAGATGGTCCTTGTTCATCTTCCAGTTGCCCGCGATCAGCGGCGTACGGCTCATGCCCGCTCCTTCAGCACGTCCAGACCCGGCAGGGTCTTCCCTTCCAGATACTCCAGGCTGGCACCGCCGCCGGTGGAGATGTGACCGAACTGGTCGTCGTCGAAGCCCAGCGCGCGCACCGCCGCGGCCGAGTCGCCGCCGCCGACGACGGTGAGCCGGTCGGTGCCGTGACTGGTGAGCGCATTCGCCACGGNGACGGTGAGCCGGTCGGTGCCGTGACTGGTGAGCGCATTCGCCACGGCACGGGTGCCCTGCGCGAAGGCGGGGAACTCGAAGACGCCCATCGGCCCGTTCCAGAACACCGTGCGGGCCTCGGCGATGACGTTCGCGAAGCGCTGCGCGGACTCGGGACCGATGTCCAGCCCCAGAGCGTCGGCACCGGCCGGCGTCGTCTCCAGGGAGTCCACCGGCACCACCCAGTGCTCGGCATCGGCGGCGAACGACGCGGCCATCACGATATCCGTGGGCAGCACGATTTGCACGCCGCTGCTCTCAGCCTGGTGCAGATAGCCCTGCACGGTCTCGATCTGGTCCGCTTCCAGCAGGCTCTTGCCCACCCGGTGGCCCTGTGCCGCCAGGAAGGTGTAGACCATGCCGCCGCCGATGACGAGCGTATCGGCACGGGAGAGCAGATTGGCGATCACGCCGAGCTTGTCCGAGACCTTCGAGCCGCCCAGAACCACCGCGTAGGGGTGCTCGGGGTTCTTCAGCAGGCGGTCGCAGACCTCGACCTCGCGGGCGACGAGGCCGCCGGCGTAGGAGGGCAGCAGCGTCGCGATGTCGTAGACGCTGGCCTGCTTACGATGCACCACGCCGAAACCGTCGGAGACGAAGGCATCGGCCAGCGCCGCCAGCTGCCGGGCGAAGGCGAGCCGCTCGGCATCGTCCTTGGAGGTCTCACCGGGATGGAACCGCAGGTTCTCCAGCAGCAGCACCTCCCCCGGCTGCAGCCCGGCCACTGCCTGCTCGACCTTGGCGGTGTCCTCAAGCGGGCTGGCTTCGAAGTGCACCACGCGGCCGATCGCCTTGGACAACGCCGGGACGACCGGCGCGAGGGAGTACCGGGGATCCGGGGCGCCCTTGGGCCGGCCCAGATGCGCCACAACGATCACGGTGGCACCGGCCTCGGCCAGCGCCCGGATGGTGGGCGCTGAGGCGCGGATCCGCCCGGCGTCCGTGATCCGGCCGTCCTCGGACAGCGGCACATTGAGATCGCTGCGGACCAGGACTCGCTGTCCTGCCAGTGCCCGCGGATCGTCGAGGCGTCTCATTTGCGATATGCTCCCTCTCTTACGTTCGTGGCATGCGTGCGGGGCGTCTCAGAGCCTGGCGCCGACCGTGGAGACCAGCTCGACCAGCCGGCGGGCGTAGCCCCACTCGTTGTCGTACCAGGCGAAAACCTTGACCGTGCGGGTGCCGATCACCTTGGTCAGCAGTGAATCGAAGATCGCGCTGTGCTCGTTCTTGATGATGTCCGAGGACACGATCGGATCCTCGGTGTATTCGATGATCCCCTTGAAGGCCCCCTCGGCGGCGGCCCGGACGGTGGCGTTGACATCCTCCACCGTGACGTCCCGCGCGGCGGTGAAGGTGAGGTCCACGAGGGAGCCGGTCGGGGTCGGCACCCGGAGGGCCAGGCCGTCCAGCTTGCCCTTCAGCTCCGGCAGAACCTGCGCGACGGCCTTGGCGGCGCCGGTGGAGGTGGGCACGATGTTGAGCGCGGCCGCCCGCGCCCGGCGGAGGTCGCGGTGGTTGCCGTCCACGAGCGACTGGTCACCGGTGTAGGCGTGCACGGTCGTCATGAGACCCTCGACGATGCCGATGCCGTCGTTGAGTACCTTGGCGATGGGCGCGAGGCAGTTGGTGGTGCAGGAGGCGTTCGAGATGACGGTGTGCGCGGCCGGGTCGAAGCTGTCCGCGTTCACGCCGACCACGAAGGTGCCGTCGACGCCCTTGCCGGGCGCTGAGAGCACCACCAGCCGGGCACCGGCGTCGAGGTGCGCCTGAGCGGCGTCCTTGGAGGTGAAGCGGCCGGTGGACTCGATCACCACATCGGCGCCCCATTCCTTCCAGGGGATGTCGGCCGGATTGCGCTCCGCGCTAGTGCTGATGCGGGTGCCCGCCACGGTGATCGACTCGTCGTCATGGGAGACGTCCGAGCCGAAACGCCCCCATACGGTGTCGTACGTGATCAGATGCGCCAATGTCCCGTTGTCCGTGAGGTCGTTGATCCCCACGATCTCGATGTCCTTCAGCTCCTGCACCTGGCGGAGCACACCGCGTCCGATCCTGCCCAGTCCGTTGATTCCCACGCGAATGGTCATGCCTATCTCCTCAATTGAGCCTCGTTGGGAGCGTGCGGGCGCCGGGCGTTACGTGAAGGCGCCCGTACCTTCAGTGTAGAGCCGCCGGGCGATCAGTTTCCGTCGAGCATGTCCGGTGTGAGGTTCGCCTCCGTGCCCGGGAGGCCCTCCTGGGCGGCTTTCTTGTCCGCCATCGCCAGCAGGCGGCGGATGCGGCCGGCGACCGCGTCCTTCGTCATGGGCGGATCGGCAAGCTGGCCGAGTTCCTCCAGTGAGGCCTGCTTGTGGCTGAGCCGCAGCTGCCCGGCGTAGCGCAGATGCTCCGGCACGTCCTCGCCGAGGATCTCCAGGGCGCGTTCGACCCGCGCCCCGGCGGCGACAGCGGCCCGCGCGGACCGGCGCAGATTGGCGTCGTCGAAGTTCGCCAGGCGGTTGGCGGTGGCGCGCACCTCACGGCGCATCCGCCTTTCCTCCCACACCAGCACGGTCTCATGGGCGCCCATCCGGGTCAGCAGCGCCGCGATCGCATCACCGTCGCGGATCACCACCCGGTCCACGCCGCGCACCTCACGCGCCTTGGCGGGGATGCTCAGCCGGCGTGCCGCGCCGACGAGTGCCAGCGCCGCCTCGGGACCGGGGCACGTGACCTCCAGCGCCGAGGAACGCCCCGGTTCGGTAAGCGAACCGTGCGCCAGGAAGGCGCCGCGCCAGACCGCCTCGGCGTCGGCGATCGACCCGTTCACCACCGCGGCCGGCAGTCCCCGCACGGGACGGCCCCGGGCGTCGATCAGACCGGTCTGGCGGGCCAGTGCCTCGCCCTCGGCAACCACGCGGACCACGAAGCGGTTGCCCTTCTTCAAGCCGTTGCGGCTGATCACGAGCACCTCGGCGCTGTGGTTGAACAGCTCCTTGATCTCCGCGCGCAGCCGCCGCGCGGCCGCGCCCGTGTCCAGCTCGGCCTCCAGCACCACCCGCCCGGCCACGATGTGCAGGCCGTCGGAGAA
Source organism: Sediminivirga luteola (assembly GCF_014639315.1). Classification (GTDB taxonomy): domain Bacteria; phylum Actinomycetota; class Actinomycetes; order Actinomycetales; family Brevibacteriaceae; genus Sediminivirga; species Sediminivirga luteola. Next base: position 7,300 of record NZ_BMFY01000024.1, read on the forward strand.
CCGCAGCGCAGCGGATACTTCCGCCTTGCGCGCCGAGATCCGCGTGATGGGCAGTCTGGCCAGCTCGTCCTTTACCTGAGCCGTGAGCGACATGGTCACCCGTTCCTCTCTACTACCACTGCTCTTCCACCACGATGTCCTCCGCGATCAGCACGTCCCGGTAGCCGGCCGCGAGCTTGAGGCTGTCGTGCTTCTGCCGGTTGGCCACCGCGTAGTTACCGCGCCACAGCCGTGCCCCGAACAACCGGTTCGCGGTCTCTGCCAGTCCCGGTTCCTCGTCGGCGATGCGCTCGTCGGCCAAGATCCAGTCAACCCGCAGCTCTGGCGCATGCCGGTGCAGGGACTCCAGATGGGCCGTCATGCTGAGGTTCCTGGTCTCACCGCGCCCAGGGTGCACGTTGAGCGTGAGCAGCTTCAGCGCGCTGGAGTCCCGGATGGCGTCGTGCAGATCCGGGACCAGCAGGTGAGTCATGACGGAGGTGTACCAGGAGCCGGGACCCAGGTTGAGCACATCCGCCTCCCGGACCGACTGGATGGTCTCCTCCCGGGCCGGCGGGCGGGGCGGGTCGAGTCGCACGTGCTCCACGTGCCCGGTCGTCACCGCTACCCGGGACTGCCCTCGGATCGTCCAGGTCAAGGCGGGGTCGCCCGGGTCCAGGCCGCTGACATCCGCTTCGATCGTCAGCGGCACCGAGGACATCGGCAGCACCCGGCCGTGGGCGCGCAGCAGCCGGGCCATCCAGTCGAGGCCGTCGACATGATCGTCCAGCAGCTCCCACAGTGCGGTGATGAGCAGATTGCCCACCGAGTGCCCGCCCAGGTCCCCCGCGGAGGAGAACCGGTGCTGGATCACATCGCGCCAGGTCCGGCCCCATTCGCCGTCATCGCAGAGGGCGGCCAGCGCCATCCGCAGGTCACCCGGCGGCAGGGTGCCGAATTCCTCGCGCAGCCGGCCGGAGGACCCGCCGTCGTCGGCGACCGTGACGACCGCGGTGAGCCGCTCGGTCAGCAGCCGGAACGCCCGGAGCGCGGCGTAGAGGCCGTGACCGCCGCCGAAGGCGACGATCTTGGGCCCGGAGGAATCACGAGACCGGGCCGGGAGAATGGGGACTTCTTCCGTGCGGATGCTTGATCACTCCCTGCCTTCGTCGCGGTGCCGCACCGAGACGCGCACATCCTGCAGGCCGCTCAGGCGCGCGGCGAGCGCCTCCGCCATGGCCACGGAACGGTGCTTGCCGCCGGTGCAGCCGATGGCGATGGTGGCGTAGGAGCGGTGCTCTCGCAGATAGCCCTCCAGGACGGGTTCGAGCATCGCGACGTAGCGGTCCAGGAAGGTGCCGGCGCCGGGCTGGCCGAGCACGTAGTCGGCGACGGCCCGCTCTTTGCCCGTGAGGGCACGCAGCTCTGGCACCCAGTGCGGATTGGGCAGGAACCGCACGTCGACGACGTGGTCGGCGTCGACCGGGGCGCCGTACTTGAAGCCGAAGCTCAGCAGCAGCAACCGCAGCTTGGCGGTCTCTTCGTCGCCGAAGATCTCCTTCACCGCGGCGGAGAGCTGGTGGACGTTCAGGTCGGAGGTGTCGATGATGTGGTCGGCGCGGCTGCGGATGGCCTGCACCTGCTCCCGCTCGGCAAGGATCCCGTCGAGGATCCGGCCGTCGCCCTGGAGCGGATGCGGCCGCCGCACGGACTCGAAACGGCGGACCAGGACCTCGTCGGAGGCGTCCAGGAAAAGCACCCGGAAAGCGATGCCCTGCTCCCAGAAGGATGCCAGTGACTGCTTGATCTGCGTCATGATCTTCTGGCCACGGACATCCACCACGACCGCCAGTTTGGGCACGGCGCCATCGGCGCGGCCCACCAGCTCGACCATGGGGCGCAGCATGCCCGGCGGCAGGTTGTCGACGACGTACCAGCCGAGGTCCTCCAGCACCTTCGCCGCAGTGGAGCGGCCGGCTCCGGACATCCCCGAGACCAGCAGGACCTCCACCTGCGAGTCGCCGTGCTTGGGCTCGGCGGCCGCCGGACGGGTCTGGCCCGCCGGACGGGTCTGGCCCTTCGGCTCGGCGCTCATCGCCTCGGCTCCTTCGGCTTCGGGTGCGTCGTCACCCTCATAACTTATCCGATCCGGCTGAGGTTCCATCCCGGTGCAGATGGGCGGCGATCTTCTCCGCCAGGGCCGGTCCGATGCCTTTGACGCCGGCGATCTCCTCAGGGCTCGCCTGCCGCAGGCGCTTCACCGAGCCGAAGGTCTTCAGCAGGGCCTTCCGGCGTGTCTCCCCCAGCCCTGCGATGCCGTCAAGCGCGGAGCCGCCCGTCATCGCGCGTGAACGCCGCTTGCGGTGGAACGCGATGGCGAAGCGGTGCGCCTCGTCCCGGAGCCGCTGGAGCAGGAAGAGGCTCTCGGAGTTCCGCGGCAGCACGAGCGGGTAGTCGTCCTCCGGCACCCAGAGCTCCTCCAGCCGCTTGGCCAGGCCGGCCACCCGGATGTCGAGGATGCCGAGGTCCTGTAGCGCTCGTTCGGCGGCGCGCACCTGCGGCAGGGCGCCGTCGACCACCACGAGGGAGGGCGGGTAGGAGAACCCGCCCCGGGCGGGTTCCTCGCCCTCCTCGGATGCGCCGCTGGCGGTCACCGCGCCGCTGGCCGCCTGCGGCGAGCGGGCGCTCTGCTCCAGGTACCGGGAGAACCGGCGGGAGATCACGTCGTACATGGCGGAAGTGTCGTCGCGGGCGGCGTCGCCGCTGATGCCGAAGGTGCGGTACTCGCGCTTCTTGGGCAGGCCGTCCTCGAAGACGACCATGGAGGCGACCACCTCGGAGCCCTGAGTGTGCGAGACGTCGTAGCATTCGATCCGCAGCGGCGCCTGCGGCAGGTCCAGGTGCTCCTGCAGTTCGGCGAGCGCCTGGCTGCGCGTGGTCAGATCGGAGGCGCGGCGGCTGGCGTGCAGGGTGAGCGCGGCCTGCGCGTTCTTCTTCACGGTGTCCAGCACGGCGCGTTTCTCACCGCGCTGCGGCACGCGCAGGGCGACCCGCCCGCCCCGCTTGGCGGTCAGGAACTCGGTCATGGTGTCCGCGTCCGCCGGGAGGGTATCCAGCAGGATCTCACGGGGCACGGCCACGGGTTCGGCGTCGCCGTAGACCTGGCGGAGGTAGGCCTCCGTGAGCACCTCCGGCGGGGAATCGTCGACTTTGTCGACGATCCAGCCGGCCTCGCCGCGGATGCGTCCCTGGCGGACGTGGAACACCTGCACCGCGGCGTGCATCTCGTCCTCGGCCATGGCGAAGACATCGGCGTCGGTGCGGACGTCCAGGACGACGGCGCTCTTCTCCAGCACGGTCGTGAGCGCCTCGATCTCGTCCCGCAGCACCGCGGCGCGCTCGTAGTCCATGTCGGCGGCGGCGCGGGCCATCGCCGCCTTGCGCTCAGCGATGAAGCCGGCGCCGTCGCCGTTCATGAAGTCCACCGCCTGCTGCGCGAGCTCGCGATGTTCCTCGGCGCTGACCCGTCCCACGCAGGGCGCGGCGCACTTGTCGATGTAGCCGAGCAGGCACGGCCGGCCGGTCTGCTCGGCACGGCGGAACACGGTGGGCGTGCAGGTGCGCACCGGGAAGGCCTTCAGCAGGAGGTCGAGGGTCTCCCGGATGGCCCAGACCTTGGTGTACGGCCCGAAGTACACGGTCCCCGGTTTGCGGGCACCGCGGGTGATCATCGCCCGCGGGTACTCGTCCTGCATGGTGAAGGCCAGATAGGGGTGGGACTTGTCGTCCCGGAACATCACATTGAACCGCGGCGCGTACTCCTTGATCCAGGTGAACTCCAGCTGAAGGGCCTCGACCTCGCTGTTCACCACCGTCCACTGCACGGCGGAGGCGGTGTGCACCATGGCGAAGGTCCGGGGGTGCAGACCGGCCGGATTGGCGAAGTAGGAGTTCAGCCGGGCGCGGAGGTTCTTCGCCTTGCCGACGTAGACGACCCGCCCGTCCGGGTCCAGGAACCGGTAGACGCCCGGTTCGGTGGGCACCTCCCCGGACTTGGGCCGGTAGGACTGCGGATGGCTCATCGCTCACTCATCGTCGTGGTTCAGGCCCCCTTGCGCGCTGCGGCGAGGGGCTCGGCGAGTTCGTCGTGCCGCTGTAGCACGGGCCGCAGGTAGCGGCCGGTGTGGCTCTCCTCCACCTGCGCGACCTCTTCGGGCGTACCGGTGGCCACGAGGGTGCCGCCGCCGCGGCCGCCCTCCGGGCCGAGGTCGATGAGGTAGTCCGCATTGGCGATGACGTCGAGATTGTGCTCGATCACGATCACGGTGTTGCCCTTGTCGGCGAGGGACTGCAGCACGGACAGCAGCCGCCGGATGTCCTCGAAGTGCAGGCCGGTGGTGGGTTCGTCCAGCACGTACACCGTCCGGCCGCGGGAACGCCGCTGGAGCTCGGCGGCGAGCTTGACGCGCTGCGCCTCGCCGCCGGAGAGGGTGGTGGCCGGCTGCCCCAGGCGGACATAACCCAGGCCGACCTCCATCAGGGTGCTCAGGTGCCGCGAGATGGCCGGCACGGCAGCGAAGAACTCGCTGGCCTCCTCGATCGGCATATCCAGGACGTCGGCGATGGTCTTGCCCTTGAAGTGCACCTCGAGGGTCTCGCGGTTGTACCTGGCGCCGTGGCACACCTCGCAGGGCACATACACGTCCGGCAGGAAGTTCATCTCGATCTTCAGGGTGCCGTCGCCCTGGCATTCCTCGCAGCGACCCCCCTTGACGTTGAAGGAGAAGCGCCCTGGCTGATACCCGCGCATCTTGGCCTCTGTCGTCTCGGCGAACAGCTTGCGGATGTGATCGAAGACCCCGGTGTACGTGGCCGGATTGGAGCGCGGGGTGCGCCCGATCGGCGACTGGTCCACGTGCACGACTTTGTCGAGGTCCTCCAGGCCGGTGATCGTCTTGTGCCGGCCCGGCACCCGCGAGGCACCGTTGAGCCGGTTGGCCAGCTCCGTGTAGAGGATGTCGTTGACCAGCGTCGACTTCCCCGAGCCCGAGACGCCGGTGACCACGGTGAACACGCCCAGCGGGAAGTCCACGTCGAGGTCCTTGAGGTTATTCTCCCGGGCGCGCACGACGCGCATCATCCGGGCCGGGTCGATCTGACGGCGCCGCGCCGGCAGCTCGATCCTGCGGCGCCCGGAGACGTAGGCCCCCGTGATGGACTCCTCCGCCTCCGGCAGGCCCGCCGCGGGGCCGGAGTAGACGACGCGACCGCCGTGCTCGCCCGCGCCGGGACCGATGTCCACGATCCAGTCGGCATGGGCGATGGTGTCCTCGTCGTGCTCCACCACGATGAGGGTATTGCCCAGATCCCGCAACTTCACGAGCGTCTCGATCAGCCGGTTGTTATCCCGCTGGTGCAGCCCGATGGAGGGCTCGTCCAGGACGTAGAGCACGCCCACCAGCCCGGACCCGATCTGGGTGGCCAGCCGGATGCGCTGCGCCTCACCGCCGGAGAGCGATCCGGCTGGGCGATCCAGGCTCAGGTAGTCCAGTCCGACGTCCAGGAGGAAGCCCAGCCTGGCGTGGATCTCCTTGAGCACCTGCGCGGCGACGGCCGCATCGCGGGCAGACAGCTCGAGCGCGTTCATGAACTCGGCCGCCTCGTCGAGCGCCATCCGCCCGATGTCCGCGATGGACCGCCCGGCGACCTTCACCGCGAGCACCTCGGGCTTCAGCCGGGTACCGTCACAGGCCGGGCACGGGATCTCCCGCATATAGGACTCGTAGCGCTCCCGGGCGTGATCCGACTCGGTCTCCGCGTGCTTGCGGTGGATGTACTGGACGACGCCCTCGAAGCCGGTGGTGTAGCTGCGCTCCCGGCCGAAGCGGTTCCGGTACTGCACATGCACCTTGTAGTCCTTGCCGTGCAGGATGGTGCGGCGCGCCTTGGCGCTCAGATCCTTCCACGGGGTGTTCAGATCGAAGCCGACGTCGTTGCCCAGCCCCTGGAGTAGGCGCAGGAAGTAGTTCTTCCACTGCTGCCCCCGGGACCACGGGACGATGGCTCCCTCGCCCAGGGTCAGGTCGTCGTCGGGGACCACGAGGGTCTCGTCGACCTCGAGCTTCACGCCGATGCCCGAGCACTCCGGGCAGGCGCCGAAGGGCGAGTTGAAGGAGAACGAGCGCGGCTCGATCTCGTCCAGCCCGATGGGGTGCTCGTTCGGGCACGACATGTGCTCCGAGAACGTCCGGGTCCGTCCCGGATCGTCGTGGTCCAGGTCGACGAAGTCGACGTCGAGCCGGCCCCCGGCCAGGCCCAGCGCCGTCTCCACGGAGTCCGTCAGGCGCCGCCGGATGCCGTCCTTGACCGCGAGCCGGTCCACCACCACCGAGATCGTGTGCTTGTACTGCTTGGCCAGCGACGGCGGATCCGAGAGCTGCACGAGCTCGCCGTCCACCACGGCCCGGGCGTAGCCCTTGGCCTGCAGCTCGGCGAAGAGATCCTGGAACTCCCCCTTGCGCTGCCGCACCAGCGGGGCGAGCACCTGGAAGCGGGTCCGTTCGGGCAGCGCCAGCAGTTGGTCCACGATCTGCTGCGGCGTCTGCCTGGTGATCCGTTCCCCGCAGACCGGGCAGTGCGGGATGCCGACGCGCGCCCACAGCAGACGGAGGTAGTCGTGCACCTCGGTGATGGTGCCGACGGTCGAGCGCGGGTTCCTGCTGGTGGACTTCTGATCGATCGACACCGCCGGGGAGAGTCCCTCGATGAGGTCCACGTCCGGCTTGTCCATCTGGCCGAGGAACATCCGCGCATAGGAGGACAGCGACTCGACATAGCGGCGCTGCCCCTCCGCGAAGATGGTGTCGAAGGCGAGCGAGGACTTGCCGGACCCGGACAGACCCGTGAAGACGATCATGGCGTCGCGCGGCAGCTGAAGGTCCACACTCTTGAGATTGTGTGCGCGCGCCCCGCGGACCACGATGGTGTCCAGGTGCGAGACGCCGCCGGGCGCCGTGCGGACGGGAGAGTTCATCTGTCGTTCGCTCTTTCCTTCGCGATCGTACGTTGCGTGCTGGTCTCTTCACTGGGATCGTCTCGATCCTAGAACGGGGCACGGACAGTCACCGTGCCCGGTGCTGCACGGTGCCCTCAGGCGCCGACGCGCTCGATCCGCAGCACGGGTTCCCCGGCCTGGTCCGAGGCCGGAAGGTCGACCACCGCCTCGATCGCCCAGTCCCGGTTGTCCTCCGGATCGGCGAAGGCCTGGCGGACCCGCCACTGCTCGGAACCCTTCTCGATGTGCAGGTATTCCATGCTCCTTGCCGCCGGTCCGGTGTCCATCCGGGAATACTCGTCGAAGTACGGTTCGACCGCGTCCTCCCACGTCTCGGCGGTCCAGCCGGCCTCCGCGTCGAGTTCGCCCAGGGTGCGGTAGTCGCCGCGTTCGGCCAGCAGCACCCGCTGGAAGAGCGCGTTGCGCACGGCTTTGAGGAACGCGCGCCCGCTCTGACTGAAAGGCCGCTGCGGCGGGGCGAGCGCGGCGCCACCGGTGGCTTCGGCCCGGTGGGACGCGCCGTCCGGCGCCATCAGCGCCTCCCACTCGTCGAGCAGGCTCGAGTCGACCTGGCGGACCAGCTCGCCCAGCCAGGCGATGACGTCCCGGAGCTCCTCGTCCAGGCTCTCGGCCGGCACCGTCTGCCGCAGCGCGCGGTAGAGGTCGCTGAGGTACCGCAGCACGGCGCCCTCGGAGCGGGCGAGCTGGTAGCGGGAGATGAAGTCCTGGAAGGACATCCCCTGAGCGACCATGTCCGCGACGACGGCTTTGGGCTCCAGTTCCCAGTCGCGCACCCAGGGGTGCTCGGCGGCATAGGCGTCGAAGGCCTCGCGCAGCAGATCGCCGTTGGGCTCGGGCCAGCCGATCTCCTCCAGGGCGTTCATCCGCTCCACGTAGTCCAGGCCCTCGGCCTTCATCTCGGACATCGCCTCGTCCCGGGCCGCCTTGCGCTGGGCGCGCAGGATGACCGCGGGGGCGGGGACGATCGCCTCGACGATGGAGAGGATGTTCATCGCGTGCTCGCCGTGGCCAGCCGTTCCCGGGGACGTCCCGTCCTCGTCGCCGCCCGGATCGAAGAGCGCGAAGGCGGCGAAGGCGAAGGGCGAGAGCGGCTGGTTGAGGGCGAAGTCCTCCCCCAGGTTCTCCGCCAGGAGGAAGCCGCCGTCCGGCTGCGCCCGCAGCACGCCCGCCGCCAGCAGCGACCGGCCGATCTCGATGGCGCGCAGCATGAGGTCCAGCTGCCGCGGCCGCGGCTCCAGGGAGGATTCGATGAACTCCCGCACCGTGCCGGCGGTCGCGCCCGGCCTGGCCAGCAGATTCAGCACCATCGCATGGCTCATCCGCAGCCGGGGCACGAGGGGCTCCGGCTCGGCCTCGATCAGGCGCTCGAAGCTTCCCCGGCCCCAGGACACGAAGCCCTCCGGGGCCTTCTTCTTGACGATCTTGCGGCGCTTCTTCGCGTCCCCGGCCTTGGCCAGGAGCTTGGCGTTCTCGATCACGTGCTCGGGCGCCTGCAGCACGACGCTGCCGCGCGCGTCATAACCGGCCCGGCCCGCGCGGCCGGCGATCTGATGGAACTCCCGGGCGCTCAGGTGCCGGGTCCGCTCCCCGTCATACTTGGTCAGGCCGGTCAGCAGCACGGTGCGGATGGGCACGTTGATCCCGACGCCTAGGGAGTCCGTGCCGCAGATCACCGTGAGCAGTCCCTGCTGGGCCAGTTGCTCCACCAGACGCCGGTAGCGCGGCAGCATGCCGGCGTGATGCACGCCGATGCCGTGCCTGACCAGGCGGGAGAGGGTCCTGCCGAAGCCGGTGCTGAAGCGGAAGTCTCCGAGGGCCTCGGCGATGCGGTCGCGGGCGGCCCGGTCGCTCACCCCGGCGGAGGTGAGCGACTGCGCCAGGCGGACCGCCTCGGCCTGCGCGAAGGCGACGACGTAGACCGGTGCCTTGCCGTCCTGCAGGAGCGCCTGGAGCCGCTCCTGCAGGGGCACCTCCGAATACTCGTAGTCGAGCGGGACCGGGCGCTGGGCGGACGAGATCAGGGACACCCCGCGGCCGGTGCGCCGCTCCAGATGGGTGATGATGCCGCTCAGCTCCCCCAGCGTGGCGGACATGAGCACGAACTGCGCGCCGGTCAGCTCGATCAGCGGAACCTGCCAGGCCCAGCCTCGCTGCGGATCGGCGAAGAAGTGGAACTCGTCCATCACGACCTGGTCCGCTCCCGCCCCCGGCCCGGCGCGCAGCGCGTGATTGGCCAGCACCTCAGCGGTGCAGCAGATCAGGGGCGCTTCCGGGTTCACCGCGGAATCACCGGTGACCATGCCGACCTGCTCGGCCCCGAAGACGTCCACGAGCGCGAAGAACTTCTCGCTCACGAGGGCCTTGAGCGGCGCCGTGTAATAGCTGCGGCGGCCGGTGCTGACGGCGTAGTGATGCGCCGCCAGCGCGATCATGCTCTTACCGGAGCCGGTGGGGGTGGAGACGATGGCGTGCTCGTCCGAGAGGACCGCCATGATGGCCTCCTCCTGGGCGGGGTAGAGTTCCATGCCCTGTTCCCGCACCCAGTCGGAGAAGACCTCCAGGCAGGTGTCCGCGTCGGCGTGGTCCTCCGGGACGAGCGGAAGCGTGCGCGCCATCGCCCTCCTTCGCTAGATCTGGTAATCGTCGTCGTAGCGCAGACCGTGGGCCTGCCGGAGGAGGCGCTCATAGCGGTCGTGGTGCTCGATCAGCTCGTCCTTGTACTTCTGCGGGACCTCAGCGACCTTCGCCGACCAGTAATCGTACTTCTCCTGGAGCTTGGCCCGCTCTTCCGGTGTAATGTCCTCGGCGGTCAGCGCCGGGGGCCCGGCCTCGGGGGCTTCGGGATCCTGCGGTACCGGATGCTCGCCGAGGGCCAGGACATAGCGGTGCGAGTAGGTGGAGGCGTTCTGGATGGCCCGCAGGGCGCGGCCCTTCGGCGCGTACAGGGAGGCCACCACCGTGATGGCCAGGACGACGACGATGACGAGCAGGGAGAGTTCGGTCGAGACCTCGGCGACCGGGACGTTCTCGCCGTTGTTGACGAACGGCAGGTTGTTCTCGTGCAGGGCGTGCAGCATGAGCTTCACGCCGATGAAGCCCAGGATGATCGCCAACCCGTAGGACAGGTAGATGAGCCGGTCCAGCAGGCCGTCGATGAGGAAGTACAGCTGCCGCAGGCCCATGAGGGAGAACGCGGTGGCGGTGAAGACGATGTACGGCTCCTGCGTCAGCCCGTAGATGGCCGGGATGGAGTCCACCGCGAACAGGATGTCGGTACCGCCGATGGCGACCATCACCAGGAGCATCGGGGTGAGCATTCGCTTGCCGTTGACCTTGGTGAACAGCTTGTCGCCGTCGTAGTAGTCAGTGGTGTTGAACCACTTCTTGGCGGTGCGGATGACGAAGTTGTCCGCCTCGTTGCCCTCATCCCCGGTGAGTTCCTTCTTCAGCAGCTGCCCCGCCGTGAGGAGCAGGATGATGCCGAAGACGTAGAAGACGTCGCTCCAGGCATTGATCAGCCCGGCGCCGAGAAGGATGAAGGCGGTACGGGCGATCAGCGCGAATACGATGCCGAAGAGCAGGACCTTCTGCTGATCCTCGCGCGGGACCTTGAAGCTGGCGATGATGACGAGGAAGACGAAGAGGTTGTCCACCGAGAGCGCCTTCTCGGTGACATAGCCGGCGTAGTACTCGGTCATATGCGCCACATCGCCGAACGGCAGGAAGACCAGGCCGAAGAGCAGGGCGATCCCGACGTAGAAGGCGGACCAGTAGGCCGCTTCCTTGATGGTGGGGATATGCGCCTTGCGGACGTGGAAGATGAAGTCGAAGGCCAGCAGGCCGATGATGACCAGGATCGTGATGCCCCAGGTCAGGGCGTTGATCTCCATATGCGGGATCCTCTCGTGAGAGACGGGTACGACGGTTCGTCGCGAGTCTCTCCGCCTCGGGCCGCGACCGGCGGCTTCAAGGCCGCTGTGCCCGGCGGTGCCTTAGCGGACCGCGTGCTGACGTGCACAGCGTGTTGAGGATACTCCCTCACGCGATTCACCAGCATACACCGCCCCCGGCGGGACCCGGCACCCTATTCGGCATGCCCGGCCGCGTGCATCTGGCGCAGCTCCTGCTTCAGATCAGCCAGTTCGTCGCGCAGCCGCGCGGCCAGCTCGAACTGCAGTTCGGCGGCGGCGTTGTGCATCTGCTCGGTTAGCTGCTCGATGAGTTCGGCGAGATCCGCCGCCGGAGGTCGCAGGGCCCCCGCGCTGCCTTCCTTGCGCGCCGCCACAGCCCCGGTGATGCCGCGGGTGCCCTTGCCGAAGTCGAACTGGGTGAGCAGCTCCCGGGTGTCCTCGTCCTCCCGTTGCAGCCGCTCGGTGATATCGCCGATCTTCTTCACCAGCGGGCGCGGATCGATGCCGTGCTCGGTATTGTGCGCGATCTGCTTCTCCCGCCGGCGGTTCGTCTCGTCGATCGCCTGGCGCATCGAGTCGGTCATCGTGTCCGCGTACATGTGGACCTGGCCGTTGAGGTTACGCGCGGCACGGCCGATGGTCTGGATCAGCGAGGTGGCCGAGCGCAGGAACCCCTCCTTGTCCGCGTCCAGGATCGCCACCAGGCTCACCTCCGGCAGATCGAGGCCCTCACGGAGCAGGTTGATGCCCACCAGCACATCGAACTCGCCCGCGCGCAGCTCGCTGAGCAGTTCCACCCGCCGCAGGGTGTCCACGTCCGAGTGGAGGTACTGCACACGGACGCCGTGCTCCAGGAGGTAGTCGGTGAGGTCCTCGGCCATCCGCTTGGTCAGCGTGGTCACCAGGACCCGCTCGTCGGCGTCCACCCGGAGGCGGATCTCGTGCAGCAGATCGTCGATCTGCCCCTTGGTGGGCTTGACCACGACCTGCGGGTCGACCAGGCCGGTGGGCCGGATGATCTGCTCGACGACGCCATTCGCGCGTTCCAGCTCGTAGCGGCCCGGGGTCGCCGAAAGATAGACCGTCTGCCCGATCCGCTCCTGGAACTCGCTCCAGCGCAGCGGACGGTTGTCCAGGGCGCTGGGCAGCCGGAAGCCGTGGTCCACCAGGGTCCGCTTACGGGACATATCGCCCTCGTACATGGCGCCGATCTGCGGGACCGTGACATGGGACTCGTCGATCACCAGGAGGAAGTCCTCCGGGAAGTAGTCCAGCAGGCAGTTCGGCGCTGATCCGGCCGGGCGGCCGTCGATGTGCCGCGAGTAGTTCTCGATGCCGCTGGTGAAGCCCATCGACTGCATCATCTCGATGTCGTAGGCGGTGCGCATCTTCAGCCGCTGCGCCTCCAGCAGCTTGTCCTGGGACTCCAGCTCGGCCAGCCTGCCGGTCAGCTCCGCCTCGATGTCGGCGATGGCCCGCGCCATCCGCTCCGGACCGGCGACGTAGTGGCTGGCCGGGAAGATGTGCACCGTCTGCTCCTCGCGCACCACCTCGCCGGTGAGCGGATGCAGGGTGTAGAGGGCGTCGATCTCGTCACCGAAGAACTCGATCCGCAGCGCGAGCTCTTCGTACTGCGGGATGATCTCCACCGTGTCGCCGCGGACGCGGAAGGTGCCGCGGGTGAAGGCCATGTCGTTCCGGGCGTACTGCATCCCCACGAACTGCTTGAGCAGCGAGTCCCGGTCGTGCTCCTCCCCCACCGAGAGGGTGACCATGCGGTCCACGTACTCCTCCGGGGTGCCCAGACCGTAGATGCAGGACACGGTGGAGACCACTACGACATCCCGCCGGGTGAGCAGCGCATTGGTGGCGGAGTGCCGGAGCCGCTCCACCTCGTCGTTGATGGACGAGTCCTTCTCGATGAAGGTGTCCGTCTGCGGGACGTAGGCCTCCGGCTGGTAGTAGTCGTAGTACGAGACGAAGTACTCCACCGCGTTGTGCGGCAGCAGCTGCCGGAACTCGTTGGCCAGCTGCGCGGCGAGGGTCTTGTTGTGCGCCATCACCAGGGTCGGCCGCTGCACCTTCTCGATCAGCCAGGCGGTGGTCGCCGATTTGCCGGTGCCGGTGGCCCCCAGCAGCACCACGTCCTTCTCCCCCGCTTCCAGGCGGCGCGCCATCTCCGTGATCGCGGCCGGCTGGTCGCCCGAGGGCTGGTACTCCGAGACCACCTCGAAGGGCGCCACCGTCCGCGTGACCTTGGGCCGGTGCCCGACCGCCGGCAGGGGGATCCTGCTGTCGATGTCTGCCATGCCTCGAGCCTACTCCGGCCCACGGACAGCGCCGACGGCACGGGTGCGGCGAGCACATCGCGCCGTAAACGGGCT
>NZ_BMFY01000025.1 GCF_014639315.1 Sediminivirga luteola
AGGGAGCGGGCATGGTACACATCCTTCCAGGCCGCCCAGTGGGCAAGCCAGATCAGATGTCACCTATCGGTGCGGCAGTCCCCTCGTTCCTTCGCGGCCTCCACAATGCGCCTGATGATGTCCCGGCGTTTCGTCATGAGTTTAGTCAACCCCTCATTGCAGTGTCACGCTAGAGCCCCTAGCCAATCTGTGGACGCCGGCCTCCGGACAAGACTTGGTCTGGAACTACTCTTCAGATTCAACTGAGGCTGGCCCCCTGTCCCGCCCGATGCGTGCCTCGGGGTGTGGTTGGCTCGAAGACGACGCAGCCCGGCTGACCCGCGCATACGCGGCGGCTTCTTCGCTGGCCTCCCAGCGGGTGACGGTGCGCCGGGGCTGACCCGCGCGTACGCGGCGGCTTCGGCTGCCATCCACCATGCGGATCTACCGGTCGGGGCTCACCCGCGCGTACACGGCCGCTTCCGGACGGCTTTGAGGCGGACCAGATCGGACTCGGGCTCACCCGCGCGTACGCGGCGGCTTCGCTTTGACCCACCGGTGGCCGATCCCCCCGGAGGCTCACCCGCGCGTACGCGGCGGCTTCCAGTACGCCCCCACCGGTACGTGTACGAGCACGGGCTCACCCGCGCGTACGCGGCGGCTTCTCGGTCGTGATGGTCGCGCTCCGCGACTCCCCGGGCTCACCCGCGCGTACGCGGCGGCTTCAGCGTCCGGATTCACCGGGGTCGGCAGCGGCTGGGCTCACCCGCGCGTACGCGGCGGCTTCAGTCAGGGCAGGTCGTCACGGTCCACAGCACCGGGCTGACCCGCGCGTACGCGGCGGCTTCTGGCGTGTGGCTGCTGCTGGGCCTGTGGGCGCTGGGCTGACCCGCGCGTACGCGGCGGCTTCTGCAGCCGTGTGACCTCGTGGGTGAACTTGATGGGCTGACCCGCGCGTACGCGGCGGCTTCGATCTCGACCCGGAGGGCATTGAATCGGGCCAGGGCTGACCCGCGCGTACGCGGCGGCTTCCCCTCCCAGCAGGCGGGGCCAGTGAAGAACCGGGGCTGACCCGCACGTACGCGGCGGCTTCGGCCGCTACCTGCTCTGGCGCGGTAGCGAGCCGGGCTGACCCGCGCGTACGCGGCGGCTTCGAGGCAGGCGCGGTAGAGACGCTGGCGGGCCTGGGCTCACCCGCGCGTACGCGGCGGCTTCACTTCTTGACCAGGCACTTTATCGACCGGAGTACCCGTTTTCATTCGCTTTCCGAGAGGCTGGCAACGAAACCTCGACGCCGGACGGCGCCACCTTGCCAGCTCATGTCAGAATCTCCCTTCTTCAGCCGGCGGAACTCCAACACCCACGCGCTGTCTACAGCTGCCCAGTTCCACCGTGGCGATGTCCATACGGCCATCAGCAGCGCACGGAGCTCGTCAAACCCGGTGGGACGTGTGGGCAGCGGCAGTCGCAGCTTCGACGCCTCGCCCGAACCGATGACTCCCAGCGGCCCGCCCCCAGCATGGCCCACGCGCGCCATGCCCAGGACCGCCAGCGGGGCGAGTGCCGCCCGTGTCATACGGCCGGATCCGGCCTCCCCCACGCCGTTGATAAGCGGCACTGCGGCGACCGCGCGATCCATACCGCCGTCACACGGTTCCGGCTCGTAACCGGCATTCGGATCGAGCAGAGCCGCAACCATCCGCTCCACCACGTCGTCCCGCCCAGCTCGTTTGAGCGCAACCTCCGGATAGCTGAAATTGTTGGGCCACGGAACTATCGGGAGGAGCACCTGAGCCTTCTCTCCCTCCCCCGTCGCCGCCGGCAGGTCGGTAACGAGTCCCAGGACAAGTTCGTGCCCTTCGGCAGCTGCTCGCTGAAGAAGTTCGCGCATCTTCGTCACCTGGGGCAGCTTCTGGTTCTTTCTTCCCAGCCCCTTGCCGACGTCAAGAACGCTCGCCACCAGCTCATTGCCCCGCCGCCACTTTTCCGTGTTCACGGCGTTCGTCACGAGCGTCTCCAGCGGGAGCCGTGAGGAGAAGACGGGCACCAGCGGGGCACCGGCATTTCCGCCACCGTCCCACTGCACCGCGGCGTCCCGGTCACCGAGGTCGAGCGCCGACGCGAGTAGACCAACCACGGTGAACCAGCCCGTGAGCGGATGAGTGATCAAGCCACGGAGCTCCCGTTTCTGCTCCGTCGACGTGCTGGCGGCAGGATCGCGCTTCTTCGTCGGCACAGGCTCATCCGCCGGCCCCGGCGCTTCCAGCGGGTCCGGTTCCACCTCCACATCCGGGTCCGGCTGCGCCGAGGCCCGCCAGTCGGCCAGCCGCACGAGCGTTTCCAGGTATGCCAAACCCCACGGCCCGTACTGATCGTTCAGCCGGAGAAACTCCTCGGCGTGGGAGAACCCCTCGACCTGGTCATCGAAGTCTTCTCGCCCGCTGAGCACAGGCGGAAACCCTGGACGGTAATTGCCATGGTGAGCACCAACCAGATGGCATAGAAGTGGAACTAAATGCTCTGCACAGGGCAGGGCCTTGGCACGGTCCCGCAGAATACGGACGCTTTCAGCCTCGTGCCGCCAGTCGTCCGGCAGTTGGGCCGCCCGCCGCAGCGTTTGTTCACGCACCCAGCTGCCCCCGCGTCGATCCGCGCTCCGGTCTGACTTTGCGAGGAGGTCCCCCGAGTCCAGATCAGCCACGGCACTCCCTGACAAACCTCCATCGGGCGACGGGGTGGGTTCCGCGTCGCCTCGAAGGTAATGCTGGAACCGCGGATCTCGTTTCCCAACATCGTGCACCCGGCCGCCAAGCAGGACAAGACCTGCCAGATGAGCGCTCAGACCCGCGGCATCGGCATCAGATCGAGCGTAAACGGCGACCTGTTTACCGTGTGTTCTCAAGCTGATCGCCCGCCGTTCGACGGCCTCCCCGGCAGCGCCCGTCCGGCGGCCGCGGTAACGGAGCGGCCATGCCACCTGCAGCACGATCCCGGCCCGGCTCGCCATGACCGGTGTGACCCGGCACCTGTGCGCGATGGGGCGTTCCGGCAGCATCTCAGCCAGCAGGGTCAATGCACTGGTCGCGGCGTGCTCGGCTGCTGATTCGAAGACGACAGGATCGAACTCTTCGTCCGTGTCCCTCAGCGCCTCAAGATGAGGTGCGAGGTCGTCGCGGAAAGCACTGACGGCCGCAGACGCCTCATCGCCCAATCGCGGTAGCAGCGCCTCCAGCCCATCGAGGCTGGCGGCGGTGACCGCCAGTTCCGCGCCTCGAGGCAGTGTGCCTTTGCCGTTGGTGAACCACTCGCGAGCATGAAGGACGGTCGCCGCCAGGGACAGATCGGGCACCGGCGCATGCTCTTCGCTCCCGGTCCATCCCAACCGCGGGGCATAGCCGCCGATGCCGGTGTGCAGGACGAGTGCCCGCGCCCGCCAGAGATCCGTCCGCGATTCCGGCCGCTTCCATCTCTCAGCCTGCGGGTCCCAGATCCTGATGGCTGTGTAGGGCACCTGCTCGGAGCCCTGCCCCGTGGGCGGCTCTTCCATGCCGAGGTCGAGATCCGACAGCTCTCCTGCCCTCTCACCCCGCAGGAATCTCATCACCTGAGCGCGCGGCAGGGTCACGTACTCGGTCTCGGGCACAGTGGCTCCGGGCTCATCCAGACGATCCAGCAGCGAACGCCAGGCAACCAGTACCTCCTGGTCACGGGAGGCATCGGGTCCGGCGATGAAAGGATCAACGGGCAGATCGGGGCGGGGTGCCGGACGTGTCTGCACCATCAAGGGGACCAGTCCGCGATGCAATGTACCGACTCGCTGAGCCTGACCGTTAAGGACCAGACCTTCCCGCTCGGCCAAGGCGCGTAGGGCATCCACGCCGCGCAGCGAGACGTCGAAGCCCTCGCCATCGGCCGTCGACGCGCCGGTGATCACAGCCTGCCTGAGAAGGTTCTCCAGAGCTTCCGCGTCTTCGCCGTAGACCGCTTGCGTTCCTGCGCGGATTCTTCCTTCCGGACCGGTCACCAGATGCGCTTCAGCGCGGTCCCGTCTTCCGTCCCGGTTAAGCCGGCCCAGCCGCTGTACGAGGGCATCCCAGGAGCACAATTCGGTGACGAGAGCGTCAAAGCTGATGTCGACGCCGACCTCCAATGCCTGGGTTGTCACCGTGATGCCTGCCGGCGCCTCTGGTACCACGGGCCGTTCGAGTCCGCGGAACCGTGAGGTCAGCAGGCGCAGTTCGCTCCGGTCACCAGGCTGGGGTTGTTGAGCGTCCAGGATCTGGTAGACCTGCTGAGCCATGGAGACGGTATTGACGAACACTCCGACACGTGACGCCCCAGCGTCTTTGGCTTTAATCGCCTGGCCGGCGAGCGCGGTGGCGAACGCTCCCTCACCGGTGCCCTTGAGACGGTGGAGAAGGAGACGACGGTGGGCGTGTTCCCGCCGTGCTGCCTCGGCGATGGCGGACTCTTCGGGCTCTTCGGAGACCGGCCGGCTGTCGATGCGCAGTGTCGTCTCCGGAGTCGCGCCGACGGCTTCTGCCGCCGCCGGGGGCACGGTCGCCCCGAGAAGGCTGAGTCCGCCAAGCGGCACCCCGAGATCTTCGGCCGCACCCCGTTGGAGGCCGTCCGCATCGGCGATGGCGTTGATGGACGGTACGGCCAGGTGCGGTTCGTCCATGAGGATCAGCCGGTCGATGCCCACAAGCGCGGCATGGATGGGACGGGCGCCGTTTGCCACGCCGAAACCTCGCATGAGCAGCCGGGAGACCAGTTGATGCGGGGTCATCGAGATGATCACGCAGCCGGAGGCACGCAGCCATGCCGCTTCTGCCGGACTGGCGCCGTGGAGCTGGGTGGCCACGACCGGTGTCTCGTCGCCCCTCCCGAGCAGAGCGCTCAGGGCGCTCCGCACCGGGTGGAGGGGGGAGCCCTCGGCGGGCTCGTTGATCCTCACCGCCAGCTTCTTCGCGTAGTTTCCTGCATCGTCGACGACGGTGCGGCGGTTAACCACGTGGATGATCCGTTGGGGAGCGGTGCGCTGTGCCGGCTCCCTGCCCGCCTCCTGGTCGACTTTCCGCCGATGGGTTTGCCGTGCGAGTTCGTAGACCGCCACAGCGATACTCGCGGTTTTGCCGAGCCCGGTGGGCACCTCGATGACCATTGGCCAGGTACCGGCCCGCACTCGCTCGGCCAGGGCGATCTGCCACGGATACGGGCTGCGCCCGTCGTGAGTGGCGGCGAAGAACTCTGAGAAGGAGGGGAAGTTCTCCCCTGGATCGGTGATGTTCATACGGCTCCCTCCACAGGCTGAAGCAGCCCGAAACCGAACTCATTCGATGCGCCCAAGAGGAGCGGCCCTGCTATGGGTTCGCTCAGCTCCATCTCCAGCCACCACTGCCCGAAGCCGTCGTGAAGGGTGACTTCGGACCAGACGGCTTCGTAGTCGTGGATGGGAAGCCTCCGGCATGCCAGGCGCGTGAGTTCAACGCCGAAGCGCCCGCGTAAGGCTTCGGTCAGTTTGGCTTCGAGCACACGATCGTCCGGGAACTCCCGCAGCGGGGTCACCGAGACCCACCGTGAAGACGAGCGCGTCCACTTGTTCGCGGTCAAGGCTGCTGGTTGTCCTACGCGACGGCCGGGACCTGGCAACGTGATGCCTGTGAGGGCAGCCTCGACGGCACCTGCCGCGCGGTCGAGGTGCTCCGGTCCGACCGAGACCGGGTCAACGTCGGCAGCAGGATGGAGGGTGATGCCGACTCCGACGCATCGGCCGTCGGCATGGGCATGAGCGCTCACTGTGGCGGCAAACGCAAGCCAGGGCAGTTCCAGCGAGTCGGTGTTGTCACGCAGCACCTGATTGATCTGCGCGATCACTCCCGGGATGCGATGATGCGGTACCGACGAGTCCAGCGGGATGATCTCGCATGGGCCGTCGGCGTCTTTCGCCGGAACGTAGCGGAGCCATTCCACATTGCCGTCCGCGGGGATGGGCGGAAGGCTGTTGATCGCGGGGTCCTCGCCGAGGATCCGCGCGTGGTTGGCTTCGTACCAGTCGACGGTGTGCGGTAGCCAGCCGCGTATGTCACCGCGACGACTCTGCCGGGGCCGGAGGGTACGGCGGGTACCGGTCGGCGCCAGTTGAGCCGGTTCGTCCTTCTCCGCTCGCCGCACGACGATGTCCGCCGGGTCATGGGACCGGCCGAAATACGGTACCTCCGCGGCCGCGGCCACGAGCGAGTCGAACTGCGTAGCCGGCAGATCAACGTCCACGTAGGCGGTGAGCCGTGAGTCGGCGAGCGCGACGCCGTCCTGCGGCTTAGCTGCCCGCGAGCTGGTCGGCATGGACAGATGCTCCAGGTTCAGCCAGTTCTTTGCATCGCTGGCGGTGATTCTCACTGGTGACCACGTCTTCTCCGTGTAGGTGTCCGGGATGTTCAACGGCCGCACCTCGGGCACGTCAAGAACCGGGGGCGGAGCTGCGCTGATTCGCCGTATCGCGGCAAGGGCGTGTTCGCGAGCGGTCGGGTCCTGGAGCCGGTATGCCCCGGCCATGAGCGCTCCGAGCAGCCTGGCGGGACTTGGCGGCCATTCCGCGGTGCCGTCAGCCCGCAGGCCGTGGTACGAGTTCCGGTACCAGTGCACGTCGATGGCCAGCACGTTCAGTCCCCGTCCTCGTTGACCTTGGTCGACTCCGTGACGACGCGGTTCTTGATGAGCTGTCGTTCCTCGGCGGAGAACTGCACCTCGATGGGGGCGGCGAAGTCCAGGCCCGTCTTGCGGGCATCGGCGAGTGCTTCCTGGAGTGCCTCGGCCAGGTCGTCGACGGTGGGCGCATCGAGCGCCTCGGGTGCGCGCTGGCCGTGGCGGCGCCATCCCCAGCGTTCGTCCACCGCGACGAGGGCGCAACCGGACCGCAGGAATCCGTCCTCGTTTCCGAGCACACGGCCAGCCATCGCCAGCAGGGTCAGGACGGTGAGCGCGGCCTGGGACTGTTCTGGTGTCTCGAAACGCAAGGAGCGAAGCGCCTGAAGGGAGACGCTCGACTGCTGCAGGATGAGCTCACAGACGTATGCCCGTACGACCGCATCTGCGGGCACCTGGCCGAAGCCCGCCTCCGAGGGGCGGCCGGTCTTACCGACGCGCTTCTCTGCCACGGTGAGCTTCGTCCCGTCCTTCACGGTCACCTGGCTCTCGTTCGAGGCGCCTCCGACGGGGTCGAGCTTGGTGGTGCCGGCAATGACCGGGTGTGCGCCGTAGCCGACGATCTCCGACGAGTAGGCGCGCGCCAGCCTGTGACGCTGCGCAACACCTGAGGACAGCCAGAACCCGTACACGGCGGAATTCGGGAAGTGGCGGAAGAGCAGACCGGCGTTCTCGGGGCTGGCCTGCGTGATCAGCGTCTTGAGGTTGGCACCCGGTGCGGAGACGTCGCCAATCTCTTGTTGCCACACTTGTGTCTTGCCGTCTTCCGTGGCGAATTTCAGCCAGGCATCGTTCTGCCGGTGCGACAGGTCCCAGGTGCTCACCGTGATGTTCAACGCCTCGCGGAGCGCCGGGTCGTCGACGTCGACGGCCGCTTTCTCGCCACTGACGATGACCCCTGGCAGGGCCAGTCCCAAGCGATGCTGCTGCTCCCACAGCGCGCACTCCGCACGTCCACTCTGGGAGGCCACGCCGTCTAGCACGACGCGTGGCACCAGCACCGGCTGGCCGTCCTCACCTAGACGGATGGCGTGGAACCACCCGTTCTCGTCCGCTTCGGGCCGGAAAGCCTCCTGAGTCACGGCATGCCGCGGTGGATCGTTTCGGTTCTCTTTGGCATACGTCGGCGGAGCTACCGTTGCCGCCCGTCCTCCGAGCGGTTCGTACTCGGTCTCGATGATCAGCCCGCTGACGGCCGGGTCGGCCACATGCGCGGCCACGATGTCTTTGAGAGTGCTACTCATGGGATGTTCTCCGTTCGGTGTGTGAAAAGCGGTACTTGAAGCTCTCGCTCGAGGGTCAAAGAAAGAAGCTCACCGGCGCGGCCCAGCCGCGCATTACGCCGGGCTTAAACCGCCGGCCGACGCTGTCCTCACGGGAAGTCGCAGCCCCGCGCACAAGCGCCAGTGCGGGCCGCTCAGGGCAGGTGCCGGAGGCGGAGGAGCCCCAGGCCGTAGTTCTTGCCGCGGCCTACCCCGGACACCACTGCTTTCTCAACCTCCGCGCCGTCAGTAACCATCGCCTCAGCGCGGAGGTCCACGAACGGGATGCCTTTTCGCGGTCCTCCCAGGGAGGCGTAGCGGACGCGGCTGATGGTGAGCGTCTCGTAATCGACGTCCAGCCCGACTCTCTCCAGCCGTCGCCGCGCCCAGGCCGAGCGTTCCTCTTCCGGAACGAGGACCTGCTTCGACCGGTAGCAGCGACCGCCCTTCCCTGTCTTCTTCGGCACGGACTTCAAGGTGCTGCGGAGTTCCACCGGAATGTCAGACGGGGGTGTCTTGAGGCAACTGAGACTGATCCGGACCTCGACCCTGTCTCCACGTGCCGGAACGAACGCGGGTGACATATCGATGACCGCGCCAAGCAACTCGGGGCGCTCGGGAGCAGAAGCTGACTGCACGATTAACTGAGCCTTCTCTGATTCCAACCGCCAGAGCGCCTTCACTTCCGACCGCGGATGAGGCCCGAGCCCGTCTCGGAACGCCGTCATCACAAATGCGTGGCCTTTCTCCGCATTATGCGCAATGAGATCGCGCACCACTGGACTTATCGTTGAACGGGTCACTAAGGATTTCACCATCACAGCGTCCTTCCCTGTCTAAATACGCGACGTGCAGGAGCCGCACTATTTCGTTTCCTCGGCGTGCAGGTCCTGGCTCGTACCGGATCTCCGAGCAAAATGAACGGTATCGGGCACCACGGACAACCATGACGGCAAGTCTCCGCCGTCAGCGCTAGGCCAGACTTATGGCAAGCGATCGGGAGATGATGGGCGCGGCAAGAAAACGCGCGGAGGATGCAGAGAAGACGTCCTGCGGCTGCTCTCCAAGCCGGCAAGTCGCGGAACCTAAAAGAAAAGACGAAACGTTGAACTGGTCGCGCCTGTAGGTGGTGTGGGGCATCAGCACGGATCCTGCCGGAAGCGGCTGCACACCCCGCGCTCGAAAAACCCCGCCTACCGCGGCATGTTGGCGAAGCGGGACTTGGCGCCCTGGAACGCCACCGGGATGGTGCGCGTCTCGCCGTTACGGTGCTTGGCGACGATCACATCGGCCTCGCCGGCGCGCTCGTGCTCCTTGTCGTACATGTCCTCGCGGTGCAGCAGGATGACCATGTCCGCGTCCTGCTCGATCGAACCGGACTCACGCAGATCAGAGATCATCGGCCTGCGGTCCGTGCGCTGCTCGGAGGCACGGTTCAGCTGCGACAGCGCGATCACCGGCACCTCCAGCTCCTTGGCCAGCAGCTTCAGCGAACGGGAGAACTCCGAGACCTCCTGCTGACGGGACTCGACCTTCTTACCCGAAGTCATCAGCTGCAGGTAGTCCACCGCCACCAGCTGCAGATCATGCTGCTGCTTGAGCCGCCGGCATTTCGCCCGGATCTCCGTGAGCGCCATGTTCGGGCTGTCGTCGATGAACAGCGGCGCCTCGGTGATCTCGCTCATCGTGGTGGCCAGGCGGGTCCAGTCGCGGTCGTCCAGATCGCCGGTGCGCAGCCGCTGCAGGGGGATGTCCGACTCCGCCGAAAGCAGACGCGTGGTCAGCTCGGTCTTGCTCATCTCCAGGGAGAACACCACAGAGGTGAGCCGATGCCGGATCGACGCCGAGCGGACGATGTCCAGCGCGAACGTCGACTTACCGACACCGGGACGGGCGGCGATGACGATCATCTGACCGCCGTGCAGGCCATGCGTGAGCTCGTCGAACTCCTCGAAGCCTGTGGGCACGCCCGAGGGCCCGTCCCCGGCGTCACCGGC
This sequence comes from Sediminivirga luteola, assembly GCF_014639315.1. Classification (GTDB taxonomy): domain Bacteria; phylum Actinomycetota; class Actinomycetes; order Actinomycetales; family Brevibacteriaceae; genus Sediminivirga; species Sediminivirga luteola. The sequence continues at coordinate 9,944 of NZ_BMFY01000025.1, forward strand.
GCGTTCGATCTCGTTGACCGTCTCCTGCACGATCTCACCTAGGACCACGTAGTCCTGGGAGGCGTTGCGCTCGGTGACCGAGTAGATCTCCGCCTGCGCCTGGTTCACCACGGCCTCGGCGTCGCCCTGCGCGTCGTAGCCGATCTGCACGATCCTGGTGCCGGCCTCCACCAGACGGCGCAGCAGCGCCCGCTCCCGGACGATGTTCGCGTAGAAACCGGCGTTCGCCGCAGTCGGCACCGAAGCGATCAGCGTGTGCAGATACGCGCCGCCGCCGACGCGGGCCAGGTCACCGGACTTGGTCAGCTCATTGGCGACCGTCACGGAGTCGGCCGGCTCGCCGCGCGCGTAGAGATCCAGGATGCAGCCGTAGATGGTCTCGTGCGCCGGCTTGTAGAAGTCCTCGGGGCGCAGGTTCTCCACCACGTCGGCGATGGCGTCCTTGGAGAGCATCATGCCGCCGAGCACGCTCTGCTCGGCCACGATGTCCTGCGGCGGCGTGCGCATCCCCAGATCCGCTTCCGGCCGGGCGTCCATCTCCGCGCTCACGATCCCCCTCCCCGAGTCCACGATTGCCGACCGGTTCATTCTAAGTCCCCCGGGCCCGCCGGGACTCTCACTACGCCCTCAGACGGTGCGGGCGACATCGGCGACGCCCAGGACCGCCCGCCCGGACAGGCGCACCGCCAGCCACAGCAGCAGCGTCCCCAGCACGCACACCAGAGCGCAGGCGAGCATACTCAGCGGCGCGAACACCAGGGCCATGCCCACCAGCGGCAGCGCCAGCACCAGCGCGGAGAACACCCCGAAGACGATCGATGCGGCCACCGGGATCGTCACGGTACGGATGCTCAGCCGGGTGAGGGCGGCATCGCCCATGCCGACCGCGTGCAGCCCGCGGTAGACCTCGGCCCGGTCCAGGATGTCAACGTTCTGGTTGATCACGGCGGTCGCGCCGATCAGCAGGAACGCGATGCCGACGGTGAGCAGCAGGCCGGTGCGGATGTCGACCATGAGGGCCGCTTCCGCAGGGTTCATCGCCTCGGCGTTGGCCTCGGAGATGATGGCGACCCCGGCGCCGAGGAACACCGCGGCGAAGGCGGTCATCGCCAGGCCGGACACCCGCTGCCAGCACTGCTTGGGCACATCGCACACGATCCGGGCGGCCATCAGGTCCTGCGGGCGGGTAGCGACCTTGGCGGCGATGCGTCCGCTCAGCTGCACGATCCAGCCGCCGATCAGACCCAGGATCAACAGCCCGGCAGCCACCACGCCCAGCGCGACGCCGATGGCCACGCCCGCACCGAGCGGCACCACGTTCAACCCCACGGCGACCGCGCAGGCGCCCGCCAGGAGCACACCGCCGATGACGACCCGCAAGACTCCAGCTCGTTGCGCCTGCTGCCGCATCCGCACGCCCAAGGGTGACACGCTCACCCGGCGCAGCCCCAGGGCGGCGCTCACCAGGCTCAGTACCGCCATCACCGCGATGCCGGCCAGCAGCGCCCACCAGGGCAGCAGCATGGCGGTGTATCCCAGGGGCTCGTTCTGAAAGTGGATCCGGCTGAACGGCAGCAGCATCGCCAAGTAGCCCAGCACGCCGGCGAGGATGCCCACCCCGGCCAGGAGCAGTGGCTCGGCCAGGGCGACGGCGCGCACGGTCCCGGGGGAGGCACCCAACAGGGACAGCGTGGAGAGCCGGAGGTCGTTGCGCCGGGCGGAGAGCTTGGCTGCGGCCGCACCCAGATTGGCGGCCGGGATGAGCAGCAGGATAGAGGCGAACACCGCCAGCACCTGGTACATGCCGGAAAGGTCCTCGGTGCCAGGGAACCTCTCGGGCGTCCAGCGGAAGAACGCCCAGGCACCGCCGGCCACCGTCAGGATGATCGCGGTGGGCACCGCGTAGGCGATGACGGTCAGCACGCTGGTGCGCTGGCTGAGGCTACGCCGGTTGATCAGCAGCGGCAGTACGGCCCGGGCGCTCATGCCGCACCTTCCACGCCTGCCGCGCCGCCGACGCCGTCCACGCCCGCCGCACCGCCGACGTGTGCTGTACCGTCCACACGTGCCGTGCCCTGCGCCTTGCCGTCGTCGATAAGTCCGTCCCGCACGTGGATCCGATGGTGCGCCCGTGCCGCGACGTGCGGGTCGTGGGTGACCACGACGAGGGCGCGGCCGGCGCCGGCGGTGCTGGCCAGGAGGATGCTCATCACCTCGTGGGAGGTGTGCGAGTCGAGCGCCCCGGTGGGTTCGTCGGCGAAGGTGATCTCCGGGCTGGTGATTTGCGAGCGGGCGACGGCCACGCGTTGTGCCTGCCCGCCGGAGAGCTGCCCGATGCGTTTGCCCGCGTGCGCTTCCAGGCCGAGGCTGTGCAGCCAGTCCATGGCTGCGGCGAAGGCGACCTGCCGTTTCATCCCGCCGAGCATGCCCGCCACGGCGATGTTCTCCACGGCGGTGAGCTCGGGCATCAGCAGGCCCTGCTGGAAGACGAACCCGAACGACTCACGGCGCAGCCGCGCTCTCTCCCGCCGGTCAAGGGTGCTCACCTGGACCGGTGGCCCGCCGCCGGGCTGGAATGCCACGGTACCGGCGTCGGGAGTGATGAGCCCGGCCAGGCAGTGCAGGAGCATGGTCTTGCCGGACCCGGACGGTCCCATGATGGCCAGCGCCTGGCCGCGTGAGACGCCGATGCTGACGCCGCGAAGGGCATGGGCGCCGGGGTACGTCTTGACGAGGTTCGTCGCCTGGAGGAGAGGTTGCACGCCCGCCGGGCCGGGGTGGGGTGGTGCGACGGGCGGGGCGGGAATCGGGGTGCCGGAATCGTGTGGTGTGGTGTTCATGCCGGTGATTCTTCCGCCGTCGCCCCGGCGGCGTCCTCATCCTGGAGGCGGGTTCTTCCCCGGCACCCTACGCCTGCAGGAGGATGCCGGGCTATGCGGGATGAGGAGGCAACCCCGGTGCCGTGAGCCGCGTGGATTCGCCGCGCACTGCTTCTGCGATCCGGTGAGGCTGCCACCACACCAGGACCGATGCTTGGCAGGGCGAACAGTTCAAGGCTGGCAGGATGTACAGTACAGGGGCCGTACCGCGGAACCCTCGGACACCCGGATGACGCGCCAGGCGGCTCAGCTGCCGGGCGTTCTGCTCCGGACGCTGACGATGACTGTCACCAGGCAGGCCGGCAGCGGGTAGAAGAAACTGCCCAGCAGGCCCGTCACCAGCACGGTGAGAACAGTGTCGTTCTCCGGGCCCAGCCAGGTTTCCAGCAGCACCCCGGCCAGCTGCAGGACGATGACACCGGCACCGAAGACCGCGAGGATCAGCAGCAGCCAGCGCCGCGTGACAGCGGGCAGACCGGCCCGCAATACGGCCAGCGTCAGCAGGATGACACTGATCAGCGGCACCACCAGGAACGCCGTGGCCAGATAGGCGTTCTGGACCAGATCACCGCCTGGAATCCAGTCCGGACCGGCAATCAGCACCACACTCAGCAGCGCTGCAGCGGCACCCAGGGCGGCCATCGTCGTGGCCGTGGTGGCGTTCATCTCCCGATTATCGCCCACCCCTGCCCACACAGGCCCCACGGGCGCAGGGAGCGGGCCGGACCGCCAGCACGAGGACCGCCCGGCCCTGCTCAGGCGGCCCGCGCTACGCAGCGGCGCGGGCCAGCCCATCAGTCAGCGTCCCTTCCGCCGCCATTTCTTCCTCGGCCGCGGATTCCTCGGTGCTCCGGGGTTCGCCAGGTTCGTGGCTGGCGTTCGTGTGGGCAGAATCCGTCTGGCCGTGACTATCTGCGGTACTGAATGACAGTACTGGCTGGGAACGCGCTGGGACCTATATAAGTGTCCCTATGCACCGAGGCCGAGGCCATCGGGTTTGTGCTGAAGGCCTGCTGGCCGACGCTCCTCACCGAGTCGGGGATGAACACATCAGTCAACTCGTTGAACGAGAAGGCAGCACTTTCGATGCCCGTCACCGAGTCCGGGATGGTGAGACTGGTCAGGTTGTTGCCCTGGAAGGCGTACGACTGAATGATGGTCACTGAGTTCGGGATCGTCACGCTGGTCAGACTTCTGTTCTGGAAGGCGGCCGCGCCGATTGTTCTGACCCGCACTCCGTTGATCTCGGAAGGAATGACCACGTCCTTCGGGCCGTTCTGGCTGTAGCCGGTGATCATGCCGAACGTCGCGTTGAAGGTGAAGTACCCCGCCGGTGTGCGGTACTCGATCTGGGTGCTACCGGGGAACGCACCGGCTCCCAGCTGAGTGCCCTCACGCACCGAGGCAGAACCCATCGGGTTTCCGGCGAAGGCGCTGTTGCCGATGCTGGTCACCGAGTCCGGGACGAACACGGTGACCAGATCGTTGTCACGGAATGCCCCGGCGTCGATGCTGGTCACCGACCTCGGGAGCGTCACGCCGGTCAGACTGTTGTTCCGGAAGGCGTCCTCACCGATGCTGGTCACCGAGTTCCCGAAGGTAACACTGGTCAGGCCGTTGTGCTCGAAGGCTCTGGCGCCGATGCTGGTCACCGAGTCAGGGATCGTCACACTGTCCAGGTCATTGCCCGCGAAGGCACTCTCCCCGATGCTGGTGACTGAGCCGGGTATCGTGACGCTGGTCAGCCCGTAGCCCTGGAAAGCGCTGCCCCCGATGCTGGTCACCTCTACTCCGTCGATCTGAGCCGGGACCACCACATCGTTCGGCCCGTCCACGCTGTAGCCGGTGATGGTTCCGACGCTTGCGTCGAAGGTGAAGTACCCCGCCGGTGTGCGGTACTCAATGTCGGCGCTACCCGGGAACGCATCGGCTCCCAGCTCAGTGCCCTCACGCACCGAGGCAGAACCCATCGGGTTTCCGGCGAAAGCGCTGTTGCCGATGCTGGTCACCGAATCCGGGACGAACACGCTGTCCAGCTCGTTGTCACGGAACGCCCCGGCGCTGATGCTGGTCACCGACCCCGGGAGCGTCACGCCGGTCAGACTGTTGTTCCGGAAGGCGTCCTCGCCGATGCTGGTCACCGAGTCCGGGATGGTCACACTGTCCAGATCGTTGTCCGCGAAGGCGCTCGCCCCGATGCTCGTCACCGAATCCGGAATCGTCACACTGGTCAGATTGTTGCCCGCGAAGCTCCCGTTCACGATGCTGGTCACCGAGCCCGGGATGGTCACATTGGCCAGGCTGTTGTTCCGGAAGGCATCCTCGCCAATGCTGGTCACCGAGTCCGGGATGGTCACACTGTCCAGATCGTTGTCCGCGAAGGCGCCCTCCCCGATGCTCGTCACCGAATCCGGGATCGTCACACTGGTCAGATTGTTGCCCGCGAAGCTCCCGTTCACGATGCTGGTCACCGACCCCGGGATGGTCACCCTGGTCAAGCTGTTGTTCCGGAAAGCGTCCTCGCCGATGCTCGTGACCGAGTCCCCGAAAGTGACGCTGATCAGGCTGTTGCCGTAAAAGGCACTTCTCCCGATGCTGGTGACCGAGTCCGGGATGGTGACGCTGGTCAGGCTGTTGGAGATGAAGGCATCGTCGCCGATGCTGGTCACCTCTACCCCACCGATCTGGGCCGGGATCCCCACATCTGTCCCGCCGCCCTGACGGTAACCGGTGATCGTGCCGGTGCTCGCGTCGAAACTGAAGTACTCCACCGGAGTGCGGTACTCGACGTACGTGCCGGCGGGGAACACATCGTCTCCCCGCTGGGTATCCCCGTGCACTGAGGCGAACTCCAGGGGGTTCCCCCAGAACGCCGAATCTCCGATAGTGATCACCGAGTCCGGGACGAACNCTCCCCGATGCTGGTGACCGAGTCCCCGAAAACGACGTTGGTCAGGCCGTTGTTCCGGAAGGCGTCCTCGCCGATGCTCGTCACCGAGTCCGAGATCGTCACGCTGGTCAGCTCGTTGTCCGCGAAGGCGCCCTCCCCGATGCTGGTCACAGCGACGTCGTAGATCTCGACGGGAATGACCACGTCCTTCGGCCCTTCCGCGCTGTAACCGGTGATCGTCCCGGTGTCTGCCTCGAAGGTGAAGAACCTCTGCGAGGTCCCGGTCCGCCAGGTGATCACGGTGTCCTGAGGGAACACATAGCCGTCCAGCTGGGTGCCCTCATGCACAGAGGCAGCATCCAGCGGGTTGTCGAAGAAGGCGTAACTCCCGATGGTGGTGACCGAATCAGGGATGGTCACCCTCCTCAAACTGTTGTTCCGGAAGGTGTCCTCGCCGATGGTGATGACCGACTCCGGGATCGTGACACTGTCTATGTGGTTGTCCGCGAAGGCACCGTTCCCGACACTGGTGACCGAGTCCGGGAGATCCACACTGCCCAGGGCATTGTGCCGGAAAGCCGAATCCCCGACGCTGGTGACCGAGTTCCCCACGGTGACATTGACCAGGCTGTTGTTCCGGAAAGCCGAATCCCCGATGCTGGTGACCGAGTCTGGGATGGTCACGCCGGTCAGTTCGTTGTACCGGAAAGCGGAGTCCCCGATGCTGGTGACCGAGTCTCCGAAGGCGACGCTGGTCAGAATGTTGTTCCGGAAGGCGCCGTCACCGATGCTGGTCACCGAGTCAGGGATCGTCACAGTGGCCAGGTCGTTGCCCATGAAGGCACCCTCGCCGATGGTGGTCACCGAGTCCCCGAAAGAGACGTTGATCAGGTTGTTGTTCCGGAAAGCGTCCTCGTCGATGCTGGTCACCGAGTCAGGGATCGTCACACTGTTCAGGTCGTTACCCCCGAAGGCACCTGCCCCGATGCCGGTCACAGCGACATCGTCGATGTCAGCGGGAATGACCACGTCCTTGGGCCCGTCCGCGCTGTAGGCGGTGATGGTACCGGTGCTCGCGTCGAAGGTGAAGAACCTCTGCAAGGTGCCGGTCCGCCAGGTGACCGAGGTCCCTTCGGGAAACGCCTCGTCTCCCAGCTGGGTGCCCTCATACATTGAGGCAGTGTCCAGCGGGTTGTCGATGAAGGCCCTGTTGCCGATGGTGGTGACTGAATCAGGGATCCAGACGCTGCTCAGATTGTTTCCCTGGAAGGCGGAATTGCCGATGCTGGTCACCGAGTCAGGGATCCTCACGCTGGGCAACTCGTTCCCATAGAAGACCCAGCTGTCGATGCTGGTGATCGAGTCAGGGATCGTCACGCTGGGCAGCTCGTTCCCATAGAAGGCGCCCTCGCCGATGCTGGTCACCGAGTCCGGGATCGTCACACTGGTCAGGTTGTTGTTGTAGAAGGCGTAGCGTCCGATGGCGGTAACCGAGCCGGGGATCGCGACACTGTCCAGGTCGTTGGACGCGAAAGCCGTGTCCCCCATACTGGTGATCGAGTCCCCAAGGGTGACACTGGTCAGATCGTTGAACTCAAAAGCGCTCGTACCGATGGTGATCACCGAGTCAGGGATCGTCACGCTGGTCAGCCCGTTGGTCTGGAAGGCCCGGTTGCCGATGGTGGTGACCGAGTTCCCCACAGTGGCATTGGTCAGGCCGTTGTCCCGGAAAGCACTGTCCCCGATGGTGGTCACCGAGTCGGGGATTCGCACACCGGTCAGCTCGTTCAGGGCGAAAGCCGACTCCCCAATACTGGTGACCGACTCAGGGATGGTCACGCTGGTCAGCCGGTTGCCGTAGAAGGCATCGTCGCCGATGCTGGTCACCGCTACCCCGTCGATCTGATCCGGGATCGCCACATCTCTCGGCCCATCGGGGCGGTAATCGGTGATCGTGCCGGTGCTCGCGTCGAAAACGAAGAATCGCGGCCAGGTGCCGGTCCGCCAGGTGATCACAGTTCGGTCGGGGAACACACTGTGTCCCAGCTGGGTGTCCTCATGCACCGAGGCAGAGCTCATCGGGTTATCGTAGAAAGCGTAGCTCTCGATGGTGGTGACCGGATCAGGAATCCGAACACTCGTGAGACCGTTGTCGGCGAAAGCCCACCACCCGATGCTGGTCACCGAGTCCGGGATCGTCACGCTGGTCAGCCGGTTGCCGTAGAAGGCATCGTCGCCGATGCTGGTCACCGAGTCCGGAATTATCACACTTTCCAGCTCGCGGTACTGGAAGGCGTACGTACCGATCCCGGTCACAGCGACATCGTTGATCTCGGCGGGGATAACCACGTCCTTAGGCCCGTCCGTGCTGTAACCGGTGATCGTGCCGGTGCTCGGCTCGAACACGAAGTATTCCGCTGGGGTGGGCGCCCCGCGGTACTCGACATCAGTGTCCTCAGGGAACACATCGTCGCCCAGCTGGGTGTCCACATGTACCGAGGCAGTCACCATCGGGTTGGAAAAGAATGCCCTGTTCCCGATGCTGGTCACCGAATCAGGGATCGTCACACTGGTCAGCCGATTACTCGCGAAGGAGCTGATGCCGATTATGTTCACTGAACCAGGGATGGTGACGCTGGTGAGCCGATTGGCGTAGAAAGCGACACTGCCGATGAAGGTCACCGAATCAGGGATCGTCACGCTGTCCAGGTCGTTGTACGCGAAAGCCCAGTTCCCGACACCAGTGACCGAGTCAGCGAAGTTGATGCTGGTCAGACTATTGTTTCGGAAAGCGTCGTTCTCGATGGTGATCACCGAGTCCGGGAAGGTCACACTGGTCAGACCGATCTCTCGGAAAGCGTTGTTCCCGATCCTGGTGACAGCTGCTCCGTCGATCTCGGCGGGGATCACCACGTCGGTCCCGCAGTCAGCGTCCTCCACGCGATACCCGGTGATCGTGCCGTCACTGGAGTTGAACTCGAAGCACTCCTCGGCTGTGGGCTGCTGTTCCCCCTGGACAGGCTCCGTCTCAAGCCCGACGGTCGCCGACACCGAGTCGGTCCAGTAGTCCGTCAGGGGCCGGGGCGCATCCGGATCGTCAGTGCTGGACACCGACCGCGCCGTCAGTTCTAAGGCGAGTTCGTGCTCCAGGTCAGGGTCGATGCCCACCGCGGCGGTGAGGACCAGGCAATGACCGTGACTGGCGGGATCACCGCTGCTGTCGAGCACCGGCAGCTGAGAGACGGCGCCCTCGTCGAGGGCATCGAGCGAGTCACCGGAGGCGATCGGAGCATTGTCCTGGGCGAACTCCTCCGGGTCATCCGCGCATGCGGTGCCACCGGCATAGAGACCCCACGCGAAATCCCCGGCGTCCCCGTCATAATCGACAGCCACGCCACGGGGCTCTAGCACCCCATCGACGGTGGAACCGTCATGAGCCAGGCTGAAGTAAGCGCCCTGGACGTCACCCGGCGTGAAAGGCTCAAAGCTCAGGGCGGTCGCAAGATCACCGCTCACGCCGAAAGTCCCGGCCTGCGCCTGGAACCCGGCAGAGGCCTCGTCCGTCCACCCGGTAGCGGCAGCGCCGGTCGCGCTCAGCCCGAGCACGCCCAAGCCCGAGGCTGCGGTAAGCAGACCCCGGGTCACCAATCCGTGCGCCATCAGGGGCGCCTCTCTTCTGGTTCCTCGCGCGCGGTCTCCTCGGTGGGAGTTTCCTCGGTCTCCCCGATGTTGGCCTGGTCAGGCGAACTGTCCCGCCACTCGATCACGGTGGAGCTGGGGAACGCATCAGTGCCCAGATGTGTGTTCACATGCACCGAGGCGGACATCATCGGGTTCTGTGCAAAGGCACCGATCCCGATGCTGGTCACCGAATCAGGGATCGTCACACTAGTCAGGTTGTTGCCGTAAAAGGCCGCTCTCCCGATGCTGGTCTCTGAATCAGAGATGGTGACGCTGGTCAGCTGGTTGTAAGCGAAGGCCTGGTCGCCGATGCTGGTCACTGAATTAGAGATGGTGACGCTGGTCAGCCAGTTGGAGCGGAAGGCAGAGTGGGACTGCCGCACCGATAGGTGACATCTGATCTGGCTTGCCCACTGGGCGGCCTGGAAG
>NZ_BMFY01000026.1 GCF_014639315.1 Sediminivirga luteola
AGGGAGCGGGCATGGTACACATCCTTCCAGGCCGCCCAGTGGGCAAGCCAGATCAGATGTCACCTATCGGTGCGGCAGTCCCGTCAACCGTGCAGCAATAGAGAAGACAGGGAACCCACAGGCCAAGTTCCTCCACTGCCTGCCAGCATTCCATGACAAGAAGACGAAGCTTGGCCGGGAGATCATGGAGCAGACCGGCATGGATGACGGACTGGAGGTGACCGACGAAGTGTTCGAGTCGCCACAGAGCATCGTCTTCGACCAAGCCGAAAACCGGCTCCACACCATCAAAGCCGTACTCGTCGCGACACTCGGGTAAAGCAGTGAGCGTTCTCCGCGAGTCAGGCCATCGTGATGCTGGTCCGACGCTGGGTTAATCCATGGTTTATATCTCTGCCCCCGCGAGGGCCAACCTCGTGGAAATCCACGTAGCGAGCACAACGAAAACCCATTCGAGCCTGTGAGCCCGGGCTCGTCGACGTTGGTGCCACAATCTCGAACGGCCTCGCCCACGCCCTAAGTATCAAACAGCACGGGGCACTGCTCGCCTCCCAAGAGGAGTGCACTCAAGTTGTAGTCGGTCCGGCCGCGGGCCTGATGTTCGGAACTGACCAGTGATGCCTGTGGCCTGACGACACGACAGAGTACGGCCCATGAAATTCTTTGATGGATCTTCAAGGCGCAGAGGATCCAGTCCTTACCGTCGGCCATCTACGCTTTCCCTAACGGGAGGCGAAGCCCGCCGTTGACATGACTCGACATCAGCGGCATCACGGTCGCAGGTGAGGTGACGACAGGAAATCTATCCTGGGAGTGGCAGATCCAAGCTTGCGCTCAGAGGTCTGGGAACGGCCTACCGTTGGTCAGGACTCGTCGAAACAGAAGGTTCTCAGATGGATTCAGAGAAATTGGAAAGAATCAGGGGCGGTGCGGGTTTCATCGCGGCGTTGGATCAGAGCGGGGGCAGCACGCCGCAGGCGCTGAGGCTCTACGGGATCAGCGAGGATTCCTATTCCAGCCCGGCGGAGATGTTCGATCTGGTGCACCGGATGCGCGCCCGTATCATCACCAGTCCGGCGTTCGACGGTGAGCGCATCCTGGGCTCGATCCTGTTCGAAGACACGATGGACCGGGAGATCGACGGGCGTCCGACGGGTGAGTACCTGTGGGAGGTGAAGGGAATCGTGCCGTTCCTCAAGATCGACAAGGGACTGGCAGCGCAGACCCACGGTGCCCAGGTCATGAAGCCCATCCCCGAGCTGGACGCCCTGCTGACCCGCGCGGTGGGCAGGCGCATGTTCGGCACGAAGATGCGCTCGGTCATCAAGGCGCCCGGAGGTGGGCTAGATGCCGTCGTCGCCCAGCAGTTCACCATCGCGCGGCAGATCCTGCGGTTCGGGTTGGTGCCCATCGTGGAGCCCGAGGTCGACATCCACTCCCCCGACAAGGCCGGGGCCGAGAACCAGTTGCGCACTGCCATCCGGGAAGAGCTCGACGGGCTCGGCGAGGATCAGCCGGTCATCCTCAAACTGACCCTGCCGGAGCGTGATGATCACTACCGTGAGTTCGTGGACCATCCGCGGGTGGTGCGGGTGTTGGCGCTGTCGGGCGGCTATTCCCGCGCGGAAGCCAACACCCGCCTGGCCCGCAACCCGGGGATGATCGCCAGTTTCTCCCGCGCCCTGACGGAAGGGCTGACCGCCGGCCAGAGTGATGCAGAATTCGACGCTGCCCTGGATGGAGCGATTGCGTCGATCGTGGCTGCCTCACGCACCTGACGCACCTGCTCGGGGTAGACATGGCGATGGCTGCCCGGAGGACGTCATCTCCGGGCAGCCATCGCCTTCTTCTGTCGGTCCTGGTGCTCAGTTGTGCGCTAGTGATTTCACGAAATCGCGGCGCACCTTCAGCGCTGTGTCGGTGCGGTGAATGGATTCTTCACCGTCCTCGACTGACCCGGCCAGGGCGCGGATGGCGTCGATGTTCTCCGGGGTCACGATGGCCTGGTTGTCGACCGTATACGTGCAGAACAGTTCGGTGCCGTCCACGGTGAGGATGTCTTCCCAGACTGCGACTTCGTACATGTCCCCGCGGGGCCTGCCGAGGTCCTGCATCAACTCGGCGGTGCTGTTGACCGCCACGATGCCATCGGAGCGCCGGACGAAGGCGATCCTGGGCACCGCCCGGAACGCCTCGAGGACCTCGGCCTTCTCGACGGGACGGGTGAGCTCGATCGTCCAGTAGTGCAGGTGGTTCTGGGTATGGGCCCCTTTCGCCGCCATGGTGACGACGTCGAGGTCAGGGACCACCGTCTGGGCGTCGGGTCCCTGGTGGCTGGGAATGCGCCCCTCGGGGACGATCGTGTTCATGATCCCGGAGTGGTCGGACTCCCAGGGGTCGGTGGCGCGTCGGATGAGCACTCCGCGTGCCTTCGACAGCAGCCCGACGTTCTTCAGCGCGGTGAGGGTGCGCACGGTCGCGGTGGTATTGCACGAGACGACCCGGGTGGTGTCGCGGCCGCGGGCGGAGCTGTAGTTGGCGTGAGCCACGAAGGAATGTCCCGTGAGATCGTGCTTCTCCCCGCCCTGAAACACGGACTTCACTCCATGCGCCCGGTAGAGGTCGAGGTTTCCGGCCCCGACTTTGGCCGGGGTGCAGTCCACGACGACATCAACCTGATCGAGCAGGTCAGGCAGCTCACCCGCCACGGCATGCCCGGAGGCGCGCATCTCCTGATGGGCCTCAGAGGTGGAGGCGAAGACGGGGATGTCACGCGCGGCGGCGGCCGCGACCCGGTAATCGGCGGTGATGTCGCTGACGCCGATGAGTGCCATGTCGTGTTGGGCCCGGACGGCGTCGGCGACGCGTTTGCCGATGACCCCGTACCCGTTCACCGCGACTTTGATCTTGGTGTCCATGCTCATTCCTTTCGAGGTGGTGCGCTGGCGTGACCCCGGTCGGCTCGTCGCCGGGTGGTCAGAGTTCGTCGAGCATCGTCTTCATCTCCTGGATCTCTGCTTCCTGGTCTTCGATGACCTGCTCGGCCAGGGCTTTCGCCTGTGGGTTCTGCCCGTCGGCGACCTGCTGTTCGGCCATTTCGACGGCACCCTCGTGGTGTCTGGTCATCTGTTCCAGGTACAGCTTCGCGGCCTCCGTGCCGGTGGCGTCTTCGAGCTGCTGCATGTCGTCCTCGCTCATCATCCCGCTCATGCCGCCGTGACCGCCCATGTCACCCATGTCACCCGTGCCCATGGGTTCCTGGCCCCAGGCTTCGAGCATGGCGTTCATCCGGTCGATCTCAGGCCCCTGCGCATCGATCACGCCTTGGGCGAAGTCGGCGACGTTCTGCGGGATGTCATCCTTGGCCAACAGGGTCTCGCTCATCTCCACGGCCTGCTGATGGTGCGGGATCATCATCTGCGCGAACATCACGTCAGCGTCGTTGTGCTCCTCGGAGATCTCCTCACCGGAGCCGGCGGTGTCGGTGGCGACCGAGGTCTCAGGGGCGGGATCTGCCCCTGTGCCGGCGGGGTCGGCGTTCCCGGCGCATGCCGAGAGGATCAGCGTGCCGGCGACGGCTGCCGCAACTGCCAGTGGGGTGCGCTTCATGATGTGACCTTTCCTTGGTGGTGGACGGTTTCCGGTCGGGACGTCTCGGCGGGGGTCGGTGCCAGCCATGCCGGGTCGAGTTCGGTGCGGCGCAGCAGCTGGGCGTTGAGCGCGACGATAATGGTCGACAGGGACATCAGGATCGCGCCGACGGCCGGGGAGAGCACGAACCCGATGGGGGCCAGGACTCCGGCGGCCAGCGGAACGGCGATAACGTTGTAGCCGGTCGCCCAGACCAGGTTCTGGATCATCTTGCGGTAGCTGGCCCGCGACAGATCGATCATCGACAGCACTGCTCGCGGGTCGTCGCTGGCCAGCACGACGCCGGCCGATTCCATCGCCACGTCGGTGCCGGCCCCGATCGCGATGCCGACGTCGGCCCGGGCAAGGGCGGGGGCGTCGTTGACGCCGTCGCCGACCATCGCCACCGACAGTCCCCTGTTCTGCAGATCGATGACGGCGGAGTCCTTGTCCTGCGGGAGCACCTCGGCGAACACCTCATCGATACCGAGGTCTCGTCCCACGGCGTCGGCGACCTGCTGCGCGTCGCCGGTGATGAGCGCGACCTTCACACCGCGTTCCTGCAAGGCGTGGACTGCGGCTCGGGACTCCGGCCGTACCTGGTCCTCCAGGGCGACCGCCCCGATTATCGTCCGGTCCTGGACGATGTGCAGGACGCTGGCGCCGCGCTGGGTCCATTCCTCGACGTCGGCTGCGATCTCGGTCGGGGATTCCAGCCCGTAGTCGCGCAGCATGTTGGGACCGCCCACGGTGATCTCGGAACCCTCGACAATGGCACGGACCCCGCGACCGGCGGCTGCGGTGAACTCGCTGGCCTGCAGGCGCGCCGCGGCCGCTTCCGCGTTTTCGGCTGCCGCTGCGGTGATCGCCCGTGCCACCGGGTGTTCGCTGTTGGCCTCGGCGGCGGCAGCCAGCGCCAACACGCGGCCTGCGCTGATTCCTGACACATGCGCGGTCCCGGTGACCGCGTGCGCGCCCTGCGTGAGAGTGCCGGTCTTGTCGAAGAGCACGATATCGATCGAGCGCATCCGCTCCAGCGCGAGCCGGTCCTTGATGAGCAAGCCTGACCGGGCGGCCTTCTCAGTCGAGATAGAGATCACCAGCGGAATCGCCAGTCCGAGTGCGTGCGGGCAGGCGATGATCAGCACTGTGACGGTGCGGATGACGGCCTGGTCCGGCGCGCCCAGCAGCGTCCAGACGAGTGCAGTGATGATGCCGGCCCCCAACGCGAACCAGAACAGCAGCGCTGCGGCACGATCGGCCAGCGCCTGCGCCCGCGACGACGATGCCTGCGCGTCGGCGACCATCCGCTGAATGCCGGCCAGGGCAGTCTCGCCGCCAGTGGCTTCCACGGTCAGACGCACCGCGTTGTCCGTGGCGACGGTGCCGGCCACGATCTTGTCACCGAGCTCACGCAGGACGGGTTTGGACTCACCAGTGATCATGGACTCATCGAACTCGGCGTGCCCGTCGATGATGCGGCCGTCGGCAGGCACCCGGGCCCCGGACCGGACCAGCACCGTGTCACCCGTCCGCAGTTCAGCGATCGGGACGGTGACGATCCCGGACTCGGTGACCTTCTCCGCCTCGTCGGGCAACAGCTCGGCCAGCGCGTCGAGCGCACCGGATGCCGCACCGAGGGCGCGCATCTCCAGCCAGTGCCCCAACAGCATGATGGTGACCAGCAGCGCCAGCTCCCACCAGAAGTCGAGCATGAAGTCGCCGATGCCCAAGCTGGTGGCCCAGGAGGCGACGAAGGCCACCGTGATGGCCATCGCGATCAGCAGCATCATCCCCGGCTGCCGTGATTTCAGCTCATTGAGCCCGCCCTTGAGAAAGGGCATGCCGCCGTAGACGTAGATGACGGTGCCCAGCACCGGGGCGATCCAGGCCGAGCCGAAGAACTCGGGCACCTGGTAGCCGAGCAGGTCGGCGACCATGTGGCTGAAGATGACGACCGGCACCGACAGGATCAGGCTGACCCAGAACCGGTTCCGGAACATCGCAACACTGTGCCCGGCGTGCTCCCCGTGGCCTGCATGCTCGTCATGGTCGTGCCCGGCATGACCACCGTGGGCCGGTGCCGGGCGTTCATCGAGGGCTGAGTGCCCGTGTCCCTGCGGCATCGCCTGTCCGTGGCTGCCCGCGTCGAGGTGATCGTCGTGGTGCTGGTGGTGGTGCTCCGGATTGCTCATCGTTGTCCTTCACAGTCGGGGATGGGTAGCCGATCAGGCTTCTGCTGCGGGGTAACCGGCCGCGGAAAGCGCCGATTGCAGCGCCGCAGAGTCCACCGGTGCGCTGCTGTTCACCGTGACAGTGGACTGGCCGTGGGGCACCAGCGTGACGTCCACCTGGGCGTTCGCATCCAGTGTTTGCACGACGTTGGTTACCCGCGAGGCGCAGCCCTGGCAGGTCAGCCCCTCCACTGCGAGCGTGACCGTGGAGACCGGCTCAGCACTGCTGCCGGTTGCGTTTGTAGTGGCGGTGTCGGCTGGTGCGCAGCAGGCACATCCTGCCGATGCGAGGGGCAGCTGGCGGGAGGATGCGGTCATGATGTGCTCCTGACTAGTGGGCTCGGAGAGGTGGAGAGAGCCTCCAACAACCCGACTATACCCCCATGGGGTATGTGAGTAAAGGTGTTTGTTCTCACGGGTAGGCCTTTCCAGGGGTGCGGGGCAGTTCGATGGTGAACCCCGAGCCGTGTCCGGGGCCGGCGGAGGAGGCGGTGAGGGTGCCGCCGTGAGCTGCGATGAGGGCATGGGAGATCGTCAGGCCGATGCCGGAGCCGCCGTGGTCGCGGTCGCGGGCGGTGTCGCCGCGGTAGAAGCGTTCGAAGACGTGGGTGAGCTGGTCGGCGGTCATGCCGTCGCCGGTGTCGGTGACGCGGATGAGCACGGTGTCGCTGGTGCCGGTGGCGGTGAGGGAGACGGTTCCCTTCGGTGGGGTGTGGCGCAGGGCGTTCGATAGGAGGTTGTCGAGGACTTGTGCCAACCGTTGCCGGTCGGCGATCACAATGTCGGCATCGAGGTCGGCTGCGGTGGTGAGCGTCACTCCCTTGGCCGCATAGTTCTCCTCGACGGTGGCAGCGCAAGTTTCGAGCAGCTCAGCGACGGGCACGGGGGTCGGGTCGAGGTCGATGCGGCCTTCCTCGGCGCGGGACACGTCGTCGATGTCTTCGACAAGGCGTGTCAGGCGTGCCAGCTGTTCGGCCATCACGGCGTGGGTGGTGGGATTCCACTCCACGACCTCGTCCTGCAGCCCCTCGAGGTAGACGGAGATGACCGAGACCGGTGTGCTCATCTCGTGGGCGAGGTCGGACAGAATGCGCTGCCGCGTCTCCTCGGTGCGGGTCAGCTGGTCGGCCATCATGTTGAACGCCCGGGCCAGGGAATCGAGCTCGACGCCGGCCCCGAGCACCGGAACGCGCACCTCATAGTTGCCATGGGCAACTTCGGCTGCCGCAGCGGTGAGCTGTTCCAGCGGGGTGCGGATCGTGCGGGAGAGCAGGAAGCTGGCCAGGAGCGCGCAGGCCAGACCGGTGCCCAGGGCCACTGCCAGAGTGATCAGGTTCGCGTCGCGGTAGGCCTGCTCGACATGGAACAGTTCCGAGGATCCCCCCGGGATGCCGGCCATTTCCAGGTGTTCGTGGAACAGCGGGGGCCCGGCCACGGTGGCGACTGCCACCGCGCCGAGCAGGCTTGCCGCCACCACGATCAGCTGCGTGGCGAACAGGCGGGCGGCCAAGCCGGAGTTGCGCAGCCTCATCGGAGCACCATTCGATAGCCGACGCCGCGGACGGTCTCGATGAGGCCGCCACCGTCGGGCTCCTCGCCGAGCTTGCGCCGCAGGTGGCCGATGTGGACATCGACGATCCGTTCATCGCCGACCCACGACGTGTCCCAGACGGCGTCGATGAGCTGCCGGCGGGAGAGCGCGCGGTGGGGTGCTGCAGACAAGGCGACCAGCAGGTCGAACTCGGTGCGCGTCAGGGGAAGCACCGCGTCAGCCCGCCGGACCTCGTGGCCGGCGAGGTCGATGGTGAGATCACCGACGACGCGGACGGAATCCTGGGGTGGGTTTCCGGTGCGGGGACGCCTGAGCACGGCGTGGACTCGGGCGACCAGTTCCCGGACGCTGAAGGGCTTGGTGATGTAGTCATCCGCACCGGCGGCAAGCCCCATCAGCTTGTCGTTCTCCCCGCCCCGGGCGGTCAGGATCAGCACGTAGCACTCCGACATCGCCCGCACGCGGCGGCAGACCTCGATTCCGTCGAGCCCGGGCAGTCCGAGGTCGAGGATCAGCACGTCAGGCTCCTCGGCCCTGACGCTGTCGAGCGCCTGGACTCCGGTGTGTGCCTGCTCAACGTGGAAGCCGTCTCGACTCAGATAGGTCGCCACCATCTGCGCCAGAGGCTTTTCATCCTCGGCAACGACGATGCGTCCGCCAGAGTGGTGGTCGGTTCGTTCAGCCCGCATGTACCCAGTCTGTCCCCAGTGCTGGCGGCACACAGCCCTCAGCGCCCGCTGCGGCCGGAATCTTCGTCAAACCTTCAAATGCCCGGGTCTGTCCCGCGCTCGGGGGGTCTGGTGATGTCGATGCTCGTGGCGGCCTCGGCCGGGCAGGTGCGCTCGATCTGCAGCGTGGAGAAGTAGACGTCGAACCGGTCGGTGAGCAAATCGGTCGCCTGTTCCAGCACGGCCTCATGCTGGGCCGGGTTGGCCACGTGCAGGTGCGCGGAGAAGACGGTGCGCCCTGAGGTGATGGTCCAGGCGTGCACGTGGTGGACGTCCTCAACTCCGTCGATCTCCTCCAGGGCTGCGATCGCCGCCGGCAGGTCGAGGTGTTCGGGGGTGCCCTGGAGCAGGATCCTCAGGGCCGACCGGATGATGGTCCACGATGCCCACAGCAGCACCACGCCGAAGACCATGCCCAGCAGCGGGTCGATCGCGAGGAAGCCGGTCAGTCGGATGACCACCGCGGAGATGATGATGATGAGGCTGCCGACAAAGGTCTGCAGGATGTGCCAGAACGCGCCCTTGATGTTCAGGTTCGTCTTCTGACGTTGGTAGAGCAGCCAGAATGCGATGAGCTCGGTGACAATGCCACCGGCGGCCACCCAGAGCATCACCGTGGTGGGCAGCTCGATCGGATCGGCCAGCCGCATGGCTCCCATGTAGAACACGTAGGCGGCCATCAGGGTGAGGAAGAGTCCGTTGAACAGCGCCCCGATGATCTCCGCACGGGCCCACCCGAAAGTCTCCTTCGCAGTGGCGGGGCGTTGGCTCAGACGCTGGGCGACCAGCGCGATCAGCACCCCGCCGACAGCCGAAAACGTGTGGAAGGCATCGGAGATCACCGCGACCGATCCGGACCACAGCCCGATGACCAATTCGATGACGAAATACACTCCCGTCAGCCACCCGGAGATGCGCAGCGCTCGGCTGTCTCCTGCGGTGGGGAGGTGTGTACTGTGGCTGTCCTGGCTCATGGCTTCTTCCTAGGGGAGATCGTGGGGATGTGATAACGGCGGTCGCGGTGGCGTCTCTCCGGCGATCAGGCTTCCAGCAAGGTCGACTTTCCAGACGTCGCCAGGCCCGAGTGTCCTCTCGATGCCCTCGGCACAGATCCGCACCGNCGGCATCCAGCCCGTCGGGAAGCACCGGGTGCAACCACAAGATATCGGCGCGAGTCTCCACGCCGCCGTAGCAGCGCAGAATCATATCGGCGGTGCCGGCCATAGCACCGATGTGAACGCCTTCACGCGTCGTTCCGCCTTGAGTGTCGGCGAGGTCGGCTTGGAGAGCCTGTTCGAGCATCGACCATGAGTGCTTCCGATCAGTTCGTGCAAGAACCCAGGCGTGGACGACGCGGCTCAGGGTCGACCCGTGGCTGGTGCGGTCGAGGTAGTAGCGGACTGTGCGTGGGATCGCGTCGGCAGGCAGACCGTACCCCAGGCGCTCGAGGACCCCACGGAGTTCTTCGGCGGAAAACAGATAGAACAGCATGAGGACATCGGCTTGCTTCGAAAGCTTGTACCGGTTCGTCGTGTCACCTTCGGCTTGCAGGATGAGGTCCAGGCGGCCGATGTTGGCATGCCGGGCGCGATAGTGCTCCCAGTCGAACTCTTCCAGCGCTTCATAGCCTTCGAACTGGCTGATGATGCCGTCGGTCAGCCACGGCACCCTCAATCGGCGGCTGATCCTGTCCCAGCGCCGCGTCTCTCCATCGGTCAGGCGCAAACGGGTCCAGAGGTCGCCGCAGTCGTGCCCGGCCAGCAGGGCCACGACATCCTGCGCTCGGGCCAGGACCCAGGCGGCAAGCACGTTGGTATACGCATTATTGCGAAGCCCCTCACCGGGCGCGCCGGGATAACCGTCGTGAAACTCGTCCGGTCCCATCACGCCGGTGATGTCGAAACGATCATCGCGGGGGTCATGGATCGAGACGCTGCTGAATAGGCGCGCGACTTCCACGATCATCTCAGCGCCGTAGTCTGCGAGAAAACCCACATCAGCTGTGGACTGGTAGTACTGCCAGGCGCTGTAGGCCACCCCCAGCCCCACATGCAGCTGTCGGTGGGAGTTGTCCGGCATCCACTGCCCGTTCCTGACGTTGAACAGGGCAGGAGGAGTCTCCTCCCTCCCGTCGCTGCCTGACTGCCATGGAAACAGGGCACCGTCGAGTCCGGCTTCGCGGGCAGCCGCACGGGCCGCGGCGAGGCGCCTGTGCCGATACAGCAGGAAAGCCCGGGTCAGCTCGGGCCGACGCAATGTGAGCATCGGGAAGACGAACAGCTCGTCCCAGAAAATATGGCCCCGGTATCCTTCGCCGTGCAACCCTCGTGCGGGCAGTCCGGCATCCAGATCAGGATCCGCCGCCGCGACGGTCTGCAGGACGTGGAAGATGTGCAGGTTCAGCGCCAGCTGCTGGGCCACGCCGGTCTGCAGGCCAACACCGAAGCGCGCCCATAACTGGTTCCAGGCCTCCTCGTGGTCCGCCAGGAGCTCGTCGAAGTCAGCAGTTCTTCTGATCCTGCCGGCCGCATCCAGGGCGGGAGTGGAAATCCCGCGGTCCCTTGAGGTGGCGACAGCGACGGTCTTGCTGAGTTGGACCGCAGACCCGGCTTGCACCTGAACGAGAATCTCCTGTCCAGTCCGTGTTCCCGGCTGATAGCACCGAGCCGCTTCTGCCCTGGCAGGGCTGATCCGGGTACGCGCCGCCAAGGCGACTCCGACGAGGGACTGACTGGTGGTCGTGCTGTGAAGCACCGTCTCCTGATCGAGCTGCCGCGACTCTCCGGCAGTCAGATGCGCATTGGGAAGATCGCGATCGGCGAGGACGTTGGCGTTGGTGACGTCCCCGTTCACTGCGGAGTCGATCCTCAGCTCTCCGGACCAGTTCTCTGCCTCTACCGTGATTTCGAGTGCAGCCACCCGCGGATCAACCACCGAATGCAGCTGGCGCGAACTCACGCGGGTGATGCGGCCTTCGTCATCCCGGTACCGATTGGTGCGCTCAAGCACTCCCCTGCGCAGGTCGAGCACCTGACGGTGGCTGATCATCTCGGGACTGCAGGGTCGCAGGTACGTCCCGCCGACCGGCTGTATGCGCACGTAGGTCCAATCGGGCATGTTGACCAGGTGCTCGACCTCGCTGTCCCGGCCTCCCAGGTCGGACATCAGCCTGTTGTACACCCCGGCGAAGTAGGTCCCGGGATAATGCGTCCCGTCGGCGACGCTGCCCAATGCCGCCCCCCGAGTCGCCCAGTACCCGTTGCCCAACGTGCACAGCGCTTCCCGGGTCTGTTCCTGCGCCGGGTCGAAGCGGTCGTAGATCAGCTTCCACCCGTCGGCCGGATGGACGTCGGCGCCCCCGCACCACCACCGTCGTTGCCGGGCACTCCGCGAATCCTCGCAGGGTGGTTCCGGGAGGTGCTTGAGGTGCATGATTCTCGCTGCTTCCCTGTCTTCCGCAGATGACTCCGGCCCATCGGCATCCATACGTGGGCTTTCATCGGTGACGGCGCGCGGACAACAAGCGTCGGCGCGCACTTTCGACGGTATCGACGATCTTCCGGGGGGTGAAGCGCTTCCGTGTGAAGATTCGTTGAAGAATCCACAGCCGCTTGCTGACCGCCGCTGATCTACGTCACGGCTTTCTTGGCCGCCCCTAGTTTTGGGATGCCAGGGCTTCCGGAGAGGGCACGTGAGGAGTCGGCTCGGCTGCCGAGGATGAGGAGGGTGAGAAGGACGCCGTACATGGGCAGGTGCCCGATGAGTTCGGCCGTGCCGAACAGGGCCAGGGTCGCGGTGAAGGGGACGGCGGTCACGAGGGCGATGAGCTGCGGCAGGGCACCGGAGATCAGCAGCAGGCCCAGGGCAAGTTCGACCCCGCCGGCGATCAGTGCGAAGCTCTCCGGGGTGACGCCGAGGGGCGCCAGGACGTTAAGCGCTGGCACCTGCTCGAGCATCGCCCGGGCCATGTGTGGGTTAGCGAGTTTTTCGCTGATGGCCAAGCCGATCAGCGAGACTCCGGCCCCGAGTCTGAGCGCCAGCCCTGCTCTGGACAGCGTCCGGGCATCGAGCGCACCGCGGGAGCCTTCCGTTGCGCGCGGGGGCAGGACGAAGAGGAACACTGCGCTGCCCACGAGTACCGCTGTACTGGCCACCGACTCCCATCCGGAGGCAACGGTGATGCCGGTGGCGGTAAGCACGATCGCGACGGCTGCAATGCGCACGAAGACCCCGGCGATCAGCATCACGCCCACGATGATCTGCGGCACGAGCAGGAGGGCTTCCCACCTGTCCGGCGCTCGAAAGGTGGGGCTGAGGACCGCACCGGAGAAGGAGAGGACAATCAGGCTGAGACCCACATGCAAGGCCAGAATGCGCGGCGCCCACGGTGCCAGCACCGCCAGGAGGCGTGCCGGTTTGAACGCTGACAGTTCCGGCACCGGCAGCCGCGAGGCGGCGGCCCGCCCCAGGAGAGTGACCACGACGGCCACGACGACTCCAAGCAGGACGCCCGGGCGCAGCAACGCCGCACCGTCGACCGGATAGTCCTGAGGGTCAGCAACGAACCACTGCTGATGTGCGACAGCCGGGGTCACGCTGCCGGCTGCGATGAGAACTCCCCCGACGAGCGCGACCACAGCGCGCCTGACGACCGTGAGCACAGCAGTGAACCTCCAGAGGGGGCAGGCGTGGCGGACGGTCTCAAGTATGTGGCCCGAGAACTGCGCGACTGCCCCGCCACCAGGCCGTGAACCGGCATTCTTTATCAAAGCTTCAAGAATCCCGGTCGTTTCACCATCGGCAGCTCGACCAGAATGGAGGGAATCGTTTTCCTGCGAGTCGAAGAAGAAGGATGCTCTCACCTCTGTCGCGTCGTTCGATGATCCGCCGGTCAGGCTCGTTGACCGTCCTCCTCGCGCTTGGCCTGGCCGGGTGCGGCAGCGATGCCGACGAGTTGGCCGACCAGGTGCCGGAGGTCAATGAGCAGGGCTATATTTCCGGGGCCGGGGTCATCACCCAACTGCCCATCGGTGAGCGGGGTGAGCCGATCGAGTTGGCCGGCGAGTACACCGACGGCACTGCCTTCGACCTTGCCGACTGGCGTGGGGCCCCGGTGGTGCTCAACCTCTGGTACGCCGCCTGCCCCCCGTGCCGCAAGGAAGCACCGGCGTTGCAGGCCAACTACGAGCGGTACCAAGAAGACGGCGTGAAGTTCTTGGGCATCAATGTTCGCGATGAGGCACCGGCCGCCGACGCGTTCGCCAGGACGTTTGATCTGACGTTTCCGTCCATGCTGGATCAGGACGGCCTCGGCGTCGCTGCGCTCGGTTCGGTGCTGCCCGCGCAGGCGGTCCCGTCCACCGTCGTCTTGGACGCTCAGGGCAGGGCGGCGGCGCGGGTGATGGGAGCTGTGGACGCGTCGACCCTCGAAGCGTTGATTGGTGACGTGCTGGAGGAGTCGGCGTGATGGTGCTGGCCTCCATCGGTGAGACCTTTTCGCAGACCGCCTTGTCCGGTCCGATGCTGTTGGCGATCCCGGTGGCCGTCCTGGCCGGGGCGGTGTCGTTCTTCTCCCCGTGCGTCCTGCCGCTGGTCCCCGGTTACGTCGGCTACGTCACCGGGTTGGGTGCCGCCGCCTTGACCGACCGGAAGATCAGCCGGGTGGTCATCGGGGTCTCCCTGTTCATTGCCGGCTTCGCCGTGGTCTTCGTGTCGATGGGCCTGGCGTTCAGTCTCGCCGGTGTCTTGCTCAGCCAGTGGGCCGATGTCCTCAACCGCGTGATGGGCGTGGTCGTCATCATCGCCGGCATCGTGTTCATGGGCGGGATCGGCATGTTCCAGCGCACCGCCCGCATCACCAAGCGTCCACCGGCCGGGCTGTGGGGCGCCCCCGCCCTGGGTGCCACCTTCGCGTTCAGTTGGGCCCCGTGCATGGGTCCCACACTCGCGGCGGTGCTGGCGCTGTCGACCAGCTTCGGGGTCACCGGCACCGACGGCATCTGGCGCGGTGCCCTGCTGACGCTGATGTACTGCCTCGGACTGGGAGTGCCGTTCATCGTCGTGGCCGTGCTCATCGTCAAGGGCACCGGCAGGCTGCAGTGGGCCAGAGACCACCACCTGCTGATCAGCCGGATCGGCGGGGCGATGCTCATCATCATCGGCGTGCTGCTCGTCAGCGGCGTCTGGACCCAGTGGGTCAACAGCCTGCAAGGCATGATCGGCGGATTCGAAACCATCATCTGACACACCCCCGACCATTCAGTGAGACCACGCGTGGGCAGTCGTCACTCCTGCGCATGCTGACCCTCGGGCACCGGCCCGAACGACAAGGAGATGAACGTGAAACGAGTAGCGATCGCTGCAGCGACACTCTCGCTGGTGCTGGCAGGATGCGCGCCGGCAGCAGACGCCGAACCATCACCAAGCACCGACTCGCAGGCTGAGTTCCTTGCCACTTACGACCTCGACGACATGGATGCCGTCGAGATCATCGATCATCTGGACCAGCTCGAGACAGCCGACAGGCCAGCAGACCTGATCGCATCTGTCTATCCCGATGAGCTGGTGCTGACCGACAACAGGCAGGAAGTGGTCCTGGACCTGCCGCAGAACCTGTCATACGTGTCGATCGCCCCCTACGTCGAGCAGACACATGACTGCTTCTATCACAGCCTGACCACTTGCCAGGGTGAGCTCAGCAACGCAACCGTCGACGTCGAAATCACCGACAGCACTACTGGGGACGTCGTGGTCGACGAGCAGGTGGCCACCTTCGACAACGGGTTCGTCGGCTTCTGGGTGCCCAGCGACATCGACGGCACCATTGAGATCAGCTACGACGGCCGGACAGGCGCCTCGGACTTCACCACCACCGACGAAGGCGCCACCTGCATCACCGACCTGCAACTCACCTAAAAAGCAGCGGTGGGCGAAGCGAGACCGTGACCATGAAGCCGTTGCATCAGGAACGGGCGGCAACATCGACGCAGCAGTCCGACTCCACCAGCGGATCCGGCGCGCCCGGAGCGACCCCGCCGACGAAGGCAGCACCGGCCGACATCGGGTTCGTGGGGCTGCTGCGGTGGGCGTGGCGGCAGCTGACCACCATGCGAGCGGCGCTGATCCTGCTGCTCATGCTGGCGCTGGCCATCATCCCGGCTTCCCTGCTGCCCCAGCGCATCCAGGATCCGGCCCGGGTGGCAAGC
>NZ_BMFY01000027.1 GCF_014639315.1 Sediminivirga luteola
CCCCCAACTGTCACCTAAATGTGCGGCAGTCCCGAACGGCTCCTCTTCTGGATCGCTCGAGTAGGACTCTCAGCATGTCGTCTTGCGGGGTCATCTCAGCTCCTTGGTGCTGTGGTTCGGTTTCGACTTGCCTGTTTACACCGAAGGATTCCACTTGGGCGGCCGAGCGTCTAGTACGCAGGAAGTTACCGTTGTTAACGAACCGGAACACCCAATGATATGACACGCCCGATATCTCATATGCGGTTATGGCCGACAAGGCCATAGGTTCCCACTCAACGGTTCTGAGCGCCGAACGGCAGCGTGAGCAGACGTGGTGCTAGAGCTTTCGATGCAGTATGACGCGACGGCGCCACAGCAGCTCGGCCAAACGGAGTGACAGACGGGCAGCTTTCCGTGCGCCGGACCTGGTTGCGCGGCCGTTCAGCTGCGGCGGCGGGCGGCGGCGATCAGGAGCATCACGGCGCCGGCCAGCAGCATCGCCAGTGCCGCGGCGAGCACCGGTCCGGCGTCCGCACCGGTCCTGGGCAGGTCCTCGTCCGGCGGGCAGTCCGGGCACGGCGGGCCCGCCGTGGGCTCAGGGGGCTCCGGAGCAGGCGGTCCGGGCGTGGTCGGGACCCCTGGGCTCTCCGTCTCACCCGGCGGCGTCGTGGGCTCGCCAGGCTCCGTCGGCGTCGGCGCGGTCTCCGTCGGGCCAGGCGTCGGCTCAGTCGTGGGGTCCGTGGTGGGTTCGGTGGGACCGGGCGTGGGTTCTGTTGTCGGATCTGTCGTCGGTTCTGTGGTCGGTTCTGTCGTGTCGGTCGGTCCGGGCGTCGGCTCAGTCGTCGGTTCTGTGGTGGGCTCGGTCGTGTCGGTGGGACTGGGCGTGGGGTCGGTCGTGGGTTCGGTCGTGGGATCCGTGGTCGGGTCGGTAGTGGGTTCGGTGGTCGGGGCAGTCGTGGGTTCCGTTGTCGGTTCGGTGGTCGGTTCTGTGGTGGGTTCGGTTGTCGGGTCGGTAGTGGGATCCGTAGTCGGGTCAGTCGTGGGGTCCGTCGTGGGTTCCGTCGTCGGGTCGGTGGTGGGGTCCGTCGTGGGATCCGTTGTCGGGTCGGTGGTGGGGTCCGTCGTGGGATCCGTTGTCGGGTCCGTCGTGGGGTCGGTAGTCGGGTCGGTGGTCGGTTCGGTGGGTGGGGTCGTCTCGACTGCACGGTTGGTGACCGTGCAGGTGACATCGTCCCCGAGCGCGAGCGTCATGACGGCACCGTCGACATCGGCGCCCTCGCAGACCCACTCATCGGCGGTGTACCCCTCCGTCGGAGCACCAGGTACGGGGGCCTCGGAGAGGGTGTAGGAGCCGCCGGCCACGGCCACGTTCGTGACCGCTCCGTCACCGCTCACCCCGGCGAGGGTGCGGGGCCCTTCGGCGCGGAGCTCCCAGTCGGTGGGCTGCGCACTCCCGCCGACGACCTCCTTCACGAGGGTCAGGGTTGCCGGGGTGTAGGTGTTGGTGATCGCGCAGATCACCTCGGTGCCGATCCCGACTTCGACGGTGCCGGACTCCACCGCGCCACCGGCGCAGCTCCATTCACCGGCCGAGTAGAGATCCATCGGCGCACCGTCGCGGAGCGGCTGCTCGGTCAGCGCGTATTCCCCGGCGAGGACCGATACTTCGGTGACGGCAGGGTCGCCGCTGGGCGCCTCGCCGACGAGGGTCCCCTCCGGTCCCTCAGCTGAGAGCAGCCAGTCGACCGGCGCGGCTGTGCCGCCGTCGACGTTCTTGACCAGGGTGAGCGTCCCGCCCTGCCAGGTGTTCTCGATCGTGCAGATGACGTCCGTGTCGTCCGGGCCGAGCGTGAGGGTGGCGGTGCCGTCCGGACCGGGTACGACCGGCTCGACGCTGTCGCAGACCCAGTCCGAGGCGGTGTACCCGGCCGGATCCGCCTCACTGTCGCTCGGCCGTTCCGAGAGCGTGTAGGTGCCGGTCCCCACGGCGACGCCGGTGACGGCATCGTCCCCGGTACGCCCGGAGCCGCTGCTGCCGGAGCCGGTGAACTCCACGATCCAGTCGTCCGTGGAGCCCAGCGGCCCGCCGTCGACGCTCTTGGCGAGGGTCAGATGCGGTGGCTGGAACAGGTTCGTCAGGGTGCAGGTGACATCGGCGCCGGTCTGCAGCTCCAGCGTCCCGAGGCCCGGGTCCTGGGCGTCGAGCGTGAAGTCGCCGCTGCCCTCACAGGACCACATACCCGGATCGTAGGCCGGGTCCACCGCCGTGTTCGCCTCCTCTGAGAGGGAGTACGTGCCCGAGGCCAGCGATCCGCTGCCGGAGCCGGCCACGTCGAGGCGATCCTGCTCGCCCTCGGCGGTCAGCGTCCAGTCCTCCGGCTGGCCCGGCAGATCCGGGGTCAGCTGACCGTCGGCGACTTCCTTGATCAGGGTGAGCTGCGCGCCGGTCCAGGTGTTCGTGATCTCACACGTCACCTGGAGGTCGTCATCGGCGTCCAGTTCCAGCTGCGCCGTGCGCGGCGTCTCCCCGGGCGTGAGGGTGCCGCCGTCGCAGGACCAGCCCTCGGTCAGGTACCCGGCGGCCGGTGCGCCTGCTTCGGTGGGCTCCTCGGCCAGCAGGAACGTGCCGCTGCCGACCGCCTGCCCGGTCACCGCGGGGCTGCCCGCCGGTCCGCTGACGGTGACGTCCTCACCGGTGGCACTGAGCGTCCAGTCGTCCAGCTCATCGAGCGGGCCGCCCTCCACATGCTTCACCAGGGTCAGACGCGGCGGGCGGAAGAGGTTCGTGAGGGTGCAGATGACGTCGGCACCGGCCCCGGAGACGATGGTCAAGGTGCCCTCGCCGCGTTCACCGGCGTCGAACTCGGCGCCCTCGCCGGTGCAGACCCAGTCGCCCGGGCGGTAGTCGTCATCGGCGGTGCCGGTCAGGGTCTCGGAGAGCTGGTACTCGCCGGGCAGGACATGCTGGCCGGCGATGTCCTCGCTGCCGCCGGGGCCGCTGACGGGGGTGGGTCCGTCGGCGTTCAGGGTCCAGTCACCCGGTTCGCCGGCGGGATCCGGGCTCTGCCCGCCGTCCTCGACCTCTTTGACCAGGGTGAGGGTGCCGCCGGTCCAGGTGTTGACGATGGAGCAGACGACATCGAGGTCGTCGGTGCTCAGGGTCAGCGTCGCGGTGCCGCCGGGGCCCTGCGTGACGGTGCCCCCGGTGCACTCCCAGTCGCCGGTCTCGTAGCCCTCTGCCAGCGCGGTCTCGGCGGGCGCTTCGCTCAAGGCGTAGGTGCCCGAGCCCACCGCGACCCCGGTGATGGCGTCCTCGCCGGTGACGCCGGAGCCTGAGGCGCCCCCGGGCGTGCCGGTCTGCTCGAAGCCGAGCGTCCAGTCGGCGCTGTCGCCGAGCGGGCCGCCGCCGTCGATGGTTTTCTCCAGCGTCAGGTGCGGCGGCTGGTACAGGTTCGTCAGGGTGCAGGTGACGTCAGCATCGGCGCCCGGCTCGATCGTGAGCGTACCGGTGCCGGGCTCGCCGCCGTCCCAGGAGTAGCCCGTGCCGGTGCACACCCAGTCGCCGGGCTGGTAGTCCGGGGCGACATCGGCGCCGTCGGTGACCGCCTCGGAGAGTTCGTAGGCGCCGGAGGGGACGGGCTGGGCGACGATCTCTTCGCTGCCGCCGGGACCCTGCACCGTGACGGGGCCGTCCGCGGTGAGAGTCCAGTCCTCGGGGGTGCCGCCGCCGGGCGGTTCGACCTGACCGTCGGCGACCTCTTTGACCAGGGTGAGGGTGCCGCCGGTCCAGGTGTTCGTCACCTCGCAGGTGGCGTCCTGGCCCGGTGCCAGGGTGAGGGAGGAGCCCTCCAGGGCGCCGGCGTCGCACACCCACTGCCCTGGCTCGTATCCCGCGGCTGCGGTGGCCTCGCCGGCCGGGATCTCGCTGAGCTCGTACTGTCCGGCGTCCACCTCCACGGCGGTGACCGCGTCCTCGCCGCTGCGGCCAGCCAGCGGTGTGGGACCGTCGGCGGACAGCTCCCAGTCCGTGGCGGCGGCCGGTCCGCCGTCGACGTTCTTCACCAGCGTCAGGGTGGGCCGGATGACGGTGTTGACGGCGGTGCAGACCATCTGGTCCCCGGCGTCCATCACGGCGACCTCGGCGTCATCGTCCCAGGACTGCCCGCCGGTGCACTCCCAGTCGGCCGCGTAGCCGCCGGGGCCTTCCTCGCGGAACACGTACTCACCCGGTGGCAGCACCACCTCGGTGACGGAGGAGTCGCCGCTGGGCCCGGCGATGGCGGCATTGCCCGGGCCGCGGGCCATGAGGGTGAAGTCGTCCGTCTCGGCGGTGCCGCCGCCGGTGTTGTCCAGGTCCTTGATGAGGGTGAGGGTCGGCGCGATGGCGCTGTTGGTGACCGTGCACTCCACATGCGTCGAAGGCGGGATCGTGACGAGGTCGTCAAGCGGGTCCTCGTCCTGGTCGCCTTCGCCCAGGCACTGGAAGCCCTCCAACCGGTAACCGTCCGGACCGGAGACCTCCACCAGCCGGTAGTCGCCGGGCGCGATGGCCTCCTCGACGATGCCATCGGCGCCGTTGCCGATGACGACCGGATCCCCGCCCTCAACGGGTTCGATGGCCAGTTCCCAGTCCGCGGGGGAGTGCGTGCCGAACGAGCTGTTGACGACCTGCTTGTGGAAGGACACGGTCGAACCGGTCCAGGTGTTCTCGATGCGGCAGGTCACCTGCGCGCCCTCGGGGATGTCCACCTCGGTGTCCGTGACCGGCAGCGTGGCGCCGGTGGCATCGGTGCAGGACCAGTCGCCGGCCTCGTACATGGCGTGCTGTTCGGGGGTGCCCGGGGACAGCCCCTCCTCGTCCAGGGTGTAGGTGCCGGGTGGAACGACCCGGTAGGTGATCGGCGAGAGCCCGGTCCGCCCGGCGATGACGAACCCGGATTCGTGCTCTGCGCTCAAACCCCATGCGGTGGCGCTGAGCGGCCCGCCACCGGTGTTGTCGACCTCTTTGACCAGAGTCAGCTGGGTGACGGCTGAATCGCGGTTGTTGGTGATGACGCAGGTGACGTCCTCGCCCGCGCCGAGTGCGACCTCATAACCGGCGGGAGCGCCGTCGCAGACGAAACCGTCGGTGAGATAGCCGTCGGGCCCGTCCTCGGCCAGGGCGTAATCGCCGGCTGGCAGGGGTACGGCCGTGACCTCCGCCGTACCGGTCGCGCCTTCGATCTGGGCGCCGTCCGCGGTGCCGGAGCCGGAAGCCGAGAGCGTCCAGTTGGTGGCCGGCTGCGTGCTGTTCTCCACGTCCTTGACCAGGGTGAGCCAGCCGCCGGTGAACTCGTTCACCACGGTGCAGGTGACATCGGCGCCGGAGGAGAGGCTCACGCTCGATCCGGTCTGGGTGACGCTGCCGGAGTCGGCCTCGCACTGCCATTCCTGTGCCTCGTAGCCCGGCGGCCCCTCCTCCGAGAGGTCGTAGGTGGTGCCGGGCTGCACCTCGGCGTGGGTGACGTCCAGGGAGCCGCTGGGGCCGCTGATGGTCCCGGCGGGGGAGGCGGCCGTGAGGGTGAAGTCCTCGGGATCGTGGAGAGGGCCGTCGGGACCTGTCACGTCTTTGACGAGGGTCAGCTGCGTGGAGTCGGCAGTGTTGACGATGGTGCAGGTGACGGCGCGATCAAGCTCGATGGTGATCTGGTTGTTGGCGTTGACCGGGACCTCGCCGGTGTTTCCCTGGTGGTCCCGGTACTGGCACTGCCATTCGCCGGCTTCGTACGCCTCGGGTCCGGCGGTCTCCGCCAGCCGGTAGGTGCCGGTGCGGACCGTCACATTGGTGACCTGGGCGGAGTTGGCCGGGCCGCCCACCCAGGTGGGACCGTCGAGCGCCTGCAGCGTCCACAGCGACGGCTGCGCCGATCCGCCCTGGACCTCTTTGACCAGGCTGAGGGTGGACTGCACGGCGACGTTGGTGACGGTGCAGGTGAGGTTCTGGTTCTCCGCGAGGGTGATGACCGGCTCGGGGTCGGTGTAGATGGTGCCGCCGCAGTTCCAGTCGCGGAAGCGGTAACCCGGCGGGGTGCGGTCATTGGGCAGCTCGGAGATCTGGTACTGGCCGGCCGGGATGCGGCGGCTCTGGAAGCCGTTGAGCCCGTCGTAGCGGAAGGTCTCCCCGGTGGCGGTGTCGACGGCCTGCACGTCCCATTTGGACCGGTCGCCCTCGCTGGCCCCGGTGGCGAGGTTCTCGATCGCCTTGTACAGGGACAGCGTGCCGGCTGCCGCGGCGGGCTGGGCGATTCCGACGACGAGACCGGCGGCCACCAGCACGCCGATCACGGCGATGGCCAGCCAGCGCGAGGGATCGGCGGCGGGAGCGGGATGAGGCTGTCGAAGGGTCACCGGCAGGCTCCTGGAGGTCGAACTGGGGTACAGGAGCCTGCCTCACCGGGTTGTAAGACGACACCCGCCCTTGCTTCGTTTCCTTGACACTACCTGTGAGCACGGACACTCACTAGGGCGGTTGTCTAACGTTCCGGACACCATTCGTGCCGGTGCCCTGGAGCCCGCTCGTGGCGGGATGAGGTTCAGAGGTCGTGCCCGCCGGAGGCCTCGACGTCCTGGCCGGTGATCCAGCGGGCCTCCTCGGAGACCAGGAAGGCGATGACGGCACCGACATCGGCGGGTTCGCCGATCCGGCCGAGCGCGATCCGGTCGGCGAGGGGCGCGATGAGCTCGGGATACTTCTCGAAGGCGTCGTCGGCGAGGCGAGTGCGGGTGGGGCCGGGGGAGACCGAGTTGACCCGGATGCCGCGGCTGCTGAGCTCCCCGGCCAGGTAGCGGGTCAGGACGACCAATCCGCCCTTCATCGCGGCGTAGACGGAGTAGCCGGGCGTGGTGCCCGCCGCGTGCGTGCTGGTGCTGGTGGTGTTCACGATCGCGCCGCCATCCGCCAGCATCGGCGCCAGAGCCTGGGTGAGGAAGAGCGGTCCTTTCAGCAGGACGCGGTGCAGGCGCTCGTAGTTCTCCTCGGTGTGCTCACCGAGCATGGCGGTGCCGCTCACACCCGCGTTGTTGACGAGCGCGTCCAGGGTGCCGGTCTGCCAGGTTCGCTGCAGAGTGTCCCGGACCCGGCCGGCGAAGTCGTCGAACGATGCGGTGTCGCCGACGTCCAGGGGCAGTGCCGCAGCGGTCCCACCGCGTGCGGCGATGCGGTTCACGACTTCCTCGGCGCCCTCGGGATGGCGGCGGTAGGTGACGATGACGCCGTGGCCGCAGCGGACGATCTGCTCGGCCGCTGCCTGGCCGATGCCGGCGCTGCCGCCGACGATGAGTGCCACGCTCATGAGTGCTCCTTCGGTGGGGTGATGCCGGATCGCGCGGGCTGGTCCGGCGATGTCTTCAGTCAAGTACGGCTGGGCGTGCGGCCCTAGAACGTTCGCGCCGCGATATTGCCCATTCCTGCTTTCTGGTGGAGTTTCGGTCGATCCGGCTCGCCTGGGCTGGTTGACTTTGCGTATGGACCTGGATGCGGTGCGGACGCTGATCGCCAGGCACGCGCACGGAGGTGAGCGGTGGATCTCCGAGACCGCGGTGATCTCCTCGATCGAGCGGGGCGGCGTGGCGGAATTCTCCACCACCGGGACGATGCTGGTGCTCCTGGTGCAGGGGGCCAAGCAGATGACCGTCGGCGAGGAACTGCACACCTATCGGGCCGGGCAGACGCTGCTCACCTCCGTGGATCTGCCGACGGTGGGGCATTTCGTGGGCGCCAGCAGGCAGACCCCGGCGCTGGGTTTCGCGCTGATGCTCAGGCCGGCGCTGATCGCGGACCTGCTGCTGACTCCTGCGGCCGGCGCGGCGGCTGGCGGACCGGCCGGCGGGTCGGCCGTTACGGCTGGGCGGGCAGGGTCGCGCGGGGACGGAACCGTGCGCGGGCTGATGATCGACGATGCCGCTGCGGACCTGGTGGAGGCGGTGGGGCGGATGGTCCGGTTGCTGGAGCGCCCGGCCGATCTGGGCGTGCTGGCGCCGCTGGTGGAGCGTGAGATCGTCTGGCTTCTGCTGCGCGGTCCACGGGGTGAGGCTGTGCGACAGCTGGGCCTGGCCGACAGCACGCTCAGCCGAGTCCGGGAGGTCGTCGGCTGGCTGGGGGAGCGCTACGCGGAGACCGTGCGCGTGGCCGAGCTCGCCCGCATGGCGCGGATGAGCCCATCGGCATTCCACCGGAGTTTCCATGCGGTGACGGGGATGAGCCCCATTCAGTTCCAGAAGCAACTGCGCCTGCAGGAGGCACGACTGAGGTTGACGTCCGGGAGCGGGCACATCGCCGCAGTGGCCCACGCCGTCGGCTACGAAAGCCCCTCGCAGTTCAGCCGGGACTACCGCAGGCGGTTTGGTGTCTCCCCGCGGGAGGATGCTGCGGGGGTCGGGTAGGGCGTTGCGGCGGTCAGAGCCTGCGCGTTTCAGCCGTGATTCTCACTCGCAGCCGATGCCGTCCTTGTCACTGTCCAAGTGCGGACCGTAGCCGGGTTCCCCGCGGTAAACCGGCGCGCCACCGCGTGCCCGTGCTTCGTCGCAGTTCTTGTAGGCACCGTCGGGACGGGAGCCAGGGCCGTTGCCGGAGCTGCTGGAAGGCTCTCGTTGCTCAGTGCCGCCGGAGGACTCTTTGCTCTGTGCTCTGGGTTTCTCGGCCGAATCGTTCTGGGACTTCTTCGGCTCTGATTTCGGTGTTGGTTTCGGCTTGGGTTTGGCGTTGCCGGAAGAACTGTTCGCCGTGGGTGGGGGAGTCGTCGATGGCGACGGAGAGGACGTGGGGGAGGGAGTCTCGGTGGTCTCTTCCGGCGTTGGGGTCGGGGAAGGAGTGCTGGGAGACGCGGGGGAGGACAGCGTCGATGTGGGCTGAGCTGAGGATTCCGCTGAGGTCTCAACCTGAGAGGAAGCGCAGCCGCTTAGCGCGATCGCCGATGCGGCGAGGATGGCAAGAAGAGACTTGTGCATGTGGTCACAGTAGCCACGCCGCTGTCGTGCCTCAGACTTGTGGTCCGTTCTGAGGCCTTTCCGTTGCCATGCTGTGACACCGACTTCCTCCGGCGAGGTAACCGGAACCATGGAGACGGCGTGACCTGGCGTCGGTCGGAGCGGTGTTCTGTCTGCAAGTCCTTGTAGGGGAGGTGCGGCTGTCGGTCGGATTCCGTGCTTTCCCCCGGCCGTGCAGGGGCGCTGACGAGGTTTGGTGGGCGGTGGCCTCTTCATATAGAGTTGCTCTGGTTGTCGAGCCGTTCGCGGTTCGTCGCGGGCTGTGGCGCAGCTTGGTAGCGCACTTGACTGGGGGTCAAGGGGTCGCAGGTTCAAATCCTGTCAGCCCGACGGTGTGATGTCTCACGTCATCGTTCACTCGATGGCGTGGGGCATTACTCATTTTTAACCCGGGTATGTCTCGTCACTTTCCTTTTTCTGCCGCGGGGGTGTGTCGGGACATCGTTCATTGTTTTTTGGGCTGGTAGTCCTTATCCGGGTCGATGATGTGCTCGGCGAGGATGACTCGGGTGGCCAGGTCGATGACCATGGTTTCGCGGTCATGGACCAGTGCGAGTACGCGTTGTCCGCGGTGTGCGCGTCCGATGTTGAGATGGCGCAGTTTCCCGGCGTAGCGCAGGGTGATCCGTCCTTGGGTGCAGACTTTGTCGTAGCGGATTCGCCAGCTACGGTTATTGATTTTCAGTCGCGGGCCAGCTTTCGGGCGGGCCGCATAAGCGGTGGCCGGTGTTCTTCGGTTCAGGGCCCGGTGGGGTCGCTGGTGGTTGTACAGGGCTTGGAAGGTATCGAGTTGCTGCTGGAGTCCCTCAGTGTTCTCGGGTGTTGCGGCTGCGTTCAGCCAGCGTTTCAAGGTCTGGTGGAATCGCTCGATCTTCCCCTGGGTGGTGGGGTGCCCAGGGGCGCCGTTCTTCTGGGTGATGCTCAGATCGGCCAGCAGTTGCTCGAATCCGTTGGGCTGTGTGTTCCAGCCTGCTTTCAGCCCGGCCAGCCGGGTGGTGTAGACCATCCCGTTATCGGTCAGGGTTGCTGCTGGCAGCCCGTATTCATCTGTGGCGGCGATGAAGCTCTCGACCACGGTTGCTCCGGTGACCCGGGGGTGGGCGCTGATGTGCAGCAGGTATCGGGAGTGGTCATCGAGCCAGGGAATGACTTCCAAGTCGGTGTTATCGGCCAGGCGGCAGTGGGTGAAGTCCGACTGCCACATCTGGTTGGGTGATTCTGCTTCGAATCGGTGCCAGGAGGAGCGGGGCCGTTTCTGCGGCTGGGGATCGACCTGCTGGTGACGTTTGAGGATCCGCCAGATCGTAGACACCGAGACACGCTGATCGGCTGGCAGCCGGGCATAGATTGATTCGGCCCCAGCATCCAGTCCTGCCTGGTCCAGCTGGGCCCGCAGTCTAAGGATCTCGGTGACCAAGGTTTCAGGTGTGGCCTTCGGGTTGGTATGAGGCCTGCGCGAACGCGGCTCTACTGCATCAAGGCCGCCTTCTTTGTACCGGCCCAGCAGTGTCCGGATCCCCCAAACCGTTGAGCAGCATCGGGAATCGGCAGCTTGGCTTCAGTGATGGCTAGGACGATCGCGCGGTTCTTCGACTCACTCATACCAGGAACGATGTCCTGACACAGCCCCGGAAGGATCTACTGACACATCAAACGGAACTATGTCCTGCCACACCCCGGGAACGATCTCCTGAAACCAGACACTGTCAGCCCGACGGTTGTAGTGTCTCACGTCATCGTTCCCTCGATGGCGTGGGGCATTACTCATTTTTGGCCCGGGTATGTCCCTTCGTTCCGAGGTTTAGACCACCGCGGGGGCGGCCGTCACGTGTTGAGTGTACGAGGCCTCGACCTCTGCCGGAGTCCGATACCCCAGACTTGCGTGAAGGCGGCAGGTGTTCCACCACAGCACCCAGTCCATTGTGGCCATCTCCACTGTCGTGGCTGAGTCTCAGATGCTGCGGGAGTGAATGATCTCGGCCTTATAGAGCCCATTGACCGCTTCCGCGAGGGCGTTGTCGTAGGAATCACCGACCGATCCCCTGAAGCCTGCACTCCATAGTCGGCCAGGGTCTCTGTGTAGGCCAGACTGACGTATTGGACTCTACGGTCGGAATGATGCACCAGTTGACCTTCGGCGATGCTGGTAGAAGTGCTCAGCAACGCGTGCTCCAGCGCCTGCAGCGGCAGCTACTGGCTGTTCAGCGTGGCCGCGACCGACCAGCCGACGATCTTGCGGGTACAGGCATCGGTAATGAACGCGACGTAACAGAAGCCGAGGGAACACAACTACACCTCGACTCCAGTAATAATGCCGGCGCGGCAGTACTCTTATGCCGATGAACGGACGATGGAGCGACTACTTTCGAGACGTGCGTGACAGCACGACTCTGTCGATGAGCGGACCGCGACTTCACGACCTCGAATGTCGGGCATGACATCCCATCGGTGTTGAGGGTGTACGACGGTTGAGCGAGACGCGCTGTGCGAGATCTGCCGTTGTGCCTTCGCGGCGTCCCACTATGACATCATGGCCGTGCGCGGAGGGTTACCTCAGGCGCGGGTCCTCAGGCATACTGTTGTCCTCTACCAGACGAAGGGGTGAGAAGTGGCCGTTGACCCCGACCTCGTCGACATCGCCCTGCAGCGTATGTCCGGATCGCAGTTCGAGAAGTTCTCCAACATGTTTTTCCCGCCGCTCTTGGGCGTGGATTACTCTCCGCTGGGTGGGATACATGACGGAGGCGCTGACGCCTTCGGTGGGGACCAAGTGCACGAAAGAAGCGGCAAAGCCGGAATATTTTATCAAGCCAGTGTTCAACAGGACACGAAGGCGAAGATCCGGTCCACTGTCGATCGCCTGCGGGAATTTGGGCGTCACCCGCAACAACTGACGTATCTGACTTCACGGACGGTTCCCACCATTGACGTCATCGAGGACGAGCTGGGGGAGGAAAAGGACGTCGTTGTTCGAATCAGGGATGCCGCTTATATTCGCGCCCATATTAACGACAGCCCAGCCACGCAGGCTGCTTTCAAAAAGTTCCTAAGACCCGAAACGGAATTTCTTTCGGGGGTTGGATCGGCCCAGGTAATTGGATCCTCGAAACATGTTTCCAGTCCCGCCGTTTTCGTATTCCTACGGCAGGCTGTTGACAAACTCGACGGCGATGTCTCTCTCGTCAACTCTGTGACAGACAGCCTCTGTATCTGGGCCCTTGAGGGCACAGATCCAGACAAGGGGATTTTCATGAACTCAGTCCAAGTGATTGACAAGATCCGAGAGACGGTGCCGTCCGCTGTCGCGCTGGTGGAGCGACGAGTACACAAACGACTCGTGGCTATGTCGAAGAAGAGCTACCCCGGTGGGCGTCGCGTGAATTGGCACCGCAAAAGCGACGTGTTCGTTCTTCCGTATGATACGCGGGCTGCCATCACAAAAGACAATCAATCAGACGAAGCACTGAGAGCTAGAGTTCTGCGTTCGCTGCAGCAACGTGCGGTGGAGACATTTGACGGCCTGGACCCGGCTGCTGCGGCCCTGGTAGGTGAGGTTTCGCTGAGGTCATTGCAGCTAGCCTTTGAGCAAGAAGGGTTGGAGTTTTCGCATTTTCTGTCACGCGCCGACGAGGTGGAATACCCCCAAATAGGTGACGCGGTGCGTGGTGCAATAGTCGACCGGGGACTTCGTGGACCTGGGAGCGTAGACTTGGCGGCTCAGTGCCTTGCAGTGACGCGGGCATCCCTTTATCACAGCACGGAAGACGAAAGGCTATATCTGGGCCGACTCGCTCGGACTTATGCGCTACTGTTCACCCTGAACAACGAGCCTCGGCTGGTAGAGTACTTCGATCGAATGGCTGCGGACTTCTATCTGTACATCGGTAGCGACATGCTCATCAGGGCTCTTAGCGAGCGGTACTTACCTGAGTCGTCCCAGCTCGTTCGCAACGTTTTGCGAATGGCAGCTGAGAGCGGTTCCAAGCTGATTTTGACGGAGCCGGTCCTAGAAGAGGTGATGTGGAATCTGCGCTCGTCGGATCTCGAGTTTCGAAATCATATCGAAGGGGTGGAACATCGACTCACCGGTGACATGATGCGCGAGGTCCCCAAGATCCTCCTGCGGGCCTACTTGTACAACCGACTGGAAGCGTCTGGTCCACAGACTTGGCCAGGCTATGTTGAACAGTTTTGCAGTCATGCAGACCTCTTTAAGCCTGCGGCGGCGGCCCAGTTGCGAAGGTACCTTCAAGCAACGTTCTCAATGGAGTACCGAAGCAGAGACGATCTGACGGAACTCGTAGATCCCGACGAAGTCTCAACCCTCTCGAACGATCTCATGGCAACCAAACAGAAACTGGTGCTGGCCGAAAATGATGCTCTCTTGGCCTGTGCTGTATACGGCCGACGGCGTCGCCGCCGCGAGAACGGAGAGGCAACAGAGTTCGGATTTCGAACATGGTGGCTGACGAACGAAACGAGAATTCTGAGACACACGCGTAGTCTCGAGGCGCGTCACCAGGGGGCGCGGTACATGATGCGACCGGACTTCATGTTGAACTTTTTCGCGTTCGCACCCCAGGTTGCTGACGTCCGAAGATCCTTCGCCAGCGTTTTCCCCTCCACCTTAGGTGTTCAGATGTCTCGCCGCATGGACGAGACGACATTTCACCAGATTATGGATCGGGTCAAGGAGGCAGAAGACATGGAAGAGGGCCGTAGACAGGCCATCATGGCCGAGTGCGCGGACCGACTCAAATCCGATTTCGAAAGACGATACGTCGTCGAGTTGCGCAACGATCAACGTTGACTATGCGCCTCCCGAGGCATGCAGGCACTGCTGCCCGGCCGCTCCCGTCAGAAGCGGGGACGCTCACTGCCCTGTAACGTAGACTCCGATAGGTTCCCCGCCCGCCCATTACATGGCGTGCTCTCATGCGATCCCTGGGTAGGGCTTCACAGGGAAGCAGACACTTGCGAGTCGATGCTTGCGGAAGCCCGCGCAAGCTCCCGGTAAGCCGCGCCATTGAATCGGTCAACGGTGGTCTTCTTGTCCGAGCCTGAGGCGTGCGTGGTTGCACTAGGTCTGCAACTGGGGTGTACTTTCGGTTTCTCGCTGGGACTCTTGAGATGGCAAGTACACCCGGTGGCATTGACGTTCAGGTGCCCGCTAGGCGGGGTACGAAGTCTCATACCGCGCACTGTGACGCGGGCCGTCGGCTATCCGGAGCCGATGAGGGGAACCCGGCATCAATCCACCCATAAGGGACTGCCGCACCGATAGGTGACATCTGATCTGGCTTGCCCACTGGGCGGCCTGGAAGGATGTGTACCATGCCCGCTCCC
>NZ_BMFY01000028.1 GCF_014639315.1 Sediminivirga luteola
ATACGAGACCATCATGAACCCGGCCGTGAGCCTCGCGGCCTGACACCCCCAACTGTCACCTAAATGTGCGGCAGTCCCCACTGTTATGCATGAAGGTCGGCTGGGCCTCGATAGCGGAGTTCGACGCTGTTGGCGGCGCTTGTCCCAGTGACTATGAGCAACCCGCGCCTTTTCGGATTGAGTGGTTCCTCAAGCGAACCGGTTCGTCGACCGTCCGCGGCTTGGAGGATGGTCTCACCGTTCGCAAGGGACACGGCTCGATAGGGAGTCCCGCTACTCGGCTGGTGATCGGGAAGCCACGTCACCGCGGCATCCTCGACTGTGTTGATCCAGGTTCTCTCCGGTGCAGCAGTGCTACGGCTGATGAAATCGACCCAGAGATCGTGCGATGACACGGTCGGCCAGTGCGGGTCGTTCGCATGTTGCCGCACCTCCTCCGAGTTCAGCCACTGGTGAAGCTCCGACACGGTTGTGAAGGTGCCGCCTCCGGCTGCGATGGCGGCGAGGGCACCGGCTCGGGAGGAGAATCCGGCCTGCATGAGCAGCGCGGCAGATCGGTTCAGCGTCCCTGTCTCTAGCGCTGCAACTGCGAGTCCGTGCTCATCGGTGAGGAGCGCCCAAAGATTGCCGACCGGGTCCTCGTTGGCGGTTGCTCGGACCCGGACCGCTTCCAGCGCCCATGGCAGCCTGTAGGTCAGCGAGTCTTCGATGAATTCCAGTGTATCCGTGATCTCCTCGCGTGCCATCTGTGCGGCATCCTCGCCGCGAAGCCATGCGGCGAGGATGTCTTCCCATTGCGGAGGAAGGGTGCGGGGCGCGAAGGGGTAGATGCCGAATGCGATCCTGGCGAAGCTGGTCAGGGCGTCGATTGCGGCACCGGGGTCGCCGATTCGGATGCCCTCGTCCGCGTTGTGCAGGTACTGTTCCAAGATGCTGGCGTGCTCGTCGAGTTGGCGTCCGGTTTCTAGGCCGACCCCCGCAAGG
The DNA here is from genome assembly GCF_014639315.1 of Sediminivirga luteola. Lineage (GTDB taxonomy): Bacteria > Actinomycetota > Actinomycetes > Actinomycetales > Brevibacteriaceae > Sediminivirga > Sediminivirga luteola. The sequence continues at coordinate 985 of NZ_BMFY01000028.1, forward strand.
AAGTACCCTCGGCGCTGTGCCGGGGTCGACTGGCTCCAGAGGAAGCGTGCCCGCGCGGTCAGGCCGGCTCGAAGCGCTGTCTGCACGGGCTCCTGCCGTCGAGCCAAGCTCCTGGTCCAAAGCGACGAGGCGAGCACGTCATCGAGAGCCCCCTCGATTCCGTCCTCCGTAATCGCAGAGTCGTTGAGCAGACTGAGAAGGGCGTTATCGAGGCTAGCGAGTTGCGAGCGCCACGCAGTTCGGGAGCGCTCGGCTTCCTTGTCGCTCTCGGCCGCGACTTCTGGGTAATCCCACGCCGCGACGCCGGCGACGTATTCCAGCAGTGCATCCAGGTCCTGGAGACCGTGCTTCGCCTGCATCCGGCGGAACAGGTTTACCACCAGCTGCAGTAGGCCGCTTTCCATGTCGCGCAGAGCGGTGTCCTCGACCAGCTGCCTCCAGTTCCGTCTACCTGAGGACACTTTCTCGAAGATCGGGTGGACGACGAGGCCGACGGAGTCCACGAATGCTCGCCCGGCCCTGCCGACAACGTTACGGAACTCGGACGCCTTGATCAGTTCCCGGTTGCGCCAGAGGCTGTGCATCACGAGAGCGCTCGCCGAAAGGTTGAGCCCCTGGGCAAGAGTCGGTGAGGAGACAGTGATCCTCAGCGTTCCTTGCTGGAGTAGTCGCTCGATCTCTCTTCGATAGGGCGCGGGCAGCGAGCCGTGGTGGATCGCCACTCCAAGTCGCAGACACGCGAGGATCGGGTGTTCTCGCCCGAACCACTCCTCGCCGATCGTGATGGCCGAGGCGAGGTCGCCGGGATCCCCTTCGAAGACGCTTCGGAGTGCTCCCTGCCTATGAAGGTCGACTATGACCTTGGCAAGAGCATTTACCGAGTCCTTCCGTGGGCAGAAGATCAGGACGGTCTGGCCGTCATCGACGAGCCGCCAGGCTGTGGACAGTGTCAGCTCCTGCTGATTTTTGGGGAACTGCGTCGTCCTGCGGCCGTTCGGGGGAACGAAGGGCTCGAGAAACCGGGGGACGAAGGGCTCCTCGTCTCCCACGATGATGCTCAGGCGGGCTCGATCGCCTTGCCAAATCACTTCGCCGAAACGAAGCTTAGTCGGCCGCCACGAGCTTGCGATGAGACCGTCGGGCTGGTCATCGGTGAGCCAGTTCACGAAGTCCTCGACTTCGTCTCCGTCTGGCAGGATCGCCGAGAGGCAAACGATACGTCTGGTGGCTGCATCCCCACGGCGCAACAGTCGTTGTACCTGAATTTCGTATCGGACCTCGCGTTCATCCGCCCCGATCATGTGCCCCTCGTCGAGCACGACAAGCCCCACGTCGTCGAGGAGCGTTGGGTCGTTGCGCAGAGCGAAGTCGAGCTTCTCGGGAGTGGCGACGACGATGTCCCTCTCTCGTAGCAAATCCTCGTCGGCGCTGCTGGCCCCGATCGCGCCGTAGAGGGACGAGACGGTCTTGCCCAAAGGGGTGAAGGTCCGCTGCAGAGCCGTTTCAGTCTGGGCTGACAACGCCCGCAATGGGGTCACGAAGACAACGCGCCGACCCTCGGCTAGGGTCGCGAGGATGCAAAGTTCGGCGATCCGGGTCTTGCCGGCGCTTGTTGGGAGAGACAGCACCAGGTTCTCGCTGGTGTTCAGCACCCGTTCTGCGGCGGCGAGCTGCGACGGCCATAGGTCGATCTCCGAGCGTCGCCTTCGGAAGAGAGATGCGATGAACGTCGCACGCAGTCGTGCCCAGTCGCCACCGCCGTCGATTGGGTCGTCCGGGAGCAGGCGGTGGAAACTGGCCTCCCACAGGCCGCGGAGCAGGTGAATCGCGAGTCGATGGCACCACCACTGGGGGACTAGGTTCAGTTCGCTGGCGGCTCTGAGACCGACCTGCAGTGTGCTGAGGGCCTCCTCCAGGAGCGCCCCCTCGCCCCGTTCGAATGCGAGCAGCGCCATGCTGATTGCGCCGACGAACGCGTCGGTCAGTGCGAGGTCGACGACGTCGATGACATCGGTGTCGCCGCTGTCATCGTCCTGTTCCTCATCGCTGGCGGGCTCGAGGAGCCCGCGCAACGTCTCGACGAGGTCGGCGTCTGCTGCCGCGTCCTCGTCGCGGTGACTCAGGATGAGCGCGGCCAGGGTGTCGAGTTCTCTGCGGATGATGTGGATGAGGCATCGCTCACTAGTCGTGACTTCACCGGAATCGAGCGCAGTCTGAAGCAGTGAGTACGCCCGCGCGGAGAAGCTGCCGAGGTGGTAGGCGGCTGCTGCGACGACACGGTGGAAGCCTCGTTCGCGCGAGTTAGCTCCTCTGGCGATGACTGATTCAATGGCCGTAGCTGCGCCCTCAAAGGCGCGTTGGGCGAGGCTCCGCGACCCATCCGCCTCCACGAGACGTAGCCCCAGGCCCAGGAGCGAATAGCCGTAGGATAGAAGGTCGTAGCTGAGCAGCTCATCGAACGCGGGCGCGTCCTCGGGCAGGACACCGTCCCGCCAGATCATCGACCGGGCCTCTCCTCGCGCGAGAAGCTGTTCACGAAATCCGGGGGTCGTCGCCTCCCCGATCGCGGCCTCAATCTCATCAACTGTTTCAGGCATCAGCGATCGCCTTCGAATACACCTTCGCGATGAACGCCTGATGCTCTGACACCTGCAGACCGACGGCGAGGCGCTTTACACGTCCCCGGTACGCTGTCGTATTTGCGCGGAGGAGGGCCCGCGGATCATTTCCAGTGAAAGTAAAAAGCAGCTGGACCACCTGCCGTTGACTGATCCCAGAAATCAACTGGGCGTCGTCGATGAGCTCTGCCAACGTGTGCTCACCGAGTCCGTGGAGTCGGTCAGCGACGAAGCTGAGAGCATGAGGCGATGGGCGTCCCCGATCGCGCTTAAGTGCATCATCTGCGTCCGTGACCGTTGCAGTTCCGAGCCTTACGCGGCTCTTTGCCTCACCCTTCAACAGTTCCAGCGTTCCGTTCGTACTCGCGCGCACACCAACCAAGTCATCGCCACGCATCGACATCTCGCGGTGGTCCTTCCACCGCAACCGCTCCACCACTCGAAAGCCCAGCTCAAGCGTTGCGTACTGCGCTCCGATGATCTCTCCGAGGTCGCCCGAGCGGGTGCGCTTGCTCGTAGGGAGCTTCCCCTTAAGGTATTTAGCCGCTTTAGGTTTCCCCAGCTTGGCGAGGATCGTGGCGACGCGATCCGGATCCGTGTATTGGTTCGGGATCTGTGACGCAGCCCAGCCGACTCCCGATCCGATGGTCGCCGGTGGGGCAACCATGTGCACCATCGTGTGCCGATTAAGCGGCTCGTGTGTGGAAGTCGTCCACGATGAAAGTGGTGCCATGTCATCAATGGTGCCAGAGGTCTCAGCCTCTGAACTCAATGGTTGACCTTTGGGGCGAGGGGGACGTGAGCTTGCTGCTCAGCTGGCGACGGGGTGGCAGACGCGGCATATGGTACTCCGAACGGTGGGACGAGCCACTGACCCACCCGGGAGGGGCACTGAACTGGAGGGAGAGCGTGCGACGTGCTGCCTGTGGGCCGCGCAAGTTCCCGTGCAGACGGAGCCGTCCGGCGGTAAGCTGGGCATGTGCGACGGCAGCGATCTGGTCGGCGAGAGCGGCTTCGATCGCGAGTGGCACGCGGATGGCACGAGCGGCCATCGGAGTTGGAGGAGCCGCAGGATTTCCGCCTCTCATCAGGGAGGACGAGGACTGGGCATCCTGAGAGAGCAAGAACTGGGACTTCTGGCGCCCCAGCTTAGAGGCCCGGAAGCTGCGAGGTTAAAGCAGCTTCCGGGCCTCTTTGCCTTGGCGGCTGATGCACTGGTTCCCGCGGTCTATGCCACCGTCGCTGCGACCCAGCGCAGCTGGGCGGGCGCGTCTGCGCGGGAGCCAGGTAGGGTGGAATAGTTTTCCCAACGCATGACATAGTCACCGGAAAGTTTGGTCTCATTACCTGAATGCCAAGCTCCCGCAGTTCCCCACCGCAGTGTTCCTTTGAGCCGCGCGTCCTCATGTATCCGGAACTGTGCGTCATGGGTGGTCTTGTTGCGCGGAGGTTCCCAGAGTGCAGGAACGTTGGTGAGGAGCACAGCTGACGCCTGGTATGCAGTGTCCCGGGTTGTGAAATACTCAGCAAACTTCTCCAGACGGTAAATGTCCCTGACGAATCCTAAGCGAGCGAGATCCCAGGCAGAGTGCTCGGCTAATTGGAACTCTTCTGTTCCCACCGTCCCGGACCACTTGCGAGTTGGATACTTTAATTCCAGGACAGTTACACCATGGGGGCCATAGATCAGAATATCGACATGTTGTCGAAGGCCATCTGCGCGGAACGGCCGTTCGAGGCGCATATCTACTTCTGGGTATTTTTCCTGGAGAGTCTGCGCTAGAGCGAACTTGAAATCATGCTCGCTATGGAACACGGGCCGGCGTCCAGCGAGCTGCCTCAGTGCCTGGGGAACATCCGGTGCATGGTTGCTCACAGTTTCTACAGTAGTTTCGTTCTTTGAAAGGGCACAACACGTAGTTCAGACCACATTGCAGCTGGACATGCAGTGCGCTGATAGAAGTTCGCCAGGCACGGCGGTGTTTCACGGAACGCTGCAGAATCAACGCTGTTCGCGGCAGCGCGCTTGGTGCGCGGTCGCGGTGCGCACGGCGGTAGGCGCTGGAGAGGGGCGTCCCGAAGACGGCGTTGGCGGCCCTCCCGACCCCGACCGTGGCCAGCAGCGACTTCTGCGGTCCGGTCGCGTGAGAAGCGATACCCGAAACCCGCCAGACGCACATCACCCAGGCGGGTCGCCGATACATCGTCCCCGGTCGGAGACCGTATCGACACCCACCTGGGTGATTGCGTAGTGCTAACGGGAGGCAGCGCGCCTCCCGGCGTTGCTTACTTTCCGGCGAGTCCGTCCACGATCTCGTTGAGGGTCGCGGAGGGGCGCATCACGGTGACGACCTTGGCCTCGTCGGGGCGGTAGTAGCCGCCGATGTCGGCGGGGCTGCCCTGCACGGACTTGAGCTCCTCGACGATCTTCTCCTCGTTCTCGGTCAGTGCCTGAGCGACGGGCGTGAACGTCTCAGCGAGCTCGGCGTCGTCGGTCTGGGCGGCCAGCTCCTGGGCCCAGTACTGGGCCAGGTAGTAGTGGCTGCCGCGGTTGTCGATGGTGCCGAGCTTGCGGCCCGGGGAGCGGTCCTCCATCAGGAAGGTCGCGGTGGCCCGGTCCAAGGCGGAAGCCAGCACCTTCGCCTTGGGGGCGGAGGCCTGCTCGGCGTACTTCTCCAGGGAAGGCACCAGGGCGAAGAACTCGCCCAGGGAGTCCCAGCGCAGGTAGTTCTCCTGCTGCAGCTGCTGGACGTGCTTCGGCGCGGAGCCGCCGGCGCCGGTCTCGAAGAGGCCGCCGCCTGCCATCAGCGGGACGATGGAGAGCATCTTCGCCGAGGTGCCCAGCTCCAGGATCGGGAACAGATCGGTGAGGTAGTCACGCAGCACGTTGCCGGTCACGGAGATGGTGTCCTCGCCGGCACGGAGGCGCTTCACGGTGTACGTGGTGGCCTCGACCGGGCTGAGGATCTTGATCTCCAGACCGGTGGTGTCGTGATCGCCCAGGTACTTCTCGACCTTCGCGATCAGCTTGGCGTCGTGGGCGCGGTCCTTGTTCAGCCAGAACACGGCCGGGGCGCCGGTCTCGCGGGCGCGGGTGACGGCCAGCTTCACCCAGTCCTGGATGGGGGCGTCCTTGGTCTGGCAGGCGCGCCAGATGTCGCCGGCCTCCACGGTGTGCTCGATGAGCACCTCGCCTGCGGAGTCGACAACCTGGACCTTGCCGGGTGCCTCGATCTCGAAGGTCTTGTCGTGGGAGCCGTACTCCTCGGCCTTCTGCGCCATCAGGCCGACGTTCGGGACGGTGCCCATCGTGGTCGGGTCGAAGGCGCCGTTGGCCTTGCAGTCGTCGATGACGGCCTGGTACACGCCGGCGTAGGAGGAGTCCGGGATGACGGCCAGGGTGTCCTCGGGGTCGCCGGTGGGCCCCCAGCCCTTGCCGCCGTTGCGGATGACGGCAGGCATGGAGGCGTCGACGATGACATCGGAGGGCACGTGCAGGTTGGTGATCCCCTTGGAGTCGTCCACCATGTACATGCGCGGGCCGTTCTCCAGGCCCTTCTGGTACTCGGCCTTGATGCCCGCGCCGGCCTCGCCGAGTTCCTCGGCGCCCTTGAGGATGGAGGCCAGGCCGTCGTTGGCGGACAGGCCGGCTTTCGCCAGGTCCTCGCCGTACTTCTCGAAGATCGCGGGGAAGAACGCCTTGACGACGTGGCCGAAGATGATCGGGTCGGAGACCTTCATCATGGTGGCCTTCAGATGCGCGGAGAACAGAACCCCGGCGTCCTTGGCTGCCTGCACTTGCTCGGCGAGGAACGCGTCCAGGGCCCTGGCGGACATGAAGGTGCTGTCGAGTACCTCGCCGGCCTGCAGCTTCAGGCCCTCCTTCAGGGCGGTGACGGTGCCGTCCTCGGCGACGTGCTGGATGGTGACGGTGTCCTCGGCCTCGAAGACCACGGACTGCTCGTTAGAGGCGAAGTCGTTCGCGCCCATGGTGGCGACGTTGGTCTTGGACTCGGAGGACCACTCTCCCATGCGGTGGGGATTGGCGCGCACGTACTTCTTGATGGACTCGGGTGCGCGGCGGTCGGAGTTGCCTTCGCGCAGCACCGGGTTCACAGCGGAGCCCTTGATCTTGTCGTACCGGGCCCGGATGTCCTTCTCCTCGTCGGTGGAGGGGGACTCGGGGTAGTCGGGGAGCTCGTAGCCCTGGGACTGCAGCTCGGCGATCGCGGCCTTCAGCTGCGGCACGGACGCGGAGATGTTCGGCAGCTTGACGATGTTCGCCTCGGGGCTCTTGGCCAGCTCGCCCAGCTCTGCCAGCGCGTCTGCCTCGGCTTTGTCCTCGCCGACGTAGTCGGGGAACTGGGAGACGATGCGGCCGGCCAGGGAGATGTCCCGGGTCTCGACCTCGACGCCGGCGGTGGAGGCGAAAGCCTCGACGATGGGCTTCAGCGAGTAGGTCGCCAGCATCGGCGCTTCGTCAGTCTTCGTGTAAATGATCTTTGCCATGGGTGTGTGTTCCCCTCGAGGTCGATCGTGATGACGTCAGTCAGATGTCCTGTGTCGGGTCACAACCTATCAAGCACCGGGGACAGCGGGTCGGGGAGGCAGAACTCAGCACACACGCAGCGAGGTGCCGTCCTGCTCTTCCGCGGGCTTGTCTGCAACCCGATGTCCTGCGTCGTCATCCGCAGTGAACCTGGTGGTCAGGTCAGCGCGTGAACCCGCCGCCGGCCGCGCGGCAGGTGCCGCTGGGTCAGGTGGCCGAGCCCGGGGCAGCTTCTAGGAGTCGGTGAACTTCGCCTCGCGCTTCTCCGAGAATGCCCGCATGCCTTCCTTCTGGTCCTGTGTGCCGAAGGCCGCGTGGAAGGTGCGCCGCTCGAACAGCAGGCCCTGAGAGAGGGTCGTCTCGAACGCGGCGTTCACGGCCTCTTTGACGCCGATGGTGGCCAGCAACGACTTCTGGGCGATGCCTGCCGCGGCTTTGCGGGTCTCGGCGAGGAGTTCGTCCGCGGGCACCACGCGGGCGACCAGCCCGGACCGCTCGGCTTCCTCGGCGCCGATGAACCGCCCGGTCAGGCACAGGTCCATCGCCTTGGCCTTGCCGATGGCGCGGGTCAGCCGCTGGGAGCCGCCCATACCGGGCATCACCCCCAGGTTGATCTCCGGCTGGCCGAACTTCGCGGTGTCGGCGGCGATGATGAAGTCCGCCATCATCGCCAGCTCGCAGCCGCCGCCCAGGGCGTATCCGGCGACGGCGGCGATAATGGGCTTGCGGACGCGGGTGAGGCGGTCCCAGCCGGCGAACCAGTCGGCGAGGTACACCTCGGCGTAGGACTTCTCCGCCATCTCCTTGATGTCGGCGCCGGCGGCGAATGCCTTCTCGTTGCCGGTGATGACGATGACCCGGACCTCCGGATCGGCGTCGAACGCCTCCGCGGCGCTGGTCAGCTCGGCGAGCACCTGGCTGTTGAGGGCGTTGAGCGCCCCCGGCCGGTTGATCGTGAGCGTGCCGATGCCCTCGCTGCTCTCGGCCAGAATCGTCTCGTAGCTCATCCTTCTCCTTCGATGATCTTCGTGATCGCGGCATCGTCGACCTCGGCGAGGTTGCCGGGCCGCCACTGCGGATTGCGGTCCTTGTCGATGACCTGCGCGCGGATGCCCTCCAGCAGATCGGGCTGGGCGGTCAGCGCCCGGGCGATCCTGAAGTCGGCGTCCAGTGTCTCGGCCAGGCTCCGTCCGGCGGCGGCGCGGATCGCCGCCAGAGTGACTTTCAGGGAGGTGGGGGAGCGGCCCTCCAGGAGGGTGGCGCACTCGGCAGCGGGACCGCCGATCCGATGCAGTTCCGCGATGATGTCCTCCACGCTGTCCCGGGTGAAGGCGGGCTCGATCCAGGAGAGCCGCTCGGCGAGCTCGTCCGCGGGAGGCTCGGCGGAGTACCGCGCGATGACCGCGTCCGGATCCTCCGGCCCTTCTTCGAGCGCCTCGATGAAGGCCGGCAGGGACGCGTCCTCGACATACGCGTCAGCCAGACCGTAGCGGATGGCGGCACCGGCGCCGATGACGGTGCCGGTCAGTCCCAGGTATTCGCCGACGCCGTGGGGCATCTGGGCGAAGAGATGGGTGATCCCCACGTCGGGGAACAGTCCGATGCCGGTCTCCGGCATCGCGAGCTTGCTGCTGTCGGTGACGATGCGATGGGAGCCGTGGGCGGAGATACCGAGCCCGCCGCCCATCGTGATGCCGTGCATCACGGCGATGTACGGCTTGGGGTATTCGGCGATCGCGAGGTTCATCGCGTACTCGGTGCGCCAGAAACCGATCGGGTCATCGCTGCCGCGCACCAGCGCCGCGTGGATGGCTTTGATGTCACCGCCGGCGCACAGTCCGCGCTCGCCGGAGCCGGTCAGCAGCACCGCGCGGATGTCATCGTCGTGCCGCCAGCTCTCCAGCGCCTCTTTGACGACGGCCACCATCGGCTCACTGAGCGCGTTGATGGCTTTGGGCCGGTTCAGTTCGACCCGCGCCAGGCCGTTCCGGACGTCCGTGGAGATGTCCTGCGTCTGCGTCACTTATCCGACCCCCGTCGTCTTGCGCGAGATGATCACGCGCATGATCTCGTTCGTGCCCTCCAGGATCTGGTGCACCCGCAGATCCCGGACCAGCTTCTCTATCCCATACTCGTTCAGATAACCGTAGCCGCCAAAGAGCTGCAGCGCCTGGTTGGCCACCTCGAACCCGGCGTCGGTGGCGGCCAGCTTCGCCATCGCGGTGAGTTCCGTGACTCGCGGGTCGCCGGCGTCGTAGGCGCCCGCCGCTCGCCACAGCAGCGATCGGGCGGTTTCCAGCCGGGTCTGCATATCGGCCAGGCGGAAGCGCAGCGCCTGGAAGCCCAGCAGGTCGGAACCGAACGCCTGCCGCTCGCTCATATAGGACAGCGCCTTCTCCAGCGCGGCCTGGCCGCCGCCCAGCGAGCAGGCGCCGATGTTCAGGCGACCCCCGTTGAGTCCGGACATCGCGATCTTGAAACCCTGCCCGACCTCGCCCAGCACGTTCTTCACCGGCACGTGGACGTTCTCCATGATCACCTGCCGGGTCGGCTGCGCCCGCCACCCCATCTTGAGTTCGTTCACGCCGAAACTTAGCCCCTCCATGCCCTCGGAGAGGAGGAAGGCGGTGATGCCGCGGGCGCCCTCCTGACCGGTGCGGGCCATCACGAGGTAGGTATGGGACGAGCCGGCGCCGGAGATGAACTGCTTGACGCCGTTGAGGACGTAGTGATCGCCGTCCAGCCGGGCGGAGGTCTTCAGTGCCGCCGCGTCGGAACCGGCGTTGGGCTCGGTGAGGCAGTAGCTGCCCAGATGCTCGAAGCTCACCAGCGGATGCAGCCATTGCTCGCGCTGCTCGTCGGTCCCGTAGGTGTCGACCATCCAGGCGACCATGTTGTGAATGGAGATGTAGCTGGCGATGGATGGGTCCGCGGTGGACAGCTGCTCGAAGATGACGGCGGCGTCCAGGCGGGAGAGCCCGGACCCTCCGGACTCCTCGGGGACGTAGATGCCGCCCATGCCGAGTTCCGCAGTCTTCCTGATGACATCCACCGGGAAATGGTGCTCCGCGTCCCATTCGAGGGCGTGCGGGGCGAGCTCGTTGTCGGCGAAGTCGCGGCACATGGCCGCCAGTTCCAGCTGGTCTTCGCTCAGGCCGAACGTCATCGCGGCGGCGGTGTGGTCGGGCATCGGGGCTCCTAGCGCTCAGCGTCGTTGATGTGGCTGAGACCACCATAAAGTAGGACGTCAAAGTAATGCCATTTGGCGCCCCCACGCGGGGGAGAAGAAGAACGTGCGGGGAACCTCTTGGGCAAGGAGAGCCAGCTGCTGCGCTGCCCATGCGGGGAGGGCGTGCTCGGCGGCGGGCCTCAGTCGGCCAGGTTGCGGCGATGCTGCGCGAGAAGATCGAGCATGACGTCGAGCTGGGGCTGCTCCAGTCCGGGGGAGCGGAAGACGCTGTTCAGGGCTTCGGTGGCTTCCCCGACCAGGGCGCGTCCGGCGTCCGTGATCCCGACGAGGGTGGTGCGGCCGTCCCGCGGGTGGGGGCTGCGCGCGACGAGTCCGGCGTGTTCTAGCCGGTCGACGGCGTTGGTCATGGACGTGGGGTGAACCTGCAGCCGGGCCGTTGCCTTGGACATGGGAAGCTGGCCCGTGCGTGTGAAGGACAGGAGCGCCAGGAGCTCATACCGGGCGAAGGTGAGGTTGAAGGGCCTGAGCGTGCGGTCCACCCGCGCGAGCATGAGCTGTTGGGCGCGCATGATCGACGTCACGAAGGTCATCCCGTCCGCGGCGTCTTCCCAGCCATGCGCGATCCACTGCCGTCGCGCCTCGTCGATGGGGTCGAAATCCGCGTCCACTGTGCTCCTCGCTTCACCGGGTCCTGCTGACGGCTTCCCGCGACCGGCACGGGTCGCGAATCGCAGCGCCCGCGGTCTTGCGCCGCGTGGTCCGGGCGCGAGGGCCTGCGCGGCTCGCCATGACCCCCTGATTCTAGTGGGCTCTCGCACCCTGGCGGGCGGTGAAGGGAAACTGGTGGTGGGCCACCGGACGCGTCGTCCTGTGGAGTTCAGTGGAGCCGCCGGTTCCTGTGGCGAGGCTGGTGTGTGCGTCGTGCTGCGGGTGCGCGCACCGGCATGCGAGGATGGCGCTCATGTGCGGACGGCTGCAACTCTCGACTGACCCGGACGAGATCGCCGCGGACCTGGGCGCAGTGGCCACCGAGCGAACCATGGAGCCGCGATGGAACGTGCCGCCCGGAGCGGTGATCCCCATCGTGGTGGAGCGCCTGGAGGACGCTGCGCCGGACCGGACCCGCCGACGTCTGCCGCACCTGGAGTTCGCGTCCTGGGGCCTGCTTCCCAGATGGGCACGAGACGAACGTTTGGCGGCGAAGACTTTCAATGCGCGTAGCGAAACGGTGGCGGAGAAGCCGACGTTCCGGGACGCCTTCCTTTCCCGGCGATGCCTGGTGCCGGTGACGGGGTACTACGAGTGGTCGCACGCAGGCGGGCGCGCTCAGCCGTGGCGGATGCATGCTGCTGCCGGCGGGCAGCTCGTCATGGCCGGCTTGTACGAGTGGTGGCGCAATCCGGACGGGTCCTGGCGTCTGAGCACGACGGTACTGACGGCACCGGCGGCCGGGCATCTAGCGCAGGTGCATCACCGGATGCCGGTCTTCCTGGCGGCAGCAGCGCGAGACGCCTGGCTGACGGTCCCCGGGTCTCGCGCAGAAGCGATTCGCGGGTTGCATGACATCGTGGCGGACGTTGATCCTGACACGGTTGCCCGGCATCCGGTCGGGGCTTCGGTCGGAGACGTGCGGAACGATGATCGGTCCCTGGCGGAGCCCGTGGCGATGCCGATTTGACGATCCCCACGGCGCTGCGTAATGTTCTCTGAGGCTCGCGGAGCGGACAGG
>NZ_BMFY01000029.1 GCF_014639315.1 Sediminivirga luteola
CGAATACGAGACCATCATGAACCCGGCCGTGAGCCTCGCGGCCTGACACCCCCAACTGTCACCTAAATGTGCGGCAGTCCCGACCGCCCGGTCGGGGTCAGTCAGGTCGATCACTGAGTGGTAGTTGATTCGGGCGAAGTAGCCATGAACTTGCGCTAGCCGCAGGGGGTAGGCGTATGCGATGCGGCCGCCCAGGTGCCGGCCATCCTCGCGGTAAGGCGTTGCCGTGAACTGCACGACCTCGCGGCCGCCGAAGAGGTCGACCACCTCTTTCCAAGTACGGGCGCCCAGGTGGTGGGCCTCATCGACAAACAAGCGGCGACACGACTGCGCGAGGCGTATACGCGCCTCCTCCGAGCACGCGTTCAGCGCCTGTGCCGTAGCCACGACTACATTCGCAGGCGTCAGAAGGCGCTCCACCTGGTCGACCGTCTGAAGCCCACTCTTGACTACAAGGACGACGGGGCACATGAAGTCGTCAACGACAGCACCGACGGCAGGTAGAACCCCAAGCGTCGCGAACTTCTCCGCGATCTGGGTCCGAAGTGCATCAGACGGCACTACCACCAGCGTCCGAGACGGCGAATGGCAGTAAGCGGCAAGCATCGTCTCGGTCTTGCCGGTGCCGGTCGGCATGACCACAGTGATCGGTTCGTTCTCTTCGGTTGAGCGGTAGGCCAAGATCGCATGCAACGCACCGAGTTGAGGGTGCCGAAGACCGGCGCTCGACTCGGACTCCTCAACGAAGCGGAACCGTCCCGCCAACGACGCGGCTACGGTCTCGCTGTCCCGCGGCTCGTCTGCGTGCGCGCCAGGACCCTCGCCAAGCCACCACAACTCGTTACCGTCGATGTCACGTCGCTCGATCACAGCGGGCACCCCTTTGTTCCAGGTCCGCGAAGTGCCTTCGGGCCGTGCCGACGCACAACTCCTCCGTTCCAAGTATGGATGCTGATGGTGATCGGTCGCGGCCCCTGAGGCCGTGTCGCGCAGGGGAAAGCCCCTTCGTGCGCGGGACCGTCATCGATCCAGCCCAAGTGCGCGACGGTGCCGTGGCGCACTCACTCGTCCGGCACCCTCGCCACCTGGGTGTGGCCCGGTGAACGGGTGGGTTCCGCGTGTCCGGGCTCGGGCGTACGGTGGACACCGAGGTAGGTTCTCCTCGATTGCGGGTCCTTCGCGACGGCCCAGCTTGGGCGCTCATACACGTACTGCCTCCTCGACGGAGAGACACGTGTGACGAGAGGCCCGCCATGATCCGCATGATCTGGACGCTCAGCGCCCACATCCGCTACTACCTGCGCCGCTACATGCCGACCAACCGGCTGCTCGACGCGATCCGACTCCGACCCAACTTGAAGTGGGGCATCCCCGCGATGCTCCTCGCCGTGCCTTACCTGCTGATCGCGAGCATCTGCACCGACGCCCTCGCTGACGGTGCGCCAGGCTGGTTACATCTGGTCGTGTTGTGGTCGGTGTGGAACGCGATGAAGTTCACCATCATGGGTCCGGTCAGCCTGATCCTCCTGATCCGCGCCCGGGCCAAGGAAGTCGTCGCCCGACGCCTCGGACCCAGGCACGGTGACGAATCGCCCGCACAGAAGATCGCTGCCGCCCGCGCGAAGACCGCCTTCCGCCACGGCAGGTGAATCATCCACAGTTGGGATGAGCCCACGACACGTCGCCCGTAGGAGTGAGACCCACGCCGTCTGTATCCGCGAACCTGGAGCGGACTCAGTCGATCTACAAGACCCGTACCTCGCAAGTCCATTCCATGAGGTCCCCTCTCGATCACAGGCCCGTTACGGTGCCGTCGATGGAGATGGGTGCTGGGTCGGGTTGGTTTACATAGACCTGCGGCGGGGTCCAGGTAGCCCGCAGGCGCCGCGCGCCCTGGTGGGAGGGGCCGAGCGCGAACGAGTCGATCCTGGACGCGGCCTGGTCGGTGATCAGCCGCTCAGCGAACAAAAGTCGGGCCACCGGACGCAGGACGCTGTCGTCCAGGCCCAGTCCACGCAATGGTGCCAGGGGATCGATCGGCCGCGCCATCCACCCCATCTGCTGGCCGAGCAGCGAGGTGCCGAACAGCCCATCGGACAACGCCCGCTGGTCCACCTCGTCGGCCGATACTCCGTTGATTGACGCGCGCATGTTCGCGCCCCGCTGCTCCTGGATGACCAACTTCAACTGTTCCTCGTGACCGATCGTCGAGACGGTCCTGGTGGACAGCTCCGCGATCTGCACCGGCAGTGCCGTATGAGGGGATGCGAACGGCACGCCGCCGGCACGGTTGTCCCGCAGCCGCACCAACTCAGCATGGACCGCGTCGCTGCGGACCGCCGCGGTGAGCGAGATCGTTTTCCCGTCGTTTGTGATCTCGCGTGCACGGAACAGTGTCCGGCCCACCCGCACCCACGGCGCCAGCTCCTCCGCCGCCAGCTCTTCCAGACGACGCCGCACTCGCCGTCCGAGGTCTTCCGGGTCACTCCAGGGGCTCGTCGTATACAGGTTGCGGGCGCCCTGGATCAGATCGCGCTGCGCACCGTCCATCTCCCCGCTGGTCTCGCCACGGACGAACAGGCACAGCCGCAGTCCGTTGCGCTCGGCCTCCAAGAACTCCGCATGCGTGGCTGAGTACCCGTCTGGCATCCGCACGCCGTAACGCGCACCCCACATGCCCACGTAGATCTCGGAACTGCGCACCCCGGAGAGGTAGGCCCTTTCGGCCGAGATGTCCTGCGCTCCGAGATCCTCGAACATCACCGCCGTCGCCCCGACCGACTCGATCGCTGCCCGCACCGCGGCCCGCTCGTTGGGCATGTCGGTGATCAGACTGGACACGAACACGCGCCGCCCGCTCGCCCACGCCCGCACATCCTCCCCGGCGGCAGCCAGGGAGGCCGAACGCTGGTCGATCAGCAGCGACGCATCATCCATGCCTCAAGTCCACCACGGACACGCCCAGGAGACCGAGCGCACACGCGAGCCGCCGTGTCGGCGAGGCTCGCTAGCCTCAGAGCCGCCGCCGGTAAAGTAGGCAGCAAATGACGGCGGGCGACTGAGGGAGGCAGACCATGGCGCGTGCGGACCTACTTCTGGACCTCGTCGAGGCCGAGCGCCGCGGCGATCGCGACCGCTTCCGCGTACTCGTCGAAGCGGTGATCGCTGAGGAGCGAGCCAACCAGCATCATCTCGTCGCCGACCGCCTGTCCGAGCTGATCACCACCACCGGACAGAGCGCCCCGCGTGATGACCGCGCCGCAGCCATGCGTGACCTGGTGCAGGAGATCGTTCCTCATCGGCGCCTGGACGAGCTGGAGCTTGCTCCGGTCCCGCACCGGGTCGTCACCGAGCTGATCGAGGAACAGAAGCGCGCCGAGCTGCTGCGCAGCTACGGGATCGAACCCCGGAATCGACTGCTCCTGTCCGGCCCGCCGGGCAACGGCAAGACCAGCGTCGCCGAGGCCATCGCCTCGGAGCTGATGCTGCCTTTCTACGTCATCCGCTACGAAGGGGTCGTCTCAAGCTTCCTGGGCGAGACCGCCGCACGGCTCGACAACGCCTTCGAGTTCGCCCGCACCCGCCGCTGCGTGCTGTTCTTCGACGAACTCGACACCATCGCCAAGGAAAGATCAGACGAGCACGAGACCGGGGAGATCAAGCGGGTGGTCTCGACCCTGCTGCTCCAGATCGACAAGCTTCCCCCGCACGTCCTGCTGGTGGGAGCGACCAACCACAGCGAACTTCTCGACCGGGCAGCATGGCGACGCTTCCAGATTCGCGCTGAACTCGAACCGCCCAGCCGTGCACAGGCGACCCGCTTCCTGGAACGCCTCGCCGCCCGCTTGGGTGGCGACCTCGGATTCGCTCCCCGGACTCTGGCGGACAAGCTCGCGGGAGCAAGCTTCTCCGAGCTGGAGGAGTTCGCGTTGGATGTGCGCCGTAGAGCCGTGCTCGAACTACCCGACAGCAACCTCCGGCGGATCGTCCAGGAACGTCTTGAGCACAGGCGAGATCAGGCGGCGGGGTGACCGCGGAGCGCCGGCCGCTCCTGGCGTTCGGGTCGCCAACGGTGGTAGATCGGCCCACACAAACGCCCCGGGACATGCCGCGCTTGTCCAAACCCAACGCCGGTCGCCAGGGAGAGCGGCTGACGCCGCAGTTCGGTGAGCTGAGCGCAGCGTTCGATGCCGAGCGGGCGCGTCTTTCCGCTGACACACCCGACGAGGTCGACCCGGCTCTGGTGGTTGTCTTCGACCTCGCCGGCAGCATCAAGGACTTCCGCAACGCGATCGACAAGATCGACGGACTGGAGTTCTTGTCCGAGCTAATCGGAGACCGATCGGACCCAGACGACGACTTCCACATGACCGAGTCCGAGAGCGGCCGCACGGACAAGCCCGTCCAGCACTCCCTGTACTTGATGATGTCGAACGCCAAGGCGATCGACGAACTCCTGCGCCTGTTCAACGCCTGGCAAGCAGACCCGTCAGCGTCGTTCGCCTACGGCTTGGGGAAGTTCAAGGACGCGTTCCAGCAGCTCACCGCGATCCGACGGTGGGGACCAGAAGATCGCATCCGAGAGACCGGCCTGCGTGAGCAGTGGCAGGAGAAACTCGACGTCGTCGGTCAGTCCGTCAGCACGGTGATGGTCGAAGTCGAGCTGTGGTACCGCCGCGACGCCACACTGCGAGCCACAGCACAGGGACACGTCGAGCAGGTCATCTCCGGCAGTGGCGGCCGTGTGCTCGACCGCTCCCAGATCGGCGAGATCAGCTACCACGCCCTGCTCGCGGAGCTGCCGATCCAACAGGTTCACTCGCTCCTGGCTGACGGGGCCGCGTCGATCCGGCTGCTGACCACCGACGAAGTCATGTTCGTCAACCCGTTCACTCCCATGAGCGTCGCACCACCGACCACAGAACCGGTCAGCGAGGTCCGCCTGCCACCTGGAGAGCGCACCGACGGTTTGCCTAGGGTCGCCCTTCTGGACGGGTTGCCGTTTCCCGGCCACGATGCCCTCGCCGGCCGGCTGGTAGTCGACGACCCCGACGGGCTCGGCGAGAACTACCCGCTGGCCGCGCGCCACCACGGCACCGCGATGGCCTCCCTGATCATCCACGGTGACCTCTCGGCTGACGGCGAACCGCTTGACCGGCCACTGTATGTCCGGCCCATCATGCGACCCCACGAGTTCATGACAGGACACGAGCAGATCCTCCCGGATCGGTTGCTCACCGATCTGCTGCACCGCGCGGTCAAACGAATCGTCGAAGGAGAGGCCGGTCGGGGTCCGGTCGCGCCGAGCGTGCGCATCATCAACCTCTCCATCGGTGCGCAAGCCCGAGCGCTCGTGCGCCGGATGAGCCCTGTTGGACGGCTACTCGACTGGCTGGCCCACTCCTACAACCTGCTGTTCATCGTCAGCGCCGGCAACCACCTCGGGCCGCTCACGATCCCGGCCGATGCCATCAGCACCGCCGATTCGGCACGATCCGCCGTGCTCCGGTCCGTCTACGACGCCGAACTGCTGCGAGGCATCCTCCCTCCAGGCGACGCCCTCAACGCGTTGACCATCGGCGCCACCCACAGCGATGGAGTGGGCGATGTCGACGTGCCGGACACCGCCTGGGACATCACCCACCAGGACGGCCCAGCCCACTACGGCGCGACCGGCCCCGGCGTCGACCGCTCCGTCAAGCCCGACCTCCATCACATCGGAGGCAGGGCGCTCTACGCCCGCCCTGTCAGACCGCCGGGCGGGCAGGAGACCGTCGCGGTGGAACTGGCTCAGATAGCAACCACCGGGCCAGGTCTGCAAGTAGCCGCGCCCGGGCGAGCGGGCGCAACGAACAACACCGTCTTCACCATCGGCACGAGCAACGCAACCGCGTTGGTGGCCCGCGAAGCCAGCCGCCTGTACGACATCCTCGAAGCCGGCTCCGACGATCCCGAAGACGCGCCGCTGCCGGACCCGCAGTACCACCCGCTGCTCGTGAGAGCCCTCCTCGCCCACGCCAGCAGTTGGGGCGAATGGGAGGCGCGACTGCGCCGCGAACTCGGCCTCACCAACCAGCAAGCCCGCCGCCACCTGACCGCGCTCCTGGGCTACGGCCGGCTCGACACCGACCGGCTCGGAACCGCAGCCACGAACAGAGCAGTGCTGGTCGGCGGGGGACTAATTGCACGCGACCAACGCCACACCTACGAGCTGCCGCTGCCGCCTTCGCTACGTTCACGCGCAGAGTGGCACCGCTTCACCATCACCCTCGCCTACATGGTCCCCACCGTCGGGCAGCTCAACCGCTACCGGGGTGCCNTGGTCCCCACCGTCGGGCAGCTCAACCGCTACCGGGGTGCCAAGGTCTACTTCGCCACGCCAGACACCCGACTCGCTGGCGGGGAGCGGATCGATGCCGAACACAACTCGGTCAGACGGGGAAGCCTCCAACACGAGATCGTGCAGGGTACCCGCACGATGGTGTTCGGCGATGACGGCACCTTCCCGATCCACGTCGAGTGCATGGACGATGCCCAGCGGCTCCGCGCCGGCAAGACGGTTCGCTACGCGCTCGTGGTGTCCGTCGAGACTGCGGAACAGACGTCGACCACCATCCATGACGAGGTACGGGCGAGACTGCGCCAGCAGGTTCGCGATCGCGCCCGCGGTCGGGTGCAGAGTTGAGTTGGCTTCCTAGCTGGCGCGCTGTCATTGCTCGGCGTCGGCAAGAAGGGCCGTGAAGGTAGTCCGATGTCGACTTATGAGGAATGGTATCGGCGGTTCTTGCTAGTCAGCGAGACAAACGCGGATAAGGCCTTTGCGGCGCAAGAACTGCTCACCCTGGCCGGCGGGATTGATGGCTCCGCTCTCTCAGCCAAAGAGAGATCAGCACTTCGATTCGTCTGTTCCTCCCTCGTGATCAACGCGGGAACAGACCTCGCCGACGCGACGATCCTTCAAGCGGGACAAGAGCTTGCTTCGCGCGCACAGGGAGAGACTGACCCGACTGAGCCGTTGCACTTCCAATGCATTTACAACGTTGCGAACGCGATCGTCGGTGCCTGCGATCTCGGTTTGCCCCCAGAAGGCCCCCGGGAAGTTTGGCTTCCGGCGCTCATAGAAAACCGCCGGTCAAGTCGATTCGAGCTTCGACGCGCGAGGCGAATGTTCCTGGATGTCGGGTCGTCCCAGCAGGCTGATCCACACACTCGATCTGCCGCGTACTGCAATCTTGCGAACAGTCTCGACCACTCTGGACGGTGGGCCGAAGCATATGACTTCTACCTGCGGGCACTGGAAGCCGATCCGACGAACGGTAATGCCGCCGGGAACTTGGCTCAACTCTTGCTGAGCCGAATCCATACGCGAGTGGGGCAGACTGGCCACATCGCCGCGGTCTACGACAAGTACGTGAAGATGGCACAGTCTCTGCGAGATGGCACGATCGCGTTCGCCGGGTCAGCCACGGCCAACCGCTGGGACGGCCTTGAGCCCACGGACAGCTTGGGTCACCTCGTTCATGGCCTGGACGATCCCGAGGACGAATATCGTCAGTGGGTTGCGACGTACCGACTCGCATTGTCACCCGCCGTCGAGGGTCTCGGCACCGAAGACGCACATTGGGACAGCGCCGCAATCGAGATCCTATATGGCAACTCGCCGGAGGAGATGTCGCCGCCGATCCTGGCGGAGATGAACGTCCTGAAGTCGGACTTCCTCGTCTCCCGTCAGTTGGCGTACGAAGGCTACGTGCAAGTCGCCGAAGGACCGCAGCAGAAGGACGACGACACCGGGTACTACATCGAGACGCTCGACTACTCGCTTTACGGACTCCAGTACTCGAAGCTGTTCCTCGCCCAGCGGTCAGCGCTAGATGTTCTGGACAAGACTGCCGTTGTTGCCAACGAACACTTTGGCGTCGGCGACGAAGCGCGAAGAGTTTCATTCCGCAAGTTCTGGGCGAACAAGGACGGAGTGGTCCGGCCAAGCCTCACGAAGAGTCCGGCGCGCTCGCTGCCTCCGCACGCGCTCTCTGAACTCGCGTACGACATGGAGGGGGACGGCATGTACGCCCCATCTCAGGCGCTTCGAAATGCCGGAACGCATCGGATTGTCCATGCCGCGTTCCTGGACGACACAGGAATCACCATCGACGCGCGCAGTCGAATCCACCTGTTCGAGCTGGTGGAATCAACCGTCCTGGCCCTCCAGGTCACCAGGTCCGCGTACCTCTACCTGATCGACCTTGTCTCAAGTTGGAATCACCCCGATGACCATGTCGGCACCTACGCGCCGTTTCCTTCGTTCGAGTACATGCAGTTTCCCGAAGATCCCGAACAGGAGTCGCCGTCCGAGGCGCCGGAGGCCGCTGCGCCGGCCGGGGAGAACTCTGAGGCGTCCGATTCGCGTGACGAGGCTTGAAGTGGGACCGCTCAGGTGACCGACGGCTTGCAACGCATGCAGGATCTGGCCCGCGAAGAGGGAAGAAAATTGATCTTGGCACTATTCAGGCGGGAGGGAACGCGCCTGTGGATGCGATCTCTCGAATATGCCTCGTTGTGAATTGACGTCCCGTGCTCCACATTTACCTCGATCAGTTCGCGTGGATCGGACTCGCCAAAGCGGCGCATGGGCGCCCGGACGGCGCGCGCTACCGCGATGCACTTGAGATGTGTCGGGCCGCGAGGGTGCGCGAAGCGGCGTCTTTCCCACTCGATCTGTATCGGTACTGGGAGACAGCCAAGAACCACAACGACGGGTCCAGGAACCGCCTGGTTGACACGATGATCGAGTTGTCCGACTTCGACGCCATCACCATGGAATGCCCCCGGTGTTAGGTCCAGGTCTTATGTGAGTTGCGGGGATTGATCTTCTCTTCTGTGGCGGCAGCTCGCGGCA
>NZ_BMFY01000030.1 GCF_014639315.1 Sediminivirga luteola
CAACCTCTCCAACTACCGCCTCCGCATGCTCCTCGTCGCAGGCGGACTCAACACGTGATCCCCACCGGAAGTCCGAAGAGCCGTCATGCCGACGCTGGCGTGGTTCGAGTTCCGCACCGGCAAGGAACTCGGTTCAGCCAGCGTCCAAGCGGACGCCAAGCAGCTGCTGCTGTGCGTCTACCTCTCCGGCACGGTGCTGATCGGGCTGGTGCTCAACGCTCTCCTCGGCTGGGCCTGGGCGGACTCAGTAGCCGCCCTGATCATCGCGGCGCTCGCCGTACGCGAAGGGATCGAAGCCTGGCGCGGAGATATCGAAGCACCCACCGACGTCCTCCATGACCTCGGCGGTCCGGCGAACGGCAGCACTGAGCATCACCAGCGCTGAGGGCTGAGGGCACCTGCGAGCTAAGGGCACTGAGGGCACGCCACATAAACCCGCCAGTGTATATACAGTAGTCTGGACGCGCAGGGCTACGCGCTGTGCAGATTCGGACCCGATACCGGACCCAGGGATAGTCCACCATGATCGATGAGGCTCTTACCAGAGTGCTGAATACTCAAAAACCGGCAGCATGATCATCCCATCGGCGGCGCGCAGAGACGTCGAGACGCTTCTTGCTCCCCTCCTCAGTCCCGTGGGTGAGCCCACGGCCGTCGTGATCACCTCCGATCCCGGCTTCGGCGTGACGACGCTGCTGACCGAACGGGTCCCTGCGCACGCTCCCAGTGCGGAGATCATCTCCGGCCAGTGGCACCCCACGGCCGCCGTGCAGATCTGCATCGGTCCCCCGGATGTGCCCGGCACCCCGCCGCCGGCTCATGTGCTGCGCCTCGTAGTGGGCTGCCAGCTGGTCAACGAGCTGCCGGAGTGGGTCACGGAGCACGGCCATATGGGCGTGGAGCTGTTCGTCGTCGGGCAGCTGCGTTTCACTGAGCTGACCGAGTACTGCTCGGCCCGGCTGGGCGGCCCCATCGACCTGGGCAGCGCTCACCTGCTGGGACAGGTATCCGGATACGTACCGGCTATGCTGGCCTGGCTGCTCGGGGAAGTGCGTCAGCAAGGGCTGCTGGTGCAGGTGGGCGGCCTCTGGCACCTGACCGGTGATGTCCAGCCGGTCTTCGACGCCTATATGCGCAGTTACCTGACCTCGGTGCCGGAGGCCCGTCGCCTGGCGGCTCACCGTTTCGCCCTCGAGGACCCCGCGCCGGCGGCGGACCTCGATGAGGAAGAGGAGCTGACCGCCCAAGGGCTCATCGGCATGGGCGTGATGCGCAAGCGCGACGACGGCAGGCTGCAGTGGCTGGTTCCCGGCGTCGCTGAGTCGGTTCGCCGGCTTGCCCCCGGCACCATGGTGAAGCGGATCATGGCGGACTCGCTGGCCTCCGGCCGGCCGACTCCCCAGGCGGTGCGTTGGGCGCTGCAGCAGGGGATGCAGGTTGACGATGGGCATTTCCTGCAGCTGATGGACCGGCTGCTGCGCGAGAGGAGCTACCGGGACGCGCTGAATCTGGCCAGGCTGTCGCTGCAGCGGGACCATTCTGCCGAGGTCCGCTACCAGGACAACCTGCTGGCCCATCACGCGCTGCGCGGACTGAACGATCCCGACGAGGCCCTGGCTCATCTGCGAGATGCCGAGACCGCCGCCGGGCAGCTGCCCTCCCCGGAGCACGAGAAGCGCAGCACCCACGTGGCAGCCCTGCGCGCGGAGGTGCTCGGCTATCAGAAAGGGGAGGTCGATGCCGCCGCGGCTCTCCTGCAGCAAGCCCAGCATCAGGCGCCTGACGATCAGGCTGCCGCCGAGTGCGCGGCGCGGCGCGTCATGCTGCTGACCTATACCGGGCACATCAGCCAGGCGATGCTGACACTGGAAGCTGAGCAGGAGACGGTGGGGGCAGCCGGGAACGCGTTACGCATCCGGTGCAAGATCGCCGAGGCGATTCAGATGGTCGCCTGCGGGCGCAGCCATGAGGCTTTCACCCAGCTGGTGAAGATCCGGCATCAGGCAGAACTCGCCCAGCAGAGCGATCGCACGGTGGGTGAGGAACTGGCCGCGGCGTTCTCCGCTGTCTCGCTCGCGGTGGACGGTCCCGACCAGTTCCCCGCACTTCTGGCCCAGCTGGGGGAGACGGAGAACACCCCGTCAACGCCGGAGACCGTCGGCTTCCACGTCGGGCTGGCGTCCTGGCACTGGCTGGCCGGCGATCTGGACAGCGCTCATCGCTACGCGGAGCTCGATGCGGCGGCCGCGGAGTACGGCGATCCCGCCGGTTACCGTTACCTCCTGGTGTCCCTGCTCGCTGCGACATCGGCGCTCCGGGGTCAGCGAACCCAGGCGCAACAGCGCCTGCATCAGCTGCCGGGCATCATGCTTCGGGCCTCTGGCGCCGCGCTGGGCGCAGCCCTGGCGCATCAGGTTGTTGCTCGCGTGACGCTGGGGGTCAAGGGCACTGAGGCCTGGGTGATGGAGACGGCGCAGGAGTTCTCCGACAGCGGTCTCTACGGCTGGGCTTCCGATGTGCTGTACTCGGCCGCGCGATTCGGCAGCAAGAGAGCCGCCCGTGCCCTGGTGGAGATCGAACCGAAGCTGCAGGGGCACGTTCATGCGCTCCGGGTGCAGCACGCCCGGGCGGTCATCTCCCAGGACATCCTGGCGTTCCACGCGGTCGCCGAGGAACTCCGCGCCGTGGGGCTGACCCTGTTCGCCGCCGAGGCCGCTGCCACCGGGGCGGCACTCGAAGCGAAGGATCCCGCGTCGAAACGCCGTTGCTCTGCGCTGGTCCATGAGCTGAAGGAGAACTCCAGCCTGGACAACCACCCGCTGCTCAGCCGGTTGCCGGACGGTGCCCGGCCCAAGCTCACCAGGCGCGAGGAACAGGTCCAGGGGCTGATCGCCCAGGGGCTGAGCAACGAGGAGATCGCGGCAAAGCTGTCCCTGTCCCGCCGGACCGTGGAAAACCACATCGCCAGCCTGTACCGGAAGACCGGACGCACCCGCCGTAACCCAGCCCGGCTCCGCTAACAGGCGGCCTGAAGGAGTCGCGGCCGAACAGGGCCCGTGTCTCCTCCATCAGCCCAGAGGCCCGCATGAGCAGGTTCCCGTCAGCGGGGTCCATCTCGACAAGGGTGTCGATGTCGCTTCCGGCTTCGGCGGTGCCGCGCGCACGGAACCGAACAGCTTCGGATTGGTCGCAGCATACTTGTCAAGGAGCCTGAAGAACTCGTCTCGGCGCGCATCAAGGAGCTCCCGCAGGACGCGAGTTTCGGGGCCCTCGCACCTGACTGGGACCGTTCGCGACTCGCATTCCCGTGGTGCTCCCGACGCGCCGACGCGTCCGGTTCCTGCTGAGGAACACCGCGCGAGCTTCGCCGCGGACGCACGGCCTCTCCGTTCCGAGAATTGAGTATTCAGCCCCCTATTTCCTGGGTGGAAGCTTGTGGTGAAGTGAACAGTGGCTGTACGCGGGACTTCCCGTTGCCGCCCCGGCCAGTGTCTTCGGCTACGAGGAATCTGGCAGGAGGAGGCCTCCCGCCTGAGGTGCCTCACCACCGACATGAGGATCCTTCAGCGTGCCTGCCTTTCCGGCAGCTGCGTGGCAGAACCTCGACGAGTAAGAACAACCTTCCTGAGCAGGAGAAGAGTAATGACTGACGCAATTGAGTCTCAGCGGACTGAGGCTATGCCGAACAAGCGCCGCAAGAAGGCCGCGGTGATCGCGGGTTCGATCGGCGTCCTCGGTGTGGCCGGCGCGTTCGCCTTCGCCAACTGGACCGACTCCGAATCGATCGGCGCGACGTTCTCCGGCGGAGAGTTCGATCTGGAGGTCGCCGTCGAGAAGAACGGCGACGGTGACTGGATCTGGCAGAGCGACACCGACGCCGTCGACTTCGCCGACCTGGCCGATGGCAACCCTGCCCTGAGCGACCCGTGGGGTCCCGGCGATGTCCGTGCCGCTGAGTTCGCGGTGCGGCTGGACCCGGACACCACCCACAACGCCGCTGTGACGTCCGCCGAGTTCGGTGACCTGTTCGACGGTGACTTCGATATCACCGTTGCCGGCATCGACAGCTTCACCCTGAACTCGAATGGCACCCCCGTGGAGTTCACCGTGACCTTCGCGGCCGAGAGCTCCTTGGAGCAGGAGGAGGTGGCCACGGGCGGCTGGACCTTCACTGCCACCCAGCAGTCGGTGGATTCCACCACGCCTGACAACTGAGGCTTCCAGAACTAGGTTCTGAGGTTCTGCCTGGCGGCTCGGGCTGGCGGCGGGCTGGAAAGCCCGGCAGCGCAGCTCGGGGTGCCGGGCAGGATCGCAGACGTGTAACGGCTTTGAAGAGTGTGAAGAGGAAGAGCATCTGATGAAAGACAATCGTCGCCGTAATGTGGTTCTTGGTTCGGTTGGTGTGTTCAGCGTGGCAAGTCTTGCGGCACTGGCGGCGTGGACTGCTTCTGAGTCCGTAGGCACGCAGCTGGGCTCCGGTGAGTTCGGGCTGCAGGTCGCCACCGCCCAGGACCGCAGCGGAGAATGGGCCTGGCAGAGCGGCACGGACGCGACGGACTTCGCCGAGATCGGTTTCGGGGAGCTGTTCAGTGACCTCGACTGGGCTCCCGGGGATACCCATGCTGCTCCTGTGGCGCTGCGCCTGGCCCCCGGGAGCACTCACCCGGCGCTGATCAGCCACCGCTTTGACGGCGCTGCCGGTTTCGATGACGCCTTCATCTGGGAGTATGAGCACGCCGGCGGTGCTGCGGCCCCGGATTTGGATGCCGGGATCATTGGTGACGGGGATTATGCCTTCGCGCTGATGCCCGGCCAGGAGGTCTATTTCGAGCTGACCGTTGAGGCCGATGACATCGCCCGCGGCCAGGACGTCACCGGCATCTGGACGTTCACCGCCGGGCAGCAGACCGAGGACTGGGACGGCTCAGACGCGTGGCGGCCAGATACACCGGCAGAGCACTTCCACCTTAGTGGCGGCATCATCAGCGGCTATGACTCCACCGCCGGCCCGAGTGATGTGGTGATCCCGGCCGAGATCAATGGTGACCCGGTCACCAGCATCGGGGTCGACGCCTTCCGCAATAAGAACCTGACCAGCGTCCGGATACCCGATTCGGTGACCAGCATCGGCGAGTATGCCTTCGCATGGAACAATCTTGCCGCGGTCACGATCCCGGATTCAGTGACGAGCATGGGATCCTACGCCTTCTTGTTCAATGGCTTGACCAGTGTCACGCTCGGTAACTCTGTGACCAGCATCGGACAGGGCGCCTTCAACACCAATCAGCTGACTGAGGTCACGATTCCTGATTCGGTGACGAGTATCGGGCATCAGGCCTTTGGAAACAATCAGCTGACCACTGTCACGCTCGGCAACGCTGTGACCAGCATCGGCGACAGCGCCTTCAGCCCCAACCAGCTGACTGAGGTCACGATCCCCGACTCGGTGACGAGCATCGGGCATCAGGCTTTCCGGAACAACCCTCTCAAGCTCGCCTCGGTGCACGTGGACACTCAGTTCAGCAGTAACGCCTTCCCCACCACCACTGATATTCGGATCCGGGACTGACTGATGCGCAAGGTGCTTTTGTTCCTCGGCGCGGTGGGACTCTGGGTCTTTGCCGCGTTCGGGGTGCTGGCGGCGGTGACGACGGTGGCGGGGATCTTCTTCGGGTACCAGATCAAGCTGATCAGCACGGGCTCGATGGTGCCGACGCTGCCGATCGGCTCTGCCGTGCTGACCCAGGAGCGCAGCGCCTCCACCGTGGAGGTCGGTGACATCGTCGCCATTGACTCCGAGCGCCTGGGGGCTCCGGTGATCCACCGGGTCACGGAGATCGAGCACGCCCAGGACGGCACGGCGACCATCCATATGCAGGGTGACGCCAATACCGCGCCTGATCCCTTCCCCTACGAGAACGTCGCAGAGGTCAGCGCCTATGTCTTCCACGTGCCGGGCGTGGCCGAGGCGATCGCCTTCCTGGGTCAGCCGCTGTCGATCCTGGGAGTCGGGGCGGTGGCTTCCGTGCTGATCTTCTGGGCTTTCTGGCCGCGGAAGAGACCCGCCACGGACCCGGCACAGTCAGCCGCCTCTGATGAGCATGACCAGGCCGCGGGGCCGCTGGAGGCTCCCGTGAATGCCACCCTGCACGCAGATGATCGACCCCGCCGCGCGAGGCGGGAAAAGAAGGAGTTCGGGCATGTCTAAGAAGATCCGCGGTGCCGCGGCGCTGCTGACTGCGCTGCCGTTCATTCTTGGTGCAGGACTGCCCGAGGTGGACCTGCGGGACGCGGAGCCGGTCCAGGAGGTCTACCGCGGCGAGCATGTGGTGCTGACCTCCGTGACGGCGCCTGACGCCTTTGAGAATCTGGCTCCGGGGCAGACCGTGGCCTGGGACATCCATGTGGAGGCGGTCGACGATGCCGCCGTGCAGCTGAACGTGGAGTCCTCTGGCGACCTCAGCATCGAGACGGTGATCCTGGCGGCGGACAAGCCGCTGGAATTCGGCGGTGAGGTCGGTGAGCTGACCACCCCGGACACCGGTGTGATCGGACAGGGCGATCCTGCCACCGGAGTGAGCACCAGGTACGGCTATGTCGCCGATGCCGGTACTGTGCGGATCTTCGTGACCAGCAACGGCGAGGCAGCCGGCGAATCCAGCTATGTGGTCGCGGACGTCTTGGCGTTGCCGGCTGAGGCGGTCTTCGACTGGTATCAGGACGATGAGCCGGACCCCGGCAAACCTGGCGCACCACGGCCGCCGGACGGCTCCGGCTGGGAGGACCCGGAGGAGACGAGAGTGACTCCGCCGGGGACGGACTCCGGCGGGAACCATGCCGGGCGGGGAGGTGACGGCTCCTTGGCCGTCACCGGCACGAGCGTGCTTGCCCTGCTGCTCGCAGCCCTTGGTGCAGTGCTCGCCGGGGTTGGGGCGGTGGTCCTGGCGCACCGCAGGCAGACGAAGACGGGCGGCTGAGGGGAAGACGATGTTGTTGAGGAAGCTGCTGACCGGGGCGGCCGGGCTGGGTGTCTTGGGGCTGGGCGTTCTGGGCCTGAGTGCCACCGGCGCTGCCGCTGCCGGGTGGACGGACGAGGCCTCTGCCGGGTTTCGGGCGCAGGCCGGGACTTTCGGCGTGAGCAGTGATATTGCGACCGCTCTGAGCTTTGAGCCTTTCACGCCGGGTGACGTTCAGGGTGCGCACTTCACGCTCGGTCATGACGGTTCCACCG
>NZ_BMFY01000031.1 GCF_014639315.1 Sediminivirga luteola
AGTGCAACTCACATAACTACTGGACCGAATCTAGGGGGTCACTCCAGTCAGACATCGGGGGGAGGGCATGCGTCCAGAACTCGCAGTTCTCCCGCCACGAAGGTGCTGGGCGGCGATGAATCTGCCGAAGTCTCCGTGCGGCCGTCGAACACGATAAGCCGTCGCAACGTCTCCAGAGCCGCGATCATGAGACCTCCCCCATTCTTGGGTTCAGCTCACTGGGCGGACCCGGCGGTAGTACGGGGGCGGCGGAAGACGAAGAGCGCGATCAGCCCCAGGACCACGATGGCGGTGAAGAACAGGAACCCGACAGAGGCCACCTGCGGACTGACGATCTCCCGGATGGTGCGGAACATGAGACGTTCCAGGGTCTCTGCCCGGGCGCCGCCTACGAACTGTGCGAACACCAAATCGCTGAAGCCCATGACGAAACCGAACATCACCGAGGCCACTAGTGCAGGCGCCACTAGCGGGAGGACCACGGTGTAGGTGACTTTAACAGGGGAGGAGCCCAGGCTCGCCGCAGCATCCTCGTAGGCCCGGTTGAGCCCCTGGAAGGCTGTGTTCATCACGATCACGGCATAGGGCAGGCATAGCAGGATATAGGCCAAGAAGATCGCCGTCTCTGTGCCATTGAGGCCCACGGGTATGAACCCGAAGAGTAGGGCCACCGCCACCACGGTCTGCGGGACGATCAAGGGCGCGATCAGGAAGACATAGGCGTACGGCGAGTACCGGCCGGCACCGCCGCGGGCGATAGCGAAAGCGGCGAGGGCGCCGATGGCGGTGCCGACGATGGCCGCGAAGATGGAGACCCGGATGCTCAGTTCAGTGGCGGCCAGCCAGCGGCTGTCGGTGAAGTACGCCTCGATCCAACGGGTGGAATATCCGGACGGAGGGAAGGTCAGATACGAGTCATCGCTGAAGGCCAGAACGGAGATGACCGCGAATGGGCTGATTGCCAGCAGGATGGCCACGGCCGTCAGCGCCCAGGCAATCCACAGACGCACTGGTTCGACGACCCGCGCGATGGCCTCCCCCGCACGGACGATCACACCATTGGACAGGTAGCTGTCCATTCCGGTGAAGAACCGCCGCCCGCTGCGGGCCTTGAGCTGTTGCCGCACCTCGGAGGAGGCGCTGAGCGTAAGCCCCAGCGGCTTGCGGAACAGCAGCATCAGCACCAGCGTGATGGCCAGCATGACTACTGCCTCCGTGGCCACCGTCTCCCGCATGCCCCGCTGCCCCAGCAGCGAATCGATCCGCTGGGCGAACATCGGCGAGGAGGGCCCCTGCAGCAACATCGGCGTGATGTAGTAACCGATCGCGGAGATGAACACCAGGGTGCACCCGGCCACCACGCCTGGGCGGGACAGCGGCAGGTAGACCCGCCACCAGCTCTGCGTGCCGTTGCAGCCCAGGCTCCGCGAGGCACTCAGCAGCGAGCGGTCGATGCCCCGCATGGTGTTGTACAGGGGGAAGATCATCATCGGCAGGAGCACCTGGGACATGCCGATGACCACGCCGATGTCGTTGTAGACCAGGCGCACCGGTTCATCCACCACGCCCAGCCACAGGAGGAACTCGTTGATGGGACCCCGGTCGGCCAGGATGATCGTCCACGCGTAGGTGCGGACCAGCGCCGAGGTGAAGAAGGGCAGGCAAACGATGCCCAGCAGCACGATTCCCACGATGCCGCCGTGACGGGCCGCCAGATACGCCACCGGGTATCCCAGGACCAGGCAGACCACGGTGACGGTCAGCGATATCCACGCAGTGCGGAGCAGCACGTGGAGGAAGGTGCGATTGGTGGCGTCCTCGATGAAGGACTCCGCACCGGCACCGCCGGCAAGCGAGCCGTAGACCAGGTTTCCCAGCGGCACCAGGAACACCACCGCGGCAAAGACGAGCGCGGGGACCAGAAGCAGCGCCAGCAGCGAACGGCGTTTGCCGGTCTTGGCCGACGGCGCCTGCTGCGAAGCCTGGGGCGGGGAATCTGTGGTTGCTGACATACGCAATCCTTCGGCGGCGTGCGGCGCCTTCTTTCGCACCTGGTTTCAGTACGCGGGTGCGAAAGAAGGCGCCTACCGGATGGTCAGGGAGAGGAGACTGCGGCCGCGGTTACTCGGCAAGCCAGTCGTTCCACAGCCCGATGGCCACATCCGACCAGATCTCACCGTCGGGCGATTCCTCGGACCAGTAGCCGTCATCGGTCGGGATGACGGAGTCCAGGTGCTCCGGAGCCGTCGGGAGCATCAGCGAGCGTTCTTCATCGATCAGGTCATAGGCGGTGATGTTCGTAGGCGCGTAGGTGATCATCTCCGCGAACTCCGCCTGCCGGTCGGCCCGCGTGGCGAACTCGATGAACTGCTGCGCCACCTCCGGGTTGCCCGCTCCTGCCGGGACACCCCAGTAGTCCACGTAGAGCAGTGCCTGATCCCACGAGTACTCGATCGCATCGTCCTGTTCGACCACATCGGCGACCCGGCCGTTCCATGCCGCGCCGGCCACGACCTGCCGGTCAGCCAGCAGCTGCACGGATTCGGCACCGGAAGACCAGAACGTCAGGATGTCAGGGCGGATCTCGCTCAGTTTGTCCAGAGCCCGGTCGTAATCGAGCGGGTAGAGCTCGTCCGGTTCCACGCCGTCGGCCAGCAAGGCGATCTCGAAGACCCCATTGGCCAGTGTGGAACCTTCGCCCATGGTCCGCTGCCCGGGGAAGGTCTCGGTGTCGAAGAAGTCCTCCCAGCTGCTCATCTCCCCGCCGATTTCCTCAGGCACGTACGCCATCTGAGTGGCGTAGACCAGGGATGGAACCACATACTCGAGCATGGGGTAGGGATCGAACTCGTCCAGATCCCGGCCTTCCCAGTGGTCGTGGTCGATCGGGTCCAGGAGGTCCCCGTCAGTCCAGTTGGCGAGCATGGGTCCGGTGACGTTCACGACATCGGTGGGCGGATCCCCGGCTTCCGTTGAAGCCATGAAGGTGGTTTCGTCGTTTTCAACCAGGACGACTTCCACTCCGGTCTCCTCGGCGAAGGGCTGGAAGAAGGCCTGGTCCTGGGCCTCGCCCCACGCCCCTCCACCGTCGGGAAGATAGAGGACATCGTCTCCGTCTGCGGCGCCGCCACCGCAAGCGGAAACGACCAGCGCCGTGGCCGCGCCGATGCCGGCGATCTTCAGGGTGCGAATGTGATGTGGCACGTTTTTACCTCAGTTCTCCTGTTGCGCGAAAGAGATCTCGGACTCTTTCCTCCAGCGGATGGACACCGTGTCCCCCAGCGAGCGCCGGGGTTCTTCCGGGCTTTCCTGCACGCGGACTGTGATCCCGCCGACGTCGACGAGGACATGCCGCATGGAGCCCTCGAAGATCACTTCGGTCACCTGCCCGTCGAGCCCGTTCCCGGGAGCGGCGATGGCCGTGCGTTCCGGGCGGATGCCGAAGCGCTGGTTTTCCCCGGTGTTCGCAGAATCCAATGCGGCATCGGCGTCCACCGGCCGATCCTGTCCGGCTGGGTCCCGGAGGAAGAAGTTCATTTTTCCGACAAACGCAGCCACGAACTCGTCCACCGGACGGTTGTAGAGCTCTTCCGGGGTATCTGTCTGCAGGATCTGCCCGTGGTTCATCACCGCGATCCGGTCTGCCATGGACATGGCCTCACCCTGATCGTGGGTGACGAAGATGATGGTCGTTCCCAGCACCCGGTGGATCTTGCGGATCTCCAGCTGGACCTGTTCGCGCAGTTTGCGGTCCAGGGCCCCCAGCGGTTCGTCCATCAGCAGGACGGGAGGCTTGTACACCAGTGCGCGGGCCAGGGCCACGCGCTGCTGCTGGCCGCCGGAGAGCTGATGAACTTTCCGGCCGGCCAGGTGGCTCATATCGGTGAGCTCGAGGACTTCAGCGATCGCCTGCTTCTTCGCATCGCGGCTCCACCTGCGGTTGCGCAGGGGGTAGGCGATGTTCTTTTCCACCGTCAGGTGCGGGAAGAGCGCGTACCGCTGGAACACCATGCCGAGGTTCCGCTTGTATGGCGGCACGCGCGTCTGGGGTGTACCACCGATGGTGACCTCGCCGGCGTCCAGGTCCACGAATCCGGCCAACGCCATCAACAGCGTGGTCTTCCCGGACCCGCTGGGACCTAGCAGTGCGACGAACTCCCCCGGCCGTACCGAGAGATCCACGCCGTCCAGGGCACGCATACCGCCGTACTGCTTCACGGCCGAGGTGATCTCGATGCCTGCTCCTTCGACCGTGCTCACCGCGCCCGGATCACGGGCGGCGTCACGCGTCTGGCTCATCGTAGGCATTCATACTCCATTCAGCCTGCTGTATTCACCCGCTGTCAGGTTCTCGTCCGTTGATTCTCGCGGCCTGTTTCCTCAGTCTTATCGAAGCTGGGCGATAATCAATATTCGCACGGTGTGAAGAAAGTTCTCAGAATATGCCTGATACGCTACCCGGCACGTGTAACACGAAGAGTCGAGGTGCGTAAATTCTGCGTTACACGCAAGGCATTCCCGTGGGATCCATTAGCTCACCAAGGCATGCGCAGATTTTTCGCTCGCAATGACGCTCTAGAGAATTCCTTCCACGACTCCGCTCTGAGCCTCGGATATACCATGACGTCATAGGCCGTCCGGGCCAGCGATACGGCGGCCGTAAGCGCCACCTCGTGGGCGCGCTCAGTGGCGGCGGCGTCTCGGAACTCTACGGTATGCGCCGGCGTTCCATTTTCACAGATGGCAAGATAGGGGTGGATCGAAGGGACTTTATGGCTGACATTCCCCATATCGGTACTTCCGGCCGATCCTTTTGTCTCCTGGAGCAGGATTCCATAATCACTTATATGCTCACGGAATCGCTCTCCCAGAATGCCGTTATTCTTCATAGTGAGCGAATATCCCATGCTTGTGATCTCGACTCCGCAGTCATGGGCGGCGGCTGCGGAGTCTGCAATGGCACGGAACCGTCGCTGCATGATGGCGAACTGCGCGTCGTCGGCGGATCGCAGCATGAAGGTGGCATCGGCCCTTTCAGGAATGATGTTGGGCGCATCCCCGCCATAGTCGATCACGCCGTGCACCCGACTGTCCGGTGTGAGTTGCTGGCGCCACAGTCCTATGGAGGTGAACAGCTGGATCATCGCGTCAAGGGCGTTGCGCCCGGCCCAGGGGCTCGCCGACGCGTGCGCGGGCGCCCCGCGGAACGTGACGGTCAGTTCCTCCAGTGCCAGCGCGGGCCCGCCCACACTGTTCGTATCAGCAGGGTGAAAGAGCACCGCCGCGTCTACGCCGTCGAAGAGTCCGTGTTCGATCATTACTTGTTTGCCCGCACCGCGCTCCTCCGCGGGCGTACCCAGGAAGCGGACTTCTCCGCCGTAGAGATCGCGGATGGCAGCCAGGCCGATGGCCGCGCCCACGCCGGCCATCGCCATCAGATTGTGGCCACAGCCGTGGCCCAGGCCCTTGAGCGCGTCGTACTCGGCCAGCACGGCCACGATGGCTTCCGGGGATACCTCACTCGCTCCGCACAGCGTGCCCCGGACCGCCGTCGGCAGCTCGGGCACCGGCCGGTCCACCCGGTAGCCGGCAGCTTCCACTAGCCTTGAGACCTGCTCCGCCGCGCGCTCTTCCTGGAACGAAACCTCGGGGTCCCGGTGGAGTTGCCGTGCCAGACCGATCAGTTCATCTCTGTGTTCGCGGATGGCCTGAGCGATCCGCTCGTAGGCGCTGTGCGGCTGAGCGCCGGCTGGGCTGCTCGGTTCTTGCATCGATACCCCTTCCTTGACTGACACGGCTCATTCGAAAGGCCCGGCGGAAGGGCCTCGAAGCGGCGGTGTCGTCGTTGACGTATCGACACTGTGCGTCAGATCACACGGTGCACATGCCTTTCAGTTTGCAGGGGATGAATCACCTCGTCTATTTAAGGTTTCAAGGGACCATTGTTAAGCCAGGCTTCATCCCGATAGGACTAGCATGTGATCATGCTGGACGTTCATCGCCTGGTGCTGCTCCGCGAGGTCCACGGGACTGCCGCACATTTAGGTGACAGTTGGGGGTGTCAGGCCGCGAGGCTCACGGCCGGGTTCATGAT
>NZ_BMFY01000032.1 GCF_014639315.1 Sediminivirga luteola
TGCACTCATCACCCGCATCGAGACCGCCACAGCGACTAGGTGCGCTGGTAGAAATGAACGACATCAGTATGCAGCACCCATCCGCCCACGCCAGGCTCCGCGCAGCAGGCATTGAAGCTAGAGGTATCGACATGATTGGGCAAACATCACTTCGAGATCTAATTTCGTCCGCCCGGACAGACGGGTGGGCTACGACGTCAGCATCCCTTGACCAGATTCAGAGACAGGCACACTTCCTGAGTCTGACAACTGTTGCGAGCCGAGGCGGTTCCGAAGCAGTTGATGTTCTTCGCCCAATCGATAGCAGCGAAGCACCTAAGCGCTCGCTGTCAGCCACGTATGGAGCCGGAGCGCAACCCTTACACACGGACGGCGCACACCTCGAATGTCCTCCTGACATTGTCATCCTCACCTCGGAGCATCCAAACCCCGTGCCAACACTGGTTTGGAGACCAGGCGCCTCATGGAGTGCGGAATTGCGTGAGGATATGTCAGAAGGCGTGTTTAAAGTCGATGACGGCAAGAGAGCGTTTCTCGCTCACGCTTATACATACGGGCGATATCGCTTCGATCCCGGGTGCATGACACCACAGGACTCACGTGCCCGACGAGCGGCGCTCCACTTCGACTCCGCCCGCGAAGCGGCCGAGCAGTTCGAGTGGGACACTCCAAACAAGGTTCTCGTCATCAACAACCGCCGAGTCCTTCACGCCCGGTCTGACGCTAAAGACCACCCGGATCGAGAGTTGAAACGTCTCGCGTTTCTCATAAAGAGCGAGGCGCGCCCATGATCACGCCCTACGACCATAATGCGCTTTGGCTAAAAGCGAAGCTGTTTCTACACAAGGCGATGGAGGACGAGGAAGTTCGCCCCTTTGATGAGCGCGCACTTTGGGCGGCGCTGGCTCTAGAGCTACTTGCAAAGTCGGCGCTAGCACGACAATCGCCGCTCCTCATTGCCACTCCAGACACCGATGGAACCAACGTCTTAATTGCACTCGGCCTCATTGGCGGCACCGCTAGATTTGAATCGGTGCCGGCGAAGGCAGTTTTCTCTCGCTGCGAGAAAGCATTCAAGCCGTTCAACAAGCGAGAAGCTGAAAAGATTGCGTGGGCTAGGAACGAGTATCTCCACTCAGCTTCGGCAGAGTTCACTCGCATCCCCGAGTCTGCCTGGTGGCCCCGGTTCTGGGCACAAGCCGTAGTCCTTATATCCGCCTGCGACAAGGAGATCGAGGATCTTGTTGGATATTCACGCACCGACCTCGTTAGAGGGTACTTAGAACAGAACAAGAAGAACTTGGAACATCGAGCAGAAATGCTCATAGAGCGCGCACGCCAGCGGCGCGCCCAGTACGAGGCTGGGACCTTGCAGCAGCGAGTGGCGAACGAGTGGCAGCCGGGCCGCGTGTTAACGGCCGGATTGGGCCACTCGGAGCCTGTTGACTGCCCCGCTTGCGGTGCCATGGGATACCTCGAAGGAGAAGATGTATCCGGCGTAGACACTGAGTATCAGCAAATCGCCGAGGATGACTACGATGTCATCGTTACTTTGACGGTCGATGCGAGCTACTTTAGCTGTGAACATTGCGGCCTCGTCCTCGACGATTACTCACTCCTGGAACCCGCTGGGCTTGAAGACACCTTCTATACTCCGGGCGATGCCAGCGACGTTGCCGGCTACGAGGGAGAGTACGGCAACGACTAAGAAGTAAGCTCATCACCGCGCGCTATGAATCACCTGATATCTGGCAATTCGCACCGTTGCTGAGATTCTCAAGCATCTGGTCGACCTCGCCAGGCTCGAGGCTGCGGAGGTTGACGAGGTCTTCGGAAAGGCTGTTGCAGCCACCCGGGGGTGGGCCGTCGATGTCCATGCTGGTCTCGACGGCGTCGACGAGTTCGCGGAGGTGGGCGTAGATGCGGGCTTCGGTCTCGCGGTGGTGGTGCCAGGCGTGGATGAGGCCGGCGATTGTGTTCAAGGTGGTCGGAGGCAAAGGCGTGGGCGTGGTCATGGGTTTGTCTCCTCTTCGAGCCAGCGAGCGATGCCTTCGGGGGCGATCCTGATCAGGTCGGCGATGACGCTCAAAGAGGCCGGCGTCTTGCTCGTCTCTGCCACGGAGAACATCGACGAGACGCCCTCGGGAATGCTCCTGCACGGGATCATGTCCACCATCGCAGAGTTCTACTCCCGCAATCTCGCTACCGAGGTCATCAAGGGCATGACGCAGAAGGTCGCCTCTGGCGGGACACCCTCGCGTGCTCCGGTGGGCTATCTCAACACCCGGAGCCGGGACGACCTTGGACGTGAAATCCGGACCGTGGAGATCGACCCCGTCCGCGGGCCACTCGTGCAGTGGGCCTTCCAGGCCTACGCCTCAGGGAACTGGACGCTCTCCCAGCTCCATGACGAACTCACCGACCGGGGCCTGACCACCTTGCCGACCCCGAAACGGCCAGCGAAGCCCATCTCGCAATCCTCCATTCACCGCATGCTCGGCAACCCCTACTACAAGGGGGACGTCATCTGGCGTGGCACCCGCTACGAAGGCAAGCACCCGCGCCTGGTCGAACCCGAGGTCTGGTACCAGGTCCAGAACATCCTCACCGCCCACAACACCGCCGGAGACCGTACCCAGGCCCACGACCACTACCTCAAAAGCACCGTCTACTGCGGTCAGTGCGGCTCCCGCCTGGTGATCACCAACGCCAAGAACGCCCAAGGAGCGATCTACCCCTACTTTGTCTGCGCCGGGCGAGCCCGCAAGCGCACCGACTGCACCCGCTCGGCAATCCTGGTCACCACCGTCGAACGCCTCATCCTGGACTTCTACCAGCGCATCGAGATCCCTGCCGATCTGCGTGAAGACCTCCACGGGATGCTCACCCAGGACTTCGACGACCTCCTGGCCCGGACCGAGGCCGAGCTCGAGGAACTCGCCTCGCGTAAGAGGGAGCTGGAAGAGCAGCAGGCCAAGCTACTCCGTGCCCACCTGGCCGAAGCGGTGCCCCTTGACCTGCTCAAGCGCGAACAGGACCGGCTCCAAGTCGAACTGACAGCAGTGAACTCCCGTCTTGAGGACCACCACAGCGACTACGCCGACGCCCGGGCTCACCTCGAAGACTCACTCGGTCTCCTCGGCGAGGTCTCCACGGTCTACACCCGCGGAGACGACCAGGTCCGACGCCTGTGCAACCAGGCCTTCTTCACCAAGCTCTACATCGACGAAGACGGCGAGGTCCAAGCAGACATCGCCCGCCCCTACAACATGCTCCTCGACCCGGCCGTTCACACCCAGGCCCGCCAGTGGGGCAACGACCCCGACTCCTACGTCGGGCCAGCGCAGACCAGCGACGCTAAGAACTCTCGTGCCACAAGTTCGAACTTGACACATTGGGTGGGCCTGATGGAGCCCTGTGGGAATCGACGACGACGCATTGAGAAGCTCGTTTTCGCTTGGAATCAGGCCATTCTCGGGGGTATTGAGCCTGCCTGCGAACAGGGTGAGCCCCTCATTCGGGACTCTACAGAGGCAACGAGACGACCTCGAACACCGCTGACTGAGGCAGAAGTGGACGCTATGCGAACAGCCCGCGCGAACGGCGTCAGCGTACCCGCGCGCGAGGCACTAAGGGATTCATCGCGCGGCGGTGTGGGCGAAGACTCGCCGGCTGTGACCGCGGCGGCCGCGAGGCACGCAGCGAGCGTCGCGGGCAGCGTCGTTGTGACGCGGACATAGGTGGCCAGCTCGTTATAGTCGAGACAGTGGTCAATGAACGCCACGACTCGCACCGGGCTTCGGGAGGCACGACGGGTCTACGCCGAAGCTATGCGAGAACATGATGACGAGGCGAGCCGCAAGGTAGAAATGGCGCTGACTGATATGCAAGTACAGGGCTGAGATGGTACGTCCCGAGTTGCACACGTTTAGTTACCCGTAGATGTCGAGCTTCTTGAGGATGTCGGCGGTGTCGGCCGGGATCTGCGGTTGAGCGGTGAGCGCTTGGTCGCCGATGCTGATGGTAACCTCGCGCAGCGGCTTGAGCGCCTGGACGAGCTTTCTGAGGCTGACGCCTGATTGCTCTTGGAGGTAACGGGCGACAGCGAGGGCGGTGAACACGATCGTCAAGTGGGCCTCGATCGCGTCGCGGGTGCGGTGGAAGATCGGCCGGGCTGCCAGGTCGTTTTTGGACATCCGGAACGACTGCTCGACCCGCCACAGATCGTGATACGAACTCACGACCTCACCAGCAGACATGATGTCCGCGGGGATATTGGTGACGTATCCTTTCCAGCCGACCAGGCGCATTGCGCGGTCGTAGCCGGTCTCGTCGAAGGCTTTCTTCGCGCCCTTGGTGGTGACGAAGCGGGCGTTCTTCGGCCGCGATTCGCCCTCGATGATCGCGATCGCCCGGTTGCGCTGCTGGTTCAGCGTCTGCTGATCGCGTAGGGCGCGTTTCCGCCGGTACTGCCACACCGCCCGCCACTGATCGGCGTCCTCGTCAGGGTGCCAGATCGGTTCGGCTCGTGTGACCGTTCGATACGGGTTCGGGGCGGTCTTGCGCATGGTGATGGTGTCGACGGTGGTGCCGTCTTCGTGATGGGTGCCGTGCCAGTGGAAGTGGTTGGCCAGGTCCTTGGGTGCTTTGGTCTGCCGGGAGCCGACGATGAACCGCAGCCCGGCCTCGTTCAGCTTGTCGAGGTTCAGCGCTGACAGCATGCCGGCGTCGGCGACGACGACCATGTCGGCGACGTTATGGCGCTGCTGGAAGGCTTTGATCACCGGGACGATGGTGTGGGTTTCGGCCTTGTCGCCCTCGAAGGCGTGGATCTCTAACGGGAATCCGGCCCGATCGACCAGCACTCCGACCACGATCTGCGGATCGACGCGACGTTCCTTGGAATAGCCGACTCTCCGATAAGAGTCTTCCTTCTCGGCCTCGAAGTACAAAGTAGTGACGTCGTAGAGCAACAGGCTCAGTCCGCTGGTATTGACGCTGTGGGTGAAGCAAGCCTTCGCGATCTGATCGCGATAGTCATCGCGTCCGCAGCGTTTGAGCGCCTTCGTGAAGGTGTTCCGATGGGCTGGATTGATACCGAGCTCATCGATCACGCGGATGCTGTCAGCTTTCGAGGTCGGTTCGACCAGCCGGGCGAGCACGAGCTGGAAGAACGCTTCATCGGCCACCACGTCGAAGCCCAGCCGGTCGTAGGCGGCGCGGATGACGTCGACGAGCAGCTGCGACCGCTGCGCCTGCACCAGCGCCCGTCCCGGATCCGGCTCGTGATCAATTCCCAGATCCAGTGTTTCCTGGTCAGGGTTGAGCTCGTCGTAGCCGGTGCGCATGAGAGCTGCGAGTTCGGCGTCGGTATGTGCGGAGCCGAGATGCTTGACGATGCGGTACTTCCCGCCGGATTTGTCCACGATCTGCACCGCTGTCGCTCCCGAAGCGGTGCGGACTTTGCGTAAGAACGGGGACACCTCCCCATTCTATCGACCGGTTTAGTGGCTCTTCGGACTTCTGGTGGGGAGCGGGACTCGCGGCGTAGCTGAGGGTGGGTAGGGGTCGAGGTCCTCGATGATCGGTA
>NZ_BMFY01000033.1 GCF_014639315.1 Sediminivirga luteola
CTCGGCCGCGTCCACGTGCAGGATCCGGTTCATCCGGGAGACATTGAGCAGAATGCACCCCGGCACCGCATTCGCACCACCGGAGATCCCCGAGCGCGCTCCCTGTGGCACCACCGGGATCCGGTGCTCATGGGCGAAGCGCAACGTCTCCTGGACGTCCTCGACGCTGCGGGCCCGCACCAGGGCGACGGCGCCCTCGGCGGGACAGAACAGCGCCTCGTCCTTGGCGTGGGCGGCGATCACATCGGGGTCGGCGCTGAGCGCGCCCTCGCTGAGACGGCCGGTGAGATCCTGAATGCTCATGATTCCTCTTCGTTCGTCGTCGCCGTGCGCCGGCCGGGCGGCCGGCGTCAGACGATCATGTAGGCGACCAGGCCGACGATCAGCAGGACCGCCATGACCACGACCCACGGCTTCTTGGGACGGCGCGGCGGGATGTCGTCCGGTCCGCCCGGCTCCCAGCTGCTCATCCGTTCTCTTCCCTCCTCGATCGCGGCCCGTCCTCAGCGTCCGGTGCCGTGGCGCGGTCAGCGGTGCGTGCGGGCATCGATCCCGCCACCGGTCAGGTGCGCCGCCTCGCCTGCCGGCCCTGCCAGGCCGGTCCATCCCCGGCGGTCCCTGCCGTGCCGTCACCGTGCTCTTGCGTCCTTAGCCGTTCCGGCGTCTTCACCTTCGTCTGGCCGTGCCGTGCAGTGCGCGTTCCCATCCTATGAGGTATCGCAGGTGGTCAGGGCTCCGCCCGGCCGGATGACGGCAGGCGTCATTGCCGGAGAGGGGGAGCCGCCTGCAGCCGCGGGAAGGGCGTCCCGCACACTGGATGAATGCGCGCCGTGCTCCTCGAGTCCTTCCGAACCCTGCCCGGGGTCCGCACTGTACCGGATCCCGAGCCGCACGAGGACGCCGTCGTCGTGCGGGTGGAGGCGACGGGGCTGTGCCGGAGCGACTGGCACGCCTGGGCCGGGCACGACGCGGGCGTGACCGTGCCCCATGTGCCGGGGCACGAGTTCGTCGGCAGGGTGGTCCGTGTCGGTTCCGGCGTGCACCGGGTCGCCGCCGGGGACCGGATCACGGTGCCGTTCGTCTGCGGCTGCGGTGACTGCCTCCAGTGCCGCGCCGGCAACGCCCAGGTGTGCCCACGCCAGACTCAGCCGGGTTTCACGCACTGGGGTTCGTTCGCCGAGCTGGTAGAGGTCCGTCACGCCGACTTCAACGCCGTGGAGGTCCCTGAGGACGCCGATGCACGCGATCTGGTCGGCCTGGGCTGCCGGTTCGCGACGGCGTTCCGGGGACTGCACGGGCGGGCCCGGGTGCGCCCTGGCGAACGCGTGGCGGTGTTCGGCTGCGGCGGGGTGGGGCTGTCCGCCGTCATGATCGCCGCGGCCCTGGGCGCCCGGGTCATCGCGGTGGACATCAGCCAGGACGCGCTCGCCCTGGCGGAACGTCACGGCGCCGAGGCGACGGTGAACAGCACCGGCCTGGAACCGGCGGAGATCGCGGCCCGGATCACGGCTGGTGAGGGCACGGTGCCGGTGACCGTCGAAGCGCTGGGCCTGGAGGCCACGGCGCAGGCGGCCCTGTTAAGCCTTTCCCCGGGTGGCCGTCATGTGCAGATCGGGTTGTTCGCGGACGAGCCGTCTTTGCCGGTCGGGCGGATGATCGCTTTGGAGTTGTCTTTCCTGGGGGCGCATGGGATGGCTGCGGCGGATTATCCGCCGATGCTGGACCTCGTCGCCCGCGGGCAGCTCAAGCCCGGCCGGCTGGTCACCCGCGAGCTCGGTCTTGATGAGGTGCCAGGTGCCCTGGCCACCATGGCTGAGCGCCCCTGGCCCGGAGTCACCGTGATCACTCCGTGATCCAGGGCACCTCGCCCCGCGGATCGCTCCGAGGGGTACGAAAAGGAGCCAAATGAAAAAGTTGCGTATTCAAATATTGCATACTGTTTTTCATGGAGTCGGGAAATTATTTGAGCGGTAAAGAAAATTCCGGAAATTGGTTGGACGATAAAGAGCGCTCTATGTGGATTCGGTTCACCGCGGTCCTGGAACTTCTCCCGGCGGCCCTGGACGCCCAGCTGGAGCGCGACTCCGGGCTGGACCATTTCGAGTATTCGGTGCTGGTGATGCTCTCCGAGGCGGAGGGTCGCAGGCTGCGGATGACGCACCTGGCGACGGCGACGCATGGGAAGATCGCCCGGCTCTCCCGCGTGGTGACCAGGCTGGAGAACCGCGGGTACGTGACCCGCCGGCCCTGCGCCACCGATAAGCGCGTCACCTACGCCGTGCTGACCGCCTCCGGCGTGGAGAAGCTAGCGGAGGCGGCCCCGGCGCATGTGCAGTTCGTCCGGGAGAAGATCATCGACCCGCTCACCTCCGCGGAGGTCACCCAGCTCGGGGTCATCGCCGACAAGCTCCTGGAGGCGCTCGATGCCAAGCGCACCACCCTGCGTGCCCGGCACGGGGAGGAGATCGACCGCCCGCCGCTGTGATCGACGTGCCCCTGTGGCCGTCCGCCGCCGTGGGTGAAGATGCGCCGGACGGGTCAGCTGACGGACGGGCCGGCCGAGGGGCGCATCAACTGGCAGTCTCCGGCTCCTCCTCCGGCTCCTCGCCGAAGACGAAGCGGCGCCCGGAGAGCTCGTCGATCTCGATCTGGATGTAGTACCGCTTGAGGGTCGCCACCCAGGGCCGCAGCGGCAGTTCGTCGGCCGCGTCGATCTCCTCCTGCGTCTGCAGCACCCGCGCCCGGCCCTTGGCGACCACGCTCCATGCCTCGGTGTCGGTGTGGTCGTCGATCTCGAAGACGACGTGCTCGTGGACCGTCAGGCCCAGCAGCTTGGTCCCCTCCGAACTGCGGAACGTGATGTGCCCGTCCTGCGCGACGTAGTTGACCGGGAAGATCTCGGGGCGGCCGGCCAGGACGACCCCGATCCGGCCGAACTCGGTCGACTCCAGTAACGCGCGGGACTCCTCTGCGGACAGTTCGACGACGGCGTCCGGTCCTGCCTGGTCGATGGCCATATCAGCTCCCCTCCTGGCTGTGCCTCCAGACTAATGCCGCAGCCAGCCGCGCAACAGGCCCCCATCACGGGGTGACGGCGGAGGCGGGCGATGACGGCGAGGGGTGCGGCGCCGCCGGTGGAGGCGGGTGATGACGGCGAGCGTGACGGGTGACGGTGGAGGCGGGCGATGACGGCGAGGGGTGCCGCGCCGCCGGACGCAGTACGGTAGAGGCAGGTGCGGGCGCGGACGACCGGCCGCACAGTGAACCTGGGACGGCACCGGAATACACTTGAATAAGTATGATCTTTCGGAGCCCGTCTCCGCCCGCCATCATGTAAGGGAGCATTCCGTGAACGCGATCACCGCGCGCGCCGACATCGGCGTCACCGGCC
The DNA here is from genome assembly GCF_014639315.1 of Sediminivirga luteola. Lineage (GTDB taxonomy): Bacteria > Actinomycetota > Actinomycetes > Actinomycetales > Brevibacteriaceae > Sediminivirga > Sediminivirga luteola. The sequence goes on from NZ_BMFY01000033.1 coordinate 3,392, forward strand.
TGGCCGTCATGGGCGCGAATCTCGCCCGCAACTTCGCCCGCAACGGGTTCACCGTCGCCGTGCACAACCGCAGCGAGGGACGCACCCAGGAACTGATCGCCAAGCACGGAGCAGAGGGCGACTTCGTGCCCGCCTCCTCCCTGGCGGACCTGGTGGCCTCGCTCAAGCGGCCCCGGCGGATCCTGGTCATGGTCAAGGCCGGTGCCCCCGTCGACGCGGTGATCGAGCAGCTGGTGCCGCTGCTGGATGATGGCGACATCATCATCGACGCCGGCAACTCGCTCTACACGGATACCCGGCGGCGGGAGGCCGATCTGGCGGCCAAGGGCATTCACTTCGTGGGCGTGGGCGTCTCCGGCGGTGAGGAGGGCGCGCTACACGGGCCCTCGATCATGCCAGGCGGCCCCAGGGAGTCCTACGATTCCCTCGGACCGATGCTCGAGGCCATCGCCGCCGACTACGAGGGCACCCCGTGCTGCGCCTGGATCGGCACCGACGGAGCCGGGCACTTCGTGAAGATGGTGCACAACGGCATCGAGTACTCCGATATGCAGGTCATCGGAGAGTCCTACCACCTGCTGCGCGAGGTCGGCGGGCTGGAGCCGGCGGCTCAGGCGGAGATCTTCGCCGGCTGGAACTCCACCGAACTGGCGTCCTATCTGATCGAGATCACCGCCGAGGTGCTCGCGCACACCGACGCCGAGAGCGGCAGGCCGCTGGTCGNGCGCACACCGACGCCGAGAGCGGCAGGCCGCTGGTCGATGTGATCGTCGACGCCGCGGGCCAGAAGGGCACCGGACGCTGGACCGCCATCTCCGCCCTGGAGCTGGGCGCCCCCATCACCGCGATCACCGAATCCGTCTTCGCCCGCGGCATCTCCTCCCTGACCGGGCAACGCGAGCAGGCACAGCAGGTGCTCCAGGGCGGGACGGCACCGGTCCCGCCGGGTGAGGGCTTCGTCGACGATGTGCGGCAGGCGCTCTACGCGGCCAAGCTGGTCAGCTACGCCCAGGGCCTGGACATGCTGCGCGAGGCCGGACGCGAATACGGCTGGGATCTGAACCTCAAGGACATCGCCTCGCTGTGGCGGGCCGGCTGCATCATCCGGGCGGACCTGCTCGACGAGATCATGAAGGCCTATGAGTCCGAGCCGCCGGCCAACCTGCTGTTCGCCCCCGCCTTCGCCGAGGCCATCGGCGCGGCGGTCCCGGCCTGGCGGCGCGTTGTCGCCACCGCTGTGAGCGCGGGCATCCCCGTGCCCGTCATGTCCTCCGCTCTGGCCTACTACGACGCGCTGCGCGCCCCCAGGCTGCCGGCCGCCCTGATCCAGGGGCAGCGGGACTACTTCGGCGCGCACACCTACCAGCGGGTGGACAAGCCCGGCACCTTCCACACGCTCTGGAGCGAGGGGCGCGCGGAAGTCGAGTGGTGACGCGGCTGCGACGGGCCCTGGCGGAGGGGCCCGTCAGCCGCTGACCGCTTCCCTCACGGCCTCACCGATGACGCGTGCGCCCTCCTGGGTCGGGTGCACGCCGTCCGAGGCCATGCCCGGGGCGAACCGCTCGCCGTCGCGCAGGCCGGCGGCCGCATCGACCCATTCCCAGCCCTGTTCGCCGGCGAGGTCTTCCAGATAGGAGTTCAGCTCCGTGGCCAGCTCCGGGGCGTCGTCCAGCGGCGGGATCGAGGACAGGACCACGCGCGGAGCGCCCACCGTCTCGGCGATGCGCACCAGATTGCGGGCTCTTCGGACTTCTGGTGGGGAGCGGGACTCGCGGCGTAGCTGAGGGTGGGTAGGGGTCGAGG
>NZ_BMFY01000034.1 GCF_014639315.1 Sediminivirga luteola
CCGCAAAGGGCAGTTCACCAGCCGGGCCCCCCTTCTCCCTAAGTTACGGGGGCATTTTGCCGAGTTCCTTCACCACGATTATCTCGATCGCCTTGGTATTCTCTACCTGACCACCTGAGTTGGTTTGGGGTACGGGCGGCTAGAACCTCACGTCGATGCTTTTCTCGGCAGCATAGGATCACCGGATCCCCCACCAAACGTGGGGTCCCATCAGCTCTCAGCCTCAATGTCTCCCGGATTTGCCTAAGAGACGGCCTACCACCTTAGACCGCGACAACCATCGCACGGCCCGGCTACCTTCCTGCGTCACACCTGTTAATACGCTTACCTACTACCAGATCAGGTCCCACGCACCACTACACCACCTGCACACACTCCACAAGTGAAGCGCGTACAGGCACACGTGCAGCAGCGGATGGTTAGTATCCCCGGCCTCGGTATGGGCGGTTCTTCGCCGGTACGGGAATAATAACCCGTTGTCCATCGACTACGCCTGTCGGCCTCGCCTTAGGTCCCGACTCACCCAGGGCAGATTAGCTTGACCCTGGAACCCTTGGTCATCCGGCGGACGGGTTTCTCACCCGTCTTTCGCTACTCATGCCTGCATTCTCACTCGTGTAGGTTCCACCACTGGATCACTCCGCAGCTTCACCACCCACACGACGCTCCCCTACCCATCACCTCGACTGAACCACGAAGGCTCATCACAAGAGGCAATGCCACAACTTCGGCGGTGTACTTAAGCCCCGCTACATTATCGCCGCAGAATCACTTGACCAGTGAGCTATTACGCACTCTTTCAAGGATGGCTGCTTCTAAGCCAACCTCCTGGTTGTCTAAGCAACTCCACATGCTTTCCCACTGAGCACACGCTTAGGGGCCTTAGTTGATGGTCTGGGCTGTTTCCCTCTCGACTACGAAGCTTATCCCCCGCAGTCTCACTGCCACGCTTACACTTACCGGCATTCGGAGTTTGGCTGACGTCAGTAACCTTGTAGGGCCCATCGGCCATCCAGTAGCTCTACCTCCAGCAAGCAACACGCAACGCTGCACCTAAATGCATTTCGGGGAGAACCAGCTATCACAGAGTTTGATTGGCCTTTCACCCCTAACCACAGGTCATCCCCCCAGTTTTCAACCTAGGTGGGTTCGGGCCTCCACGACGTCTTACCGTCGCTTCACCCTGCCCATGGCTAGATCACTCCGCTTCGGGTCTAGGACACGCGACTAAAATCGCCCTATTCGGACTCGCTTTCGCTACGGCTACCCCACACGGGTTAACCTCGCCACGTACCGCTAACTCGCAGGCTCATTCTTCAAAAGGCACGCCATCACCCCAACAAGGAGGCTCTGACGGATTGTAGGCACACGGTTTCAGGTACTATTTCACTCCCCTCCCGGGGTACTTTTCACCATTCCCTCACGGTACTGATCCGCTATCGGTCATCAGGAAGTATTTAGCCTTACCAGGTGGTCCTGGCAGATTCACACGAGATTCCACGAGTCCCGTGATACTCGGGGACACCGCACTAGACACGCACACCAGCATTTCACCTACGGGACTCTCACCCACTACGGTCACGCTTCCCAACGTGTTCGGCTATACCAGCAGCACGCCCGATGGCCCGGTAGAACCACCACGCGCAGACCCCACAACCCCCACCAGCGCAACGACTACCGTCTTACACGCCCGCAGGTTTAGGCTCTTCCAGTTTCGCTCGCCACTACTCCCGGAATCACTATTGTTTTCTCTTCCTGTGGGTACTGAGATGTTTCACTTCCCCACGTTCCCCCCACATGCCCTATATATTCAGGCACGGGTCACGACACATGACATGCCGCGGGGTTTCCCCATTCGGACACCCTCGGATCACCGCTCGCTTACCAACTCCCCGAGGCTTATCGCAGGTTGCCACGTCCTTCTTCGGCTCCTGATGCCAAGGCATCCACCGTGCGCCCTTAACGACTTCCACGAAACCCCTCAAAAAAGCACACACGCCAGCACACACCAGCCACAAGACCAGCACACACCACGCACACGCTCCCCCTCAGGGCGCCATTACGTGAAAAGACATACCAAGCAACACAACACAATCGCACCCACCCCACACACACACGCGCAGGGCGAGTAAAGATGTTTCGCGTCCACTATGCAGTTCTCACACCACAACCAGAACAACCACCCACACGCACCCCAACAGGACACACGCAGGCCGGAAGCCCGTCACCAGAAAAACACACACCCACCCCTCCACACGAGAAGAGCAGGGGCCTGTTCTCCCAGGACCCAACAGCGCATCTGACCAGACACCCACCCGCAGACAAGCAGCACCCACAACCACCAACGGCCGCACGCACCACACCACGAGCAAGGACACCAGCACACCCCAAGCATCCGCACAAAACGGACCCAAAAGGCCTTACCGGCGTGTTTGTGACGTTCCACCCATGAGCATCCTGACCGTGCACACACTCGATGCACCAGACCAGGCAACCCTTCAAACGGTTGAAGCTCCTTAGAAAGGAGGTGATCCAGCCGCACCTTCCGGTACGGCTACCTTGTTACGACTTAGTCCCAATCGCCAGTCCCACCTTCGACGGCTCCCTCCCCACAAGGGGGTTAGGCCACCGGCTTCGGGTGTTACCAACTTTCGTGACTTGACGGGCGGTGTGTACAAGGCCCGGGAACGTATTCACCGCAGCATTGCTGATCTGCGATTACTAGCGACTCCGACTTCACGTAGTCGAGTTGCAGACTACGATCCGAACTGAGACCGGCTTTCTGGGATTCGCTCCACCTCGCGGTATCGCAGCCCTTTGTACCGGCCATTGTAGCATGCGTGAAGCCCAAGACATAAGGGGCATGATGATTTGACGTCATCCCCACCTTCCTCCGAGTTGACCCCGGCAGTCTCCCATGAGTTCCCACCATCACGTGCTGGCAACATAGGACGAGGGTTGCGCTCGTTGCGGGACTTAACCCAACATCTCACGACACGAGCTGACGACAACCATGCACCACCTGTACACCGACCACAAGGGGGCGACCATCTCTGGCCGTTACCGGTGTATGTCAAGCCTTGGTAAGGTTCTTCGCGTTGCATCGAATTAATCCGCATGCTCCGCCGCTTGTGCGGGCCCCCGTCAATTCCTTTGAGTTTTAGCCTTGCGGCCGTACTCCCCAGGCGGGGCACTTAATGCGTTAGCTACGGCACGGAATCCGTGGAATGGACCCCACACCTAGTGCCCAACGTTTACGGCATGGACTACCAGGGTATCTAATCCTGTTCGCTCCCCATGCTTTCGCTCCTCAGCGTCAGTAACAGCCCAGAGTCCCGCCTTCGCCACCGGTGTTCCTCCTGATATCTGCGCATTCCACCGCTACACCAGGAATTCCAGACTCCTCTACTGCACTCTAGTCTGCCCGTACCCACTGCAGGCCCCCCGTTGAGCGGGAGGTTTTCACAGCAGACGCGACAAACCACCTACGAGCTCTTTACGCCCAATAATTCCGGACAACGCTTGCACCCTACGTATTACCGCGGCTGCTGGCACGTAGTTAGCCGGTGCTTCTTCTGAAGGTACCGTCACCAGCAAGCTGGCTTCGTCCCAACTGAAAGAGGTTTACAACCCGAAGGCCGTCATCCCTCACGCGGCGTCGCTGCATCAGGCTTGCGCCCATTGTGCAATATTCCCCACTGCTGCCTCCCGTAGGAGTCTGGGCCGTGTCTCAGTCCCAGTGTGGCCGGTCGCCCTCTCAGGCCGGCTACCCGTCGTCGCCTTGGTAGGCCATTACCCCACCAACAAGCTGATAGGCCGCGAGTCCATCCTTCACCGCCGGAGCTTTCCACCAGCACCCCATGCGAGGACTGGTCGTATCCGGTATTAGACGCCGTTTCCAGCGCTTATCCCAGAGTGAAGGGCAGGTTACTCACGTGTTACTCACCCGTTCGCCACTCATCCACCCACAGCAAGCTGCGGGCTTCAGCGTTCGACTTGCATGTGTTAAGCACGCCGCCAGCGTTCGTCCTGAGCCAGGATCAAACTCTCCGTAAAAAACTAGTTACAAGAGAGAACCCCACACCAGCGCACACAAACGCGCAACCAGTCGCGGGGATCCCAGCAGTCACACCACGCCAGGCTGACAGGGACAGTCCCCCGCAAAGGGAGGACCAGCACCACCTGGACATG
>NZ_BMFY01000035.1 GCF_014639315.1 Sediminivirga luteola
TCTCCAACTACCGCCTCCGCATGCTCCTCGTCGCAGGCGGACTCAACACGTGATCCCCACCGGAAGTCCGAAGAGCCGGTTTATTGGAGACTCCATCGTTTGGAAAGGAAGATGGAGATATGCCTACAGAGATCACTCCGGGGAACCCGAATACGCGGCGGTACTCCGAGCAGGAGAAGGAAGCCGCGGTCCGGATGGTCCGGCAGCTCCGTAAGGAGCTGGGCACCGACTATGGCACGATCAAGCGAGTCGCTACCCAGCTGGGCTACGGAGTGGAGTCAGTCCGCTCCTGGGTCCGGCAAGCCGATATTGACGATGGGCAGGCCCCTGGGGTGAGCACCGAGCAGTCTGAGCGGGAGAAAGCTCTAGAACAAGAGGTCAAGGAACTGTGCCGGGCCAATGAGATCCTGCGCCGGGCTGCGACTTTCTTCGGGGCGGAGCTCGACCGCCAGTCACCGAGGTAATCGCCTTCATCGAGGCGAATAGGGACCAGATCGTCGAGGGCAAAAGGCTGGGAGTCGAGCCCATCTGTGGTGTGCTGCGCGAAGCCGGCATGCAGGTGGCTGCCAGCACCTACTACGCCGCTCGCAACAGGCCACCCTCAGCTCGAGCGGTCCGGGACCGAGAGCTGATCCCGAAGCTGCAGCAGATCCACGGCCAGAATTACGGGGTCTATGGGGCCAGGAAGCTGTGGAAGGCCGCCCAACGGGCCGGGGTGAGCATCGGGCGGGATCAGACCACCAGGCTGATGAGAGCAGCCGGGTTGGAAGGTGTTCAGCGGCAGAAGAAGGTCCGCACCACCAAAGCTGATGCGACTGCTGCTCGGCATCCTGATCTGGTCAACCGGCAGTTCACCGCTGTTGCCCCCGATTCGGCTGTGGGTCACTGATCTGACCTTCGTGCCCACCTGGGCCGGGGTCGCTTATGTGTGCTTCATCATCGACGCGTTCAGCCGGATGATTGTCGGCTGGCAGGTGGCGTCGAATATGCGCACCGAGACCGTGCTGGATGCGATCGAGATGGCCCGCTGGGCCAGGGGCCCGAAGCATGAACAGCTGCGCTGTCATTCCGATGCGGGATCTCAATTCACGTCCATCCGCTACGGCGAAAGACTGGCTGAGATCGGGGCCACTCCCTCGATCGGGACGGTCGGGGACAGCTATGACAATGCTCTGGCTGAGACGGTCAACGGCTACTACAAGGCCGAACTGATCCGTGGTCCACACCGGGCCGAGCGCGGCCCCTGGAAGACCGTGGAGGACGTGGAGCTGGCCACCCTGGGATGGGTGCACTGGCATAACACCGAACGTCTTCACGGGTATCTCTTAGACCTGCCGCCAGTGGAGTTCGAGGGCCTGTTCTATGCTGAACCAACCAGCGTCACCGACCTGGTGGAATCCCGATAGCCGGAGCCTCCATCAAACCCAGGGCGCTTCAGTGTGACCTATCCGTGCAGCAGACCCTTGTGCCTGTGCGGCATGGTGGTGTCCTCTTTTCAGGGGGCTCGATTGCGGCAAGCTAGGCTGGAGGAATGTCGACCTCCACGTTGCGAGCGCCCGTTAAGACCCAAACGCAAACTCCCTTCGTGCGCCTCGGGACGTTCCTCTTCTTTGTCGTCTTCCTGGCGCTACTGGGTGGACGTTTCACCCTCGACCGGCTGAGCCCTGCCCTGCCCGCGATCGACCTGCGGTTGCTGTTCGTGGCTGCACTCACGCTGGGTGCGCTGCTTTTGATCCTCAGCGGACGGCAGTACATGCCGACCAAGGTCCGCGCCCCCGCTGTGGGGATCATCTTCGTGTGGATCGGGTGGATCGTCTTCACTTCGGCGTGGGCCCCACACGGAGCTCGCATCACCGACCACATGATCGACATGTTCGTGCTCGCCGTATTCCTAGGCTTGGCGTTCACGTTCGCCGCCTACCTACCAGCGTCCGCGACGGAGCGGATCTGGACCTGGTTCTTCGTCGTCGGCATCATCTACTTCGTAGGCGCCGTCGCGATCGGCCCCGACGCGCAGGGACGAATCGCCGCGCCGGGCGGCGGACCCAACGTGTTTGTCCGAGTGATGATCCTCGCTGCGATTGCCGCGTTCTTTCTGAACGTGAAGAAAAGCAAGCGCCTGCCGCTGCTCTTCATTCCGCTCTTCGCGCTAGGTTCAGCACTCTCGGGCAGTCGGGGCGGGCTCTTAGCTGCGGCAATCGTGCTCTTCTTAGCTGCGATCCCACTTGCCCGGCGTCTGGGCGCCGGAAAGGTCATCGGCCTCCTGATCCTCGGAGGAGTCGCCACCACCGTGGCGGTGGTCACCGAATCCAGGGCAGCTCAGTTCGTGCAGGACCGCTTTATCCAGCAGACGTTGGTGGAGCGATACGAATCGAGCCGTGACACCATCACGGACCAGGCTTGGGAGATGTTCAACGCCCACCCGATCCTGGGCGTCGGTATGGATGGCTACTACGCGATCCAGACCGGCCCAATCACGTTCGCCTACCCGCACAACATCGTGCTCGCATCCGCTGCGGAGGGCGGCTTTATCGGTGTCATTGTCCTCTTCATCGCACTCTTGGTGCTCCTGCGTGCCGCGACGAAACACCGACCCTTACCCCCAGGTGCGTTCTTCGCTCTCCTGGCAGGGATGTTCGTGTTCTTCGCCAGCCTGTTCTCCGGTGACTACTATGACTCCCGATTCATGTGGTTCTTTCTGGGTCTGGCTGCGATCGAGGCGGCGAGGCCGAGAGAGGATCCCGACCCCGCCACCACGACACTTGAGCCTGTCAGGAGGGGACCCTGAACCGTTCCCGGTTTGATGCCGTTTCCTTTCGAGTTTGGAAGGAAGATGTTGATCATGCCGAAGAGGATTCCGCAGGAGACGAAGCAGCACGCGATTCGGCTCGTGCTTGACCACCTCGATGAGTACCCGAACCTGACGGCCGCGTGCGAGACCGTCGCGAGACGGCTCGGGTTCGGAGCCGAGTCGCTGCGCCGGTGGGTGCGGCAGGCGCAGGTCGATGCCGGTGACAGGCAGGGTGTGAGCACGAGCGAGTCGGAGCGGATCCGCAAGCTCGAGCGTGAGAACCGCGAGTTGCGTGAGGCGAACGCGATCCTGCGGGATGCTGCGGTTTTCGTCGCCGGGGAGCTCGACCCCCGAAAGCGCTGATCGTGTCGTTCATCGATGACCAGCGCGCCAAGGGCCGCGCGGTCGAGTCGATCTGCGATGTCCTGCCAGAGCAGGGCGTGCAGGTCGCCGCGCGAACTTACCGGGCCTGGAAGACCGCCCAGCCCAGCAACCGCGATCTGGAGGACGCGGTGGTGATCGACGCGATCCTCGCCGCTCGCGTCGACGAGCGAGGGAGGCTGATGCCGGAGTCGATGAATGGGCGGCGGAAGATGACCGCGCTCCTGCGACGACGCGGCCTCACCGTGTCGAAGCGGCGCGTGGACCGGCTGATGCGCCAGCTCGGGATAGGCGGGCTCGTGCGAGGCAAACGCGTGCGGACGACGATCCCAGATCGGAACGCGGAGCGTGCGCCGGACCTGCTGGAGCGGGACTTCACCGCCGAAGCACCCAACCGGCGTTGGGTCGCTTCACTTCACGTATGTGCGCACCTGGGCCGGGTTCGTCNCCGCCCTGCGGATGGGGCTCTGGCGACGTGATCGGGCCGGCCGTCCTGCCGGTGACGGGCTCGTGCACCACTCCGACGCCGGGTCCCAGTTCACCTGACTTGGGTCACTTGCACAGATGCTGGAGAGGTCCACGCTTGTCACCTGCGACGATAGCTGGGGGGGACTGCCGCACATTTAGGTGACAGTTGGGGGTGTCAGGCCGCGAGGCTCACGGCCGGGTTCATGATGGTCTCGTATTCGA
>NZ_BMFY01000036.1 GCF_014639315.1 Sediminivirga luteola
CTGTCACCTAAATGTGCGGCAGTCCCGTTGTCGACGCTGTTGACGCGCTACTACGCCGAGACAGGCACGCTGTAGGAGCGCAAAAGTAGTCGCGTCTTGAGCGGCTCTCAGTCTATAGCGGTGATTCCCTCCTAGGGGACTCACCGTCTACCCTGAGCCCTATGTTCTCGCGGCTTAATGAGGCTTTCGGGCGTTAGCGGCCTGTGCCAGTGAGCGTGGTCAGATGTTGGCGTGTGGCGGTGAGTTTTTGCTGGTCAGCGACCAGGCGTTCGCCGATGGCTTCGACTTCTGCTCGCAGATCGGGGCACATCTCTAGGACGATGCCCTCATCGAGGGTGCGAGCGCAGTCGAGGAAACGCCAGATGGTGTCCGTGTTCATGCCGCCATCCATCATGGCTATGATCTGTAGCACTCGGGTGACATCAGCCTCCTGGTAGTGCCGGTAACCGCTGCTATCACGCATCGGGTCGAGCAGGTGCTGGGCCTCGCAGTGCCTCAGAGAACGAGGGCTCACCCCGGTCCGGGCAGCAAGATCACCGATGAGCATAGCGGGCCTTTCTTCGTGGGCTTGACCTTGACACACCGTCAGGCCCTAGATTCCAGTGACATGACAGAAGGAACAAGACTCTCACGGGCTCTGATCTTTCACGGTCATGCAGCCACGCCTGAAAATCCCTGGTTCAGCTGGGTTGCCGACGAACTAGAACACCACGGTACCTGCGCGATCATCCCACCCTTGCCTGACCCGTACGCCCCCGAGACAACAGCGTGGGAGGGCACTATCGAGTCGACTCTCGGAGAACCGGATGAGAGGACAGTGGTGATCGCCCACAGTCTCGGCTGCCTCGCGGTACTGCGCTACCTGTCCTCACTCAGAACAGACTGGAACTTGGGTGGGTTAGTGCTGGTCTCAGGGTTCACAAGGAAGCTCCCGGCCCTGCCTGAACTGGATGGCTTCATTACTTCGGGCCTCGATGTTTCCACGGTGAGGCAACGTGTGCAGAAGATCCCCGTGCTGCGTTCCGATAACGACGGACTGGTGCCCTCCGCGTTCAGCGACGAACTTGCAACCCTCCTGGGAGTGAAGGCCCATGTTCAGAGCGGGGCAGGACATTTCCTGGCGGAAGACGGTGTCACCGAGCTGCCTAGACTCTTGGACTGGATTCAATGACCCTTCCGCGTTGCAAAGAGAGGCGTTTCGGGGGAGTCGATCGCGTCTTACAGTGATGGTGGTTGAGGGCCTTTGTTGGCAGAACGGTAAGGGGGCGCGGCTCCGAAGTCTCGCGTGCGGCGGTGGAGTGCCGCGTTGAGCTCAGCGTCAAGCTGACATGGAGAGCGTTGTGGTCGCGGCGCGAAGAAGCGCTCATTGACTTCGGCCATCTTCTGCCTCAGTTCTTCCCGACGCGTCACGGTTTCGGTATCGAGTAGTGCAGGACGGATCAGGGCTTCGATGCCTTTCTCATCCCGGGCGATGGCGACAGTGCGGGCATGAGCGAAAACGTGGGGGTCGATCTGGTTCCAGTCGATGATCCACCCGGCTTCGGTGGCCAGGTGGTTGAAGAAGACGAACTGGCTTCTGGTGTTCACATCCCGGAACGGGTGCAGCACTGTGGTTTCGCCCCATGTCCAGGCCAGCCCTGCGGAGAACTCATCGGCATCCCGGCCACGTAGGTAATCCATCCGGTGCAGGGCAGTGAAGATGCGCTCGGCCTCTGCCGGGATGAACTCAGGACGGCAGTGGGCCAGCCCGGTTCCGCCTGGTCCGGTGTCGGTGGTGCGTAACTGTCCACCCCAGGTATAGAAGCCCTCAACCAGCCGGGCGTGGATGGCTTGCAGGTGCGCCAGGTCGAAGTTCCCGCTGATGGGGTGGTCCGCCAGCTCACCGAGGCGCTGGGCGATGACCGCAGTCTCGGCCTTCTTCCATCCCTCCGGGTCGGTGAACCCAGGGATGTTGATCAGGACATCAGTGCCCGGATACGCATACGGGTCCTGGACGGCCATATGGTACTCATCGGCCGGAGGTGCCGTACTGTGCTTTCAGCTCCGCCAGCCGCGCTTCGACGGCCTCATCGGCGCTGAGTTCTCCCCGTAGGACCCGCTCACGAAGAGCGATGTCCTCGGGCGCCTCGTCAGCTCCGGCCATCTGCTGGGCCGCGTTCGCGGCGATCTGGATACGGTCGATCTCTGCCTGAGAGCGGACGCGTGTTGCCATCACGGAGCTCCTTCCACCAGGTATTGCCCACGCCCTCTATTCTACCGCGCGAGGACACTNACTCGTAGTGCCAGACGCGTGTAGGAAGACAACTCAGAGTTGATTCTAGGCTCGGCGGCGCTGGGTGACGAAGGAGCGGGCAAGCGGCCGGAAGGCCGCTTCGATCTGGTCGGCATGCGCCCGGAATCCGGCGAGCACTTCCGCTGTGATCTGCCCCGCGTCCTACGGATTCTTCGTGCCGGATGATCAAGATCTGCACCACGAGGGAAACTTTGAGGCGCACGCGCCGGGCTGGCGCCTGCGTGCGTGTGTTCTCTCCGGGCAGTTAGCACGCATAGCCGCCGCGGTCTTCAGCTACCTCCGGCCAGTCACGCGCGGCGACGCTTCGCGGGCCGCCGCCCCCTTAGCCGCATAGCCGCGCGTTCTTGGCTCAGAGCGCGGCGGACCGTGGTGGCAGCGATGCCGAGCCGTTCACCGATCTCTACGAGCGTCATGCCTCCTGCCTACAGTGAAGCAGCCTCCTGGCGGACTTCGTCCGGCTGGCCGGAGCCTCGCAGTCGCACCCCGGCAGCCTTGAGATATCGGCTCACCGCCCTGTGACTGATGCCGAAGATCGCGCCGAGTTCCCGGGTGGTCGACCCAGCCCCGTACCGGACCGCCATCTGCGCGACCAGCTCCGGCGTGATCGAGGTTGTGCGCGTCTCAACCTCGGTGACAATGGGGCCTCTCGGGTCGTCGATCCCAGTGATCAGCGGGCCGGTGCGGTACCTAAATCGCCCAGCAGCCCATCGCCTGACCAGGGCTTTTGCGGCGGGGAGATGTTCTGCAACTCTCCCGCCGGGACCACCATAGATTGGATGTTCACGCCCGCGACGTCAGCGGATTATATGTCCTTCCCTGCGCTCTCCTGTTATGCCACCTGGAGGCGCTGGTCTCCGGCCACATATTCCAGCGCGAGCTCACCACCGACAGCTTCGAGGTATTTACGGATGGTGCCGATCTTGGCACTGTCGAGGTCCCCGCTTTCGATCTTGGAGACCTGACGCTGCCCGACCCCGATACGCTCAGCAAGCTGCGCCCGGGTCAGGCCTGCCTCTTCACGCAGTTCACGCAGGCGGTAAGCACGAACTTCAGCAAGCATCCGCTTCTTGTGCTCTTCGACCCGTGCTCGTGTATCTGCGTCCATGGGATGTTTGGCAAGATACTCTTCGTAGCTCAAAGCCACGGGGATCGTTGTCCTTTCAATCTGTCGAGATGGGCATCGAAGAGATCGTCCGCTACGGGAATGTTCTTCTTATACCAACGTTTCCAGTTCCCCGCTTTATCCCCGGCCACCAGAAGGACGAGTTTCTCAACGCGGCGGCGTCTCCAGCAGTGCTCCGTCAGGCCCACCGTAGACTGCACGTTCAACCCGCGACGTCAGTGGACTTTACGGGCTCTTCGGACTTCTGGTGGGGAGCGGGACTCGCGGCGTAGCTGAGGGTGGGTAGGGGTCGAGGTCCTCGATGATCGGT
>NZ_BMFY01000037.1 GCF_014639315.1 Sediminivirga luteola
CCTAAATGTGCGGCAGTCCCGTCACCATCGGGTTCCATGTAAAGGCGTCGTTCCCGATGCTGACCACTGAATCAGGGATGGTGACGCTGGTCAGGTTGTTGTTGAAAAAGGCCTGGCTCTCGATGCTGGTCACTGAATTAGGGATGGTGACGCTGGTCAGCTGGTTGGAACCGAAGGCATAGCCGCCGATGCTGGTTACTGAACCAGGGATCACCACGCTGGTGAGCTGATTGTTAGCGAAAGTAAAGTTGCCGATGCTGGTCACTGAATCAGGGATAGTGACGCTGGTGAGCTGATTGCCGGCGAAAGCGTCACTCCCGATGCTGGTAACAGAATCCGGGATCGTCACACTGGTGAGCTGATTGCCGACGAAAGAGGCAATGCCAAGACTGGTCACTGAATTAGGGATAGTGACGCTGGTCAGCCGGTTGTGACCGAAGGCAGAGTCCCCGATGCTGGTCACTGAATCAGGGATGGTGACGCTGGTCAGCTGGTTGGAATGGAAGGCAACGTTCCCGATGCTGGTCACCGCTACCCCGCCGATCTCGGCGGGGATCACCACGTCCTTCGGCCCGCTGCCGCTGTAACCGGTGATGGCGCCGGTACTCGCATTGAAGGTGAAGTAGCCCGCGTCCGTCGGGCATCCGTGAGCGGCGCACGTGTCAAGCCCTACGGTCGCTGTCACCGACTCGGNGCCACGCCACGGGCCTCCAGCACCCCATCCACCAATCCGCGCGCCATCAGGGGTGCCTCTCTTCTGGTTCCTCGCGCACGGCCTCCTCGGTGGGAGCCGCCCCTGACCCTTCAGCTATGCCGGACGCAGATTCCTCGGTGGGAGCATCCTCCGTCTCCTCGGCACCCTCGGGCTCCCGGCCGATGCCGGCCCGTCCGGAAGAACCACCCCGCCGCTCGATCACGGTGCCAGGCGGGAACACATTGCTACCCAGCTGCGTGTCCACATGCACCGAGGCGGTCACCATCGGGTTCAGTGCAAAGGCATTATTCCCGATGCTGGCCACTGAATCAGGGATCACCACACTGGTCAGCTGATTCGCAAGGAAAACGGAACTGCCAAGGTCGGTTACCGAATCAGGGATCACCACACCGGTGAGCTGATTGCTGTTGAAAGCGTCATCACCGATGCTGGTCACCGAATCAGGGATGGTGACACTGGTCAGGCCATTGTCGGCGAAGGCACCGATCCCGAGGCTGGTCACCGAATCAGGGATGGTGACGCTAGTCAGCCGGTTGACACCGAAGCTCCAGTCCCCGATGCTGGTCACCGAATCAGGGATCACCACACTGGTGAGCTGATTGCCGTAGAAAGCGGAACCGCCGATGCTGGTCACCGCCACCCCGTTGATCGAGCGCGGGATCACCACGTCCTTCGGCCCGCTGCTGCTGTAACCGGTGATGGCACCGGTACTCGCATTGAAGGTGAAGTACTCCGCCGGCGTCGCAGGCTCCTCCGCCCCGCGGTACTCGATCTGAGTGCCGGGCGGGAATGCAGCGATGTCCAGCTGCGTGTCCACATGCACCGAGGCGGTCACCATCGGATTCTGCGCGAAGGCCCAGTGGCGATGCTGGTCACCGAATCAGGGATCGTCACACTGGTGAGCTGATTGCTGGAGAAAGCGGTACTACCGATGCTGGTCACTGAATCAGGGATGGTGACGTTGGTCAGCCGGTTGCTACCGAAGGTGCTGGTCCGGATGGTGGTCACCGAATCAGGGATCGTCACACTGGTGAGCCAATTGTCGGCGAAAGCGCCACTGCCAAGGATGGCCACCGAGCCGGGGATCACCACACGGGTCAGGCTGTTCGACGTAAAGGCTCCGTCCCCGATGCTGGTCACCGAATCCGGGATCGTCACACTGGTCAGGCCATTGTCGGCGAAGGCCCAGCCATTGATGCTGGTCACAGAATCAGGGATCACCACACCGGTGAGCCAGTTGTCGGAGAAAGCGCTATCGCCGATGCTGGTCACCGAATCAGGGATCACCACACTGGTGAGCTGATTGCCGAAGAAAGCGCGAAAGCCGATGCTGGTCACCGGCACCCCGTTGATCGAGCGCGGGATCACCACGTCCTTCGGCCCGCTGCCGCTGTAACCGGTGATGGCGCCGGTACTCGCATTGAAGGTGAAGTAGCCCGCGTC
>NZ_BMFY01000038.1 GCF_014639315.1 Sediminivirga luteola
CGAATACGAGACCATCATGAACCCGGCCGTGAGCCTCGCGGCCTGACACCCCCAACTGTCACCTAAATGTGCGGCAGTCCCGCGATCCCGGCCATCGCGGCGCCTCCTCATTGAGACTGGCTCTCTGGTCTGAACTGGATGGGATGGAACTCGTGTGGTTCCGAATCCGAGACTTTGCGACCCGCCGCACGAGTGAGGGGGCGGGCCCAGACGCCCCGCCCCCTCACTTGCCTTTCTCATCTCACCGACGGGATCTCGACGAGTAGGCGGTCATGCAGCTCGTCCAGGTCAACACGGATCAGGCGTCCGACCCGATAACCATGGATGGTTCCGTCTGCGATTCTGCGCCGCAGCGTCTTGACCGAGACGCCAAACTGGTCTGCCGCTTCCGTCAACGACACCAAGTCGGGTCTCGACGATTCTGATCGACTGCGAATGTCCATCACTTGTCCTTTCAGCTAGCGAGTTCCCCTCCCTTCACAGGTGTCCATCGGTGTCCGGGGAGGACTCTGCTGACTCGCTCTTCTAGGCGGCAAGCTGAGCATCGACGCGGTCACTCATCCGATTGGCCAGCTCCCGGTCACGAGTCATCGTGGAATGCTGGTAGCGGAGCACGACCCGCATGTCAGCATGGCCGCCTCGGCGCATCAACTCAGCCAGCGTCGCACCCTCTTGTGCAAAGAGGGTCAGGCCGGTGTGCCGAAGGTCATGGAACCGGAATCCCGGCGGCACGCTCTTGGCCGTATCGCGGGCGTCACCCCAGAGATGCCCCCACTTGGTGTGTGACAGCGGCACGCTGCCGCGGACGTTGGTAGGAACGACTGGAGCCTTCGCTTCGGGCGCGACGTTGTCTCGCAGATGTTCCTTGAGACGCTCCACCATGATCCGCGGAACGCTCAAGGCTCGCTTGCCAGCCTCGCTCTTCGGATCCGACATAGCGCCCGTGTTCGCGTTGAACTGCCGGCGCACATGCAGAGTGGCGGTTCCGTCGTCATGCCACTGGATGTCCCGGCGCTGCAGTCCGAGGCACTCGCCACGGCGCAGCTGGCACCAAGCGGCAAGCAGGACCATGATCGAGTACAGATCCGGCGTCGCCTCGTAGAGGGCTTCGACCTGTTCCGGACTTGCAACGTCATCCTCTGGATCATGATCGTGATCATGCCGTACCGATTCCTGCTTGGGGATCGAAATGGGAGGTGCCGCCGGAATAATCCCGTCTCGAGCTGCCTGTCGCAGGATCATCATGAGCACGATCAGCACCGGACGGGTGATGCCGTTGAACTTCGACTTCGGATTCAGCGGCGCCGGAATCTGATCCAGACGATGGGTCATGACCCGAATGCGAGCCAGGTCAATGTGTCGGATCTCCGTGTCGCCGAACTCGGGAATCAGGTATCCGGTGACCTTGCTCTTGTAGGAACGCACCGTGGCGATCGCCCGCTTCTTTCCCCCGCGTGTCGGTTCGAGGCGAATGAATTCGATCCAGCGCTCGGCGTACTCGGTGAAACCGATCGACCTCGTGGAATGCCCCCGGTGTTAGGTCCAGGTCTTATGTGAGTTGCGGGGATTGATCTTCTCTTCTGTGGCGGCAGCTCGCGGCAT
>NZ_BMFY01000039.1 GCF_014639315.1 Sediminivirga luteola
GGAGCGGGCATGGTACACATCCTTCCAGGCCGCCCAGTGGGCAAGCCAGATCAGATGTCACCTATCGGTGCGGCAGTCCCGGGTTAGTGTCCCGCTAAGGCACTAATCTGGGTGGGTAGACTCGTTGCGTGGCATGGATTCGGCGGGTACGAACAGCATCGGGAGCCACTGCTGTCCAGATCGCTGAATACGTCAACGGCCGTCGACGGATCGTCCGTCACCTCGGCTCCGCTCACGATGAAGCAGAACTCGGCTTGCTGATCGAGCACGCCCAGCAGCTGCTCATCGATGACAGCCAACAAGTGCTCGATCTAGGATTGACACCGACAGTGACCCGCCGCAGTCTTGTGCCGGCACCCCCGGCGGGGACTCTCCTGCCGGACATTGCATCGGCCGCCAGGGCCACTCGGGAACGAGTGCCGCGGGCCCGGGTGCTGCGCTCGTCAGCGGCCACGCTGTATGAAGCGCTGGCAGGCGTGTACGCGAGTATCGGCTTCGACGTGATCGAGGACCAGGTGTTCCGTGATCTCGTCATCGCGCGGGTCGTCGAGCCGACCAGCCTGCTCGATGCCGATCGCGTGCTTGCCGGTCTCGGACAGGCCGCGGCGAGTCTGTCGACGCGCAAGCGCACGCTACGCCGGGCCCGGACACACGCGTTCAGGGACCGGCTGGCTGAGGCATGCTTCACTCACGCGGCTGCGCATGGCGATGTGTCTTTGGTCCTCTATGACACGACGACGTTGTACTTCGAGGCAGAGAACGAGGACGAACTGCGCCGGGTCGGGTACTCGAAAGAACGCCGGGTGGACCCGCAGATCGTCGTCGGTCTGCTCGTGGATCGGACCGGGTTCCCGCTTGAGATCGGCTGTTACGAGGGCAACAAGGCCGAGACCGCGACGATCATGCCGATCGTGAAGGCCTTCCAGGCCCGTCACGGCCTGTCCGACATGGTTGTCGTCGCTGATGCCGGGATGCTCTCAGCCGGCAATCTCGACGTGATTGATGAAGCAGGGCTGCGGTTCATCGTCGGGTCCCGGCAGGCGAAAGCCCCGAGGGATTTGGCGACCTATTTCACTTGGAACGGTGACCACGCCGAGGACGGGCAGACTGTGGACACCCTGACCCCGCGCGGGAAGAGGAAACTCGACTTGCACCGGACGGACAAGAAGGCCGAACCAGTCTGGACACCCGAGGCGCATCCGCATGCATGGCGGGCGGTGTGGCAGTACCGGCGCAAACGCGCCCGCCGGGACGAGCAGACACTGAACGTTCAACGGAATCGGGCCATGGACATCGTCGACGGCACCAAGGCTGCGAAGGCCACGCGATTCGTGAGAACGAAGAACGGGAAGAAAGCCTTTGACGAGTCTGCCTATGCCCGGGCTATGCGACTGACTGGGTGGAAGGGATACGTCACGAACATCGACAAAGACATCATGCCCGCCCTCGAGGTGATCAGTTCGTATCACGACTTGTGGCATGTCGAGCAGTCGTTTCGGGGCTCTTCGTGGATGAGGGGGTAGCTGCCTGAGCGCGTCGGTGGCTGGTTGAGGGTCGAGGTCTCCCGATGATGGAAGTCCT
>NZ_BMFY01000040.1 GCF_014639315.1 Sediminivirga luteola
CGCTGTATACGGACTGACGCCTGCCCGGTGCTGGAAGGTTAAGAGGACTCGTTAGACCCTTTCGGGGGTTGAAGCGGAGAATTTAAGCCCCAGTAAACGGCGGTGGTAACTATAACCATCCTAAGGTAGCGAAATTCCTTGTCGGGTAAGTTCCGACCTGCACGAATGGCGTAACGACTTCTCTGCTGTCTCCACCACGAACTCGGCGAAATTGCACTACGAGTAAAGATGCTCGTTACGCGCAGCAGGACGGAAAGACCCCGAGACCTTCACTATAGTTTGGTATTGGTGTTCGGTGTGGCTTGTGTACGATAGGTGGGAGACTGTGAAGCATCCGCGCTAGCGGGTGTGGAGTCGTTGTTGAAATACCACTCTGGCTGCTTCGGATACCTTAACTTCGGACCCTGATCGGGTTCAGGGACAGTGCCTGATGGGTAGTTTAACTGGGGCGGTTGCCTCCCAAAGAGTAACGGAGGCGCCCAAAGGTTCCCTCAGCCTGGTTGGCAATCAGGTGTTGAGTGTAAGTGCACAAGGGAGCTTGACTGTGAGACGGACGTGTCGAGCAGGAACGAAAGTTGGGACTAGTGACCCGGCCATGGCTTGTGGAAGCGTGGTCGCTCAACGGATAAAAGGTACCTCGGGGATAACAGGCTGATCTTGCCCAAGAGTCCATATCGACGGCATGGTTTGGCACCTCGATGTCGGCTCGTCGCATCCTGGGGCTGGAGTCGGTCCCAAGGGTTGGGCTGTTCGCCCATTAAAGCGGTACGCGAGCTGGGTTTAGAACGTCGTGAGACAGTTCGGTCCCTATCCGCTGCGTGCGTGGGAAATTTGAGAAGGGCTGTCCTTAGTACGAGAGGACCGGGACGGACGAACCTCTGGTGTGCCAGTTGTACCGCCAGGTGCATGGCTGGTTGGCTACGTTCGGGAGGGATAACCGCTGAAAGCATCTAAGTGGGAAGCCTGCTTCAAGATGAGATTTCCTTGACCCTTTAGGGGTTGTGAGGCGCCCTAGAGATCATGGGGTTGATAGGCCAGATGTGGAAGCGTAGTAATACGTGTAGCTGACTGGTACTAATACGCCGAAGACTTACCACATACATTCACGCCTTTTTGGGTGTGGGCTGTTGCGTGGAAGGCATACCAAGTGGCGCAATGTGTGCGTGTGGTGTTTCGTGTCTGCTGTGTGGTTCTTGCTCCACAAACCACCACCCCCCAGTGTGGGGGGTGGGTTGTTGGGGTGTGTGTTTTGCGGTGGTGATAGCGGTGGGGAAACGCCCGGTGCCCATTCCGAACCCGGTAGCTAAGCCTGCCAGCGCTGATGGTACTGCACTCTAGGGGGTGTGGGAGAGTAAGACGCTGCCGCAATTCTTGTTGGGGGGTCTGCCTGTGTGGGTGGGCCCCCCTTTTTTT
>NZ_BMFY01000041.1 GCF_014639315.1 Sediminivirga luteola
GCCGAAAGCCTATCCTGCTGAGTTCCGCCACCGTGCGGTTGCGCTAGTGCGTGCAGGGCGAAAAGTCCCCGTGGTGGCAGCTGACCTTGAGATCAGCGATGCGGTGCTGTGGCGCTGGGTCCGGCAGGACCGCATCGACAATGGAGAGGTCCCTGGCATCGCCACCGCTGAGAGCGCCGAGCTGCGCAAGGCCCGCAAACGGATCCGCGAGCTGGAACAAGAACTTGAGATCCTGAAGATCGCCTCGAAGTTTTTGGGTGAAGAGGCGCCCCACCCAAAAGGATTCACCCGGTGATCGACACCCTGGTCGCCGCCGGGTTTCCGGTACTCACCTGTTGCCGCCTCCTCGGAGTCAGCAAGCCTGGTTACTACAGGTACCTACGTCGTCCTACTGCGCCTTCTCAGATGCGACGCGAATGGCTCACCGGCCTCATCCGAGAAGTCCACACCGCTTCCCGTGGAACTTATGGCTACCGACGTATCCACGCTGAATTGACCATGGGGATGAGCGTGGCCGTCAAATAATCAGCTGGTCTTCAAATTGATGCACAACGCGGGGATTTACGGTCTCCCAGGCCCAGTCAGAACGAAACGGCTACGCGGGGTGGTGACCGCAGATGACCTGGTCAACCGGAAGTTCCACCGCATCCAGCCCAATGAACTCTGGGTCACCGACATCACCGAACACCCCACCGCTGAGGGCAAAATTTACTGCTGTGCGGTGATGGACACTTACAGCCGGAAAGTCGTGGGCTGGTCCATCGAAAGCCGGCAGAACACGACCCTGGTGCTCAATGCTTTGGACATGGCGCTCAAAGCACGGATGCCCGGCCCTGGTGGCATCGTTCACGCCGATCACGGCACCCAATTCACCTCCTGGGCCTTCGGCGAAAAAATCCGTCAGGCAGGGCTCATGCCCTCTTTCGGCACCGTCGGTGATGGGCTGGACAACGCCATGATGGAAAGCTTCTGGTCTTCCATGCAGATCGAGCTGCTCAACCGGCAGCGATGGAAGACTCGGATCGAACTGGCTAACGCCATCTTCGACTACATCGAAATCTTCTATAACAGGAAGCGCCGCCACTCAGGGCTGGGATATCTCAGCCCCGCAGACTTTGAACTACGCTCAACCGTGACACCCCTCAACGCCTGAGCGCTACACCGCCGGAGGTAACCAAACCGTAGGGCAGGTCACAGTGTGAAGCGCCCTGGGTTTATTGGCTCTTCGGACTTCTGGTGGG
>NZ_BMFY01000042.1 GCF_014639315.1 Sediminivirga luteola
TCCCTGGTGTATGGAAACCAGACTGAGTCGTACATGGAGCGATCTGCGATTACGAGCAACGTCGAATGGGTCGACAAGTGGAAGGTCTTATTGGTCAAGGCCCACGGAACGAGTGGCCGCGATGACGTTACGATTCTGGGCGAACCGGTCGTGGCCGGCCCAGGTACCGCGTGTACCGAGACCTACCTCGTGATCGGGGTTGTGGACTCCGANCGTGTACCGAGACCTACCTCGTGATCGGGGTTGTGGACTCCGAAACAGAGGCTCGGAATCTGGCCATCTACATGCGGACGCGCTTCGTTCGATTCCTCGTCTCGCTTCGCAAGATCACCCAGAACATCACTCGCGACTCCTACCTGTTTGTCCCAAGGCTCTCGATGGATCGAGTCTGGACTGATCGTGACCTCTATGAGCGCTACGACATCGATAGTGAGCAGGTTTCATTCATAGAGTCGTTGATCGCCGAGCGTCCGAGCAACGACGTGGAGTGACCCCCTAGATTCGGTCCAGTAGTTATGTGAGTTGCACTAGCGCCCGCCCTTAG
>NZ_BMFY01000043.1 GCF_014639315.1 Sediminivirga luteola
TGGCGAACCGCTCCTGGACATCAGCCCAGTTCACGATGTTCCAGAACGCCTTCACATAGTCCGGCTTCACATTCTGGTAATCCAGGTAGAACGCGTGCTCCCACATATCCAGCTGCAGCAGCGAGATCGTGTGCACCGGCACATTGCCCTGCTGATCGTAGAGCTGCTCGATCACCAGACGCTGCCCTGCCGGATCCCACGCCAGGACCGCCCACCCGGAGCCCTGGATCGAGGTCGCCGCGGCAGTGAAATGCCCCCGGAACCCGTCGAAGGACCCGAAGTACTCATCGATCGCGGCAGCCAGTTCCCCGACGGGCTTGTCGCCGCCTTCCGGGGAGAGGTTCTGCCAGAAGATGGAGTGATTGATGTGACCGCCGAGGTTGAAGGACAGGTCCTTGGAGAGTTTCGGGACGTTACCGAAGTCGTTCTTCTCCCGGGCCTCGGCGAGCTGTTCTAAAGCGGTGTTGGCGCCTTTGACGTAGGTGGCGTGGTGCTTGCTGTGATGGAGCTCCATGATCCGCGCGGAGAT
>NZ_BMFY01000044.1 GCF_014639315.1 Sediminivirga luteola
CCCCCGCCCATTTCTGATTTGGCCCTGTTGTTGTAAAATCACCATCCAACAGGTTTGGTGCCACATTGAAGGTATGATCGCTATCGGTTGTTTTCTTAAAGGCATGGGTGCGTATCACTTTGATATTATTCTCTTTCATTAAACGGGAAACACGCTTTTCACTGACTGTAAAACCGAGATCACGTAGTTCATCCGTCATGCGTTCACGCCCATAGGATTGGTAATTTTCTTTATGGATTGTGCGGATATTGGTCAGCAAAACCAAATCTTTGCGTTGACGTTCAGACATGGGCCGCTTTCGCCAATCATAATAACCGCTGAGGCTGACGTTGAAGGCTTTGCACAGCAGGTGAAGCGGATGGTCGGCCTTTTTCGCATCAATGAACTTGAACCTCATCGCTTTTGACTCGCAAAGAAGGCCGTCGCCTTTTTTAGAATCTCCCTCTCCTCCCGCAATATTCGGTTTTCTTTGCGAAGGCGAGCCAGTTCCTTATGAAGGTCATCGTGCGGTCCTGACATCAAATC
>NZ_BMFY01000045.1 GCF_014639315.1 Sediminivirga luteola
CGGCGGCGGCCCATAAATTCTCTTCAAATCCAACATTGGCACTGGTGTTCTTGTTATTCTTTTTTTCAGCCATAACTGAATGCGACCCCTAAATAAGATGCGTAATAAATTTCAAGTATGCAACCATAAGGACGGCAGGTTACACCAACATCTTTTTAAAGGCTATAGCAATCAAAGTCCAAGATGATTCTAACGATTAGGGAACATGGCCGTAATAGCGGTTGGTCACGCTCCGATGGTAAGCTCGAAGTCTGTGAAAGCAGCTTCATAAAGGCCATAAAAAGGAACGTGACCATGAGACATTATATCGGACTGGACGTATCATTGAAAGAAACCCATATCTGTGTTGTAGATGAAACCGCCAAAATTGTCTGGCAAGGGGAATGTGAAACGCTTGCGACCTCGATTGCAGCTTGCGTTGATCCGTTTGGTCATTCAATTGAAGTCATCGCCTTGGAAACCGGCGGTCAATCCAGTTGGTTGCAACAAGGTCTTCGTGATCTCGGTTTACC